>NZ_PYMJ01000035.1 GCF_003025615.1 Photobacterium frigidiphilum | reverse complement strand
ATGCGAAAAAGATTAAATAAATTGACGCAAGCCGATCACGTCAGTTAGATTTTACGAAGGTCTACAATCGAATGAGATTGTGATCGCCATCGATGTTATAGAGCGATCGGCATCATGTTAATACGCAAAGAGAAAAAATAGGGGATTTGGATGGAGTTATATCAAACAGTGCTAGTTGCCGCAGCGACTGGATTTTGTTCGGCGTTTGGGACTGGTATTGCAATGAAAACGGATATTGCTTGGATAAAAAAAATCATTGAACAACATGAAAATCGACTTTCAGTCATAGAAAGCAATAAGAGCGCGTAACATGGCGAAAGCCCTATTGATTTTGAGCTCCGAATCACAAATGTATAAAATCAATACCTGTAATGTATGGATTCTCATACACTACAGGCGTTTGAAATTATGGATTTAACTGTAAAAGATAGACTCTTTCTTAAAAATCAATATGAAATTCTGAAAATGCTTCAACCTGATAATGCAGATAGTTATGATGAAAAGCTTGAAATTTTAGAGAGTGGCTACAGCTTGTTCTATAAAGAGCTTGATTTGTCACTATCTGAAGATGAGCTAAGTGAAGAAAACTGTCGGTTTGTTCTTAATGTATTGAGTTTGTTTGAAGCAATACATTTTTATACTCAAGAGCATCCAGATGATAGCGAAGTTATAGAACACTATCGCAGTCAATTTGCAGGTTTTGATGGAAACAATGAATGCAGGCTCATGTCTTTTGCTCTATTTCTTGTAAGAACCCAGCATAGATTTGAACACCTTGATATTACAGAGTTTAATAGTCACTGTGAAATGTATTCAACTTATCTGAGAATGTTAGATAGAAAGCGTACCTTAAATACGAATGGGTCACTTTCTAGAGAGCAAGTCATCGAAATATTGCATGCATAATTAATAAAAGAGCCCGCAGATGCGGGCTTATTGATAGCTAAAGGCTAGGGAAGTTACTTAGCCATTTTCCTTTCTTCCATAGCCCGTCGATATTCCTTCTTTTTCTCCTTGGTCACAGTGTCACTTTTTATTTCCTTCACACGATGACCACCACGAAACGGCAATGGCGTGACTACATTGGAGCGCACTGGAATATAATCCAGTTCGTAGAGTCGCTTTAACGCATGAAACTCATCAAACCGCACAGCCCATGAATCCAGCTCTTTAGGACTGAATTGTCGGCCTTCAGGTGTAATGATGATGCACCGGTATTCATCAACCCGAAAACCTTGCCAACGGGAATTATCGGGTAAATAGCCACGGGCACGAATTAAGAGCAGTTTCTCAGCCATCGGATTCACGTCCATCCAGCCCGATAACCAACGTTTGACGGTCACGGGTTTGACATGAAACCACGCGGCAGCTTGGGGAATTGAGTCAAAATGGCGCCAAAAAAGTTTGACGAATGATTGGTGCAACATGATATACCTCGCAAAATTGTTTCCATTTAGAAAGTTATTTCCGATTGATAACGGCATGATTAATTGATGACGACGATGGAAAGTCCATTTTTACCCATATATCGACATCAGCGACATCAGCATGGTTTTCATTCAGTCCGTAACGTAGCGGCTTGAGAACATCCTGAAAAGCGTGGTGCGTTGAGATAACTAACTGTTTCCAAACCTTTAAATAGCCTCATTAATAAAGGTTTCGCTAGTGACTCGTAAGTGCCGTTCAAATGTTAACAAAGCTACCCCTCGGTGCGCATTATGTATATTATGTTAAATTGGATATAGTAAGGCGTATTCAAATGACTTAATTTAAGCCTCTCTTTCTACTCTCTTTCTTTTTGTTGTTTCATGCGGTGCTATTTAACAGTATTGGCTATTTACCATAAAATAGGTAATTAGCACCGTACTTTAAGCTCTTCTGCAAATGGTCAGTTTGCCTTGTTCTTCAAGTTTGGTATTAATTACAGAGCTGTTAAGTGCAACAGCATTTAACTGCTCTGTAAGATCATTAAGCTCTTAGCTCGTTTAGGCAATGTGCTGGTATTTACTCAGTATTTGATTAAGCTCGATTGCTCTTATTGGTTTAGCTAAGAAATCATTCATCCCAGCTTTTTTGTATTCAACTTGATCGCACTGCATTGCGTTTGCTGTTAGTGCAATGATTGGTATGGTGATCTCTTCTTCTCGTAATAGCTTGGTAGCTTGGATCCCATCAAGTACTGGCATTGAAATATCCATCAAAACAATATCGAAATAATGTGTATCATTTTCTAAGGCTTTTATAGCTTCCTCACCATTATTTGCAATTTGTACTCGGTGGCCACGCTTTTCAAGCATTAATTTAGCAACCAGTTGATTCGTGTTGCTGTCTTCCGCAAGCAAGATGTTTAATGATCGCGTTGATATTGGGTATTGCTCTGGTAGCTCTTTTTCTGTCGTATTAACTATAGATGTTATTGGTATCGATACGGTAAAACAGCTGCCCACATTTAGCATGCTATCTAATGAAATATTACCATCCATTTTTTTGATTAGATGCATACTAATTGCAAGACCTAAACCCGTACCACCATAGCGCCGAGTAATACTTCCATCAGCTTGGATGAATGGATTAAACAATGTTTTTTGTGCATACGGTGCTATGCCTATTCCTGTATCGGTAACTGCAATCTCAATATGATTGTTAACTGCTTTTACAGAGACTCTAACAGAACCAACATTGGTGAATTTTATTGCATTCCCGATAAGATTGAACATGACTTGAGTTATTCGATTTTTATCACCTAACATGCTGTCTGGTACAGATGAACCGATTGTCGTCGTTAAGGTGATATTTTTTCTTTTTGCTTGTTCGTTTAGTTGGTTAACGACGAGATTAATACTATCTGCAATACATATCTCTGTATTGAATAACTCAAATTTACCTGACTCAATCCGTGATAAATCGAGGATGTCATTGATAATGGTAAGTAGCAATTGAGCAGATTGTTCCATCTGACTCACCCACTCCATTTGTTTACTGTTGAGCCCAGAATCAACTAACGTGTCCATTAAACCCAGCACAGCATTTAATGGTGTGCGTATTTCATGGCTCATCATTGCTAGGAATTCAGATTTTGCGTTATTCGCGGTTTCTGCTTGTTTTCTAGCGAGTTGTAATTCAACTAAACGCTGTTTTCTGTTTGTAATATCTTTTGCGGTACCGCGATAACCCAATAATTTACCTTGTTTATTGAAGTAAGGTGTCCCACTTAGCGTGATCCATAAACCGCCTTCATCTTCAGGTAATTTCCATTCAATATCTTCGAATGTCTTTTTGCTTTTTAGTTGTTCTAATAACTTAACGCGTAATTCAGACTGTTCACCAAAGATATCTAATATGTTGGCATTATCAATAACATGGTTAGCAAGATGCGGGGACGAGATATAGGTAAATTGATAGTCGGTATCGACTTCCCAAAACCAATCCCCGACTGTTTTGGCAAAATCTTTAAATCGTTGCTGGCTGTGTGTGAGCTCTTGTGTTCTTGCTGTCACTAAGGATTGTAAACGTTCGCGATAATCAATATCGATGATTGCACGTTCTAATAACGGTCTAAATCTGTCGAGCACTCTTCGGCACTGAGGTGTAAATTGCCCTTTTTTAGAATGCACAAATAATAGTACAGCATCGCCAGAGCTAACTTTCACTCCCGTCATTAACGCTGAATTACAGTATTCGAGTATTTGAGGAGAGACCTCTTTAAACTCTGTAACATCTTTTGGGGAAAATAAAGCGATACTTTCACCGTTAATACAACGTACAAATGTTCTATCAATGGTCCATGAACTTGATTCAAATGCACTACATGTTGTAACGAGTTCTCTTAGCGGGCCAGTTTCGTCGTCGCGAGTAAGGGCAAGTGCGTGCTCAAAGCCTATGTACTTTCGCAATACAGATAATAAGCTATTGAATACTTGACGTTTATTGTTTGCGCCCGCCATTGCGGAAATACCCGCTAGAATAGCTGAATTTTCTTCACGTAATTGACACTCTCTTTCTTGGCTTCGTAGCAAGTCAAGTAATGTCTCTTGTAATTTTTCAGACTCAGAATTTAGCATACTCATCCCTATGAAAAAGAACGGCGGAAATCATTAAGTTTCCATGAGCGTTTTCACCACCAATAAACTGCCCTTGCTCTCCAAAAGTAAAAGGACTAACAAACGGAGCTTGATGCATGGCGTGATTCACATAACTGGCGACTTCATGCATTCTGTCTTGAACTTTTAACATGCAACCAGCGCAGTAAATGGTAATGCCACCAATAGGGTCTAATTCGCCTTTCCTGCCAACATCATTGGCTGAGTCAATCACTCTACCCGCCCTGGTAATTAGACGCTCATCGGTTCCCATCATACAAAAAACGGTTTCAGATTCTTCTACCGTTGCGAAAAGCTCTATTCCACCGCGTTCTGTCACTTTTAGTGGATGCGCAAGTTTGTAATATTCGAGCTCATGCACTTTCCCCACCACGCGCCCTAAGGGGTTAAGGCTACTCTCGTTAATGATATTACTTGCTTGACTTAGATCTTTGTCTAACCATTTTTCATAAATATTTATAGCGGGTTCGTTATCTAATTCAACAATCTCTCGGCCTTCAACTTTTGTCACAACCGCTGATTGATTGGTATTGGCATAGCCAGAATGAAACGAATAACTTACTTGGCAAGATGGGTAAAATACACAAACACCTACCCCATGCTGACTGGTATGCTCATGAGTAAATAGCTTCCAATTTCCGCTAACAAAATCATCCGCCGCACTACCGCCAATAATTGGTATTGACGCGCCTAACTCATGCTCAATACCTTTAATAACATCTTCTTCATTCCCTGGAGTGGCATGAAGCAAAATCAATGCCGGAAGTTCGCCAGGGCGTCCACTATTCTCTATTGCTCTTAATACCGCTTGCTGAGCCATTTCGAATGGAGATTGATTAGTAGAAACTAACGCAGTTCCAAATGCACCGTTGTAATCACACATAGCCCATAAAGCAATGCTATCGCCATAGTTATAACCCTCGTCAGTCATGACTCCTCGGCAAGATGAACACCCCAAGACTTGGGCGTCAGGGTATTGTTCATGCAATATGTTCTTAATCAGAATTTCATCATGGTGCTCTGAAAAATACGCCAAGACTAACTTAGGGTTCGTGATTTTTTGCTGTAATTTGCAAATTGCATCTAAAATAGCGTTTTCAGATGAATTAATAGCAGAGATGCTGGTTGCGATATCCATTATTCTTCTTTCTGTCATTACTTTTCTACATAAGTAACATTATTACATTTGCATCCAGCAAAGGATTGAGTTTTTTATGGTTTTTTGATTAAAGTCTGCTTTGTTTTTGCCGTTATTCATTATCATCTTTCGAATATGCTGCAAATGAAGGGATGCAATGGCTAATCAAGTAATTTTGGTAACAGGCGGCGCGAATGGCATAGGTAAAGGAATTTGCGAATTCTTAGTTGAGAGCAGCCCTGCGACAAATAGCACCAGTGGAAATGAGACAATTGTTATCGCGGTTGATATTGATGAAAATGCGGGGTTTAAATTAGTTTCTGAGGAGCCTCGTATTCGCTTCCGATGTGCTGATGTTTCTAATGAAACTGAAATGTCGTTGATCATTAAAGAGATCACGACACAGTATGGTCATCTAAATGGCTTAATCAATAATGCTGCTATCTCCAATCCCTACAATTCACCGCTTGAAGAATTAGACTTAATAGAATGGCATCGGGTTCTGAACATTAACCTTACTGCGCCATTATTGATGAGTAAACTATGTTTACCTTTATTAAAAAAAGCGAAAGGTTCCATCGTCAATATTAGCTCTACTCGCGCGCAACAATCTGAACCTAATACGGAATTATACAGTGCTTCCAAGGGTGGCTTAGTGGCTTTAACGCACGCACTAGCAAACAGTTTAGGGCCCGAGATTAGAGTTAATTGTGTTTCTCCCGGTTGGATTAACACAACCAATGAACCACTAAGGGATGTAGATTCTAACCAACATCCTGTTGGTCGAGTTGGCGATGTAACTGATACTGCTGCAATCGTTAATTTTCTTCTTAGTGAACAGTCTGGCTTTATTACAGGGCAAAATTTCACTGTTGATGGTGGAATGACAAAGAAAATGATTTACGTCGAATAAGATAATTATTACATGCAGAAAACCAAAGCAATAAGCCTATTTGGGGACTTATTGCTTTCTAATGTTTAGTTTTTATTTTGTTAAAATAAGACTGGTGCAATCAAGCCGAACAGAACCACATGATTAACATTTAAACCGTTTGAATGTTAATCATTTTTTCACGGTGAATGTAGCTATTGTGGTTTGATTTCCTTGCGTAATTGTTGCTTTCCAATCCATTTCATCATGAATACAGGCTGGAACACTAAAATTCCCCACCCAATACTCGCCTTTTTGTTCAAAAACGACGGGGATTGTACCCATAAACATATCGACACCCTCAACAACACCTACTGGTTTAACATCAATGTTGCCGATTTGTAGAGAAAGTGGCGACTCAGCTTTAGCAGGTAATGGGGTTAATGTTATATCTGTAGCCTCGCTCTGTTCAACAATTAAGCACTTTTCTTCACTTATTACACAGTGAATAGCCTTTTGTTCTACTGATTGCACCTCTTCATAGGTAACTGTTCTCCAAACAAATGCTGAAATGAGCACTGCCATCAGTACAATAATTTGGATTAATCGTGATTTTGTTAATTTTTCTGCTGCCATAATTACACTCATCTCGTGTTACAGAGTTCAAAGTTTTCACATAAATGTTGCTTAACCGTAAACAATGTGTGGGCATCAGCCTGTCAATCGTTTGTTAACTAACGTATTATGCGCAATGAAAATGCCACTTTTACAATAAAATAGCAATTTGATTGTTGAGTTGTTTATAAAACAACAAGGCTATCAATAAGCTTTGGGTGGCATTGCGACAACTTGTTGTTCGCACAAGGAAATAAAGTGTAGTTGAACAATATATAGTGGAAGTAGCAACATGAGCCAAGTAAAGCAGCTTGAACAAAACTATAACTATACGGTCGTTCGTCAATTTACCCTAGCTACCATACTATGGGGAATTGTCGGTATGAGCGTTGGTGTATTGATTGCAGCTCAGCTGGTATGGCCGGCGCTAAACTTCGATACTCCTTGGTTGACATACAGCCGTTTGCGTCCACTGCATACTAATGCAGTAATTTTCGCATTTGGTACTAGTGCGTTATTTGCTACGTCTTATTACGTAGTACAACGTACATGTCAAACAAGATTATTCGGTGGGAAGTTAGCCGCGTTTACCTTTTGGGGTTGGCAAGCAATAATCATTTCAGCGGCAATTACATTGCCAATGGGATGGACCACAGGTAAAGAATACGCAGAACTGGAATGGCCGATTGGTATCGCTATTGCAGTTGTATGGGTAGCCTATGCCATTGTCTTTTTCGGTACAATGATTAAAAGAAACACGTCGCACATTTATGTTGCGAACTGGTTCTTCGGTGCCTTCATTCTAACGGTAGCGGTACTTCACATTGTGAACAACCTTGCTATTCCAGTTTCAATAAGTAAGTCGTATTCGATTTACTCTGGCGCTGTGGATGCAATGATTCAGTGGTGGTACGGTCATAACGCTGTAGGCTTCCTGCTTACTGCGGGCTTCTTGGGTATGATGTATTACTTCGTACCAAAGCAAGCGGGTCGTCCTGTTTACTCGTATCGCTTATCTATCGTACACTTCTGGGCACTAATTTCTCTGTACATCTGGGCTGGTCCTCACCACCTTCATTACACAGCACTACCTGACTGGACTCAGTCGTTAGGTATGGTGATGTCGCTTGTTTTATTCGCACCTTCTTGGGGCGGGATGATCAACGGTATCATGACCTTATCTGGTGCGTGGCATAAACTTCGTTACGATCCGATTTTGCGTTTCCTTGTTGTTTCGTTGTCTTTCTACGGTATGTCTACCTTCGAAGGCCCAATGATGGCAATTAAAACAGTAAACGCCCTATCTCACTACACGGACTGGACCATTGGTCATGTTCACTCTGGTGCTTTAGGTTGGGTTGCGATGGTTTCTATCGGTTCTGTGTATCACCTAATCCCTAAACTGTTCGGCCAAGAGCGTATGTATTCGATCAAACTGATCAACGTTCACTTCTGGTTAGCAACAATTGGTACGGTACTATATATCGTAGCAATGTGGATTTCTGGTGTGATGCAAGGCCTGATGTGGCGTGCAGTAAATACCGACGGTACATTGACTTACAGCTTCGTTGAATCGCTGCAAGCCTCTTATCCGTTCTACTTTGTTCGCTTTGTTGGCGGGTTAATCTTCTTGTCTGGCATGTTCTTGCTTGCGTATAACGCATACAAAACAATTTCAGCACCAAAAGAAAGCCTAAAAGCAATTGAACAACCAGCATAAGGAGTTCGACAGATGAGTAATCGTCACGCAATAGTTGAAAAAAATGTCGGTCTTTTGGCAATCCTTATCATCATCGCTATTAGCTTTGGTGCGCTGGTTGAAATTACGCCGCTTATTTATCAAGAGCAAACTACTGAGCCAGTAGCTAACCTTCGCCCTTATACGGCATTAGAGATGGAAGGTCGTGATATTTACATTCGCGAAGGCTGTAACGTTTGTCACAGCCAAATGATTCGTCCATTCCGTTCTGAAACAGAGCGCTATGGTCACTATTCTGTCGCGGGTGAAAGTGTGTGGGAACACCCATTCTTATGGGGCTCAAAACGTACAGGTCCTGATTTGGCACGTGTTGGTCAACGTTATTCTGACGATTGGCACCGTGTGCACCTTCGTGATCCTCGCGCTGTTGTTCCTGAATCAAATATGCCTGGTTTCCCATGGCTGGAAGAGAATGTACTTGACGGTAAATTAACTTCTAAGAAACTTGCAATCTTTAAAGATAACTTCGGTGTTCCGTACACTGACGAGCAAGTTGCCAGCGCTGGTGATGACGTTAAAGGCAAGACTGAAATGGATGCAGTTATTGCTTACCTTCAGTCTCTTGGTCACGCGATGAAATAAGGAGATATCATGGATATTATAACTGTTCACAGCGTCTGGACTGTTGTGCTGTTCATTAGCTTTATTGGTATTATCCTTTGGGCTTATAGCAAGCGCCGCAAGTCTGAGTTCAGTGAAGCAGCAAACCTTGTGTTTGCTGATGAAGAACAAGATTTGGCCACGCGTGAGAAAGACAGGAGCTAGGAAGCATGAGTACGTTTTGGAGCCTATGGATCTCTATCATCACTATTGGCAGTTTAGTCGGTGTCGGTTGCCTACTTTTTTGGTGTAGCCGCGACAAGATGGGTGTCGAAGAAGGTGAAGATATGGGACACGAATACGATGGTATTCGTGAAATTAACAACCCACTGCCCAAGTGGTGGTCGTACATGTTTTGGGCCACAATTGCCTTTGCTGTACTTTACCTTTTCCTTTACCCAGGGTTAGGTAACTACAAAGGCTTTTTAGGCTGGACAAGTTCTGACCAAACTGTTCGTTCACTTGAAGAGTCAAAGGCATCACTTGCTAATGCTCAGCAGAACAAACAGTTGAATCAGTACGCAAGAGAATTGGATGAAGCCGAGGCTAGATACGGTGAAACATTCAAAACTCTAGCTTACGACACCTCAGGCAATACCCTACTTCCTATTACTGATATCGCCGCTAATTCAGAAGCGATTAAAGTAGGCCAGCGTCTGTTTATTCAGAACTGTTCACAATGTCATGGTTCAGATGCTCGTGGCCAAGCTGGATACCCTAGCTTGACTGACAATGCATGGTTATATGGTGGTGAAGCAGAAACTATCAAAACAACCATCATGGAAGGTCGTCAAGGTGTCATGCCTGCTTGGGGTGATGCACTCGGTGAAGATGGCGTTAAAGAAGTAACAAGTTATGTTCTTGGTCTATCGGGTCGTAAAGTGAATGCAAAAGAAGCAGCAGCGGGTAAAAGTCGTTTTGTTGTATGTGCTGCATGTCACGGTACGGATGGTAAAGGTAACCCTGCGTTTGGTGCACCTGACTTAACGGATAATATCTGGTTGTACGGTGGTTCTCGTCGTGCAGTTGAAGCTACTATTATGCATGGTCGTCATGGTGTAATGCCAGCATGGAAAGATGTGTTAGGTGAAGAGAAAATTCAGCTAATTTCTGCCTATGTTTGGAATCTAAGCGAAAAGACTGATAAGTAATATTACTCGTTAATAATCAGTTACATGTTTACTGATAGATTGTGAAATATTACAGAGACATAATACCTAGCCCCTGTTAACTTCAGGGGCTAATTTCATCTAAATATCAAAGGTTATCATCATGCAAAAAAAACCATGGTATAAGCAGTTTTGGCCTTGGTTTGTCATCGCTCTTCCTGCATCTTCTGTTGTTTATAGTTTAACGGCTGTTTATATATTCTCTCAAAACCAAGTCGACCTTGTTGCTGAAGATTATTACAAAAAAGGCAAAGCAATTAATGTCGATATTTCTCGCCTTCGCGTAGCAGATGCATTAAAGCTTCATGCAACAGTGGCAGTAGAAGAAAATCAAATTGCGGTTAAATTTGATAAAGGAGAGCTCAGAAGTAATCCTAATTTACGTGTTACTTTTACTCACCGTACGCTTGCTAATCAAGACTTTACTCAAATGGTTAGTGCGGATCTTAAAGGTACCTATCACTTTAACTCGCCAGAACCACTACAAGGCCCGTGGTTCATCGAAGTTGAAGCGTTTGATGGTGACTGGATGTTACAAGGTCGTGTAAACTTACCTACTTCCGATCCGATTGCGTTGTACGGGCAGAATAAGGGATGACAAAAGAAATCAGCAGAGATACCGACTGCTATCATTGCGGCGATCCTGTTCCTCAGGATTGCCACTATGAAGTAGATATTTTAGGTAAAGCACGAGACATGTGCTGCCCTGGATGTGAAGCTGTCGCGACAACCATTGTAGAAAGCGGCCTGACTTCTTATTATGAATATCGTACTGCCCCCGCAGAAAAAGCTGACTTAGTACCACAACAACTTAAATCGCTCTTACTTTATGATCATGAAGAAGTACAACAAGAATTTGTGCGTAATCTTGATGATTGTAAAGAAGTTTCACTTTCACTTGATGGCGTATCCTGTGCAGCATGTGCTTGGCTTATTGAAAAACAACTTTCGCGAGAAGCGGGATTAGTTTCAATTCAAGTTAATACGACCACTCACCGCGCCTTATTAAAGTGGGATCCTGAACAAACTAAACTCAGCACCCTACTTTCGGCAATTCATCGCCTTGGCTATAAAGCCGCCCCTTTTGAAGCTGATGCGCAAGAACAGCAATATCACAATACAATGAAACAATACCTGTATCGGTTGGGTATTGCAGGCATAGCCACTATGCAAGTGATGATGATTGCTGTGGCACTATATTTTGAAGTGTTTAGCGATCTAGACACTGAATTTAGAAATTACCTTCGCTGGGTTAGCTTAATTTTTGCTACCCCAGTACTACTGTATTCTGCACTCCCTTTTTACATGAATGCATGGCGAAACCTACGCGCTCGAACGCTTGGGATGGATGTACCCGTTTCAATCGCCCTGCTTTTCGCCTATGTTGCTAGCCTTTACGCGACAGTCGCTGAAAAAGGTGAAGTGTTCTTTGAATCCATTTCAATGTTTACTTTCTTCCTATTACTGGGTCGTTTCCTTGAAATGCGAGCCCGCCGGCATGCAGCAGCTGCCAGTGCAAACTTATTAAAGTTAGTTCCTGCGATGGCGACATTAGAAGATGGTACCCAAGTTGCGGCGAAAACATTAATCGTCGGTGACGTTGTCACTATTTTGCCGGGTGAAAGCTTGCCAGCAGACGGTGATATTATTCAGGGCGAAACCGCGGTTGATGAATCGATGTTAACGGGCGAACCAATGCCAATTGCTCGCTCAGCTGGTGAGCAAGTTTTTGCTGGTACGATTAATGGCGATGGTAATATCACGATTAAAGTCACCAAAGATCGTCAGAATTCATTGATTTCTAATATTGTGCGCCTTCAAGATGAAGCGCAAATGTCTAAACCCAAAGTAGCTGTACTTGCCGATATTGTGGCACGGTATTTTGTCGCAGGAATTTTGATTATTGCTGCGGGTACTTGGCTTTATTGGCATCAACAACAACCAGAAGATGCATTATGGATCACCTTAGCCGTATTAGTTGCAACCTGTCCTTGCGCGTTATCTTTGGCTACACCCACCGCACTCACTTGTTCTACCTCTAGTCTCGGTCGCTTAGGTATATTGCTTCGTAGAGGTCATGTATTAGAAACGCTTTGCAAGGTGAATCAATTAGTCATTGATAAAACAGGCACACTGACTGAAGGTAATATCCGTTTAATCAATACTCAGTTATTTACTCACGTGGCAGAGAACGATGCCTTATCTTATTCCGCAGAATTAGAACGTTTTGCCAATCACCCCATAGCTCGCGCATTTATACCGCATAGAGACCAAGCCTTTGCCTTTGACCACGTCGACAATGTAATTGGTTGTGGCCTTAAAGGTGTTAAAAATGGGCAAGAATGGCGTATCGGCCAGATTAAATTTGTACTAGAGGGTAATACGAACGCCGAATCTTTAGTGAATCAAGCAGATAATAGTTATCAAGTTTGGCTATCGTGTGACACTCAACTTGTCGCAGCATTCAAATTAGATGACCCTATCCGCGAAGACAGTGCTGAGTTAGTTCGACAATTCCAGCGTGCAGGTATTCAAGTCACGATGTTAACTGGCGACAATTCCGTTAACGCGCAGCTTGTTGCCGATAAACTGAATGTCGATAAGTTGGTATCAGGCGTTACACCAGAAGGTAAATTGGATTACTTACGCAGTTTAGATGACAAAGATGTGGCACTAATGATTGGTGATGGTGTGAATGATGCCCCGGTTCTAGCGGGTGCGCACCTTTCTGTTGCGATGGGTGGCGGTACAGACATTGCCAAATCTTCAGCTGATATGGTGTTATTGGGCGACCAATTAACCCGTATCTTACAAGCTCGCCGATTAGCATTGAAAACTAAAAAGATTATTCGCGAAAACCTTGCTTGGTCATTAGGGTATAATCTGATTATATTACCTCTTGCTGTTGCTGGGATGGTTGCGCCGTACATTGCCGTTGTTGGCATGTCTGCAAGTTCGATCATTGTTGTATCAAATTCTTTAAGGTTGTTAAAAGAAAATGGCTAGTCTTTACCTATTAATACCTATTGCCATTATTTTTGTATGCATCGCAGTTGCTATCTTTTTATGGGCAGTAAAGTCAGATCAATTCGAAGATCTTGAACGCCAAGGCTTCGATATTTTGTTTGATGAAACAGAATCTAAGTCAAAAAGTGTACCTTCTGCTGAAGAAATAGAGCCGACTACAAAGACGGTAGAAAATCAGAATACTGGCGATAAATCGTGAATATAGATTTCTATGCTGCTTTTGCTATCGGGCTGATGGGCGCAGGACACTGTATTGGTATGTGTGGTGGTGTAGCCGCCGCACTAACCTTAGGTATGCCGGGTCAAGAACGCAACAATCGTTGGTTTTACTTACTGGCCTATAATATAGGGCGCTTATTTTCTTATTCGATTGCTGGTGCCATTATAGGTGGTGCTTTCGCAGGTATGGCCGCTTACAGTGGTTATTCAAGTGCATTGATTTCATTGCGCTTATTTGCCGCTTTTATGATGATAGGCTTGGCGCTATACCTTGGTCAATGGTGGCAAGGTATCACAAAAATTGAGCGCCTCGGGCAATTTCTTTGGAAATACATATCCCCGACGGCGAAATCTTTTCTACCTTTGAAATCACCATTATCAGCGCTACCCTTTGGGATTCTCTGGGGCTGGTTACCTTGTGGTTTGGTGTATTCGACGCTTAGTTGGGCTGCAGTCTCTGGCAGTGCCATTGGTGGTGCTAGTGTGATGCTTGCTTTCGGTTTAGGCACACTGCCCGCGATGTTATTGATTGGTTCAGTTGCCGAACACGCAAAACAACTTTTAAAAAACCTCTACTTTAAACGCGCGAGTGCCTTGCTGTTATTGGCGTACGGCGTTCATACTGGTTACATCGCAATCAAACAAATGTTGTAGAGTTTTTATTACTCGTAATATTACTTCATAATATGTTAAAATATTGACCTACATCAAATTGGTTAGACAGGCTTATGATTTCAGACAAACTTACAACCAAACGTATTCAGTCAGGGGGATGTGCTATTCACTGTCAGGATTGCAGTATTAGTCAGTTATGTATTCCATTCACACTGAATGAGTCTGAACTTGATCAACTCGATCAAATTATCGAACGGAAAAAACCTATCCAGAAAGGACAAGAGCTTTTTAAAGCTGGCGATGAGCTCAAATCTCTTTTCGCTATCCGCTCTGGTACGATCAAGAGTTACACCATTACAGAACAAGGTGATGAGCAAATTACAGCTTTCCATCTTGCTGGTGATCTTGTTGGTTTCGATGCTATCAATGAAATGATGCACCCTAGCTTTGCACAGTCTCTTGAAACATCAATGGTATGTGAAATCCCATTTGAGATTCTTGATGACTTATCAGGCAGAATGCCAAAGCTACGTCAGCAAATCATGCGTTTGATGAGTCATGAAATCAAAGGTGACCAAGAAATGATTCTACTGCTTTCTAAAAAGAATGCAGAAGAACGCTTAGCGGCTTTCCTTTATAACTTATCACTGCGTTTTTCGCAGCGTGGTTTTTCACCTCGTGAATTTCGTCTAACAATGACACGTGGTGATATTGGTAACTACTTAGGTTTAACGGTTGAGACTATCAGTCGTTTATTGGGTCGCTTCCAAAAATCAGACATGCTAAGTGTTAAAGGTAAGTATATTACAATCCTTGATCACGACGAGCTAGCTCGCCTTGCTGGTGTTAGTAAAAAAAGCACCTAATAAATAACTATTTGTTTTCAGAAAAAGTGATACGACTATTGATGCGTATCACTTTTTTTATATTTATTGTTATATCCTCTCCCTTTAATACCTTCTATACGTTACAGTTAATGTACTAATCTGATTAGACACAGTTTTACCTGCTATCATTCAGAAAGGTATTTTGCCAGCACAGTTGTGTAAGGGGGCAGTTATGAAAAAATACAATAATATTCTTGTTGCTATTGATCCGGCTCAGGATCACCAACCTGCGTTATCGCGTGCCATTCATCTTGCCAACAAGTCTTCCGACGTAAAAATCACCATCTTTCTTGCCATTTATGATTTCTCATACGAAATGACATCTATGCTCTCGTCTGAAGAACGACACGCTATGCGCCGTGGTGTTGTGATGCAAAGAGAAGCATGGCTTAAAGATCTCATTCAGCCACATGCTGAAGACGGATTAGATATAGATATAAAGGTTGTTTGGCATAACCGTCCATATGAGGCAATTGTGGCCGAAGTATTTACAAGCCATATAGACCTGCTAGTTAAAGCAACGCATGCACACGATAAAATTGGTTCAGTTATCTTCACGCCAACAGATTGGCATTTATTACGTAAGTGCCCTTGCCCGGTTCTTATGGTTAAAGAGCATAGTTGGCCTGAAAATGGGAAAATTGTCGCATGTGTTAATTTAGCTGCAGATAGTGAAACACATGAGTCACTTAATAATGCCATTGTAAAAGAAGCGCAATGTCTAGCGGGTATTTTAGGGGCAGAAATCAACCTTGTGAACGCATACCCAGCAACACCCGTTAATATTACCATTGAGCTACCCGAGTTTGACCCCGCTTCTTATACCGATGCAGTGCGTGGGCATCACTTAACGTCAATGAAAGCACTACGACAGCAATATAGTATTTGTGAAGAGCAAACTCATGTTATCGAAGGGCTACCTGAAGACGTTATACCTAAAGTGGCAGAAGATTTAGACGCTGAACTTGTTATTTTAGGGACTACTGGGCGTACTGGTTTATCAGCCGTCTTTATCGGCAATACCGCAGAGCATACAATTGATAGTCTAAATTGTGACTTACTCGCGTTAAAACCCGATGGCTATGTAAGCCCTCTCGCACCTAACATTGATTAGAGTCGATTAAAATTACAATAGATAACGCAGTGATAAAAAAGCCTCTAATAACGAGGCTTTTTTATTATACCAATCAGGTTAAGTAAATCTTCTGGGATTTAATCAGCAAGAATGTGCAGAACCTTGTCTAAATTGGCATCAATAGTTAATTCGTTGCTGGCAAAGGAACAGGCTTTGTTGCATCTTCGGTTGTTTTTTTGTCTTTGTTTGCAACTAACCAGCTCGCCAAAGCAGAAATATAAAGTTGGTTAATTGTTTCTTCACAGTACTTACGACTTAAACCACGTCGACTCCATTCACTGGCTATCGCAAAGTGAGTCTGTGTGGTGCTTCTATCATACAAGTACGTCTCACAAAGTTCTAAATTAGACATTTGTTGCGATACTTTTGTCACGGTGCTACTTCGCATTCCTAGCTGTTGTGATTGCTTAGCTGAACATCCAGATATAGCGACTATCGCTACGCCAGCAATTAAACATTGATGCAATTTATCCATTACCATCCCTTTTACGTAAATATTGTTTACGTATTTATCATTGAGTAGGTCTATATGACCTTACTGCTAACTGCCAATTATGGCGTATACGGTACTTTTAATATCTTAATTCAAAAGCAGTTTTATTGTTAGCTTGGTTTTTGTTCAAATCTAACGCGTTGTTACACTTTATGGTATTAAGCACAAGAACACTTCCCTGAACGAGTAAAAAAGCATTATAATCCCCCGCTAATCCATCAGCTGTTCACTACTTCATTTACGGTAGTACGAGATTTGAGAATGAATCAACAAGATACGCACAAAGAAAACCTTGAATTTAATAAGCTTCAAAAGAAACTTCGACGCAATGTAGGTAATGCGATTACTGAATACAACATGATTGAAGAGTCAGATGTTGTAATGGCTTGTATCAGTGGTGGTAAAGATTCTTTTGCGATGCTTGATATTCTTTTGGGCTTGCAAAAATCAGCACCGATTAACTTTAAAGTGATCGCTGTAAATCTGGATCAGAAACAACCAGGTTTTCCAGAGCATATCTTGCCAAACTATTTTGAATCTCTGGGCATTCCTTATTACATCGTTGATAAAGACACCTACTCTGTCGTTAGAGAGAAAATACCTGAAGGTAAAACGACATGTGGCCTTTGTTCTCGCTTACGTCGCGGAACCTTATATTCTTTCGCAGAGAAGATTGGAGCGACTAAAATTGCGCTTGGTCATCACATGGACGATATGGTTGAGACAATGTTCTTGAACATGTTCTATGGCTCAAGATTGAAATCAATGCCGCCTAAATTACGCTCAGATGATCAAAGAAACGTTGTTATTCGCCCTCTTACTTACTGCCGTGAGAAAGACTTAATCGCTTACGCTGAATACCGCGAATACCCAATCATTCCTTGTAACTTATGTGGTTCACAAGAAAACCTTCAGCGTCAAAACATTAAAGCAATGCTGATTGATTGGGACACACAAACTCCAGGTCGTGTAGAAAGCATTTTTAAATCAACACAAAATATTAGCCCAAGTCAGCTAGCTGATAGAAATATTTTTGATTTTGAAAACCTACCACTAGATAGAAGTGGTAAAAGAGCTGAGTATGAATTTACTGAAGCAGAAGTATCGTCTTCAAATATCAATATTGATGAATCAATGTTCATCGATGTAACTAACATTTAAGACCACTATGGATAACTATGTGGTCAGTAGGCTGAGCAAATAGTTGTCTAAATTAGTATAAGCATGTTAGAAAAAACCCACCTTCTCTTGTACAGTGAAAGTGGGTTCAATTCTAAACCGATAATCGGATTCAGCCAGTTAAGCTAGTAATTACTTAAACAGGTTTGCAAAAAACATTTTAATATAATCAATTAAGCGACTAAAGATACCGCCTTCTTCAACAGTTTCTAAAGCGACTAACGGCACTTCTGCAACATCTTCACCATCAACTTGATAGAAGATTGAGCCAACATTGTCACCAATCGCAATTGGTGCCATTAAATCATGTGTTAATTTAACATTGGCTGTCACTTTCTTTGCATCATTACGTGACAGCGTCACGTAAGTATCGCTATTTACACCAAGACTAATCGTGTCGGTGTTGCCCATCCAAATACGCTCATTCAGCACCTCTTGCCCTTTTTTATGTGGCGAGATTGTACTAAAGAATCGGAATCCATAATTTAGCAGCTGCTTACTTTCGGCTTCACGGCTTTTTGTACTACTAGAGCCCATAACAACTGAAATTAAGCGCATGTTCCCCTGAGTTGCTGAGCTCGCTAAACTATAACCAGCACCGCCAGTGTAGCCCGTTTTCATACCATCAACATTAATACTTTTATCACCAAGTAACCCGTTACGGTTACGCTGTGTAATATTGTTGTAAGTAAAAGAACGTTCACTATATAGAGGGTAAAGATCAGGCAAATCTTTGATCAATGCTTGCCCTAACAAAGCTATATCGTAAGGGGTACTGAACAAATTAGGGTTATCAAGACCATGTGCATTCGCAAATTGGCTGTTATTCATGCCTAAATTTTTAGCCCATGAATTCATTAATCCAACAAATGCATCTTGAGAACCTGCAACATGCTCAGCAATAGCAACACTTGCATCATTACCCGATTGAATAATAAGGCCGCGGTACAAATCCATCATCGAGACTTCAGTACCCACTTCAATAAACATCTTAGATGAATCAGAAAAGTTTCTAGCCCATGCATTTCTACTTATTACAACAATATCATCTTGACTGATGTTACCGCGTTTCATCTCTTGCCCTGCTACATAGCTGGTCATTAGCTTTGTTAAACTGGCAGGGTTTAATTTTACATTTGCATTCTTTTCGACAAGAACTCGACCTGTATTGTAGTCCATCAATACATATCCCTTAGCGCCTAATATAGGTGCGTCAGGAATCACAGTTGGTACGGCTAGAGCAGGTAAAGATAACGAGAGAAAAAAAGTACCTGTTACTGCTGAAATTATTCTTGATGTCTTTTTCATTTTTGTATGAAAATTCCTAATTACGACTACTTTTGGCATTATATCCGACTATCAATTCAATGCGCGCGTACTTTACAAATTCTTACGAAAGTGTAAGTGTTTTGACACATTAGAGCTTATCACGCTTCATTTATCACACTACACAATATGACACTAATTACATATGTTTGCAGTGATTTTCTGAGAAACGTTTTTAGAAAATACGTTCTTAATTTCACAATGCCTTTTTAGCAGAAAAGACCAGTCAGATTCAACACTATTCATTTTTATACTGACAGTTTTGTGTCAATAAATAGTAATGTGCGTTTTATAGGATAATTAACCAGCGTATTACTCTGCAGTAGCTGATAAAATTCGGCAAATTCAACCGTAATAGCAAATAAATTGCCCAACTGCGGTAAAATACCCTGTTTGCTAGTTAAGGCATTCTTTATTCCGGTATTTATCGATATTCTTAGTAGTTAAAGCTACTAAGTCAACGCAAGGATTGATGATGACTTACTATGAAAAGTTAGTAAAACACTCAAAGAAAATTAACCGCTTATCACATCTTGGGGCTATCTGTGGCTGGGATCAGGCTGCAATGATGCCTGAAGGTGGTAACGATGCTCGTTCAGAAGCCATGGCTGAATTAGCCGTTATGTCTCATGAACTCTCCACAGCCTCTCATTTAGCTGATTGGTTCAATCAAGCAGAAGCAGAATCATTAACGGCTGAAGAAACCATCAGCCTGAAAGAGATGAAGCGTGTTTGGCAAATGAGCAATATTCTTCCTGCTGAACTTGTAGAAGAGCAATCGCTTGCAGGTTCTAAATGCGAACATGCTTGGCGAACTCAGCGCCAAACCAATAACTGGCATGATTTCAGTAAAAATTTAGAAACAGTTGTCGAGCTAGCACGAAAAGAAGCCGCTATACGCGCAGAAGCTACGGGCTTGAGTCGTTATGATGCATTGCTCGATATTTATGAACCAGGTATGACAACCGCAGAGCTTGATTCACTGTTTGCTGATGTTAAATCATGGTTACCTTCCCTTATCCAGCAAGTACGTGAAAAACAAAATACAGAAGCGGTTTTAACACCTAAAGGGCCTTTCTTTATTGATGACCAGAAATCCCTTAGTTTAGAAGTCATGAGCAAGCTGGGATTCGATTTTGACCATGGCCGTTTAGATGTCAGTACCCATCCATTCTGTGGTGGTGTGCCAAGCGATGTACGTATTACTACGCGTTACGATGAAGACGATTTCACTTCTGCATTAATGGGCGTTATTCATGAAACGGGCCATGCTCGTTATGAGCAAGGTTTACCTCAGCAACTCGCGGGATTACCCGTTGGCCAAGCGCGTTCTATGGGTATTCACGAATCTCAAAGCCTATTTTTTGAAATGCAGCTTTCTCGTAGCCCAGAATTTATTGCCTTACTTGCTCCTTCTGCACGGGAAGCATTTGAACGCGAGAACGATAAAGCATTAACGAACGAGAACCTTGCTCTATTTAATACGCGTGTTAAACCAGGGTACATTCGAGTAGATGCAGATGAAGTAACCTACCCTGCACACGTTATTCTTCGTTATGAAATCGAACGAGATTTGATCGAAGGCAACATTGAAGTGGTTGATATTCCAAGACTTTGGGATAAGAAGATGAATGAGTATCTTGGGCTTTCAACCAAAGGTAATTATACCGATGGCTGTATGCAAGATATTCATTGGACAGATGGCAGCTTCGGCTATTTCCCTTCTTATACATTAGGTGCAATGTACGCAGCCCAGTTTATGTCTGCTATGCGTACTGAAATGAATATTGAAAACCTTATTCGTGAACGTAACCTAACGCCGATATTTAATTGGTTAGATCGCCATGTTTGGAAGAAAGCGAGTACGCTCTCGACAGATCAGATCCTAATTAATGCAACAGGTGAGCGTCTGAATGCTCAATACTTCAGAACACACCTAATTGATCGCTATCTGAAATAATCTCGCCTTAATCATAATGTGAAGGTTGTTAATCAACCTTCACTTAGTTTTTACACAATTAACTTGCGGATTTAGATCAGGCGACAACTATGCTGACACAGGGGGTTGATGCGCAGACACAACAACCAGTTGGTGCTTATCTCGACGAAAAGACTGGTGACGTTGTTATCGTTGGCGAAAGTAAGTGAACACCAGAAACACGCTAAATGCCGAATAAACCCAACCACCTTATATTATACTAATCATATATTGAAGACATGTACAAAGCACCGCATAAGCTTTTAATTTCGTTTCGCAAAAAAAATCAAATAAGCATTTATGTACATGACCGGCATATTATTATTAATACATATAATATGATGCAGAAATAACTTTTAATCGCCCTAACCATTTCTAATCATTTCTAATAACGTTTGTTTTTACTCAAAATCCCATCAAGCATAGCATACACCCCGTCGAATAAATCGCAGTAAGCGAATGTGTGAAATTCTAATTTTGAAAGAAAGTAGAATAATATTTCTCACTGAAAGTCGCTTGCACCTTGAACCGAAATTTAATATTCAACACTGTCAACGGAATACAAAACCTTGCGATGGATTGCTTGATAGAAAAAGCAGATAGGGTTTAAAAATGAAAAAGACTATTTTAGCAGCAACTCTAGTTTCACTATTCTCTGGCGCGGCTCTGGCTAATACAACTTATGAAATTTCACATGATGGTGACCAAGAAACCACAGCAAAATTTGATTCAGAATTGATTGGAGGCTTACATGGCGGCATTGAGTTTGTCGCCATGGATAACCTTAAATACCACAAAGAAACTACTTTCTCACTGGATTACAAGTTTGACATCACTGATGCTTGGTATATTGAACCTCAGTTCGATTTGACAATTCCATCTCACCATGTTGGTCGTGCTTCTTATTATGGCAATATTGACGGTAGTGCAATGATGCCGGGGGGAGATGAGGTAAATGCTAGCTATAAATCTAGCAACACTGCTAAATTTGGTATCGAAACTGGCTATGACTTCGGTAATGGCTTTTATACTAGTGCTCGTTACCGTTATGAAGTTCGTGACGGCAAATTAAATGCTAAGTTCTTATCTGTAAACGATGGAGTTGACGCCACGCTTTCTTCTAAAGAGAAAGAGAAGCTACATCGCTTTGATCTTACTGCTGGTTATGTAGTTGGCGATATGGTTGATTTATCAGCAAACTATATTATTAAAACGGGTAAGTTAGATATAGATAGCGAAGTGCCAAAACACCAACTCACAAGTTCACTAGATGCAGACTTCAGTCAAGCAGAACTTGAGCTAAAAGCACAATATGCAGGGTTTGATAACTTCAAACCATACTTCGAATACACGGTTAAGAGTGATACTAACTTTGACGGTGGTCTTAACGGTAAGTTGAAGAATGACAACGTTTGGAAAATCGGTGCGCAATTTAGCTTCTAACTAAGTATGTATAAGAGGCAGTCATAGACTGCCTCTTTATTGGTGATTTTATGAAAAAAACTATTGTTCTGACTCTTCTTTCTACTTTCGCTATGTTTGGCTGTGAAGCAATCAACATGACGCGTGCCGCTGGTCTAATGTTGGACTACAACCTTCTTGCAAGTGGTGCTTCTGTATTTAATTCGCAGGACGGTAGTCAATACCTTATCCCACCGGCGCATGATAGCAACAAAGACCTAATGCTTGTATGTTACACCAATAGTGGCCTTTTTAGTGACACTGAAGAACAACCTCTTCGTGATGCTGCAAACGAATGGCTGTCACAAAACAAAGATGGCATGGTAGCTACTGCAAGCAAAAACCGTTCTGGTGTTTGGGAATCTCGAACTTGTTATGAGTTTCAATATGAAAACAAAGAGCTAATGGCACAAATCAGTCGAGCTTCTGGTGCTTACATACACGATTATGAAACGAAGACAGAGAAAGAGCAGCCAATTGGTGCTTATCTAGATGAAGAAACGGGTGATGTTGTAATAGTGGGAGAAACAAACTCAAATTAAGTAATGAAGGAGAACTAAAGTTCTCCTTTTTACTATATCTAATACTGCTCTTTTTCAGTTAACACTCCTTAGTTATTTACTATACAGCCTGAAAGCAGAGTATATTCCAGACAAACTAAATACCGTACTTTAAAAAATATACTGTCCTGCTAATACAACAAGAAGGTTAAGCTTGTCTTTATATATACGTAATCTATTTCAACTAATCACTATTGATCACCCTACTACCTTTAAAAGCCCCGCATATTTATCATTCCCCCCACAATCAATGATAATGCGGTAAATATTAATTTCATCTATATAAATTGGTTGCGTTTCTAATCATAGAAATACTATCCATTGCCCATACATAAACAAAAAATGAGAAAATTATCATGAAGAAATCAATTTTAGCAGTATTACTATTACCATTTTCAGCTATTTCTAATGCTGCTGACACTCCGCCAGACCCAAGTGACTTAACTCAAGTTAACTCTTTTGTTTATGGCACGGTTGATAATGATGGAACACTAAAAGGCATAGCTGGTCTCGCCGGTCAGTATACAGAAGGTAATAGCTTCCTTGGCTTGATTGAGCACTCAAGCGCGACAAAGGCTAACACTATCGGTAAAAAAGACCAGAATACTCGTCTCCGTTACTTTCAAGTATTAGATACTGGTATTGATAGCCTTCCTCAAGCAGGCTTCTCAATCGACTACATGAAAGGCTGGAAGAAAACTAATGGTGTTGGTAGCGATATTGTAGCGCTTGGTACAATAGCTAAAGTCACTACACCTTGGGAAAGCTTTACTATTTTCCCTAATGTTGCTTATGTAACAGGCAAAGCTGAAGCTAATGGCCTTGGTAGCCTTAGTAGCCTTAGTAGCCTTAGTAGCCTTAGTATCAAAGGATATCAAACTAACTTATTTGGTTCCTTATCATTTGGTGAAGCTGGTCAGTATATGGTGTTCCAACCACAATGGATGGATACTAACGTTGGTAGCAAGTTTGAAATGCGGACCGCATATGGTCAACCAGTGAGCTCAGACGCTAAATGGTGGGTTGAAGTTGCGCACTCTTATACTCGTATAACTGGTGATAGCAAACTCAAAGGCCTTGGTACTAGCAATGATAACAAGTTCACATTAGGAGTCTCTTATTATTTCTGAATAGAAGTCAGTCCACAGGGCAAGGATGCCCACTTCTAAATCCCAAATAGTATTTCTAATTACATCTAATAACCCCCCAAATTACTTGAAATAAGTGTTGCTCTACTATTCCCCCATCAAATGAAAACACTTTCTAATATCTCTGATAAAGAAGGTGAAAATTAAAAAATTTACGAAAAAACACATAAATCAAATGGTTATAACATTGAGATTAATATCATGAGAAAATCAGTCATTGTTACATTGCTTGCAGTTTCAGCTTTTGGTGCAAAAGCCGAGCTTATCCAACACACTGACCAAATTGCTGAGGTTAAATTCACGGGTTCATCTTATGAACTTGGTAAACATGTTGGTGCTGTTGCCAAAAACCAAATTCTTGATGCTATCAAACGCTTTGATAGCACATTAGATGTAATGCTTCCTGGTTTAAGCATTTCAAAACTGTCAACTTCATTTAAAGAAAAGAATGTTTATGGCAAATTGCAAAAAGCATCTCCTGACGCGGCAGCCTATATTGAAGGTTTGGCAGAAAGCCTCGACAAAGATCCTGACTTGCTTCTAGCTGTTGGTATGTCAGATGAAGCAATTCTTGAATCTCAACGCAATGGTGGTATGGGCTTTCTTCAGACTGAGAAAGCCGGTCATGATCCAAAAGCTCCTGCTAAATGTACTGTAATGGGGGTAAGTGATGGTAAAGGTAAAGCTTGGGGTCAAGCAAACTTTGACTACATGGGTATTAATTACAAAGGGTTGATTGTGTTAAATCATACTGACATAGATGGTAAAACACGTGTTATTCAAACCTGGGCAGGCCTAATCCCTTATGGTGGTGTTAGCAAAGGGGGCCAAGCAATGCTGATGAACACAATGGCCGATGAAGGCACAGCACGACAAAATGCTAATAGTGATATTTTGTCTGAAACGGCTACCCCATCATACTACTTGAGCTGGGATGCTTATAATGCTGAAAGCTACCGGGATGTGATCGATATGTATAAAGCATACCCTGAATATACAGCGTTCTTCACTTACACTGTAGTAGATGCAAACAGAAAAATAATGAACATCGAAAATAATTATGGTGGTGATGTTTCTTACAGCATTTCTAACAAACAAGCTCATGCTAACCACTCAATTTTCCATTCGAAGGACTTTGTAAACCATGAATTTGCTGCGCACTCTCTTGATCGTCAAAAAGCAGCTGAAAGATTCATTCAATCTGCGACAGTGAATACTACTAAGGCAGAAACCCAATCTTTTGCAGAGACTAAACCATTATGGAAAGGCCGTGGCGAATTGATGGGTACAGTCACATCAACTCGCTTTGAAGTAGACAAAAAGAAAGTTGATATGTATATCAAGACAGATGCTGAACATCCAGAAGTTCATATTAAGAATTATTAATCAATCAGTCTATAGAGGAGAGAATAACCTCTCCTTTTGTTCACTATGAAATTTCATTCAACATTAAAATATTCTATTTCATTTGTATTGATTCTAGTTTTTCTTTGGTATCACACTACTGATGATGGCCGTATTAGCAGCATATCCATCTATTGGTTATGTAAGTGCTTTCTATTTCTTATCACTTGCAACTTCTGCTGGTATGCCTAGTTCTACTGCTTATGCGATTTGGTGTTGTTCTCATTAACTTAGATGGTAATGTATTACACTAATTTGGAAAACACCGAAAGTATAGTTTTCTATAAGTCATTGATATTGTGTAAGTGTTGATGT
This sequence comes from Photobacterium frigidiphilum, assembly GCF_003025615.1. Taxonomy (GTDB): domain Bacteria; phylum Pseudomonadota; class Gammaproteobacteria; order Enterobacterales; family Vibrionaceae; genus Photobacterium; species Photobacterium frigidiphilum. Next base: position 38,995 of record NZ_PYMJ01000035.1, on the reverse strand, counting down.
CAACAATATGCTACAGTTTAAAGCTCAATTCCATATCGGATAAGATGAATTCTCAAGTGAGCACAATTATGGATGAAAAATCGCGTTCCCAACTTGGACTTCTACTAACAGACCAAGACAAACTTCTAGATATATTAGCTCAAAATCCATCAGCTCTTGAAGACTATCCAGAACTTCAAACCCATATCTTAGAGAAGAATAAAAAATCAGTTGAATATCGACGTGCTATAAGAAACAAAGAAATCACAAAAGATGAGTACATTGAAGCTATCTTAGATCGCATAGACTGGATAGGGTTTGAATTGTGCATGACATTGAATCTTGATTTCTTGGTAAACAAAGTAGCTTCGCAAGTTGGTTCAGATATCGAAGCAATCAAATCTCTAGAAATCAAAGAATTTGGTAATGATACTTTATCTAAACTTTTACACCTTATGGGTAATGCAATATATGCGACACAGGACAATAAACCATCATATCCATGGTTAAGTGTAAGAGGCCATGCAAATCCTGCATTTTGGCGTAAAGCACATCTTGCTTATGATGCATTTCAAGATGGATACTCAAGTCATTTCAAACTCAATGAATACTTTAAATTTAAGTATGGTATAGCTGTTCCACAGTCATTTACACGGTTTGTACGTCAAGAAGGTGATCCAAGAGAAATTGAAAGTTGGAGAGAATTTGCAGGATACGTGGATCGGTGTTCTTCCAGGTAGCATTTGAATGGCACTCATTTTAAGGTGCATTTAGAAAATCGTTACTTGAAATAGTAATAGCTGATTCTGACGAAGACTCGAATTTCTTACGATATATAAAAAGAAACAACTTAATTATAATTTTTTATCATACGTCACAATTTCTATCTATTTAGTTTCTATACTTATTTAGCAATATTATTCGATGTTGTTTATGAATGAAGGAATAAGTATGAAGTACAAAGCACAAAATCTAGACTACAAAGGTGAAAATTGCGGCGTACATAACTGGATTTCTGATAAAGGAAATTCATTTTACTGGCACCCTGATTGGCTACACATTGCGGAAGATGAAACAGGCTTGCATGCACAACAACAATTAGACATTCCTTCTGGCGAGAAAGGCACAAAAAAACATGCTGTCACAGCAATTCTTAAACACTTAAATGATTGGATTGTCGATGGTCTTGAAAAAAATCCTGACATTAAAGATGAAGCTGAAAAAGCCGAGAAAGGTTTGAAATAGAACGTCGCTGTTATCGAGTGAGTTATAACATCTACCTACTTGATTATTTCTATAAGCCAGCAATTCCTTGCTGGCTTAATACTTTCTAATCAATCACACCAAGCTAATCTCAAGAACGGCATTTACTGATGCCCCATTCCATTTATATGAAAAGTGCTTTGATTGGCAAACTTTACTGACTAGGTTAGGTTTGAATAACGCATAGCAATCGTAACCTTGGTGCCGTACTGATTGATAAAGAATTCCGTCACCTTTTTTGCCTTTAATATCATTAGCAACAGCTTGCGAGTGGGTATAATTCGTTGGGTGATAAACCTCTGAATCTAAAGAGCCTTGATCAGTTAAATCAGCAAGTTCACCATTAAACCAAGCATCTATACAGCGCATTTGAATATCTTGCGCGGGCTCTTTGGTATACCCCATTAAACGCTCAAGGTGATAAACCGTTTCTTTAATCGCAGTATTGATATCAGGCGCCGCATAATAAACCCCATAATCTGCGGTATTAAACCGAGAACCGTCAGGGTTTATATGGGTAAACGCAGCCATAACATAGCTGCAATGTGGAATACCAACCAAACGATCGCTCACGGGTATTCCACTAAAATCACCGACTTCTTCGGCTAGTCTTGGGTTGGTAATCGCTTCAACAGCAAAGATAGCTTCTAACTGTTCTGGATTTGCCACATCTTCATAAAGATTTATCGGTGGATATTTAGATGGGATCAGTCGAAAACATAATTGTTCTGAAAAAGATTTCATTGGATACTGCATTAAGACTTCCCACCACGCCAAGCATTTAAGCGTGAAGCTACCTGGTAAAGATCAATCACTTTACCTTGCATCATGACATCCATTGCGCTTCGGCCAGCAAAGAACGGATGTGTATTGGGTTTCTGTACCCAGTTATAAACACTTTCTTCCGCGGTAAACATTATGCGTAGGCATTTGTGAATATTTAATATGTAGCTCATACGTTCTAGCAAATCTTTCGATACTTTTGCAGACTCTGGGTGGCTACGGTATTTATTCAAGGTTGAACGGCTGGTTAAACCAAGTACAGCCATCTGCTGAGCTTGTGTACAAGACCATTTATCCAAAATATTGAAAACAACTGGCAGTACTGCATTTCCAGCATTGGGTTGAGCTTGTTGGTGAGTCGCTGGTGTTGTATTCATAGCACCCTCTGCATTTTACCTTTATATGTATATTTATAGACTAAATTCAATCAAATGTCCATTTATGGCCAGTCGTATATTCTTTATTAAACCCGTAACGATTCAGAGCTAAGAAGTAGCTCAATACCATTGAACAACGTAATAAAGGCACTATCTATCAGTACAGCTGAAAATCGCAACAATGGTACTTTTAAGCCGTAGAAACAACGTATTAATTAACAGATTAGTTAGCGTTAGATGGCTAAAAACAGGTATGGTAAAACAACGACGTAATTTAGCTGTTTTTGTTGAGAGCAAACCATGATCCACAAACTACAATCTATCGAGCGGAAATCATTGACTGTTGGTGTTGTTGCAAATCTTGTAATGGCACTATCTGGCTGGGCGACTTTTTACCTATCAGGTTCTGAGGCCTTATTGCTCGACGGTAATTTCTCATTCATTATGTTCTTGTCATCTATCGCAGCACTAAAAGTGGCTGAGATAAAAACGCGACGTTCCCACACCTTCCCTTTTGGTTTATTCATCACTGAAGCCTTATATTCTTTGGTTAAAGGTTTATTGATTGGCGGTGTTCTACTGGCTGCGATCATCGGTAATGTGTCCAAAATCGCCCAGTACATCAATGGCGCAGAATTACCGCCTCTCAAGACTGGTCCTATTCTAATTTATTCCATTGCGATGGTTATCATCTGCTTTGGCTTATCCTTGTTTTATCATTATCAAAACAAGCAGGTCGATAATAAAAGCAGTATGCTCAGTATCGACAAAAGTGCGTCGCTCGTCGATGGATTCATGTCGGCAGGTACTGGTGCCGCTTTGGTTATTATCGGTTACGTGAATGCTGATAGTGGGTGGGGGTTTCTTCTTTATATTGGTGATGCCATCATGGTTTTAATATTGGCGTGCCTCATGATAAAACAACCTATTTCTATCATCAGAAATGCCTTTATCGAAATGGCAGGCGGACAGTTACAAAACCAACAAGATTATCAGCGAATTGAAAGTATCATCAGTGATTCACTCTCTGCACAAACACTTAAGCAAGAAGCCTTGTTCATCAGCAAAACAGGGAGCAGCTATTTGATTGTGATCAGCTTTTCGGCAGAACAACTCACGTCTACAGATAGCGACGCTTTACAGACAGCAAAAAATGGCATTAGTCAGCAGCTTAGTCAGACATATCCGCATATTGATGTTGAGTTTGTTCTAGCATAAAGAGAGTAACTTCTCGTTAGGTACAAAAAAGGCGCCGTAATCATACAGCGCCTTTTTTACAGGTCAATGCTAAAAACACATCAAATTTACTGGTATTTCTCTGATGTTTTCTCAGCTAATTTAACGATAACGCGTACAGCCTGTTCCATGCCTTCAATCGTAATGAATTCATGAATACCATGGAAGTTATAACCGCCAGTGAAAATATTAGGACAAGGTAAGCCCATAAACGATAAGCGAGCTCCGTCTGTACCACCACGAATAGGTTTGATATCAGGCTTTACATCACACGCAATCATTGCTTCTTTCGCTAATTCAATAATATGCTGATGTGGCTCTACCATTTCACGCATGTTGAAATAACTATCGGTAAGAATAAGCTCAACACGCCCTTTCGTTAATGAACTATTTAGCTCATCGACTTTACGTTGCATAAAGGCTTTACGCTGTTCAAGCCCTTCGCTATCAAAATCACGGATAATATAGCCGAGTTCAGTTTTTGCAACAGAAGGTTCCATTGATTTTAAATGGTAGAAGCCTTCATAGTGCTCGGTACATTCTGGTGTTTCTTCTGTTGGCATCATTAACTGGAATTGAGCAGCAATGTTCATCGAGTTAATCATTTTATTTTTTGCCGTGCCAGGGTGAACATTCACACCATGACAAATAACATCAGCCGACGTGGCATTGAAGTTTTCAAACTCTAGCTCACCAACAGGGCCACCATCAATGGTGTACGCCCATTTCGCACCAAACTTTTCAACATTAAACAAGTTTGCACCACGACCAATCTCTTCATCTGGTGTAAAACCGATACAGATATCGCCATGTTTAATATCTGGGTTTGCTTTAAGGTGCGCAATAGCTGTAATAATCTCAGCAATACCTGCTTTATTATCAGCGCCCAGTAATGTTGTACCATCAGTGGTAATAATATTGTGCCCAAGCAGTTTTCTAAGATCCGGATATTGAATCGGCGAAAGCACTTCATCGCCTATACCTAATGCAATATCACCACCTTGATAATTTTCAACAATCTGTGGTTTTACATCTTTACCTGAAGCATCTGGTGCTGTGTCCATATGCGCGATAAGACCAATCGCTGGCACATCATGATCTACATTTGACGGTAAACGTGCCATCAAGTAGCCGTTCTCATCAAGCTCAACATCAACCAATTCTAGCTCGATAAGCTCATTTTTTAATTGTTCTGCAAGTACAATCTGACCACTGGTACTTGGGCAGTGGGTAACTGAGGAGTTAGATTGAGTTTCAAAGCTTACATAACGTAGAAAACGCTCAACTAAATTATCCATAGACCACTCTTAATTAGGTTATTTAAGTACTGTTACGAAAATAGATAAGTACTTACAAAATGTAACAGTGATTATTATGCACAATGAGCACCGCTGGCTTTGAGGTGGGTCATTTTTTCTGGAAAAAAAGAAAATAAATACTGCGCGAGTATACAAAGATGAAAAAAAGAGAGGCATTATATAAAAATGCACTCTCATTAATTTGTAATGAAATTATCAATAATTGCTGATAAATCAACTGTCTTGCGGAATCCACGGTGTCACTTTTATTGGATTTTCTGGAAGCTGAACATTTTCACCTTCAGTTAAATCAGCAAGCTTAAGCACAAGCGTTTGATCGCTTACGGTTAATGTTTTGCCATTACTTAATGTAATAGGGTTTAATGATGGTGTTGCAAAGTGTACAACTACCCCTTTCACTTCAGGCATAAACCATTTCGAGAACATGCCCCCTAAGTCACCCATCATATTATTCATTTGAGGAACAAGATTGGCGAGTTCAGCTTGGCTGATAGCATTATCGTAAGTCTTATTTGCAATAACCTGCATAGAGACATCACAGGTAATACCATCATCAATCACGAAAGTGACATCAGGGTTTGCCGAGCGTAAGTTCTTATCGACAGGAACTGCGAGTTCATTACTACTTGGAATCACCAATTCTTCATAGTGCTCATCTTTACGCATTGAACCTTTTTGAATCTTACAGACTTCACCATTCGCCTGATTAATCAGATACAGTGCAATACGTACGTCGTCATGCCCTTCTTTTACATTTTGCTTTAGTTTGCCGTAAAGCGTGCTATAACGCATTTCAATATTTTGTGCAGCTGCATCTTGAGCATAAACAGATCCTGTTGCAAACAGACCTGCTAATAGCCAATGAGTTAACTTCATTTATCCTTGGCTCCAATATTTATTGTTATGTTTAATCATGGCTTGAATTTCAGTGACGTAAGCGTTACCACGTTCTGAATAACGAATTAGCCCTTCAGCAAGCTTTGTCCCTTCAATCGGCTTTCCTGCGCGACGTTGAGCGGCACGTAATTCACGAAGTTCAGCATAAGCACTATTACGATTCACATTCATAAAGTAAGCATTAACAGAACGATAGGCTGATTCAAATACAGCGACTTCGTGTGTAGAGCCTTCATTTCTTGCTAACGGTACTAGTCCACAGCCTTTACGATAACACCACTGACCGAAATAATTATTCCCTTCAGTGGCAAAGCGTGACGTACCCCAAGCGGATTCATTTGCAGCTTGGCTTAATACTAACTCTTTAGGTAAAACATCAACTCGAAGTAGCATATGAGACAACCAAGTATCAGTTACACCGTCACCAGTGAAGGAAACGCTATACATTTTACTTAAACGTCTAGCATGATCTATTTCTTCACTATCTAATGACTTACCCGCATCAAACTCTGCTTTTATTTTTAATAAGAAATCCCTTTCTTTCGTCACTCGTTTATTTTCTTGCTTAACAGATGGCATTAAATACGCAAAGAAAGCCGCTTTTTTTTCATTCACATCTGTCATTGCAGAAAAATTAGGTTTTGAAAGTGACGCAACATTTACACTTTCATCAGAATTTGGTGTATCACCACACCCCACCATAAGTGCAGACATTAACGCTGCAATAACAACCTTGTTTTTATTCATTATGCGTTAAATACCTTACCGCCTTTTTCTGTGTCATCATTTTGTGGCGTATTTCCGTCGCCTTGCTGGTGGTTATCATTGTCATCATCAGCGTTGTCTTTATTCGGCGTTGGTGCAGAGTCTGTTGTTTCAGTTTCATTGTCTAGGACAGGCGTCGGTTGTTGCTGTTCATTTTCTGATTGAACATGATCAGTCTGAACACTATTTTCTTGTGTATTTTTCTTCGTTTGAGCCGATGTTACCTGCAAGGTAATGCCAAACATATTGCGATATATAATTGCTTTTACATTAAAGAAAAATGGAATCGTCCAAAGAAGACCAATGCCTGCGGTTGCGAAAGAAACAAAAAACATAATCAAAACAACGAGGAAAATAGCCGTCATTGGCATGAATTTTTTGAATGTTGCTTGCAATGAAATTTTAATCGCTTTAATTGGCGTAATGCGTTTTTCACAAACAAGTATAATTGCCATGCTAAAGCCCATAGACAGCAACAAGCCGATGATTGGGAATATCGCATTACCAATACCCTGAAGAGAGGATATCAGTAGCATAGTAATGATAGAAACAAGCGTAAACGGAAAACCTTTGATCAAGTGCCCAGGCTTAGAAGGTAAACCAACAGCATGATTAAGCGCCATTAAACTTACGCCTACATACAATGGTGCACTCAATACATCAGACCAAAAGTTAGCCATGTAGCCAGCTTGAACGATCTCTTGTGTCAGTTCTTTTCCTGTTATCACGGCATCGAAAAATATTGCCGGATTACCGAGCTGAACTTGCAGACCAAGCAGCAATAACGCGATTTGCGCCAAAAACAACCCGATCACAGCAGGTAAAAATGTGAGAATGTTGCGAGCAGTTATCTTCCACGCTTCTTGTAAAACAGCAACAGCCTGCAGTTCTACATCTCCCTTTAACGCTTTTTCAACCGACCCGCCAACATGGAAACTTTTATTCATCGCGTCTTTCATAAACATATCATTCTGTGTGAGGAACGCCCATTGTACGACATCAACACCTTTTTAAAAAACCTAGCCATACTAAAAAGTCGTTACCAAGTGTTGAATTGTTCAATATTTGCCCGGTAATGGCTCGTAATATCATTTTTTATACTGGTTCTTAGTGTTTTCATTACGGTTGATATAGCACTGAAACAGCATTGCTCACAGGTGCACATTCAAAATAGTAAAAAGTCATGTTAAATACGCCTATTTTTCATATTCATAACAACTGTAAATTGTAGCAAATAAGTGACATTTTTTCGATTGAAGGAATTTAAGCACAACGTATTGCACCCACTAGAAAAAACACTGAAAAAAAACGCTTTGAATTGCACGATTTGAGGTCTATTATGCGCCTCCTAAAATTAGCCTTTATATTGGGGTGTAAGCAAAGCCTCAGGATGGAGATAACGTAGAATTGAACGCTTCAACAACATCTAAGAAACCAGTCATTCAGCTTAAAGGGTTAAGCAAGAGCTTCGATGGCAAGCAAATTATTGCTGGTTTGGATCTAAACGTTAATGATGGTGAATTTTTAACCATCTTAGGTCCATCAGGTTGTGGTAAAACCACAGTACTTCGTCTTATTGCTGGTTTTGAAAACTCTGACGCTGGTCAGGTTATTATTGCCAATAATGATGTTACTCAGATTCCAGCTGAACAACGCCATGTCAATACGGTGTTTCAAAGCTATGCACTGTTCCCCCATATGACAGTATTTGAGAATGTTGCGTTTGGTTTACGCATGCAAAAAGTAAACGAGAGTGAAATAGAGCCTCGTGTTATGGATGCATTGCGCATGGTACAGCTTGATAAGTTTGCACCTCGTAAGCCACATCAGTTGTCTGGTGGACAACAACAGCGTGTTGCTATTGCGCGTGCCGTTGTAAACAAACCAAAAGTATTATTATTAGATGAATCACTCTCTGCTCTTGATTACAAATTACGTAAACAAATGCAGCTCGAGCTAAAACAACTGCAAAGAAAATTAGGCATTACGTTTATTTTCGTTACGCACGATCAAGAAGAAGCATTGTCGATGTCTGATCGTATTATTGTTATGCGTGACGGTAATATCGAACAAGACGGCTCTCCGCGTGAAATATATGAAGAACCAACAAACTTATTTGTTGCACGCTTCATTGGTGAAATCAACGTGTTTGATGCGATCGTAAAAGAGCGTTTAGACGAAAAACGTATTATGGCAGAGGTTGAAGGCCGTACTGCACAAGTTCACTGTGATCTTGCTGTCAACGCTGGCGACAAACTGAAAGTACTGCTACGCCCTGAAGATATTCGCCTTGAAGAAATCAACAACGGTGAACAAGCTAAAGGCATTATCGGTTACGTACGTGAACGTACCTATAAAGGGATGACACTCGATTCAGTCATAGAATTAGAATCAGGCATGTCAGTAATGGTAAGTGAGTTCTTCAACGAAGATGATCCAGACGTTGACCACTCACTCAATCAAAAAGTTGCTGTAACTTGGGTAGAAAGCTGGGAAGTGGTATTAGCTGATGAACAAGAAGCTTAATCTACAAAACATCATCATAGCAATTATCGTCAGTTGGCTGGTTTTATTTGTTTTCGTGCCAAACTTGATGATCATCGGAACCAGTTTTCTGACCCGTGATGATGCAAATCTTATTGAAATGACCTTTACGTTTAATAACTACATAAGGTTGTTTGATCCGTTGTATGCAAAAGTTATGTGGCATTCGTTCTACATGGCAATTACAGCAACGATCTTATGTTTACTTATTGGATACCCGTTTGCGTACGCCATTACAAAGATGCCCGAAAAGTGGCGTCCGTTTATGCTGTTTTTGGTTATCGTGCCATTTTGGACTAACTCGTTAATCCGTACTTATGGTTTGAAAATCATGCTTGGTACGCGTGGCATTCTTAATAATACCCTGCTCTATTTAGATATTATTGATAAGCCAATACGTATCATGTACACAGAATATGCCGTCATGATTGGTCTCGTTTATATTCTTTTGCCGTTTATGGTGTTGCCATTATATTCAGCCATCGAAAAACTAGATAATACGTATATTGAAGCTGCCCGTGATTTGGGTGCATCAAAATTTCAAACGTTTATTAAAGTGATTTTCCCATTAACAATGCCAGGTATTATTGCCGGTTGCTTGCTTGTTTTATTACCTGCATTAGGCATGTTCTATGTATCTGACCTATTAGGTGGTGCAAAGAACCTACTAATCGGTAATGTGATTAAGAGCCAAGTATTGAATGCTCGGGATTGGCCATTTGGTTCTGCAACCAGTATTGCATTGACGGCGTCAATGGCAATTATGCTTTATGCCTATTATCGTGCTGGTAAATTGCTGAACCGTAAAGTGGAGCTGGAATAATGGGACGTACCTTTAAATTTGGCTTTATGACGTTGGTGTACGCTTTCTTATATACACCTATTTTGATTTTAATTGTGAACTCATTTAATGCCAGTAAATTTGGGATGAAATGGGGCGGTTTTACAACCAAATGGTACGAACAATTACTCAATAACGATAGCTTAATTCAAGCAGCATGGCACTCAATCACGATAGCGGTATTCTCTGCCACTGCTGCCGCTATTATTGGTAGTTTGACGGCAGTAGCGCTATTTCGTTATCAGTTTCGTGGTAAGAAATTCGTCAATGGTATGTTGTTTGTTGTAATGATGTCGCCTGACATTGTTATGGCTATTTCGCTATTAGCGTTGTTCTTAATTATGGGTGCTCAGTTGGGTTTCTTAACCCTACTTCTTTCGCACATTACATTCTGTCTGCCTTTTGTGGTCGTTACAGTTTATAGCCGTCTTAAAGGCTTTGATGTGAAGATGTTAGAAGCGGCACGCGATCTCGGTGCGAGTGAATGGGTGATTTTAAAGCAAATCATTCTACCATTAGCAAAACCGGCTGTTGCAGCGGGTTGGTTGTTAAGCTTCACCCTATCGCTCGATGACGTTATCGTTAGTTCGTTTGTAACGGGCCCAAGTTATGAAATTCTACCATTGAAGATTTACTCAATGGTTAAAGTTGGCATTTCGCCGGAAGTAAATGCACTGGCGACGATCATGTTGATTGTATCTCTCTTCCTTGTTGTGTGTTCACAACTCTTGGCAAGAGATAAGATCAAATAGAGCTATACTGACAACGAATACATCATTGGCATTAGCCAACTAAACACAAGTGATTAATCTAATTAATCACTTGTTTTTTTATTCCCCAATGGGGCTTTGGAGTTGATAGAAAAATGAAAAAATGGTCTGCTTTATTTACTGGTGCTGCATGTGCAGCCGCTATGTTTACGACTACAGCAAACGCAGCAAATAAGGAATTAGTCTTCATGAACTGGGGGCCGTATATTTCTACGGAACTGCGAGAACAGTTCACGAAAGAAACTGGTATTAAAGTCATTTATTCGACTTACGAATCGAATGAAACAATGTACGCTAAGTTAAAAACACACCCTCAAGGTTACGACTTGGTTGTACCTTCGACATATTTCGTTGCAAAGATGCGTGACGAAGGTATGTTGCAGAAAATTGATAAATCAAAGCTGACCAATTTTGATGAATTAGATGAAAACTATCTAAATAAGCCTTTTGACCCAAACAATGATTACTCTATGCCGCATGTGGTCGCAATGACAGGCTTAGCCGTAAATACCGATATGTATGATCCAGCCGATTTTGATAGCTGGGCTGACTTATGGGACCCAAAATTTAAAGGTCAATTGATGCTAATGGATGACACTCGCGAAGTCTTCCATATCGCATTACGCAAACTGGGCTATTCTGGTAACACGACAGATCCTAAGCAAATTGATGAAGCAAAAGAAGAGCTGAAAAAGCTGATGCCTAATGTATTAGTCTTTAATTCAGATAACCCTGCAGCACCCTACTTAGCAGGTGAAGTTGGCTTAGGTATGCTTTGGAATGGTTCTGCTGCTGCTGCACAGAAAGAAGGTTTACCTATTAAGTTAATTTGGCCAAAAGAAGGCGGTATTTTCTGGGTTGATAGCTTAGCCATTGCTAAAAATGCACAAAATGTTGAAGCGGCTCATAAAATGATCGACTTTTTACTTCGCCCTGAGATTGCTGCGAAAATCTCTGAAGAAACCGGTTATTTAACCGCGGTTAAAGCATCTAACGCCAAATACAAAGACGACCCTACTCTTTTCCCACCGCAAGAAGATTTAGACCGTGGTGAGTGGCAAGATGCGGTTGGCGATATGAACATCCGTTATGAAAATTACTTTCTTGAACTAAAAGCTAGCCAATAATTATTGGTTGACGATTTAAGCAAGGCAATCAGTTTATATAAGTAGGTTTGATTGCCTTTATAATCGCTAACTTAAGACGTTAGCTTTATAGATCTGCTATAATTACCCCTTGTTTTAATTACACTAAAACGGAAATAGTATTTAACGTTAAATCGTTGATATGTTTTTTCTATTTTATTAGGAGAAGCGGTATATACCGCTAGAGAGCACTCTCGAAATTCCTGTTTGTTAGGAGCAACAACATAATGAAAAAATGGTCCTCTTTAATGACCAGCGGCATCTGTGCTGCTGCAATGTTTACTAATGTAGCGATGGCAGCAGATGAAGAACTGTATTTCTACAATTGGTCTGAGTATATTCCGTCGGAAGTGCTAGAACAGTTTACGAAAGAAACTGGCATTAAAGTTATTTATTCGACTTACGAATCAAATGAAACCATGTACGCTAAACTTAAAACCTTTGGCGAAGGTTATGACCTAATCGTACCATCAACGTATTATGTATCTAAGATGCATTCTGAAGGTATGCTACAAAAAATTGATAAAACAAAGTTGCCACATTTTAAAGATCTTGATCCTAATTTCTTGAACAAGCCTTTTGATCCTAATAATGACTTCTCTATTCCATACATTTGGGGCGCAACAGGTATTGGTGTTAACACCGATATGATGGATAAGTCTGAAGTCAGCGGTTGGGCTGATCTTTGGGACCCTAAATGGGAAGGTCAACTAATGATGATGGATGACTCACGTGAGTTCTTCCACATTGCCCTTCGTAAATTAGGCTATTCAGCTAACACTACGAAGCCTGAAGAAATTAAAGCTGCATACGAAGAATTGAAAAAACTGATGCCAAACGTATTAGTATTCAATTCTGACTACCCTGCAAACCCATACATGGCAGGTGAAACGTCACTGGGTATGTTATGGAACGGCTCTGCATACATGGCGCGTCTTGAAGGTGCTCCAATTGATATTGTATGGCCGAAAGAAGGCGCTATTTTCTGGATGGATAGTTTGTCTATTCCAGCAAAAGCGAAAAATACAGAAGCTGCTCATAAGATGATCGACTTCTTACTTCGCCCAGAAAACGCAGCAAAAATTGCCGTTGAAATTGGCTACCCTACACCAGTCGCATCAGCTAAAAAGTTATTGCCTGCTGAATTTGTTAATGATCAAAATATCTTCCCACCACAAGACGTACTTGATGCGGGTGAATGGCAAGATAATGTTGGCACAGCAAACACACTTTATGAAGAATATTACCAAAAGCTAAAAGCAGGTCAATAATTTACTTGCGACAATTGCTTTAAGATATGAAACATAAAATAAAAAGAGGCTCTTATGAGCCTCTTTTTTTATAAGATGAATACAGCAGAATAAATGCTATTTGGCGCTTAATATTTCGTCGATAAATTCCGGCACCACTTTCGATGCTGGTCCATAACGTTTTTCAGCAAATTCGCTTTGAACTTCACTCGGTTCAAGGTTTAACTCAATAGTATGAGCACCATGCATAGCAGCCTCATGAACAAACCCAGCGGCAGGATAGACTGCACCAGATGTACCAATCGAAATAAATAAATCTGCTTTTAGTAAGGCATCGTGTATGCGCTCCATTCCGATAGGCATTTCACCAAACCACACAACGTTAGGTCGTAAAGGTGAAGGAATTTGGCAACAATGGCAGTGGTCATCTAACTTTATATCGCCTTGCCAATGAATACTCTGCCCTGTACCACTGCATTGTGCTTTTAATAATTCACCATGCATGTGGATGACATTCTCGCTACCTGCCATCTCGTGCAAATTATCGATATTTTGAGTGACAATCGTAACCGTGCCATCAAGTTCGGCTTCAAGCTTGGATAAAGCAAGGTGGGCAGCATTGGGGGCTACGGTCCCACTTTCTAGTTGCTGGCGACGTTGGTTATAAAAATTTTGGACTAAATCAGGATCACGGCGATACCCTTCTGGGGTTGCGACATCTTCAATGTGATGGTTTTCCCATAAACCATCTTGATCTCTAAATGTTCGAATCCCAGATTCAGCAGAAATGCCCGCACCAGTTAAAATCACAATATTACGGTAGGGAAAAAGCATACTCACTGTCCTTATTGTAACGATATACTATTTATACCATTGTTTTCATATGGTTTTAACCTACTTCGTATAAGACAATGGTCTAACAAGCCTTTATCAAGCTCACAGTCTTTAATGAATGGTCAATACTCTTACTTTAAAGCTATTTATATTTTTTTATTGGTATTTCAACGATCTCAATTTGTTTGTTATATTTACTATCAATATAAAGTTATAGTGCGTTAGGGTTATATGAATAAAGCATCTATTTCCATTTGTTATACTTTACTCATTCTAACAGAATGGTAAGGCATTATAAATTAAGACATTTTATATTACTAACAGACAATAAAAAGCCGATGGATAATACCATCGGCCTCTCTTTAACGTTACGGCGACTACGCCAAATAACTACGCATTAGTCGTTATACATTATCTTGGTTTGCTTTACCTTTCGATTCTGCATCCAATTTTTCATCATAACCGGGCTGATTTTCAGGTAAATCTTTAACGTCGTCATACCATAAATCGTGGTGTTCTTTCGCCCATGTCTCATCGACTTCACCCGTAATCATGCCATCTAATGCTGCTTCCATACCAAATAAACCAATATAGATATGGAATACAAAACCACAGATTAAGATCAAAGCAGAGAACATATGCACGAGATTAGATAATTCCATATCACGGCGTGTTTGACCGAATATAGGGAAATCTAATACAAACCCACTTACAGCAATAAAAATACCAAACCAAATCAGCAACCAAAAAATGACCTTTTCACCACCATTAGAAAATCCAGCTGATGGGTGCTTACCTTTATGCTTACCCACCATTCCGCCTAATTTCATGAACCATTCTATATCTACTTTGTTAACTATGCTCTTGCGCCACCACTTAATTAAAACGGTAAACAATAAGATAGCAAAGATAGGTCCTATGTAGTTATGGTATTGCTTCGCGGCATAAATAACCCAACCCCATATTTCTGATGGCACAATGGGTTTAATGAAATGCTTACCATAAACCAGCGTTAACCCACTGAATGCCAACGTTAAGAACGTAAACGCCATGCTCCAGTGTAAGGCTCGATCCATACGGCTCCAGCGCTTAATTTTACGACCAGTTTTAGGTTTGCTTAGCTTCAAAGGGCCAATAGTGACGTACGCGAGTGCAACCATTGCAAGGCTACCGAAAATAGCCAATGCACCTAATGGTGACATCCACTTTTCTTTCAAGATGTACCACGTCTGCCCGGGAACACTGATCAACACACCATGCTCTGGTGATTTTGATGTTGTTGTCCCTTCTTGACCATTCTTGACCGCGCGCCAATAGTCAGCACCAGCGAAACCTGCCATTTCACCTTTAATGACAGATTCCCCTAAGCGCTCATTATTTATGTTTTGGCTCGACTCTTCACTGGCTATCGCCGACAAAGCAAACGTCAGCATAAATGCAGTAACCAATAAAGTGAACCAACGTCGGATTCGCTTAGTCATTAAAACTCCTAACTGCTTATACAAAACAGCTGTAAAAAGAAACCAGTTTGTGACTACATGCTGATTTCATTATTTTCATATCATCTTTCTACAATGAATCGCTCGTGTGCGGTTACGCACAAACGAGCGAGCCAAATAAGAAATTAGGCTTTTTGTTCTTTACTTGCATCGTATGCAAGATCATCAACATTTGCCCAACCCGCCTCTTTCGCGCCACGTGCAACCACACGCTCACGGAAGACGTCAGAGATTTTAGCGGCATCACCTGCTAACAAGGCTTTTGTTGAACAAAGCGATGCACACATAGGTAACTTACCTTCGGCAATACGGTTTGCACCGTATTTTTGTTTTTCTTCAATCGAGCCAGGTTCAACACCGGGACCGCCTGCACAGAAAGTACACTTATCCATCTTGCCACGTTCAGCAAAGGCATCCTCTTTAGGAAACTGAGGAGCACCAAAAGGACAAGCAAACAAGCAGTAACCACAACCGATGCAAAGGTCTTTATCGTGACGAACAATACCGTCTTCAGTTTGTTCGAAACAATCAGCAGGACAAACCGCCATACATGGTGCATCGGAACAATGCATACAAGCGACAGAGATTGACGTTTCGCCGGGTTCACCATCATTAAGGGTTACAACGCGTCGACGTTGAATGCCCCACTGTAGAGCATCATCGTTCTCGTTCTTACATGCGGTAACACAACCATTGCACTCGATACAACGCTTAGAGTCACAAAGAAATTTCATACGTGCCATCTGAATGACTCCTTACGCTTTAGATATTTTACATAGGGTTACTTTGGTTTCCTGCATTTGTGTTACAGGGTCATAACCGTATGTTGTTGCAATGTTCGCTGATTCACCCGACACGTACGGTGCAGAGCCTTCAGGGTAATTACCACGAAGATCTTCACCTTCAAAGTAACCACCAAAGTGGAATGGAAGAAATGCCAAGCCCGGTTTCACACGACGAGTAACCATCGCTTTAACGTGAATACGGCCTTTCTCTGCACCTTCAACCCACACCATATCGCCATCACGGAAACCAAGATCGTTCGCATCTTTAGGGTTTACTTCTACAAACATTTCTTGTTGTAGTTCAGCAAGCCAAGGGTTTGAACGGGTTTCATCACCGCCTCCTTCGTACTCAACCAGACGACCAGATGTCAGAATCATTGGGTATTCACCCGATACATCTTTATCTTGAATCGACTTATAGAATGTAGGTAGACGGAACATTGCCTCACTGTCATTCCACGTAGGATAGTCAGCAACCAAATCACGACGTGGTGTGTATAGCGGTTCACGGTGAATAGGCACTGCATCAGGGAAGGTCCATACAACAGCACGTGCTTTTGCATTACCAAAAGGAATACAACCGTGTTTAATCGCAACACGTTGGATACCACCAGAAAGATCTGTTTTCCAGTTTTTACCTTCTGCTTTTGCTTTCTCTGCGTCGGTTAAGTCATCCCACCAACCGAGTTGCTTCAACAACTTATCGGTAAATTCAGGGAAACCACCTTCAAGCTCACAACCTAGTGAATAACTATCAACAGCCAGTAAACTTTCACCTTCGCGCTCTACTCCAAAGCGTGCTCGGAAGTTACCACCGCCTTGCGCGACTGTTTTCGATGTGTCGTAAAGAATATGCGTACCAGGGTGCTTCATTTCTGGTGTACCCCAACATGGCCAAGGAAGACCATAGGTTTCACCATCAGCAACGCCACCTTCACCTTCGAGTGTCGTTTTATGGAAGGTATGCCAGTTTTGTTGGTGCGCCTTAAGGCGCTCAGGGCTTTGACCTGTATAACCAATTGTCCACATACCTTTGTTATATTCACGGGTAATGTCTTCAATCACGGGGATATTGTTTTCAACTTTAATGTTCTTAAAAAGCTGATCCGATAAACCGAGTTTTTGCGATAATCTAAACATGATTTCATGGTCAGGCTTAGATTCAAATAGCGGTTCAATAACCTGATCACGCCACTGAATGGAACGGTTTGTTGCAGTTACAGAGCCCGTTGTTTCAAACTGTGTCGTTGCTGGTAGTAAATACACGTTATCTGTACGGCCGTTCATTACAGCTGCAACACCTGGGTACGGATCGACGATAACCATCATATCCAGTTTACCCATTGCGGTACGCATTTCAGGGCCACGGGTTTGTGAGTTTACTGCATGTCCCCAATAAAACATTGCACGGATATTATCGTTCTGCTCAATGTTGTCTTTGTTTTCAAGCACACCATCGATCCAACGAGAAACAGGAATACCAGCATGGTTCATTGGTTTCTTACCGCGATAATCAGCTTGATCGAAACGGCCTTTTAGCCATTCGTAATCAACATCCCACACGCCTGCCCAGTGCTTCCACGCACCTTCAGAAAGGCCGTAATAACCCGGTAAGTTATCAGACAATACGCCAAAGTCAGTCGCACCTTGAACGTTATCGTGACCACGGAAAATATTAGCACCACCGCCAGATTTACCCATATTGCCTAGAGCAAGCTCAAGAATACAGTAAGCACGTGTGTTGTTATTACCAGTAGTATGTTGTGTACCACCCATACACCACACTACACAGCCAGGGCGATTTTCAGATAACAATTTTGCCGTTTCATAAACATCAGCTTCTGGTACACCAGAAACACGTTCAACTTCTGCTGGTGTCCATTTTGCCACTTCTTTTCGTACGTCTTCCATACCGTAAACACGTTGACGAATAAACTCTTTATCTTCCCAACCGTTTTTAAAGATGTGGTACAACACACCCCAAACGAAAGCAACGTCAGAACCTGGGCGTAAAGAAACAAAGTGATCAGATTTTGCAGCCGTACGTGTACGACGAGGATCGGCAACTACGATCTTACAGCTGTTCTTTTCTTTTGCGATCAAGATGTGCTGCATGGCAACAGGGTGTGCTTCAGCAGGGTTCGAACCGATAAACAGAATCGACTTACAGTTATGCATGTCGTTCAACGAGTTTGTCATCGCACCATAGCCCCACGTGTTTGCAACACCGGCTACTGTAGTAGAGTGACAAATACGTGCTTGGTGATCGACATTGTTAGTGCCCCACATCGATACCATTTTACGGAATAGATACGCTTGCTCGTTGTTATGCTTTGCTGAACCTAACCAATAAACAGAATCGGGGCCTGATTCTTCACGAATCTTAAGCACTTGTTTACTGATTTCGTCTAATGCTTGTTCCCAGCTCAGTTTGATCCACTTGCCGTCAACCAACTTCATTGGGTATTTAATACGCTTAGCACCATGACCGTGCTCACGCAGTGCTGCACCTTTTGCACAGTGACCGCCCGCATTGAATGGGTGATCAAAAGCAGGTTCTTGCCCTGTCCATACCCCTTCCTGTACTTCAGCATAAATGCCACAGCCAACAGAACAGTGTGAACAAATGGTACGTTTAATTTCAATTGGCGATGTAGGGTCGACAATTTTAGCTTCTGCTTTTTTCATCATGCCAGGCGCAAACATGCTGGCACCAGCAACGCCACCAGCAGCAGCGAGCGACGTATTACGAATAAAGGAACGACGAGAAATACCTAATTGGTTTTCGTCCTTGCTTACATTATCGGAACGTTTTGTTAATTTCATTTAAAGCTCCGCTTACAAGGTTTCGTAGTAATCACGAATATGCTGAGTTTCGTGATAGCCAGTAGTTTGGGTTTCTTTTTTGCTATCGTCTTGCTTATCAACCGCGGCATGAGCAGCCGTTGTTGTGCCAGCAGCAACTGCACTTGCAGCCATGCCTAAGCCAATATTTTTCAACAATTGGCGACGGCTTTCATTAGGTTTACTTTGCTCACTCATAAAGCTTGCTCCTTCATCGTATTCTTCGATTCTCATAGGAAATCGATTATTTTTTATAGCTATAATTAATTGCATCAATAAAAAGCGAATGCGTTAATCTTAGTTTGCTTCTACGAATCGCGTTTTTTCTACAGTCAAAAATTGCACTGCTAGTTCACCAACCGCGCTGTAAAACACCGCACTTTTAGCACTTTTCAGATCGGCACAAAAACGTTCAAACCATGTTGCGATATGACGATTGAAGAATCTGGCTTGCAGGGTGTTCTCGCCCTCTTCCACCAGCATCGCCATCACTTCTAACAAGGCCGCCATATGATCTTCAGGCTCTTTGACAGATTCATCACGTTCAAAACCCAGTTGTTTAAGATCGTGACGCAAATGCGCAAGAGGCATTTCCATTAATGAACCCGTTAGATACCAAGAACAAAAAGGCACAATCTCGCCACGACCAATACCAATGAATAAATCTTGGTATTCATCTTCTGTCGCCATCAATGTTGTTTTCTGTGCCGCGAGTTTTAGTAATGGCCAAGCGGCTGCCATGCCTGTTGTTTGCTTTAATGCATTGGGAGCATCAACCTCTAACGCTGCCAACCAATCAATCACATTCTGATCGGGCGCTTTACGCAGTAGATGTGCCAACATGCTATAAATCTCAAGGCGTAGCGTTGTATCTTCTGTTAGCGCGGTCGTTTCTGATGTAGACATATTTTGTGATTCCATAAATTTGCCCTATACCCTTAGCTGACTTTCAGGATCGTCTTCCATGTTTGAAAAAATATCGCGCACACGGCAATCTTCACACATAGCTAAACGACGAATCGCATCCCCTTGAAATTGAGAGTGACTCTGCAATTTCTCCGTCAACATTTTAACCATGGATGCAGGAGCAAATGCTTTACCACAACTTGTACAACAAGCCGCTTCTTCTTCATGAACCACAACAGCGGCTTTACGTGTTTCAGCATTCCAAGTAAAACCAGGTTTTAACGTAAGAACCTTTTCCGGACATGCCTTTTCACATAAGCCACATTGAATACAATCTTCTTCAATAAGTTGTAATCCTGGACGACCACCCACAGCATGAAATGCACGTGTAGGACAAACCGCCACACAACTCATACACAATGTGCAATCATCCGTTTTACATTCAACAGAGCCATAAGGTGCATTGTCAGGCACAGCTGAATATTCAGGCTGCTCTGGGCTATTGGCGTATAGTCGTTCAAGTGCTGCAAACAATTTCTCACGCTTAGTGCCTGATAGTTGCTCTGCAAATGTTTGAGGTTGCGTAAGCGCAATAAGTGGTTTCTCAAATGCCGTAAATGAATCAGCAGTTGCTGGCTCACCTGTAGATAAGTCACCCGTCGATAAATCAAACAGTGTAATTCGATTTTCTTCGTAACCCAGTTCCGTTAAAAAGTTATTGGCAATCGAAAGTTCATCAGCCAAAACACGATCAATCGTTGCTGGAATATAAGCAGTATTAGTTGCAAGCAAAACTTGATGCGCACCATAAACCAATGCACTTAACCAGGTATCAACACCAACAGTTGCTAACTCTTCCAACGCAATAGGCACAACATTTGAAGGAAGTGTCATCAGTGTTTGAGTAATGGTTTCTTCATCACGGTTACCATAAAAAAGGATCGTTGGTTTTTCACCACCTTCTTCTTGATAACGAGCAAGTAAACGATGCACAAAATTTTGCGTTTTTTCAGGGTCAGGCAATGCATATGTAATCGCTTCAGTAGGACAAGCCGTTGCACATGTTCCCACCCCCTGACAAAGATAAGGGTTAATTTCGATTGCGTGACCAAGGCTTGATAAGGCACCAGCAGGACATGCATCAACACAACGATTACAACCATTCACACCACGAGATGAATGCGCACAAAGATCAGGGTCTAATCGAAAGTATTTAGGCTTATCAAACGTACCTAACATAGCAGGCAGTTCTTCAATCACATCTGCTAACTTACCTTTCCCTGCGCCAACAGGGTAATAACCCGGCGCAGGAATTTCAGTCGCTACAATCCCTTCTTCCGTCATGTCTAATACAAGATCAAAACAATCACGACCAATAGCCACTTTCGCAAGATTGGCTGTAGTTTTTGTAATACTGCTTTCTGTAATTGTTCCGTCTACACGACATGTCACTTCAAACGCGCCAAGGTAACCTTTAATGGCAACCTCTTTACTGAAATACAAATTTGCACATTTTTCAGCTTTCGTTGACGTTGACGATTCACCAATCGCCGTCTTTTCTGTCGCAAGCAGCGTTACAGAGTGAAGTGCTGAAAATTGGTTTGCCAGTGTTGTTATCGAATCTTGAGTACCGATGATCAATAAATCACCACGACTCTCATAAGAAACCGTAGGGGGAATTAAATTCGACAATTCTACTGTGCCTGTAATGGCATTCAGTCGAGCTTGCCCATTCGTATCAGAAAATGCTTCTAGTGTACTTTTTAACATTCTTATTCCTGTGTACTCGTCACCGTTAGTCAGTGTCGATTAAAGAACGGGATAAGTTCTTCTGCTTCTATAAGAGCAATAACCGAACCAACTTTTAACGGAATAAAATGACCTATAAGGAACTAAAGTCGGAAAGGGACAGTTTGCACAACCTCAACTGGGACATTTTGTCTCCGCACTTGAATGCAAATGCGTCAATTTGTCCCGATTAATTATAGGGTTATTATTCCCTTAATGTCTCAACTGCCTTTCTTTAAGACTTTTTCGTTATTAATTTTTGTTAGTTTCTACACCGACAAGTAACTCTTCTTCTTTATCAGTCTGAGATAAAGAGGTAGGGATAGACTCACCTTCGGCTAATTCTTCTGTTGTCTCTTGTTCTTCTGCTATCTCTACTTGTGGCAGCTCTTGTGATAATGTGTCATCAGTCGTAATAAGATTTTCAGCTTCATCTTCTAACGCAGTGCTAGCATCTGTAATAAGGTTTGCGTCAGTAAGATCACCACCAGCATTTTCTTTTCCATCATCTAATGCATCTGTTACTTTCTTAATGCTTTCAGATACATTATTCACCCAACCACGCAGTTGCTTTGCTACGTTAGGATCTAGCGTTGGAATATTCGAGAAATCCTCGGTGTGATCATCCATATCACTGATGTAGTTAAATTCATCTGAGTGAAACAGTTTCTGCAAGGCTGCCTTTTTAACTGCTTTATCAACACCTTGCTTTAAGAAAGAGGCAACACCACTATCAAACGTGACATCCGCTGCATCTTCTATCGTTAAAATCTTATCTTCAGTAGCATCAATCAATGATTCAGATGAGTCTGTTACATCAGCTTCAACCGTCTCTGCAGATTCACCGAGTTCAGGTTCTGCATATCTTGATTCAATATATTTTGATTCAAGAGCATCCGATGAATCATCAATACTGGCAACCTGTGGCGCTTCGCTATTCATAGCAGTGTCAGATGCAACAGTGTCTGGCACAGTAGCGTCACTGCTAGTTGGCTCTTCATGCTCTTCCTTGGCAGTCAATTTACGGCTAGACCAACGTTGGAAAAAATTAGTTGCCACTAGAACGTCCTTTCTTGTCTTTACAGCGCTTGCGCTTGAATTCTATTAACTCGCCATGTCGCCCGATGAATGCTTCCATCCACGCCTGTACAGGTAATGGGGTTTTAATGTGTAATACTTGGTAATCACCATCCATATAACTACTGGCAACACTTTGCGCAGCAGTAATTAATAACGGGGATAATTGTTCATTCTCTTCTTCACAAACAATGAATAAGTGCGGGTCTTGAGAACTAAGGTTAAAGCGATAGTCTGTGCGCTCATCACGATAAAGTGTTAGAAGTCGCTCATAACTGCCTTTAGATTCATCAATTTCATGCACCCTGTCTTGATCGTAAAGAACAACATCTTCAATCGTCCAAGATAGTGTCGCCCAACGGCCTACTTGCTTTTCTTCCGACACTAAGCGAAAGGCAATAGGCCAAATAGATTCATCTTTTTGTAGTAGCTTATGTTCATCGAGTTGTTGCACACATGCTCCTTAATTCTTGTTTGTTATGTTCAACAGTGATTCTCTTTCATCGTAACTAAAGCAATATTTAGACCAAGAAAAGCAATATTTAGACCAAGTTGAATAATTATGAGAAATAAGGGAAAGATTACCCCTAAGGAGGAGGTATCATCGAATAACAAATCCGTCTAAATAAACGATCTCGTTAACTTAAAAATAAAAAATCGTTAAGTTGGAATGAACCTTGCTTTATCTCTCGCTCTATCTATATTTCAAGTACTAAGCTCTATATAGCATAGTGTTAATGTGAGATATGGCGAGTTCAGTATTAAGAAAGCATGACGCATCTAAAATACTGAACCCTTAGAATAAAAACACATATAATCTGTTTACAGACATTGATGAACCAGCAGGATTTTCTGATGCCCCAATTGCCAAAAATTATAAAAACAAACTCTTCTGTCAGTCAGACAATGACCGTCGACGTGATGGATGAATACGGCGACATGATGACCAAAGAAATCGCCTGCGAGCACCCGCTTACCGTTTACTTGAATTGGATTGAAGTTGTTACCTTAATGACATTAGGTGAAAGACCGTCTGCGCTAGTGTTGGGTTATTTAAAAAACCAAGGGTTTATTGACGATATTGAAGCCATTGAATCTGTCATTATTGATTGGGATACCAATTCTGCCGCGGTCATTACTAAAGAAAACACTGACGGTTTAGAGAAGAAACTTGGTAAGAAAACCGTTACCTCAGGCTGTGGTCAAGGCACCATGTTCGGTAACGTAATGAAGAAACTAGAAGGTGTTACACTGCCTCAACCAACATTAACCCAGTCAACCTTATACGGTTTACTTGAATCCCTTACTCATCATAATGAAACCTATAAAGCCGCGGGTGCTGTTCATGGATGTGCAGTATGTAAAGACACCAGTATTTTATCTTTTGTTGAAGATGTCGGTCGTCATAACGCCGTAGACACCTTAGCTGGCGAGATGTGGTTAAAAGGCGAAACCGGTGAAGACAAGATTTTTTATACGACAGGTCGTTTAACGTCAGAAATGGTGATCAAAGTGGCGCAAATGGGGATTCCTATTCTACTTTCTCGTTCTGGGGCGACTCAGATGGGCTATGACTTAGCGAAAACATTGGGTATTACCATGATCGCCCGCGCGAAAGGAAATCGCTTTCAAGTATATAACGGCATGGATAATCTGATTTTAGATGTGAAAGGTGATGCGTCAGGCTTCAACTTAGATGATAAAGCCAAAGGTGCACATCGAGGTGATCGTTCTGGAGGTAAGGCGTAATGACCACCCGCTTTCCAGAGTTTATGAATGCTAAACAAGTCGCTGAATATTTAGATCTGAATGAAAAGAAAGTCTACTCCTTGGCAAACGATGCATTGTTACCCGCAACGAAAGTAACGGGTAAATGGCTGTTTCCTAAATCGATGCTCGATAAATGGCTATTAGAATCTTGCCATAACGGTGTGCTAAACGATCGCTTATTAATAGCGGGATCTGACGATCCTTTATTACAGATGGTGGTCGGGAAAATGGCAAACCAATTAGGCAGTACCGCCTTAGTCGGTTATACCTCGACAGGTACTCGACAAGGGTTAGCCATGTTAAGTAAAGGGCATGTAGATATATGCGCAATTCATTGGGGCCATGCAGAAGAAGCGGCTTTGCGTCACCCTGCTCTATTACAACAATATCCGGGTCATAAAAACTGGGTGCTAATACATGCTTTCGAACGCCAACAAGGGTTAGTTGTGAGTCATGACATTGCAGAAGCCGTTAACTCACGTTCGTTAAACCCACAAGAATTGCTCGCCTCACGTTGGCGTTGGGCGTTACGCCAAGAAGGTGCCGGTAGTATGCGTGCCTTAGAAGAATGGTTACATGGTCATGCCTTTAATATCAGTATGCTTACAAAGGCTGATACGTGTAACAGTGAACGTGAACTGGCTTCTTATATTGCACGTGGGCTTGCAGATGTGGGGTGTGCAAGCCAAAGCACAGCTGGTGAATTTGGTTTGGGCTTTATACCTTTATGTAGAGAAGCATTTGAATTAGTAATACCTAAAAACATTTACTTCCGCACCTTACAACAACAGCTACTGCAATCGTTATCTGACATGGAAATACAAGCCAAGGGTGATCAACTAGGCGGTTATAACTTTGCACGCAGCGGCAAGCAAGTATGGAGTGCTAACTAATACCAATCTAGACAAGTATCTGATCATTTACTTATCCAGAACGGTATTACACAACGGATTACGCTTGTAATAGTCAGGATCAGAGTAAGTATTTAATGCTTCGTTTTAAATACTTACTCTGACCACATAACAACAATGATTGCAATTCTTACAAGCAACCAGTTATCCCTCGCCGCAAAAAGCCATCATAAAATAAAACACCGTCATTCACCTCTTAGTAAATGAACGCTTTTACTATGTAGAGCAATCTCTTCTTTGTAAAAAAACACGATATAACATTGTCGCCCCATCATGATTACCAATACAAAAACTAATGCACTAAATGAGCTGATTTTACATCGCTTCACACCCCCAAATGTGAGCAGTTACTCTAAATCTAAAGATTCCATGAAGGAATATTGATCTACTCGATATTTTTGGTTGCTCCTCTTTGAGAATTTACGCCACAAGTAGCATAATGAAAATCCTCATCCGACCAGTTTGGCTGCTGTTATGGATGACTTTACTTATAAAACAAAAAAACGCGTAAGGAGTGGTTATGAATTATTTCATTACCGGCGCAACAGGATTCATCGGATCCCATTTATTGCAACGTATGGCAAAACGTCCTGGAGTATTCTACGTATTGGCGCGTAGCGAATCTTCTGAAAAGAAACTTCAAGATTTAATTGAAAAGCATGCTTTTCCTCAAGATAAGTTTCATACCGTAAGAGGCTCAATTACAGAATCAAATCTGGGGCTTTCTACAGAAAACATCAAACATCTAACAGGTAAGATAACGCACTTTTTCCATCTTGCAGCAGTCTACGATTTAGAAGCAGATAAAAATGATTTAATGCGTGCCAATGTTGAAGGCACAGAAAATGCCCTTCGGCTAGCAGAACGAATTCAAGCAGGCTGTTTCCATCATGTAAGTTCAATTGCCGTAGCAGGTCTATTCCGTGGCTGGTTTAGAGAAGACATGCTAGAGCAAGCAACAGATTTGGAACACCCTTACTTCAAAACCAAACATGAAGCTGAAAAGCTGGTTCAAGAAACAGCAACCATCCCTTGGAGAGCATACCGACCGGGTATCGTTATCGGTGATTCAAAAACCGGTGAAGCTGAACGTGTCGATGGTCCTTATTACTTCTTTAAGATTTTGCAAAAGCTACGTCGTTCATTACCAGAATGGATGCCGATGCTGGGCCTTGAAGGTGGGCGTTTAAATTTAGTGCCTGTCGATTATGTTGTTGATAGCATCGATCACATTGCCCACAAAGATGAATTAGACGGACAAGCTTTCCATATTGTCGATCCCGACCCTTACCGCGCAGGTGAGGTTATCAATATTTTTGCTGAAGCCGGTCACGCGCCACGTATGGCAATGCGTTTAGATATGCGACTATTCCGCATGATACCAACGCATTTATGGAAAGAGTTAAGCCAATTGCCAGTACTTCGCCGTTTCATGGATGCGTTAAGCCAAGAAATGCAGGTACCGAAAGAAGCATTATGTTTGTTTAATTATCCTACCCAATTCGATTGCCACAACACATTAAAAGCGTTAGAAGACAGCACAATCAATTGCCCTCGCTTAACAGATTATGCGCCAAAGATTTGGGATTACTGGGAGCGTAACCTTGATCCATCACTTCATGTCGATCGCACCTTAAAAGGCTGTGTAGAAAATAAAGTGGTTGTACTAACAGGTGCCTCTTCAGGTATTGGTTACACCACTGCATTGAAACTGGCAGACACCAACGCCACGTTAGTCTTGATTGCCCGTGATTTAGAACGCCTACAGCAAACTCGAAATGATGTTGAAAGCCGAGGTGGACGCGCATTCATCTACCAAGCCGATCTCAGTAAAGAAGAAGAAAGTAACAAGGTGATGGATGAAATTAAACGCCATCACGGCAACATCGATATTTTGATCAACAACGCGGGTCGTTCAATTCGTCGCTCTGTTATGCACTCGACAGACCGCTTGCACGATTATGAACGCACCATGCAAATTAACTACTTTGGCGCGCTACGTTTAATTCTAGGTAGCCTGCCTGGCATGGTGGAGCAGCAATCAGGGCATATCATCAACTTGTCTTCCGTTGCTGTATTAACGAACCAACCTCGCTTTTCTGCCTATGCAGCCTCTAAATCGGCGTTAGATTCATTTACACGTACAGCAAGTGCTGAATTATGTGGGCAAGGCGTTAACTTCACGACCATTAATATGCCGTTAGTAGAAACTCCGATGATTGCCGATCATTACCGTAAAGCAAAAGGTGGCATTCCACTGCTATCGTCAGATGAAGCCGCCGATTTAATCATCAAAGCAATTATTGAAAAGCCGAAACGTATCGCAAACCGTATCGGTCTTTTTGCCGCGTTAGTTCACGGCGTTTACCCTAAATTAGGTGAACTGGTAATGAATACCGGTTTTAACATGGCCCCCGAAACAGATGGGAAAAAACACGACAGCGATCCTAAACAAAATAGTGCTGACGTAATGGCGTTATCCAATCTCATCCGTGAAATACATATGTAAGGACACATTATGCAAGTCTCAGCGATTCATGATTACCAAGAAGATCTCGATACTATTTTACGTTTCTTCAGCGAAGAAGAACTGATTATCGAAAAGTATCAAAAACTCGGTGCGCGTAATGTACGTATCGTCAAAATTGAAGAAACAGAAGATGGCTTCCTTGTGGAGACACAACGAGAAGTACCGGCGAATGTGCCAGGAATGCTAAAAAGCCTGCTAGGTAATTACAACACAATAAAGCAATCTGAAACTTGGCACTGGTTAGAAGGTGATCAACTAAAGTGTGAGATGCAAGTTGAGCTTATCGGTGTGCCTGCGGCGATTACCGGTCAAATGCTATTTAGTGAGCCAGCAGCAAAGCTAAAAAGTGGGCCTACAACGCGTAATAATGTGGAGATGACCATTAGTTCATCTGTGCCATTCATTGGTAGCACATTGGTCTCGTTCATTTGTGACGATATAAAGCAGCAAATGCAAACTGAGTATGAATTTTTGCTTGAGGCGCTACCTGTATTACTAACTGAGTAGCACGCAAACTTATACCAATCTAGATAATATTTAGGTTGGTTTAGGCAACTAAACAAACAACGTTGTGTTTATAAACCCTTTCGTTGTTACCAGCAGTAACCTTGGTAACAACGAAACGCTAGCCAACAACCAAAAACGTCAGACAAGGAAGAAAAATGAAGACTCGAGATCGGATTCTATCAGTCAGTCTTGACCTTTTTAATCGTAATGGTATCTCGCAAGTGAGTACCTTGATCATTGCTACTGAAATGGGGATTAGCCCTGGTAACTTGTATTACCATTTTCGCGGTAAAGACGAAATCATTGCGACCTTGATCAGTGAATTGCAAAATTCAGTATCAACCATAAGTAATGAATACCCCAAGCAAGTTCAAGATTTTGATGATTACTGGCCGTTCATGCATACCGTGATGGCACTCTTTACCCATTATCGTTTCATGTTCAGAAATTTAGATAACTTGAACGGTCAAAACCCACAGATAAAACGTAAAATTCGATCGTTAATTTTAAAATTACGGCAACTCAGTAGCGATATGCTTGCGCATTTAGTGAGCTTAGGAAAGCTGCAATGCGATAATAACAGCCTACCGCTATTATCAGATAACTTACTTTTAGTCAGTTTGAATTGGTTAAACTACCAAACGCTATTAGATGATAAATACAGTGAAACGGAACTCATTCGTGCCGGCGTTTTACGTTTAATTTCAATGGTAGAACCATACTTAACTGAATCTGCAAGATCACCGTTCTATACGCATCAAGATTTATTAGACGAACTGGTTAACTAATCTATTCAGCGCCGTAACGATATAGGCCATGTTACGGCGTAACCGATTTTTATTTATCCGGCTTTATATCACCACCATTACTTCGTTAATATTTTGACTTGATAACCGCCTTGTTTTTGACGATACAACCTTGATATAAATAAATTTAACAAAACAATAAGACACTCGTTTCACATAAAATCATTCGAGATATGATCGAGTTATCATAAACAATGATAAATGTATAATTTATATGGTTAATATTAATAAATATAATGACTTTGTAGAAGAATAATTATTAAATATCTACCCTAAGTATATAAAGATATTCAAAGTAGTCATCTGGTACAGTTCTTACACGTAATGGATAACCGTGTACGAACCTTTTCAACTAGAGATAATCGATATTCATATGACAAATCGGAATATAAAAGACGCTAAATTCACTACTTATCGAAAATTACAGACTAAACATTACTAACTTAAAGAAAATTAATACTATTCTCATATTTCTAAGGTTCGTTATATCATGTTAAAAAAAGCCATTATTCTTATATCTGTGGGTGTTTCGTTTTGTACTCAAGCGACCCCATTGCTAACAAAAGCCGAGCAAGAGCAAGTCAGCTCTGTAAGAGAACAGTTTAATGATACTGCTGAATTACAAAAATTAACGAAAGTTAATAGCAGTATATTCACGTTAACCAACCAGACGAGTCAGTTAAAAGCCTCGATTGTTAACGAAAGAAAAGCCTACCAAGAGTACCAACAAAAACTAAGCAAAGAGATGCTCTCTGGCACAGAAGAAAATACAAATTACTACTTTGAGTCAATGAAAAAGACATCAAATAAGATTAAAACAAGCAATGATACAATTCACAAAAACACAACACTTGTAGCTCAATATAATACAGAGCTTGAGAAGCTAAACCACTCCATTCGCCAATCTAAAAACGTGTATAGCGATAAACTTACCGCCATCAAAAATAGTGTTGTTACTCGTATAAAAACAGAATTTTCAAAGCCCCTTCCTATTAAAATTGATGGCAAGCTTCAATGTTCCCCTTATGAATCTATTCGCGCCTGTTTTGAAAGCAAACAAACGACAAGTAAGCTTGTGAATGACGCTATTGAATCACGCTTTGGTCAGATTGATATTACAAGCAGTACCAATCAATTTACGGTCAATTCAGCCCGTATGGACTTTGAAGGGAATGTTGATTACAACGTCAGCTTTAACTTGTTTGTTCAATATAATGAACAAATCAATGCTCAAATCATGAAAGAAGTCGGCATTAACTCATTTGATATCATGCTTGTAAGCAATAAAGATGCAGTGTTCTACATTGATGGATTACCAGTAGGAAACGGCAACAATGTCTCGGTAAAAGTATCGAAAGGTAAATACTCGATACTGGCTAAATTTGATGATAAGCAAGAATCATCAATTCAAAACATCACTAGCCCAGTTAGCTTAACGTATAACTTTTCAAGCTAAACCTATACCCCCTCTTTAAAGACTGACGTCACTAGCATCACCAGCCAGCTCAATGAGCTGGCTTTTTTAAACCTTAATCAAAAACGTCGGCTAATTGAGCGATAGTAGGTTCTATATCAGTTAGTGCAATATTCCCGAACCCCATCACTACACTGTGCCATTCTCTATTTTCTGTACCATCGGCATCATTATTACCTCCGTCGCTTTCATAGAAGGCTAGCGGACGTAGAATGATACCTATCGATTGGGTTCACCGTTATATGTAACCCTGCTGCTTGGCTGATTCGACAAACAGAAACACGCTTATAACGCAGACAATGCTTCTTTATTAACACGTGTTAATTTACTCACGACCAGATTATAAGATTTGTCGGCTAAGTCTTGCAGCATACTTTCTGATAACTCACCCGTTAAAGCAATTGTTATCCAATGCTGCTTACTCATATGATACCCAGGAATGATAGAGTCAAACTCATGAACTAAAAAATCACCATCAGCAGGAAGGCACTTTAGCGTGATACTGGGTATGCCATTATGGATAGCAGTGAGTGCAAACATTTTCCCCATCACTTTAAATACGTATGCTTCAGGACCGAAAGGATAGCAACCTTGAGCCCCTTTCAAGCTAAGTAGGTATTTTTCCAATTGTTCCGTTTTCATATGGCCTCCTCACCAACACTCGTCAGGCATACTTTCTCATTATAATCCACACACTGCATATTGATTCATCTAATTGCATTGCGTTTCATTAAAACCTGCGCCTGACTGCTTAATTATCCAGCACATTTGCACTTTTTTACATAAACTTGACTTGCACGTATTGGGCATTAAAGGGAACAATGCACTCTTTCCTTTTTTATCCATTTCGACTATTTCATCCTCAAGGAGCAATTGTGGGCAGAGCATTATTATTCATTTTTTCCCTGGTAAGCGTAAGTATCGCCACTTCCGCACATGCCACGACTGCCAAATTAGATCCCAATAACATTCAAACAGCGTCAGTCAGTACTTATGTGACCGATTTAAAATCTGGCAAAACCTTATATAAAAAGAACCAGAACGTGGTAATGCCATTGGCCTCTATTACTAAGCTTATGACAGCAATGGTTACGCTAGATGCAAAACTACCTTTAGATGAGAAAATAACCTTCAAGCCTATTGATAAAAAACGGATGTATAACGGTTACACACGTATTCGTATGGAATCACGATTAAGCCGTGGCGAAACTATACACATTGCACTTATGTCATCTGAAAACTTGGCTGCGGCAGCACTGGCAGGGAACTACCCTAGTGGCTACGACGCATTTATTAAAGCCATGAATGCGAAAGCCAAAGCTTTAGGTATGACCAACACAACGTTTGTGGATAGTTCAGGTCTCGATTCTAAAAACGTATCGACAGCTTCAGACATAAATAAGATGGCAAAAGCCGCGTATAAATACGCGAAGATCCGTGAATACAGTACAACGCCCGTTCACACCGTTTACTTTTCTAAGCCAAAGTATAAATTGGGTTACACCAATACGAATGTTTTGGCTCGTGGTAAAAAATGGGATGTAGAAATGACCAAAACAGGTTATTTAGACATTGCTGGTCATTGTTTAACAATGATCACAAAAATTGATGGTAAAGAAATTTTAATGGTAATGCTTGATGCGCAAGGCAAGCTCACCCCTATTGGCGATGCAGGTCGCATTAAAAAATGGCTACAAACCGGTAATAGCGGCAAAATTTCTGATTCAGCAAAAAACTACCAACAAGTAAAACTGGCTGATTTGAAAGGCTAATTCTTTTTTTATCAAAGTTACAAAAACGTATAATCGTTACAAAAACGGGTCGTTAAATCGGTTTATAATCCGACTTAACGACCCGTTTGCTATTCAAAGCGCTTTTTATTCAGGCATACAAACGTACTAACCACGTTTGTAATTCAAGACTTTTTCTATATCTAATGCCTCTGAGTACTGGCAAAAATCATGTTGCTCTTGATCGGCGCCATATACCGACATGCGATCGGCAAGTTCATTGCCCTCAACACCAATGTGCGCTTTTACGTGTGATACCACTACGCGATTTTTGATTGCGTCGTAAAGTGCATGAGCTTGCTGAATCAATTCAAGGTTTTTGATATCCCCTGCGACTTTTCGCTTCCAGCCTTTTGTTTTCCAGCTATATGCCCACAACGTTAAACAATTAATCGCATACTGAGAATCCGCTAATACTTGAACGCGAAGACCTTTCTCAATTTCCTGCTTGGCAATAAGCAACGATTGATGCAGTGCATTTAGCTCTGCCGTGTTATTAGTGCCCATTGGGTTATATAAACCATACCAAAGCTCAGCTAACGCACCATCACGATACACTGCAACACCAGAGCCTGATTTACCCGGGTTAGGATCGCACGCGCCATCACAATAGATATTAACTTCAAAATTAGCCGTTTTAGGCGCAAGAGATTCAGACGGCTTAGGCGCAGTCTTTTTAACTGATGATCTTGGGGTACTTACACGCCCAGATGCAAATGCGGCTTCAGCTTCTTGCTCTGTAGGAAATGACTTATAACGTGCTTGCGGAAATTTATCGACGAGCTTTTTCGTATATGGCCAACTTGTGAAAACACCGGTTTCTCGACCAGCCCAAACAACGTAAAATTTCTTCGCCATACTTTTTCCCATATTGTCTTATTGCCACACTTCTTAGGCGACAATTTATATAGCGGTATAGTTACTTAATTCGACGTAATTCACAACGTTAACAAATGCTATTTGGCATCTTCCGGTATCAACTGCTTAGGATTGATTCAAAATGCTACACGCCTAGCAGCGGTAAGTGTTTAATTTGATGATAACGTAACGACAATGAAATGCAGTGTGCTAATTCACGGGTTGCAATGTCATCGTCAACGGTAAAAACAATGCCTTTATCATCATCAAAACGGAAAGTATCGTCATATAATTCTTTAAATGTATCGACCAATTTAGTTTTACATTGAAAATACATTGCATATTGATTGGGCGTCTGTGATTTCCAATCAATACGAATCGGGCTACCACCATCAACAACAAAGCTGGGTTCGTTAGCATTGATTGTTTCTTGAACTTGCGCTGGCAAATCAATTTTCTTTGATACATCAATCACTAATTGACGCAGTGATAATAACTTGTCTCGAATCCCCTCAGGGTAGGATTGGTATTTTTCATCAACCATTAACACGTTTGCATTATTCATTTGGTTACCTTTCTTAATTCTTTCGTGCCCTTTGGGCTAGCTATAGCATTAATCTACATCTAAATGACGCTAAAACTGCACAGACCAGAATACTTATCTTATCGTTATTTCGTGACAGTATGGTGTTGATCACATCTTTATCAGGGCAAGATCACGGATCTGTTAAGGAGGGATTTTAGGAAGGTAGCCTTCGGTTAAAAAGGCTATCAGAAAGAAAGGTGTTAGCTGGCTTTTTTCGTTACTGGCTTAGCTTCTTTATATTTATCTATAATATATTCAGACATAAGCTTAATGGCTTCACGTGCTTCGGTTAGCTGATAAAATAATGGATATACATGAGGTACCCCTTTAACGATGTTGATCGTTACATCTCCCCCTGCTTCACTCATTTTATTGGCGGTACGTTTAGCATCATCCATTAGGACCTCTTCCGTACCAGCGGTGATAAAAGTAGGTGGCAATCCATGTAAATCGGCATAAAAAGGAGAGACATCAGGCTCACAAGGGTTTTGCAATCCGATGTAGTTATTTCTCATCAACAATAAGCTGCTTAAATCGAAAAAAGGATCATCTTTACTTTTTGTAAACGCAGACTCTCCCGTTACAGCCATATCTGTAACCGGTGACATAAGCACGAGAGCTGCAGGCATTGGCTGCTTTGCTTCACGCAAGCGAATAGCCGTTGTTAATGCAAGATTTCCACCAGCAGAATCGCCAGCAATTACAATTTGATGCGGTAAATACCCTTGACGTAATAACTCATTATAAACAGCGTAACATTCATCAGCCGCTATCGGGTATGGGGATTCTGGTGCCAAGCTGTAATTAACCATTAAACCACGTGATTTGGTTGCATTGGATAATCTGGCCAAGAAAGCATTATGGGTATTGGGGCTATGGAAACAAAAACCGCCACCATGAAAATACAAAATGATTTTATTACCACTGCTTTTAGGCATATCGACCCAATCACAGCTGATGCTAGCAAATTTGGTAGGGGTAACTTCCATTCCTTTAGGCATGCTAATGAGTGCGCCGTAGCTATCAATATTCCTAATAAGTTCACGCATTTCTAATGTGGAGTGACAACTCGCAAGGCGCTGGCGCATGACGCGTGATAAAACTTTGTTGAATGCTCTGGTACGCCAACTGTACATAACTCCCCCCTTAAATTTTACATTCTTTATTAGTACTTTAGGCTATGAATCTTATAAATAAAAGTTCATCAATAACCTATCGGCTTAATGCATGGCAGTAAACGTTAAGTGACATACGTCGTAATAATATAGATTATTACTGTCCTTTTGCCCTGTCCTAATACATAGAATTGTCACAACCAGCTCGCCATTGTTGGCATGACAACAATATTTAAAACAAAAACTCACAAACAAAAAGAGGTGCGCGTGCATGGCACACGCGCAACCTTAAAAAGCATATAACTAACGTTGTTAGAAAAATCTCTTATAACTCAGTCTATATATGCTATCAGGGTTACATTATTGTCTGGCTTGGCTGGCTTATAAACCCGTAACCCTGTGTAAATTATAGTTATTCTACTTCTGCTAGCTTTTCAACTGCTGATGTTAGTTTGTCGATTTTGTCGTCCATACG
Organism: Photobacterium frigidiphilum; assembly: GCF_003025615.1. Taxonomy (GTDB): domain Bacteria; phylum Pseudomonadota; class Gammaproteobacteria; order Enterobacterales; family Vibrionaceae; genus Photobacterium; species Photobacterium frigidiphilum. Next base: position 3,271 of record NZ_PYMJ01000035.1, on the reverse strand, counting down.
ATCTAGCTTTTCACGATCAACACCACTTAAGCGATAGAATAAATCATTCATACCTGCTTCAACTTCGTCAGTCGCTTTTTCTGCATTTTTACCAATGCACTCTTTCGCTTGAACTTCAACTTCTTTGCCGCGTTCAACAAGTTCATCAAATGCAGTATTCGTTTTATCGTTAATTTGTTGAGCTTCTTCAAGTGTGCGGCTATATAGACCTAAACCTGCAAGCCAAATATTGCGAGCAACACCTTCGCCACTTTCTACGACATTTTTTGCCGCTTTTGCTACTGTTTTATCAATCATAATAATCTCCTGCGTATAAACGCTGATCTGTATAAGATAATCTCGCTAAGTCTTCTTTTAAGCTCACCATTTTATGCATAAGCTCATCGGTATATAGCGCGTATTAATTCACTTCCACTGGCTTTGTAACAACAGATTGATTGCCAGCAGTAGTTCCTGCTTCTGGTTTTTCATTCATTGACTCAGTTTTTGCCAGTTCAGTTTTTACTACGGCAGACTTAGCGTCAGTTTTTGGTTTATCCGCAATAGAATCAGCAACAACAGCTTTAGCTACTACGGTTTCCTGCTTTACTTCAGAATTTGCCACTACTGCTTTTCCTGAAAGTGTTTCTTTTTTTTCTTCAGCAATCGCTACTGCTTTACGACGCGCAACGCCTGGTTTTTTTCCACGTGTTGCGGGTGCTTTAGCTGCTTTATTTGCTGGCTCTTTCGCTACAGTTTTTTTTACTGCAGGTTTGCCTTCTTGTTGACGAACTAATAGCGCTTCAATATTGGCTGTTAGTTGATCAATTTTGTCATCAACACGATCTAAACGTTCATTATCAATACCGATGAAACCTTGCACCATTTGATGCATACGTTCTTCAATAGCGACTGATGTTTGGCTACGTGCTGTATGTACACGTTCTTTTGTATTCGATTCAACTGAACGACCACGCTCAATTAACTCATCAAAAAGGCTTTTTCCTTTACCTGACAGTTGATTAACTTCATCGGCACTTTTCGCATAAGCACCTAATCCTGCTAACCAAATGTTGTAGACCATGGCATCACGTACAAGCTTTTTCTCTTTGCTTGATTCATCTGCAGTCTGTTTAAAGATGCTCATTGTTGCGTCCTCCGGGATTACTGTTAATTCGACTGTCAGTCAGTGGGTATTGCCTGACTGCTTGTAACTAGAATAGGAATTTCAATTAGAATGTTCTTACTAAAACAGCAATTTATCGTGGGCGAGATCAAATATTTGAAGAATAAAGAAAAATAATAAGCTAAAGAGGTAACCGAGTTATTTTAATTAAATAATAACTCGGTAAGTAAAAGGGAAGGTAGCTTGGGTATACACAAAAAGAGATTATTGCGTAATCAGTAGCTGATCAAGACGTTTAGAAATACTGTTTTCAATACTTGAAGCAAAAAGGCTAGCAGCAAAGCCTAATTTCAATTGAATGGTAATTTTTCCATGCTGAGAATGAAGAAAACCACGGGCTGACATATGATCAATAATCAAACGGTCATCTTGCCAAGACCATTCTATTCCGTACTTATTAGCAAGCTCATCAGCGATTTGTTCTGACATGACAGCAACGTCATCAATATGTAGGTCATGTTCTCGTTCGATTAAAATAGTCACTTTCTTTCCATTTTTTAGTGCAAATACTCTGTTACGTCTTTTTAACATAACGTGATATCAAGTCAATGTCTGTGCTACAGATCGAATAGTCCAAATTTGACTTACTACAGTGAAAAAGAATAGACCAAAATATTACTAAACCACAAAAAAACACACTAACAGCGAAAAAGTCATACTAACGGCGAAAAACTAGTCGCAATACCTTAGAAAGCACAATCGCCCCCCCTACGGTCAGACGAGCCCCCGCAATCGCCCGTCGATAAGGTCGCTTTTCTGCGGGCGCGATTATACCGCCAACGAGCAAGCCAACCCCCGCTAATTTAATTAGCCTATTTTCAGTTCCCGTAATAAGAAGCCCAGCAAATAATAGTACAAATAATCGTTGAAATTGAGTGCACTCAACAGGCAAGCCATGCGATTGACGAACAAATTGTTCGCAATTACGATTGAATAAATTATAGGGAGTACCTAAATATTGTTGAGCATAGAAATATGCTTTCTCTGGTTCATCACTGGTAATTGAACTAACCAAAATGGCTCTACCTTCTGAAAACTCATATAACGTATCAAACTGTACTTGCCTACGTTTTTTTGAATTGTGTATTACCCCACCTCTCCCATCAGCCATGCCATAGTGCCAATATGATAAGCAACGAACTTTAAGAATGGTTCCTACCGGATAACGAGTTATCTCCATACCATTTCCTATTAATAGTACTATCAATTATATGTATAGATAATAGCTGGTTTTTTCAAAGTGATAATCGAATCGTACTTCTTACGTATCAGTTATGTCCCCCATCATTAACAATAAATATTGTCTCATTGCCAAGATTTTAATCATTGACATCTTCATTAATAAACAACGCAAATAATTCATGCTATATTTTTATCAATGACATATTTATGCTTGTTGATAATAATTAAATATCATTAACAAGGTGTATCACATTGATTAGTCGTAGATGGTATTAATATGCAGTGGCTTCTAATATTGTTTTTTACTCTTATTATCTCTGGTTGCCAAGGGCTACAAAGTGTCGATACAGCGAATAGTAACCACTCAGAAAGTGAAGATTTAATTGTTATAAACACAAGTGAACTTGGCCGAAAGTGCCCTATATCTCATCAGCAACAAGAAGGTTTTTTTATTGCTACTGGTAAGAGAAACAGCCAGCCTACATATGAACATATAGACCTTAAGCATTTAAATAGTCAGACATTTAATAGTACAACAATTCCCCCTCATTCCGCACCCGATTTGTGGAACGTAATGGGAGAGTCTTTTTCACTGCCTGTACCTAATAACAAACGTATTCGATATTACCGAAATTGGTTTGTCGATAACCCCTTACACATTAAAACGGTGTCTAAACGTGCTGAACCTTTTCTATACCTGATGTATGAAGAAGTACAGAAACGTGGTTTACCGACAGAAATAGTGCTGCTTCCTTTTATTGAAAGCTCTTTTGATCAGTTTGCCCATTCAAACAAGGGTAAGCGTCTGGGCAACGACACCTAGCTATGCTTAATATTCCATGGCAGCAACGCGTCAATATTATTCGGTTTTTCAGCAATCTGCTGCAAGCAGGTTGCGATATAATCATGAACAAGAAGATTATT
>NZ_PYMJ01000034.1 GCF_003025615.1 Photobacterium frigidiphilum | reverse complement strand
TTCGAATCTCTCCACCCCTGCCATATTAAAGAAGGCTCATATCGAAAGATATGAGCCTTTTTGCTATCTGCAGCTAGAGAAAAGAGCAGCGGATTCCCCCACCATAAGAATGCGCGTGTTGGGAGTTCGAATCTCTCCACCCCTGCCATATTAAAGAAGGCTCATATCGAAAGATATGAGCCTTTTTGCTATCTGCAGCTAGAGAAAAGAGCAGCGGATTCCCCCACCATAAGAATGCGCGTGTTGGGAGTTACGAATCTCTCCACCCCTGCCATACAAATGAAAAAGCCTCAGCAGAAATGCTGAGGCTTTTTTGTATCTGCTAAATATGTAAAACTTGAATAATACCTATCTTAAATTAACCTATTGAGCTCAACACTGAGCGCCGAGTCTCAGAGACTTCCTGTATTTTAAACTGCAGGTGGAAAGTAATGTCCTTCCCTTGTTATGATGACGACCTCTGAGAAACGGAAACCTCAATAAATATGAATCCCCCTTATATTTCGCAAGTGATGCCTGTTGTTTTACCCAATTTTTCAGGTGTGTGTTTTCAATGCGAGTTTGATCCTGAATTCTACACAATAGAAGCCCCCCGACAGCTTGGGATAATTTTGCCGGAAACATTGCACGGCGCGGTGAAAAAACGTCAGGCAGAGTACGTGGCAGGACGTTATTTGGCGAAGCGCTGCCTCTCAGCCTTAGGAGGTACTGAATCTGATGTTGGGATCAGTCAGCATCGTGCACCGTTATGGCCAAAAGGAATGATCGGATCGATTAGTCATAGTAGTAATAAGGCGATTTGTGTTTTAAACCAGTGTGATTTACCTGAGCAAGGGATTGGTATTGATATTGAACAATGCTTAACAGACAGTACTGCCACGTCTATCAAAAACACAATTATTAATGAGGCAGAACAAGCTCTGATCACAAAGCACGATATAGATTTTTCTACAGGGCTAACGGTGATATTTTCGGCCAAAGAGAGCTTATTTAAAGCTCTGTTTCCTCAGGTTCGTGCGTACTTTGATTTTTTGGATGCTGAAGTTATTGCGATGGAACGAGATAACTTAACGATTATGCTCAAGAGAACACTTACATCAACACTATCTGTAGGTTGTAAATTTACCGTGCAAATCCATAAACAAAATATGATGGTAAGAACATTCACTCAGAGCTGAATTTATTGATAATAATTCTTATTCATTGTTTTGGTGGCAATGAATGGTTACACTCAGCGTTCCCTCTCTTTAGAATGTCTTATCATGGACGATCACTTAAAAACAAAATCTCGTGTTTTGCACCTTGCACTACTTATTAATATGTTATCAATTGGTACATTAATGATGGTTATGCCATTAGGTGCCGATTTTGTTAAATACCTGAATATGAAACCTGAACATATTGGTTATATTAGTGGAGGTGCAACATTTGCTTCTGCATTAGTAGGTTTTTTTCTTGCTCCTTATTTAGATCGGTATGATCGTAAGTCTGCATTAATATTATTCTTACTGGTTCGTTCTGTCATTATTATTATATGTGGCTTCTCAACAACGCAGAATGAATTATTATTTTGGTTTGTTTTAGCAGGATGCTTTGCTGGGCCAATAAGTGGTTTAACGATGGCGTCTGTTATTGATATTACAGAAGTAAAGGAACGAGGAAAAGTCATTGCGTTTGTTGCCAGTGGTTTTTCATTGGCTGCCATTATAATTGTGCCAATTTCGTTAGAATTATCTACCCATTTCTCATGGCAAGTTACTTTCTTCCTTTTTGGTAGTATAGGAGTCGGCTTTTCTCTGCTTAGTCATTGGTATTTCCCATCGATGGTAGGGCATAAGGTCGTGGGTGATAAGCTACAATCTTCTTCAGTCGGAATAACGGAAATGATCACAAGCCCTGTTTTTATGTCTGCATTGAGTATTGTAGGTATTAGTATGTTTGGGCACTTCTTGCTAGTTCCAAATCTCTCCACTTTCTTCCAATTCAACCTTCATTTTCCACGGGAACAAATCAGTGTGTTGTATTTACTCGGCGGTGTAGCGAGTATTTTTTCGATGCGGCTTTGTGGGCAGATGCTGGATAAGGGCTGGATCACGCAGACAGTATGGGTAACTAGTATTTTGGTGGCAGTAGTAACGCTCATAGGGTTTTTATGGCAAGGAAGTTGGCCGTTATATGTTGTGTTTACTTTGTTTATGGCGTCGAGTTCAGCCAGAAGTGCATCTGTTTCGGCAATAACGTCGCGCGTTCCACTGCCTCACCAACGAGCGGCCTTTATGTCTTACCAAGGAACGTTTTCGAACGTGGCGGCTGGCCTTGCGAGTGCCGTTTCATCGCTTTATTTAATATCCGATCCTGCTGGGCGTTTAATTGGGATTGAAACTTTAGCCATGGTCACTATTGGCTGTGCGCTGATGGTGCCATTCATGGTAAAGATTCTAATGAACTTGCTTACACGACGCCAACAGACTGCTCTTCAATTATAATTACGGTTATAAGTTATTGTTTTTTAATATAACACAACGAATTACTGTTGATTTCTAGCTTATGCAAAGAGAAATGGTAATGCTTTAACTCATAAATGCGATCAATGTCTTTGTTTGAATTATAATATTCACGATGCACCATTGACTGTGATAACGATAATAATTATCATTCGCACCATTATTCGTAATGGAGTGTGAACATGTTACAGCATCAGGGAGATAGCCGTTTTGCGCTAACTCAGTTAAATAAAGCGTTTATGGCTATTGGCCTATTATCTTCTTCAATGGTAATGGCAGACACTGCAACTACTGATGATGTTATGGTCATTACAGCGTCACAAACTAAGCACCCAGAACTTACTGCTCCAGCATCCGTTTCTTACATTACGCGTGATGAATTGGACAAATTAGTGGTTAATGATGTGGCAGAAGCCGTGAAGAAGTTACCGGGTATTAATATTAATCCAGGTACGCCTTATGGCCGTAATGAGATTAAAATCCGTGGCTTGGATTCTGATTACACTCTGCTGTTGATCAACGGTAAACGTACGAGTTCCCGCGATGCGCTGACATCGTCGTACGGTAATGATTTTGACCTTTCAAGTATCCCAATGTCTGCGGTTGAGCGCATTGAAGTCATTCGTGGCCCTATGTCATCACTTTACGGTGCTGATGCCCTGGGTGGTGTAGTGAACGTAATTCTTCGTCAACCGACAGAGCAAGCAGAAGGTGCGGTGGGTTATCAATACGAAGGTCCTACGGAAGGTAGTGGTGGTGATGTACACAAGTGGAATGTGTATGCTGGCGGTTCTCTGATACAGGATACATTACTGGGCAACATCATTATCGAGCAAAGCTCTCGCGATGCGTGGCGTACCGACCAATCGTTAAATCCCGATTCTGACGTTCTGGAAGAGCGTGATGAACTGAATATTTTCTCTAGCTTGAAATGGCTGGCAACTGTTCAGCAAAATATTGATCTTGATCTTATTTATAGTAAAGACGATCGTGATGCTGATTGGAACAACTGGGGAACGGCGGTGAATAACGTTCAGAAACTTGAACGTATTAATGCCACCTTGACGCATAACGGTTACTGGTCAAAGTTTGATTCCCGTGTTCGATATAATTACGAAAATTCTGATTTAAAAGATGACTCAGGCTTGAATAAGGGGGTGGGTGATATTACACAGACTAATAATACACTTGATGGTCAGTTGTCTGGTTACGTGGGTTCACACTTGCTGACGGGCGGTGCAGAGTACCGTGTTACCGATCTGAAGAATAATCTGACACTGTCTAAAGGATCGGAAGGTTATAACCAATCTGCGATTTATCTGCAAGATGAGTTTGATATTGGTGATTTGGCCGTTACTTTGGGCGGCCGATTTGATGACCACGAAGTTTACGGTGGTGAATTCAGTCCACGTGCTTATGCGGTTTATAGCATTACAGATAACTGGGTTGTGAAAGGGGGCGTGGGTAAAGCCTTTAAAGCACCGAGCTTGAATCAATACAGCGATTCATACGCTGTGCTTGCCTGCCGTGGTGCGTGTTCCGTAGTGGGTAACCCTGACCTGAAAGCCGAAACTGCAGTCAGTTATGAGCTTTCAACGGGCTATAAAGCAGATAGCTGGGGCGCTACAGTAACAGCGTTTAATAATGATATTGATGACATGATCCAAGCAGAGACTTGGGACCGTGTTAAAAAAGAACTGACGTACTTTAATGTAAAAGAAGCACAGGTGCGTGGTGCTGAGCTGTCAGGTTGGTTTGATGTGACTGATACTGTGAGCCTATCGGCGAACTATATGTATACCGATGCCAAAGACAAGACGACAGACAAAGAGCTGACATTGACGCCGAAAAACACGGCAAATGTTCAAGTTGATTGGCAAATGCTAGAAAACGTATACACCTATGTGTCTTACCAATACACCGGTGAGCAGTATGTGCGTACTGATGAAAAGTCGGATGGTTATGGCACATTTGATCTAGGCGCACAGTATGAAGCGGTTAAAAACCTAAATCTGAAATTAGGGGTAACTAATCTTACTGATGAAAAGCGTGATGATGCGGCAGTGAAACATGATTATATCATGAAGAGCCGTACGATTTATGCGGGTGCTTCTTACGCCTTCTAATAACCATCGTTAACCATATTTATAAAATATAATAATAAGGGCTGACGTCTAGCCCTTATTATTCATGGTGTATATCAAGGCCATAAATAATACCAATCATAATAATAAAAACACTAGTTGCTATGTGATGCAGGATCAGCTTTTACGGCTGGATAAATAAAGATATTAACTATGTGAAGTATTTTCATGGCGAATTATTTCATACCATTTGCGTAAATAGGGAGTTGTGTCATGCAACGAACGCAAAGTGAGACGTTAACTTTTAGTTTTGCATCATTCTCACCAAAAACAGAATTTATATTTACATCTGAACACCGTAGTTTAATGGCATCCGGTATTAACCAGACGGTTATACAACCTGCCATTGATGGTGATGAGAATAACAGTTTATTTCAGCGGGCAATTCAGCGCGCATTTTCATTAGAAAAACAAAAAGGAGTTAATAACCCTATAATTATAGGTTCTATTCCTTTTGATGTTAGTCAACCGTCATGTTTGTATGTGCCGACGGCTTTTGAATTTATTGATAAACATGCTTTTCAGCATGCGACACCTAATATTTCACTTACACCTCCTGCGGTTGAAGTTCTTTCTTCCATGAGTGTTCCCAATGAACATACGTTTAAATCGGCTGTCGCTCAAGCAGTGGAGAAGTTTCAGTCTACTAGCCTTGAAAAAGCCGTGTTATCGCGAGTGTTAAATCTTGAATTGGATGGCAATATTTCTCCTGAGTATGTGCTAAGACGTTTGATGGCACAAAATCCCACGGGTTATCACTTTTCCATTCCACAAGCGGACGGTTCGATTTTATTAGGGGCCAGCCCTGAATTACTTATTCGTAAGCAGGGACAACAGTTGTCGTCAAATCCTTTAGCAGGATCGGCTAAACGTCAACAAATTGAAGCCGATGAATTACGCGTGAGTCAGGCTTTGTTGGCATCCAAAAAAGATCGCTACGAACACCGTTTGGTTATCGATGAAATTCAACGACTCTTGGATCCTTATTGTGTTGAGTTGCATGTGCCGAATGACCCATCGTTGATCAATACTCCTGCTATGTGGCACTTATCGACTAAGATTTCAGGCACATTAAAATCGCCTTCTACCAGCGCATTGCAGCTTGCCTGCTTGTTACATCCAACACCCGCGGTGTGCGGCTTTCCGTTTGATTTATCACGCCGTGCAATTAATGAACTGGAGTCGTTTGAACGCGGTATGTTCAGCGGCATGGTGGGTTGGTGTGATGCAGAGGGAAATGGGGAATGGGCAGTGACCATTCGGTGCGGAAAAGTATTGAATAACACAGTGAGCTTATTTGCAGGTGCTGGCATTGTCGATGCATCGTGTCCGCAATCGGAATGGGCGGAAACGGAGGCCAAACTGGGTACCATGCTTAATGCTTTTGGACTGAAAAGTAAGGAATCAGCATGACTATTCCGTTTACTCCTTGGCCTGCTGAATTTACTGCGCGATACATTGAAAAAGGGTATTGGATTGACTTACCGCTGACCGACATTGTTACGCGCCATTGCGTTGATTCAACGTCTGCATCTCGTACTGCACTAATTTGCCACCAGCGTCAGTTTAGCTATGCCGAGCTTAATTGCTTATCGAATATACTAGCCCATCATTTGCATGCTCAAGGTTTTAAGGCGGGTGATACTGCCGTGGTGCAGTTACCGAATGTGGCTGAATTTTATATCGTTTTTCTTGCTCTGTTGAAAGTGGGCATCGTCCCTGTTAATGCACTATTTAATCATAAACAGCTTGAACTACGTGCATATATAGAACAGGTACAGCCCGCATTGATGGTGGTTTCTAACTGTCATCAACTGTTTCATGATGATCGTTTTGTTTCTGAATTAAATGCCGATACGCCGACGATTCGTCATTGGTTAGTTGAAGGTGAAGCAACATTTGGTACGTCAATAACCGAGCTCTTGATGGCTCAGCAGGAAGAGTCAAACGAGGAGGTAGTGGAATTCACATCCACACCCGCTTCAGAAGTAGCTTTCTTTCAACTCTCCGGTGGCAGCACAGGCACTCCAAAGCTGATCCCGCGTACGCACAATGACTACTACTACAGTGTCCGTGCTAGTGTCGAAATTTGCCAATTAGATAGCGATACCGTGTATTTGTGCGCATTGCCTGCACCGCATAATTTCTCGCTTAGCTCGCCTGGGGCATTTGGTGTGTTTTATGCGGGCGGTACTGTTGTGTTGGCTACAGACCCTAGTGCCATGAGCTGTTTTCCACTGATCCATAAGCATCGCGTCACTATGACTGCCTTGGTTCCCCCTGCAGTCACATTATGGCTGCAAGCGGCGAGTGATTATAAACGTCACCTTGTCAGTTTGAATGTGTTGCAAGTGGGCGGAGCACGTTTGAGCGAATCGTTAGCGAAGCAGATTTCTCCCGTTTTAGGGTGCCAGTTACAGCAAGTATTTGGTATGGCCGAAGGCTTGGTGAATTACACCCGATTCGATGATGACAGCTGGCACGTGTTTAATACTCAAGGTCGTCCAATCAGTAATGACGATGAAATTAAAATTGTTGATGAGCAGGGTAATGAAGTGCCCGACGGTATAGCGGGAGCGTTACTTACTCGTGGTCCGTATACCTTCCGCGGCTACTTTAATAGCCCAGACCATAATGCGAATGCTTTTGATGCCGACGGCTTTTACCGTTCTGGCGATATCGTGAAACGTACTACTACGGGCTACTTGATTGTGGTGGGGCGCGATAAAGATCAGATCAACCGTGGTGGCGAAAAAATTGCGGCTGAAGAAGTCGAAAATCAATTATTAGTTCACGAGGCGGTTACTAACGCAGCCTTGGTTTCGATGCCAGATACCGTGATGGGAGAAAAAAGCTGTGCCTTTGTGATTACGACTAATCCGGCATTAAAAGCCATCACCCTTCGTAAGCATCTTCGTGCCCGAGGCGTGGCGGAATATAAGTTGCCCGATCGTGTTGAGTTTGTTGCTCAATTACCAATGACCCCAGTCGGGAAAGTCGATAAAAAACAGTTACGTCAGACCATTCAACAAACATTAATAATTAAAAAATAAAAGGACGTTTAATCATGGCTATTCCATCTTTGTCTTCATATTCCATGCCTTCAGCTGAGCAATTCCCAACCAATAAAGTGACATGGGTATTTGAACCAGAAAAAGCAGCACTCCTAATTCATGATATGCAGGAATACTTTGTCAGCTTTTACGATAAAGACAGCGCGTTAATTCAAACATTGCTTAACAAGATAGTCGCCCTTAAACAGTTTTGTGAAACACAAGGTATCCCCGTGATTTACACCGCGCAGCCAAAAGAGCAAAACATGGCAGATCGTGCGTTGCTCAATGATATGTGGGGGCCAGGATTGAACCGCTCGCCAGAGTTGCAAAAAGTCGTTGCTGAGCTAACCCCAAAAAGTAATGACACGGTGTTGGACAAATGGCGTTATTCAGCATTTCAACGTTCGCCGCTGGAACACATGCTTAAAGAATTGGGTAAAGATCAGCTCGTTATTTGTGGTATTTACGGTCATATCGGGTGCTTGATGACGGCTGTCGATGCCTTCATGCGTGATATCAAGCCATTTATGGTCGGGGATGCAATTGCTGACTTCTCGCTAGAAGAGCATGAAATGGCGTTGAAATATGTGGCGACTCGTAGCGGGAAAGTGGTCAGTACTGCTGAGATTATTGGAGCTGTAGCCACGCAGCCAACGTTAACAAAGGCAGGTCTTCTAAGTCAGTTGCTTACCTTCATTGATGAGGAAGAAGACGCGTTCGATCCGGATGAAAACTTGATTGATTACGGGTTGGATTCAGTACACATCATGTCATTGATCACGGAATGGCGTAAGTACGGTATTGAATTTACCTTTATTGATTTAGCGGATGAGCCGAGTTTAAACCGTTGGTGGTCGCTGATCGAAACAAAAATGGGGGCGTGAACATGACTGTACAACCAATGATGATGCCACCTAAAGCGATACCGAATGAAGCAATGCAGAACAAGGCCATGCAGAACAAAGCTGAACAAAACAAAGTAATGCCATTGAATACCGCGCAACAAGGGTTATGGCTTGGCCATACACTTAATGAGAACAAAGCGCTTTTTAATACAGCAGAATGCATTGCGTTTGAAGGGCGGGTCGACAGTAAGCAGCTGGTGTTTGCTATCGAACAGGCAGTGAAAGAAAGTGAATGTTTATACTGCCATTTTGTAGAAGGTGAAGATCAAACCCCTTACATACACCCAGCGCAATGTGAAGTTCCTATTACTACACACGTACTAACATCAAAAATCATAGATATAGATGAAGAACGAGAAGAAGTGAAAGCATGGGCGCAGCACGATATTGCACTGCCCTTGGATTTATCCCATGGATTACCTTGTCGATTTACGATTCTGCATGGTGCAACGAATGACTATTTATATAACTGTGTACACCATATTGCATTAGATGGTTTTGGTACCACCCTTATGTTTCAAAGGATTGCTGAAATTTATACCGCTCGAATCGCAGAAAAGGTCGTGTCCCCAAATCCTTTTGGTGCGTTTGATGCAGTGTTAGACGAAGACATGAAGAGAGTGACGTCGGGCACTTATGCAAAAGCAAAAAATTTCTGGCTAGAAACTCTTGAAACGTATCCGCAACCATCGTCATACAGTGACAAAGTTGCACCTATTACTGCCGACTTTTATCGAACATCGGCAGGCATCAATGCCACGGTATGGAAATCGTTAACGACAATCTGTGAGGCCAATAAACTGACGTGGGCTGATGTGTTTTTGGCTGTGTTATGCGCCCACTTGAAACAACAAACTGGTGATAATGCGATCATGCTAGGCATGATGGTGATGAACCGTTTGGGGTCAAAATCGCTAACAGTTCCAAGTATGCAGATGAACATCGTTCCGCTTGTAATGACTTTCGATCCGCAAGATGATCTGATCAGTAGTGCAAAGAAAATTGCGCAGCACAAAAAAACAATGCGCCGTTTTCAGCATTATCGCTATGAAGATCTCCGCCGTGATTTACACCGTATTGGCGGTGAACAACGCTTATTTGGTGCCCTCGTCAATATCATGCCATTCGATCACCCTTTACATTATGGGAACTTGGCAGCACAAACCCTGAATCTTAGTGCAGGGCCCGTGGAAGATATCACTATTGAATTGCACAGTAAGACGGAAGGACTGCCAAGCATTGATTTTGATGCTAACCCTGATGTCTATTCTTGGGAGCAACTGTCTACTCTGCAAAATGGTTTGTTAACCTTGATCGCGCAATGGGTGACGGAGCCATCACTCACCGTTGATAGTCTTTTGGATCGTCAGCATGCTGATGCTCGTTTATCGGCATTGATCAAGGGGACTGATGCGACACAGCTACCTTCAATACATGGTCAGGTGATAGAACGCATTAACGAACAAGCGTTGCTATACCCAAATAATGTAGCTATTGAGCAGCAAACTCCTGCGGGTTTACAGCAAACCACGTATCAGCAATTGATATCATTATCGCAACAAGCGGCATGGGCGTTGAAGCAACAAGGTGTTCAGCGTGGTGATCGTGTAGCAGTCGCGATGTCGCGTTCAGTACAACAGGTTATTGCACAATTGGCAGTAATGCATTGTGGTGCGGTGTATGTCCCGTTGGACCCAGAACAACCGATGGAGCGTCAACAGAGTATTGTGAAACAAGCCAATATTCAGACGTTGATTACTGAAGCTGAATACCAACATGCACTGACTCCTTTGGCTATCCCAACCATGTTGTTAGCTGGCCACCTCCTTAGTGACGGCTTACATTATGAACCTATGCAGTATGAACCAATGCAGTATAAATCTATGCATTGTGAACCAGTGCTTGCCGATGATGTGGCATATGTGATGTTCACCTCAGGATCGACGGGTGAGCCGAAAGGGGTTGAAATTAGTCATGGAGCTTTGAACCACTTCTCTGCTGCTGGAGCAACAACCTATGGCATAACCACTGAAGATCGCGTGTTGCAATTCGCCCCCTTTAATTTTGATGCAAGTATCGAAGAAGTGTTTGTTACTTTAACGCAAGGGGCGACTTTAATACTGCGGACTGATGCCATGCTTGAATCGATGCCAGCTTTTGTTGATGCCATTGAACAGGCTGATATCACGGTCTTGGATTTACCTACCGCTTTCTGGAATGAATGGGTCGTGAGCTTACATGCTGGTGTGGCATCTATACCCACAACGCTTCAGCACGTCATTATCGGTGGAGAAGCCGTGTATCCAGAGCAACTGGCACAATGGCAAACAGCGGTTGCTCAAGCAATACCTGTACGTACTATTTCACTGTTTAATACTTACGGACCTACCGAAAGTACCGTTGTTGCGACGTCGTGCGACCTTCAAGCACAATCGAGTTACACCACAGCGCTACCTATAGGCTTGCCCTTACCCGGAGTGAACGCCTTGATCCTCGATCATGCCAATCAACCAGCCAATATTGGTGAATTGGTGTTGTTGGGGCCCACACTGGCGCAAGGATATATCGGATTAACGCATCCGGCATTCACCACTATGTTGATCGGTGAAGCGCCGTGCCGTGCTTATCGAACAGGCGATCGGGTGACTTTCCTTGATGGGCAAATTGTTTATCTGGGGCGTATCGATAATGAATTTAAAATCAGTGGTTATCGTATTCAGCCGGGAGAAGTGGAATCACACTTACTGGCGCTCAATACGGTAACAGAAGCCAGTGTACAAGGTGTTGTTTACCCAAATGGTATTCGACGTTTGATTGCATTCATTGCGGTACCAGAAAATGTTGAGTTAGATGTAAAAGACATTAAGCAACAGCTGAGTGAACACTTACCTCCTGCCATGATCCCAACGGATTATCGTTTCTTTAATACTTTACCTAAGACCACCAGCAATAAGGTTGACCGCAAGGCGCTGCTAGCTAGCTATGACAATGTAAGCACGGAAGTCGCATTAGCTACAGAAACCGAGCAACGTGTCAGTACTATTTGGCAACAAATCTTAGGTGTGAGTGGGTTGCACTCTCAAGCCAATTTTTTTGAACTTGGCGGACAATCTTTGCAAACCATTCAAATAGTAAACCGCTTAGCGGCAGAGTTTGGCGTGACGGTAAAAGTGTCTGATGTGTTTGATCATCCAGTTCTCAGCGAGTTCTGTCAGTACTTGGATGTGATGCAAGTGCAAAGTGAAGATGAAGTGGAGATGGTGTGGTAATGAAACAAAATCCAGTAGCAAGCATGATGCAGTTTTACAATAAGTACGTATGGGTTACGGGTGCAGCGCAAGGTATCGGTTATCAAGTGGCGTTACAGTTCGTTGATTTGGGTGCCACCGTGATAGGGCTCGATGTGGCATTTAATGATAACGAACATTATCCGTTTGAGACCATGACGGTCGACATCAGTGATTCGGCGGCAGTAAAGACGACAGCACAAGCTATTTTACAGCGTTACCCCACTGTTGATGTATTGGTGAATGTGGCCGGTATTTTACGATTAGGCGCGACGGAGGAGCTGTCGGTTGATGATTGGCATGCTTGTTTGAATGTGAATGCATCAGGGCCATTTTACCTCTTGCAACAGCTGATCCCAGTATTCAAACGCCAAGCTTCAGGTGCGGTGGTAACGGTCAGTTCAAATGCGGCACATGTCCCTCGTCAACAGATGACTGCATATTGCGCATCTAAAGCGGCACTAACCAGCTTGTCGCATTGCATTGGTTTAGAACTCGCACCGTATGGCGTTCGCTGCAACGTGGTATCGCCGGGTTCTACTGATACCCAAATGCAGCGGGCACTGTGGCATTCGCCGGATGCGGAACAGCGCACGATTTCTGGCTTTCCTGAGCAGTTCAAACTAGGTATCCCGCTTGGAAAAATTGCCCAGCCAAATGACATTGCCCACGTGGTGACTTTCCTCGCGTCTGATTTAGCGGGACATGTCACGATGCAAGACATTGTGGTAGACGGCGGCGCCACCCTTAACGCATAAGCAGGATCGATCATGACAGATATTATTACCTTACTCATGGCGCTAGAGCGTAAAGGGGTAAGGCTGGCGTTGAATCGTCAATTTCAGCTGGTGTCTCAAGCGAATAAGCAGGCGATGACGCCAGATGTAGTTGTTCAAATTAAAACACATAAAGATGCCATTGTGCGCTGTTTGAAAGCTCAGCAAGCATTTGACCAACCCATCCCCGTAACAAGGGAAATTGTGGGGCCATTATCCTATTCACAAAGTGGTTTATGGTTTATCGAGCAATATGAAGAAAACTCTCACTTGTACAATATGCCTGTGCATTTCCGTGTTACGGGAGTATTGGATTATGAGGCACTTGCTTATGCTTTTGATGTACTTGCACAAAAACATGCCAGTATGCGAACCCGTTTTGCGATCAATACGGAAGGTCAAGGGGAGCAACATATTGATGCGCATACGCCGTTTACGGTTAAGCACAAAGATTTGTCATATTTGCCAGAAGGTGAGCGAGAAGCTGTCCTATTGCAGTGGATCATTGATGATGTGAATCGTCCATTTGATCTGAACCAAGGACAACTTACACGTGTCGATGTGGTAAAGCTGGATAATGAACTACATATATTGATGCTGACTCAACATCACATCATTTCGGATGGTTGGTCGGTGAAGAATATGTTTGCCGATTTTAAGCAGGCGTTTTTGTCGTATCAAAACCAACAGCTGATGCCAGTGATACCGACTGCACGGACGTATATCGATTATGCCAATTGGTTTAATTCACCCGCATTTCAGGATTATCATGCTGAATTTAAACCGTTTTGGGTTGATCGTTTAGCGGGTATTCCTGAAGTGCACAGTTTGCCGTTAGATAAGCCGCGCCCCGTCGCTCATAATAACGATGGAGAGCTAGTCTTCTCGCGCATTGACAATGCGCTATGGGATAAATTTAAGCGTCTGTGCCAGCAATATAATACGTCTAATTTTATTGGCTTACATGCTGTGTTCTCATTATTGATGGCACGACTCAGCGATGAAAACGACATTGTTATTGGTACTCCACTGGCGTACCGAGAGCGACATGATATTGAAGATGTCGTTGGATTCTTTGTTAACACAATTGTACTGCGCACCCAGTTGGGAGAAAACCAGCCATTCGTCGACTATTTACAGTACTGTCGTGAACAAGATTTGTCGGCGTTTGACCATCAGATTTACCGCTTTGAATCTTTAAGTGAAGCCATTGGCACCGATCGGACTACTGCCATTAATCCTATTTTTCAAATCATGTTGGTTTATCAAGCCAAAGTGGATTTTAATGATTTGATCCCAGGTTGTGGTGCAGTGGAAGAGCCATCCCCGATTTTGCCAGCTAAAACGGATATCTCGTTGAAGGTGACTGAGTTGGTTGAGGGTGTGCGGCTGGATTGGCTGTTCAGCAAAGGGATCTTCGAAAAAACAACCATTGAACGTTATGCCGAGCATTTCTTGAGGTTATTGACGGCGGCTGTTGAGCACCCGGAAACCGATGTGCAGCAATTGCCGATGATTGCGCATAATGAAGAGGCTGAGATGGCTGCCAAATTGGCACGCTTGCCAAGCGCGTATCCAGAAACCATGCCCCCTGAAACTATGTTGCCCCACCAACTGTTCGAAGCGGCAATGGCATCGCATCCTGATAAACTGGCAGTGATCCATGGTGAGCAGTCATTGACCTATGCAGAGCTTGAATCTCGCGCCAACCGAATAGCAAACTGGCTGATTGAACGAGGGCTGCGTTCAGAAGGTCTGGTCGGCATAGTTGCCGATCGGGGTATTGAATTTGTGGTATCAGCATTGGCGGTGTGGAAAGCGGGTGGGGCGTATGTGCCGTTGGATCCGAGCTATCCATTGAAGCGCCTGCAGCATGTGATTGATGATGCAGAACTGTCACTGATTATTGCGCCTTCAAGTACATTTGCGGAACAGATTCAGCAAGCTGATGACGGTATGCATTGTGTAACTGGGGTTGAAGTGGTGAATATCGCAGCGCCTTCACTCGTCGCACGATTGGCTCAGTTTACTGATATTCGCCCTGTATTAGCACATTGTTCACCGAAGCAATTGGCTTACGTCATTTATACATCTGGGTCGACTGGTTTGCCAAAAGGCGTGATGGTTGAGCACGGTGCGTTCGTCAATTTGATTCAGGACCATTGTCAGCGCTTGGAGTTTGGTGCAGGCAGTGTGATGTTTAATTGCATGTCTTTGGCATTTGATGCCGGTAACATGACAGCGATGTTGCCGTTGGCATCGGGCATTACCTTGGCTTTTGGTGAACCGAATGATCAAGTGATCGCGCAAGCTGAACAATATCGAGCTACCCATATGATTTGTTCAACTGCTTTGTTTGCAGCACTTCCACCACAAGCTGTGCAGTATTTACAGGCAGTGGCGATTGGCGGTGAAGCTTGCCCAGCTCAACTTGTCGAGCATTGGGCGGATAAGGTTGCGCTGTTTAACATGTACGGCCCAACCGAATTTACCGTGACAGCTTTAGTGCAGCAACTTGAAACAGATCAACCTGTGAGCATTGGTACCAATGTGACTAACACACAGGCATTGATCCTCGATCAGTCTGGAAATTTATGTCCAAACGGTGTGCCGGGTGAGCTGTGCTTAACAGGACTCGGACTAGCGCGCGGGTATTTGAATCAACCAGAATTAACCGCACAAGCTTTTATTCAATGGCAGTGTTTAGATCAAACGGTACGCATGTATAGAACGGGTGATAAGGCGCGCGTGAATCATGATGGTCGTGTTGAATACATGGGAAGAATTGATGAGCAAGTGAAACTGCGCGGTTACCGTATTGAGCTGGGGGAAATCGAAGCCCAGTTAGTTTTAGCACATGAGAATATTCACCAAGTAAAAGTCATTGTGGCGGAACAGGGACTACAAAAAGTACTGGTAGCCTATGCCACCTTACGTGAAAGTGCATTGGCTGTTACTGCATCCACAATATTGAACCATGTCGCGCGTACCTTGCCGGAATACATGGTACCAGCCCAGCTATTCTTCATCGATGACATGCCGCTGACAGTGAATGGCAAACTCGATATACGACAATTACCTAAAGTTGATTTGAATACCGTTACATCTACTGCACCAATGAATGATTTGGAATCTGCCGTGTTGGCTATTTGGCAGTCAACATTAAATACCTCTTGTGGCGTTGAAGAGGATTTTTTCCGTTTAGGCGGAGATTCTATTCTGAGTATTCAGCTCACTACCAAATTACGTGACGCAGGATATGCGTGTACGGTGAAAGATGTGTTTGAAGCAAAAACGGTGCGTCGATTATGTCGCACTTTGGCTTCAAATATCTTAGCAGTAAGTACCACGGTTACCCCTAAGATAGAGGCTGAACAGGCGTTGTTAACGGGAACTTTCCCGTTATTGCCGATTCAATCTTGGTTTACTGAGCAAGGATTTAGTAAGCCGCAACATTGGAATCAAGCGGCAATATTGCAGATCCCAGCGTTGAGCGAAACACAACTGATCCACGCAATGACACAGCTGTTCACACATCATGATGCATTGCGATTGTCATTACCTGAATTGCAATCTGGTGTGGCATTTGAGCGAGTCTCAGTTCAACAGTACAACACAGATATTTCCCTTCCTCCATTGATTGAGTTAGATGCGACTTCGTTGGGTGAACAAGAGCTGTATCATGCATTTACCGAGCTACAAGCCAACTTTGACTTGAGTGCTGGACAGACGATGGCATGGGCATTAGTTCGCAATCATCCACAGGCGGAAATCACGCTGTTTCTTGCGTTTAATCACTGGGTGATTGATGCGGTGTCATGGCGTATTTTAACTGATGATTTTGCCAAGTTATGTCATGCTGAAGCTCTGGCTAGTAAAACAAGCAGTAAAATATTGGGCATGAAAACAACCAGTTACCGCCAGTGGGGTAAGGTATTAGCCGATTACACTCAGCAACACTCAACGCAGTTTGACTACTGGTTACAGCAATCGCAAGGGAGCGATAATAGCTTTTTACGCGATGATCAGCATCCTGAAGGGTTAGCCAGTTCAGCGATGATGCAGTTGCCTGTAGCATTGACTCAACGTTTAGTGTCGCAAGCCCACAATGCTTTCAACACGGAAGTGAACGACATTCTATTGGCTGCTTTAGTGAAAACGTTGGCTGATATGGGATGGGGCGATGAACATACTATTATGCTGGAGGGCCATGGTCGTGAAGCTATTTCGCCAAACCATGATGTTAGTCAGACGGTTGGGTGGTTTACCAGTACTTATCCATTATTACTCCGTACTGCTAATGCACAGAGCATAGAAGATGAACTTACAACGCTAATTCAACATACCAAAGAATGTCGCCGTGTAATTCCTGATAAAGGTATTGGCTTTGCGGCGTTTAAACAGCACCATGCGGAAGGCAGCCGCTTATCACTTTCACCGATCGTGTTTAATTATTTAGGATTACAGACGCATACCGCCGGTGAGTGGCGACCAATAGGCCTTGAGCCGGGTCAGGTGATGTCACCGTTGAACAAGCCAGCAGAATTGATCAGCTTACACGGTGGCATTATTGAAGGGTCGCTTACCTTCAGGCAGGTAGGTTGTTTAACTCAAATATTGAGTGAGCAATTTATGGTTAGCCTGGCGGCTAACATTGAAAAGTTAATTGATTTCTGTGAACAGACTTATGACAAAGTAGGGTGCCAACCGACACCCAGTGATTATCCACTCGTTGAGCTATCACAGCTAGAACTGAATCATTTACAACAGACCTTAGATGTTGAAGCCATTGTGCCTGCATCATCGTTGCAAACAAGTATGTTTGTGCACCAACAATGTTGCCCGCAAGATGATGCGTACCATTTGCAAACCCCTATTCATTACCCGCATGCGCTGAATATCACAGCCTATAAACAAGCTTGGCAGCATGCTACTGAACGTTTCCCTGCGCTTCGAGTTGCTTTGCGCCATTGCCAAGAACTAGTGCAAATCATTCAAGGCAAGGTTGAAGTGGCATTTGATATTGTTGATCTCTCCGATCCTGCATCACCGGATCATGCAGATCCACAGGCTGCGCGGATCCGTTTTCAAGAAGCAGATCGCCAGCGTTCGTTTGTGTTGAATGAGACTACTGCCCCCTTGTTTAGATTGCTGTGCGTGAAAGTGTCAGAGTCGGATTATCACGTGTTGTTCAGTTGCCATCACGCGATCATTGATGGATGGAGTGGACCGCGATTATTTGGCGCAGTGCATGAGTGTTATCAGCGCCTTTTAGATGAAGCTGTGGCACCCATTACCGCTGAACAAAATACAGCAGCTGTTCCTATTATCGTCCACCAGTATGATAACGCCTATCTTGAACATGCTACCTATGCGGTGAAACAACGTGAGGTCGTTTCTGCTTATTGGCAAGAAAAGTGGCCTACGATGCAACAACGAAATGATTTGTCTTCTTTGTTTGGAGCAGATCTTTCACTGGCTAAGATGCAACAAACACCGTCGGTGGTACGTTTGCGTTTGACGGATTATGAGCAACAAAAGCTGGTGGATTTAGCCCAAGCAATAGGTGTGACCAATAGCGTTGTTGTGCAATATGCTTGGCATCGACTAGTGGCAAAAGTAACGGGTAATGCCGTAACAGTAGTGGGAAATGTAACGTCAGGACGAGATGCGCCTGTTGATGATATTTCTGCCAGTGTTGGCTTATATATTAACTCGCTGCCATTGATGATGCAGTGGAACACAGGGCTAACCTTAGGAGAGCACATTGTCACACTGCAACGTGAGTTGATGGGGCTCAATGAGCACGCGACTCAGTCTTTAATTACATTACAAAACGGTCTCCCTCGTTGTTTTGATAGCTTGTTTGTGTTTGAAAATTACCCTAGACCGACAGCACGCACCCCACAAACTGAATCGACAGTCCCACTGGCTCCTGTCTTTGGGCAAGCGTATGAGAAAGTTGAGTTTCCGCTTAATGTGGTGGTGACTGAAGTGGCTAACCGAACCTCTATTCGTTTTGAGTTTGATGCTGCACAGGTAAGTACTGACAAGGCAGATGATGTCTTGGCACAGTGGCTAGCAGAGTTACTGGAAATCATTCGATTGCCTATCGACAGTGATGCCCACATTCAATTACGAACTTGTAAGTCTACGATTGAAATGGATGCATCAAAAGCAGATGAAGAAACGGTTATGTTGACTGATCCTACACCATCAACCTCGATAGAGAGGGAAAGCTTAGCAGCTATTGTGTGTACGGCTTGGTTGTCTGTGGTGATGCCAATATCAGGTAAGAAAGAGGATATTTGGCAAGCGACGCTGTCTGATTTGGCAATCAACTCGTTGGCTGTGATTACCTTGTCGGCAACGTTATCGGATGTATTAGGTCAACCTGTAACACCAGCCATGGTATATCAATCGCCAAGTCCAGCAGCATTTGTGCAGTCTTATTACAAGGAGCAGCAACGCCAGTGTAAGAGCTGTGTTTCGATATTACCTGAAATAACTCAAGCAGGGGCTTCGGAGGCAAATAATGCAGGCTGATTGTCTTGATAGTTGTCTTGATGCTGCGTACTGGAAGACGTTATTCGCTGGTGTAACCGAACCGACGCATTTTAGTGCGAATAAGGCTGGTACTGCTCCTCTAGAACAACGTGTTGCTAATACAGACACCTTCACGCAGCTGCTTACGCACAACTTATCGCCAGAGTGGGTGGCGATGTTCAATGTTTTTTGTGTCGACGCTAATGTGGATTGCTCAACTTTATTCAGTGCAAGCTGGAATTGGATGTTGTACCAATATAGCGGTGAATCTGTAGTGACAAGTGGGATGTGCGATATACCCTGCAAGACGGTGATCCCTACGGTACAGTCATTTTCCGATCGTTCGTTAACAGTGGCGGCATGGTTGTGTGACGCTCAAGCACAATTGTCGTTATCAAAACAGATGCTATTCCATACGCGTCTGAATCCGACGGCTGATTTGCAGCCACTTAACTGGCTGACCAGCGTTGTCTCGGTTAAGCATTTAGTGCCACCGTTAGATAATGATGATTGTCCTAATGACGGTGCAAACGACGTTGTTGATAATAATGGCACCTTGATGCCGGGGACTATTGCTTCAGTATATATTGATAACCAAGATTCATTCACTGGATGGCGGGTACAACTTGCTTATTCGGAGGTGCACTTTTCTGTCGAACAAGCTTCGTCTTTGCTGGAAGACTGGATAAGGCTATTGATGGGGATCTGTCAGCAGCGATGGTCGACGGTCAATGAATTGTGTGTTGGGCAATGGCTGTCGTCAAAGGATGCTTCTATTGGGCCAATCTCAGATTTACCGTCACCTTCTAATACATTTTCTGATGAACTGGCATCGACATTATTAGCTGCATTACAGCACGCTGCACAACATGAACGAACAGCGATTGAATGGCAAGGGGGGACGCTAAGTTACACGGCATTGTTACAGCGTGTAGCGGAGATCCAGCATTTACTGCATCAGCATAATATTGAGTGTGGTGACAGGGTTGGGCTGCACGTATATCGGCAACCAGACATGATCTCGGCGATGATCGCGAGTCTATTGTCGGGAGTGACATTTGTACCATTAGAGCCGACGTTTCCTGCTGATCGTCTGGTAACTATTGAGCAAGAGGCTGGGCTTAAAGCAATTCTCCAAGATACGGCATTGTCGATAGCTATTCCTATGGTGCCATTTAAGGGGGCTAATGTAGTGTTGTTAGCGGCTGAAAATGTAATGCCTATATCGGGGTTAATGCCGAGAGTGTGTGATGGGCTATCATCTGATACGCCTGCCTACATTATGTTTACCTCGGGCTCAACAGGGAAACCGAAAGGAGTCGTGATTACTCATCGAGCCTTGTTAACGTTTTTGCAGGGCAGCACTGATCGTTTGGAATTAGATGCTGCTACTCGCTGGTTATTGATCACCACCATGGCGTTTGATATAGCCTTATTGGAAATATTCGCACCTTTATGGGTGGGTGGTTGTGCTGTTTTGATGTCGAGTGATGAATATCGTGATCCCCATGCGATTAGTGATTACTTAACGGAAGATAATGCCATCACGGTAATGCAAGCAACGCCTGCATTTTGGCGAATGTTATTGAATACAGGATGGCAGGGAAATCAACAGCTGGTAGCGTTGTGTGGTGGAGAAGCATTAGATAAACCGCTGGCAGAGCAATTGGTATTACGAACTCAACGTTTGTGGAATTGTTATGGGCCAACGGAAGCCACGGTATGGTCTTTGATGGCAGAAATTACTGCGGATGCTTTGAACTTGCCGAGTATCACTTTGCAGCATAGCCTGATTGGTTACACCCATCAGGTGGTAGATGCTGACTTACAGCCTGTTTCGGTGAATATGGTTGGGGAGCTATGTATTCAAGGTGAGGCGTTGAGTCATGGTTATTGGCAGCGTGATGATCTAACGGCTCAACAATTCGTCACTTTGTCGCCGCATCAGGTTCGAAGTTATCGTACGGGTGATAAAGTGCGGGTGTTAGGGGATGATTGTTATCAATATTTGGGACGGTTTGATGATCAAGTAAAATTGCGTGGTTTTCGGATTGAATTGGGTGAAATTGAAGCTCAGCTTAAGTACCTGACGATGGTCAAAGATGCTGCGGTAAAATTGATCGGAAAAGGGGATGAGGCGCAGTTAGTTGCGTTTATGGAAATGACAAAAGATACTAGGTTGTCAAAATTAGCGGTGCGTAAAGTACTGCTGAAAACCTTACCCAGTTATATGGTGCCAAACCGTTTTGTGGTGCTTGAACAGTTACCAAAAACAGGAAGTGGTAAAGTTGATCGCAAGCAACTTTATATCAAGAAATCTTATATCTAGGTAATCTAGGTATCTAGTGTGATGTAACGTGAAAGATCGATGATGATAGATACGCATCATAATGAAAAGCCGATTGTTTAATAACAATCGGCTTTTTTATCGCGTTATATATCAGGTTATATATTGTGCTCTAGAATTGAATTCTACTTGTTGAAGTTATTATGGTGTAAGTGGTTCGGCATCCGGTTTATTAACCAGTTTGACGATGTCTTGCATGACGCTTAATGCAGCGAGCGGTCCACCTACAGAGGTCCATAATGACCCATCAACGGCTTCAAAACGTTTAGTTTGGATAGCGCTGAGTTGTTTAAATGCAGGGCTTGATTCAGCTTGTTTCATCGCATCGACAGCATCGCCTGACGTACTGAGTGTACCGATGACCATCCAATCACCATCTAAGACATTTAATGCTTCTAAACTCAATGATAGTGAATGTGTGTGACCAGGGTCTTGCTGATTGGCGGGACGTGTCATACCGAGATCTGCGATCACTTGGCTGGCAAAAGCATCTTTGAACATGTAGGCCGGTCCTTTCGGATTCCAGCGTACGATACTGATGGTTTGCCCGGCTTTATCACCTATGTCAGCCTTTGATTGCTGTATGGCCTGCTGGTAGCGTGCCATGAATGCAATGGCTTCTTTTTGACGATTGAGAATATCGGCTGTGCGGTTAAAAGTGTCTTTCCACGGTTCGCCTCGCTTAAATGTAACAACTGTCGGTGCAATTTCATTCAGTAACGCCAATACCTCTGGTCGGTTAGGCGTCGTTAGAATGAGATCTGGTTCGAGTTCTAGAATGGTTTCCATATTGGGACGACTAAGGTCACCGACAATCTTAATGTCTTGTTGAATAGCAGCTTGGAGGTAGCGGGGTAATGTTTGCTGCCCACGACCATTCACCGTGCCGATAGGTGTAAGCCCCAATGCCAAGGTGCTATCGAGATCGATTTCACTCAAGGTGATCACCCGCTTGGGCGCGGCGGGTATTTCAATCATTTTACCGTAGACATCATGAATGCTACGCATGGCTTCATTGCTCACAGTCTGACTGTGGGCGGTAAAAGCGGCAGTAATACATAACACCGAGAGTGCGACCTTACGAAGAAACATCATCATCCCTTATTTCAAACTTCATCATGAATACACCCCATCACAAACAAACACGTCTCACGTTATTAGCCTTTGAATGCACTAACAAAAATTGGCACGCTATGAGAGAAGGGGTGCGATTGATAGATTTTGATAATATATGAGAAAGAGATTGATAACTATTTTTATTTAGATCTATTCATAGGTTAGGCTCATTGTTATTATGCGTGCTTGCAAGGATTACACGTGTCATTAGCACGTGAGTAAAATTGATTAAAGGGAGTTAACGTTGTGACAAAATCGCACCTTATTGGCCTCGGAAGTTGCTTGGCAGCAGTCTTCTTTTTAGTGTTGTTGTCGTTGTCGGTTGGGGCTGGTATCTATGGGTTTAGTGATGCATTCGGTTATCTAACAGGCTCTCCATTACTGGCATCAGACGCGCAACTGGCCATGGTGATGGATACTTTACGTATTCCACGCACCTTGTGTGCTGTTATTGTCGGAGTTAGTTTAGCGTTGGCAGCTTCATTACTGCAAAGTGCGACGCGTAACCCACTGGCAGAGCCGGGTTTGCTTGGTGTTAATGCGGGGGCTGTACTTGGGTTGGTTATCGGGCTGACTTACTTTGATGTGGAATCGACCCAAGGTTATTTAGTATGGTCTGGCTTAGGTGCGCTGGCAGGTAATACTGTGGTGTTGATCATTGGCCACCTTGTGGGTAAATCGCATCCATTGAAATTGATTCTCGTTGGTGTTGCTCTTAGTGCTACGTTTGGCGGCCTATCGAATTATGTGTTGTTGTCGAACCAAGTGGTACTTGATCAATTTCGCTTTTGGAATCTAGGTTCATTGGCTGCTGCTGAAATGGGGGCGATGTTGATGATCTTGCCATTCTTAGTGGTGGCCGTGGTATTAACTTTTGCTTTAACTCGTCAATTAACCTTGATGCAATTAGGTGAACAGCAAGCCAAATCATTGGGTATTAATACCAATGTGGTGCGTATTGGGGTGCTGATTGCTTCTACCTTATTTACAGCTTGTGCCATCTCGGTAGCGGGTCCTATCAGTTTTGTCGGATTTCTTTCAGCTTATTGTGCACGTATGGTTGAACCTGTCGCTTTGTCATTACAAGTGGTTTTTTCGGCACTTTTTGGTGTTATTTTTCTCTTTATCGCCGATATTCTCGCACGTTGGTTAATTCAACCGTTTGAAATGCCTAATGGGGTGATCTTAGCCTTGATTGGGGCGCCCGTCTTAATTGCAGTTGTGCACCGCGGTGGCTTCCGCACTTTGTTAGCTGTGAAATAGGAGCGTTTTTATGTCACACGAACATTCACTTTCCACTGAGCAAGCAGCACAGTCTTTATCTTCGTTAACATTAACTTCAACCTCACCTGTAATAACGCCTACGGGAAAATGGCGGTTACAGTGTGGGCAATATAACCTTTTGGTTGAAAAGCGTGCGGTCATCGTCAGTGTCATATTAATGATCATGTTGCTGGTGGGCATCGTGATTGCGGTCAGCGTTGGCTCTGCAAAATTAACGCCGTTGTCGGCATTGCAAGCTTTCCTTGGCGATGCATCGCGCATGGTCAATATCATGGTATTTAAAATCCGCTTACCACGCGTGGTTGCGGTCGTGGTTGCAGGTGCAGCACTCGGGCTATCTGGTTGCTTAATTCAAACCTTGGTGCGTAACCGTTTGGCGACACCCGATATGATAGGGGTTAACGAAGGGGCCACACTCGCCATTACCTTCTTCACCTTGTATATCAGCGTAGGTGCATGGCCATGGTGGGCTGCCCCCATTGGTGCCATGCTCGCAGCCGTGATTTTGTTTTTATTGTGTAAGAACCCTGGTGAGCAAGGGTATTTGTTCGTTGTTATTGGTATCGGGGTGTCCGAGTTGATGCGAGCGGTCGGCGAATTCATGATGTCGACAGAATCTATTGTGCATGTCAGCAGTGTATATATGTGGAGTATGGGAAATTTTGTCGGGCAGGGCTATACGACAAGCTTACCTGTAGCCATGCTTTTGTTGCTGTTATGCCCCTTTATTATTTACTTTTCTCGGCAACTCAATGTGTTGCGATTAGGTGTTAGTACCGCGCAAAGCTTGGGTATTAATGTGAATCGAGTGCAGCTTAGCATTTTGATGCTTGCCATCATGGTGGCGGCCCTAGGGACAGCTATTGGTGGGCCAATTGTCTTTATTGCGATGGCAGCCCCGATTTTGGCGTCGTATTGCGTCAAGAATCGCATTGTTCCACTGTGGAGTGCTGCGCTGCTTGGGGCGCTGTTGTTGTTGTTCAGCGATACCTTAGTAAGGGTATTGGCGGATCCGCATGAAGTTGCCACGGGGATCATGACCCGTATTTTAGGCGGTATTATGCTATTAGTTTTCTTATTACGCGACAAAGGAAGTGCGGACTAATGACTTTATTAACGATGAGCAATATTGGTTTTTCTTATGATGAAAAGTCCGTGTTCCATAATGTATCTATACAACTAAATAGAGGGAAATTGGTAGGGATTGTTGGGCCCAATGGCGGTGGAAAATCGACCTTACTGAAATTGATTGCCAAACAAATGGAACCCCACAGCGGTAATATTACCCTTGAGGGAAAGCCGTTGTCGCAGTACTCGATGAAAGCGCTAGCCAAGCAGGTTGCTTATTTACCGCAACATCCACTTAGCCCAGCGGGTATTACAGTGGAACAGTTGGTGCAATATGGACGTCACCCTCATCAACGTTGGTTTAATCAATGGAACGACAAAGATGCCGAGCAAGTAAACCAAGCCATTGAGTTGATGCAGTTGTCAGACATTTTGCAACAACCAGTAACTAGCCTGTCTGGCGGTCAACGGCAGCGTGCTTGGCTAGCAATGATACTGGCACAAGACACCGATTTAATTTTATTAGATGAACCGACCAGCGCGTTAGATATTGGTCACCAAATTGAGGTGATGGAAAGTATTAGCCATATGGTAGCGTCTGGTAAAACAGTGGTATTGGTGATTCATGATTTAGCCGCGGCAGCTCGTTATTGCGATGAATTAATTGCTATAGGTAATAATACGGTGGTGGCATCGGGTAGGGTGAATGAGGTGGTAACGAAGACCTTGATTGATGACTTATACGATACAAATGTAGATATATTATATGCCCCGTTTGATCAGGCTCCTGTGATTGTGCCGCGTCGTAAGATGCATGCGAAGCAGTAGTAATATCGATATTGTTACTCGCAATCTTGATTTCTGATCTTGTTGTTTATCCAGAATAAAAAACCTTACCCGCATAACCGTTCTAATCTTGAAAAGTTATGCGTGCAAGGTTTTTTCTATGCTGTTTCTAGAGCTTAGAGCTTAGCCGTGCATGGCGACTGGCGAGAGCGATTGATACAATGTGCGGCGAGTCGCAATGGCAGCGGCAAATTGGTTAAGCAATATTTCTGTGTCGCTCCAGTTGATACAGGCATCCGTTACCGATTGCCCGTAAGTCATATTGGCACTTATTGCTTGATTACCTTCCTCAAAGAAACTTTCCACCATAATTGACGTTATTGCTTGTTCGCCCTGAGACAATTGTTCACACAACGATTGTGCGACAACAAGTTGGTTTTTATGGCGCTTTTGGCTGTTTCCATGGCTGCAATCTACCATAATACTTACTGGTAACTTGGCTTGGTATAGCGCTTTGCTGGCAGCTTGAATATGGCTAGGGCTGTAGTTAGGTTCTTGCCCACCACGTAGGATGATATGGCAATCGGTATTACCTGAACTTTCCACAGCATATAAATGTCCATCGTGTCCTGTAACGGTATACAAGTGAGGGGATTGGCTCGACAGAATGGCATCTGTCGCAACACGAATGTTACCATCGGTGCCGTTTTTGAAACCGACGGGGCAGGGTAAGCCCGAGGTTAACTGTCGGTGAACTTGTGACTCTGTAGTGCGGGCGCCAATGGCTCCCCAGCTCATAAGGTCGGCCAAATATAGAAAGCTGGTATTATCCAAAAATTCGGTTGAGGTTGATACACCAAGTTCATTGATTGCGAGTACTAACTGACGCGCTGTTGTTAACCCTGTAATAAGGTCATTACTGTTGTCGAGATGCGGATCGAATATTAAGCCTTTCCAACCAGTTGTTGTTCGGGGCTTTTCGAAATACGTTCGCATTACAATATGTAAGTGATCACTAAACTGTTCGACCAGTGGCTTAAGCTGCTTTGCGTATGCCAGTGCTGCATCTGGGTCATGAATTGAGCATGGACCAATCACGACCAAAAGCCGATCATCTTTGCCATGTAAAATATCCCTCACATCATTACGTGACGTCATAATGCGGTGTTCAGTGTCGGCCTTGCACGGGTAGTCACTGAGCAGTTCTGCCGGTGAAGGAAGCCGACGGCATGTCGTCGCTCTCATCACTGACGGGTGAATAGCCATGTTAAATTCCTTCTTTATCATTAATATAATGACATCAGTCTCACGTCTTAGTACGTAGTGTTTTTGTTGTTATTCTGAATTGTTAGCTATCCATAACGGTATGGCGATTCTGATGGTATTCATCTTCATCTTTGCCATCGCGCCAATAAGGCACGGCATAAATAGCGGTTCGAGCAACCTCCATGTTACGGCGAACGTGATTACGTAATGGCACTACGATATTTTCTTCGCCGCCAAACCAAAAATAACTATTGATGTTTTCCATACCACGTTGCAAAAAAGGCACTGTAAGTTTGTCACTGTCGACAGAGTTACCGATCACCCATGTGAGTGTTACCTTATCAGGTACTAGCAGATCTTGAATGGCATCAGAGGTGGGCACTAAAAGTGCTATATGACCGTCACTATCAGCTGGCATGTCTTCAATCATTGCACTGATGGCAGGCAAGGCAGTTAGATCGCCAGCCATGTAATAATGCCGCGCTGGTTGTAGCATCGGATGCGGACCTCCGGGGCCAGAAATTGCGAGTACATCACCTTCCTGCGCCTGTTGAGCAAAACGAGTTGCAGGGCCGCTGTCTGCATGTAGAGCAAAATCAATGTCGATTTCACAAGCGTTGCGACGAAAAGCTCGTACACTGAATGTACGAATCAGTGGTTTGTCTTCTGGGACTAACCAGCGCGGCCCTTTGTCGGTTAACGTAGGAAGCTCTGGTAGTGTTTGTTCACCGTGCGCCATCATTATTTTGATGTGAGCGCCTCCACTTACATCTGGGTAATCAGCTAATAAAGGGCTGGTAAAGCAAATACGGCGCAGTGCGGGCGTAATATCGATAACATGTTTGACCGATACTAAGAAAGGACGAACGGGTTGACGGGGTAAAGGTGTACCTGACTGTGACATGAGTATCCTTGCTCTCGCTAATCTTAATGAAAACCATTATCATTTGCATTATACATAAGAACGATAAAGCGCAAAGAATAATCACGCGTAATTATTGTTAACTTGATTCCATTTGTACGGTGGATGTTTGTATAGTGGGTTTATGCTTAATAGCGAGTCGCGTTGTAATATTGTTTTTCGTTAGAATTTAAATAAATAGATGGAAATATAGATGGATACTATTTCGGATAAGCGTACGTGCGCTTGGGCATTAAATCATCCCATTGAGCGTGAATATCATGATAAAGAGTGGGGTAAACCTAATTTTGATGATAAGTACTTATTTGAATTTATCACTTTAGAGGGGGCACAAGCTGGCTTGAGCTGGTACACCATACTGAAACGCCGAGAGGCATACCGTGAAGCATTTAAGCAATATGATTTAAAAACATTAATTGCCGTTAAACAACAAGCAGAAAACCTTGATGATGAGTCCCATATCGATGAGGTTATTAATCAGTATGACGTCATTAAACACCGTAATAAGATTCGCTCAGTATTCAGTAATGCAGAAGCAGCACTTTCATTACAACAAGAATACGGCAGTTTATCAGCGGCATTGTGGCAGTTTGTAGATGGCAGGCCAGTAGTCAATACATGGACTACACCAGAACAAGTGCCAGCTATAACAGAACAATCGAAAGCAATGAGCAAGTTCTTGAAGAAAAAAGGCTTTAAGTTTATTGGTGAGACTATCTGTTATGCGTTAATGCAAGCAACTGGTATGGTTAACGATCATTTAGTTTCATGTGATTGTTATGAAATATCAAAGCGTATACCCAAATCACTTTAAGGTAAGTGGGTATATTCTCAACGAGAAATAAAATTGTAAATCAGATATGATAAATTTACGTATTCCCAAACTATCTCATATTCTCGCTGAAACGAGTACCTTGAAGTAATTTGGGTATAGGCCTTTTATATAAGCAGTTTTGAGTTAATAGTATGTCTGATGTGCCACTAAAATTGATCCGTAAAGCCACATGGGTCGGGTCGATAGCTAACGTTGCGTTAGCCTTGTTAAAAATCACTATAGGTAAGATTACAGGTAGCCAAGCTTTGATTGCCGATGGTGTTCATAGTTTTTCTGATTTGGTAACAGATACCGCTATCTTAATTGGCTCAAGGTATTGGACTGCTCCGGCAGACAAAGAACATCCCTATGGGCATGGGCGCTTTGAAACCCTAACCAATATTTTCATTGGCGTTATTCTCGCTATTGTTGGTATCGGTATAGGTTGGGATTCAATTAACTCTATCGGAAACGAGGCAAAAACCAATCCAGGCATGCTTGCCTTTGGTGCTGCGATTGCTTCTATTCTCGTTAAAGAAATACTGTATCGTTGGACAGTTATTCAAGCGAAGAAAATTAATAGTCGTGCCCTGCATGCCAATGCTTGGCATCACCGTTCGGATGCATTGAGTTCACTTCCTGTTGCTATTGCGGTTATTGCAAACTACTTCGTGCCTGATTTACATTATCTTGATCAAGTAGCCGCTTTATTGGTAACGGCAATGATTTTAAAAGCTGCTTTTGAAATCTTATGGCCAGCGATTATGGAAATCACAGAAGCTGAAGCAGATAGTGATATTGAAAATAAAATTCAACAGTATGCAGCAGAGAACAGTGATATCCGTGAAGTTCATGCGATTAGAAGTCGTCGTACTGGTAGCAGTATTTTACTCGATTTCCACCTGTTAGTTGATCCCGATATGAGTGTTGATAAGGCTCATGAAATTACGGAAGACTTTAAGAGCCATATCCTTAAACAGCTTGATGAAGTCGTTGATGTAATTATTCACATTGAACCGTATAACTGTGCTGAAAGGGTGATTAACCCGTGTTGTGGTGAAGATGAATGCCACGATGAAAATTCTAAAGATTAGAATTTTAATGATTCAATTTTTATAGTGTATTGTGTAAAAAAGCCCATTTAGAGATAATCTAGATGGGCTTTTTTGCTATTTATGTTTTTATATTGTACTTATTTATGATTTTCTCGTTTTTGATACGGCAAAAAGCGACAAGCTTTTATTACACTTCTCTATAATTAATATTGTTATTAAGCGTATATTAAAACGGTATGCGAGAGGGGGGAATTTTATGCCATTGATTAGAATAAAGTCGTTACCATTTGAGGGTGACGTTGATATTTCACTAGTCGTTTGTAATTTATCGCAAGCAGTGGCTGATGCGACAGGCATAGAGAGCCATCATATTATGGTGTCGTGGGAGTACTTATTGAAAGGGCATTACTCTCATGCAGGGAAAGTGGCAGAGGTTCAAGGAATCAATACGCATCCATTACTCGTTGATTTAATTGCTCCTAATTTCAATACTGAGCAACAGATAATGGCAATGTTAGAACTCATTGCCAATACGATTTCAGAGCATGTACCCGTTGCGAAAAAGAATATTTTTATCAACTATACACCCGCATACAGTGATGGCGTTTATGATGAAGGGCATATAGTGGAATGGGACATGTAACTATGTGCACTGAATATTCTTATAATTTACGCAATCGCGGTTGTAAGCCATTTTTGTAGTTCAGCTAACTCATTGGCGCTTTCTGGAAAAGCCTTTGCTGTTTTGTTAATGACTTTGTTAAAAGCATCAATGCTATATGGCTGGTCAATAAGTGCTTCAGACAATGTTTCTAATGGGGTTGGATTAAGGCTATCTGTGAATATTTGTGCTTTGACTATGTGTGCCTTTTTTATATCGAGATGTAATTCAATTCCCCCCCATGTAAAGCGTTCACTTAATGTATGCATAAATTCTGGGGTGTTCCCAAAATTCCATAGCCAGCTACTTTGATGCTCAAATTTCTCTGTGAAATCGGGTAGTTCTGGTAATGACTCTGGTGATATATATTCTGGCTCTACCTTTTCACCATAATGCTGAAAGAAAGCATCTATTATAGCAGTGCATACATTGTCATGGTTAATTTCAGGATTAATCTCGTTTAAATTAGCTACGCGAGAACGTACAGATTGGATGCCTTTTGCTTGAAGCTTTTTAGGGTCAGGGCGTAAATAGTTGGCGAGACGTCCTAGATCTGCATTCAGTAATAACGTGCCATGATGGAAGCCTCTATCCATCGTTTCACGGTATGCCGAACCAGAAAATTTTCGTTCCCCTTCGCTATCTTCAATAACCAGATCATTTCGTCCGGTTGATTTAGCCTTTACATGCAATGTCTTCAACGCGTTTAATACAATATTTGTAGACACTGTTTTATCATATTCTGGTTTACCTGCCATGAACGTAAAGTTGGTATTACCTAAGTCATGAAAAACGGCACCGCCACCGCTTTGACGGCGCGCAAGTGTAATACCATTTTGTTCCATCTTTCGTGTATTACATTCTTTCCATGGGTTTTGAGCTCGACCTATAACAACACTATCAGCATTTCGCCATAAAAAGAGAACACGTTGCTTGTTAGACATAGACCTGAAGATGTTGTCTTCAACGGCTAAGTTAAACCAAGGGTTTGTTGAAGTAGAAAGTAATACTCGAATGGTTGACATAAAAATAACCCTAACCAAATTTGTATGATGATTATACGCACATTACTTGCAAATGCACATAGTTCTCATTTGTGGGTGAGGCTGAGAATTTGAATCAAAGGGACTAGAAAGTAATTTAAGAAGTAAAAGAAGGAAATGAAAAAACCAAATCACATACGATATACACTGGAGGTATGTGATTTGGAAGAAGTTTTCAATACAGCGAGTATTAGAATTTTGATTTTCGAATCATTTGTTGAGTATAGCGTACCACTATCAATGTGCTACAGGTATGGACAAAATTGAAACGTAAGATTGTCCATGTGATGCAGAATTATTAAACGTTTGTAACTCTGCATGTAGTCACGGGTTGCTATTTGTTGCTATTTATTGAGTTCTTATTTCGTTTCTCTTCGTAATTGAAGGTAAATATCACTTTTCTGAATTTTGTGATGCTGAAATCGTTGTTTGTGTACTAGGTGCATTTTTATCCATTGGATCAATAACATCATAATAAAAGAAGTAACTAACAAGCATAATAAGTGGGATGAATTTAAACCAAGGTTTCATGGTGTGCCCTAATAGACTGGATAACTAATGTGTGTACAGTATCAGGCAATGATTGGCGTGAAAAACAGCAATAATGCAAAGTTAGGTTGAATGAATAAAAAAGCCTTGATGAATATTCTTCATCAGGGCTTTTTTAAATGTTTGGAGCTTTGTCGCTTTTAATTAAAAACAGTTAGCAGAGCCATTCAACATACAGTTAGCTTCTTCTTTACGTTGCTCTGCTCTTACTTTGCTTTCGAGATCATCCGGTGGTCTGTAATTTTCATTCGTTGTACAGCCTGCAAGTAGAATACTGACTAGCATTCCCGCAAGCATTGAGCATACTTTCTTCATCATTCCATTCCTAAAGAGCAATTTATCGAGTTTCGTTGAGGGGCTATCATTATTTTTATATCAACAGATTGATTTTATGTTTAATTCACCCTTACGAGAACAACCATAGCAGAGTTCTTCTGTAATGTTGAAAGATAAATAAGTGCAATTTCTTTTCTGTTACACGCTGAATTTTATGCTTCCGCTACTTCTTTTGGGGTTTTAACGTAGTAACGGTAATAGCCTACAAAATTACTGGTAATAAAAAGCAACTCAAGCAGAACAGCAGTAGGAGAGCCAATAATAATGTTATGCACAATCCAACAACTGGTCGCGAGAATCATAAACTGGCGCAACCGTTTATCTTCTTTAGAAAAGGCGGCTCCATTTTGAAAAAGAGACGCAGCGCAGCTGATTAAACTAATGAAGCCAGCATAAGTAAAATATGTAACAACAAGCGAGCTTATTGAGAACAGTACGACCATTTGTCTAGATGTCGTAAAAAGGCTCGTGATGTATCGAACCGCCGCAAGAGCCATTAACCCTGCTGCTGTCCATTGTTCTAATAATGCAAAATGAATAGCAATTAAAATGACTGCAAAAACGAAACAAATGATGATTTTTTTTCTTTCTTTAAACTGAAAAGATAAAAGATCAAAAAAGGCTGCGAACCCAATAATTATCTGAGAAAGTAGAAAAGCAGTCATTAAGATAAGTCCTATTTATAATTCAGTTTGTAAAAGTTGTTTTTGCTTCTTTTTCTCAATACGGGCAAGCCATACCAGAGGCAATATAATCATTGTTGTTCCAATTAGCATTGCTAAATCAGGTACTTCATCAAACCACAATAAGCCCACACCAACCGCACCTAATAAGCCGCTATATTCCGCACTGGCAATTTTATTGCTCTCTGCTGAGCGGTAGGCGATCACGCAGGTTGCCGCATAAACCAAAATAAATGCACTTGAGCCAGCAGCGGTTAATAACGGTGCCCAATCCCAAGGTTGTCCTTCCCACAAGGCTAAACCCAATGCAGCAGGCATACCCGCAAGGTTTGTTAACAATAATGTTTGAGCAACGGTTTGATGGGTTGGTAGTTTTCGAATTAATAAATTATTCGCAGCTAACGTAACGGCAACAACGAGTGCGGCCATTGCAGCCCAATTAAGTTCAGTTGGCCTTATAACGACTAATACGCCAGCAAAGCCGAGCATACCTGCAGCAACAGAATGTTTAGTGAGCTTTTCACTAAAAAGCATCATCGCCATCGGTAACATGATTAACGGCGCAGCATAGAAAATGGCATTTGCTGTCGCGAGCGGCATTGAATTAATGGCAATCACCATGAAAATAGCACCAAAAAGCCAAATGTGAGCCCGTAATGCGTGCCATTTCAATCCATCAATAAAACTCTTCTTCGATGAAGATAAACAAAATGGAGTAAGAATCAAAACTGCAGTCAGCTGCCTAAAAAAGACAAACTGAAAAATAGCAGTATTGGCATCCAGTGTTTTAATTAATGCGTCAGAAAAAACAGCAACCAAATTCCCCACAATAAGCAGGGTCATGGCAAGACCAACAGATATTTTAGGCATAACACGACTCCTTTTTTTGGGGCATGAGGCATTAATGTAGAAACGGAAATAACGAATAAATTGCTTTGAAATTTACGATTAGCCGATAGATCACAGAAAGTGATTTTTGGAGGATAGAGAATCTTAAGGATGAAGTATAATGATATAAATTAACTTAGTATTAGTTGAGCTAATAATGAAATTACCCCCGTTACGCGCTGTTCAATGCTTTGAGTCTGTTGCGCGTTTTAATAGCTTTTCTAAAGCGGCTGAAGCATTAAATGTTACCCAAAGTGCGGTTAGCCATCAGGTTAAATTACTTGAAGAATACCTAGGTGAAGACCTTTTTATTCGTCAAGGGCGAAGGTTATCGTTAACCGTTATCGGTGAGCGTTATCAAGAGGAAATTAATTCTGCCCTCATCAGTATTTCGCACGCGAGTCAGAAGTTACGGGAAGGTGAGGATGGAAAAGTCCGCTTAGCGATTTATAGTACGTTAGCGGTAAAGTGGCTGGTGCCTCGATTAGATAACTTACGACAGTTACACCCTGAAATTGATCTTACCTTGAATATGGTGGCCGACGAGCCAGAATGTAGTGATCAAGTGGCTGATTGCTTTGTTACTGCTTACCCTCCTTCACGGAACTTTGTTAGTGAGTTTTTATATAAAGAGCAGCTATACCCATTTTGCAGCCCTAAACTGTGGTATGAAATGCAAGGAAAGTCGTTACCAGAAGCATTGTGGGAGCAGCCTTTATTATCAGTACGTTCAATCTTTAAAGATGGCACTGAAAAGAAAGATTGGCGACTATGGTGTGAGCTTGGTGGGTTTGAGTTACCAGACGATGTAAAAGTGATTCATTTTAGTCATATGATTTTGGCTGCTGAAGCGGCGAAGTACCATCAAGGAATCGCCTTTCTTAATGATTACTTTATGACAGACCAAGATCGGCTTCAGGACTTGATTAGAATTCCAATGCATGAACTACCTACCGGCGATAGTTTGTATTTTGTGTATAAAAAATCCCGAGCCAAACAACCAGAAATTAAAATACTAAGCCAGTGGCTTAAACTGCAATGCTATGACTGATTAAGTGGCTGGGGAGCTTGGCGAATTATTGAATGGCTAATTGAATACGTTCAACATCGATTTTTGTGCTGAACCATTCATTAATGTGGGAGTTGAACCACTCTTCATCAATTTCACCTGTAATGGTTACTTTTGTTTCAGGCGTCACTTTAATACCGTGCCACTTGTCGTTATCGATCTCTACCGAGATATTGTCTTGGCCGTCGGAGAATGTATACATTTCGTCACCTAAAGAGGCTGTGATGTAGCCTGTAAGGGTGACTGGTTGGTCATCTTTTCCTTCTTTTGCCGCTTTCACTGAGGTTTCACTCGGGCCAAAGAAACCTTGATCGTTTAAGCCTTGATCGTTGAAACCATGGTTGTTCAAGCTATTGGTGTTGGCGAATGCCATTGGAGAAAGAATAAGAAGGCTAGACAGTAAAAGTATTTTTTTCATTATTATGCTTATTTAATCGAATTAGGTGAGTTGATGATGTGAAGCATAAAGGATCGAAAATGAATAATGGATGAATGAACTATATTGGTCGGAAATAGTGAGACCAAAACATCAATCAAGATGTACAGCCTTAGATACGCTATTCGTAAGAGAGGGTAAAGGGTCAGCATGCGTCTTAATAAATGGTTGTTAAATGTGAAATTTTAACGCTATTAGCTTAAAGAAATCGAGTGCCTTGTTAGAGTAAAGTAAAAGTTCGCTGTGATTGCTGGATTCCT
The DNA here is from genome assembly GCF_003025615.1 of Photobacterium frigidiphilum. Classification (GTDB taxonomy): domain Bacteria; phylum Pseudomonadota; class Gammaproteobacteria; order Enterobacterales; family Vibrionaceae; genus Photobacterium; species Photobacterium frigidiphilum. The sequence goes on along the minus strand of NZ_PYMJ01000034.1, from coordinate 31,098 downwards.
GAACGGTTGATCAGTAATGCTATTTACAGCCTCAGCTCTTATACGTACTATTCACCGCGTTGGAGAGATGGCTGAGTGGTCGAAAGCACCGGTCTTGAAAACCGGCAAGGGTTTATAGCCCTTCTAGGGTTCAAATCCCTATCTCTCCGCCACATTTAGAAAAGGGCGCTGATTTATCAGCGCCCTTTTTGCGTTTAGCGCATGTGGCAAGAGGAATTTGTTCCAAATCAGCTTTATCCAGAACACTCCGCCAGATACAAAAAGGCCAGCAGAAATGCTGGCCTTTTGATTTTTTGCGTGATAATTAAGCCAGCATGATGTTGGCGATCATTGCCGATAGAATGCTGACCAAAGTCGAGCCATACAGTAAGCGTAAGCCGAAGCGGGCAACCATATTACCTTTCTCTTCGTTGACCCCTTTAACAGCACCCGCAATGATACCAATTGAGCTGAAGTTAGCGAAAGACACCAAGAAGATAGAAATTGTACCGACTGTATGTGCAGAAAGGCTGCCCAACTGATCTTGTAATGCCATCATTGCCACAAACTCGTTTGAGACTAATTTAGTCGCCATGATGCTACCGGCTTGCAAGGCTTCGTTGGCAGGAATTCCCATTAGCCATGCAATCGGGTAGAACGCATAACCGATCAGATCTTGGAAGCTAATACCGAAGGCGTAGGTGAAACCTGCGTTGATCATGGCTATGAGTGAGATAAAACCAATCAGCATTGCAGCGACAATTACCGCGACTTTAAATCCCGTAAGAATATATTCGCCGAGCATTTCAAAAAACGTAAGTTTTTCAATTGATTCATCGGCCATCATATCGTCAAAGCTTACTTCTGCCTCATGATCATAAGGGTTAATGATCGACAGAATAATAAAGGTGCTGAACATGTTCAAAAATAATGCGGCCACTACAAATTTAGGAGCGATGAGCTGCATGTATGAACCGACTATCGACATAGATACTGTAGACATAGCTGTGGCTGCTAATGTGTACATACGGCGCTCTGACATACGGCCCAAAATGTCTTTATAAGTGATGAAGTTCTCTGATTGACCAACCATTAATGCGCTGATGGCGTTAAATGACTCAAGTTTACCCATGCCGTTAATTTTAGAGAGTAAGTAGCCAATTGCACTAATTACCACGGGCAGCACTTTAATGTGCTGTAAAATACCAATAAGGGCCGAAATAAAGACAATGGGCATTAATACTTGCAGGAAGAAATCGAAGCCACCTTCATTGACTAATCCGCCAAAGACAAAGTTTGTACCTTCAGCTGCGAATGCCATTAGGCCATTAAAACCGCCTGCAAATTCGGCGATAATCCCTGTTCCAGTTGAAGAATTCAGTAAGAAATAAGCGACACCCATTTCAATCACGAGAAGCTGAATAATATAGCGAAGTTTAATGCTCTTGCGATCTTTGCTGACCAATAAGGCAAGGGCAGCAACGACAGCAAGGCCAAAAATAAAGTGTAAGTAAGGCATAATAGATGTGTACCAATGGTGATTGTTATCAAACTATTTATGTATGCTACATCTGCTGTTGCTTGAATAGAGTGATGTAAATCTCGTTTTTTATTCAATTTGTACTCAGCAAAAGGGCCGATAACCAAATGTGTTGAAAGAAAAGGTATGTTTTTTTAAGTGCTTGGAGGGGTGAAAAGTACAAGTGTTAATTGTGAAATCTAACATTTATAGAACTGTAGCTTTTTGTTGTCGTAGTATGCGTTTAGCGCATGTGGTAAGAGGGATTTGTTCCAAATCCACCTCACCCAGAACACTCCACCATATTTAAAGAAGCCACTACTCTGTTAGCTGCTTTTTTACGTCTAGACTTTACCCAATAATATAGAGATGCAAAATCCTAGATTGGGTTCACCTGAGCGAAGCGAAAGCACATTGCCTGTACTGAAGGTTTGTGCAATGTAGTTATAAACTGATAATTGATCAAATTAATGAGATATAAGAACAAAACAATTAAGCAGATTTATATATTGGTATAAGAGTACTAAATAAAATTTGATCATTATCAATAATTAAAAGAAAGGGAGGTTATCTATCGGTTGAAGGTATTTTTTGACCTTTTAACCACTTTATTTGTACGTACCATAACATTATTCAAAATGATTTGGCGTAACGACATGATGGATACAAAGTGGCTAGAACTCTATCAATACCTTCAGGAAAAAACCGGCGGCTTTTTATATGAGGGTAATATCGAAGATAACCTGAATTATAAATATAACTTTATTAAAAGTCAGTTTAGTACTGTAAATAGCGGTGAGGATGAAAATAAAAATGACTGGTTAGAGCATGAAGCATTCACCGCTTTTTTTAGCGATATCATTCGTCGTGGAAGTTTGTCGCTAAACCAGCTCGATACCGTTTATAACATCTTAATGTCGGCTAAGTTATGTCAGCTTGCGCTGGCGGTTATTAATCATTTTCGAACTCAGTTATCCAATGATGAATTTAGTTTAAAGGCTGGACTTATCTATCAGCAGTTAGGGGATCATGAACATGCCCGAGCAATGTTTGAAGATGGGATAAAGTCTAACCCTAATAATTACATGTGTTTTAACCACCTTGGTTTTAATCACATCTATACCGGTGAAAATGCGGCGGCAATCGAGATGTTTGAACAGGTTATTGCGCTTGCACCTGAATTATCGGGCGGTTATCAAAATTTAGCGGGCTGCTATTACCAAGATAGTGAATTTAAACAAGCGGCTAACTATTGTGAAAAAGTGTTCACCTTGGACAAAACGATTGTAGCGACTTACATCACTGCGATCAGTGCGTATTTAGCACTTAAAAATACAGAACAAGCGGATCGCTGGATCCAATTATCGATTGATAATGAAATCACATCCATGGAGCTGGTTCGATTAAGTGGCATTTTAGCATTTCAATGTCAACGTTATGAAGAAGCCATTGCCGCCTTCAACCATTACCTCAGTAATACCCCTGACTCTTACGATGTGTTGCATTTAAGAATAAAAGCTCAAATTGGCGCTCATCAGTGGAGCGTGTTAGAGCCCGATTTGAAATGCTTATTGGCATTTGACCCACATGACAGCGAGCTGCTTGAACAGCTTTTTCTTACCTATTACCACACCAAGCAGTGGTTAGATGCTGAGTGTGTGATGGCAGAGCTTAACAAACTATCAACGCACTATAGCAGCACTTATCGTAACCAAATTAATGAGATCAGACAGCAAAATAGTATTGCTGTGAGTGTAATTAGCTAGTATTGGGGAGCAACAGTGAAATCTAAAAATAGCACAATAGAAGGTGCAGATAACCCTTCGCGCCGTAATTTTCTAAAGATGGGAGGCGTAGCCGCTGCAGCGGTTACAGTTGGTGCATCGGCAGGGGCTGGTTTTGCTCTTGGCCGCGATCCCGATGCCAATGTGGGGTATGGCCGAACGGAAGCGGGTAAAGATATGTTCTTTAATCGTGAACCTTTCCGAGTTGATAGTGCGCCAACGTTAGAAGTGGCAGGCAAACTGGTACGTCCTGAGTGGAGCGATTTCTTATTTCACCGTACTGGTGTGCTTTCAACATTAATGAAAGATGGCTGGGTACCCACGCCTGATTGGAAAACAATTCCGGATGCACGAATAAGAGAGTATTACTCGCGCTATCCAGAACGTTGGGATGACATGTACCAATCCTTTAGTGAAAAAGTGAAGCATGATCAAAATGTCGAAAAGCACCGTGATCAATTTGCCCTAGGTTGGGCCCATTCGGCTGCCTTTATGCGTGGGCTGTACAGTAATTTCCCACCAAAGCCAAACGGCCATCCAGATGAAGTGGATTTTCAATGGGTAAAAAGGGAACAGCAGGAATTTAAATCGCCCCAACATGCCTCTGATCTGATCAAAAAAATGGCGTTTAAATTTGGTATGAGCATTGTCGGGATCACTAAAATGGATCCCAATTTTGTGTTTAAAAATACCATGCGCGGCATGCCTGAGTGGGATGAATCGATTCCCAAGCACTGGAAAAATGTCATTGTTTTTGGTACGCCGATGAACTGGGATCCAATGTATGCGGCGATTGGCTATTCTACCTCGTATGATGGTTATTTTAGAGCCAAAAATGCAGCTGGTTTGATGGCCGCTTATTTAGGTGAGCTTGGCTATGCTGCGCGACCACAATGGCCCGGTTCTGATTACGAGATCATTGTGCCACCACTTGCTATTCAGGCGGGTATGGGGGAAGCAGCGCGCAATGGTATTTTACTAACGCCAGAGCTGGGGCCAAATATTCGATTAGCGGCGGTGATCACCGATCTTGATCTTGAAGCCGATAAACCTATCAATACTAAAGTTCAGCACTTTTGCGAAGAGTGTAAGATTTGCGCTGATTCGTGCCCAAGTGGATCGATTAGCCATGCCGATAAACCAGATGCAGTGGTTCGTGGTTATCGTAAGTTTGCCTTTAACCAAGATGGCTGTTGGAAGTTATGGCGCCAAGGGCCAACTGAAACGGGGATGGGCTGTCGTGTGTGTATCGCAATTTGTCCTTATACCCGTAAAAACAACTGGATACACGCGTTGGTGAAAGAAGCGGATCCGCGAGACCCTACCGGCGCTACACGTAAAGCGCTGCTAGCGATGCAGCATAACTTCTTTTATTACCCCGATGCAGAAGCGTTTCACGGTGATTGGAATGGCGGGCGATTTGCTGGCTATCACCAGCCACCAGAATGGTTACGTAGTGAAAATTATTTGAAAGTCACCAAAACTTGGGAATATGACGGAAACTGGGAGGGATTTTAATGTTTCCACAATCAACGGTATTAGACCCGCTATTTTGGATGGGATTAGGCGCACTGCAAATATTAGTGTTTGCTGGTGCAAATCAATGGGCTAAAGAATATCAGCTGGGAATGAAGCTGTGGAAATGGTGCTTAGTTGGTGGCTGGTGGTTCTCGATGATGTTGACCATTGCTGGTGCATTTACTTTATTGGGTGAGAATGAAGGTTTAGCTGGCTGGTATTTACTCGGCTTTGCTGGAACGTTGCTAATCATTGTGGGTGCATTGTTATTGCGGCTTTTGATTACAATGAAACCGAAGGATATAAGCATTAACATTAGTGAATAAGGTATATCCCCGTATTGTCATAATACGGGGATAATAAAATATGATGAAAAAAACGTCTTCGAAATCAAAATCAAAAGTATTTGATAAGTTTATTAGTGTACTTTCAATCTTACTGTTTGCTGTCTTTTGGTATTTAGGAGGGGATCGGAGTCAACATAATCAACAGGCTCAATTATCCTATTTAACCCTTCAATCGGAGCAACTTGAACCAGCAGGATCTAATACCTTCCAAGGTGTGGTGCGAAGTGATAATGAAAGTAACGTAGTTGAATGGATAAGTGTAGGAAGCGGTATTGGTTATGGCGGCGAGATGGTCGCTGGCATTAATATTTCACCCACGGGTACATTACAAGCACTTGCAATTATTGATTCAAAAGAGACTTCAACCTATTTAGACAAAGTCATGCAGAGTGGGGTTGTTGACCGTATTTTAGGTCAACATATTGATACCACCATCACGTTTGATAGCATAACGGGCGCGACCCTAACTTCAACGGCCTTAATGGATGCAGTTGAGCATGCTGCAAAGCCTGTTCGTGAGCAAATCTACGGCTATACTTTGTCTGAGTCGAAAAGTGTTTTTTCTTCGCTGCAGTGGTTAGACTTAGCCGCATTCGTCTTTTTTGGTGTCGCGGTGTGGGCGAGCAGAACCCGAAATAAAAAGAAAGTGATGATCAACTGGGTCGTGCTTATTATCTCTATGGGGATATTCGGTTTTTATTCAGCAACGCTGTATACCGCATCCACAATGGGTATGGTGATTTCTGGTGCTTGGCTATATGGTCTCGCGAATTACACGCCTTTAATCTTGATCCTATTAAGCATCGTATACATATTGTATTACAACCGAAATGTCTACTGTCAGAATATCTGTCCTTTCGGTGCGGTGCAGCAATGCCTAGCGAAGGTCGGTAATGCAAAATCCTCCACAATCAAAAACGAATTTCTGTTGTGGTTCCCTCGCGTATTATTATTAACTACATTGTGTCTTGGCGCATATTTTCGTAATCCGGTCGCATTTTCTTACGAACCGTTTGGTATTATGTTTGGCATGATTGGGACGATGTACCTTTTTGTTCTGACAATTGTTATTTTATTAACATCATTGGTGGTTCGTCGGCCGTGGTGTCAGACGTTATGCCCAATTAATGCGATGACTGACTTTTTGACGTTCAATAAATCATGGTTTAAACAGGTACAAAAAAAACGAGCAAAACAACACCGTCAACACCGAAAGCAAACTGAAGATGGTCAATGCCAGAGCAATACTGGAGGACGTGAGTGATGAGAAAAACGCTAGTTTATGTTTTTTACTGCGTTTCAACAGTATTGATTCTTGCCCACTTGTGGGGGAGTGTTGTGACACAACGTACCCTTGCTAAGCAAAATAAGCCGCTGTACATTTTCAGTATTGAGGTGGAAACCGCCATCGAACCTGATATCGAGATTGATTACCAAAAAGTCGCAACAGAGTTATCAGAACTGAACTATTAAGTTATTGATGACATTAGGAAGGATACCTAAGAGGCATGGGTTGCCTCTTTTTTATTAGGATGATCGTGATAAATAAAGATATTCCCGCAGTATTGCTCAACGATGTGAGTGTTAATTTAGAGCTTTCTTTTAACACTATCGCGACGTTCTACCAGCAACGAGATCAGCTCTATATCGGTAAACCACACCGTTTACGGTTTAGCGCCTTGGTTTATATAACTCAGGGGGAGGGCTATCATTTTATTGATTACAAAAGGTATCAATTAAAGCCAGGTACACTGCTCACCTTGGGTAAACATCAAGTCCATCATTTTTCTGAACATTGCAGCGTAGAAGGGTACGTCATTTCTTTTAGTAATGAGTTTTTACACTCGGGGGGCGACGATCCTTACCAAGAAGTAATGGCAACTGCGGTTGAAGAAGTTAATTGTATTACTGAAACAGCAGATAACCTCGGTGGTTTATTTGATCAAATTGACCAAGAGTACCACCGTGAAGGTAGTAGCTATAAAGATGAAATCATTCGGAATTTAATGCGCGCTCTTATGTTGAAAGAAATTGTACCTAACTATCAAGCGTTGTGTAATAACACCAGTTTGTGTCAAAAGAATATTAATTATCACGCATTAAAAAAGCATATCGAAACAGTTTTTAGCCAACGTCCTTCCGTCGGGGATTTGGCAAAAACAATGGGTAAAAGTATCAAACAGCTTGATAAAATTGCGAAAGATTATTCAGGTCGCAGTGTTAAAGAGTTAATTGATGACAGAATTTTGCTTGAGGCAAAACGCTTGTTGGCCTTTAGCCAGTATTCAATACTGGATATCTCGCTGCAGCTCGGGTTTAAAGAGGCAACGAATATGACCAAATTTTTCAGACGCCATACCAGTTTGACGCCGAAAGATTTTAGAGACCTCTGTCGAACCAATGTTGCAAAAAGGGTTGGCTAGCCAGCACGCTGACAGTTATGAACGGTTCAGCATCAACCATAAGCTCAGAGTTTGTCTAGATTAGTATAAGCTTAAAGAGAGACAAAAAAGCGGCTATATTGTGAGAATTTTTTTACGTTTGTAATTTGCCAATAAGGTAGGGGGTTTACTCCAAATCAACTTTACTCAGAGCACTCTTTGACTTCCTGCTTGTACTGCCATTTATCTAAAATAAACGACACCACAATCATATAAATACTTGCCATCATGATCTGTGCAATACGCATATAAAAGTTATCGTCCATCAACTTGCTATCTGAAGCGACAGTGGAACCAAGTAAAACTAGCAATGCCGACATTACGCCAGCCCAAATAGGCGCTTTAGCAGGTTCGCTGAAGATTTTTTTACCTAACACTAAACCAATCAGTGCAATAAGACTGAGCAGGAATAAGAAATGCGGCACCATAACTAATAGCTCGTAATACACAATAGCCACTAAACCACCGATTATATTTGTCAGCAGCAGAAACATACTGACTTTGACACTTTTCTGGCCAGCAGTCTGCAATGATAAAAGGCCAATAAATGCCATGGTGAGTATTGCACCTGTGATTTGGAAATAATAAAAATAAGCAATAATTGGAAAAGAAATGGTTAAGGCTTTTAATGATTCGAATACACGTTGGTCATGTGTTAATGAACTAGCGAGCGGTGCTTGATTGTCGTTAACGGGGGTAAGATCGGGTAATACGAGGTGAAGTAAGCCAAACAACAATACAGCCACCACCCCTGATGTCGTTAACCCTACACCAACGTAAACAGCCAAACCTGGAGATATTGTACCCATGAAAGGTAGGAGCATTACCGCGATCATTAAAATGGTCGCGAAAAAATTCCACTGTGGATCCATAAATAGGTAGTAGGCTATGAACATCAGTAAACTCAGTAGCAATAACAAGGGCAATGGGTAGTGAGTAATGCCTGCACTGACAGATAAGCCAATTAGTATTGTTACCGTCATTGCTAAGAGTAATTGACTGATTGTATGGGAGGTTGGCTTTTGGTGATCTACTAAAAATTTAGCGAGAAAGACAGGCGCAACAAAAGACAGCCCCCACCCAATACCTAATGCTAAAGCACAGGAGACAACAAGCCCTATCACATACCGGAAAATACGACGCTGAATAATGGCCTGCTCAGTAGGTGGTGTATATATGTCTTCGCTTAGCTCATTATTGTTAACGGACATAAGATAACCAGCTCATTATACGAATCCATACTCGACCAAACGTATTCATTATTGAAGATTGCTCGGTATACACGATGATGTCAGCTTGGCCACCTACTCGACGAAAACCTCGGGCGGTATCATCATCAAATCGAATCGTCACCGGAAAACGCTGGGTCTGTCGTAGCCAACCTGTTTGAGAAGTAACGGCTGCTAGTTTACCTGCTTGTTCATTTTCTCCCCAGCTAATGCCCCAATCAATACCTGCTATTTTCCCTGCAAAAACGCGACCAGGAGCATAATCCAAAACGATTTCGACACTATCGCCAACTTTCATGTTGCCAATGCTATTTTCACGAAAATAGGCATCAATCCAAACATCTTCACCAGAAACAAAGGTGAATAATGGTTGACCCGCTTGGGCGTAAAAGCCTTCATCTAAACGGAAGTTTGTTACCCCACCAATCGCTGGTGCCCTGATGACCGTGCGGTCTAAATCAAGCTGTGCCTTTTGTAATTTTAATAAGGCTGATTTTACTTCACTATTTTCATGACCAGTAGAACCTAGTTGTTTCTTTGCTTGTTCTATACCAGCTTGTGCTGCTTCTACTTGTGCTTTCGCACTGGCAAGTGAAGCGCGTGTTTTATCGGCATCAGACTTCGAGACAATGCCTTTTTTTTCCATGGTTAAGATACGTTTGGCTTGTGCACGTAAGTGGGCTTGATTGGCTAATGCGTCGGTTAATTTGGCTTGGGCTGAAGCAATAGACGCCGTTTGCACGCCAACGCTTTTCCCTGCATTAACTAGCCCTTGCTCTGCTTCTTGAATCGCGAGCTCATAATCAGCAGAATCAATTTTCACCAAAATATCGCCAGGGTTAACAATCTCATTGGGCTCTACGGTAACTTCGGCTAACCGTCCAGAGACTAAAGGTGTCATGGGAATAACAAAACCACGAACACGTGCCATATCTGTAGACGGGATAATACGGTCAGCGGCGATATAGAAAACAAATAAACCAAGACATAAAGCAAGTACAAACGTTGTTAAGCGTTTTACTTTATTGGGAGAGGATTTTTCTTTTTTGACACGCACTTTTTTGACACGTTTGGGCTTTCCTGATTTAGATGCGATCCTTTCCCTTGGTTCAACCTGCACCTTAGGCATGTTCTCGTCAGACATTTCCCACTCCATTCCGTTAAGTGTCATCTTATGCTTTAGTAAGCATAGTGGAATAAAATATAAAAATGAATGGTTAATACACTGATTACTGTTAGAAAATACAGCGCCCAGCATGGTTCAAAGAACGTTAGAATGTCATTATTCAACATATTGAAAATAAAGAAAAAGCGAAGGCTGAATACAATGATAAGCATGACCTTCACTTTTCTGGTTGAGTTATAAATTCATAACTAAGCGTTAAGAATAAATTTCTCTATTGCGGTAGCAACACCATCGTCATTGTTACTGTCAGTAATATAATTCGCAATCGCTTTGGTATCGTCGGTTGCGTTACCCATGGCAATACCAAGCCCTGCATATTCCAACATGTGATGGTCATTTCCCGCATCGCCCATGCAAATGACTTCACTAGCATCAATGCCTAGATGCTCTGCTAACGCTTTTACGCCTGCACCTTTATTGCTGTTCTTGTTCATAAACTCCAAGAAAAACGGTGCGCTCTGTACGATGGTGTATTGATCGTATAGTGCTGCAGGTAATTGAGTGATAGCTTTTGATAATAACTCGGGCTCATCAATCATCATTACTTTTAATATTTCTTCGTTGTCATCTAATTCGGCGAAATCCATTTCAGTAATAGCAAGACCGTTGATGGTCGCTTCATGTTGGGTGTAGTGGTTGTTCTCTGGCGTGATTAAACCTTGGCGGCGAGAAAACCCGTGTACGTGAACACCAAAATCATGGCTTAGGCTAGCGATGTTTTTTGCATCACTGCCTAATAATAGCTGGCTGCGAATAACACTTTGGCTTTCAACTCGCTGAACTAATGAACCGTTGTAGCATAAAACGTAATCGTCGTTGCTAGTCATGTTTAATTCATTGAGCGCATCGGTCATTCCTTCAAGTGGACGCCCAGACGCTAATACCACCACAATGCCTTTTTCACGCGCTGCCGCGATGGTTTGTTTCGTTTTTTCAGAAATCTTTCCCTGACTATTAAGCAGGGTGCCATCCATATCTAATGCAACCAGTTTATACATGTTGTTCATCCACAGTAAGAAAATACTAATGCGTCTATTCTAATCAATAAATGTGACAGACTCGACAAAAAATGCGTTTGTTTTTGTAACGATAGAATCGTCATTAACTTTCTTATTGGATACCTGAGAGTGAAAGTGAGTTTGCACACGTTCTTTAGTTGACACGGCTGCTAGGAAGGAGTCCGGTGGATAATTGTTGATAGCTGTAATAATTACAGTACTAAACATTTATTTGTTGGTTTATTGTGAAATAACGCATTAAAGCACTAGATATTTCCTATTTATCGCCAATAATTGATTAGATGACAAAATATGTTTGATGCAATTTGATTGTATTCATGTAAGCTATTGAAAGGTTTGTAAGGAATCAAACCCTTAAATAAGGATATTTATATGCGTAAAATTCTTGCGACATCGCTTGTTTTAGCCTCTGTATCGTTCACCGCTTCCGCTGAAGAGTGTGGCAAAGTGACCATTGCAGACATGAACTGGAATTCAGCAACATTAATTGCCAATATAGACCGCTTTATCTTAGATCACGGTTATGGATGTGATGCTGAATTGGTGCCGGGCGATACGATGCCAACAGGTGCATCGATGATCGAGAAAGGGCAGCCGGATGTTGCACCTGAATTCTGGAGTAACTCGATGAAAGCGGCTCTCGACAAAGGTGTTGATGAAGGTCGTATTCGTTATGCGGGTTCCAGCTTATCAGAAGGTGGTGAAGAAGGTTTTTGGGTGCCGGAATATATGGTGAAAAAAGACCCAACCTTAGCCACTATCGAAGGTGTGAAAGCCAACGCGAAATTATTTGAACACCCAGAAGACCCAGATAAATCTGCTTTCATGGGATGTCCTGCTGGTTGGAATTGTCAGATCTCTGCGGGCAACTTATTCAATGCTTTAGAGTTGGATAAAGCTGGTTTTGATTTGATTGATCCGGGTTCAGGTGCTGGTCTATCGGGTTCGATTGCCAAAGCATATGAACGTGAAGAAGCATGGTTTGGTTATTATTGGGCTCCGACAGCTGTTTTGGGTAAATACAAAATGGTGAAAGTCGATTTCGGTTCTGGTATTGATGAAAAGCAATTCAAAGACTGTACTACCAACGAAGATTGTTTAGATCCCAAAGTGACGATGTACCCACCATCTCCCGTCGATACTGTTGTGACTGAGACCTTTGCGAAGCGTGCTCCAGCAGCGATGGAATACTTATCTACACGTGCCTTTACCAATGCGAAAATGAATGCATTACTAGCGTGGATGGAAGATAACCAAGCTGATGGTGAGCTTGCTGCAGAAGAATTTTTGAATGAAAACTCAGATATTTGGATGAAATGGGTAAGTCCTGAAACAGCGGACAAAGTGAAAAAAGCGTTAGCAGCGCTGTAAACCTTTATAGAGCCCGACAATTGACTGTCGGGCTTTTGCATTTTAGGGAAAAATTGTTATGTCAGATAAATCATGGTTAACGGAAATTCCTCAGCTTGATCGCTATCAACTGCTCGAAATTCGTAAAACTCTCGATGGTGCTTACCGCTCCTTTTCTCGTGAATACGGTGACAATATCGAAGCCTTCTTCGACCCTCTGTTATCGTTCCTTATCTGGTTTGAAAAACTATTATTAGGCACGCCATGGTGGATTGTTATTGGTGTGTTGGCCGGCTTTGCGTTTATGGCGAGCCGTTCTTGGAAATTAACCGTTGGTGTTGTTGTCGCCTTTTCACTCATTGGTGTGTTTGGGATGTGGGATAACACCATGCGTACCATGAGTATTATTTTAGTCTCAACCATGGTCGCCATCGGGGTGGGAATACCTATTGGTATTGCAATGGCGCGATCCAATAGGGTGCAATCAATTGTCACACCAATGCTCGATATTATGCAAACTATGCCCGCATTTGTGTATTTGATTCCGGTCGTTATGTTATTGGGTATTGGTAAAATACCAGGTGTGATTGCCGTGGTGATCTATGCAGTGCCGCCCGTTATTCGTCTGACTAACCTTGGTATTCGTTTAGTAGATGAAGAAGTACTTGAAGCTGCCACAGCTTACGGAGCAAGCCCTATGCAGCGCTTATTTGGCGTGCAGATTCCGTTGGCTATGCCGAATATCATGGCGGGTATCAACCAAACTATCATGATGGCACTCGCCATGGTTGTTATCGCTTCAATGATCGGTGTTAAAGGGTTAGGACAACCTGTACTTAAATCAATTACTAACCAATACTTTACTTTAGGCTTACTTAACGGTTTAGCGATTGTGGCATTAGCCATCATTTTTGATCGTATTTCTCAGAGCTATGCAAAGCGTACCCAACAGCATTTAGGAGGTCGCTAACATGACGGATAAATCACAAATAAAACCACTTATTCGGGTCAAAAATCTGTACAAAGTATTTGGACCCAATGCGAAAGCCGTGCTGAAACAAGTGAAAGCCGGGAAATCGAAAGATGATATTTTGGCTGAAACGGGTCACACCGTTGGGCTTTGTGATATCAATTTGGATATAAACCCAGGTGAGATCTTTGTCGTCATGGGCTTGTCGGGGTCGGGTAAATCGACACTTATTCGTCACTTTAACCGCTTGATTGATCCTACTGAAGGTGTGATTGAAATTGCGGGTACTGATGTGATGAGCCTAAATGAGAAAGGCTTACAAGACTTTCGCCGTAATAAAATGTCGATGGTATTCCAGCGATTTGGATTGATGCCACACCGTACTGTGTTGCAAAACATTGGTTATGGCTTACAAATTCAAGGCTTGAGTAAAAATGATTGGGAAGCTCGCGCCCATGAATGGCTTGAAACCGTCGGCTTGGCTGGATATGCAAATCAGTACCCATCCCAGTTATCCGGTGGGCAGCAACAGCGTGTGGGGTTAGCCCGCGCCTTATGTACTGATGCCGATATTTTGCTAATGGATGAAGCCTTTTCGGCGCTCGACCCATTGATTCGTAGTGAGATGCAAGATCAGCTTATTGAGTTACAAGAAAAGCTGCACAAAACGATCGTATTTATTACTCATGATTTAGATGAAGCATTACGCTTGGGCGATAAAATTGCCATTTTGCGTGATGGTGTGTTGGTTCAACAAGGTGAGCCTGTTGATATCTTATTGAACCCAGCTGATGATTACGTAGAAGCATTTGTTAAAGACGTTAACCGTGCACGTGCCTTGACGGTAGAAACAGTGATGAAACCACAAGTCGTGAGAATTTCGGCTGAAACGATTGGTGAAGCCGTCGCGGAAATGCGTAAAGCTAAAGATGATTACGGTTACTTCATTAACGATGAGGGCTACCAAGGGGTTATCACGCAAGAAACGCTCGAAAATGTTGAGAAAGCGGATTATGGCAATGCGATTGATGAATCTATGTTAGAAGACGTGCCTTCAGTACAAACAGATGCATTGTTGGAAGCGGTGATTCCTGAAACACTAGAGAGCGATCACCCGTTACCAGTATTGAATGCAGAGGGTGAAGTGGAAGGGCGATTGTCGCGTTCAACTTTAGCTGAAGTTCTGAGTGAACAAAGCACAGCATCTGACAAAGAGACTGATAGTGATATAAAAAAGTCCTTTAGTGGTAAAGATGCCACATCGAATAACGACAAAGCAGCATAAATACATCAATTTTTAATGAAGTACACTAAAACGCCTCTGTTGGTTACTCTGACAGAGGCGTTTTTTATTGGCGTTAAACGTATCTATTGAGCGTCAGATTTACACACTATGTTGCGAGCGCTGTATCTCTTCAGCGACCCAATGCAACAGTTGTTTGATAGCACGTGAAAGCACTTGGTTTTGACGAACAATGTATCCTAGGCTGGTGGTTGGGAAGTCGGGTAGCGGGGTTATGGTTGTTTGTAGATTAAGTTTAGGGTGCAGCGAAAAAGCCGGAACGATCGCTACACCAAATCCAGCTTCTGCCCAGTCGATTTGCGCATCAACACTACCAACTTCCATGACGCGATAACTGGGTAGTTGCAGGCTAGGCAGTGCCAAATCAATCAAATCACGCGTTCTGGTATCGTGCCCTAATAGAATAAGGGTGGGCTCTTCTTGTAACCCATTACCCAATGCACACCATTTCACCTGATGTAATTCAGTGAAGTGGAGTGGCTGGCTTTCCTTTTGGGCGATAACAAAACCAAGATCTGCTTTTGCACTTTTTACTAAGTCGGCAGCTTGGGCTGAGGTCGTGTTGAGTAACGATAGGTCAATGCCGGGGAATTCTTTTTTGAATGTTTGAAAAGGTGAGATCAATAATAAACGGGAAATGATATCACTGGCGGCTAAGGTTAACGTGCCTTGGCTTAGATCATTGATGGCATTTAAATCAGCCTGACAAGTCTGTAATTCCATTAAGGTATTTTCTGCACTTTGCAGTAAACGTTCGCCCGCTTGGGTCAATCTAAATGGATTTCGTTCAATTAGTTTTACATGTGTACTCTTTTCTAACTGTTTGATATGAAGGCTAACATTCGGCTGAGTCATATGAAGTTTAATGGCTGTTTTACCAAAATGTTCAAGTTTGGCAAGGGTAACAAATGTGTTTAACCAATGGATGTCTAGCATGTGACTACCTATCTGTTTTTTGATCATCTGCACAATAGTCTCATATGGAATTCTTATCAAGGTGATAATTATAATTAATTTTTCATATTCAATCTTAAGGAATAGGATAGGTACTTCGCTTTTGAGGAGAATGAATCATGTCGTCTATTGTTGTTGTTGGTGCTAACTGGGGTGATGAAGGTAAAGGCCGTATCGTAGATTATTTGGCAGGTGGTGCATCTGCAAGTATTCGCTTTCAAGGCGGTAACAATGCTGGCCATACCGTTGTTAATGACTTCGGAACATTTAAATTACACCAACTGCCAAGCGGCGTGTTCAATCCCGACTGTATTGCGGTGCTAGGTCCTGGCATGGTGATAAGCCCTGCGCCTTTAACTGAAGAACTAGCAGAAGTTAAAGCTGCCGGCGTGAATGTTAAAATGTGCATTTCCGACCGTGCAACACTTTGTCTTCCACTCCATGCTATTGAAGATACGCTAGAAGAAGAGCGTTTAGGTGATGGCGCATACGGTTCAACACGTCAGGGCATAGCACCCGCTTATGGCGACCGGGTAATGAAAAAAGGTATCTTGGTTGGTTGGCTTAAGCAACCTGAAGTGCTACTTGAGCGCATTAAGTTCATGTTAGATTGGAAATTGCCCCAACTTAAAGCCTTGTACCCGTCATTTGAATTTAGCCAAACGGCAGAAGAAATGACAGAGTGGTTATTAGAAGTGTCAGCACCTTGGCAAGATGCTATTTGTAACGTTACAGAACCGCTAAAAGCCTTGCAAGCGCAAGATAAAGGGTTATTGTTTGAAGCACAGCTTGGTGCTGGTCGTGATCTTGTGTTTGGTGAATATCCTTGGACAACATCATCAAATGTGACAGCTGCTTATGCTGGTATTGGTAGTGGTTTGCCTGCGTTACGTCCTGAGCGTGTTATTGCCGTTGCCAAGTCTTTTAGTTCATCAGTAGGTACTGGCACGCTAATTACAGCAATGGCTGAACAAGATAACTTCCGTGAAGCAGCTAACGAGTATGGTGCAGTAACAGGTCGTCCACGTGATATGGGCTATTTTGATGCAGTCGCAACACGTAATGGTGTTGAGCTTCAGGCCGCGACAGAGGTTGCTTTAACTAAAATTGATTGCCTAAGTGGTATGACAGATCTTAAGATTTGTGTCGCTTATGATGGTGAACACTGTGAAAATCCAATCTGGCCTCAAACAGCAACTCTTGCGCCAATCTACGAGCAATTAGAAGCTTGGGATGAAGATATTACAGGCTGCCGTACATTTGAAAGCTTGCCATTAGCCGCACAGAAATATGTATTACGTATTGAAGAGCTAATGGGTGTACCTGTGAAGATGGTATCTGTCGGACCAGAGCGTGATCAAATGATAAATCGCTAGATAGGTATTACTGTTTAAAACAATATTGCAAAATGCCGTGAATTTTCACGGCGTTTTTGTATCTATGCATAATTACTTAATTAAAAGCACTTTGAGTGATGATCTTCTAACCTGATATTGGTGCACGGTATGAATATCGTGATCAACTTATCAATATTTAACAAAATACCAATGAATTGAAAAGGAGATGGCTGAGATAATATTCACTAGTGACGAATCAATCATAAAAAATAGACCGCCTAAGTGAGATTGTGTGAAAAAAACTGGATATTTAATCGAATAATGAATAGTTCTAATTAATTCAGGCTGTTTCTAGTGATGGTATATCTTGATATTTGTCACATTTCCGACATTTCTTTTACCCTACTATAGCGACATATTAATTACGCAAGCATTTAAAGTGATTAATTGTTTTTTAACTGCAAGGTTACAAAACAATTAATAACAACGTGTTGTGATAGGTTAAATTCATTATAAAAATAACTAACTTATAAAGTGACAGTGATTACTAAAGTTAATATTTAATGGAATTAAATTCAAATATAATAATTAAAATATAGAGAGATACGATCATATGCGCATAGTATTAGCATTAGGTGGCAATGCCTTATTGGCAAGAGGCCAAGCATTAACTGCCGAGAATCAACGTAAGAATATTATACAATCAGCAGCAAGTATTGCAGCAATAGCTAAAGAGCATGAGATTGTCGTTGTGCACGGAAATGGACCTCAGGTAGGTTTATTAATGGAGCAGAACTCAGCATATCAAGAGTACTCGCCTGAAACTACACCATATCCTATGGATGTGTTAGGTTCGCAGACATGCGGTATGGTTGGCTATATGCTGCAACAAGAATTACGTAACGTTGATGATTCTTTAGCGATAGCGACCTTGGTTACACAGACAGAAGTTAGTAAATCAGACCCTGCATTTGCAAACCCAACGAAGTTTGTTGGTCCTGTATATACAGCAGAGCGCGCTGAAGAGATCATGGCGTCATCACCAATGATGTTCAAACCTGATGGAGAATACTATCGTCGCGTTGTTCCATCACCAATGCCAAAAGATATTGTTGAATTACAACAGATTGAAACCTTATTAAAAGCGGGTAATTTAGTTATCGCTTGTGGTGGTGGTGGGGTTCCTGTCAGTATTGAAGATAGAAAGAGCACTGGGGTTGAATGTGTTATCGATAAAGATCTGACTGCAGAGTTGTTAGCAGAAAAACTCGATGCTGATTTATTTATCATTTTAACGGATGGTTCAATCTACCGTAATTATGGAAAAGAAGATCAAGCTGAAATGAAACAGGCAACGCCTGCTGGTTTATCTGAATTTACTTTCCCTGCTGGTTCTATGGGGCCTAAGATCGATGCTGTTTGTAAATTCGTAGAAACAGGACGAGGCAATTCAGCCATTGGTTCTCTATTTGATTTAGATAAAATATTGAAGAATGAAGCCGGTACATTAGTGACTCAAGGTGAAGGCATTATCTATTATTAATAATAGATGAACTTCTGTTTGAAAAATAAATGCTGCTTGCTTGAACTTTTATTTAAAGGTTAAGCAGGCAGTTTTAATTTAGATTTAAATTGCTCTGTATAAATAAAGCATAACAATAAAACTTAAGTGAATATTACAGCCATGCTTGTAGCCTTGTAGCCTTGTAGTCTTGTAGCCTTGTAGCCTTGTAGCCTTGTAGCCTTGTAGCCTTGTAGCCTTGTAGCCTTGTAGCCTTGTAGCCTTGTAACTATGTATAGGTATTTTATAAGACCGTGTAGGGCAGCGAGGTGTACTTATTTTAGGTGCAGTAATGAATCAACCCCCGCCATGTTGGTTATGACTTCTGATGTGATTACAGGCTGTGGTGAAGAAAGGGTCCATAAAGGGTGTTATCACGGCAGGCTTTGCTGCCTAGTATGAATTAGCCAACAATGTAGATTGCTGGATTTTTTGTCTTTGCTGGAAAACCCGCTAGAGATGTTTTTTTGTTTATTTGAAAATAACGCTTTACAGAAACCAATAGTCTGGTATTATTCGTCTCGCTCTGTTGTTCAGGGTTATTAATGCAGTATAAGTAAAAGTTAAACCCTAAGATACATTTGCTTTCAGTTTTTGTCCTCAGTGTTTCCCTTAGCTTCACGTACATTTAATAATTCAACTTCTTGGCAATATCGCAACTCTGCGAATTTTTTAATGAATTTTTATAAGGGACATATTATGTCTAACACAACTGGTATCGTAAAGTGGTTTAACGAAGAGAAAGGTTTCGGTTTCATTACTCAAGACAACGGCGGCGCTGACGTATTCGTTCACTTCCGTGCTATCGCTTCAGAGGGTTTCAAAACTCTTGCTGAAGGTCAAAAGGTTTCTTTTGAAGTTGAACAAGGCCAGAAAGGTCTTCAAGCTGCAAACGTTGTAGCTTTATAATTAGAAGATTTATTCTTCGAAGTAATGCTGGCTTATAGCCAGCATTTATTTACGATTGCTCAGTGTAAAACAATGATCAATCGTAAATAACAGGCCTAAAAGTAGACCTATTTAAATGTAATACAACCGTGTGCAATAAGAAACATTTCCAACATCTGCCTCATAAGTTCATGTCTAGAAGTTTCCTTTCGTATAATTACATCAAATAAGTAAATCGTTTCAGGCTCCATGCATATTGATGCAAAATTATATTAAAAAGGGTACAAACATGTCTAAATCATCAGGCAGAAAGCGTTTTTGGTTTCAGCAAACACGTGAAACAGATCAGATTTTTGTTAAAAAAGCATAATACTGAATCAAAGAATTCTAAGAGGCTACCTATATAGGTAGCCTTTTTTCGTTTATGGCTATTTTATTCTATCCTTGAAAGTCGGCGAACTTATGAGTGTTGAAACGATGAGGTTTAACTTACCAGTACGATAAGATGCATACAGCCCACACATGCTGTTAATCGGTTACGTAATTGTTGGTAATTCTTCGGATTTTCTTCATGTTCCGTTTCTCTGATTTTCATTTCAGAAAACCATACCGCCACGAAGCCAAATAATAGTACCAGAATTGATATTACATACTCTTCAGGCGAATGTAATAGTGTTCCCCAAGCAATCAAGGCGAAAAGGAGGCTTAAAATTAATGCATTGCGGCTTAAAGCGTGTTTCATGTGATCAATCGCATTTCCCCATAGTACACCTGAAAGAAAACTTAAAATAACGGCGCTGTACGCAATAAATACAGTTGTAGGGGCAAGGCTGAAAAGTGTTTTATCCAACCAAATACACACAATACTGAGCGCAAAAGGAAGAAGTCCCATATAACCTAGGATGACCATTATCTTATCTGGTGATGTCTTCATTGTGTGTGCTCGAAAAATGGATAAGGTATAACTAAGTATTAGTTACTTATACGCACTTGCACAAAGAAAACAGCAACTACAGATATATTTTTTAAAGTGGGGATCTAGGTTATTTCTTTTGCTTGCTGTTGTAACCATAACCTAAAAGCTTGTACTTTCTCTGTATTATCATGTTCAGGCTTCCATACTACGTAATACGCAAGCTGGACTGGGGATTGTGAATCGGCAAAAGGACGAATAAGCCGGCCACAATCTAAATCGTCTTTCACTAATACACTGCGACCTAACGCAATGCCTTGCCCACTCACTGCTGCTTGTATAACAGAAGCCGAGTTATTGATACGAAGCCCACGTTCGGTGTTTGCCCCCATTATGTTGTGACTTTCTAACCACCCTTGCCAAGTAGGAAAACCACTGTCTTCAGGTAAAGATTGATCATGCAGAAGAGGAAAGTGTTGTATGTCTTCAGGTTTATTTAGCCCTTGTTGAATCAAGTCGGGTGAGCACACCGGAAAGACTTTTTCTGTCATTAACAACGCAGTTGATAGCCCAGCCCAATTCCCCTTTCCGTAACGTACACCAATATCAATGCCCTCTGAAAAATAATTGACGGTACGTGTGTTGGTATCTAAACGTAAATCAAACTCAGGATGTTGAAGTTGGAAGCTATCAATACGCATTAAGAGCCATTTTGCTGCAAATGCAGGGCTTACGGTAACAGTGAGAAGATGATTACTGTTTGGTTTTTGCAATAAGGAAAGCCCACTTGAAAGGTGTTCAAAGCCTCGTGTGATTTCGGGTAGCGCTTTAACTGCCAGCTTGGTAAGTGTTAAGCGTGATGATCCGGCTACACTGCGATTAAACAGCTTTATGTCTAACCACTCTTCAAGTAACCGCACTTGCTGACCTATTGCAGCAGGCGTTACGTTTAATTCTTTTGCTGCCATAGAAAAACTAAGATGCCTTGCTGAGGCTTCAAAGGCTCGTAATCCGTTCAAATGCGCGATACTTTTCATTGCTTATACTCACTACTTTTTAATCAGCTCTTGCTTAATCCAAAGCCTTTAATGACTGTTCACTATACTTTCGATAAAGAAAATCTTTATCGAAAGTATAGAAGTTATGATTTGTTGAGTATACGAAAATAAGCCAAACTTCCTTATATACCGAATACGTTATGCATTGATATTTATTGTATGCGTATAGATAGGGTGCACATGAATGATGTACCTAAATAAAGAGAAGTCAGCCTCTCAAAGGAAATCACATGAAACTTAATACCGATCTCACGAAAAAAGTGAATGCATTCTTTGAGCAGTCACGATGGTCTTCGTCACCTATAAAAGAAGTAAAACGAAAAATGTTAGAGCGTGATGGTGGTGAGATTGCCATTGCGACGACCATCGTTAGGTATGAACCCAATAGTTACTTTACATCCCATATTCATGACGGAGGTGAAGAGTTTTTAGTGTTAGATGGTGAGTTTGCCGATGAACATGGCCGTTATCCTATCGGTACGTATATGAGAAACCCTCCCGGTACATCTCATACGCCCTCCGTTGAACCTGGCTGTATGATTTTGGTGAAGCTAGGGCAGTTTCAAGAAGGGGATACTCAACCCGTTCATATTGACACCCAACAACATTTATTTGTGAAAGATGAAGCGCGAACGGGTGTTGCTATTCAACCATTACACAGCTTTAAGCATGAAGTGGTGCGGTTAGAACGCTGGGAACAAGATTCGACGATCATGCTAGAAAATACTGGGGGCATCGAAATCTTGGTTATTGAAGGTGCATACGATCATGATGGCGTGCATTACACTAAGCATGATTGGTTACGTTTACCGATAGGGGAAAAACTGAACGCGAAAGCGGGACACACAGGTTGTATCGTGTGGATAAAAACAGGTCATCATTTTCATCAGCTTAATCATGCTGCTGTCTCTGGGGGCATTCTATGAAGACGGACTTTATTATTGTAGGTGCAGGGCTAAGCGGTTTATATGCGGCACTTCAACTTGAGAGGTTAGGAAAAGATTATGTCCTTGTTGAAGGACGTGATCGTGTTGGTGGGCGTATTTATTCAGAGCCTGTTACCACATTGAAGAGCACTCACTTTGATGCAGACTTAAATCGTTTTGATATGGGGCCATCATGGTTTTGGCCGTCAATGCACCCGCGTATTACACAGTTAATCGATGATTTGTTATTGCCGGTGTTCCCTCAATATGCCGAGGGCGCTTATATGTTTGATAATGCAAACAGTGATTGATGGTGTAAAAAAACAGCTGCCAGTGCATAAAATATATCTACAGTCGACCGTAAAAAGTGTTGTTAAAACAGGTGATCATTCCCTTGTAACTCTCGCGATGACCGATGATAAGCAAGCATGTGAAAAGCATACCACCGACATGCAAATTATTGCCAAAAACGTTATTTTTGCGATGCCATTACGTCTAATAGCTGAAAGTGTTCAATTTCAACCCGCTTTGCCCGTTGCGATTGAGAAGGCATTTTCTTCAACGCCGACCTGGATGGCTGCCCATGCGAAATTTTTTGCGGTGTATGATGAACCTTTTTGGCGTAATAATGGTTTATCAGGCTCTGCCAGTAGCCGAGTCGGTCCCTTAGTCGAAATACATGATGCATCGACGTTTGAAGGTGTTGGAGCACTATTTGGTTTTGTGGGTATTGATGCGACTACGAGAATATCGGCAGGTGACGAGCTTATTAAGTCGATGGCAGTCAGCCAGTTAATCCGTATTTTTGGCGAACAAGCGGGCAACCCGATAGACATAAAATTGGTAGATTGGAGCCAGCAAGCATTCACCGCAACGACGACCGATCAAGTTGCACCAACTTTTCACCCAAACTACGGGTTACCTAGGAATATTTCTGCATTACATGATCTTGGTTGGTATTTCGCGGGCACTGAAGCTGCCGTTGAAAATGGTGGTTATATAGAAGGGGCATTAGAAGCCGCTGAAAAGGCAGTCCGTATTGCCGTTTTGGACAATTAAAGACAATGAGGGGATACTAGCCTTTCAGTTAAGGATAACGAGTAGAAACGACGTTGATTGAACAAGTAAATGATACAGATGTTTCAGATATTATTAAGTTAATTAGTAAGTCGATTAAAACGTGTATCGATGTACCAACCGCTGAGGCTGATGGGCTTATAGCCTGCAGTGTTGATGAGATTCTATGGTGGAAATGTCATCAAGAAAGTACAGCACACTACATATACCGTATTGACGATAAAGTTGTTGGTACGATATTAATTAAAGATTTTTGTTATATCTCTAATCTTTTTGTCGATCCTGATTTTCATCATCAAGGAATTGGAAAACAGCTTATCTTGCATGCGTTGGCTATATGTAAGCGGTGTTCACCTCAATCAACGGTTAAATTAAACTCTTCGTTCTATGCTGCCTCTTTCTATCAAAAGATGGGGTTTGAACAAATCGGTAACGCAAAAGATTTACCGGGTGGATGTATACCTTTTGAGCGTGTTTTATAATACGCTTATCCACCTTATCCACAGACGAACCAAGAGCTTGCCGCTGCATCTATGTATGCTTCACGATACCAATCGACTCTTTCAAGCGCAGGTGCGATCCGAATATCTCCTTTAAACTTGGCTGTTGCTAATACTTTTACCCGTCCTTTGTAGGCCTGCATTACTGTGCCTTGGTAAGTGTGACCTAAACTCGAACCTTTAGGTTGTTCAAACAAGCAAACTGTTTGCCCTTTATTGGTATAAATGAACTGACTTTCTTCTGTCCACACTTGAGGTTGTACTGTCACGTTGGGTTGTGATGTATACGCTGTGCTGGCTAGATCGTCATTATCGTTAATAAGTGTACGGTGTATCGAGTAAGGTTGATAACC
The DNA here is from genome assembly GCF_003025615.1 of Photobacterium frigidiphilum. Taxonomy (GTDB): domain Bacteria; phylum Pseudomonadota; class Gammaproteobacteria; order Enterobacterales; family Vibrionaceae; genus Photobacterium; species Photobacterium frigidiphilum. The sequence goes on along the minus strand of NZ_PYMJ01000034.1, from coordinate 6,886 downwards.
AAGTATTTGAGCTGCGCCAAGCCATTCATTAGAGGGGGCATTGGTATTTTCGATGACTCGTAAAGTGACAAAGGGTCCATCTAAACACAAGTCAGCCCACAGCTCTGTGCTAGAAATACGCGCTGAAAAGATAGGGCGTTCTTCAACGGTATTTGCATTGTAGACACACCATGATGCCGTTTCTTGATGGACTAACGTACCAATGTTGGCATCACAGGTTCTTTTGGCGAGAGCGAGGAATTCGGCAATATCGTTCTTCGCCTGTTGTGCACTATTAGCGCAATATCGATAGCTAAATGAATACGCACTTTTCGGATAAAAGTTGCCTTTATCAACCACAGCTCCATTAGAACGGGTGCTATTTAATTCGAGAAAGCTTTTGGTTGAATCAAGAAAACTGTACTCAGCTAGGTCAGGTCTTGTCTCTGAGGTTGAGCTACAGCCGACAAGGAGTAAGACGAATAACATGATAAAAGAAGATTGAAAGTGAACGCGTTTCAACATTTCGTTCCGCCTTAAAGTGACCCAATGGAGTATTTTTAAGTATATAAGGCGATTTAAAATACGTTGGAAAAGATCTGAGGTACGAACATAGAACTGAGGTAATGGAGAATAGTCGTTGTGAGTGGTGGTGAACCCTTTTCTTACGAAGAAGAGGAACTCCGTGAAACACTTCAGGGAATTTATGCATTTATAACCACATAAATAATGCACCAATAGAGCTTATTTTTGAGTTTGCATGAATTTATTGTGAACAACGTATCAAAATTGGATTAAATTAAGCTAATAGAGCATTTAAATTACTGAGATTATATTCATAATTAACGAATCATTCGTAAAAAAAATGACATAACAGCCAGATTACTCGCATACTCGCGGATAATTAATCGTATAATGACTATTCATTCTATCAATTAGCTATTTCTAGTGAAATGATATTTTGATGCCTATCACATTTCCCCTAAATAAATTCACTTACCATGGCGCCACTTAGTTTATTCCTTCAAATAAAATTTATTAAAGAGAAGTATCTATATGTCTGGCGATATCATTAAGTTTTCAAGAAACACAGAGAATGCACCACAAAGTTCTGTATCTACACAAACTGTAGCTTTTTCTCATTATAATAATATTTCAGCGCAATTACCTGTTGATCCTAAAACGGGCGAAATTGTTGTTGGTTCTGTAAAAGACCAAGCAACACAGTGCTTAAACAATATTAAAGCAATCGTAGAAAGTATCGGCCATGTAATGGACGATGTTGTTAAATTGAATATCTTCGTTAAGAATATTTCAGACATCGAAGCTATCGATGAAATTTACACAACTTTCTTCCAAAGTGCTCTTCCTACACGTACGGTAGTTGCAGTTGCAGCATTACCGATGAGTGATGCTTTAGTACAAATTGATGCACTTATCTCTAATGGTGAAGGAACTACTCCACAAGCTCCTTGTGCTCTAATCAAAGTATCTAGAGATACAGAAAACGCACCAAAAGGTCTATATTCACAAACTGTTGCATTTTCTCACTACAATAACCTTGCATCTCAATTACCTGTAGATCCAAAAACAGGTGCGTTGGTAGCAGGTGGTGTTAAAGAGCAAACTGAACAGTGCTTAAACAACATTAAAGCAATCTTAGAAAGCATCGATCACGTAATGGACGATGTAGTTAAAACGACTATCTTCCTTAAAGATATCGCTGATGTTGAAGCGGTAAACGAAGTTTGTGCAAAATTTTACCCGAACTATGTTCCTGTACGCTCAATAGTAAACGCTTCAGCTTTACCTATGGGTGCTTTAGTTCAAATTGATACATCAGTATCACACGGTGATGGTACGCCACCACAGCTTCCTGAAGACACAAGCCTACTTGTAATCGAAGCAAGCAATACGGAAAATGCACCAAAAGCAACATACTCACACACTGTAGCTTTCTCTCACTACAACCATGTTTCTGGTCAATTACCTGTAGACCCGAAAACAAATGAATTAGTTGCTGGTGACGTAAAAGCGCAAGCAGAACAATGTCTAAACAATATTAAGGCAATTATTGAAAGTGTTGACCATGTGATGGACGATACAGTTAAAATCAATATCCAACTTAAAAATATTGAAGATATCGATGCTGTAAACGAAATTTACACGACTTTCTTCAAAGGCGATCTTCCTGCAAGAACAGTTGTGGGTGTTTCAGCTATCCCTATGGGTGCTTTAGTACAAATTGATGCTGTTGTTTCTAACTGTGAAGGTACTCCTCCGCAAGCATAACAGGCATTTGTCTACAAGACATTAAGTCGGGACATCCATAAAGTCGAAGTACGCTTTGGTCTTTTGGATGTCCTTTCCTGCTTATTAAAACCAATCGATTGACCGTATGAATAATTAGGCTTTATCGCAAAGTCACTCAATGAGTTATGATCACGGCAGCATTTCACTCCTAGCAATCACATCATCAGCCATTTTTCAGCCCGACACTCCCTTTCAGAAGCATCGTGACAATAAATAAAAAATTAGCTTGGGTAATACCAAATCCATTAATTATCTGCTCAGTTCAGATAATTAATGGAATTGGTATAATGGGTGCTTTAGTTTCTGTTATTTCGCTTGTTCAAGCGTTTCATTTAACCATTGATTAAATTGTGATTTTGGTAACGCACCGTTCAAATTATTCAGTAGTTGACCATTTTTGAATACCATAATGGTTGGAATACTACGAATACGATATTGGGCAGCAAGTTCTTGTTGTGCTTCAGTATCTATTTTTACAAAGCGAGCATCACCAGAGCGCTCTGCAGCAACATCTTCAAAAATGGGTGCGAAGCCCACACAAGGGTTACACCATGGTGCCCAAAAATCGACAACAACAGGTGTGTCACTCTGGATTAACGATAAGAAGTTGTTTGTCGTGCCTTCAATTGGCTTTCCATCTAATAGCTTCTCTTTGCACGAACCGCATGTTGCCGTGTCTTCAATGCGCTCTGCTGGTATGCGATTCATCGCTTTACAGTGTGGGCAGCGTGTTGTCATTGTATTCATAATTATTATCCGTTTTCTGGCTGTTTACTTTTTAGAATTATTTTTATCTAAGTTGCCTTCATAGGCTCTACATTTAGCCAATGAAGGTAATACCAATAGATAAGTATCTGACCATTTACTTATCCAGAATGGTATCACTCAGGTATATAGCTGTAATTTACAGGCTTGCGCTCAGAAAAAAAAGACGACTATGCTTATTAATTCAATTGCTCTTATCTATGAATTGCGCATAGGTGTCTTAGTTCTAGTGGTACGGTTAAGTAAAAAGTAAGTCGAGATTAATAAGGGAATACGATGGTGACTTTAATGTGTGTCACTTCCGTGTTTAGGCTAAAAGAGGAACAGTTGGGAAATTTGTTCTCTGTTTCCTTCTATCAGCTACCGTTACAGTTGCCTCATTGTTCTGAAGAGGTAACTATTATGTTGAGACATCATTTAGCGGTATTTTTTAAAGCAACGGTGTGTGATGAGATACAAAACGGTTTGCTCGCAAAAATCGTTCACATGTCGTTAGAAGAAAGAATGGATCGTCTTGATCAAATTTATGATATTCGGCGAGTACCATTATCTCTGGCAGAGTTAGAACGACTACATAGAGAAAAAAATGAATAATAAAAAGAAGCTAGAAACTTATGAGCTGTTATTTAAATACTTTGGACCAGGTGAATCAGAAACCACACTTGCTGATGTTGCTGTTGCGTTAGGGTGCACTTCCCGCCATGCGCGTACCTTGCTGCAACAAATGTCGGCACTAGAATGGTTAATGTGGCAACCAGAACCTGGGCGAGGGAAGCGTTCATTATTAGTGTGTAATCAAGAACCCATTAATGCCTGTTATCAACTGATGGGGGATGCTCTAGAAGCGGGAAAGCATGAGTCTGTATTTAAACTTGCAGGCTTTAATGATCGGCATGTATCGTCTGAACTTAAAAAATATTTGATTTCATCGACCCAACATAACAGCCAAGCTATTCGTATTCCTTTTCATCGAGAAATAAAAACACTGCACCCACACTATGCCCTTGATAGAACAGAACGACATCTAATATTGCATGTTTTTCAGCGCCTAACAGAAGATGATTTTGGTGAAATAAAGCCGTCGCTTGCTCACCATTGGGAAAGCGATGAAGAAGGGATGAATTGGACATTCTATTTGCAATCTGGGGTGCAATACCAAGATCAAACCCCAATGAAAGTCGAAGATATTGTTCTTAGCTTATTGGTGTTAATCAACAATCCATATTGGAGACCGTTATACGAACATATTGAAAAAATTGAAGTGCTGTCACCGGAATCTATTCGAATTTCTCTATCAAGGCCTGATTGGCACCTTGCTGCATTATTGGGGCGTTCTGAGGCATCGATAATGCCAAGCCAGTATGGTCGGCTCATAATCAATCCTGAAGCACCTGTTGGGTCTGGTTCTTTTATGATTGATATTGCGTCATCACGATTGTTTCGATTAAAAAGAAACAACCATTATTCTGGTAAGAATGCCTTAATTGATTGTATCGAATTATGGATACATCCTGATTGGGCTAAAGATAAACTGTGCAGTGAAGGTTCGTTTTTTTTGGATCAACCTGAGCAGGTTTATACCGCTGCATGTAACGATGTTGGTTACTTTTATATGATGATTAAAAAGCCACAGTTGAGAGAGAGAATAGTTAGCAAGGCTATTATCGATGTTCTTCAAGAAAAACGGCTTATTCTCGGCGAGATTTATTACCCAATCACCTTCAGCTACGATGATAATAATGAATGTCGCTACTATGCGCAGTTATTGAATCAAGCATTAGCTAATCATCAACATGTTATTTCTACTTGTGTGTCTTTCGGTGAACAACAAAAAGAAACAGATATTAGCTTAGGAGGGATACGAATTGAAGGTTGTAGCCTAACCAGTTTATTAGCATTTTTTTATACCTACAGCTTATGGTCACAAATTTTATCACAGCCGCTATATCAAAAATTATTGGCTTTACTTCATCAGGCACAAGCGACACAAGACAAACAGCAAGCAGAAGGTGTATTACGGTCGATACTGACTTGGTTATCAGATGATCGAATCTTGACGATGATAAGGCAAGAAAGTTTTAAATTAACCGCGCCACTAAAAATTCAAGGCATACGGGTGAACAATGTTGGTTGGTGTGACTTTTCAAAATTGTGGGTGAAAAGCCATTAGTCGTCATTTTTCAGTATCTGCTCGGGGTATATACACAACAAAGCGCCGCATTGGCGCTCTAGTTTACGATTGTATGAAGTAGGGGATGGAAGTGACTTAATGGAGAAGCCCTAGTTCTTTTGCTTCTTCAATACTAAAGCCGCTCTCTCGAATATCTTTTAACGTTTCAATACGTCTTCTTGCTTCAGATTGCTGCTTCTTTGTTGAGGCAAGATTTGAAGCTGTTTCATCTTTGTAATCCCACTTAGAAGATACATCTGATATCTCTGTGTGGTCGATAGAATTGATAGACACAATTACCTCCGAAAGAAACCCTGCGTTGGATTCAACATATGTGTACCAAATGAAAATGCATGCGTTAAGCTCATAATATTGAGTTTGTGATCTAATTCGTATTTGTGAAAATAACACTAAAATTTACTATTTCTAATGTGTTTTTGGGCGTATCTTCGATCGTTCACGCTCAGTAAAAAACACGGTTCCAGATCAAGTTTTCTTTCGCGCTTATTTACTCATTATGCAACCGGTTTTAATCGCATATTCTAAGCTTAAATATAAGCAATTAAATTGCTCGAACTGCTTGTTTTTAAAGCGGTTGGTTGGTTTTTTTACTGTGATTGTTTAATTCACAAGCAATCGACGATTTAGGGGTTTACAGCCACTGTGGTTATACGTATTATTCACCGCGTTGGAGAGATGGCTGAGTGGTCGAAAGCACCGGTCTTGAAAACCGGCAAGGGTTTATAGCCCTTCTAGGGTTCAAATCCCTATCTCTCCGCCACATTTAGAAAAGGGCGCTGATTTATCAGCGCCCTTTTTGCGTTTAGCGAATGTGGTTAGAGGAATTTGTTCCAAATCCGCCTCACTCAGAACACCCCACGATATCACGTGATAGTCGATAATGCCCAAGGTCACATTACAACAAGAAATGTGCGATTGCATGACCTGCGGCATACCTATGCCAGTATTGCCCTGCAAGATAAAGTCAGCTTGTTGAGTGAGCCAATACGTTATGCGGCGGCGATTCAATCGGCGTTCATGCAACGACTACAGGCCGATGAAGGTTACGCGGGACTTATCACGAAAAATCCGCTCCATCCTCATTGGCAAACCGAATGCTGGACAAAAGACGGTTACAGCCTCGATTATTTGGTGGACTTTGTTGATATCCGCAACCATCCGAAAACGGGTAGGGAGCGAGCGGATTGGGTCGCAACAGCGACACTTTTGATAATGTCCGTCATTGGGCATATAAGGCAATTAGAGAATATTGGCGACCTGACTATGGCTCATCATGGGAATATGCCGTATTAGCGCGCTGCGAGACCATAAAGATGGGATATGACACCCCGATGCAGTATTCAGAAGTGAAATCTATTGCTAGAAGCATAGCTAAATGGACGATGCGGCACTTTACCCTTGCTAAGTTTTCGGAATCGCAGGCGAGGAAAGGGGTAAAAGGTGGTAAGTGTAGCAAGGGAGGGGGACGGTTGTTTTGTGTTCTGCTTGTTTACCACTAATACATATTTGCTCGTGCGACCTGAAGTCGTATGAAGCGTTGTTCACCACGACAAGAGTGAACCATCTGTATCACCAGATGACCCTAGGATCCTGAATAAAGTAGCGGATCTGACAATGTAACGAAACTCGGCCATTAGG
>NZ_PYMJ01000033.1 GCF_003025615.1 Photobacterium frigidiphilum | reverse complement strand
AATATCAGGATGTTCTTCATCATGTGTTTCTGTCACAAACTTACCCTCAATATGTTAACCACATATCAAAGGTAGCTAGTCATAAAAAACAATCAAGGTACTTTGTCATTAAAAATATTCAGGGGTAGAATGCGGCTTTCTACAATGGGGTTTATACCTTCACAGTAATAGCGTTAGTTCTTTTTCATAAAAAAGAGCTGTACGTTTACAGGTACGCTTGTCGCTATTGAATTTAGCTTTGCCACTTTTTGTAATGCAGCCACACCCCCATCAAGTTTAAAAGCCGTAGAATCGATAACGATAGGGTTAATCGAATTAACTTGTAACCCACCATTTTCAAGCCCTGTCACTTGCAAGTTAGCCGTTAATAGTTGTTTTTTACCGTGCAAATCGAGATCAAACTCAGCCTCAATCGGCATCGTTTTTCCAGCAGACAAGCCTGATAATGCATCAGAATCCACAGTTGCGCTTAGGGTCGCAACAGGGAATAGCCCTGTTTCAAATAACATCTCTTTCATTCGATCATCACGAATTGATATCGCAGTATCGACGCTAGTAAGATCTATCGAGATTTTAACGTCACCGTTATCAGTTACTGAACCACTCACATTTCTAAATTGATGCACTTCTGTTACTGCTGCATTTTTTACCGACATAAAGTTAATACTCGAATCTGTCGGGCTAAGTGTCCAATCTGCCAACACCGATGATGAAAAGCTGACTAATGCGATACCTGTTAATAGAAATATATATTTTAAAAGCTTCATAAACCGTCCTGTGATTATTTGAACTGATTTCATGACTATAGGCTAAAAACAACCAGCCAAATTATTTTCATCTCATTTTCATACCGTTCTGAATAAGTAACTAGTGATTGTTATGAGTGCAATGCCTAGATTTTTCCCACAAAAAAGCCTGCAATCATGCAGGCTCTTTATAAACAAAAAATAAGAAGCAATAAGCCTTTACTTGAACAAAGCCTATTAGCTGGCTTTCTTTAATTCAGATGTTAACGCTGGCGAAGGTAGCAACTCCTCGACAATCAATTTCAATAAAAAGGTTTCACGCTCTATCGACATGCCTTTTTTATCACTATTGGCTATCGTCTCTTCGTTATGGGCAATCGCCTCATGAATATTCATCCAAACAGGTTTCATCCCATTATTGATTTCGTAGTCTTCAAAGCGTGTCTCACCAAGTTCAGCATCAATGGTACATACAAAACAATATGATTCCATATGAACGACATCAAATTCAGGTTTATGCCAAGGGCGGTATTCTTCATAAATACCAAATGCACGAATATCACGAATATTTTGCGCACCCGTTTCTTCTTGAAGCTCTCTAATCAAGCCCATTATTGCATCTTCACCGTCATCAATACCGCCACCGGGTAAGGTGTAATCATGATAACGAGCGGTATAAAGCATAAGAATATTTTCACCGTCAAGAATGATACCGCGAGCCGCTTTACGATGAAAAACAGTGCCATCTAAACCTGCAATATCAGGATGCACAGAAGACTTTAATAAACGCATAGCTTGTAATAATGGCATTAATTTTGTCGCCTAATTCAATTCGAAACGAGAAAAGTCGGCTATTCTAACGTAAAAACTCTCTCGTTTCAGGTAATCTGTAAAACGCCGTATTACCAACTAAACAATTTCTGCAAAAAACCTTCCACGCTCTTAACGCAACTGGGTTGAAGGTTTCCTTTCGGATCCCATGCTGGCAACTTACTTTGCCCAACACAACTGGCTGAATACGTACCATTTTGAGATTGACTGTATGTGAAATTTGTAATTTGAGCAGGGCGACGCAACACTAATGCTTCAGGATCACGCTGCTTAATATAATCAGAATACAATCTTAGAGCCCCAGAAGAACCCGTTAGATTAATACCTTTATTATCATCTCGCCCCATCCAAACAGTCACAACTTCTCGTCCATCAATACCGACATACCAGCTATCACGGTTTTTATCTGTTGTGCCTGTTTTACCCGCTAGGCGTGATGAGGGAAATTGTGCGTTCAAATAACGACCTGTACCGGTCGAAACCACTTTTTGCATACCATACATCGTTAACCAAGCAGCTTGCGCAGGTACTGCGGGGGATGATGTTGGCCAATTTTGATAAATGATATTGCCTTTACCATCTGTTACTGCACTTAATGCTGTAAGTTCGGCTTTATGACCACCACTCGCAATGGTTTGATACATCTGGGTTACTTGTAATGGCGTTAATGTAAATGCACCTAATAACATAGAAGGTAACTTGGGCACTTCTTTTCGATCAACACCCAACTTATCAAGCGTATCAATCACGGTATCAAGCCCAACAGCCAAACCAAGGTTCACTGTAGGAATATTGTAAGACTTAGCCAAAGCTTGATACAACGGCACTTCACCACGGTATTGGCGATCATAGTTACGTGGCGACCAATTCTCGCCTTTTGCCCCTTTTAACGTAAGCGGTCGATCTTTCAAGCTTGTTGCGAGTGAAAAACGTTCTGGCTGTTCAAGTGCAGCAAGATAGATAGCAGGTTTAACGATAGAACCAATCTGACGTTTGGCATCAATGGCGCGGTTAAAGCCAGCATATCCCGGACGACTTCCGCCTACCATTGCTCGAATTTCGCCAGACATCCGATCGGCAATAACAACCGCGGTTTCTAGCTCTTTACCTGCTTTTTTCTCTAATTTGGGCACCGTTTGTCGAACCGCTAATTCTGCTTTTTCTTGCGATAAAGGATCTAGCGATGTGAACAATCGTAAACCTTTATCTGGCTGATAGTCATCACCAACATTCGCTTTTAGTTCTCGTTTAATTTGCTCAAAATACGCGGGCTGGCGGTTGGCAATCTGACCTTTTTCTTGTAAATCTAATGGTAACTTTATTGCGGCGTCATAATCTGCCGGTTCTAGCTGCTTTGAATCCATCATCATGCTGAGAATTAAATCACGACGTTGTTTCGCACGCTCAGGGTATCGCCATGGATTATAATATGAAGGTCCCTTTACTAACCCCACCAGCAAAGCTTGCTGATCGACACGTAACTCAGACAAAGGGCGTCCAAAATAGAAACGTGCTCCCAACGCAAAACCATGAATAGCATCTGCCCCGCTTTGTGCTAAATACACTTGGTTTAAGTAGCCATCAAGGATCTGATCTTTGTCATAACGGTAATCGATGATTAACGCCATGTACGCTTCTTTGAATTTACGCCATAAGCTACGTTCACTACTTAAGAAAAGGTTTTTAGCAAGCTGCTGAGTAAGCGTACTGCCGCCTTGAACGGTTCTACCCGCTTTTAGATTAGCTAAAAATGCACGCGCAATCGCAACGGGAGAAACACCATCATGCTCATAAAAATTACGATCTTCTGTCGTGAGCAAAGCTTGAATTAATGGCTCAGGCATTTCATCTTTCGGTAAATAAATACGCTGTTCTTCGGCTTTTGCTTCTAACATACCCAGCATTTTAGGCTCTACACGAAGAAAGCCTAATTCTCGGTTTGACTCGACTTCTGAAATGCGTTTAATCGATGCATAGTCAAAATCAACCACAACATGCCGAGCGCCTTCAATGCCTTCTTTAAATTCAAAAGGACGGCGTACAAGCTCAACATGCTGACGGCTTACCGAATACTCACCACTTTGCTTTGGTGAGGCAACTTTTCTGTATTTTAATACCTTCAGTTCGTTAACTAAATCATCAAATCGAATTGGAGCACCCGGTTGCAGACTCAGTTCACGCGCATAGACAACTGAGGGTAATTGCCAAAGCTGCCCTTCAAATTTTTCACTTACGGCTTGGTTAAGTGAAAAACCCATCCATACCATGCTAACCGAACCCAATATTACGGCACCAATCAGCGAGCGCTTAATCCACACACGTTTCGTCTTTTTTGGTGGCGTAGAATGTGGTGACGTAGAAGTCGGTTGCTTACCGTCGGGAGACGCTGATTCTGGTGTTATCTTAGAATCATCAAGTGATGTGTTTGGATCACGCTGTTTGTGTTTATCTGACATAGTCATAAATAGTACTTATTGCTCAGATAATGCCTGAGTCTTACCCTGCTGTGTAATTGGCTCCACAATCTTTTGAGGGAGCTCTAATGGGCGCATAATAAGGAATAAGCACCCAATAAGTGTCATGCTTTTGTCAGAGCACGCTATTAGCAAAACATGTATACCCAAGCACTTTAACGTCACCTTGGTATAAAGATGGTAATTCTATAGAAAATCCCTCAAAATACGCGCCCGTTTATCGTTAATGCGATAAATATATATTGAACAATTGCTGAGAATAACTATGGAACGCGACTACAAACTTGAATGCCTGTTGACTATGCCACGCCACGAGCTAGAAGAATTTAGTCACCGTGTTATTAGCCGCATGGTACCTGAAGATGTGATGCAGGAATTGTTCACATTCGATCAAGAAGAAATCGATAGTGATGATCGTATGCGCTCAGCTCAACTAGATGCCATGTTACGCATGACATCTATCGCATTGGGTGAAGTAAAAGTTGCTTTCTCTGATTCAGAAAATGCAAATCAGAATGCTATTCGTATGACTCGCCTTATTTTGTGGCACTTTTATGCGATGTCATTCAACCTTGAAGCAGCAGTAACACTTGAGCAGCACTGTGAACAAGTTGAAGTCATTTTAGTCGACGCACCTGATAATGCTTTTGGCTGGATTAAAGTACTGACTGAGCTGCTGCACAAGTATGCTGAACTCAGCGATAAGAAATAGCAATCACTCAATATAACAATCGCTTAATTTGCCAGAGTAAACACGCACTACACAAAAAAGCCGCACTCAGCGGCTTTTTTAATGGGCATCGAAAAATAGTATCGAGTCCTGAAACAGGTATACGTATTCAGTGCTATAACTAGCTGGCAATAGATGCTTGATGCTGCAGAATCAAGTCATTCATTGCTGATTCTGCCCGTTGCTGAGCATGCTCTAGGGTATCTTCATGAATCATTGGTTCTACAACTTCGTAGTAGCATTTTAACTTAGGCTCTGTTCCTGAAGGGCGTACGACAACACGTGCCCCACTGTCTAAATGGTAAATCAATACATCACTCTCGGGTAAATCTATATCTTCAACCGTCCCATCTTGAAACGTTCGCTTAGATGACTTCAAATCATCGGTTTGCAAAACAATTTGACCTGCAATTTGCATTACCGGGTTCGCCCGTAACTTATCACCAATAGGCGGTGCTGCTGGGTCGAGTGCAATACTTCGCTGAGCATTAAGATACAGACCATGCTCACGATAAATAGCCTCGAGCTGATCCCATATTGTTTGCCCGTTACTGGCTAACTCTGCGGTTAATTGGGCAAATGCCACCAAAGCCGACAAACCATCTTTATCCCACACTTCACTGCCGACGGTATAACCCAAGGCTTCTTCATAAGCAAACAAGAATTGACTGGTTTCCGTTTCTTGTTTCATGCCTACATTCGTTAACCATTTAAAGCCCGTTAGTGTTTGATAATAATTAGCACCAGCAGATTTCGCTATTTGCTCTAATAAGCTTGAAGATACGATCGTCGCACCGACTAAGTTTTGCTCAGCTTTTGCATGTGATAACAAATAATAACCAAAGAGCACGCCGACTTGATCGCCCGTTAGCATCTTGTATTCACCATTATCTAGCTGCACAGCAACAGCAAAGCGATCAGCATCTGGGTCATTGGCACACGCTAAAGTCGCACCATGGCTTTTGGCTTCTGCTATCACCATATCCATCGCACCTGGTTCTTCAGGGTTGGGGAAGTTAACCGTTGGGAATGCACCGTCTGGTTCACGTTGTGCAGCAACACTGTACACATGATTAAAACCTGCATCGTGTAACAGGGTTTCTGCCATATTCGCACCAACACCATGCATAGCTGTGTAGGCAAGGCTGATACCATTAGGTTGAGTATTATTTGAAAGTAATGGGTTTTCATTCATGGTTCGACGATATTCTTGGTAGAAATCATCATCAAGCCACACTAATAGCCCTTGTTGATGGGCTATTTCTAAATCCATTAAATGTAGCTCTTGTTGCGCGGCAGCATCAATTTCAGCGGCAATACCTGAATCATGCGGAGGAATAATTTGCGCCCCATTGCCCCAATATACTTTAAAGCCATTGTAAGCCGGTGGGTTATGGCTGGCGGTCACCACAATACCAGCGGCTGCTCCTAGGTGCTTGACGCCAAATGCAACAAGTGGGGTTGCCGCAACGCGTATCGTAAGATAAACCTTTATGCCATGAGCCGTTAATGCTGATGCCGCATCGCAAGCAAATTGCTTTGAGTCGGGTCTGCCATCGTAACCAATCACCACCCCACGGAATTCAGCGTCATGTTCTTGCGCTTTTAAATAATGCGCTAAACCAATGGCTGTTTCTTGGATCACTAAACGGTTCATTCGATTAGGCCCTGCACCAACGATCCCTCTTAACCCTGCAGTACCAAACTCTAAACGACCGTTGAATCGATCTTCTAACTCGGCTGACTCTTGCGAATCGATCAGTCGTTGTAGTTCATATCGAGTGTTAGGATCAGGGTCTCTTGATAGCCAACGAGAAATTATAGTCTTCATTCTGTCTGTTCCTGCTAGGTTAATATCTCACTAAAATACTACAAATGATATTCATTCGCATTAAATTTAATGCGCATTATCATCTTACTAATCGAAACAAAAAATTAATTTCGCTAAATATAGTATAGAAGTTATCGTCACAATCAAAAATGAAGATAAAGCTCACCTTATTAACTCAATACTTTTCTTATGAGCCAAGCAAAACAATCATGCTTTAGGAACTTGAAATATGACTAAAAAAACAGACATAATTATTAATTAAAACCAGCACCAATGTATTTTTATTAATTAATTCCAACACTTAACGACATCGTAGCTTGATTCAAATAATAAGTGCAAAACGCCTAGCTTTTAAGGCAAATTAATATGAAACTCAATTAATAGTAATTATGTATATTTAAATATTAAATGAATATTTTTTACATTTAAAAACATATAGTTAGAATTAATATTATTTAAGTGTCAAAAAAATACCACAAAAAAATATGGGCTGAACTATTGTTAAATTAGCTTGGGTTGTTAGACAAGCAACATTAAAACCTTACAGGAGTATTACCATGCAGAATTTCAAACAGTCTCTAATCGAATTTTGGAAAGACGAAGAAGGACTAACAACGGTTGAGTATGCGATTGCAGGATCGCTTGTTGGAGCAGCTGTTGTTGGCGCTTTTGGGGCTTTAGGTAATCAGGTTACAAACGTGATAAGCAGTATAACCACTGATATTAGTTAATAACAAAGTATAGCATTTAACGAGTATATCAATGAATCTAGTGATCCTTAGCGTTGTTATTTATTCTGCCCTCTACGACATTAGAGAGAATAAAATACCTAATCATGCCATTATTGTTTTAATTTCCCTTGGGTTAGCTCAAGCAATTATTTCATCATTGGTTATAGGATCACTCGATTTTCATTACCTTTCCGACGCCTTATTGGGGCTTATAGTAGGTTTATTCGTTTCTGTTATATTGCATTATCTCGGTCTATTTGGCGCTGGGGATGCAAAACTGCTCGCGGCACTGGGTATTGTGGTTGGTTTTCCTAACATATTATTATTAATTTCGATGTCTGTCGTTTTTTCCGGGGCATTATCATTACTATTAATGATTTGTAAACATGAATTCATACCCAACTTTAGACGCTGGGCAAATATTATCTTTTATCGATTCTATCAGTCACCTAAAGCTGATTCCATTGCGATAAATGCTGTTCCTATGGGTGGGGCTATTTTACTCGCCACACTCTATTGCGAATTTTATATGTTTTAATTATGAGGCTAATCTATGATGCATTCTGCTTCTTCAGTTATCGCTGAATCAACGAATCCTAATGATTTGCTTCCTAAACCACGAACCATTGAGCAAACGGGCATTCCTTCACGGCTACTTGAAAGTTTACTGTTAAAACATTTATCTCAAGCCATTGATTTAGATGTGCCTCACCTTTCACAGTCGATGGCATTACCCGGTAACCTTATCGATATTTTAGCTCAAAAACTTAAGGCAGAAGCGCTTGTAGAGGTGCGGTCTGATTTAAGAATCGACAAAGGTATCCGTTATGCGCTAACCAAGAAAGGGATGTTATTTTCCCAGCATGAGTTACAACGCGATGGATATCTTGGGCCGAGCCCTATTCCTCTTTCACTTTATAAAAAAATTGTTACCTCACAAAGCTTAAATAAAGAATCAGTGACGCCTAAAAGCCTCAAAGAAGGGTTAAGCGATTTAATATTGCCAGAAAAATTGGTTGGTCAGTTAGGACCTGCACTTAACTCAGGAAGAGCCATCTTTATTTACGGTTTACCGGGCACGGGTAAAACCTATGTTTCTCGCCGCCTTGTAAGAATGTTCAATTCTAACGTCTATATTCCTCATTCAGTGTGTATCGGGCATCAAATATTACAAGTTTACGACCCGATTATTCATGAAAAAGTGAGTTCTACACCCGCAACCTCAGCGCAAAGTTTACGCCTAGATAACGGGCATGATGAGCGACTACTTTTATGTAAACGGCCTGAAGTCGTGGTCGGTGGTGAGCTAACCGATAAAATGTTTGAAGTCTCTTATGATATAGCCCATAAAATAAACCGCGCCCCGCTTCAAATGAAAGCCAATAACGGTATTTTTCTTATTGATGATCTTGGCCGTCAAAGAGTCTCTGTTGATACGATACTCAATCGCTGGATTGTTCCTTTAGAAGAAAAAATCGATTACCTCGCTATGGCTTCAGGTGAACATTTTGATATTCCATTCGAACAAGTATTGGTTTTTTCTTCTAACATTCACCCAGCTAAGCTTGCCGACGATGCATTTCTTCGTCGTATTGGTTACAAAATTGAATTTGAACCGATATCGATTAGTGACTATCAATATCTATGGCAACAACAGGGTTTATTTCATGATTTAAGCATTCCAAGTGAAAGCCTTAAACATGTTATCGACACACTCCATAAGAATCATAATATTCCGTTATTACCTTGCTACCCAAGGGATCTTGTGACCATGTGTCGCAATCAAATTGATTTTTTCCAGCTTGAAAAACATATAACCCCGTCACTTATTGATAGTGTCTGGAGCAGCTATTTTGTTGATCGTGCTGAGCATGATGTATTAGGAGGTACACATGGCTAAAGGCAAGATATTTCTGACCTTATTCATTTCAATCATGATGGGTCTTGGCGCGCTAATATTGGCTAACAACTGGTTACAATCAAAACAAGCCAACCTCAATGCGCAAACTAAACCCGCAGAGCGGGTTACAGAGGTTGAAGTTCAAATAAAAGAAGTTATGAAAGAAGAACCTAAAGTACCAAGAGTAATGGCTCAACAAAGAATTCCACTGGGCACAAAAATTGAAGCTAAGCATCTTAGCATCGAATACTACCCTACAGATCTAGTAAAAAGTAAAGGGTATGAAACACCAGAACAAGTCGTGGGTATGCTTGCTCGGAATGAAATATTTGAAGGTGACCTATTACGAAAAGAACGCCTTGTAACGCCAGGAGAAGGGACAACGCTTGCCGCTTTAATTTCACCAAATATGCGTGCCGTTACCATTCGAGTGAATGATGTTATAGGTGTAGCAGGGTTCTTATTACCCGGTGATTTTGTCGATGTTATCTATACCAAAGAAAAATCAAACAACGCTATAACAGTATTAAAGAAAATTAAAATTCTCGCGGTCGATCAAACAGCCCGAACAGATGATTCAAAACCCGTTATTGTTCGGGCTGTCACATTAGAATTAACCCCGAAACAAGCAGAGTCTTTAGTCACCGCTAAATCTAAAGGTGAATTACAGCTTTCACTGCGTAACCCCAATGATATTGAACAAAAAAAGCGTGTTTATCGTCGCACAACCGATGCAGTAACCATTATTAAAGGGACTGACACAAGTCGTGTCAACGTACGTATATAGTCACATGGAGTCAATAAAATGGAATTTACAGCGATAAAAGCCCTTTACAAAAAATGCATCGTTTTTTTGAGTATTCTGTTGGTTAGCTTATGCTTTACGACCAATGTGAATGCCACTCGAACTGAAAGTATCTCAGTACCACACAACAAATCACGTTTGATTGAAATTCCAGGAAGAGCAAAGAAAATATCGGTTGGTAACCCAGCGATTGCCGATATTTTAATTCTTCGTTCAAACAAGATTTATGTGTTAGGCAAGCAATTCGGCACCACCAACGTCATAATTTGGGATTCAAGAGATCAATTAATCACAGTATTAGATGTCGAAGTTACGCACGACTTAAACGCGCTAAAATCCAAGTTATATGAATTCATGCCCAATGAAAAAATTTCAGTTTATACCAGCCAAAATAAATTAGTGCTAAGTGGTGAGGTATCTAGCGCTGATAAAATCGCGACCGCGGTTGAAATAGCAAACACCTTCACAGCTGACGGTGAAATTATTAATTTAATGGCTGTTGGTGGCTCACATCAAGTCATGTTAGAGGTTACCGTTGCCGAGGTACAGCGATCATTGGTACGTGAATTTGATTCTAAATTTGTTTTTGCCCATCAAGGTGGAAATTGGACATGGGGAGGAGCAAGTGGCGGAGCAAGTGTGCCTAGTAATGTAGGGATAATAGATCCTATTATAGATGCCGCAATTTCAAACCCACTAAGCATTGACGATAACGGTTTATTCGCAAGTTTCTTAAGTAGTAACACCCTCTTTGCTGCCGCTTTTGACATAGCAAAAACAAATGGGTTAGCCAAAGTATTAGCAGAACCCACTTTAACCGCCATAAGTGGTGAAGAAGCAGAGTTTATTTCTGGGGGTGAATTCCCGATACCGGTTCCGAATGATGAAAATATTACCATTGAGTTTAAAGAATTTGGGGTCGCTTTAAAATTTATTCCTACCGTTATGTCTGCTGACAGCATCAATCTCGCTTTGAATATCGAAGTGAGTGAAATATCGAACCAAAATGCCGTTTCTATAGCTCCTAGTGGTACTAATACTCAATTTTTTGTTCCTTCCCTTTCAAAGCGTGGAGCCAAAACAACCATAGAACTTGGTAATGGTCAAACAATCGGTATTGCTGGGTTACTCAATGAAAACATTACTGATGTCGTAGAAAAGCTGCCTGGTTTAGGTGATTTACCCATTATTGGTCAATTATTTCGTAGCCAATCATTTCGTAAAGGTGAAACCGAACTTGTCATTCTTGTTACACCTCGTTTAGCCAAACCTGTACGTAAACAAGATATTACTCTACCAACAGATAATTTTGTTGAACCCAATGATTGGGAATACTACTTACTGGGTCGCATGAGTGAACTAAAACGTAATGAACCGACAGAGAATAGCTATACACAAACATCTAACTCTTCAAATTACAGTATTGCACCTAAGGCTGGATCTGAAGGTCGATTCGGACATCAATTATAAGGAATAAGATGATGAAAATAATTATGTTTACGACCTTTATTATGGCGATGTCTGTATCAAGCTGTGCGAACGAATTTAATTTAGGTGATAGCCGAAACAAAATGATCCGCATGCAAACTGTCGATCCATTAGCTGAAAATAAAGTACCTGTGGGCTCTCCTCCTTACAGTGGTAAAAAAGCATCAAAAGCAATTAGTTCCGGTAATGAAGGAAAAGAAGGGAAGGAATTAAAGAATAAAACATTAATCGACGAATCGTAAGAAAGGCAATAGATACATTTCATAAAACAAGGAGTACCCATGGTTATTAAACGAATTATTGCATCCCCCTATCGCGCTCAAAAAGGCGTAGTGGCAATTTTTGCAACATTAGCCATGGTCGTTTTAATTGGTGCGGGCGCGCTTGCTCTAGATGTTGGTAATTTGATTTTATCTAAAGGTAAATTGCAAAACCTTGTCGATTCTGCCGCTCTTAGCGCCGCTAAAGCGATTGATTTAGGTGGCGATCACGCTACGGCTATTCTGGCTGGAAATGAAGCCATTAATAATAACCTTGCGTTAGATGGTTTTGGTTCCATGACCATTGATGATACTGATATTCATTATGAATTTTCAGAGTCTCTCCCCTTCGATTCAGCAACAATTACTACCTCCTCACCGTATGTCAGGGTTCGCATAGAAGATGTTGATGTTGCTGATTACCTTGTCGCCATTTTTAACATCGATATGTCAGCAAGATCATCAGCTGTCGCAGGTCCAAGTAGCAGTATTACAACAACCTGCAATGTTGTACCACTCAGTATTTGCGAAGGAGATGAAAGTGATACCACTCTCTCTGGTTACGATGAGGGGTCGTTACATGTATTAAAAGCCTCAAGCTCTAAAGACTCAGCCATCGGATCTGGTAACTTTATGCCTATGGCACTAAAAGATGCAGATGGCAATGCCGTACCCGGTGCGAACTCCTATGGTGAAGCACTCGCAGGCAGTTTCGATGCATGTTTAA
The DNA here is from genome assembly GCF_003025615.1 of Photobacterium frigidiphilum. Classification (GTDB taxonomy): domain Bacteria; phylum Pseudomonadota; class Gammaproteobacteria; order Enterobacterales; family Vibrionaceae; genus Photobacterium; species Photobacterium frigidiphilum. The sequence continues at coordinate 58,195 of NZ_PYMJ01000033.1, read as the reverse complement.
CTGTTGTTGAAGATGAAATAATAACCTCAGAGCCTGGAAACATGGTTGGCCCCACTCGGGGTATCGATACACGATTTGGTGTTTACGAAGGTACATTCAAGAACGATGAAAATATATATCCGGCCGATAAAGATACCTACTACGACAAAAATAATTTAGTTGAAGTACAAACTGTCGAGGTTGATGATGGGAATGGCAATACCACTGAAGAGTATCAAACCACGCTATCTCACGACGATATATATAGTTTTGATGATTATAACAATAATCAAGATTTTGAAAGTTGTCTATCTGATCCTACATGCCAATCAGAAGGATATTTTCGCAGAGTATTAAGTGTACCTATTCTTAAATGCGATGAAATTGACAAATCAGGTGGGCGAATAGATATACCTTTAAAAGGGCTTGGCTGTTTTTTCTTAGTACAACCATTAAGTGAAACGGCTCATGTAGATGAGAAAGGAGGAGGAGGAAATAGTTCGTGGATTGTCGGCGAATTCATTAAAGATTGCCGAGTTAACACAGGTAACCCGGGCATAACACCAAGCCAGAACGGTCCTTATAAAATTGTACTCTTTAATGATCCTGACAGTGAGGATTCATAATGAAAAGTATACGTCTTCAACAAGGGTTAGCCATGGTCGAATTTACGATTATTCTACCCGTTTTATTAATATTACTTCTATCGATATTAGAACTAGGCCGTGCCTTTTACCTCTATTCAGAACTAGAAAAATTAAGCCGCGATAGCACTCGCTACCTTGCCAATGTGATTGGATCTGGCACAACAGGCGTTTATTCGTTAACAGATTCACAGGTAGCTAATGCTAGCAACCTTGTTGTATACGGTACAACCAGTACTGGTAACGATAGTTTACTCCCCTCGTTAACGACTGATCATGTATCTGTCACTTTTAACAACAATTATGTGCAAGTAGAGGTCGTATATCCTTTTCAACCCGTATTAACGACACTACCCAATTTTTTTTCTGGTGATGATATTTCTCTCAACTTTAATATGACGTCCAGTTATACGATGAGGGTGCTGTAATGAAACTACTAACACTAAATAATAAACAACATGGAATAACCATTGTAGAATTCAGTATTGTCGCTGTTTTATTCTTTATCATCATCTTTGCAATCATTGAATTTGGGCGTTTGATGTTTACATGGCATGTGCTCAATGAAACGAGCAGGCGTACCGCACGATTAGCCAGTGTTTGCCAAGTTACCACCGCAGAGCAAGCCGACATACTAACGGCTGCTATTGTTGATAATGTTCCACTTCAAAATTTCACATCGAACAACATCCAAATAAAATATTTAGGTAGTGATGGCAGTGAAATAGCGGGCTCATTATCTGACGCATCAACATTTCTTACCATTGAATATGTAGAAGCAAGCATTGTTGACTACGAAATAAATTTGATTATTCCACTGGCTACCTTTGGTGTTGATTTTATCGCCCCCAGCTTCACAACCCAATTACCTAGAGAAAGTTTAGGCGTTACTCGCACTGGCTTGTCTGACTGCTAAAGAATGGTGACATATGAATAATTTACAAGCAGTAGAAAATAAAGAAAAAAAAGCCAAACTGCCATTAGCTACCCTTTTAAAAGGTTGGGTTATTAGTAATAATGATCAGTTCACATCTCACCTATCTGCTTATATATCATTGTGGTCGAATGCAAAGTTTATCAGCATGACTAACTCAGAAGTCGAGCAAAGTTTAAGTCAATTAAAAGAATCAACCACACCTGATTTGATTCTAATGGATGGAAAAGATGATTGGCAAACACTTATCGTATCGTTAAAACAGGCACTAAAAGAAAACTCACGGATACCCGATATTGTATTACTGGTTGACCATGCTGATACAATCATAATGCGCCAAGCGCTTAAATTTGGCGTTAAAGATGTATTAACAATTCCATTTGGTGAAGAAGAGTTAGATCAGGTATTTTTTGATTGTGCAACCTTAAAAAAAAGCGACGTAAAGCTAGGCGAAATAAGTGTTTTCATTAATGCTAAAGGTGGAATGGGCGCGTCTATAATAGCAACAACTGTCGCACATATGGTGACTTTACAGCATACTTCCCCACCTGTACTCATTGATACTGATGCCCAATTTGGTTGTATACCCAATTTGCTTTCAACCAACCCTAAATTCATATTGAGCGATGCTTTAGAACAAACAGATGAGCTAGATGAATACGCTTTACAAGGGCTGCTATCAAAACATGAATCAGGGTTACGTTTTATTGCAAGTCGTAAAGATAAGCTATTTGACACTATACCTACACACTCCCCTCTTGCATTTAACCAATTTCTAACTAAATTGAGGGCTAACTTTGAACATATAATTATAGATATGTCGCGTGGTATAGAAAAATTCACTTTGCCTGCCCTATCAGAGGCCGAATATATTTTTATCGTTGTGCAACAGAATGTACCTGCGATAAGAGAAGCTGCAAATTTAATCAAACAACTTAAACACCTTTTGGGTATTAATGATAAAAAATTTAAAATCATTGTTAATCGTTATTCAAAAAAGATCGAAATAACACCTGAAGAAATAAAAAAATCACTACATATTGATGAACTGCTTTTAGTTCCTAATGACTTTCAATCTGTGAGCGCTTCAACCAATTTAGGCGAACTACTTGCCACTCACTCTAGCAAGCAGCCGATTATTAAAGAGATGAGAACAATCTCTAACATAATACTCAATAAGAACGAGAAAAAATTGAAAGGTATTGAACGGTTATTTTCATTCATAAGGAATTAGATATGTTTTTTAAAAAGGAACCACCAGCAGAGCTGATTATAGAAAATAACCCCGTGAAAGTTAATACCGAGGTTAAAGAACAAGAATCAAGACCACAACAGCACTCTATCAGTGAGAGTGATCGCCGAATTAAAAAAAATCTTCTAGAAGAATTATTTAACTCACTCGATTTATCACTGATAGAAACCCTAGATAGAGAACAAGCAAAAGAACAAATTTTTGATGCTGCCTCTACCTTGCTACTAGACCAAAATGTCCCTTTAAACGCCGATGCACGTATAAGAATCATCAACGAAATTATTGATGAAATTCTAGGACTTGGCCCCTTAGAACCTTTATTAAAAGATCCTACCATTTCAGATATTTTGGTTAATGGCCATGCCAGCATTTATATTGAACGGAAGGGTAAATTAGAAGCGACAGAAGCCCAATTTAGAGATGATGCTCATTTATTAAATGTCATTGATCGCATTGTTTCACTTGTCGGACGTCGTATTGATGAAAGTTCACCAATGGTTGATGCACGACTCAAAGATGGATCAAGGGTAAATGCCATTATTCCACCTTTAGCTATCGATGGCCCTTCACTGTCTATTCGACGTTTTGCGGTCGAAAAGTTGGACATAGAACAACTCTTAGACTACGGAAGCCTAAATAAACCCATGGCAGATTTACTACAAGCCATTGTTAAGGGTCGCTTAAATGTTTTAATTTCTGGCGGCACAGGCTCAGGAAAAACAACGACGCTTAATATTTGCTCAAGTTTTATTCCCTCTAATGAGCGTATTATTACCATTGAAGATTCTGCAGAATTACAACTTCAGCAACCTCACGTCGTAAGATTAGAAACAAGACCTCCAAATATTGAAGGCAGCGGCGCAATAACCCAAAGGGAACTGGTTATAAACTCATTACGTATGCGTCCAGATCGTATTGTAGTTGGAGAAGTTCGTGGCGGTGAAGCCGTTGATATGCTTGCCGCCATGAATACGGGTCATGATGGCTCAATGACTACCATTCACGCCAACACACCACGGGATGCTTTAGGGCGTATTGAGAATATGTTTGCCATGGCAGGCTGGAATATGCCCATAAAAAACGTACGCGCACAAATTGCGTCTGCGGTTCATATCGTTGTGCAGTTACGTCGAATGGAAGATGGTAAGCGCCGTATTACCAGCATTGTAGAGCTGAATGGTATGGAAGGTGAGGTCGTTACCATGACCGAGCTTTTTTGTTTCAAACGTATGGGTATCGATGAACAAGGCAATGTATTAGGTCATTATCAAGCAACAGGCAATGTTCCTTCATTTGTTGAAGCCTTTAAACATATGGGGATCAACCTGCCTTACTCACATTTCACACCAGATAATAGTTTACGGGGGCAATAATGGGGTTTGATATAAAAATATACTTACTTGTCTTTTTTATAGCGGCCGTTGTGGTTTCGCAAACCGTATTGGTTTCTTCTACTGGTTCGCGGGCAAAACGTTCTCGCTTGTTAAAAAATAAGCTCGAATTAATCGCAGAAACGGGCAATGGTCAAAATCAACAATCACTATTGCGTAAACATTACCTCGATAAACTGACCCCTACAGAACGCAAACTGGAAAACAATGCTGTTGGTGAATACTTATCAGAGCATTTAACGTTAGCAGGGCTTGAATGGAAAGCATATAAGACTATTTTCTGGTTAATCATAATGAGTATTGTCGCCGCTCCTATTACATTAGTGCTTACAAAAAGTATTATTTTTTCCGTTTTAATGCCATTTTTAATCATACTTTCTTTTACATTCTGGCTGAGATATAAAGCAGAAAAACGTTTATGCTTATTTGAAGAACAGTTCGTTGAAGCCTTGGATGTCATGAAACGAGCACTATTGGTTGGCTACCCTTTTACCGAAGTGATGAAAACGGTTAGCCAAGAAATGCCAGCACCAGTATCAGTAGAATTTGGAAAAACATTTTCTGAATTAAACTATGGGGTTGATATAAAAGTGGCTTTAGCAAATCTGGCACAACGCAACCCTTCTATTAGTGTATTGGCCTTTAATAGCGCTGTTATTATTCAGAAAGAAACCGGGGGGAATCTAGCCGAAACATTAGAAAACCTTTCCGAAGTCATTCGAGGTCGCTTTCGATTGCTCCGTAAGGTTCGTTCGTTATCTGCAGAAGGCAGAATGTCGGCATGGATTCTTATGTGTGTTCCCTTTGTTTTAGTCATCATGATTTATCTCTCTACACCCGATTACTTAGACCCTTTATTTGAATCTGATCGAGGTGTAAACCTATTAATGATTACAGGAGTGTGCATGCTGGTAGGTATGATTTGGATTCGTAAAATACTGCGTATCGAGGTCTAATATGGATTATCTTATTACCCTCATTACTGGTTTAGTCTCTGATGAAAACCTAGCGCGTTGGATATTTCTAGGGCTCGCATTTATTAGCGTGGTGACGTTCACTCTTTGTTTAACGCTGCTTATTACAAATTTACTTAACCCTTTAAAGAAACGATTACACAGTCTCTCTCATATAAGCAAGGATACAACCAAAAAAAGCGCAGAATCAAGTGCCCTTGATAATACGCTAGAATCAATGGACAAATATATCTCTCCATCTTCAATTAAAGAGCGGAATCAGACTAAAAATTTACTGATGCATGCTGGCTATGAACAGAAACAAGCATTAACCAACTTTTACGCCATAAAAATAATCTTGGTGATTATTGCCCTCTTCGGCGTATTAATTTCATCTAAATTTCTACCCGAACTCTCTACTCAAAAAATACTGTTCTATACTTTGCTTGCAATGGCTATCGCAACATTTTTGCCCAATTTTGTTCTTCAAAAGCAAGCAAAAAAGCGGATTCGAACATTATCCAATGCTTTTCCAGATGCGCTCGATTTACTTGTTGTTACCACAGAGGCGGGGCTTGGTTTTTTGGCCGCATTAAATCGAGTTGCGAATGAAATTGAGGCTCTATCCCCTGAATTAAGTAGTGAATTGCAAATTGTATGTAGAAAAGTACGACTCGGTGTACCTCTTCCTATCGCATTGTCACAATTTATCGAACGTACAGGGTTACTTGAGCTTCAAGGGTTGGTCAGCATCATCAGTCAATCCGTTAAACTTGGCTCAAGTATGGGCGACACGCTACGAGAATACGCCATAGAATTTAGGGATAGGCGTATGCAAAAAGCAGAAGAAGAAGCAGCAAAAATTGGGACTAAAATGATATTCCCACTAGTTACCTGCATCTGGCCTGGCTTTTTTACTGTTGCTATCGGTCCTGCCATTATCGCGGTACTGGAAGTCTTTGGCGGAAAATAACAAATTATTTCAAAGGGAGAGATTGAATGACAACATTTAGAAAAAAGACCTACCATTTTATACTATTATCAATACTCGCTCCACTTATTTTACTTGGGTGTGCGAGTAACGAGGTAACGGTAGAAACGACCAATCCTAACTTTGACCACGAACTTTATGATGGCAAAGCAACATTAGGATTGAATGGTGATTTTCCACCAGCATCTGCCGCTGAAGCAATCGCACGGGGTGATCAGGCTTATCGAAGTAAAGATACGGATCTCGCTCTTTATGAATACATAAGAGCGCTGAATTTCCCAGTTCAAGAGAATATCGATCAAGCTTATTATAAAATTGGGTATATTCACCAACAACGCGGTAATTATGAATTAGCACAAGTTGCTTATAATCGTGCTGTTATTATTAAAGATGATAATATTCAATATGCCGCAGCTTTGGGTATTATTGAACTCAAACAAGGCGAGCAAAAAAATGCAGAAAAGCAGTTATTGCGTGCCATAAGAATGGATCAACAGCGTTTCAAGAATGAAACATGGGATCCAACGAAACCTGATTTTGTACAACAATTAAAAATTAACCAAACATCGCCATTAAACGCCTATATTGCTTATGCCGTAATTAAAGACTTGAATGCACGCCATACTGAAGCTCAAGCACTTTATCAAGCCTGTTTGCGCATTAATCACAAATCTCGCCAAGCACTAACAAACCTCGGATATTCATATTATTTAAGCGGAGATTTAAAACAAGCAGAAGTGATCAATAGACGAGCAACAACTATTTATCAAACAGATAAACGCGCATGGTCAAATTTAGGATTAGTCTACATTCGCAGTAAGCGTTATAGCGATGCACTTGATGCACTTCAAAATGTAATGCCCGTGGCAGAAGCACTGAATGATATTGGTTATTTCACTATGTTAGAAGGTGATTATGAAGCTGCTGTTAGTTACTTAGAACGAGCTATCAATGCAAGCCCAACCTATTACGCAAAAGCACACCACAACTTAAAACAAGCTAAAAAACGTCAGATAGCATCTCCACCAGTAAAACTGACAAACAAATGGGGAAATGAGCAATCTCAGGCAACGGTATATTCCGTCGGAAACTGATCACAGAATAAACGAACCTGTGACTCATCCTTACCCAACGTTAGCTAAAAACCTAAAAAACCCGAAGTGAACATATGTCACTTCGGGTTTTAATGTTTAGGTCTGACAATAATTAAGTTGCAGTGGATCCTACAATTTAAATTGTGTTACCACATCAAATCATCAGGAATCACGAAATCTGCATATGGGTCATCTTCATCTACGTCTTTTTCGTCAACAATATTGTTTAGAACAACAATATCTTCATCACGTAAGCTGATTTTATCTGCGACAACCCCAGGAATAACGTCAAATCCATCACCAAAACGAACAATCGCCAAGCGACCTTTTACTAGCTCGTTTTGTGTTGTTTTATCAACATAAATATTTCGAACTAATGCACCGTCGGTGAAGTTATAGCTAATATCACCTTTAGTACGATCAATGCGATTCATTTCGATAAGCTGTTTAATCTGAGCAACAAATGCTTTCTTCATTGCTTCATCATCTCTTTGACGATTCAGCTCTTTGTCTTGCTCTAATTGTGCTGTGCGCTTTTCTTCAACGGCAGCTTTTGCTTCTCTTGATTGAACACGAGACTTTTTAGACGTTTTTGCTGCTTTTTTTAGTTTCTTTTTGTCAACAAGACCTGCTTTCAGCATTTGCTCTTGTAAGCTTAGCTTTGCCATCGAGACTCCATAATTTCGGTGAAAAATAAATGCCGGTTAATAACCTACATTTCTGTCAATTTGATCTATTGTACATATTATCGCTGGCGAGGTAGAAATGGGTCAAGAATACATTCCGATTAAACGCTCTAAATAGCCAAAAAATGCACATTATTGCTGTAACGCTTGCTTGAGAAAGTCGATTAAGGCTGTAATTCGCTGTGGTGAGAATTTACGATTAGGGAAAACGGCATACACCGCACCATCATCTTGTTGGAACTCGTCTAACACACTCACTAACGTTCCGTCGGCTAAGGCTGCCTTCACATCCCAAATAGATTTCATCGCGATACCTTTTGATGCCAGCGCCCAATGTTTTACCACTTCCCCATTATTACTGGAAAATGCCGCGTTTACGGCAACACTGTAGAGCTGATTGGCTTTATTAAACTGCCATTCAGCCTGTGTTTCTCCTTCACGGCTGATCAACAAGCACGCATGATCAGCCAATTCTTCCACACTTTGCGGATGCCCATGCTGAGCTAAATATTCCGGTGATGCCACCAGCACGCGATGATTATCAGCCAAACGGCGTGCGACCAAATTGGAATCCTTTAGCGCCCCAAATCGAATGGCTACATCAATACTCTCTTTCACCAAATCACTGAGCTTATCGGTGAGATGCAAATGAATCGACAATTGCGGATACAACGTCATAAACTCATCCAATAAAGGCACCAGAACATTGCGGCCAAAATCACACGTACAAGAAATAGCAATGCTTCCCTGTAACTGCTGCTGCTTTGACAAATGGTTTAATAACTCATCTTCTTGCTCTGCAGCTAATAAACAAAATTGGTAGAAATGCTCGCCTTCATACGTTAACTGTTGGTTACGCGTTGTTCTAGAAAGCAAACGTGCATCATATTGCTTTTCTAAGCGCGCCAACACTGCACTCACATTCGCGGGTGAGGCATTTAAACGACGTCCCGCAGCGGAAATACTCCCACTGTGTACTATTTCGAGGAATGTTCTGTAATCTGCAATACCCGCCACAATACTTAGCCTTTCTTCTTTATGATTCATTCAAGCTATAGCATAAACACACTTATAACTAGCTAAACAAACTCACTTTCAAATTTATTTTGAAGATGTTTACTGTAAGCACTGGCTTTTCAGCACCGTATTTCCTGTCACTATTATTCCATCAAACATTACACGACGGATCATTATTATGACTCACCCGCTATTCACACCAACATCGATGTCAAATAACTCTCAGCAGCCAATCGCACTTTCAAACCGAATGGTAATGGCACCAATGACACGCGCTAGAACCAGCCAACCGGGAAATATACCCAACGAAATGATGGCTGAATATTATGCTCAGCGTGCATCAGCAGGCTTAATCATTACAGAAGCTACACAAATTTCTGATGATAGCCAAGGGTACTCGTTCACTCCAGGAGTATATACCTCAGAGCACATTCAAGGCTGGCGAACAGTAACCGATGCTGTGCATCAGGCGGGCGGTAAAATATTTAACCAACTGTGGCATGTAGGTCGAGTATCGCATACACATTTTCAGAACGGCGAAGCACCAATAGCGCCATCGGCTATACAGCCTATCGATACGCAAGTATGGATTGTTAAAGACGGTGAAGATGGCACAATGTTTCCGTGCCCGATGCCTCGCGAAATGCATACCGATGATATTAAGCGTGTTATTGCCGATTTTGCACAAGCCGCAGAAAACGCGATAGAAGCAGGTTTCGACGGTATAGAGATCCACGGCGGAAATGGGTATTTAATCGACCAGTTCCTTCGTACTAATTCTAACAAACGCACCGATGAATACGGTGGCAACCGTGAAAATAGACTGCGCTTTTTGATGGAAGTAGTGGAAGCGGTATCTGCGCGTATTGGCGCTGAGCGTGTGGGCGTTCGCCTTGCACCCTTTGTGACATTTAAAGATATGGATTGCCCTGATATCGTTCCTACGATTTTAGATGCTGCAGAACACCTTAATCAATGTGGTATTGCGTACGTGCATTTATCTGAAGCTGATTGGGATGATGCACCTACTATTCCAGATGATTTTCGAGTTGCGTTACGTGAACGCTTTAGCGGAACCATTATTGTCGCGGGTCGATATGATCTTAAACGTGCAGAATCCATTCTAGATGCAGGCTATGCCGACTTGGTTGCCTTTGGGCGTGCATTTCTCGCAAACCCAGATTTAGCACATCGATTAGCCAATGACGTAGCCTTAGCAAAAGCAGATAACACTAAACTTTTTGGTGGTAATAAAAACGGTTATAGCGACTACCCTGCAAGCGTGTAATCGCTGGAAATAAACTAACAAAGCAATATAAAACGATATAGAGTAAACAAAATAAAAAGTCAGTAGTGTCGCGCTACTGATTTTCTATTTTTGATAACTGTTGAATAAACAATGGCCTCAAAACAAGGTAGGCTTGTTCCTTAATCCATTCAGGCTTAGAAAGGTAAACAATGCTTCAAGGTATTCATCATGCTGCAATTATTTGCTCAGATTATGAAAAATCTAAGCGATTTTATACCACTATTCTCGGGCTAACAGTGATTGCTGAAAATTACCGTGTTGAACGCAATTCTTACAAACTGGATTTAGCATTACCAAATGGCAATCAGGTAGAATTGTTTTCTTTTCCAAACAACCCTCCGCGACCTAGCTACCCTGAAGCTAGAGGACTGCGTCATTTAGCTTTTACCGTCGAATCGATAGACACTTTCACATTGCATCTACAAAACGCAGGCGTGGAAGTCGAACCTATTCGCACCGATGAATATACAGGAAAACGCTACACATTCTTCAGCGACCCCGATAACTTACCTTTAGAATTATACGAAGCTTAAAATTAAAACTGCCACGTAATGTGGCAGTATTTATCGGCGTTAAAACTCAAATATAAAATAGCAAGCTGTTCTATTTAGGAGTGACATTAAATAACAAATAGGCATCATGCACACCTTGAATCAACATTTGCATACCTATGACGGTTAAGATCAACCCCATCAAGCGTGTCGTAATATTAATACCGTTTTCACCAATCATATCGACCAATTTAGGTCCATATAAAAAGCATACGAATGTAATAAGGCACAAAATAGCAAACGCAGCGATAGTAACAATAATGTTCAGCATACTGCCAGATGCAGAATAATTCATTGCTGTAGCAATAGTACCGGGGCCAGCCAAAATCGGTAAGGCGAGCGGTGAAATGGCAATGTCTGCTGGCTGTACTTTCTCGCCCTTGTCAGGAGTTGCCTGTTCATTGGTGTGTAATTTAGAACTGCTACCTTGCAGCATGTGATATCCCACTAAGAAAACTAGAATACCGCCAGCTAATCGTAGGGCTGGTAATGTAATTCCGAATATCTCAAAAATGCCCTTACCCAAAAGACAAAATGCAGCAATAATACAAAACGCAGCGACTAGTGCTTTAATTGCCGTTTGTCGGCGTTGCTGTGGAGTGAAATCTCCTGTCATACCCACAAAAACTGCCGTATTGGCAATCGGATTCATCATCGCAAAAAAACCCATAAAGACAGTAACCGCAACAGTAACAATATCGTGCATAGCACTTCCTTCCTCAACTGTTTACTCATGTAATTCACACAAGCGAATATTAATATTTACTAAAAAACTTTCTTTGCGCGTTAAATACTTATACCACCAGCTCATTGTAATGGCACGCACTTCAATCAACACGAATAGCTGTAAATATTTAAAATTATTTAGAGGTCTCAAACGAGAAGCGTATTACTAAAAAATCTGGCTATGCCATATTCTTTTTTTCACGCGGTAGAAAGGTTAAAGACAATTGCTTGGCGTACTATATTTTAAGTGTAAATGGTGAGGAAATAACCTTTCATGAAGTTTCAACCATACAGATGGATGTTAGCGAGGTTAACTTTTAAAGCAAGCAAAGCTTAACACTGAATAATGGTAAGCTTTGCTCAGTCGTTATTATCCCAGAAAGAGATATTTAATCGGTTACCACTTCCAATGCCCCCGTCCTATCCCTTTCACCTTGCTACCTTGTGGTGCCAAATACCACGATGAAAACGTATTGTCAGAACTGGCAACATGATTAAGAAAATCGGTATAAGCTTCTCCTAAATCGGTATTCTCTAATGGTGGTTCCCAATCATCGGGAATGATAATAACGAACGGATATCCACTACTATCTTTAAATCCCGCTCCAGTTTCACTGTTATTGACGGAGATACCTAAGCGAGCAGGTTTGTTCGGCAGATGTATTTCATATCCTGAATTTTTAACATATAAATAAGGATCATACGGTGCGGTATCAAGCTGAGATACATCAATCAAGGCATCATAGTCCATTGAAATACTGAACTTGTGTCCTTGTACTAAGGCTTTATCTGTCAAGGTGTTCACCATTTCAGATCCCACTTGTGTCATTAGAGTTTTCGAACTAATTAAGATTTTCTGATCAAAATCATTCAGTTGCGTAATGGCTATCGGGTAGCCTTCTTCTTGTTCGGTAGAGCCCGGTTTAAACAAATTAAGTGTACCGCTACCACTTGTACCATCAGGGTACGCAAGGTGAAGATACCAATCATGGTTATAGCTAGAGCCTCGCGCAATAATATAGCCATATATCAACATAGAAGTAACTTGGCCATTATTCATACCAAAGCCAACGCGATAGCCTATGACTAAATCATTGAAATCATAATCCCCTTTTACTGGATACAGATCTTCATACGCAGCCAAAAAGTACTCTGTTGAAGATGGGTAATACACCCATGCATCAATGGGGTTCAATACTTGCCCTTGTGTTATCACCAATGGCGCTTCTGCCTGCCCCGCTCCGAGCCCAGTTAAAACGGAATTATCTTCATCACTGATTAATGCCACATCTTCAAAGCCCCCAGAAAAATCATAGAACGCTTCTGGATCCCCCAATGAAATATTGGTATCTAATAATGTGACATTTAACGTAACAGCCGTAGCCGAACTTAAATCTTGACCGACGGTTATAATTAACACCTCATCAAATGAAGAGCCATTAACATCACTGTTAGCATTCGGTGTCACTCTTGAAGAACCAGTTTCACCTATAATAGTGTAATACCCCGTTCGTTCGGTAGTTCCCGTTTTAGCTAACATAGACCGCGTCGGCGTTGAAAAATCAGAGAACGTAGTTGTAACTCCTCCACTGACTACCGTAATAGAAGCACTTTCTACCGCGATCCCTTGGCTCGAGGCTTTTTCGGTTCCGTTTGCAGCTTCATTCACATCAACAGCAAACACTAGTTTCCCACCATTATTGACACGAAAAGCTTCTAATTCTGCCGCCGTAGGGTTCTTATTTTGTGTTTGTGCTCGAAACACATCAATCGTTCCGCTACCTTGTTTAATCGTGTCTTTCAATTTCACCGAAACACTTTCAGCAAGTGTATGAGTGGAAACAGTTAGTAACAATATCAGAGCAGTTAACAGTATTAATCTCATAATACAAAATCTCCACTTATAGACAGATCATTAGCAGAATCAGTAAAAATGTCATAAGCGACGATAGAGTCACTATTTGGTAAGACTAATTCAATAGAGAAAAGGGCATCTTTATTTATTCTCCCCAAATAAAAGACGTTTCCATCCGTGTCGTAAACTTTCAGATATACATTATTTCCGTCGAAATTAAATGATTGAGGATCTACACTAAACGGCTTATTTTCGAAATTAGAAAATTGAGCATTGCCTGGGGCAAATTGCTCACTCAGTAATGAACTAGTTAGTTCTTCAGCCATATTCGTATTATTGTTATCGTCACTTCCCCCACATCCAACTATAAAAGATGCAATAACTAAAATATAAAAGTAGCGCATTATCTTTCACTCTTTTTTTGATATTTGGAAGGGGACTATCCACATAGCATGCCAAAAAAAAACACTTAAATTACATGATATTAAAAAAACATGCGAGTTTTAATTATTGTTAATTTCAAATTGCAAAGCATTCTTCAACATATCATTAACACATGCATAAACCAGAAAAAGCAGTGACTTAATAATAAGAAAGAAAGTATTTAATCATTGTGAAAAATCAGTATTAAATTCTCTAGCTTGATTTGAAATGGGAACGAGCAACAGCAAAGGTATAATTTTACATTCATATCCACTCAGCTTACAAAAGCATTAGCTGTCTTTCATTTTATTTATTGCTACAGAGCACAAAAAAAAGCAGAAAGGTAATCCTTTCTGCTTTTAAATAAGTCATAGTTCAATCATGAATGGCTATCGCTGGAAGGCGTAAACCGAGCCTAAATCTAAAATTTGAGTTAGCTCATCAAGTGCAGCACGAGATTCAACCACTAGCTGTGGGTCGGCAAGGTCAGCATCAGTTATCGTGTCACGATAATGGCTATCTACCCACGAATTTAAACGATTGAACAATATATCGTTCATTAACGTAGACTGATTGACGGCTTGAAGTTCTTGTTCATTCAAAACGACACGTAAACGTAAGCATGCCGGACCACCGCCATTTGCCATACTTTGCTTTAGGTCAAATATTTGTACTTTATCAATACCTTGCTTAGCATTAATAATCGTTTGTACGTGCGCCCAAACTCGCTCATTATTACGGCATTCTTCAGGCAGGACTAATACTGTTTCACCATTTGGCATTTCAAGCAATTGAGAATTAAACAAGTAACTAGTCACAGCATCTTCAATGGTTACGGCACTAGTTGGAACCTCTATAATTTTAAAATTTCCTCCAACTTTAGCGGTTAACTCGTTATACACATCTTGTTGATTCAAGAAAGCTTGTTCATGGCAGAATAGAACGTTCTTGTTGCCCACTGCAATAACGTCATTATGAAACACACCTTGATCAATAACGTCTGGGTTTTGCTGCGCTATCACAACTTTATCGCCATTTAATTGATGAAGACGCGCCACTGCTTCACATGCCTCAAAAGTATGACGAGCTGGATATTTTTTCGGAGCTGAGTATCGGCTATCAAAAGCATGACGACCATAAACAAAAAACTCGACACCTTGCTCATCATATTGATGACAAAAACGGGTATGGTTTGCAGCGCCTTCATCACCAAAGTGCTCTACAGCAGGTAACGCAGGATGATGAGCAAAGTGTTTTTTATCAGCAAAGGTTGCCTGAAGGATTCGCCCTGTTGTCTCATGTTCAATCGAGCGATGAAATTTATTTGTTAGATTAGCGGGGGTGAAATGTACTTTACCATCAGCGGTATCAGCTGAAGGAGACACTGTTGCCGCATTCGCCGTCCACATACTTGAAGCCGAACAACATGCAGCCAACACTTTAGGCGCTTGCTTAGCAGCTTGTTCAATAACATTCGCATCACTACCCATAAAGCCAAGTCGACGTAGTGTGTGAACATCTGGGCGTTCTTGAGGCGCTAAAATGCCCTGCACTAAGCCCATATCAGCCAGTGCTTTCATTTTCGCTAGCCCTTGCTTGGCAGCTTGCTTAGGGTTGGATTGATTCGCTTGATTCTTTTCAGATGCGACATTACCGAAAGATAAGCCACTGTAGTTATGTGTAGGACCTACCAACCCATCAAAATTCGCTTCACGTGCTTTCATATACATTCCATGTTCTGATTACCGCTAAAAACATAGCACACAACATAACAAAGTATTTACATTTGTGACAAGTACCAAACAAATTACTACTTGGTTATATAGTAGCAGCTGACCTACTAACAACAAGCATGTTTATTCAGCATAAAAGAAAGAAGCTGGCTTTGTTTTCTTCTCAAATGCCAGTACTGACTTATATCTGAGGCTAAGCCCCCTATTATTAATAGATTTATCAACGTATGCGTACTAGTCACTCATCAAACAGGTGACATGCCTATCTGGTGCGCGCTCTCGAAAATACATAATTACCCACATTTTTCTGATAGTTAAACCTAAAAAAGCCAACCGTAAATTGGTTGGCTTTTTTTCATTATGCGCGTTGGATCAAAGGTTAGGATCGACCTTAAATGCATCGTGGCTGAATAATTGATTCAGAATATCCGCCTGGCTAACATCGCCAAGACTCGCAGAGTCGATATTTTCAAGTACGATACTTTGTGTATCCCCAGAGTCGCTATTGGTAACAGATAAGTTAACTTTACCGTCGTTATCAAAGCTCGCGGTCAAATCACCAGATGTGACATGTCCAAGTAGATCATTCATATCAAATTTATCATCACCGTCATCTGACAATATTTGAGATAAATCGAGTTGGTCTTGATCCAGTTTAAAGTCAGTAATCACATCTTCATTAGATAATGCAGCATCCCATGTGAACAGGTTATTACCGTTACCGCCAGTCAAGAAGTCATCTCCTGCGCCACCAGTTAAGATATCGTTGCCGTCAAAACCGTAGAGATTCTCGCCGCTATTATCCGCAATAAGGGTATTCTCACCTGCATCACCGAAGTTGTTAGCCACATTAAGCTGTCCGCTGTTTAGTAGCGTGCTAATCTTATCTTCGTCAGACATACTTGCAGGATCACTACCCAATAGCACAGATTCAGCCACACCATTAAGCACAATATTTTGAATCAAACTACCCTGATCATCGTAAATCTCAAGAGTCGAATCCGTACCATTGCCCGTCAGCTTGATGAGGCTGCTCAAATCGGTCAGTGACATTGAATCATATGCACTGAAAGCGTCTGTTAAATCAATTTTATCGATACCCTGTTCGAAGTCCATGATGGTATCAGTAGCAACATTACCTACAGTCCCAAAGTCACCGGCTTGCCACTTGAAGATATCTTCAACACCATCGCCAGTTCCACCTTGCTCACCACCCCACATAATATCGTCGCCAGCACCGCCGACTAAGATGTCAGAAGCCACGCCACCAATTAAGATATCGTTGCCATCACCGCCTAATAATATTGCTTCGGCGCTACTATCAATCACAAGGTTTGCAGCATCAGAGTTCGATGAACCTCCAATCTGATTACCAGTATTGGCAAGGTTATCGACCACAACATTGATATCGATAGTTGCTGATTCAGCTTTGCTGCCATCAGTTTCTTCTGACACAGCCACAACTTCTAGGTTGTTGCCCCCTTCAGGCAAGCCAATCACATTTAAGTCTGCAAGGTCTTCTTTGGTGATAACCCAAGTACCATTACCTTGATTACCCGCAATGACATCACCATTGCTATTGACCAAGTCAGCTCCAGCAAGATTTTTAACCATAATACTCAAGGTTTCAGAACCATCGGTGTCAGTTAACACCGCTATCAAGCCAAGCAAAGGAATCATTGTGCCTAGCGAACCACGGATTGCAGCCGTCTGGATAAAGCTGTTATCCAGTGATAACGTTGGAATATCGGCTTTCGGTGTTACCGTTACAGGTACTTTACTGATTGCCGTATGCTCATTACCTGACCCCACATTACTGCCGTCATGGGTCGTCATGGTCAGCTCATCGACACCACTGTAGTTATTATCACCTTCATAAGTCACACCGTTGTTCAACAGTGCATTGATGTCATCCATTGAGCCCGTGATCATCACGTTGTCAGTACCTTGACCTGTCACCACTACACCGTTTCCAGTTGCAACATTCAGGGTGCCATGTGCCACGTTTAAGGTGACAGACATGGCATTCGTTGAGCCCGCCTCACCAAAATCGACATCACTGATCTGCATGCCTGTAATCACTGTACTGCCATCTTCCTCCGCAGTCACAGCATTAGGCACTGTATTCACAGGCGCATCATTAACAGGATTAACTGTTATCGTGATGCTGTCGCTGTCAGTCAACCCTTCTGCAGGACCGGTACCTGAGTTCGCCTGATCATTTGTTATCATGGTCAGGGTATCGTCACCATTGAAGTTAGAGTTCCCCGTATATTCAACACCACTCGCTAATAGCGCATTGATGTCATCAAGACTACCGGAGATAATTAAGGTATCAGATTCTTCACCCGTTACTTGTAGTCCCAATGCCGCCCAATCGAAGTTATCAGGAACATTTAATGTTCCATCGCCGACATTCAGGGTCACCGTCATTTCACTATTAGCAGTTTCGTTAGCGTCAACATCCGTCACTTTAAGGTTGTTAATCAATAACGGTACATCTTCATCAGCTGTCAAATTGCTTGGAAGCACGTTAACAGGCGCATCATTTTCGGCTTCAACATCGACATGAATGATTTCATCAACCACGATACTATCTTCTGCCACAACACCGTTATCCACAGCACGGATATCAACCTCAATATTACCGTCCCAATTCGCAGTGTTTGCATCACCAGGGTGGAATATCAACTTATCAAGGTCGGAAGAGACAACTGTCACTACCCAAACACCGCCCCCCATATTAGTCGCGGTGCCCGCTACACCATCCGGCAAAGCAATAGAACTAGATTCTGGAACATTCGTTAATGTAATTTGTAAACCTTCCGGTCCATTTTCTTTCACATTTAACGCTGAACCGCCGTAGCTATTTTGATCATCAAAGGCTTCAATGTTCAGGATTAAATCAATACCTGCAGTATCGTTTTCTGTTCCTGATGCTTCCGTTTCAACGTCTGTGTCCACGCGATCCGCCACTGGCTGCACCTCAATAGTGATACTGGTTGAATTTTCAGCCACTTCCGTTAACGAATCTTCTTTACTGTAAACCACCACATTTAATTCAACTTCCCCGCTGAAATCTTCGGGTGGGATCACTTTGATGTTATCTAAGTTAAAGGTTGTCTGACCTGATGGTAGCGAAATACTCCACTCACCATTACTGTTGTTCACGGCGCCTTCAATAATGAAACCTTCTGGCACACCCGTCAGCTTGATAGACAAAATTTGCTCAGAGCCATCAACATCAACAATCGTTCCGCCGATGCCCGCAAGCGACACACCTCCAGCATCTTCTTGACCAACCACAACTTTATCGGTACCGGTCCAATTCACGGCATCGTTAACTGCCACAACCTCAAAGCTAACATTCGTATTGTAAGAGCCCGTATCCGTTGCTGAACCACCTGTTTGATCGAAGTTCGCCGTATCCGTAATATCAACTTTTACACCAACACTGACTGAACCGCTGAAATCTTCCACTGGACGGAATTGAATATTGCCCAATTCGCTTGCAGGTAGAGTAATTTCAGAAACTAATGAACCGTCAGCTGCAACAAAGAAACCTTTCGTCGAATCAACCGTCAGTGTTACTGACGTCACCGTTTCTAAACCTTCGTTTAAAGAGGTACTGCTATCTGCAAGCACCACACTCAAATCAAGCGTAATATCACCGTCTTCATACGCGACACCAGTATAATCATGATCTGCGCTACCATCGCTGATCGGTTGCTTGTTACCGTCTAGTCCATCGGTCTTAACGACGCTAATTTCGACTTCTGGCGTATGATTGCCCGTTTGTGAATTACCAGGAATATCAACAACAGGGTTCACCTGCACAGGAATGATGTCAGTTACTTCTTTGACATCACCACTCACTGTATCTGTCGTCACGTATTTAACGTCAAGCTCAAAATCACCGGCAAAATCTTCAGGTAATTTAATACCAACCGCTGACAAATCAACGTGACCTTCTGAGTCAACAGGCACTTTAAGTACATACTCACCCGTTTCGTAGTTATATTCCGCGCCAGTGATAGACACACCATTAGGTAGCGTTGAAGCATCAATGACTAAGGTAAATACATCATTATCATGATGTGACCCCGCGATGCTGACAGAAATGAATGCATCTAATTGATCGCCAAAATTAAGATGATTATCTTCGGTACCAATAATGATCACATCGTTATCAACATCGATATTTCCAGCCAACTGGCTACCACCAGATGAGCCTTGGAAATCAAGTTCAATGACAGTATCAATTTCTTTCGTCACAGCGCTGCTCGAATCTCCCTCGTTGTTATCACCAAGGTCACGAATCACAGCTGAAATATGAATATAAACTGGAGAGGTCTGACTTTCTGTTGCAATAATTTGCAGATTACCTAATTCAGATTGAGGTACCGTCCAGCTACCATCACCATTATTAATGCCACCCATCACCAAGAACTGATCTAAGATGCTTTGATCGGTAATCGTATTACCATCAGCATCGACTAACGTAATAATGACTTTTTCAATAACTTCAGTACTGCTTAAATCATCTTCGATGAAACTTAAGCCATTGGTAAACGTCTGATCACCCGTTGTATTAATATTGATGTCGATAACACCATTCGCATCACTGGTAATCTTATTCGTCACATCGCCGTTATTGTCCACAATCGCTAATTTACCATCGTCTTCCACAACAGCATTAATATTGACATTGAGTGTGCCTTCTATGTTTTTAACATCAGTTGCCGCAGAATCGACATCCACTTCGGTGACTGTCACTTCCGTCTTCAATGTTAAATCAACATCAGAATCTTCAGGACCTTTCACGCGCAGTGATTGGCCGCCAGATGTAATCTGAGCCACCTGAGCTGGCGTCAAGGTAATGTCCCCACCACCAGAAGAAATCAATGCGTTGCCTATGTACAAATCATAATCAGCAGGAAGATCTTTAATCACCAAACCAGTAATTACTTCCTTGCTGTCAGTGAGATCAGGCTGCCAATTCAAGTTAACGTAGTTATCCTCGTTTCCGTTTGAGTTTTTGCTGTAATCCGTCGCATCAACAACCGGCTCAACATGGATAACCAAGTTACCGTCAAACGATTTACTGTCACCGTCATTCTCTGTCACGACCAATCGCACATCGAGATCAATATCAGCCGTACTGTTTAATGGTGGAGTTATTGTGATGCCATGCAATGTATCAAGATTCACTTCATACTTAGGGTTACCATTCGCATCCGTACCAACATAGACTAGCGATTGTTCATTACCATTCGCATCAAAAATCTTAACACCTTCAGGAATGTTCGAAATCACAAGGCTGAGTGTTTCTGAATTATCTGTTGGCGCTAACGCGTGTTCGCCCGACATGACAGAGAAGTCAAAAACTGCAGAGCTATCTTCATCAATCGTAGTTTCAAGACCAGTACGGCCATCGGTTAATTCTGTCCATGATGAATTGTTGAAATCAAAGTCCGGCTTATCAGCAACACCCGTTAAGTCAACTTCAATTGTTTGCTCACCAGTTACAAACTCATTCACCACATCTGTGGTTGTTGTGCCATCAGGATTAGTGACTGTTGCGGTATCTTTTATTACACCTTCAACTTTTATCGTGAAATCAACATTACTCTCTGGCGTTGGTTGTAGCTGCAGCTTATCAATTTCATCATAAGCCACTTCGTATTTTCCATCGGCATCAGGTACTAATGCTTGTCCATCAAGGAACAATATAGCGCCTGTTGGTAAACCGGAAATGCGTACAAAGAGTTTTTCTGAACCATCAGCGTTGTCGTCTTGAGGTGTTAGGAAGATGTGATCTTTCAAGCTAATCAACTCATCTTCATCTGACTCAATACGCTTCACTTTCATGGTCGCATCATCAGCATCAGGATTGACATTGATGATGATTTCTTTATGAACAGAATCAGCCGTATCGTGATTGTCACGTTCTTCACTCTGCGCATATACATCCAGCTTAATGTCGCCACTGAAGTTATTCGCGGGGTCTACTTGTACAGAACCAATATCAGCGGCAGCAACTTTATAGATGCCAGAACCCGTAGGCGTTTCTACTAGGTTGTTACCAACTAAAGTGCCTTCACCTTCTTTAATCGTAATGAAGTAATACAGATCTTCTGAGCTAGTATTAGAGCCATCGTCATCTTGAAGTACGGCTGTCAAGTTCAGATCAACGTTATCCGTGTCTTCCGTTACGGTATAGTGATAGGTGGTATTGGTATCATCCCAGGTTGGGATATCGGCCACACCGTCGACATGCACAGTAAAGCTACCGTTCATACCTGGGTGCTTGCTGCCATCGGTATTGACGACTTCAGCACTCACATTGAAGTTCACATCACCGTTGATAGTTGAGAAATCTTCATCAGGCATGAAGGTCATGCCACTGAGAGAGAAAGTACCGTCACCATTATCGGTGAAGGCTGCTGACGGGAAGGTAATTGAACCATCGGCATTAGGCGTAATCACAGCACCATTCCACATGAAATCACCATGCATATCACCCACAGGTGTAATGGTAACCGTGCCCACAGATTCACCACGGTCTAAGTCACCAACATCGATATCCATGTTGATGGCAATACCGTGGTAATTCGAAGTAATCGTGTCTGAAGCACTGCCGCTATCTTCTTGGCCCGTACTGTTATGTGTGGTTAAGGTGGAATCTTGGTCACTTATTTCTAACGTAATCGTACTCGTATCAGTATCACCATCACCATCGGTAATTTCCACATCAATGAGTTTCGTTATATCTTCAATGGCATGGTCTAGATCACCGTTAGCACTGAAGTACGTTTCACCTTCAGCTGTGATCAACAATATTCCAAGAACAGTGACACCATCTTTAACTTCATACTGATAGTACTCACCAGACTTTGATAATGTATCTAAAGGAATACGAACACCGTCGACAATCAATGCGGTCACGGTTGCATCATCAGCACCTTCACCTACGATTGATAACACATCCTCCAATGTAGAAGTACGACCCTCAACCGTATTTAAAGTAACATCACTCGCCGTTGGCTCATCATCTTTGATCGTAACAGGTACATTAACGGTATTACTCTTATCACCATCCTGATCAACAGCTTGTACAGGTAGAGTAATAGTCAATTGTTCATCAGTTGCACCATCTTCTTCGTGGTCAACATTGCCTTTTAGAATGAATTCATATTTTCCGCTATCACTCAGCTTGATAACGAAAATAGTCGTATTGCCAGCCTTACCAAAATATTTACCATTATTACTATTGTAAGATAGTGTGATTTGTTGGCCATCCGACATTAACACACCAGCATTTTGCTGATTAAAGGTAGCAACATCAATTACGAAATCAGTGACCTCATCACTACCACTATCAACAACAATTTGTCCCTTTGCTTTTTCGCCTTTACTTGACGGGTCAGAACCTTGATGGTTTTTGTTATCACCATTCACAGCACTTTCATCAACAGTAATAGCTTTAAAGTCTGTAATCACAGGATTGCTGCCATCGTTGATAGTCACATCAACTGAAATACCAGCGGCGAGTTTGTCACCGTCAGTATCTGCAACTTGGACAGGCACATTGATGGTAATCTTGTCACCATCAGTTGATACCATGTCATTTGCATTGCCACCTTGGTGATCAAGCGGTTGGTTTTGTGTGATGGTAATGGTGATATCTACATCATGACCATTCGCGGCTTGCACTGCGTCTACAACCACTGTCATCACGACAACACCGGCAGCAACACCCGTTAATGTGCCCGCATTTGCGTTGTAGGTGAACGTAATTGGCTGATCACCCGCTGTTAATTCATTTTGTAGTTCAGTAATTAATGCATCAAGCGTATCGCTATCGATCTCAGCAGAATTAGGATCTAGACGATCGACGCCTGCAGGGACATTGATCGTAGTACTACCTGTTACAGGGTAAGGAGACTCATTACCTTCAGGTGTCAAATCACCTTCAGTGATAGTAATAGTACCCGTTTGACCACCACCAGCATTGGTGCCGTCATTGACCACGACATTAATATGACCCGGCGCACTGGTATCACCATCTTTATCATCAGCTAATACATCAAGAACAATATTCTCATTATCACCTGCTTTATCGTCAACCTGATCAATCGGTTGTTTCTGATCAACCGTATAGTTACCGTCGATATCAACCGTGGCTTCCATGACCACCACATTCGGATCACTCACTAAAGTGACAATAATCGTGCTGCCATCTGCACTAACGGTATAAGTGGTTGCTTCACCATTGCTGGTTAGGCCATTTAGCGAAGATTGCATATCGTCAAAGTACACTTTAACAACATCGTCACTGCCTGTGTCGACATCAATTTGACCTGTGCCGGAAACAACACCGTCATCCCCTTCTTCTAGGTTAACAGTGCTGTCAGCACCAAATTTCGGATCATCACCATCAGTAATGGTGACATTCACACTCACTGGCTTTTCAAGATCATCGCCGTCAGAATCCGTCATTTGAACTGGAATATCGACAGTGATCGCGTCGTCACCCACATTCACGTAAGTACCCGAGCCATTGGTGTGATCCAGTGGACCACTTTGCTCAATGGCCATCGCTACGCTGACATCACCATTCACTAGTTGTGTTGGCGTCAGTGTTATTTCTAAAATTTCTGTACTGCCTGTCTGTGTCATGCCCGAAATGGTAATCACGCCATTGGCATCAACCGTTAGCGTAAACGTCAATGGCGCACCATTTGATGTCAGGCCATTCAACTCAGCTAAGAGGTCAGTTTGCACACCGACTTCAACACGCATCGTATTTGAAACCAGATTGTCGTTCACGGCTTCAATCGTAAAGCTGCCAGACCCTGTTGATGGGTACGCTTTACCGATAGCCGGATTTTCAAGGTCGCCTTCTACAACCGTTAGGTTTGCTGTAACATTTTCACCTGTCGCATCTTGACCATCTTTGATCGTAATGATGACTTGACCGCTATTACTGACATCTCCGTCTTTATCTGTCGCAACGATACCCAAGGTCAGACCGATGTCATCTCCTTGTGTATTATCTTGATCAAGCGGTTCATCTTGCTTAACTGTATACGTACCATCTTTATTCATGGTGATGGTTAGAACGGGAGCACCATTATTGATACCACCATCAATCGTTACCGTGATTACATTTCCATTGACGGTGTACGTTGTCGCCTGACCATTAGTCGTTAAGCTAACAAGCGATGCTTGTACCGCATCAAATTCCACCTTATCAATTGCATCACTGCCTATATCAAGGTCAATCGCACCTGATACCATTTGGCTATTTTCGGTTTCTATAATGGTTGTGCCACCATCAAGACCGAAGACAGGATCGGCACCATCTTGAATCGTGATATCCACTTTCGCGGCAGTATCTAAATCATCACCATCAGTGTCTTTCGCTTGTACAGGCACGCTAATCGTAATGTCATCGCCATTGGTTTTGACGAAGCCATCGGCATCTGTTGGATTATTATGATCGAGTGGCAGGTGCTGTTTGAACTCAACATTCACATTGATATCGTCACCCACTTGAGTGCCTGATAGTGTAATTGTTACAGCAACATCACCGCCTGGGGTTGTGGTGCCGACTAAAGTCGAGCCATCCGCACTGAGCAAGAAGACTAAATTTTCACCACCAGATGTTAATTCTGATTCCAACTCGGTAATCAGCGCTGCCACTTTTACTGGATCTACGTTCACTGTTGTTGGGTCGAGGCGATCTTCACCTGCAGTTACCATAAAGGAATCTGACGTTGTTTTAGGATAGGTCGTTCCACCCGTTGAGGTTTCAAGATCCCCTTCAACTGCAGTCATTGCGAGGCTTTCACCGCCTGTCGCATCGCTACCGTCAGCCACTTCAATATTAATGGTACCGCTGGCGGTGTCACCATCATCATCTGTTACAGTCACTTTGATCGGCAAGTTCAGCAGGTTATTAATATCCTGATCCAACTCTCCGGTGATTTTCGCCGTGTAAGAACCATCGTTATTAATGGTGACTTCAAGTACAGTCTTGCCATCACTGTCTTTCAGCAGTAATACATTACCACTCACTTCAACTGTCGTTGAGTGTCCATTACTGGTGACACCATTAAAGCCAGATTGCATATTTGCATCATCAAATTCGATAGATGCAATCGCATCACTACCCGTATCAACAGCAATACTGCCAGAGATAACTAGGCCTTCTTGCGTTTCTTCGTTCAGAGAAATTCCAGTATCAACACCAAATGACGGCAATTGACCATCTTTAATTGTTACTGTCACAACCGCAGGGGTATCTAAGCTGTCACCATCGGTATCTTTACCTTGCAGAGGAACATCGATTGCAATGCTGTCACCATCTTCGCTGACATATCCCGTACTATTACCCGACGCGTTATGATCCAGAGGCAGAAGTTGATCGACTTTAACTGTCACAGTGACATCTTGACCAGCTTGTACCGCAGTCACTGTCACGCTAACCGCAATAGCACCATTTGGAAGCTTACCTACTAACACACCATTTTCGAGTGTGAATGCCAGTGTTTCACCTCCAGAAGTCAGTTCCGCTTCCAGTTCAGAAATTAACGCTGCTTGCTGTGTGGCATCAATACCAACAGTTGTAACATCAAGGCGGTCTTCTCCCGCATTCAGCGTGATATCAGTCTCAGCCGACACTGGGTAGCCATTTGGACTTAAATCCGGCTCTGTAATTTCCACGCTAACAGTTTCATCACCACTGGCATTCGCACCATCGGTAATGCTGATGTTCATTGAACCTGAAGCACTATCACCGTCTTTATCTGTCGCTATGACACCCAAGTTCAAATCAGTCGACAAACTTGCTTCTTGATCAATAGGACCTGTTACTGTCACGGTATACTTGCCGTCTGTATCAACAGTGATCACCATGATTGGCTGAGCATTGCTATCAAATAATGTGATGGTGTTATCAACCACATCATAGGTAGTAGGATTACCGTTACTGGTAAGGTTTTCGAGATCTGTTTGGGTCTCCGCAAAGACTAACGTTGCAATAGCATCTGAGCCCACATCCAGATTCAGTTGACCTTCTACAGCGACACCTTTATTCGATGTTTCATTAACAGTGGTGCCAGAATCAGTACCAAATGATGGATCATCACCATCTTTAATAATGATGCCTACATTGGCAGGGTTTGTTAGGTCATCGCCATCAGTATCGGTTGCCTGAACCGGTACCTTAATGTGAATTTCATCGCTTTCAGAAGTAATGTAACCCGCAGTATCACCTATATTATTGTGATCCAATGGAACGTTTTGCGTGATATCGACAGTCACCGTCAGATCTTGACCGTTTTGTGCCGCAGACAGTTCAACCGTCAACGCAACTTGGCCATTTAACCTACCAACAATGTCACCGTTAGCATTTAACGAGAAGGTTAATGCTTGCCCACCTGACGTTAATTCAGACGCCAATTCCAGCATCAAGGCATTGACTTGCGCTGGGTCCACTTCAACAGAATCAGGGACTAGGCGGTCTTCACCGGCAGTTAATTCAAAATTACCTGACTTCGTTGCAGGATAAGAAGTATCTGTACCACCGACACCATTGCCGTCAGTATCGAGGTCACCTTCGATCAGTTCAATCGTACCTGAATAACCGCCTGCGGCATCATCACCATCGGTGATCGTGATGTCCATTGAGCCGTTCGTTTTATCACCGTCTTTATCGGTTGCTGTGACACCCAAATCAACATTGATACTATCGCTCACACCGCTTTGATCAACTGGTCCAGTGACCGTGACTTTGTATGAACCATCGGTATCAATAGTTACTGTCATTACTGGCTTATTCGCGCTGTCAAAAACAGTCAGCGTATTGCCTGTGACGGTATACGTGGTTGGTAGCCCATTACTGGTAATGTCGACTAATTCAGGTTGGTCAGCTTGGAACACAAGGGTATCAATCGCATCTGAACCGACATTCAGTGGGATCTGACCACTAATCACATCGCCTTTTTGTGTGGTTTCATCAACGGTGACACCAGAGTCTGCACCGAACGATGGGTTCGCACCGTCTGTAATGGTGATGTCGACATTGGCTGGCGTATCTAAATCATCGCCGTCAGTATCAGTGGCTTGCACGGGCACGTTAATATGAATGTCATCACCCGCTGACGTCACATAGCCCGCACCGTTTGTGCCGTTATGATCAAGCGGAACGTTTTGCGTAATTTTAACGCTCACCGTCAAGTCTTGACCGTTTTGCGCCGCTGACAGTTCGACCGTCAACGCCACTGTGTTGCCCAACATACCAACAATGTCACCGTCAGTATTTTGAGAAAAGGTTAATGCTTGCCCCGCAGACGTCAGCTCACTCGCCAACTCGGTCATCAAGGCATTCACTTGTGCAGGATCAATAACAATCGAATCTGGAACTAAACGATCTTCACCCGCTTTGATCACAAATGAACCAGATTGAGATGCAGGATAAGTCGTATCTGTATCGCCAGAGTTAACACCATCGCCAGCCACATCCAAGTCACCTTCGTTCAGCGTTAGCGTATGATCACCACCCGCAGCATTGATGCCGTCAGTGATAGTAATACCCATTGAGCCGTCAGTGGTGTCGCCATCTTTATCGGTCGCAGTAACGTTCAAATTAATATTGGTGGATTCGCTGTCACCTTGATCGATCGGACCTGTAACTGTGACTTCGTATGAACCATCCGTCGCGATGGTCACCATCATGACTGGGTTATTGGCACTATCAATCACCGTGATCGTGTTACCAGAAACACTAAATATCGTCGCCTCACCGTTACTGGTGATCCCCGCTAATCCTGGTTGGTCAGCTTGGAAGACAATGGTATCAATCGCATCAGAGCCCACATCCAATGGGATTTGACCCGAAATCACATCGCCTTTCTGCGTGGTTTCATCAACAGTCACGCCAGAATCAGCACCAAATGATGGGTTAGCGCCGTCGGTAATAGTGATATCCACATTGGCTGGCGTATCTAAATCATCGCCGTCAGTATCAGTCGCTTGTACGGGCACATTTATATGAATGTCATCATTGGCGGAAGTAATGTAACCCGTTCCATCTGAGCCGTTATGATCCAGCGGGACATTTTGTGTGATAGTCACCGTGACTTTCACGTCTTGACCTTGCTGCTCACCCGACAAAGTAACGGTTACAGCAACAATACCGTTTGGCAATTTACCGACCAGATTACCGTTACTATCCAATTCAAACGTCAGTGTCTCGCCGCCAGAGGTCAGCTCATTTTGCAGCTCGGTGATCAAATCACTTTGTAACGCTGGGTCGATTTTTACTGAACTCGGAACAAGGCTGTCTTCACCCGCTTTGATAACAAACGAGCCTGATTGCGATGCTGGGTATGTCGTATCTGTATCACCTAGGTTAACACCGTCACCCGCCGTGTCTAAATCACCTTCGTTCAGCGTTAGCGCACCTTGGTCGCCACCCGTGGCATTGGTGCCGTCAGTGATGGTGATGTCCATCGCACCGTCAGTGGTGTCGCCATCTTTATCGGTAGCAGTAACGTTTAAATCGATATTGGTTGATTCACTGTCACCTTGATCGATCGGACCTGTAACTGTCACCTTATATGAACCATCAGTGGCGATGGTCACCGTCATAACAGGAATATTGGCACTATCAACAACAGTAATCGTGTTACCTGAAACAGTGTATGTTGTCGCTTCGCCGTTACTGGTGATCCCTGTTAATCCAGGCTGACTAGCTTGGAAGACAACGGTATCAATCGTATCTGAACCCACATCCAATGGAATCTGACCAGAAATCACATCGCCTTGTTGTGAAGATTCATTGATCGTGACGCCTGTATCCGTACCGAATGTAGGATCGTCACCGTCTTTAAGAATGATGCCCACGGTGGCCGGTGTCGTCAGATCATCGCCGTCAGTATCTTTGGCTTGAACCGGCACATTGATATGAAGTTCGTCGTTTTCAGAGCGGATGTAGCCCGCTGTATCGCCAGTGTTGTTGTGATCCAATGGCACGTTTTGCGCAATATCAACGGTCACCGTCAGATCTTGACCATCTTGTACCGCAGACAGCTTGACCGTCAACGCCACCTCGGCACCCAACATACCCACGATGTCGCCATTCGCATTCAGATCGAAAGTTAACGCTTGACCGCCTGAGGTCAGTTCAGCCGCAAGCTCTGCCATTAAGGCATCAACTTGGGATGGATCAACTTCAACAGAGTCAGGCACTAAACGATCTTCACCCGCAGTTAAAGCAAAATTACCCGATTGTGTGGCTGGGTAAGAGGTATCTCCACCGCTGACACCATCACCAACGGTATCGAGATCACCTTCAGTCAGTGTAATCGTGCCGTAATAACCGCCCGATGCATCATCACCATCAGTGATGGTAATGTCCATCACACCGTCAGTGGTGTCGCCATCTTTATCGGTAGCGGTAACATTCAGGTCGATATTGGTTGATTCACTGTCACCTTGATCGATTGGCCCCGTCACTTTGACTTCGTACGAACCGTCAGTGGCGATAGTTACTGTTATGACTGGGTTATTCGCACTATCTACAACGGTAATTGTGTTGCCAGAAACAGTGAACGTCGTCGCTTCGCCGTTACTGGTGATCCCTGTTAATCCAGGTTGGTCAGCTTGGAAGACAATGGTATCAATCGCATCAGAGCCCACATCCAGTGGGATCTGACCTTCAATCACATTACCTTTATCTGACGATTCATTGAGTGTGACACCCGAATCCGCACCGAACGACGGATTCGCACCGTCAGTGATCGTGATGTCCACATTGGCTGGGGTATCTAAATCATCGCCATCAGTATCAGTCGCTTGCACGGGCACATTTATATGAATGTCATCATTGGCGGAAGTAATGTAACCCGTTCCATCTGAGCCGTTATGATCCAGCGGGACATTTTGTGTGATGGTCACCGTGACTTTCACGTCTTGACCTTGCTGCTCACCTTGTAGTGAAACGGTCACCGCAACAACACCGTTTGGCAGTTTGCCGACAAGGTTACCGCTGCTATCGACTTCGAAGGTCAGCTTTTCGCCACCCGAGGTCAGTTCGTTTTGCAACTCGGTGATCAAGTCACTTTGTAACGCTGGGTCTATTTTAACCGAGCCAGAAACAAGGCTGTCTTCACCCGCTTTAATCACAAACGAGCCCGATTGTGATGCTGGGTAAGTGGTATCAGTACCACCGACACCATTGCCGTCAACATCCAAGTCGCCTTCGTTCAGCGTTAGTGTGCCTTGATCACCACCCGCGGCATTGGTGCCGTCAGTGATAGTGATGTTCATCGAACCATCAGTGGTGTCACCATCTTTGTCAGCAGCAGTAACGTTCAAATAAATATTGGTGGATTCGCTGTCACCTTGGTCGATTGGACCTGTAACCGTGACTTCATATGAACCATCAGTGGCAATGGTCACCGTCATAACAGGAATATTGGCACTATCAACAACAGTAATCGTGTTACCTGAAACAGTGTATGTTGTCGCTTCGCCGTTACTGGTGATCCCTGTTAATCCAGGCTGACTAGCTTGGAAGACAACGGTATCAATCGTATCTGAACCCACATCCAATGGAATCTGACCAGAAATCACATCGCCTTGTTGTGAAGATTCATTGATCGTGACGCCTGTATCCGTACCGAATGTAGGATCGTCACCGTCTTTAAGAATGATGCCCACGGTGGCCGGTGTCGTCAGATCATCGCCGTCAGTATCTTTGGCTTGAACCGGCACATTGATATGAAGTTCGTCGTTTTCAGAGCGGATGTAGCCCGCTGTATCTCCAGTGTTGTTGTGATCCAATGGCACGTTTTGCGCAATATCAACGGTCACCGTCAGATCTTGACCATCTTGTACCGCAGACAGCTTGACCGTCAACGCCACCTCGGCACCCAACATACCCACGATGTCGCCATTCGCATTCAGATCGAAAGTTAACACTTGACCACCAGAGGTCAGTTCAGCCGCAAGCTCTGCCATTAAGGCATCAACTTGGGATGGATCAACTTCAACAGAGTCAGGCACTAAACGATCTTCACCGGCGATTAACGCAAAATCACCCGACTGTGTAGCAGGATAAGAAGTATCTGTGCCACCGACCCCATTGCCGTCAGTGTCTAAATCACCTTCAGTCAGTGTAATCGTGCCGTAATAACCGCCCGATGCATCATCACCATCAGTGATGGTAATGTCCATCGCACCGTCAGTGGTATCGCCATCTTTATCGGTCGCGGTAACATTCAGGTCGATATTGGTCGATTCACTGTCACCTTGATCGATTGGCCCCGTCACTTTGACTTCGTACGAACCGTCAGTGGCGATAGTTACTGTTATGACTGGGTTATTCGCACTATCTACAACGGTAATTGTGTTGCCAGAAACAGTGAACGTCGTCGCATCACCATTACTGGTGATACTTGCTAGACTTGGCTGACTTAATTGGAATTCAATCGTTGCGATTTCGTCTGAACCCACATCCAGTGGGATCTGACCAGAAATCACATCACCTTGTTGTGAAGATTCATTGATGGTGACGCCGTCATCTGTACCGAACGACGGATTCGCACCGTCGGTGATCGTGATGTCCACATTGGCAGGTATATCTAAATTATCGCCATCGGTATCGGTGGCTTGTACTGGGACATTGATATGGATGTCATCACCCGCCGACGTCACATAACCTGCACCGTTAGAGCCGTTATGGTCCAGCGGGACATTTTGTGTGATGGTCACCGTGACTTTCACGTCTTGGTCTTGCTGCTCACCAGACAAAGACACCGTTACTGCAACAACACCGTTCGGCAATTTACCAACGAGATTGCCGTTACTATCCACTTCAAACGTCAGTGTCTCGCCGCCTGAGGTCAGTTCGTTTTGCAGCTCGGTGATTAAGTCACTTTGTAACGCGGGATCGATTTTTACTGAACCCGGAACAAGGCTATCTTCACCCGCTTTAATCACAAACGAGCCCGATTGTGATGCTGGGTAAGTGGTATCAGTACCACCAACACCATTACCGTCAACATCCAAATCGCCTTCACTTAGCGTGACTGCACCTTGAGCACCACCCGCTGCATTGGTGCCGTCAGTAATAGTGATGTTCATCGAACCGTCAGTGGTATCGCCGTCTTTATCAGTAGCAGTCACGTTTAAATCAATGTTGGTGGATTCACTGTCACCTTGATCGATTGGTCCTGTCACTTTCACGTCGTAAGAACCATCGGTAGCGATGGTTACCGTCATGACAGGGTTACTCGCGCTATCCACAACCGTGATCGTATTGCCTGTTACGGTATACGTCGTTGACTGACCATTGCTGGTAATGCCAGTAAGACTTGGTTGATTTGATTGAAATTCAATGGTCGCGATGTCATCAGAGCCCACATCCAATGGGATCTGACCAGAAATTACATCACCTTGTTGTGAAGATTCATTGATCGTGACGCCTGTATCCGTACCGAATGTAGGATCGTCACCGTCTTTAAGAATGATGCCCACGGTGGCCGGTGTCGTCAGATCATCGCCGTCAGTATCTTTGGCTTGAACCGGCACATTGATATGAAGTTCGTCGTTTTCAGAGCGGATGTAGCCCGCTGTATCCCCAGTATTGTTGTGATCCAATGGCACGTTTTGCGCAATATCAACGGTCACCGTCAGATCTTGACCATCTTGTACCGCAGACAGCTTAACCGTCAGCGCCACCTCGGCACCCAACATACCCACGATGTCGCCATTCGCATTCAGATCGAAAGTTAACACTTGACCACCAGAGGTCAGTTCAGCCGCAAGCTCAGCCATCAAGGCAGCCACTTGGGATGGGTCAACTTCAACAGAGTCAGGCACTAAACGGTCTTCACCGGCGGTTAAAGCAAAATTACCCGATTGTGTGGCTGGGTAAGAGGTATCTCCACCGCTGACACCATCACCAACGGTATCGAGATCACCTTCAGTCAGTGTAATCGTGCCGTAATAACCGCCCGATGCATCATCACCATCAGTGATGGTAATGTCCATCGCACCGTCAGTGGTGTCGCCATCTTTATCGGTGGCAGTGACATTCAAATCAATATTGGTGGATTCACTGTCACCTTGATCGATTGGCCCCGTCATTGTGACTTTATATGAACCGTCAGTGGCGATAGTTACCGTCATGACAGGATTATTCGCACTGTCTACAACCGTGATCGTATTGCCAGAAACGGTATACGTCGTTGCCTGACCATTGCTGGTAATACCAACAAGGCTTGGTTGGTTTGATTGGAATTCAATAGTATCAATCGCATCAGAGCCTACATTCAATGGGATCTGACCAGAAATTACATCGCCTTTTTGTGCTGTTTCATCAATCGTCACACCAGAATCAGCACCGAACGATGGGTTCGCACCGTCGGTGATCGTGATATCTACATTGGCTGGCGTATCTAAATCATCGCCATCGGTGTCTGTGGCTTGTACGGGTACATTGATGTGGATTTCATCATTGGCCGATGTTACGTAACCCGCACCGTCTGAACCGTTATGGTCCAACGGTACATTTTGCGTAATAGTCACCGTGACTTTCACGTCTTGACCTTGCTGCTCGCCAGACAAAGACACCGTGACAGCAACGTCACCATTCGGTAGTTTGCCGACAAGGTTACCGCTGCTATCGACTTCGAAGGTCAGCTTTTCGCCACCCGAGGTCAGTTCGTTTTGCAACTCGGTGATCAAGTCACTTTGTAACGCTGGGTCTATTTTAACTGAACCCGGAACAAGGTTGTCTTCACCCGCTTTAATCACAAACGAGCCCGATTGTGATGCTGGGTAAGTGGTATCAGTACCACCAACACCATTACCGTCAACATCCAAATCGCCTTCACTTAGCGTGACTGCACCTTGAGCACCACCCGCGGCATTGGTGCCGTCAGTAATCGTGATGTCCATCGCACCGTCAGTGGTATCACCGTCTTTATCGGTGGCAGTAACATTCAAATCGATATTGGTGGATTCGCTGTTACTTTGGTCGATTGGGCCAGTCACTTTAACGTCGTACGAACCGTCAGTCGCGATGGTCACCGTCATCACGGTATCGCCAGTGCTGTCGAGAACCGTCAAGGTATTACCTACAACCGTGTAAGTCGTTGCTTCACCGTTACTCGTGATACTTGTTAGGCTAGGTTGATCGGCTTGGAAAACGATGGTTGCGATGTCATCAGAGCCCACATCCAATGGGATCTGACCACTAATCACATCGCCTTGTTGTGATGATTCATTGATCGTGACGCCTGTATCCGTGCCGAATGTAGGATCGTCACCGTCTTTAAGAATGATGCCCACGGTAGCCGATGTCGTCAGATCATCGCCGTCAGTATCTTTGGCTTGAACCGGCACATTGATATGAAGTTCGTCGTTTTCAGAACTGATGTAGCCCGCTGTATCGCCAGTGTTGTTGTGATCCAATGGCACGTTTTGCGCAATATCAACGGTCACCGTCAGATCTTGACCATCTTGTACCGCAGACAGCTTGATCGTCAACGCCACCTCGGTACCCAACATACCCACGATGTCGCCATTCGCATTCAGATCGAAAGTTAACGCTTGACCACCTGAGGTCAGTTCAGACGATAATTCCGCCATCAAGGCAGCCACTTGGGCTGGGTCCACTTGAACAGAGCCCGGGACTAAACGGTCTTCACCGGCGATTAACGCAAAATCACCCGACTGTGTAGCAGGATAAGAAGTATCTGTGCCACCGACCCCATTGCCGTCAGTGTCTAAATCACCTTCAGTCAGTGTAATGGTGCCGTTATAGCTGCCCGATGCATCATCACCATCTGTGATGGTAATGTCCATCGCACCGTCAGTGGTGTCGCCATCTTTATCGGTAGCGGTAACCTTCAGGTCAATATTGGTGGATTCACTGTCACCTTGGTCGATTGGACCGGTCACTTTGACGTCGTACGAACCGTCAGTGGCAATGGTCACCGTCATCACGGTATCGCCTGCACTGTCGAGAACCGTCAAGATATTACCAACAACTGTGAAAGTCGTCGCTTCACCGTTACTGGTGATCCCCGCTAAACCTGGCTGATCAGATTGGAAGTGAATCGTATCAATCGCATCAGAGCCCACATCCAGTGGGATCTGACCAGAAATCACTTTACCTTTATCTGACGATTCATTGAGTGTGACACCCGAATCCGTACCAAATGACGGGTTCGCACCGTCAGTGATGGTGATATCTACATTGGCTGGCGTATCTAAATCATCACCATCGGTATCCGTCGCTTGCACGGGCACATTAATATGGATGTCATCATTGGCTGAAGTAATGTAACCCGTACCGTTTGAGCCATTATGATCCAGTGGGACATTTTGCGTGATAGTCACTGTGACTTTCACGTCTTGACCTTGCTGCTCACCAGACAAGGTAACGGTTACAGCAACATCGCCGTTCGGCAGTTTACCGACTAGATTACCGTTACTATCCACTTCAAACGTCAGCGTCTCGCCGCCTGAAGTCAGCTCATTTTGCAGCTCGGTAATTAACGCATCTTTCAAGGCTGGATCGATAGCAACCGAACCTGGAACTAAGCGGTCTTCACCCGCTTGGATCACAAACGAACCAGACTGTGACGCAGGGTAAGTGGTATCTGTGTCACCCGAATTAACACCGTCGCCAACCGTATCTAAATCGCCTTCGTTCAGCGTTAGCGCACCTTGGTCACCACCCGCAGCATTGGTGCCATCGGTGATGGTGATGTCCATTGCACCATCAGTGGTGTCGCCATCTTTATCGGTAGCGGTCACATTCAAACCGATATTGGTTAATTCACTGTCACCTTGATCGATAGGACCAGTCACTTTCACGTCGTACGAGCCATCAGTCGCGATGGTCACTGTCATCACGGTATCGCCAGCACTGTCGAGAACCGTCAAGGTATTACCTACAACCGTGTAAGTCGTCGCTTCACCGTTACTGGTGATCCCTGCTAATCCCGGTTGGTCAGCTTGGAACACTATGGTATCAATCGCATCAGAGCCCACATCTAATGGGATCTGACCGGAAATCACATCGCCCTGTTGTAATGATTCATTGATCGTCACGCCTGTATCCGTGCCGAATGTAGGATTGTCACCGTCTTTCAGAATGATGCCCACTGTGGCCGGTGTCGTCAGATCATCGCCGTCAGTATCTTTGGCTTGAACCGGCACACTGATATGAAGTTCGTCGTTTTCTGAGGAGATGTAACCCGCCGTGTCGCCCGTGTTGTTGTGATCCAATGGCACATTTTGCGCAATATCAACGGTCACCGTCAGATCTTGACCATCTTGTACCGCAGACAGCTTGACCGTCAACGCCACCTCGGTACCCAACATACCCACGATGTCACCATCAGCATTCAAAGAGAAGGTTAAGGCTTGTCCGCCTGAAGTCAGTTCAGCCGCAAGCTCTGCCATCAAGTCTGCCACTTGGGCTGGATCCACTTGAACAGAGTCAGGGACTAAACGGTCTTCACCGGCGGTTAACGCAAAATCACCCGATTGTGTGGCTGGGTAAGAGGCATCTCCACCGCTGACACCATCACCAACGGTATCGAGGTCACCTTCAGTCAGTGTAATGGTGCCGTTATAGCTGCCCGACGCATCATCACCATCAGTGATGGTGATGTCCATCGCACCGTCAGTGGTGTCGCCATCTTTATCAGTGGCAGTAACGTTCAAATCAATATTGGTGGATTCGCTGTCACCTTGATCGATTGGACCTGTCACTTTGACGTCGTACGAACCGTCAGTCGCGATGGTTACTGTCATGACAGGGTTATTTGCACTGTCTACAACAGTAATTGTGTTGCCAGAAACAGTGAACGTCGTCACTTCGCCGTTACTGGTGATACTTGTTAGACTGGGTTGGTCAGCTTGAAAAACAATGGTCGCGATTTCATCTGAGCCGACATTCAATGGAATTTGACCGGAAATCACATTGCCTTTATCTGACGATTCATTAATCGTCACACCTGAATCGGCACCGAATGATGGATCTGCACCGTCAGTAATCGTGATATCTACATTGGCTGGCGTATCTAAATCATCGCCGTCAGTGTCAGTGGCTTGGACTGGCACATTAATGTGGATTTCATCATTGGCCGATGTTACGTAACCCGCACCATTTGAGCCGTTATGATCAAGCGGTACATTTTGCGTGATGGTCACCGAGACTTTCACGTCTTGACCTTGTTGTTCACCAGATAAGGAAACCGTCACAGCAACATCACCGTTCGGCAGTTTTCCGATAAGGTTGCCTTTAGTATCGACTTCAAACGTCAGCGTCTCACCGCCTGAGGTCAGCTCATTTTGCAGTTCAGTGATCAAATCACTTTGTAATGCTGGGTCAATTTTTACTGAACCCGGAACAAGGCTGTCTTCACCCGCTTTAATCACAAACGAACCAGACTGTAACGCAGGATACGTTGTATCGGTATCGCTTGGATTTACACCGTCGCCAGCAACATCCAAGTCACCTTCGTTCAGCGTGACTGCGCCTTGAACACCACCTGCGGCATTGGTGCCGTCAGTGATGGTGATATCCATCGCACCGTCAGTGGTATCGCCGTCTTTATCGGTGGCAATAACGTTCAAATCAATGTTGGTCGATTCGCTGTCACCTTGGTCAATTGGACCTGTTACGACCACCTTATATGAACCGTCGGTATCGACCGTTACCGTCATGACTGGGCTATTCGCGCTATCCACAACCGTGACCGTATTGCCTGAAACGGTGTAAGTCGTCGCTTCACCGTTACTGGTGATACTTGTTAGGCTGGGTTGATCGGCTTGGAAAACGATGGTTGCGATTTCATCAGAGCCCACATCCAATGGGATCTGACCACTAATCACATCACCTTGTTGTGATGATTCATTGATCGTGACGCCTGTATCCGTACTAAAAGACGGATCAGCACCATCAGCAATGCCGATATCAATGTTAATAGGATTATCGAGAGCATTGTTACTGGTATCTGTGCCTTGAATAGACACATTGATATTGATTTGATCATCAACGTTGGTCACTAAACCGGAGTTATTCGCACCATCCGTATGATCGATAGGTTGGTGTAATGTCGTCGTGATATCGATGGTGACATCTCGACCGTTGGTACTAGTATCTAAATCAATAGTCAGTACCAGTTCACCATTTTTCGTACCAATAATAGAATTCGTTGCCGAATCAAAGACAAATTCAACAGACTCACCGCCTGATGTGATGTCACTATTTAGTTCGCTAAGTAAACTATCAATAGTGAGAGAATCGAACGTAAATGAATTAGGATCGAGTGGTTGTGTTCCTGCTTCAATGGTTACAGATTGAGTGGTTTCTACTGGGTACGTACTTGGTTGATTAACATCACCCAGATCTGGTAAATCACCTTCAACCAAAGAAATAGACGCAGTATCGCCCCCTTCAGCAGTCAGAATAGTGAGGCTTTCATCTTCATTTATCGTTTCTTGCTGCTCACTGGCAGTATCAAAACCCGCTTGTGCAAGCATTTCATTGTTATCGTAATCAATAACAACAAAACGGCTGTTTGATGAGCCTTGTGCTTCATTACCTGCTGCTGCGGCTTCTAGCGTTTCTGTCGGGTCATCGCCAGATAAAATTGCATTTTGAATCGTGGCTACATCATTCGATGAAAAGCTAGAATTACTCGCACCTTCTGCGCTAAACGATACACTATCACTGAGCTCTGAGATTTTTAGACCGTCTACGGACATCATGATACAAGCTGGGCAAGATTCATTCACAATAGTAGGAATGCCATTTTGCATCACAACAAATTTAGCACCCGCATTTGCAACGACTACATCATCTGATTGCATCTGATAATCAGCTTTTATAGGAACAACCTTGTTCCCTGCTTTAATGATAAAAGCGACATCCTTTGAAGCCTGCATATCAACCATATTCTTTGTATCGTTCGTATCCATAAAAAGACCACTCAGTTAGCACTTGGATATGTACATACGCACATATGATTTTATCTTTATTATTATTATTATTTTTATCAAATACCTAACTTCATCTGAATAGATAAAATCATGTATTTCTTCTAGCATTTGGAAGTAATCTCTAAAAAGCATACTTTCCAATAATGCTACGTTAATCGTTAAACTGTGCTTCTATCACTTTTTTGACGTCATTTTGTGATAAAGCATTCATACTTTTAGCAAAAAATAACACTTTACGTCAATATATTGGCAGTTTATCATCTGGAATAATCTGTTACAAACATACTGACAGAAGACAAATTAAACCAATTGCACATAACAGTGTATTTTATAAGTAGTGAATAGCATAATGAGTAGATCCCTCATCTATGTTTTGTATAGAAAAATGCACCTTAAGCACCTGTGGAGCAAGATGCATTTAATGACATAAGAAGAAATAGCAAGATATGAAACTTTTACTCTCTGTTTTATAAAGAATATATTTTTTTAAGACTAGAATGTAAGTAGATGTTTGCTGTATAAATTTTTAGGCTACTGCATTGGTAATTTTATGGCGAAGAAAAACCGAGCACTTTCAACTACTCAATTAGACTTCGTTGATGACAAATCAGCGGCTTTATTGCTAAATACACCACATAGTGCGCGAATAATGCTTTGGGTGATGGTGTTGTTTTTTATCGTTGCAATTGCTTGGGCATCTGTCGCCAAGCTAGATAAGGTAACAGTTGGCACAGGGAAGGTAATTCCATCATCGCAGCTACAAATTGTGCAAAACCTAGAAGGCGGCATTGTCAAAGAAGTGTTGATAAAAGAAGGACAGCATGTAGAGCAAAATCAAAAGCTGCTATTGATTGATGACACTCTATTCCGATCCGATTTTCGTGAGCGAACGCAAAACTTGGCAGGATCTCAAGCTGACTCTATACGCCTAAATGCTTTATTAAATAGCGTCACGATTCACAAAAAAAATGCAAATAGTAACTGGCGAAAAAGTGTTGATGTAGAAGATAACATTCTTAAATTTGATACCAATTTTGAAGATAAACATAAAAGACTGGTTCAACGTCAAAGAAATGAATACAACGATAACATTTCAAATGTTCAAAACCAACTGTCAGGAATGGCACAACAGATTAGTCAAAAAGAGCGTGAATTAATCGAAACTAAATCACGTATGAATAACCTTCGACGTAGCTATAACATCGCCAGTAAAGAATATAACATCACAAAACCTCTAGCTGATGAAGGCGTTGTACCCAAGATTGAATTGCTCAAACTACAACGGCAACTAAACGATACTAAGCGTGAATTGACATCTGCAGAGCTACAGATACCGGTTACACAGGCAACAATTCAAGAAGTGATTTTCAAATATATTAATATCGCATCTAATTTTCGCTCTGAAGCACAAGCAGAATTGAATGAAACCAGTTACCAACTCGACAGTTTATTAGAATCACAGGTGGGCCTTGAAGATCGCGTCAATCGAACTGTCGTTTTATCTCCTGTAACAGGCACAATCCAAAAGATTCATGTCAATACTGTGGGCGGTGTCATTCAACCAGGAATGGACCTAGTTGAGATTGTTCCATCAGAAGATAATTTACTGGTTGAGGCAAAAATCGCACCTCAAGATATTGGTTTTTTACGTCCAGATTTACCTGTAATGATCAAATTTAGTGCTTATGATTTTACAGTTTACGGTGGTTTGTCTGGTTACTTAGAAACAATCAGTGCTGACACGATTCAGGATGAAGAAGGAAATAGTTATTACCAAGTACGTATAAGGACTGAAGATAACACCCTTAAAGGACCAGATGGTGAGCCCTTACCTATCATCCCTGGTATGACCGCGTCGGCAGATATCATCACAGGCAAGCGTTCTGTTTTAGATTATCTGCTTAAACCAGTGCTCAAAGCGCGTCAAACAGCGTTAAGAGAGTAATTATAATGATAACAAACCAACGCATTAAAAAGATCGCTCTAGTAATTAGCTTACAATTTATGGCTATGCCTGTGATGGCTCAATCATTAGAGCAAGCTATTGCTCAAACCTTAAGCTCAAACCCGGAAATCCGAAGTGCCTATAATGAATTTATGAGTCGTAACGAGCTCATTGATGCATCAACGGGAGACTACCTACCTTCTGTCGATCTAGAGGCCGGTATTGGCTATGAAGATTACGATAACAAGTTAGGCACTAAAGGGGAATTTGACCCTCGAAATGCAAAAATATCAATCAGACAATTACTGTGGGATGGCTCAATAACGTATAACGATATTCAGCGTAATAAAGCAGAAACAGAAGCTCAACGTTACCAATTATTGTCTGACGCACAAGACATGGCACTAAAAGCCACAGAAAGCTACCTCGATGTATTACGTGCTCAAGAAATATTAGCGCTGTCTGAAGCCAACTTTGCGGTTCACCAACGCATGTATTCAGATATTAAAAAGCGTGCCGATTCAGGCATAGGTTCTACTGCAGATCTAGCTCAAGTAGCAGGTCGTCTAGCTCGTTCAAACACCAATTTATTATCAGCAAAAAGTAACCTAAACGACAAAAATACAGCTTATATTCGTACAATTGGAGCATATCCCGAGGCGTTAGAAAAACCAGAAGTCGACATAAATTACGTGGCGAGCTCGCTTGATGACGCAATGGAAAAAGCACGAAAGAACAACCCTGTTATTTATGTGGCTTCTAATGATATCGAAGCTGCTCAGCAACAATATGAACAGGCTAAAGGCACATTTTATCCATCATTCAGTATTGAAGCTTCTCAAGAATGGGGAGAAGAACTCGATGGTTCACGTGGTGATACCGATGAGTTCAAAGCAATGCTAAAAATGCGTTATAACCTCTATAACGGTGGCTCTGATGCAGCAAAAAGTCGTCGTGCGGCATACCAAATCAATAAATCTAAAGATGTTCGTGATCGCGCCCACCGCATGCTAGATGAAGGCACGCGTTTAGCATGGAGTGCCATGGAACTGGCATCTGATCAAACTAAATTTTTGCAAGAACATGTTGATGCTTCTGCTCGAACAGTCATCGCTTATGAGAAACAATTTAGAATTGGTAAGCGAACGTTATTGGACGTAT
Organism: Photobacterium frigidiphilum; assembly: GCF_003025615.1. Taxonomy (GTDB): domain Bacteria; phylum Pseudomonadota; class Gammaproteobacteria; order Enterobacterales; family Vibrionaceae; genus Photobacterium; species Photobacterium frigidiphilum. The sequence goes on along the minus strand of NZ_PYMJ01000033.1, from coordinate 15,512 downwards.
TGAACACAGAAAATGAGCTATTTGAATCACGTAAAGCCTATCTAAATGCCCATTACAGCGGTATTTTAGCCAAATACCGTGTTTTGAATGCGACAGGTTTACTACTCGATGAAATGCGTGTTGATGTACCAGAGAGCTGGGTTAAAACAGTCAAATAAATAAGGGAATAATAACAATGAAACGAGCTGTAACCAGTTTATTAGCACTCACCTTATTTGGCTGTTCTGTCACAGTGGAAGAGCCTCCTATTGCTGAGCAATCACAAGACCAACGGGATTTTGATAACGATGGCGTTATTAACGCTCGTGATAAATGTGCTGACACCCCACATTCTGCCATCGTAGATAATGATGGCTGCCCAACCAGCGTAAATCGTGAAGAAGAAAATGATGTACGGGTTCTTTTTGCCAATGATTCATCAACAATACCTGAAGTCTTTTTGTCAGAAATTCAGCGTATGGCTGATTTTTTAGAGGTATACCCAGAAACGTATATTGAATTAAAAGGTTATGCGAGCCCAGTCGGTAACGCAGAATACAATATTGGTCTATCAAAACGACGAGCTGCAAAAGTACGCGAACAACTCATTGCCGAAGGTGTTGCTGCACAGCGAATAAAAACAATTGGCTTTGGCGACGCTGAGCCAGTCGAAGCAGAATCAAGTGAAGCCACTAACACGCTAAGCCGTCGTGTTGTTGCACGTGTTATCGGTTCAAAAGGTAGCCTTGTTGAAGAATGGACTATTTTTACGTTAAGAGATAATTAATGCTTTCACTGATAATTGACCCAATAGAATGAAGAGAGTGGCTTTCTGGGTTCTCGCTCTATTATTATCAACAAGTGCGATTGCATTGACGGATAAAGAGTCGAAGCAAATCAATACCATCATGCAATTTTATGGTGAACGTGCTGGAAAGCGAGTGACGGCATGGCGGAATATTGTTAATGATAATGCTTCACAAGATATTGATACCAAGCTACAAGAGGTAAATAATTTCTTTAACCAGCTGATTTTTATTGATGATATCAAGCTATGGGGAAAAGAAGACTTCTGGGCGACCCCCCTTGAGTTTCTAGGTGTGGGGGCTGGTGATTGTGAAGATTTCAGTATTGCAAAATACTTCTCGTTGCGTGAATTGGGCGTTGCCGATAACAAGTTACGATTAGTATATGTAAAGGCACTAGAACTTAATCAGTTTCATATGGTGGTAGCCTATTACCCTACCCCGTCATCTGTACCATTGCTGCTTGATAACCTTAATGGTGACATTAAGCCAGCAACAGAACGACCAGATTTACTGCCTATATACAGCTTTAATGCTAGCAAACTCTGGTTGATGAAACAGAAAGGACAAGGACAGTTAGCAGGTAAAGCTTCCAGGTTAAGTTTGTGGAATGACCTACGCCAACGTTCAGATCGTATAAAACTGAATAGACCTAAAATTAACTTTGATGAGTGACCACAATGACACTTTATAGACAACTCTTGATATGGATGCTGGTTGTATTTTTTGCGCTTATCACCTCCGTGTTTGTGATTCAATTCAACACAACACGTGACTTTTTACGTGAGCAACAATCAACAGAAATAGATAATGCGATCAGTGCTGTTGGTATGGCGCTGGCCCCCTACTTGGAGGTCAATGACACAATATCTGCAGAGTCTGTAATCAATGCCACCTTTGACAGCAGCTTTTACAGCAAAGTGCACTTAAGTATGTTGAATGACAGCGGTGAAATTGTGCGCAGTTATCCTACGCAGGTAGCAGGTGTACCCAGCTGGTTTCAAAGTGTAATAATCATTGAGCCTATCACTCGAACCACGACCTTAACCAGTGGTTGGATGCAACTAGCAAGCCTCACTGTAACCAGCAGCTCTATCTATGTTTACCAGCAACTTTGGCAAGCCAGTTTACAACTTCTGATCGGCTTTACTGCCACGTTCTTGTTAGGCTTACTATTTCTCGCATTTATTTTATCCAAAGTACTTAAACCGCTAAAAGCGATTCAAATTCGTGCCCGTCAAATGTCAAATAATCAATTTGGCGACCCTTTAGCTATTCCCAACATTCGCGAGTTAAGTGACGTTGTTATTGCGTTTAACCATATGAGTGCACAGCTTAAAGTTCATTTTGATCAACAAGCACAAGAAGCTGATAATTTACGCATTAGGGCTTATCAAGATCCGGTATCGGGGCTAGCAAACCGTAGTTACTTAATGACTCAACTTAATTCTTGGTTATCATCACCATCAGAAGGCGGTATCGCATTATTAAAAGTGGATTTAATTACAGATGCCTATCTACAAGATGGATATGAGGCTGGTGATTACCTAGTACAAACACTGTCTGTTCGGATGAAAGAGCTCATCAACGATGATTACACTATTGCGCGCCTTAACCAGTGCGAATTCATGTTACTCGCGCCAAATATCACAGCTGCTGAGCTAAAAATAATTGGCCGCTCATTACTGCACATGACATCTGAACTGCAAAGCGATCCTCTCGATCTTGCTCCAGTTCAAGCGACTGTCGGTTTAGTCATGCGCAACCATGATGATAATATTACAACGCTACTTGCTCAAGCTGACAATGCTCTAATGCAAGCAAGGCAACAACCGCAAGAGCCCCTTGCATTATTTGATGTAAAAGAACAAAGCGACACAGGCAAACAAACCACTATGGGTAAGCAACAATGGAAAGCATTAGTAGACGAAGCTATTGCTAATAAGTTGTTTAAATTCAATTTCCAAAAAGCAATTGATCATCACCAGAACACCCTCCATCAAGAAGCATTTGCCTACATTAAGAAAGGCAGCCAACATTACTCGGCAGCACAGTTCTTAGGTGCAATAGAACAATTAAATGCGGGTACACATATGGATATGCACATTATCGATGAGCTATTCAATGTGCTAAATAGCGATAAAAATGTCGGAAACATTGCCGTTAATATTACAAAAAGTAGTGTGAACGACACTGGATTTATTCGCTGGCTAGCCAATAAAATGCAATCTAACCCACAACTGAAAGAACGTATTATATTTGAGCTTCCTGAAATTTGTTTTATTAAACATAGCGACAATGCAGGGTTATTGTGTGAAATTATCCATCAAAATAACTTCGCCTTTGGTATCGATAATTTTGGGCATAATTTCAGTTCGATCGGCTATCTTAATAAGTTCCGTCCGGCTTATGTAAAACTGGATTTTGCCTATACTCATCAAATTGAACATCAAGTTAAAGCTGATGTACTCGCATCAATTACCCGCACAGCGAATAATCTATTAATCACCACCATCGCCACTCGTGTTGAAACAATTAGCCAGCAAGAAAAGCTGGCCGAACTCATGGTGCGAGGTTTCCAAGGCTATGTGGTAGATAAAATAAATAGCGAGAAAACAGTATGAAAGACCCACTACTGCAGTCTTTAGTCTATGTTAGCCGCTATTATGGACAAGCTAACTCTCCTGAAGCCTTGGTTGCAGATCTTCCCCTTGCCGATGGTCTTCTTACTCCATTCCTTCTACCTCGTGCAGCCGAAAAAGCAGGTTTGCAAGCCAAAGATAGCAAAATTGCACTCAAAGACATCTCACCGTTATTATTCCCTGTCGTCGCACTATTAAAAGGTGGCGATGCATGTGTTGTGCTGAGTGTAGATAATGAAAAAGGCGAAGTAGAAGTTGTACTGGCACAATCAGACGATAGCCAGCAATGGATAAGCCTTGATGACTTAAACCAGCAATACACTGGTCATTTATTTTTGATGAAAAAACGCTTTCGATATGATGAGCGTTCACCTGAAATATTAAAAACGCGTGATGGCCACTGGTTTTGGAGTACATTATGGGAATCTCGTAACATCTACCGAGATGTATTCATCGCTTCCATTTTGATCAATATTTTTGCTATTTCTGCCCCTCTTTTCACTCGTCTTGTTTACGATAAAATAGTACCTAATCTTGCGTTTGACTCTTTATGGGTACTGGCAATTGGTATCACCATTATTTTTGGCTTTGATTTAGTGCTAAAAGTCATGCGTAGTTACTTCATTGACTTAGCCGGAAAAAAATCAGACCTGTTAATTTCAGCTAAAATATTTAGCCGAGTCATGGGTATTCGTATGGAAGCCAAGCCGCCTTCAGTGGGTGCGTTTGCTCGTCATATGCAAGAATTTGAATCCATAAGAGAATTTTTTACCTCTGCCACAGTTTCATCAATGATTGATTTACCATTTGCATTGATGTTTCTTCTTATTATTTGGTTTGTTGCAGGCCCTCTAGCACTTGTCCCTTTGGTTGCGGTAACTATTCTGGCTATTTATAGCTTACTCATTCAACGACCTTTACGTCGTAGTATTGAAGAAGGTTCTCGTCTTTCATCGCAAAAAAATGCGAACTTAATTGAAAGCTTGAGTGGCTTGGAAACCGTGAAGCTGTTTGGGGCACAAAATCAATTTCAATACCGTTGGGAAGAAGCAGTTGCTCACATGGCCAACTGGGGGATCAAATCTCGTCGTCTTACTGATTCGGTTCAAAATACTGCAGGGTTTTTACAGCAATTCGTGTCCGTTGCCATGATCGTATTTGGCGTATATCTCATTGCTGATGGTCAGTTAACCATGGGCGGACTCATTGCCGCCACCATGCTAAGCGGACGAGCTGTTGGCCCTATGGTGCAACTTTCATTGTTATCAACTCGTTATAATCAAGCAAAATCAGCGATGACAATCATCGAACAGCTCATGCAGATGCCGACAGAGCAAGAAGATGGTAAACGCTACATCCACCGCCCTGTTATCAAAGGGAAAATTGTTTTTGATAAAGTCAGCTTTACTTACCCCAATGCAACCAGCGCAGCACTTAAAGACGTGAGCTTCACGATTAATCCGGGTGAGAAAATCGCCATTATTGGCCGTATTGGTTCTGGTAAAACCACAATTGAACGCTTGATTATGGGATTATATCAGCCCATTGAGGGATCGGTTCAAATTGATGATACCGACATCAACCAACTTCATCACATTGATGTACGTCGAAATATCGGTTGTGTGCCTCAAGACATAACCTTGTTCTTTGGTTCTATTCGCGACAACATCATATTGGGTCGCCCGTTAACAACGGATCAAGACATTTTACTTGCCGCAGAACGAGCAGGGGTAACAAACTTTACACAGCAAGATGCAGCAGGTTTAGAGAAACAAGTCGGTGAAGGTGGCGCATCTCTTTCAGGCGGGCAACGTCAAGCCATTGCGATTGCACGTGCTCTGGTTGGAAAGCCTCCCGTTCTGTTAATGGATGAACCAACAAGCAGCATGGATAACCGTTCAGAGATGTACATTAAGCATCAATTAAAAAGCTTATCTAAAGATGAAACGCTTATTCTTATTACTCATAAAACCAGCATGTTAGATATTGTTGACCGTTTAATTGTGATGGAACAAGGGCACATTATTGCTGATGGTCCTAAAAATCAGGTGCTCAAACAATTAAGTGAAGGCAACGTTACTCGAGCAAGAGCCAGTAACGAATAAGTCGCGAAGCTAGAATAATCTAGCCACAACTATCAATGATAAAATAGAAAAATAACAGTAAAAAGCACTCGAGCAATGAAATAAAAGTGGTGAGTTAAATGGCAATATTCACAGCCTTAACTCATCACTTATTTTTTTAAAATACAGTTCCCAAACAGATGAATGTTTTTCTACACAACAACTTAGTTCTCATCGCCTTTTTCTGCTTGTAGCTTCTCGACAACATCCGAGTATCCTTTGGGTGGTGGTGTCCACCCTCGTTCACTTTTTGCATGTTTATCACTGCGTTCACCTTTCATCGCTTCACCTAGCGCTTCTTCTAACTGCATAAAGAGTTCACGGTAAGACGCATTAAACTTGTTCTCTTCCGTGCTTTCTTTCCATGTTTGGTAAAGCACTTCTTTACTTTTTGCTTCTGTTTCGACGAATGCAGCTTTTAACTGCTCGGCGCGAAACGGATGAAAACCAACATCCTTCAATGCTTGAGTACCTAAAGCCAATGCAGAGCGGTATGTTTCGCTAATCATATAATCAGCCCCAGCACAGCGTAGCGCATAATGATGGCCTCGATCGTAGGCACGCGCTAATATGCGAATATGTGGATAGGATTTTCTTACATATTTCACCAATTCAACCGCACGCTCTTTATCGTCGATAGCCACAATCATGACTTTGGCTTCTTCTATTCCCGATGTGTGCAGTAAATCAGGACGAGTCGCATCACCAAAGAAGCTTTTAATACCAATACTGCGCATGTTTTCAATCTGTCCGACCTCGTGATCGAGCACGACAGTTTTAACCCCATTCGCCACCAGCAAGCGGTTAACAATCTGACCAAAACGACCAATACCCGCGATGATTACAGTACCTTGCTCATCAATTTCATCGGCTTCTCGTTCATTCTCTGTTTTCTGGAAACGTGGAAGAATCACCTTGTCGAACAGAATGAATAAGCCCGGTGTTAAAAACATCGACAGAGCAACAACTAACGATAGTGTCTTTGCAATATCAGTTGGAAGTACATGGTTTTGCACGGTATAGCTCAATAACACAAAACCAAACTCACCCGCTTGTGCCAAACTAAGGGCAAAAAGCCAACGGTCACTACCTTTCACTTTAAAGATAAATGACAGTACAAGTAGCACTGTTGCTTTAATTAGCATAACCCCCAGCGTTAAACCAATTACCGTACTGAAGTCACCGAATAACACACCAAAATCAATGCCTGCACCGACTGTGATAAAAAATAGCCCCAGTAATAGACCTTTAAACGGCTCAAGGTTAGATTCAAGCTCATGTCTGAATTCGCTGTTAGCTAATACAACACCGGCTAAGAAAGTGCCCAAAGCAGGTGATAACCCGACCAAACTCATTAAGGCTGCAATACCAATCACCAGCATGAGTGCTGTCGCTGTAAATATCTCTCGTAAGCCTGAACTGGCAACAAAGCGAAATAGTGGACGACTTAAAAAGTGCCCGCCAACAACAACGATAACAATAGCCGTAATAACCACAATGGCATAAGCCCAGCCAGGAAGCCCAGCAACAAGGCTAAGCTCTTCGCTATGTTCAGATGCTGTTTGCACTAGATTTTGCGCTTTTTCTACTAACTCTGGTAACGCCAACAATGGAATTAAAGCCAGCATTGGGATAACCGCAATATCTTGGAACAGAAGAACCGAAAATGCAGTGCGACCGCCTTCAGTTTTACCTAATCCTTTCTCATTAAATGTCTGAAGTACAATTGCCGTTGAAGAGAGTGAAAAAACCAAACCGATTGTTAATGCAACCGTCCAACCAATCCCCATAGCCATCGCAATAGCCATCACAATAAAGGTGCTAAGCCCAACCTGCAGGCCTCCCAAACCGACAAGACGATGGCGCATATCCCAAAGCATTCTTGGTTCTAATTCTAACCCCACTAAAAACAGCATCATCACGACACCAAATTCAGCAAAGTGTTGAATGGTAGTTGTCTCGCTACCCACTAAGCCAATAACAGGCCCTATCACCACACCTGCGATTAAATACCCTAATACCGAACCTAATCCCAGTCTTTTGGCGATAGGCACTGCAATAACAGCTGCAAATAAATAGATAAATGCCTGAAGAAAATATCCCGTCATGATTAATCCCTTATAAGTCGTGGAAGATCATGATTTAGCTTTGATAGCTCACTCGCGAGTACCAAATCCATCTTATTATCTCGCAAAGCAACGAGTACCTTTTTCCAATCATCGACATGTGCATGAATACGTTTTTCTTCAACAGCAGTACGCGCTCCAAATAAAGCAAATGGCGCAAGAAACTGCATACCCGTTAGATCAGCCGTCTGCTCTAAAGGTTGAAGTAACTCTCGAATAGTAAAATGGTTATACCCTTCAGAACGATAGGCTTTTTCAGAACCACCAGCGGTAAGTGAACATAAGAAACTTTTACCATGTAGTTCGGTGCCATCTGAACCATAAGCAAAACCATATTCCAATACCAGATCTTGCCACTCTTTTAAAATCGCGGGTGTTGAATACCAGTAAAGTGGAAACATAAAGATAATAACATCGTGATCGCGCAAACGTTGCTGTTCGATATCGATGTTAATACGAAACGTAGGATACTCACTGTAGAGATCTACCGTCGTAACATTATCGATGGTTTTAGATGCTTCAAACAATGGCGAATTAACTTCTGAACGCGATTGCGATGGATGCGCAAAAAGGATCAGTATTTTCTTTTGTATACCAGACATGCCGCTCCTTTGATTTTTGTTTTAATTATTTTTTCTGTTTATAGCTCGATAGTTTATACCTTGATACTTAATCGACATATAACATTATCCCAACAGATTAACTTAAGCCGCTGATATAAAAATAGAACAGATGAAAGTTTTTACGATTAAATGACAATGAGAATCTCACGTTATAACCGTGTTAAGCCAACATTTATAACGTAGAAAATCATTATGGTTCTTTTTTTTTGCTCGTTTTTTGCTCTAAATTTGTCGCATCCCAATAAATGTAAACAGACTCATTTTTCAATTTAAAAATCACACCATCGACCCCCAACCCTCTTTGCCTATAAACGGTATTCCCCTTTTGATCTTCATAGTTACCAGGGTTATCTCCTACAGGAGTGAAGCTGTAAGTAACCTCATCAGATCGCGTTATCGTTACATTCCCTTTCCGTTGAGAAAATGTACAAGGAGACGTAATAGCTGGCTTTTCACTGCCTTTTATATATATATCGCAACGAGCGGGTGTTGAATCAGCATAAGCCACCCCATTCAACAAAACGCTTAGCAAGCCCAGTACCTCCCACCGCACTTTGCCCTTAAATACGCTATTTACCGTCTTCATCGTTCAATTCCAAGCTCATTAGACTTTTAAAGTGTACACCCAAGTAACCCTCAAGGCGCAGGATTCAGAGCACCTTGAAGTAACTTGGGCATAGCCGGATAAATGAAATTTAAGGCTCCAAAAAACAAAGCTAGATACACAGATTGCAATGTTATAACATAACCAAAATTACTTTAAGTCAAGTCTATTAGAACGCGTTTAAGGGCGTGTTAAAGACATATGATAATGACAACAAGAGCCTTAATTTGAATATTTTTATCAATCAATTAACCAGCCTTCTCATACAACATCGTCACTCAAAAGGAATATCGTCTCGTCTTTTTACTCTGATCTTCTGTGTGCTATTTCCATTCACAGTTCAAGCTCATCCTCATTCTTGGATTGATTTAAAAACTGAAATAGAGGGCAGCCAAAATCAAATAACCGGACTTAAAATGTCTTGGACTTTTGATGCAATGACATCCGCTTACATGCTTGATGGTGAAGATTTATCGACCGAAAACAAAGCAAAAACGATGCAGAAAGTTGCCGACTCTGTCATGAAAAACATGATGGGGGAGCATTACTTTACGTATTTTTATGATGGTGATACACCCATCAAGTATTCTTTAGCCAGACGAGGTGTACTCACCCAGCATAGATCAAAACTCACGCTTGATTTTGAGCTACCACTATCGAAACCCAAAGTACTCGATGGCGATCCTTTAAAGCTACTAATTTTCGAACCGAGTTATTACGTTGATATGAGCTGGCAAACAAAAGGAGATATTCAACTTTCTCCCGATCTTGCTAAACATTGTTCATTGGAATTAATTGAACCGAATCCAACCTCAGAGCAAATGTCTTATGCGATGTCATTACCCGCTGATGCCGACCCAGATAATGCTCTCGGGCAATTATTCACACAAACTGTCTTGATTACATGCTCAGAGAATAAAGGATAAATTGATGACGAAAACACAAACAGCACAACCTTTCTTCTTTTCAAAATACGGAATACTCATTTTAACAGGTTTATTTCTTGGTACTGGATATGTCATCTGGCAAGCTTGGCCTTCACTACTGATTTCAAGCATGCAATGGCAAAAAGACATTAATAATCAACTCAGTGAACTCTTATACGATGCTCAAGCCGACAGCATAGCTGCGGGGTTATCTCTAGCTGGACTTAGCTTTATCTATGGCATGTTACATTCTTTAGGGCCTGGCCATGGGAAGTTGATTGTGAGCACATACTTAGCCACCCACCCCACCAAAATTAAGCTCAGTTTAACCCTCACTGTATTATCAGCATTGTTACAGGCCGTTGTTGCTATTGCACTTGTCTCAACCTTGCTTGTTATCTTTAATTCATCGATGCGTGAAGTAAACAGTGAGGCTAACCGCTTCGTTACTCTGAGTTTTTACACTGTTGTTATATTAGGGCTTATTATTGTGTGGCGTAATTTGCGTACACTTTGGCAATCTTTTCGGTTAAACCAATCCCTCAAGAATGCACAACAGCCGCAAACACCTGCCTTCGTATTCAACACAAATAACATTACAGCCATAAAACACATACCAACAAATACGGCCAAGCCTAACGTGATATTACGCTCAGCTCAAAACACGCATACTCTCCCCGACGATCATATTCACAGCAGTGACTGTGGTTGTGGGCATCAACATTTTGCAGATGCAGAGGTCATCAATAGCGCTTCTTCAATCAAAGAGTATTTGGTGATTATTCTGAGCATAGGCATCCGACCTTGTACGGGTGCCATTATGGTGTTGCTGTTTGCAAATATGGTAGATATGTATTGGCTAGGTGTTGTAAGTGCATTCTTAATGGCCATTGGCACGGCGCTAACAACGTCTATTATCGCAATCATGACGATAACAGGAAGGCAATTAGTTAAACGTTATCTTAATGAGAATAAACAACAAATAGACCATGATTCCAAAGACAATCAGAATGCAGAGACTTCACTTCATTTGGCAGGAACAATTGTTCAACTAGCAGGCGGGGTTGCATTAATTTTGATGGGTGCCGTACTACTTAGCTCTCAGCCTGTAGGAATGTCGCCCGTATTCTAAGTTATCACTTCCATATTATGTAACAGCTAAATAAAAGCCCAAAATCAATTACTTATTATTAGCAAATAGATATTGGGCTTTTATAACAGTCACTAGTAATTAAATACTCATCGAATTGAATGTCAATTAACGTAAAACATGAGCATCAATGTGATAGTGCTTTCACAATTGTATCCACATTATATTGCATCATTTCAATATAGGTCGACGCAGGTCCTTCAGAGCTAGATAGCGCATCAGAAAATAATTTACCACCAATTTTAGCGCCTGTTTCTCGGCTAATTTGTTCAATCATTCGGTTATCAGCAATATTTTCCATAAACACTGCAGTTACATTATCTTCGCGTATTTGCGTAATGATTGCAGCAACATCAGCTGCACTTGCTTCCGATTCTGTACTTGTGCCTTGTGGAGCAATAAAAGTCACATCAAAGTCTCGAGAGAAGTAACCAAAAGCGTCGTGTGGCGTTATGACTTTACGCTGTGATGCTGGAATTTTATCTATTTCGGCATGTAACTGAAGTTCAAGCTTATCAAGCTTTTGAATGTAATGAAGGGCATTCGCTTCATAATCACTGGTGTTTTTAGGATCGACCTTACTTAGCCCCTTTTCAATATTTCTCACATATATTTTCACATTCGCAATGCTATTCCACGCATGGGGATCAAACTCACCATGATGATGGTGATCATGTTCAGCATGCTCTTCATGATGGTCATTATCGTGCTCAGCATGGTGTTCATGTTCAACATGATCGCTATCATGAGTATCATGTTCGTCATTATTATGATCACCTTTCATTGCATCAATTCCATCAGACGCAACCACTTTTTCACCGATAAAATTGGAAGACTCAACCAATCGTGGCATCCAACCTTCAAATTCTAGTCCATTCACCACTAACAACTTTGCATGAGTAACCGCTTTTGCGTCCATAGGGCTTGGGCTATATACATGTGCATCACCATTTGCTTTCACTAATGTTGTTAATGAAATATGCTCGCCACCCACTTGAGAAACTAAATCCCCCAAAATTGAAAAACTAGCAACAACAGGCACTTTTTCTTCAGCCATAGCCGTCGAGCTCATACCTAAACCCAAAGCTATCAATGAAAGCATGAGAGGAGATTTTGACATTTTGTATTCCTTTCCGTTAATACGCAGAACTGTTTTTAAAAAGTAAGCCACCGTGTCGACCAAAAAGTAACGACGCAATGTAGATACACCCCATAACAAGTACGATTGCTGGACTTGTTGCGAGGCTGACGTGAAATGAAAGAAAAAGACCGAGATAGCCGCTTATAACGGAGGTAACAAAAGCAATTAGCAGCATTCCTCCTAGCTTTGCAGTCCAAAAACGGGCGACAGAGGCTGGAAGAATCATTAACCCCACAGCCATTAGCGTGCCTAGAGCATGAAAACCTGCGACTAAATTCAGTACAACTAGTAATAAAAAGCAATAGTGAGCGACAGCACTTAGCTTACTGACGGTCTTAAAAAAAGCAGGGTCAACGCACTCCATTACCAACGGACGATACAATACCGCTAGCGTGAGCAAAGAAATGGTAGCAATAGACGTTAATAAAATAAGTGCGTCATTATTCAACGCTAATGTCGAACCAAATAACACGTGCAGTAAATCAATATTGCTGCCTTTTGCTGAAATAATGAGGACGCCAGACGCGAGCGACAATAAGTAAAAAGCCGCCAAACTAGAGTCTTCTTCCGCATTCGAGTGGCGTGCAACTACCCCGGCTAATATTGCGACAATGCAACCCGCGATAACGCCACCTATGGTCATGGCTGTAACAGAAACGCCCGAGATTAAAAAGCCAATCGCAGCACCGGGTAATATTGCATGCGACATCGCATCGCCCGTTAGGCTCATTCTTCTTAAGGTAAGAAAAACACCGACAGGCGTAGCACTAGCACTTAAAATAATACATCCCCACAATGCGCGTTGCATAAACGAAAAATCAGCGAAGGGTTCAATAAACAATGTGTATAAATCTGTAATCATGAGATATTTCGACCATAAAATGGCAGTTCTGTCGGTGATAGAGAATTAACCGAACACTCAGTGTTAAGTGGCTGCATTTCAGATGACAAGTATTGATAACCAGCCTTCGCTAAATTTTCACCTGTCATCACTGTTTCTGTTGTTCCACTAGCAATCAATTGAGTTGCAATTAACATTACATTAGGAAAAAAGCGCCTCACTAATGCTAAATCATGAATCACCGCGAGAATGGTTTTGCCTTTACGTTGACAGTCATGAATGACGGTCATCAAATCTTCCGTTGTTTGTGCATCAATCGCATTAAAGGGCTCATCCAATAACAATATATCGGCATCCTGCATTAACATTCGCGCAAATAACATACGTTGAAACTGCCCACCCGATAATGTACTTATTTGTCGATCGTCAACCCCAATAAGGTTCACCTTCTGCAAAGCTTCTTGTAGCAAACGTTGCTCAGTACAACCGAAAGCCCGCCAAAAACTGATACGTTGCCATGAACCCGCCGAAACAAATTCACGTACCGTTATTGGAAACTGGCGATCGATTTGATGACTTTGTGGTAAATAAGCAATATCCTTCAAGCAGCGATGACCAAGATCGATACAGCCCGTACTTAGCTTTAGTTGCTGCATAATACTTTTGAGGAGTGTGGACTTACCCGCTCCATTCGGACCGACGACAGCTATCAATTCCCCTTCTTCAATGAATACTGAAACCTTATCTAAAGCGAGTGATTCTCGGTAGTGAACACTCAAATTAGTAATATTGATCATAAGTGCACCACTACAATAATTGACTAAGAACAAACCAAAGACAGCTGATAACCGCAACAGCAACGACTAAGCGAAAATTCACACTTCTAAGCAATAATGACGCTGAAGGTTTGCTCGAAAGAGCATTAAATATTTCTTTATTACTTTTACATGGATGTAATGTTATATCATTACATTTGTGACGTATAATTGAAGAAAATAAAGAGGATTGGGATTCATGTTTCATGAGTAGTTATAACTTAGTCAAATGCATAATTACGGTTTGGGTATGTTATAACATAACAATTGCATTGTGCAAGAGGGTATTAGGAAAGATATTAATCACCCACTTTCAAGGTTGAAACAATTTAGACGGTACAATGATCAACAAAAAAGCCCTATCAATATGATTAACACATTGATAGGGCTAGCTATAATTACAATTTACTCAGGTTAGTGGAAACTGTATTAAACTTGGTCCCAAGGGCCACCAGCGTTGCCTGGTTGATCACCTTTTGTCCACCATTTCGCTTTATAAGTCACACCATTGAAGGTTGTTTGATCCCCTGCCGTGTAGGCTTTATCTGCTTTCCACTCACCAGTAGTACCATCGTTAAATTCAACCCAAGCAGAACTTGAACCTGGTTGCTCGCCTTTCGTCCACCACTGTGCGGTGTACTTCACACCACCGAAGAGAACAGTATCACCTGTATTGTATATTGCGTCAGCATTCCACGTTGTATCCCCACCCGTGCCTGATTCAGCTTTTACATTCACAATAACAGTCGCCACATCAGATGCTTGACCATCATTAACGGTAACCAACACGTCAATTGTGGTATCAACTTGTGTTATAGGCGCTGTAACAGTGATATCGGCACCTGTCGCGGTTACTGCAACCGTACCAACAGATGAAGAATAGGCCAGTGCATCGCCGTCTGCATCTTGTGCTGAAACTGAAATCACAACAGTTTTGCCACTGTCGACAATTACAGAAGCTGGCGTAGTGAGTACTGGCGGCGCATTTTCAACGACGCCTGAACCTTTAACATTAACCACAACATCTTTTATCACGCTCTTTCTACCATCACTGACCGATACTGTGACTATCACCTGAGTATCTGTGGCGGTATTAACTGCTTGATAAGTTATCGTCGCTGAACCATTACCATTATCGACAACGGTGGCATTCGTGGCAGTGAAAGACAATGCATCACCATCAGTATCTGTCGCAGAAACAGAGAAACTTACCGTTTGACCAGAATCAACGACCTGTGCTGTTGGCACACTTAATACTGGTGCAGCGTTAGGAACAGTACCTGCACTAAACACACGATCAATGGCTTCTGCCAAAGGCGAGCTTAATTTAGTACATTCTTTTAGCTTCGTACCATGACTAATAAATGTGCCTTCACATTTAATATCACCATGCACTTGCCACACGATTACGCCACCAAGATCATTATCAACAATGTATTGGGCTTTTTTCTCGATAGAAGGAACGTCGTCATAACTTAAGAAATACTTACCTTTTACGGCATAAGGTACTTCTGCTGCTGCATCCCACTTATGCTCCCAACCACCTTTTTGTATAATGTAATTATAATTTGGCTGGCCTTCGAATTCTTTCCAGTTATCTAAATCAGCGGAAGATAATGTTGGCCCATCAACACTAAAGTTAACGGTACGTTTTTCTGTTGGAGCCCCAAGATACGCTGTGGCTTCAGATGTTTGAACACCACGTCCATAAAAGGCTGCACCGAAGTTAATCTTGT
>NZ_PYMJ01000032.1 GCF_003025615.1 Photobacterium frigidiphilum | reverse complement strand
ACTCATATGCCTGCACAACCAGACATAGCCACAAACACAAATTAGCTCCTGCTACCGCGCTTGTGTATTTCAGATAGACTCGTGGTTCATTTAAGCTTCCATGCTCGCCCTGAACTCCGGGCACACTGTATGTGACATCACCAACCCAAACTTGGTTTGGCTCGGTTACTGCAAATTGTCGCTCCAGTTTATTGGGTACTTGAAGATGCTCATTATTTGCTTTTTTATAACGATGTTTAGGTTGTTGGCAGCTGACTAAATTGAGTTTTTTCATTACGTTACTAGCACGATAACGGCTAAGAGGAAAACCTCTTGCCGTCACCAATGCTGATATCGTTCTAGCACCAGCGGAGCCTTTACTGATTAGGTAAGCCGCTTTGACTTCACTACATAATTGAACGTATTCAACATCTATTTTTTGATTCCGATTACGCCAATATTTATAGCTACTACGGTGGATATTAAAGGCCTCACAAATAATGCTAACACTATGGCTCTGCTTGAGTTTTTCTATTAATGTGAATTGTTCAGTGAGTCTGACATCAATAGAGCCGTGGCTTTTTTTAGTATTAAATTATGCTCTTCCAAACGAGCTAACTTCTTTTTTAACTCACGGATTTCTATCTGCTCTGGTGTCATTGGAGAAGCTTTCGGTTTAATACCTTTTCTTTCTTCTTTGAGCTGGCGAACCCACTTATCCATAGTCGATTTACCCACATTCATCGCTTGGGCTGCCTCAATAATAGAATAGTTTTGGTCTAGGACTAATTGTGCCGACTCAAGTTTAAATTCAGCGCTAAAGATACGTCTTGTGCGTTTTGTCATTATGTCACCTATCGATTTATGAGGTGATGATATCACCTCTAACTAGGTGGCCAAATTCACCGTACCACTACAATATATTCAAAGCAAGAGGATTGGTGGTACGAAGAAGAAGTAAGAATGATATCTGTTTTGGAAAATAGTTATCAATTTATAGGTGAAAAATTTAAACCTAATATTGAGGATGATATCAAAAGTAAAATTAGGGTTCCCAACTTATTGAAAGAACACTCTGAAATTTGCTTAAATAAAATACCATTTGATGCTTTCGAATCTGTCATTTTTGGACATTCTGTCTCTAAGGAAAGTAAAAACATTATTATAAATATAATTAAAGATAACTCTTCTCTTACTCATCTTAAAATTCAAGAAGTTTACCACGATGTTTTTGGAGATTTGCACGTGAGGGATGCCAACCCCGTCTAGTAATGCGGGAGGAAAGGTTTGGCATACACTAGCAGCCAATGCCCTGCTACGTCGGCTTTAAGCGATGGTACTTTTACTGTGAGATATACGATCTTAGATCGTTGAATACAGTATTATGGCTTTCGAAATCTTATTTTTCATATGTGAGGTAAATGTATGAGTCACATATCACATTTGGCGTAAATCTGATGTGATTAGCTTGCATTTTATTAAGCCTAATACGGTCAGTCATGAATAAGAAAGAATTTATAGAGATTTATTTACGCCCAAAAGGTGCGAGTAGAACAGTAGTGAAACCTTATCCTTTTTTATGGTACAAGCTGTTTAATTCGAACGCGAAACCTTGTTTATTTGAATCACCATGGAAGCTCTTTGTTTGGCAATTAGTTCTGGGAACGGCGACTTGGGGGGGAGGTATGTGGCTAATGGTATGGCGGTTGCAAGAACCAAATGTTAAGAATCTATACATATCGCTACTTTTTGGCTTCACTACAGGTTTATGGTTGAGCTTGGAAGTTCTGTACTACTCAAAGAAGCTTAAAATCACATCATGGTCAGAGTGGTTAAGCGAGCACCATTTAGCTGAATAGCCATAAAAACATCAAGTTGACACGTATTACTCCGCAGTTTTGGTATGAAGTTTTATACGCTTGGTGAGTAAGCCCTGGCGCAACTGATGTTAGACGTTATACCCAATGCCCAAATTATGATTAACTAAACATGGAGGTTTGATATGGCTGAACAATTGAATTGTATCATTTACAATACGTTAGGATTAAATAAGAAACTGTTTTTAATTCGTGTTTATGGATTAGCAGTAGTATGGGCATTAGCCTTGGTTTTTTTGAATTATTTCATTTTCAATGATTTCGTCAAAGTTTTTTCGAACCCTAGTGATGATGAAATTTCTGCTGCATTGATTTTATTCTTAATTGACGCGCCACTTACTGAAACTCTAATATTTCAATGTTTTATACAAGCTGTACTTCGTCACGCAAAAGGAAGTCCAACGTTCTCAATAATAGGTTCTGCTATTATATTTTCCTTAGTTCACCTGCATAATTCGACGCTAAATGCAATTATAATAATAGCTCTTGGACTTGCTCTAGCTTTAACATATGAATATGTACGAATGAGAATTGGAAATATTTATGCTTTTATTTCTGTCTGTATAGCTCATATTTTATGGAATGTGTTTGCAGTTATTGGTATTCCATTCTTGTTCATTCTTTTAGGTCTGGAATAAAAAAGGCATAAAACAATAAAAATGATACATACACTCAGCGGGTTTGGTATAGCGTTTTCATGCATACACAAACAGCCTTTATTCTAAGGGCTGCTAGCGTACTCTCTATTAATTGTTAGTTCTTTAATGTATTTCTTAGCGTTCTGGCTGTTTTCATGATTAGAAATAAATTATGGCTATCCTGCTCTGCACCTATTTCTAAAATTGCGGTACCCGTTAATACTTTGTTTGAAGATATCCTTAACCCATTTGGTGATATTATATTTTCTTTGGCGATTCTCTACCCTACCCAGCTTTCGCTGGCTTCATTTTTACTTAAACCGCATTCAAGTTTGCAAAAAATATAGTTCCCTGAAAGTTTCGAAGACACAATGGATTTTGTAATCTTAACTAGATGACTAAAGGTATGATTTTTCTTGTGATTAGCTTTTGATTCATAATGAATGATAATCAATATCGAGATCAACATCGTATAAACTGATATTAGCTATGAGATTTTAGGCGTGATTTGTATAACTTATCATACATAACGGGCTAGAATGGCTTTCAGTGAACGTTAAGCTGCTAAGTCGCTGTTTAAAATAATGAATGTTTTGTAAACCAACTTTGATGGTTATGACTGTCTTTAGCTTTATTTAGTAGGATTAAACGGAATTATATTGATATGAACGAACAAACAGAAAGCAAATTTGAATATGTCGGGTTTTGGGCTCGAGTCGGTGCAACACTAATAGATACCATTATTATACTTATGATAAGTGCCCCTCTTATGTACATGTTTTATGGTGATTCATATCTGTATTCAGATGATTTTGTACTAGGGTTTGTAGATGTAATCGTGAATTATATATTCCCTTTAGTAGCCGTTCTTATTTTCTGGACTTATAAATCAGCAACGCCAGGGAAAATGGCCATTAAAGCAATTATTGTCGACGCAGATACTGGAAAACGACCAACAACGAAACAATATATTATTAGATATTTTGGATATTTTGGATATTTTATTTCAATTCTTCCACTTTGCTTAGGGCTGATGTGGGTAGGTTGGGATAGTAAGAAACAAGGCTGGCACGACAAACTCGCAAAAACAGTCGTTATTCGCCCGCAAAATCGCAGGGTAGAAAGCGTTAAATTCAACTTATAGGTATAACTGACTATCATTTTACCTGCCCATGCTGCTCTTAGGCAGTTCGCGTCAGTAAGCGAAAATCATTTTTAAGACCATTTTTTTACTGATGAGCATTAATTTCAACCATTAAAATGAGATGAAAAAATGAAAGAACTGCAATTTTTTACAAATGATAAAACGTTCACTTATATTGATGTAAGTTCACCGACATTTGAAGAAGAGAAAAGACAACTCTTAATACAAGATTTCGTGGTGAGTGGTGACAGAATTAGAGCCGATACAGTTGATAGTGCGATTGATAAACATAAGAATAGTTCGGGTGACCGAATGAAAGAGTATGCCGTCTTCAGCTTAGTTGCAGGGTTATTTGGCGGAATTTAGTAACCATATTACAAATAATCAGGGCGATGACTGCACTCATCGATGCATACACCAACACCTGCTTACTGTTAAAGTGAGAACTACTGATTAACTGCTCCGCGGTTCTTTGGTGGTTCCTTTTACTGTCTTTCTATTCTGAATATTTTAGACATGCCTCCCCTATCCTTTCTTGATCCAATTACAATCAATGCATTTCCCGTAATTATTTTGCCATATGTCTTCCCCCTACTGCTAACTGTTATCAACGGCTCTTTAGGCATTTGCCATTACCTCTAAAGCTATGATTTTGATTGGTTAATCTGTAAATCATACCCAATACAAATCAATAACATGATCAATATCATATGCATTGATATTGGTGGCGAGTTTTCAGACACATTTTGTATTATTTTCCATACATAACGAGCTAAAATGGCAGTCAGTAAGCGTTGAGAGATATACGATTTTAAAAGGAATTATTAATGATGTCTTATGAAAGTAGACTTAGATCAGCGCATGACGAGTTGCGTAATGCAGGAATCTGGAAGTCTAATTATAATCCACCGTTACATCGCATATTTAGGTGGTTAGGTGCAAATTCTCGTCCTCCTTTTTATAGAAGTTTTATTGTGAATTTTCTTACTTCATCTGCTTATTTTGGTACGACTTGGGGAGTAATCATGTGGTTTTCTGTATGGGAAACTGATGGTATGGATCTATCTATAGCTGTAATAACTGCATTATCTGCTGGTATTCTATTTGGATTAACGATGGCATTTTATTATGGGTTCACCTTCAGGAAGCATAATTTAACCAAATGGAATGATTTGCGTTGAAAATCTAATAAAATATTAACTGGTCTCAAAAAAAGGAGGCATCATTGCAAGAATTAATAGATCAATATACAGGTGTAGACGAAGATGGACGTCTTACTAGGCAGTTCATTACTCAGATGGAATTTGATACGACAATGCATGCATTGAAGGAGTATCTTACGCCAGAAATAAAGGTAATAGAGCAAGGTGCTGCAACGGGACGGTACTCTCTCAATTTTGCAAAAATGGGTTGTGATACAACAGCAATCGAGCTCGTACCTGATCAAGTTAATATCTTAAAACGCAAAGCAACAGAACAAGGTTTAACGCTTTCAATTTACGAAGGTAATGCTTGTTCAGTTCCATTTATTGAAAGTGATTCACATGACCTTTGCGTTATTCTTGGCCCATTGTACCACTTGCAAACACAAGAAGAGCGAGACCAAGCTATTTCAGAGGCCCATCGAATTCTAAAACCAAGTGGTGTTTTAGCTGTTGCCTATATATCACGTTATTTTGTGGCAGGCATGTTTGCTCAGCAATTCCCGCAACTTGTTACTCCTGAGGTTCTATCCATACTCTTTGAATCTGGTTTGGTTCCAAATAAGTTAGCCGATAGTTTTTTTAACGTGGGTTACTTTGCTTCTCCATCTGAAATGGAACGTCTTGTAAGTGAACATGGTTTTACTAAATTGCGCCATGTAGCCACTGATGGCTTTGGACGCTATATCTCGTCAGGCGTAAATAAATTCACTCCAGGACAATATAAAACGTGGTTGAGCTACCATCTAAAAACGTGTGATGAACCATCTCTTTTAGGTTCAAGTAATCACGGTTTGGTGATAGCTAGAAAAGCCATTTAAAAACATTAAGTAACACGTTTTACTCCGCAGTTTTGGTATGGCGTTCTGTGTGCTTGGTTAGTGTAAAGTTTGAACATCAAGCAACGTGCTTTGGAATTATGGTATTTTGTGGTAATTCGTAAGTTGCAGGCGTTAACTGGCAGAGGAAATATGGACGTTTCATTGATTACAATCGATAAAGATGATCGCAATGTATTAGAAAATTTATTTCATTATTATATTTATGAGATGTCAGATTTTTTAGCTTTATCGCCCAATCAAGATGGTCACTTTGGCTATAACAAATCGCAGTTCGATATTTATTGGAAAAGTGAATGTCACCTCCCCTATTTTATTTATGTTGATCAGGAATTAGCTGGTTTTGTTTTGATCCGAAAGTATCCTTCAGATCCATCGATTAATGATGTCGAACAATTTTTTGTTCTACGGAAATTCAATGGAAAAGGTGTTGGTAAAAAAGCGTTTAAGTTGGTAACACAATTAATATCGGGTAATTGGCAAATTCGGGTGCTAATAGAAAATTCTCGCGCATTACATTTTTGGGAATCCTCAGTCTCGAATATAGTAGGACAAAATTACACACTGTCTAAAGGTATTGATATTGATCTTTTAATGTTCTTCATACGATTTGAAGTAGCCAGTTAAAGATCATGCTGGCTTTAAATAATAAAATCGCTGAGTTTTTCATCAACCACTGGTATGGCACTACACATTGACAACATCGAGTATTTATTGAGCAATGCAGATGGTATTTGAATATCACGCATCTTATTTTCAATCTTCTGTGTTTTTGACGAATTCATTAGATCAGAAGGTAAGGTACGTGTCTACTTCATGAACTACAAAGGTATTTTATGGGGATTCGTAAGGGTTACATGAATAGTTCATAATTGAGTTAACTCATTGATATTTAGATTTATAGTTTATTTTTTGTTCAAACAAAAGTGTTCTGCATGCGATAAGTTGCTTTTATTAGACTTCTCTCATATTGATGATACTATTAGCCACTTGGTTTGTTATAAGTTTTTGTTATGAAAGAATTAATTACTTTATCGTTTATACTCCTGTCTCTTACTGGTTGTGTTACGAAGAAAATTCCTGTTAATCCAGCTGCAAAAAACATATCTAAAATATCAGAACATTCGGTTAATTTTCTTGGATGTGAATTGCTGAAAACACATACAATACAAGGTGCGCATCCAAATAATATTGAACCTGAATTAAAAAATGTGACTTATAAAAGTGGCGGAAATCACTTTAGTATAATTGAAGTTTTAGATACGAAGAAAAAACGCCCTTCAAGTGTTGTCGCTGCAATTTACCAATGTGGTAAGAGTTCAGACAAGGCTAAAATCTCATCGGAAATGACGCAGCTTTTGCCGGGTGCTCATATGGTTAAGGCCATATCATTTGCAGAAATTGAAAATTCCACATGCAAACTTATTGGTTCACATTTTGTTAAAGAAACGTCTCCTGAAGCTGTTATGACTAACTTGGCAAACGAGACCTATATGATGTCAGGTAATCGTTATCAAATAACGAAGATAATATCGATACAAGATGGAGCTCCTACATCGGTATATGCTGATATTTACCGATGCAAACATAAAAGCGCACATTTCTGATTTTAATCTTTTTGAAAAACATATTAAACCAAGTATTCACGTGCTTGGTTTTTTTTGTGATCGGGTAGCCGAGGGTCTTTAACCCTTCCCCCTACACCACCCATCATGCGGGCCTGCAATGGGTGGTTTAAATAGACCCTGATGTTTCAGGTAAGCATTCGATAATGCTTGCTGAATTCCAAGTGTTTTAGCTACGTGGCTTTGTGTTTCATTAACCGTTAATTTTAAGCGCTCGCGGATCCCACATAATTTTACGCCGTTATTCTTGTTATGGGTGTTATCAACTATGGCTAGCAAAACTGTAAGTCGATGAAAAATATGAGATAACCTTAAGGTATTATTGTCAAACACTGGTGTCTAATTGATGTGCAGTGTTGGTTGAATTTAATGTTTGATGATAAGGATTTCATATGTTTAAGCAATTACTAATGGCGGGGGGTCTGGCCCTTTTTATGACTGGCTGTGCAAGTGTACCAATGGCTGACTCATCGAAAGACGCTGAATTAAAAGGATTTGAGGCTCCATCGGATGTCGCAGGTGTTTACATCTATCGAAATGAAACACTTGGTTCTGCTATTACAATGGATGTTGACGTTAACGATAAGCCATTAGGTAGCACCGCAGCGAATACATATCTTTATACAGAATTACCTGAAGGCAAGCATGTAATTAAATCAGAAGCTGAAAACACTTCGACACTAGAGGTTGAGGTTGAGGTTGAGGTTGAGGTTGAGGTTGAGGTTGAGGTTGAGGTTGAGGTTGAGGTTGAGGTTGATAATGGGCTTATATATTACATATGGCAAGAAGTAAAAATGGGGATTATGTCAGCTCGTAGTAAATTACAACAAGTTGATGAAGTCACGGGACAAAATGGCGTAAATGAATCAAAGCTTGCAGTTTCAAATTATTAAAAGCCATTCAATAGCAAGTAGCGTGTTCAACTTGAACGCGACTTGCCATAACAGATAAGGATATGTGTCGCGGAGTCGACTTTTCAACATCCCACTCATGAATAACCAATAATACGCCCCCTATTTGATGATTGTGTTGTTACTATTAAACACTTGATGTAATTACAAGATATACGATCTGAGATAGTTAAATATGAGACATGCACCGCCATAATAGGTATCGTCAATATTTATATACTTATTATATTATCATTGATGTTTTTATTATTAGGATGTTATGATTGTATTTATTATAGTCACCTTATGCATTACTTCATCATTTAGATGAATAAATTTCGATGATATTTGTTGAATAATAGATATGATAATAATACAGTTTTAATGGCTGATACTGGCTATTGAACTGCTTTGGTATGCTGAATTTTTACTATTGGTAATATTAAACTGTCAATGAGTATTGTTATAACACCTCATTGCAGGTGTTATATATAAACATAGTGTGTTATTTAGACAAATTAAGGGTATTACCTTGCCAGAGTTAAAAACAGTTGGGCTTTTCTTTATTACTGCTATAGCAGAAATTATTGGGTGTTATTTGCCTTATTTATGGTTGCGTGAGGGTAAAACAATATGGTTATTAATACCTGCCGCCATTTCTTTGGCGCTTTTCGCATGGTTACTAACACTTCATCCAGCGGCGGCTGGTCGCGTGTATGCAGCCTATGGTGGTGTTTATATATTCTCTGCAATATTGTGGCTCTGGTTAGTAGATGGGATTCGTCCAACAGTTTGGGATTTTGTGGGCGTATTAGTTGCTTTACTTGGCATGGCAATAATCATGTTTTCACCACGCCCCGCATAAAGGCTTTAAGGTGATGTATTACGCCGTTGTTTAGAGCCTTTCTTAGCGTTCTTGCTGTTTTCATAATTAGTGATAGGTTGTAGTTAATTCGAAGATCCTTAATTCATTTTGTGAATTTATATTTTCTTTGGCAATTCTCATCCTATCCTACTTTCGCTTATTCTACCCTCTTTCTGTGTACATTCTCATAATCAAACCGACTTTGCCCTTCACTAGAATCAGCCTCCTAAATGTATGATTTTTTTAGGGTTAACTCATAATAGATAACAGGCAGCCAACGTAAATAGGCAAAGGCAGAAGATCATGATTTTGAGGCGGATTTTGAAAATCAGAAAAGACAACATTATCAATTTGGTTTGATTATGTTTGTTGTTATCGATAAAAACATTATCACCTCTAGAAGCCCTTCAGCCTCAATGGATGTGGCTTTCGCTGTTACCCTGTCTAATAATACAGGGGAAATATTTGGCATACATTAACAGCTAGCACCCTGTTTCGCTGGCTATTTTTTACGAACCAATTTAAGTCATTGTGGTGTTACGACTAATGTTTGATACAATTACGAGCTATACGATCTTAGATCGTTGATTATAACGTTAGCAATCTTGGAGTATTCATAAATGAATAGTATTGATCTATTTGTAAAAAACTGGGGTAGTAAAAACTCCATGGTTCCAATAAATAATCATGACATTGAAGAGCTGGAATCAAAATTAAATGTTTTGTTACCTGACTCATACAAATATTTAATATCTACATATGGCTTGGTTCACACTCCAAATGTGTTAACTAAGACTTGTGATTTAGGCTCCGATATTTCTGAAGTACAAGATTTTTTAAGCCTAGAAGATGTATTTTCACTATCACAGCTATATGAAATGGGCGGTATGCCAAAAGGGCATGTTTTGTTTGCATCTGATTGTAAGGGAAACATGTTTTGTTTCAAACTTGCCGATTGTGCAAGTAAGCAAATAGATTCACCCGTATGGTTTTTTGACTATGGCCTTTGCACCGTTAAAAAAGTCTCTGATTCTTTCACCGACTGGCTAGATCAGTTCAATGAGCTTTAATACATGATGCGAACAGAGCCTATTAGGGCAAGAACATTGAAGTTGTTTGAGCAGAATAGGTATATTCCAATGCTCTCGCCTAAATTTGGATTGATTAGTCGCTACCCTGCCAGTATGGGATGTATTGCATCTTTGAGTAGCTTGTCATTGATAGCTGCGTAAAAAGGCATTAATGGCGTGTTCAGCATAACGCGTCATCTCTTGCTCATTCATCACTCGGTCGGTATACAGCGCCTCAATATGACGGTTACCTTTAAGTGCCCCCAATAATTGCTCACAAGCCAGAAACGCGTCGTCAATCTGCAACCGGCCCAAGCGGTCTTGCTGTTCCAAAAATGCCAGCACGGTGCTTTGAGAATGATGAGCTCCTCGTTCAAGGAAATAACTGACTAACTCTGGCTCCTGTTGATTGTTTGCCAATACCAAACGAGACAATTTCAACATTTTGGGGGCGTATATGAATTTCATGTAGTTACAAGCAAACATCACCAATTGGTTTTTAAGTTCTTCTTCCTCAGTTGCTTCAAACTTCAACACTTCGCCCAACTGCTCTGTGACTTCATGGACGACGGCTTTTAGCAGGCCTCTCTTATCGCCAAAATAGCTGTAAAGGGTGAGTTTGGAACCGCCACAACGCTCGATTAATTGATCCAAGCCGGTCGCTTCATAACCCTGTTCAAGAAAAAGTTCGGTCGCAACATCCAAGTAGCGTTGACGTTTTTTCATGCTTGACGGACGCATTATAATGATACTCCTTAGTACTATTTCTTTCGGTTAGGGGTTGCAACCCCCATGATAGCACATTATGATACTGTACCGTATAGTATCATAATTAAATAAAATGATGAAAATAATAATTCTGCATTGCCTCATGTTCAGTTTTTTATTGCTGCCGCTTTATTTCTTACTGGCACCAATGCCGCTCATCTCTACTCTCGATAATGGTCACGAACACCGTGAGATTTCACAGTGGGACCTTTCGAACAATTCTTAATCTTTAATCCGTCGTTACAAGATATTGTACCGTACTGTGTTAATTATGGCTGTGAATATGAATATGAATATGAATATGAATATGAAAACAATGATAAAAAAAAGCGTAGTTGCAAGTTTGCTAGCGTGCGCTGTTGCAGGGTTTTACTATTACCTAGCACCAGCGCCGGGTATGGTGGCAACCGACAATGCCTATGTACACGGAGAAATATCCCAAATCAGCGCCGAGGTTGCAGGTGTCGTGACCAAGGTCTATGTCACCGATAACCAGTATGTACAGGCGGGTGAATTGCTGGCTGAAGTCGACAAACGCGACTACATCGCCCTTAGGGATCAGGCTAAAAGCGCCTTCGCTATGGCTGAAGCGACTGTGGCTAATGTCAACGAGCGTATAAAACTGCAAATGATCAATATCGATGAAGCGGCCACCCGCATCACTTCAGCCAAATCCGATGCAGACTTCCAGCATAAAGAGTGGCAACGTTTTTCCGATCTGCTGCGCAAAAAGCTGATTTCAAAATCAAGCTATGACGGCCAGAAGACCCAGAAGCAGCAATCTAGTGCCGATCTTGATGCCACTAAATTACAGCTGGCTGCAGCCAAGCAGCAGCTAACTACCCTGAAAACCGAGCGGGCGCGTATGATCGCCCAACGCGATCAAGCCGACGCTGCATTGGATCTGGCGAAGTTGAATCTGGAAGATACCGAGCTTCGAGCACCAATCAGCGGTATCGTCGGCAACCGAGTGGTTCGTGCCGGACGCTATGTCAACAAAGGTAATCCTCTGCTGGCGATAGTGCCAATCGACGATATCTGGATAGAGGCTAATTACAAAGAAAATCAGATCACCAACATCTACCCAGGTCAGGAAGTGCATATCAACTTAGATAGCTTTCCTAATTACCAGCTCAAGGGATATGTGATCAGTGCTTCGCCTGCCACTGGCGCACAATTCAGTCTGCTACCGCCCGACAATGCCACCGGCAACTTCGTCAAAATTGTTCAGCGAGTACCCGTTAAGATCTCTATTCAGCTACCTGATGAGCTTCGCGGCAGAATCGTTCCCGGCCTGTCTGCCGAAGTCGAAGTTGATACCAACGACAAGGCCTAATGATGAAAATTCAACCCTTTGCAATTCTTGCTCTGGCCTTGCTGGCACTTTTCCCTCAGGGGATAACAGCTGAGATCTATACCACTGGAGCTGCAGAAATGGCCGGAACATTAGGCTTGTCAGCAGACGAAGCCTCTTGGTTCAAAACCCTGAACATGTTCGGGCAGTTGACGGCTTTTCCTCTAGCAGCATGGCTATCCTACCGTATCGGCTATCGTGCTCTGTTCCGGCTCGGTGCGGGGATCGGCCTGATCTGCGCCCTGATCAGCAGCCTGTGGATGAGTTCGGCCCCGCAAATGATCGCTTGGTTCGGCCACGGCGTTTCTGCTAGCTTCTTACTACTGTTTGCCCATGCCATTGTATTGCGCAATCTGGGTTATCGTGCGATTGCTTTTGTTGAAGGTGTAATGTTGCTCAGTGTGGTATTGATTCCCCTGAGTATCTATCCCTATTTCCTCTCTCACTTGGCCGAAAATAACCTCTGGCACTGGTCTTTTGCCGTTCAGGTAATCCCCTTTATTGGCATGCTCTATTGGGCGCGGTTCGGCCATTGGCCTTGCCCCGATGAGCGCCAGAAAATCCGCTTTAATTTTCTGCAGGCGGTACTGCTAAGCGGTTTTATCTGCGGTGTAACTTATCTGTTACTGCGAGGCGAACGCTTTAACTGGTTTCGCGATCCGGAGATCGTCGAGCTGACCTTGCTGACCCTCGTAATCGGTGCAGCAGCGATCATTGCTATGCGACGCCGTTGGGGTAAAGGAGAATATCTTCGCTTTAAGGCTCTAGCCAGTCCCCATGGGAAAGTGGGTATGCTCGATGCTGCGGTGGCAGGCTTTGTGATCATGGGAACCACGATTCTGGTTTCAACCTATGTCACCCAAGTCATGCATTATAGCCATGAGCATTTGGGCGAGCTGGAAATGATTGGCTTTGCTGGTATGATTGGCGGCCTGATCATTGCGCTGATAGCCACCTGCAACCCAAAGAGAAACCCAGAAAACGTTATTCCAGCAGGCGTCTCTATTATGCTATTAGCGTGTGCTTTGCTTGCTGGCAGCAATGCCCACAGTGGTGTATCCGATCTCTGGCCTGCTTTACTGCTCAAAGGCTTGGCTGTGGGTATTCTCAATATCACCCTGACTGTTCATATTTTACGTAGTTTTCCCAAACATCAGGTGGCCGAAGGAATTACCTGGTTTTATCTATTCCGTAACTTTGGTTCGTTACTTGCCATCACTGAATTTTCGCGGTTGATGTATATAGAAACGGTGGGGTCGGTCAGCAAGTTAGCCGAAAACTACAATGCCAGCAGCGAGACTTTTGTTCTACACCAACAAATGACAGCCGATTTGCTGCGGCAGGGAATGATTAACCCGAGCTCAGAACAAATAGCTTTACTGTTAAGCGAACAGTTGAAAACTCAGGCCATGTCAGTTGCGGGAGTCAACAACTTCCAGTGGATTATATTCTCTATTATCCTTCTGGTTCCAATTATGGTGATCGCGATGAAGTGGGCCAACAACCAGCCTCACCATCAAGACAATGAGAGCGAGGTTCACTAATATTAGGCTATGTCTGAATAAGCTGTTTTGGAACGTCACTCGCCACTAACAATATGATTTTTAATGGTTAACCCACCATACATAATCAATTTGAATTGATATTGCGATCGACATCATACAGATTAATATCAGTGATGAGTTTTCATACATAAAGAGCTAGGATAGCAGGCAACCTAACGGCGAAAATGCAAAGGCAGCACTTATGAAAAAACTCTTAAACATGGTTTTAATTACTAATATATTGGCGGCATTGGTTGTGTTACTGCTCTCCAAATATATTGCGTTTTTTGCTTCAACAAGCCTGAGTGATTTCTTATTTTTTGTTGTCATTGTTATTTGGGGTATTGCCGGTTTAACTTGGGAAGGCAGTAATGATAGTCGTAATTGGGAACTTGATCCCACAGCTAAGAAAGCCAAGGAGATGGTAGCAGGTCATGACTTTGAGACGGATTTTGAAAATCAGAAAAGACAAAATTATCAATTCGGTTTAATTATGTTTATCGCGGGTTTGCCTGCCTTTTTAGGCTGTCTTTTACTGATCTTTATATTTTAATTTTTGCTAGTTTAAGTATGGGTATATACCCAAGTTAGGATGACGATTATGAAAAAGGTTATTCTCTTTCTATGTCAGGGTGTAGAAGAATACGAAGCAAGTGTATTTACTGATGCGCTTGGCTGGACAACAACATATGGTTTAGAACCCATTGAACTTGTGACTGTTGGTTTACGTTCAAAAGTAAAATGCGCATGGAACTTTACGATTGAACCTGAATGTCAGTTAAGTGAAATAGACATTAATGATTTCGATGCCCTAGCAATTCCTGGTGGTATGAGTCGTGCAGGGTTTTATGAAGATGCATACGATGAAAGATTACTATCGTTAATCCGTGATTTTGATTCGCAAGACAAGCTAATCGCTTCTGTCTGTGTTGGTGCATTACCCATTGCTAAAAGTGGTGTGCTTAATGGCCGTAACGGCACAACTTACCATTTAAGTGAAAAGCGTCAGACTCAAATGAAAGAGATGGGGGTAAATATCATCCAACAGCCTATCGTTATCGATAAAAACATAATCACCTCTAGAAGCCCTTCAGCCGCAATGGATGTTGCTTTCGCTGTTGTAGAAAAGCTCACATCAACGGCTAACTTAAATCGCATTAAAGAAGGCATGGGATTCATCGAAAAATCATGAGATTAATAAAGCACTACGCCAGTAACTTGTATTAAACTTGGTTGCTGACGTAGTGCTTAGATATCAGAGCTGATTATTCAAAAGCGAAGTAGAGAGCTGTGCTTGGTCTTATTTCGCTTTGACTACCTTATTTTTTCCCATTTTTTTTGCCTGATATAAAGCGAAGTCGGCTCTTGATACTAATTCTGAGATTGTTTCTTTATTTATATACTGCGCAACACCACAGCTGATCGTCATTTTACCAATAGAAGGGAAGTTATAGTTCTCTATTACTATTCTTAATTTTTCAGCAAAAATGAACGCCTCATGAAGATTGGTATTACAAGCAACAATGAGGAACTCTTCCCCTCCCCAACGGCTAGTCACATCGGTTATTCTGGTGTTTTCTTTTAACAATCGTGCCAAGTGAATGAGTACATCATCACCCACTAAGTGACCGTATGTGTCATTAATTTTTTTGAAAAAATCAATATCAAAAATGATGACTGAAAAGTCACTTTGATATCGTTCACAGCGAGAAGATTCTGACGATAATACAGATTCTAATTTATAGCGATTATATAACCCAGTTAAACTATCAGTAATCGATAGTAACTCTATATTTTTCTTATCAGTAATATTCTGAACTATCGTAGTGAAGCCATCAATCATACCATTTTCATTAATATCTGGTGTAATGAACTTATGTACCCATAAGTCATTTCCCTCTTTATCTGTTTCTTTGAGCTCACCTTCCCATACTTTTCCGGTAAGAATAAGTTCATGTATCTCATCATAAGCTTCTAAAGAGGTATCACTGTGTCGAAAGTCACGTTGTTTTTTTCCAATCACTTCATCAGTTGCATACCCAGTCGTTTCGGCAAAACACATGTTTACTTTCTTGATAACCCCGTCTCTGTCTGTGCATAGTATCATTACGTGTTTATCAATAACCGCAGCGTTCTTTTTGATTTTATCGTAAGCTTCAGACAGTTTTGACTGTAAACGTGAAGGCATAATACTTGCGAACCAAGAAAGAGGAAAAGATACCGCAAGTACGGTTAGTGCAATAAGTAACGCCGAGAGAACATTTTTATTCTGCATTGTCTGCATTACACCTAACTTTGGTATAAATATAACTTTTAGATTATCTTTATTTCCAAACAAATCACCCAAGGAGTATGAGTAAATCCCCGGGCCATAAAAAGCATTAGATGTAAGTATGTTTAATGCTGAATTAGGGAAAATATCATCTAATCTTTTCAAGTCTGGAAAATATTGACTCCACGACTGACTATTATCTGGGTGATGAATAATATCACCATCGCCAGTTGCTAAATAAATATTGAAGTTTTCAGAAAAAGACAAAAAATTTATTGTTTCACTAAACAATAAATTTACAACAACAACACCATAAAATTGGTCATTAATAATCAACGGTGTTGCAACTCTAAAAGTCGGTTTTAATGGTAGTTCTATTTCCCCATGTTCAACATTTAGATCAACATTCGAATACCAATATTGATTTTCTTTTAAGATCGCGGCCTCTTTAAAATAATACCTTTCTTTTTTATTTTGCATATTATCATCTGAAATAAAATGCAAATCATCAGTGGAACTATTCCGGTCTATTCTTATTATTTCCTTTCCCGTTCTATCGATATAACGCAGCTGCATTACATCTTTATCAGAAAGTGCCAAAGCATAGAAAAGGTTAGTTGCATTTATTTTATCATTAACATCATTCGATAGAACAAATTCTTTTGTAAGATCACTTTTAACTATCGACGAAAGTAGTATTTCACTATTTTTAATGTAACCAGATAAGTAATCTCGTTTAAAAGAAACTTCAGATTTAGAAATCTCATGAAGCGTTTCATCAAGATCAACAAAGCTAATTTTATAATTTATAAATGATGTTACCAATGCGACAATCACACCAAAACCTAAAAAATACAAGGTTAACGTTAAACGATAAGGGTGTTTTAGATTAAACATTTTTCTCACTCATGGAGTAGCACTTACGCTGCCAGGTTGCAAAGTATCACAATGAACCGTTAAAAAAGATGAGGCTTTTCTGGGCGTTATTGTAAATAATCAGATCTAGCCAGTAATCAACTTAAAATTACGAGAAATCTCTTCAACACTGAAGAGCTGGATCCCTCCTACACCATGGTTTTAGATTCATCATGACGAAACCAAGAACAAGTGCATATACTAACAGCCAGCATTATACGCAACCATTCACAAGCAGTATATCAATCGGTATGGTTTAATTAATAACGACATGCTTTAAATCAATAGATCACTCAATAGTTAAATACACCATTTCAAATATAGGTTATCGCAAGCATCAATAAATCTACTCTTGTATTACAGCAAGTGTACTCAGTCGCTAATCTTCAATTATAAGTGCTTTGAATTGATAACATGATCAGCATCATATGCTGTGATAAAGCAGGTAAAGTTTCACGCACACCCTGTATCATTTTATAGACATAAAGCGCTAAGATACCCTATCCCGTATGATATCTGGCGATAAGCATTACTATTTATATCTTGAAGTCAGCCATTTAACATGCAAGTACTTTTTATTGTGAATTCTCAATGTCTACCTTAGTGAATGGGTTTTAAGTGAAAATGAAATTATTCAATGTGAGTTTACTCGCTTTAGTTTTTATCTCAGCTGGCTGTCAAGCAGCCAATGTGACAGCAGAAAAATTGTACAATCAATATAAAAATAAGCCTGACAATAAAGCTTATTCCATTGGTACTAATGGCGTTGCAGGATCGGCTTGGGGAGCATCAACAAAAGAAGAAGCTATAGAACTAGCTCAACAAACTTGTAGAAAAACTGGTGGGTTGAATTGTAATGTTACAGAGGTGAACGGTCGCCCATTATCCAGTAATGATTCTCAGGTGAAAAACTTTAGAACTGTAAATAACTATAATATTGTTTCTAATGGTATTAATTATAAACCTGATTTAAGCGTTACCTCAACAGGCTTTTTTATTAATAATGAGTATTTATTGACAACCAATGATGTTGTTGAAAATTGCTCAAAGATTAATTACGAGCGAAATGGCCGTTTGATAGAAACAACGGTAATTCGCGCAGATAAAATGAATAATATTTCAATACTAAAATCAACCACTCCAAACGCTACTTATGCAACCATAAGCTCTAAAAAGAAAACATCACAAGGCGAACGTACTTATACTTATGGTTTTGAACTATCAGATATGGCTTATTCCAAGATACCGTCTTATCAAGGAAAAATAACCAATGGCATTATTAGTCGAGCATCTGGAAGTTATAATGACATTCGAATTATGACCATCACGAATGAAATAAGCAAAGGTGATATTGGTGCTCCTGTTATTGCTGAAAATGGAGATGTGATTGGTCTTGTCACAAACGAACAGAAAGAATCAATAAAATCATCTATATTAAGCATTTTCTTAAATGAGCAAAACATTTCATATCACACGACAAAAAAGACGGCCAACAACGTATCACCATCAGTGATTGCTGAAGCTAGCCAGAAATTCTCTGTCCCATTAGTTTGCTTGAACGAAGCGTAAATTGCCTCTAACTACCTAAACGTCATAAGAAGTGCATAAATACGACTTTGTGCACTTCTTACGCTATATAGCTCAAATTAAAAATAACTAGCATTGGAAATTTAATGAAAAATTTTATACTTGCATCCATTTCTATCGCTGTTTTATCTGGTTGTGGATCACCTCGCTATACTGCGACGCCAATTGAAACAAATGTAAATAACGTTGAGATCGTAATTGTTGACGACAAGGAAACTCGTGACGGTTTCCAAGAAACAATGGAAACATGGCTACAGTCAAACAACTATCAATATACGGTTTCACCTGATGGTTCCAAACATGATTTAAATAAATTAACTCTTGAATATGAGGGTCATTGGGGATGGGATCTTGCGCTCTATTTAAAAAATGCTGAGATTAATGCATTTCAACATGGTCAGAGAGTTGGAAAGGTTCAATTTAAAGTTCCGTACACTGCAAACCCTAATAAATTTGGTGATGGTGCAACACGTATTCACTACATGATGGATACTCTTTTTGGCCAAATAACCGCTGACGAAGCGACAAAAAAAGTAAACTCGTCTAATCATCAATAAAGACCGTATGCCATCGACAGGCTCAGCTCAAAGTGGATACTTCCACGTTCGTCAAAATCAAAGCGATAGTATTGAGCTAATCGTGAATGTTTTACTCACACAAATTATTAAGCTTACCGAAACACACGAAATTTAACCAAGCAATCAAGGTGATGCATTACATTCGGCGGTTATAGTGTAAAATTCGGTGTGCTTGGTAAGTTTACCGTGGCATAACGTATGCTAGCCGTTAGAAGGTAAGAGGAACATTTGCATGACTTATGATGAATATAACGCGTTCTGTCGCTCGTTACCGGCAACGACATACGTGGTTCAGTGGAACAACTCTCATGTATGGAAAGTGGGCGGTAAAGTGTTCGCTATTGGTGGTTTAGGGACAGTTGACGATCCCGCTTTCACCTTTAAAACGTCAGATCTTAACTTCGTTTTTTTAAGTGAGCATGCCGGCTATAGACCTGCCCCCTACTTCGCTACTCGAGGAATGAAGTGGATACAACAATACGAGAGTTCAAAAGAAACAGATGAAGCATTGATGTATTACCTTAAAGAGTCTCACCGAATTGTGTCGTTAGGGCTGACTAAAACAAAGCTAAGAGAGCTTGGTTTAAATCCAAAATAGCGGTTATGAGCATCACCTAATAAGCAACACTAGCTCGCGAGTAACACGGGGAAAGGCTTGGTATGAACTTCTCCACGATTTTGGCTGTCAGAAGCAAGACATAATCCGACTTAATGATTGAGAGCAATCAATGAAAGTACTAAAAAGATTTTGGTTATCCGCTCTATTTCTAGCTTTGAGCATGACATGTTTACTCAGTTTTAACCTAATTGGCTCGTATGTCGATAAAGATGGGCTACTTATTGAGCCTTTCGGGTTTATCCCTTTATTCTGGCTGTTTATATTTCTCGCTCTGGTTTCTTTCTTAGTATCCTTGTTCAGAAATAGGAAAAACAGAACTAACAGCCAATAAGGGGGATTAGGTTAAATGAAAAATACAGATGCAGAACAAACCATGACGTTGATGTATAACGCTTGGCGGTTTTGGTGGGTATTCAGCGAAGAAAATGTATGGCAGGTATTAGGGTGCAGTTCGATGGTTGTATCATTCAAAATATATGGCTGATTGAATGATACAACCCAGAATTTAGATTTTCACACAGACAAAAATGGCGTTTCCAGAGTTCTGACCCCAAGGGATGATCTTCTCGTAGTCATGCTCAAAAACATGAACCTCAAAGTAAGGTTTCAAGATTTCTTTCAATTCATTAAAGCAGAAAGCAACCATAGGGTGTTCGTCGTTCCAAGTTTGGGTTTCTTCTGCGGTTGTTTTTTCAATGCTGAGTTTTAGCGCCTGTTTTTCGCCTTCACCACTGTAATGCCAACCAGACTGGAAAGAGAACACGTTGTCTTCTTGTTTCGCTGTGTGTTTAACAAATAAAGCGTTATTGATTTTGTTTTTGTCAACCACGTTAAAGCAGAAAACGCCATCGCTTTTTAACGCACTATGTACACTTTTCAGGCAGTCTTTCAATTTTTCTATGCCATCGCTGTAATGGATGGAGTACAAGAAACAAGTGATTAAATCTAATGGCTCTGCCATTTTGAATTCACTCATGTTTTGCAAAGAAAACTGTGCTTCTGGGCAGCGAGTAGTTGCTATATCTAGCATCGGTTGATTAATATCGAGCCCGCTACTTTGATAGCCAAAATCAATAAAATGACGTACGTGCGGACCTGTTCCGCAAGCTAGATCAAGATGAGTATTTCCGTCGTTACCGAAAATCTGGTGTAGCCTGCGAATACAGTGGCTTTGAGCATGGTAGTCGATATCGACACACATTAAATCATAATAACCAGAAAGGTCGGTATATAGAGCGTTGGCGGACATATTAGCCTAGTCGTTTTAGCTGAAATATTTTTGGTGGCGCATAGTAAACGAATCTGTAGAATTTGCGAGGTATATATAACTGCCAAAAAGCATTTTTTAGCACAATAAATAAAAAGAGACCACAACTGTGATCTCTTTTACTTTCTGATCTACTCAAATCACTCATCGACTCTGTGCAAGCAGTGCTTAAAGCGTCTTAGGTGCACCTTTATCTTCAATAGTATTACGTGCAATTTTGGCCATCATGCGTAGTAGCAGGCGGCGTAATAATCCGACTTTTTGCGGGGCCACTAAGATACGGCAAAGTTCGCCCTCATTGCTGTAACCAAATAATATGCGGAAGCCTAATCGCTGTAAGTGTATGGCTAATACACTATCCGCTTGAGCTTGGTCTGGCTGGAATAATTTGATTGGCGACTTAGCACCCAATTCACCTTGCCACAGGCTTGGGTTTGCTAACGCACAGCTGGTAGCACTTGGTGAACCTAGTAATAGCTGCTTACCCTTAACGCGTTTTTCAATAAACGGTCTTAACTGGTTTGGCGCAACGTACCAATGTTTAGGTGTTTTTTCGCTCAGTCGTAGTTCGCAGAATGCCAATTGGTTGTTTTCGCTGTAGCTATAAATATTGACCAAATTGTTCGATAGTCGATGGCCTAGGTTTAGTGTGCCGCAAGGGTCTTTAACATCAATAATGTTTAATGCATTATCGTGAATGTTAATGCTACCCATATGTTGCTGAGAGAGCGAATCATTTTGATAACGCTCAACCAAATCATCGGTCAGAATAGGACGCTTCTCAACTACGTGGAAGGTCTTACTTTCAATGATATTGTCTTCACCTTCGACGATATCAATGCGGTAGATGCCAGGTACACACAAGCTCTTGTGCGAGAACGTCCAACCTACATAGCTTCTACAATCTAGGCTTAGCTCAATATCCCACTCTGATAGATAACCGTCATGAGAATGAATGTATGGGTGATGAACGCGAACTTTTAGAACCATAGTATCTGGAAGTTCTTCCTCTGGGCGGTCATCGCTGAAATAACCGATTCTCATCCCAAACGTACGACCCACTTCCGCTTCAATCAGTAACGTTTCTTTGCGATGTTCTAGCGAGTGAATAGATACAAAACCCTCTTCCTCTTCGGTTTGCGATTGCTCGGCTGCTTCTATCTGTTCTGGCGTACCACCTTCTGCAAAAATACCAAACTCAACAACCTCGATTGAATCCGAGTCTTTTGTGCTGTAACGCCCTGCATTAATCTCTGCGATAAGGTCGCGAATACGGCGAGAACTATGGTTGGTGAAGGTCGCAATGAGTGGCTCATAATTGCCCAATTTCGCCAGTTCAACCAGTAAGGCATAGAGGTCTTCAGTACTTAATTCTTTAGTAAGAGGCGCAAGCTCAAGTTGGTCTGGGAATATATCTAAGCAATCTGTCCAATCTTCTTCAACTATAAATTCAAACAGCTTAATCTTGCTCATTCCTAGGGCGTAAGCGCGTTCACAGAGCCAACGTTGCTGCGTGGTATCACGATCATCATTAAGATCCGAAATATCCATCTCTGAGTGATGAATGTAGATTTGCAACAGGTTATCTTTTAGAACATCAGATGCGTACCAGAATAAGAAACTGACTTCTGCTTCACCCCATGGTGTGCAGAAATCTTTGATGTATCGGCTTTCCATGATTTTGACCAATTGGTCAACTTTTTCTTTGGTGGCCGTTGTTTTGAGCGACACATACTGACGGGCAACCTCGATATCGTGCTTCTCTTCATCACTCAACTCACGATCATCATGAATGGTATCTTCGATACGTTGTCTTACGCGAAGAGGAATAATGTTGACCAGTGTGTTTTCAAGGTACTCTGGCGCAAGTTCTGGGTTGAACTTATGCAGCTGCGCCATGAAGATCTGAGTGTAACGTTGCAAGATCACTTTCAATGCTTGATGCAACACACGCTGTTTTTCTGGCAAAGCCATTTCGTCTTGGTACTGTTTAAACAAGAAGGCAAATACCACTTGATAGTCAGCATCGCTTGGGACTTCACTAATTAGGTTCTCAACCATATAGGCAGTAGCACCAACATCGGTAATGCCAGCCATCTGATTGACTAGCTTTTGGTTTTGTTGGTGAAATTCGTCTGCGTCTATATTGCCAAAGCGAGAGATGTTGTAGAAGTAAGCCAGCATTCGACATGTTTTGGTCGGTGCAAGACGTAGCCAAAGCTCGACAAATCGTTCAGCAAATTTCTGAATTGGCGACTCCGCATGTTTTGATAATACCTGTGCCGCGAGTAGCAGCTTTTGCGCTTTGTTATCGTAATCGCGCAAGTAGCAGTAGCGCGGTTGAACGCGAAATAGCTCTGTGTCTTTATCACTACGTCGATGATGCTTCTCAAAATTCACCAGTGCAGTTTCAGTATCGTCATGTTCACCATTGAAGTATTGCTCGACCACCAGCCAATCTTGTTTGATTTGGTTAAGAACTGCTGCCTCTGGTTCTTCGTATTGCCATTCTGGTACTTTTGGCGCGCAGACAAATTCACTATTTTGGGCGATTGCGTCATAAACCGCAGCTACTAGGTGTTCATTTAGAACGGTCAATACGTATTGATTAAGTGTGTCTTTAGTGCCATTTAGCTGGTCAAAGTACGCAATGGAGGCACACAAACCGAGAATGGTTTCTCGCGGTTGCTCTTGCGGGAATTCTGGGTGCTCTTGAGGGAAGTCACCATTTTCAATAATTATTTTTACTTCATCACGATGTTCAAGTGATATTTGGTATAACGTTGCCGCTTCGCTTAGCTCGACATTGCTGCTGTAACCCGAGAATGATTCTACGCAGTGGAAGAACAGCGCTTTCCAGTCGCCGTTATAGCGTGTCATGAACTCTTTATCGCTCAAGAATTCGTATTCGTTAACCATTTTGTCTATGAAGTTTGGATCAAAGCCTTGTTTGTCGTTCCAGCAGTAGATGACATCCAACATGCGGAACAGCTTAACGCGCTCTTCCGCTTCATTTGGCTCTTCATCATCGTCGCCATTAAGTGTCCAGTCTGCGATTAAGTCATAAATAATATGTTCAAGTTCACTGTGGAAGGATTCATAGTGACCAACGAAATAGTCGATTTTTTCCGCCAGTTTGTAATTACCTGCTTTCATCAGCGCAGAAGCATCACATGGCTCAATTTGGTCGAGAATGTCTGGGTTATCACCGGTGATGACGTGATCCCAAACTTGTCGGCCGTTGTCGAACTCTTCGCATACGAACGCTTTCCACTGTTCAATGCCTGTGCCCCAGATGTAATAGATATCGCCGTATTCGTCCTCTTCTTCCTCTTTATTTTCAACAATCTGACGACCTAAATAGTCTTCAATTTCAATTTTCAGATCAGCGGCGGCGTCATCGGCTGGGCCATCAATGAACATAGCTTTGCTCATTGCCTCACCCTTGTCATCTAAGTCGTAGCATTCTGTACCGCTATCGGTTTCGACAAGAGATAGAACGATGCTGCGTATAGGATTTTCGTTGTAGTTACGCGGGTCATCGGTGTATTGCAGATAATCTAGCGCAGCAAAGCGTTCCTTGAGCATTTGCTTGAATATGGCAAATTCTTCTGGTTGGCTACGGAAAATCTCAAGTAAAGACTGTGATTGGTTATTCCCCATCGCATCTTTCTGTTCACCGTATGAGGTGGCTGCTAACGTGAACATCTTGGCGCGCGCCATATGGTTGTCGCAGTAGCAGAATGCTTTGAGCATGTAGTGGCTGTAGCCGTGATGGCTGACTACGATAGCAAGAACCTCTTCACCGAATGGTGCATGCTCCGTATCCCAGTAAGGCACAATGTAGCTGGCTAAAAGGTAAGTGTATTGAGGGTATTTTAACGCCAACATAAACATTGGGGTTAAGCCCAAGACTTCGGTATCAGAAATCCACATACCTGATGAATCATTGACGCGGCGAGAAACGGTATTCAGCGTGATTGCTGTCTGTTCGAGTTCAGCTTCTAACTCTGGGTGCAGTAAAGCACGCATGAAGAATGCCGTCTCTGGATCCACGCAGCGATCATTGAGCTTTTGTTCAGAAGAGAGCTTTTCAACATCTCTACCGTAGAAGGTAAAAATGGTTTTAGCGACAGAGTCTTCAAGCAAGTCAGCAATGCTGTCATCACTATTCTTTTCTGGGGCGAAAGTAACGTGGCAATGAAATTCGTAGAACGCATTTTCGCACTGAATAAGCTGCCTATAAGACTGCAAACCTTGGCGTAATGATTCAACATCTTTAGGGTTGTAGGAGATAGTTAGAGCTGAGGGATTTTCTAATACAGACATAATTTAGGCACAGTGATATAAACTTCGGCTAGAATAGGGCCGCACTGTATCTATGTCATTGTAAATATGCGTTAAATCTCAAAAATGTGATCGCAAGCCTAGGGTAAGAGCGTAAACATTTTCACGTCAAATTTACGATTGATTTGACGATCTCATTTAGCACTGACATGAAGCAGTAACACGATACGAATAACAGTTGGCATTGTGTATTTGAGAGCTTGGTATGACGCAAGAATTTGCTGAACGTTGGTTTAAGTCAATCGACGTTAGCACCTGTTATGTGCATCAGGTAACAAATCAGACAGACAAATGTGCGCATCGATAAATAGAACGTAGAATGTAATTTTTCGTTATTAAAATTATTATTTGTATGTCTGAATTAGAAAAAATGCTTAATGGTAGTGTCTATAATTGCCAGTGTAAGGCGTTAGAAAAGTTACGGGAAGAAGCTTCTTTTTTGCTTCGCCATTTCAATAACGAACCGAATTCAGATCTTAGGCATGAAATATTAGTTAACCTTGGTATTAAGATTCCTCTTGATAGCTGCATTATTCCCCCTCTCGAGATGAGTTATGGCAGTCATTTATCTATTGGTAATCAAAGCTATATAAACAGCGGTGCGCTTATATTAGATAATGGCTATGTGAACATTGGCTCTCACGTAATGATAGGGCCTAGAGTGCAAATATATACGGCTTCTCATGCTCTTGA
Organism: Photobacterium frigidiphilum; assembly: GCF_003025615.1. Lineage (GTDB taxonomy): Bacteria > Pseudomonadota > Gammaproteobacteria > Enterobacterales > Vibrionaceae > Photobacterium > Photobacterium frigidiphilum. The sequence continues at coordinate 47,017 of NZ_PYMJ01000032.1, read as the reverse complement.
TGCCGATAGACGTATTGCGGGCGACGAAGTAGCAAAACCAGTCACAATTAATGATAAAGCTTGGATTGGCGGTGGCGCAATAATATTACCTGGTGTAACCATTGGTGAAGGTGCTGTTATTGGTGCTGGCTCTGTCGTGACAAAAGATGTTGCAAGCTATGATCGTGTAGCAGGAAACCCAGCTCGCTCCATCATCAAATAAAGTATTGGTGTTCCACCTCATCAAGACAACCCTTAATCAAAATAAAATTTCATTCAGCATCTATACAGGTGTAAGTAAATATGAAGCTACGTAAGAAGGGCAACAAAGTGTAACGGTATGACGCATACGCTACTTATAACCATTTATATGTTGCTAGTATGAATAAACAGTCACAGTAAATGGAAAGAAAATGCAATTATCAAAGAAGTTCATTAAAAATATTATTGGATTAAGCTTTATCAGTAGTTTTGCTATTTCAGCCCCATCAATTGCTAATACTCTGACAGATGCAGAGTTACAAAATGCAATTGAAGCAAAGCTAACAGTGCAACTTGAAAGTGCTGATGTAGCCGCATACACAGCAGAATTCTTAATGAATGAAATTCTTACCTGGAAAGGTGAAGAATTACCAATGAATGAAGTTAATAGTATTTTGGCTTATGCATTTGGTAATCGCGTTATGTCAAACGGTAACCAAGTACCAGGACCGATGAATGAAGCATTAGCTGATACGGTTGTTGAAATTTATAAGCAAACAGGCAAACCTGTTTATGCACAGTGGGAAATCGCGCAGTCTATTGGCGATCGCATTCCTGCAAAACACCTGTTCTCAATCGACCCTAAGATTGCTCCGGATGGTACGCTAACTTATCTAAGTACTAATGGCGTAGCTGAAGAAGCTGTGAAGCAATCTGGTGGGGATATGGGGAAAACAGTCGTTGTCGGCTTCTACGAACACAGTCTTCGTACAATCATTACATCTAAACGTTTTGGTATCGACGCTTACGCTCCGGAAGGAATTAAGCTTCCTCATGATTATGATGAACAATCTGGTCAAGGGTGGACTCGTGACGCAAAAACATTCGTAATTCATGAAGTGAGTAATCGCGCGGCTAATGAACGTAATCGTCTAATCGAAATTGCAACATCTGAAGGAAAATAAAGGAATGACACTGGCTAGCCTTTGTTATATTGAGTTCAGGGTCACATCAACGGTTATTGATCAATAATCTGCAACGCATAATATCAAGCTATCACACATCGTGATAGCTGCTAACTTTCCCTCTTACTGTTTAGCCGTAATAATCCCGCTCCCATACGAAGAACAATGTAGTACAAGGTTTATTATGTCGACGTTTGAACGCATATTCCATGCGGTTTTATTTGAAGTATTAGCAGTAAGTTTATCCATTCTGGGCTTAATTATTTTTACCGAGCACAACCCTCAAACCCTTTCAGGAACCATGATAGTTGTTGCAAGTATTGCCATGGTATGGAATTTCATTTTTAACTATATCTTTGACCGTTTTTTCCCTGGTAATCGTGAAGAACGCACCATGAAGCTTAGGGTATTCTTTGTGCTTTTATTTGAGGCAGGCTTACTCTTTTTTACCATTCCGGTAATGGCGTATATCTTAAATGTTTCTCTTATCGACGCATTCTGGCTAGACATTGGCGTGACCATTTTCATTACGATTTACGCGCTGATGTTTAATTATGCCTACGATAATATTCGCGCATTTATCATTAAAAAGCGTCGTACCGAATTACATGTCGGTATTGAGTACTAATTAAAAATTCACGACTAAAAATAAACCCCTCATCAGCTTAACGAACAGTCAGTCGTTGATGAGGGGTTATCGTTTAATGGTGCTAACCACTTGGCAAGATTACATTTTTTGTAACATTACATCGTCGGCATCGTGAACGCACTTGTGTGTTGCTCTAAACGAACACTGGCAGGCCAACGGCTAGTCACTGTTTTCATTCGGGTATAGAAACGTACACCATCGTTACCATGCACATTTAATGGGCCAAACACAGAACGCTTCCAGCCACCAAAGCTATGGAACGCCATTGGCACAGGAATAGGTACATTAATACCCACCATTCCCGCTAATACGTCTTCACTAAACTGACGTGCTGTTTCGCCATCACGCGTAAAGATAGCCGTACCGTTGCCGTATTCATGGCGATTAATAAGATCAAGACCGGTTTGATAATCGGGTACACGTACTATCGCCAGTACTGGGCCAAAGATTTCTTCTTTATAAATCGTCATCTCTGGTAATACGTTATCGAACAACGTAGGACCAACAAAATACCCTTCTTCATGCCCTTCGACGACTAAATCACGGCCATCAATTAACAAAGAAGCGCCCTGTTCAACCCCTGTTGTTATGTAATCACAGATTTTCGCTTTATGTACCGCAGAAATAACCGGTCCCATGTCATTTTCTGGGCCATCAACAATACCTGGGCCTATGTGCATTTTTGCAATTTGATCGGTTAAGTTAGCAATTAATTTATCACCCGTTTCATCACCAACCACAACAGCAACAGATAACGCCATGCATCGCTCGCCAGCAGCACCGAATGCGGCACCCATAATGGCATTTGCTGCCATATTTAAATCAGCATCTGGCATCAAGATGCAATGGTTTTTCGCGCCGCCCAAAGCCTGACAACGCTTGCCATGTGCCGATGCGGTTGAATAAATGTATTCTGCAATCGGTGTCGAACCAACAAAACTGACCGCTTGCACGCGAGGTTCGGTTAATAGCACATCAACGGCTTCTTTATCACCGTTAACTACGTTGAAAACGCCATCAGGTAAACCGGCTTCTTTCAACAACTTCGCCAGTTCTAACGCTAGAGAAGGATCTTTCTCTGATGGTTTTAATATAAAGGTATTGCCCGTTGCCAGTGAAATTGGAAACATCCACATTGGCACCATGGCAGGAAAGTTAAACGGAGTAACACCCACACACACACCCAATGGCTGCATCAAAGAGTGGCTATCAACACCTGTACCTACATTGGCAGAATGCTCACCTTTTTGTAGGTGGGGAATGCCACAAGCAAATTCGACAACTTCTAGCCCGCGCGTTACTTCACCAACGGCATCTGAATAGACTTTGCCATGTTCATTAGAAATAATACGCGCTAGCTTATCCATATTCTGTTCAAGCAAGGCTTTAAATTTGAACATCACACGGGCACGTTTTAGGGGTGATGTTTTTGCCCATGCGGGAAAAGCAGCATCTGCCACGGCAACAACTTGCTCGACTTCTGCGGCTGAACTTAGCACTACCTGACGCGTTTGTTCACCAGTTGCTGGATTATAAATAGGGGCAAAACGCTCGCTACGACTTTCAGTAATTTGTCCGTTAATAAAATTTTGAACCGTTTCCATGTAAATTGCTCCTAATTAAATAAGCCAGCATCTTTCGCTAATTGAGATAAATTGTCGTAACCCAAGGTGGCATAAGTAAGCGGGTTGGCAACGGCAGGATCTTGCTCTGCTTCCACCACTAACCAACCTTGATATTCATTATTCTTTAACAAGGTAAACAGTGTTGAGTAATCAATACAGCCGTCACCCGGCACGGTAAATACACCGTTTAATACCGCATCCAGAAAGCTTGTTTTTCGATTTTTAACATCGGCTAATACATCACGGCGAATATCTTTACAGTGAACATGATTAATACGATGCGCCCAGCGTTCAGCAACAGCAATTGGGTCGGCACCTGCAAAGGTTAAGTGCCCAGTATCTAATAACAAACCAACATCTGGCCCTGTGTGCTTCATTAAGTTATCAATATCGGCTTCAGTCTCGATTACCGTGCCCATATGGTGGTGATAAGCAATTTGTACCCCTTGGCTTTGGGTATAACGCGCAAATTTTGTTAGCTTCTCGCCATATTCACGCCATTGTTCAGCCGGAAATTTAGGACGAAGGTAAACGGATTTAGCTTGATCGCCATGAATACAGTTGGTAACTTCAGCGAAAACCATTACTTTTGCACCTAACTCTCTTAATAAAGTTAGATGTGGTTGTACGGCTTCGATTTCTTCTTCTACAGAACGCGTTAATAATTCACCTGAATACCAGCCTGATACCAATTTAACGTCATGCTTGGCTAAAATCGGCCCTAATACACTGGCATCACGCGGGAACTTATTGCCGAGTTCAAAACCCGTAAATCCTGCTTGTCGCCCTTCTGTTAAACAGGTTTCAAGTGATGTTTCTGCACCAAGTGAAGGAAGGTCGTCGTTGGTCCATGTGAGTGGATTAATTCCTAATTGTACTGTCATTGTTATACTCCATTAATATTTGGACTGCAGATCAGATAACTTGTTGTTGTTTGGCAAGTTCATATTGCTTTCTTGCAAGTCTGACTTGCTCACGTTCCGACACTTCAGGTACAGCGACTTCCCACCAAGAACCACCAGATTCTGTAGTACTGAGCGGATCGGTATCGAGTGTGATGACATAGGTTTTGTCTGATTGTTTTGCGCGTATTAGGGCTTGTTCTAACTCAGCGATACAGCCTACTTTTTCAGAATTTGCGCCTAACGCTTTAGCATGAGCGGCAAAGTCTGTTTTCGGTGCGCCACCATCAATGGTCTTGCAATCTTTAAGTAGGTTATTAAAACCAGCGCCACCGCAAGCATGTTGTAAACGGCTAATGCATCCGTAGCCTCGGTTATCTAACACCACTAATATCAGCTTTTGATCTAACATGACGGATGTGGCGATTTCGGAATTAAGCATGAGGTATGAGCCATCGCCAATCATCACGATGACATCAGAATCAGGCTTCGCCATTTTCACGCCTAGCCCACCAGCTATCTCGTACCCCATGCATGAAAATCCATATTCGAGGTGGTAACCTTTATCGTATTTGGTTCGCCACAGCTTATGTAATTCACCCGGTAAGCCACCAGCGGCACAAACCACAATGTCTTTCTCATCTGCGGCGCGATTGACTGCACCAATAACTTCTGCATCTGTGGGTAAATCGGTTCCACGATCTGTCATGGCAATTGAGACGGTTTCATTCCACTGCTGGCGTAAAGATTCTGCTCTATCACACCAAGCGGCACTCGGCTGCCAACCTTCAAGCAATTCTGTAAATTGTGGAAGAGTGCGTTTTGCATCGCCAACAACGGGCACACCATTATGTTTAATCGCATCAAAACCATTGATATTGATCGACACAATGCGGGCATCACGGCTAAATAAAGATCGCGATCCAGACGTGAAATCTTGTAAGCGTGTTCCTACCGCTAGTATCACGTCAGCTTCACGGGCGAGTTCATTAATCGCGGCCGATCCTGTAACACCCACCGATCCTAGATTTAATGCGTGATCCCAAGGCAAAGCCCCTTTTCCTGCTTGTGTTTCACCAACAGGTAACTGGTACTTTTCAACCAATTGATGAAACTCGGGCAATGCTTCAGAGTAATGCAGGCCACCACCCGCGATAACCACCGGATTTTTAGCCGTTTTCAGTAACTCGATCGCTTGCTCAATTTCAACCACATCGGCACCTAAACGACGCATGCGGTGAATACGCTCGGCGAAAAAGCTTTCTGGGTAATCGTATGCCATTGTTTGAACGTCTTGCGGTAACGACAAGGTCACTGGTCCACATTCAATCGCATCCGTTAAGATACGCATCGCTTGCGGCAAACTATTTAGCAGTTGTTCAGGGCGCGTAATGCGATCAAAGAAACGGCTTACCGGTTTAAAACAATCATTCGGGGTGATCGTTGGATCATTCCAATTTTCAATTTGTTGCAAGACAGGATCCGGTTCACGGGTAGCAAACGTATCGCCCGGTAATAATAAGACAGGCAAGCGATTAACATGCGCTAAAGCCGCTGCAGTTACCATATTCAGTGCACCAGGGCCGACAGAGGTTGTTGCTGCCATCATGCGGCGGCGATTATTCGCTTTGGCAAATGCAATAGCTGCATGTGCCATGCCTTGTTCATTATGGGCACGAAATGTCGGTAGGTGGTCTTGAACATGGTATAAAGCTTCCCCCACCCCCGCGACATTACCGTGACCAAATATCGCAAATACACCTTCAAAGAGTGGTAATGTTTCACCATCAACATCCACTTTTTGCGCCATTAGATATTTCACTAATGCTTGTGCCATAGTAAGTCGAATCGTATTTTTAGCTGACATAATAAAGGCTCCTATCCGCGCTGACGCCACAAGGTAATTAAGTTGTGGTAGTTCGCTTTAATCTTCTCTATTAAAGCGCGATCATCGATATTACCCGCTAGCCAGTCACGAGAAGGTTGGCCAAATATAGTGCGCCCAACAGCAAAGCCTTTCACTAATGGTTGGTTGGCAGCCGCGGTAAAGCCAGCTTTCAATTCTGCTTCTGGTGCATCTAACCCTAAGATCACCACGCCTCGGCAGTATGTATCTCGTTCTGTAATCACGGCACTAATGTTATTCCAACCTTCTACGGACTGTGGCGGCAACTTCCACCAATCAGGTTTTACCCCTAAGTTATAGAAGCGCTGAACAGCACGCAGATACAAATCATCTGACGATGGCATATCTGCAGGCAAAATCACTTCTAACAACAATTCATGACCTGATTGGCAGCAAGCGGCATACACTTCTTTGATCATGCTTTCTTGCTCTAAGCGCAGTGGATGCTGATCATCGGGGTGGAAAAAGGCTAAACATTTAACCACATGTTCAAGCGGCCAATTGACTAACTGAGAACCGATATTGCCATGCTCTAAACACAATGGACGGGATCCCGGAAGTTCGATTGGTCGCCCTATCCACCAGCCGGATCCTGTCACTTCATTCAATACATCTTGCCCGAACGTGCCATCACATAAGATGCCCGCTTTACCTTGTAATCCTGCTTCTTCAACAACTTCTTGGCTCGCTTGTAAAATGAGTTTTTTTAGCGGCTTTATACTGTCGAAATTGGCTCCGGCTTCTCGCACCATATCAACAAATTGAATACGGTGGTCAAACGCAAGAACGCATAATTCTTCCCAATTAGGTTTACGGGTGGTAACTCGGTGTAGGTGGTTTAAACGTGCGTCTATATCAGGGCGTGGTACGTCGTTAGCACGGCTTAAGTAATCATCGAGCTCTACTTTTGTAGGCATAGATGGTGCACAACCATGACGAGAAACCACTAATGCCCCACAGGCATTGGCGTAAGCACACGCTTTTTCCCAGCCTTCGCCACTTAAATAGCCACGTAATAAACCCGACATAAAGGCATCGCCTGCGCCTAGCACATTTAATACATCGACTCTGACACCTTGAATGGTAATACCATCATCCAGATCATTAGGAATGTCGTTACTGAATACTGAACAGCCTAGCGCCCCTCTTTTACACACGAGTTCAGCTTGGCTTACCTGACGCACTGCACGAAGGGCATCGATACTGTTAGTTGAGCCGCCCGCAATGTGAAATTCTTCTTCTGTACCAACGATCAAATCAAACAGCCCTAATACTTCTTGTAGTTGGTCTGTTACTTTTCCTGATTCAATAAAACGATTTTCGCCATCACCCAATGACGTTAGCCCCCATAGAACGGGCCGGTAATCAATGTCTAGCGCTGTTTTTACACCATTACGACGGGCATATTTTAAAGCGGTAAGTACTGCATCACGCGTTTGAGGGTTAGATAGATGTGTACCTGTAATGGCTAAACAACGTGCAGAAGCAATGTATTCTTCTGACACATCATCGGCTGTGATCGCCATATCAGCGCAATTATCACGGTAAAAAATGAGTGGGAAAGTTTCTTCATCTTTAATACCAAGAATAACAAGTGCCGTTAAACGCTCTTCATCGGTAATCAAATAACTCGTATCAACACCGACACTGTTGAGCTCTTCGCGAAGAAATCGTCCCATGTGTTCATCGCCTACTCGTGCCAACATAGATGATTTCAAACCTTGGCGGGCAGTACCGTAAGCAACATTGCCCGACGACCCGCCAAGGTATTTAGAAAAGGAACCCATGTCTTCCAAACGCGCACCAATTTGTTGACCATACAAGTCAACAGCCACCCGTCCCATACAAATAAGATCTAATATTTTGCTGTCGTGTTTCATTTTCGATTCCTTTCTCAAAGCGCGTTATAAAACGACAATCAACGCGTCATCGTGGTTGGATTATTTCAATGACTCAGTTATACGAAATGAACGTTTCATTATCAACAAAAAACGAAATGAATGTTTTTTTTTGTGATCTTAAGTCTGTTTGTTCTGTACTGATTCTTTGGGTAAGTCAATTTACTCTTCGGGATCAATATAAAAAGCGTTTTGATCTAATTCAAAAAAAGTAGCCCCAAATAATCACACAATTAATTGACGTTTTATTATTTTATTAAAATAAGTAAATCCACATGTCGGTTAATATTTTCAGGAAATAAAACCATTGAAGTTAATCCTGCGGTAAGCATCTAAGGCCTTTAAAAATCACTATTACAGCGTAAGTTGTCTTACCAGCAGCCTTATCAGATTGATACATCATGATTAATAGTCCTGTGTGTTCCGTACACTACACCCATCATAACTTCGGTCAATTTATAATCGAAGCATAAATTTTGAAAATATTTTTTCATTAACATATTTGCTAACAAATATGCCATAAGCGCATTACAACTCAATCTCGCCTTTCGTGACCAAGTTCAAAAAAATAACATATAGCAATTAAAATCAATAACTTATAAAGTAAAATAGATTTGCATTTAAATTTTATATGAGATCGAAGTAGCATTTTATACATTTAATTAACATCAGTGGTGGTTATAAAAGAAACGACAACCTATAGTAATCCTCACTGAGTTTAGAAAATATTTTTCATACGAATATGAATAAAAAACTCACGATTAAAATATGAGATGTGATTCTAGTCGGTAATTAAGTAGAAGCTCTAAATGGAGATTTGGCTTAATGCATGAAATCGCATTTTAAATTTGCTGAAGAAGCATCTAATAACAAGGAGGCAGACATGCCAATTACGACAAGTGGATTGACTACGCTATTTCAACAAAGCACTAAATATATAAAGCAATTAATGAATAAGCCTAAAAAAGCAGTTCAAGGGGTGCTTTTTATTACGGGGTTAATGGCACTTGTAGCCTGTGGCGGAGAGAAAGCTGACAGTAATGTGACTCGAATTGGTGTTGCTATACCGAACTTTGATGACACATTCTTGGTAAATATGAAAGATTCGATGAGTGCTTATGCAGAAAAGCAAGACAACCTCGAACTCATTTTTGTTGATGCTAAAGAAGATACTGTAAAGCAGCTTGGCCAAATTCAAAATTTCATTATTCAACAAGTTGACGGCATCATTCTTGTACCAGTAAACACCGATGCAACACAACCTATGACCGATGACATTTTAAAAGCTGGCATTGAACTTGTTTACTTAAATCGCCGCCCTACCTACCTTCCTGATGGTGTCGCGTACGTGGGTTCTGAAGAACTTCGATTTGGTGAAGAACAAGCGAAATACGCAGCATCACACTCAGATGGCGGTAACATCGGTATTATCATGGGTATGATGACGGTTGAAGCAGCCATCTTACGTACTCAAGGTGTGGAAGATTTCTTCAAAGAAAAACCTGAATACAACATTATTCGTAAGCAAACCGCTTTATGGCAGCGTTCTCAAGGAATGGTTGTTATGGAGAACTGGATCAACTCTGGTGACAAGCTAGACATCATTATTTCGAACAATGATGATATGGCATTAGGGGCAATTCAGGCATTACGTGCTGCAGGTAAACTTGACGATACTATCGTCATTGGTGTTGATGCAACCCCTGATGGTTTAATGGCTATCAAAAAAGGCGCACTTGACGCAACCGTATTCCAAGATGGTCGTAGCCAAGCTCGTGGCGCAATTGATGCAGCACTTAGCGGTATTAACAAAACCCCTCGCGACAAAATAACGTGGATTCCTGCTGAACTCGTTACTAAGGATAACCTAGCTGAATTTGAAGCTAAACAAGGTTAATTATCCCCCGTACTGACTGTTCTGTGTGCCTGAACATTGGCACATAGAACAACCTAATTGGAGCAGAAAGCATGAACCAAGTCTTATTAGAAATGCGTGGTATTACCAAAACATTTCCCGGCGTAAAAGCACTCGATAATGTGCAATTAACGTTAAAAAAAGGTCGCGTAATGGCTTTGATGGGAGAAAATGGTGCGGGTAAATCCACCCTAATGAAGGTGCTGTTTGGTATTTATCAGCGCGACTGCGGCACGATTCGTTATCAAGGAGAACAAGTTAATTATAATGGAACCAAAGAAGCACTAGAAGCTGGGATTTCAATGATCCACCAAGAGCTATCTCCTATTCTTCACCGTAGTATTGCTGAAAATATTTGGTTAGGGCGTGAACCACTTAAAGGTCCATTACGTCTTATCGACCACGCAAAAATGTACCATGATACGACTGAACTCTTAAAAAAATTAGATTTGCACCTCGACCCACGTACGCCAATGAGCGAACTTACCGTTGCGACAATGCAAATGATCGAGATATCTAAAGCAATTTCCTACAATTCAAAAATTATTATTATGGATGAACCCACCTCTGCTTTAACTGGCAAAGAAGTTGATCATCTATTTGAAATCATCGAAAAGTTAAAGAAGCAAGGCGTATCCATTGTTTACATCAGCCATAAAATGGATGAAATCTTCCGTATTTGTGACGATATAACAGTATTCCGTGATGGGTGTTACATCGGCGAACGTGAAGCGCAAAACACCAATCACGAAGAACTTGTTCAGATGATGGTTGGTCGTGATTTAGGCGATGTATTCCCACCTCCTACAGCGAAACCTGGAAAAGTACGTCTTGAAGTAAAAAATCTGAGCGTTGACGGTGTATTTGACAACATTAGCTTCAAGCTGCATGAAGGTGAAATTCTAGGTATTGCAGGGCTTGTTGGCGCTGGACGCACCGAGCTTATCGAAACCTTATTTGGGGTAAGAAAGCACGATGTAGGTGAAATCTGGATTAACGGCGAAAACGTCGAAATCAAAACGCCTCAAGATGCAATCAGTCATAAAATGGCCTTTTTAACCGAAGATCGACGCCAATCGGGTCTATATTTGATGCTTGATATCTTCGCTAATACCTCTATTGCTCATCTTGATGCTTACCGCAATAAAGTCGTGAACGTGCTTGATGTACGTTCGATGCAAAAAGATTGCGCTAGCCAGTGCACCAAATTAAAAGTCAAAACACCGGGTATGGCAGAAAAAATTGATAACCTCAGCGGCGGAAATCAACAAAAGGTTCTTCTTGCACGTTGGATGCTAACCAAACCAGACATCCTCTTTTTAGACGAACCAACGCGCGGTATTGATATCGGTGCGAAGTCTGAAATTTATAAACTAATGCGATTACTCACAGGTATGGGCAAAAGCTTAGTCATGATCTCGTCTGAACTGCCTGAAGTGATAGGAATGAGCGACCGAATACTGGTCATGCATGGAGGCAAGCTGAAGGGTGAACTTGACGGTAAAGAAGCCTCTCAGCAACAAGTAATGTCAATGGCTTTCAACTAACGCCACCACATTAGCTAAACCAAAACGAATCAAGGAATGTAGTTATGCTAGCTAAACTTCTTCAAGCCACTTCAGATCAACCGAAGGGCGCAAATACAAAACGCTTTATATCCAAATACGCTATCTATTTTGTCTTTATCGCAATGTGTATTGTGATGAGTATTTTGTCTCCTGTTTTCTTAACAGTGGCCAACCTACTTAACGTAATGACACAAATGGCAAGTATTGGTCTGCTGGCGCTTGGCGTTACCATTATCATTATTACACGAGGTATCGATCTTTCATCTGGTTCTGTTCTCGCTGTTGCGGCCGTTGTATCTGCAAGTACCGCCCAATCACTTGATTGGGGCATGAGAATGTACCCTAACCTGCCAGAACTACCTATTATTGTGCCAATTTTAGTGGCACTTGCCGTCGGTGCATTATGTGGTTTGATAAACGGTGCACTTATTGCCTATACGGGTATTCCTCCTTTTATTGCCACACTGGGTATGATGATTATCGCTCGTGGTGCTGCACTACTGTATTCAGATGGTCGCCCGGTCAGTAGCCTAATCGAGTCATACCAGTGGATTGGCCAAGGAACGATAGCGGGGATCCCCGTGCCTGTGGTGATATTTTTAGTGATGGCGTTCATTACGTACATTTTACTTAATTACACTCGATTTGGTAAATACGCCTACGCGATTGGTGGTAATGAAACAGCCGCATATGTATCTGGCATTAACGTGACTAAATACAAGATTCTTGTCTATGTATATGCCGGTTTACTTGCAGGTATTGCCGCACTGATTTTGACTGCACGTATTAACTCTGGTCAGCCAGGCCTTGGGGTTATGTATGAGCTTGATGCCATCGCATCTGCAACCGTTGGTGGTGTGAGCCATGCCGGTGGTATCGGCACAATTCAAGGCACCATTGTCGGCGTCATGATCATGGGTGTGCTGCAAAATGGGCTTGATTTATTGAATGTCTCGGCCTATTGGCAGCAAGTCGTAAAAGGCTTAGTCATTGTTGTTGCTGTTATTTTCGATATGAAACGGCAGAAAAAGAGTAAGTAACCCCCGTAAATATTTACTCTTTAACAAAGTTGTAACTGTAGGAAGCTTTGCCACGGACTCTTTAATCCGTGGCTTTTTTTGGTTTGAACCACCTCGGTACCCCCCTCTGAAGCTGACAAACTGAAACATATATTCCAACCAGACATAATTTAATCGTACATTTTGAAATTTTCATTTCATTATCATATAATTGCCAGACTTATAAAGCGTTAACGACTGGAAGTTAAAAATGTCTGCAGCTACCACGCTATCTGAATTAGAAGAGCAAATTCGTAATCGATATAACGAATTAAGCAAACGGCTGCAACAAGTCGCCGCGTATGTATTAGAGAGCCATAACAGTATCGCTTTTGATACGGTTGCCGTTATTGCTGAACAAGCGCAAGTGCCCCCTTCAACACTGATTCGTTTTGCTAATGCTTTTGACTTCAAAGGCTTTAATGAAATGAAACAACTGTTTCGTCAAAACCTCGTTGAAGAAACCACCAGCTACACTGACCGCGCACGCTTATTTAAAGAGTTAGACGATGCGTCGCCACCACCTGAAAACCCTATTGATATATTGCAAGAATTTGCCCGAGCAAATAGCCAAGCCATGGAGCAGTTAGCCACTCAAACATCGGCCGATAAACTGAATCAAGCGGTCGAGTTAATTGCTAACGCCGATAATATCTATCTGATCGGCCTGCGTCGTTCATTTAGCATCGCATCGTATTTAACCTATGCATTACGCCATTTAGAGCGCCGCGCTTTTTTAATTGATGGATTAGGTGGGATGTTTCAAGAACAACTCAGTATGGTGGGGCCCAAAGATATTGTTATCTCTATCAGCTTCTCTCCCTACGCTGAAGAAACCGTTAAATTAAGCGAGATCGTCAGCAAGGCAGGGGCAAAGCAGGTTGTGATTACAGACAGCCAATTAAGCCCGCTAGCAGCCTTTAGCGACGTCTGTTTCGTGGTGAAAGAGGCAAAAGTGGATGCATTCCGATCGCAATCAGCATCGTTCTGTCTTGCACAAACATTAGCGGTATCGCTGGCGTTTAAAACCGGAAACGATCAATAAAAAACGCCCACAATATGAGAGGCAGAATACGGTATTAAGGATCTGAATTAGTCAGATCCTTAATACCCTCAAAAATCATACAATTAAGTTGCAGCCTAAAAAATGACATAGCCAAGGAAAACAGCCATTCCCGAAAGGATCAGCGTCATCATCGCTGGAATACCATCTTTCCAAGTATCAAAACGTAAATGAAAATAGATAGCCCCTAAAGAAGTGCCAAGCAGAGCCATGGCTCCTAGCAATCCTAGTATGCTGCTCTGGAACCAAATGGTAATTGCCCCAAACAACTCAACGACACCTACCAGCGCCATTACCTGACGATTAAGTCCGTAAGAATGAAAGAATTCTATTTGTTTTTCAAAAATCATTTTTTGCCAGCCCAGCAATTTTATTGAGCCAGCAAATAAGAAGAAAGCTGAAAGCAAAGCAATAATGCCAGTAATTAAAATATTCATATTATTCTTTCCATTTTTCGGGTTGATTAGAGTTTAGATCTGCATCATTATTAATTGAACTGATTACAATTAATAAACATTATGAATGAAAGTCATATAGCTAAAGTCGATCTAAATCTGCTTAAATCTTTACGAGCGTTGCTTGAAGAGCGGCATGTGGGGCGTGCAGCGCAGAAAATGAATGTCACCCAATCAGCAATGAGCCACACTCTCTCTAGGCTGAGAATAGTTTTCGATGATCCGCTTTTCATACGAAATGCCAAAGGATTAGAGCCTACAGCACGGGCATTGGAATTATCCGGTAAACTCAGTTTTATTCTCGGTGAAATTGGCACCTTACTGACACCAAAAACCTTAGAACTCTCACAAGTCCATGCCCACTTTCGTATTCAGACTCATGACTTTATTGTTGCTTCTTACCTATCAAAGGCATTTCACACGATCAATGATGAGGCACCTAACATCATCTTTGATGTGCAGATACTGGACAATAATGCTTATGAAAAACTCGATAGCGGAAAGCTAGATATGATCATTGGAGCGGGAATGAAGGCTAATCCTCGTTTTATGCAGAAACGCCTTATCGATGAAGCCTTAGTGTGCTTGCTAGATAAGCATAACCCCCTTTTGAATAACTGGAGTACAGAAGCTATTTTTCGCTACCCTCATATAAAATCCAGCTTACTCGATGAACACGACGATCCAGTAAGCCAATACGGAAAAAACATGGGGCTGTCAGAACGGAAAATCGGACTCTATGCTGAATCCCTCAATTTACAGTTAGCACTCTTACCTAATTCTAAATTGATTGCTTTCTTGCCGGAATCTATCGCGGAGCAAGGAAGTAAGTTATACGGATTAGAATTAAAGACGTGCCCATTTAATTTACCGACTCTTACTATTCGTGGTATGTGGCATGAAAGGCACCAAAACGATCAGGTGCATAAGTGGGTTCGCGATAAAATTAGCGATGCTTTTCTTGGTATAAACTAGCGGGAGCAGAGCTGGATATGTGTCATAACTGAATGCATTGATTTTATTGATTACAAAAAAGGACCTCATGAAAAGAGATCCTTAATAACTTATCAGCCTTTCGAAAAACAGGGTATTAGATCGTTAAAGGATCACCGTTTTCCCTGATTTCATTGACTCTAAAGCCGCTTCAGCCAGCACCAAGGCAAACTCACCATCAATACCACTGCATTCAGGCTTGCAACGACCCGCTAAAACATCTGCAAAATGTTGCCATTCAGCGATATATGCATCTTGGTAGCGCTCTAAAAAGAAAGGTTGCGGTTTAGCGCTGGTACAGCCAACTTCACCCCAATGCTGTACCAAGTTTTCTTTCATGTTGCCTGCTTGTAGTAAGCCTTTTTCACCGTGAAGCTCTAGACGTTGATCATAACCGTAACCTGATCGACGGCTGTTTACGATGGTCGCCATCACCCCTGATGGGAACTGTAATACTAATACTGCGGTATCAATATCGCCCGCCTCGCCAATCGCAGGATCAACCATGCAGCTGCCGTGCGCCGTGATCGACACCGGATCTTCACCAATAATGAAACGTGCCATATCCAGATCATGAACCGTCATATCACGGAACATTCCACCCGAAACTTGGCTGTACTCTGCTGGCGGTGGCGAAGGATCACGAGAGGTAATTAAAAGCGACTCTGCTTTACCAATCGTACCAGAACCTAGCTGTTCTTTTAGCTGACGAAATTGTGGATCATAACGGCGGTTAAACCCAACCAGCATTGGTACATTGTGTTTTTCAACAACAGCTAAGCAATCTCTTACTCGGCTCAACTCAAGATCAATCGGCTTTTCACAGAAGATCGCCTTACCGTTGATGGCAGCAAGTTCGATTAAATTAGCATGTGTATCTGTTGCTGAACCAATGCAAACACCGTGTACGTTTGGATCGGCCATTGCTTCTTCAACAGACTGAATTTTGGCCTGATAGCTATCAACTAACTTTTGTGCCCCTTCCACATAAGGGTCAATCACTGAGTACAAGTTTGTTTCTGGGTGATTGTTAATATTGACAGCATGAACCTGTCCAATTCTACCGGCACCAAACAAAGCGATATTAAACATGCCTAACTCCTTAGCAACATTAAGTATTTATACCAATCTAAATAAGTATTTGTTCATATTGGTATTACGTTATAGAAAAATTGTTATTTGAAAGCATAACTCGAGCCAAAAGCGATATTAACGATTAACGTGCTTTTTTGCGTAATCGTCTGAATTGATCCAATCGTGATCGGGCTCCCAGGTAAACAGCCATTTACGTGTTGGCCCTGCCATTACATTGAGGTAATAACTGTCATAACCTGCGATTGTCGCAACGGGGTGATAGCCTTTAGGTACTTGAACAACATCTTTGTTATATACCGCCATGCACTCATCTAATTCACGATCATCGGTATAAACACGCTGCATGCAAAACCCTTGTTCAGGATTAAGGCGATGATAATACGTTTCTTCAAGGTAGGTTTCTGAAGGCGCTGCATCTTGATCGTGCTTATGGCTTGGGTATGAACTCGTGCACCCTTCATCGGTGTAGACTTCTACCACCAGTAAGCTGTCTGCCTCTTTATAATCAGGCAAAATATTGTGTACATAACGCTGATTGTTACCGTTACCACGGTGTTCGGCATCAATATCATTAGGGGCAATCAGCCTTGTTGGTAAGCGACCACTTCCTGGTGCTTGGCACACTGCCAACTCAAGTGCGGTATTGGCGACAACCTTAATCAACTCGCCTGCCGTTACATAGACAGCGTAAGGCTTTTTACGCTCAAAAGGACTCATTCTATCGCCGATATTCTCAAAACATGCGCTTGGTGTTGTTACAGAGGCATGCCCAGCAACAAGTACTAAACATACCTCATTAGCGCTTGCTGGTAATTCTAAATGCTGACCTTTTTCTAGCTCATATACCTCAAAACCAACATACCCCCACCCTGCACTTTCAGGTGTTATCGACTGCGTTCTACCTTGTCGATCCGCCTTTGCATATTTAGATAACAATCTAGACATAACGAAAATTCATCCCTTAAAGCAATTATTCAAACAAGATCAAAAATGAAATTAATCATTCAACTAAGATATTTCAATGAAACAAACATTTCAATTTATTTTTAATTTGATGTGAACGTTTTGTGGACAAGGTAACGTGTCGATAATTTAACGACATTTTTTCTTAAAATTGGCATATTTATATATTTCTAAAAATACATTTAACTAATGAATAATAAACACTATGAAATGATAAAAAATAAAATCATACAGTCTAACCAACATAAAAAAGAGCGTAATGATAAATTTTTATCAATTAAAATTTAGCGAAAGACCAGTTAAACTAAAGATACCAAGAGAAAAAGAAAGAACACACATAACAATATTCATTTAAAGACCAAGTTAACAGTAAAAATTTTTCATCAATGTAATTATAGAAAAAGTTCAAATAATAGAACGTTCATAAATAACCTTCCGCCAATTTAAATATCTTTTCAAGGAGCTAATATGCGTTATGCATTGCATGGTATGTGTTCACTTCATAACAATATTGTAAGTGACATTCGTTTAGCGAAAGAAACGGGCTATCAGGGATTAGAGATACATACCGATAAGTTATGGCGATATATTCACGCAGGGTTTACCAGCCAAGATCTTAAGGCTCGGCTAGAAAAAGCGGATATTACCCCTACAGCCATAGATATTATTGGGTCGGTTGAGGCATCAGATAAAGCAACTCAGCAGAAAGTATTTAAAGAAGTCGAAATACTGTGTGCATTCGCACAAGACATTGGTGCCCCGACGATTCAGCTAAACGCTTTTGAAGCGCTAAACGGCTTATCGGTTGAAGACAACATCAAAATCACCGCTCAAAATATTCAGCACATTGCAGATATAGGAAAAGAACATGGGATCCGCTTTCAGTATGAAGGTGCCGCATGGACACCGATTGCGAAACTCAGTGATTATTTCCGACTTTATGATGCAGTCGGTCGCGATAATTTTGGCTTTGTTCTCGATACATGGCACTTTTGGGCTAGCCGTGGTGCTTCACCTGAAGACATGGCAAAAATTGATAAGAATTTAATTTATAACGTTCACCTTTCTGATGGTAAACGTCCTGCTAATGGTCAACCTTGGGTCGATGAGAAAGAACTACGCGGATACATTCTTGGTGAAGGGGATATCCCACTGCAAGAATGGGTAGAGGCAATAAAAAGTACAGGCTACGACGGGTTCTATTCGGGTGAATTTCTAAACGATCAACTATGGGAATCTGACCATTACGATATTGCAGAAGCGATGCTAAATGGTATGAAAACGTTAGTTGGACCTCACTCTTCTTCTCATTAAATCCTATTATTTCGATACAAAAAAAGCTGACTTCTGTCAGCTTTTCTATTTTTATCTGTTATCTGTTATCTGTTATCTGTTATTTAGTTTCTCGGCACATTAAGCTAACTGCTAATGTTTGCGCTAAATACATTGAACTGCTTAAAGAGCGGAACCCCATCACTTCCCCTTCCTGCACTTCAAAGCAAACATCCATTTTGCTGCCTTGGGAATTCATTTGATTATCGGTTATCGCAATAATAGGGACGTTTTTGTCAAATGCTTGGCTAATCAACTCACTGGTTTCTGGCGCATAAGGTGTAAAAGTCACCGTCACTAATACGTCATTTTCGCTTATTCGGCGAGTCATTGGGGCTAACATGCCACCATGGTCATCAAGCAACACCACATTGTTGTCTGACTTCATTAATGCATACCAAAGATAGAATGCAACAGGGTACGCCCTTCTCATGCCTTGGATATAAATCGTATCAGCTTTGTCCATTAACGATACTGCTCGCTCAAGCTTCTGAGGCGAAACGGATACTTGAAGCTGTTCCATTGCTTCAATGTTAGCGACACCATAATCTTGAAAAATAGTTGTTGGTGATTCAGGCTCAAAGCAATCTTGATCACGCGCTTGGCGAACGCGCTCTTTGTAGTCACGAGGGCGATTTAGGTATTGATCGCGAAATAACGCCTGCATCTGACTAAAGCCTGAGAACCCCATTGTATTAGCAAAACGACTTAGTGTAGATAACGGAACATTGGCCTGCTCTGCTATCGTCGCCATCGTTTCAACCGCAACAAGCATCGGTTGAGCCATAATATAATCAGCAACTTGCTGTAGTCGCTGGCTCAACTTATCATAACGCTTAACAATCAAATCGCGTAAAGTGTCGAGGTCGTTTGGCACTTCTAATAAAGTATTTTCAGCTTCCATACCTAACGTTTCTCCTCGGTCGAAAGTATCTAATTAATAACAATAATACCCTAAGATGGTATATCTTAGGGTATGTATTTTAGGACAATAATTTAAAGTTGCGAATCGCCTCTTCTTTTACAAAAGGCATGGCCTTTTTCATGAAGTAAATACGGTCAAACTTGTCAGGTTCCTCATTCATAAAGTCGCGTAAATTATGACCTAAAGCCTGTCGTAAACACGTACCGATATTGAATTTAGACACACGGCTTTTTTTCAGTTTTGCCATGTCTTCATTTCGAATGCCACTTGCACCGTGAATCACTAATGGCTTACTCACTTTACTCGCAATCTGATCGAGTAGACCAAAATCAATCGTGCTTGTTGGTGTCGTCAGGCGGTGAACGTTACCTACTGAAATAGCGACACAATCGACGTTACTTTCTTCTGCAAAGCGCGCTGCATCTTCAGGCGATGTATCAATTGTTTTAATGTGATCACGACCTTCTTCATAAGGGACAGAGCCAATCTCGCCTTCAATCGATGCACCGCAAGCATGGGCAACTTCAGCCACTTTTTTAGTGCGTGCAATATTGTCTTCAAGCGATAACTGAGAGCCATCAAACATGACAGAACTGAACCCAGCTTTTAAAGCGCGATAAATAATCTCTTCATCGTAAGTATGATCCAAATGCAAGCAAACAGGTACTGAACTAGCATGAGCTAATTGCAAAAACATCGCAGCTGCAATTTCAACACCGTAGAAATCGACGACGTCTTTGTTACAAGCCAAAATAACAGCTTTATCCATTTCTTCAGCTGCATCAACGACAGCGCGTGCATCTTCATAACCAAAAACATTGAAACAAGGCACAGAATAATCGGATGCTGCAGCCTGAGGTAATAAGTCATTTAAGTTAACTAACATAACGTTTCCTTGTTATTTGAATTTGGCGATCATGTCCTTGATGCCTGGAATCGTATTCACTTGATACTCATGGTGAGGGTCAAAGTGCTGAACAAGCGATTTAGACGTTTTTCCCACAATAATTGTGAAGTAGTACATCTCGTAACCCGGTGCCGCGACACTTGGGTGGTAGCCCTTATCAATCGCGATAACACTGCCTGTACGAACGTGATAAACCGGACCAAAATCATCTTCATGCTCATATAAAAATTGAGCACCAAAGCCAAAATCAGGGTTAAAACGGAACTGGTACACTTCTTCGTACAGGGTTTCTTCTGTACCGTTTTCGGTAACGCGATCTTCATCATGCTTATGAGGAGGAAAACCAGACCAACCACCCGCGCCAACCGTAAACAGCTCACTCACTAATAAACGACCACGTTTATCTGCGTTGCTCTGACCTAATACGTGCTTAATTTTTCGGTGTGTTTTAGTGTCATCAGAGCCGTACTGCACCATATCAACGCTATCTTGTAAGACCGCAAAAGGTTCTAGTGTTTCTTCATAACGACCACCAGCGATCATGATGTCAGCGTTTTCGCTCACACATTCGATAACAGCGGTATAACCCACAGGCACATACACAGATTCTGGGTTTCCTTCCCATACCGATGCACGTTGACCAATGTTGTCAAACACCATTTCTTCAGCGCTACCATTGGTGACTGTAATGCAGCAAGTACCCCCTGCAAGCACGATGACAGATTCATAGCCATCAACAATGTGGGTATGCATCTCACCTTGCTTTAAACGTACTGGGTTGAAATAACACAATGGTGAAACATCATCATTAATATCAATTATTGGCTGGTTTTTATTGTCGAACGGTGGAATATGCTTACCCATATTTACTTTCTCCTCAATTACCCATTTTTAGTTTTATCGTTTCTTTTGGGTAAGTTTTATGTAAAAGAGCCGAATCATGATGGTATGCATTCTTCATTAACACTATCTATTTCGAATATGTATTATAAATATGTATTAACGATCTTTATTCAAGATATAGTCTGCTGATCCGGCTGACCTAATTAACCTTTATTTACCATTATCAAATAATTAAAGGTCTTGTTCTCGGGTCTCAATAAAATCGAATAGTACTTCTTTCGTTGGCATAGCTTCGGTACAGCTATTACCACTCACATTAATTGCTGCTGCCGCTGAACCGTGTTTAACACCGTCTTCCAACTCGCCGCCGTTCACTAATGTCCAAATCAAGCCGCCTGCGAATGAATCACCTGAACCAAAGGGCTTCTTAACTTCAACACGGAAAATACCTTGTTGGAATTTGTGACCATCTTTGCAGTACACTTTTGAACCTAGCTCACCAGCTTTTACAATCACAACCTGCGTGTTTGCTCGTAAGAATCGGTCTGCCGTTGCATCATCATCTGTATTGCCAGGTGCTAATACGGTTTCCATCATGTCAAATTCTTCGCGATTACCAATCACGATGTCAGACAAACCAGCTGCAATACCGTAGTAAATAGATGCATCAACATCGGTGCGCCACGAGTACGGACGGTAATCAACATCTAGCACCACAACAGTATTACTACGGCGCGCATGTTCCATGGCGATTAATGTTGCTTCGCGACTTGGGCTTTCAGACAACGCAGTACCCGTTACAACCAACATTTTGCTTTGGGCAATGTATGCCGAATCAACTTGCTCTGGCTTTAACGTTAAATCTGATGCCTTGTTACGGTAAATAAGCACCGTACAATCGTTTGGCTTCATTTCGGTAAACGCAACAGATGTACGTGAACCTGAATTGTCGGTCATCATGCCGTCAAGATTAATGCCTTGCTCTGTCATGTAGCCACGTACATAACCACCAAACGCATCATCTGCCACACAACCAATGAAACCGACTTTGCCGCCTAACTTACTGATCGCGACGGCGATATTGGCAGCAGAACCGCCTACAAATTTATTAAACCCTGAAATGTCTGCCATATCGGTGTTGGCTTCGCGGGCGTATAAATCTACCCCCGCGCGACCTAGTACGATGGCATCCAGCGGGCGATCTTGCTGAAGTGCAATCTTTGTCATAGTTATCTTTTCCTAGTCGTTATAAGCGACCCAAGCAGCACCTTGGTCAGCAGATTCAACACATTTTTCACAAAGGCGAACACCTTCAATACCAGCGTCAACACCTGGGAACCAAATGCTATTTAATGTTTCTTGGTCATCACGGTCTGCTGCATCAAATGCTAATGCAAAGCGGTGATACAAGTTTGCCCATGATTCAAAGAAGCCTTCTGCGTGACCACCACCGATACGGTTAGCAGCAACACCTTCAACGTCTTGGTATAAGTACCCCATACCACGGTCAAGCACGCGTGGTGCTTCACCTTGTACTTCATAACGAAGCTGGTTTGGATGCTCATCCCACCATTCGATGGAGGCTTTTGAGCCCACAATACGAATGCGTTGTTCATGCATTGAGCCTGCATTAACAGCAGAAGCCCATAGCGTACCCACTGCACCGCCTTTGAATTCCATCATGACGTGTGCGTTATCTTCTAGTGGCTGACGTGACGCAATAAAGCTTTGGCGCATACACGCTAGACGATCAATTTCTAGCCCTGTCATGACTTCACATAAGTAATAAGCGTGTGTGCCAATATCACCCAAGACATAAGTTGGACCTGATGTCGCAGGGCTTACACGCCACTTCAAGCCTGGATCATTTAATTCATATTCTTCGTTGTGGAAACCGTGGGCAAATTGCATGTTCACCACACGGATCTCGCCCAAATCACCACGCTCAACCATTTCACGTGCTTGATGCACCATTGGGAAGCCGCTGTAACCGTACATCACACCGATCACACAGTTCTTTTCTGCTGCAATCGCTTTTAATTCTTCGGCTTCTTCACTGGTGAATGTGAGTGGTTTTTCACACACAATATGCAGACCCACATCTAACGCTGATTTACAAATTTCATAGTGTGTAGAGTTCGGTGTAGCAACCGATACGGCTTGAATGCCATCAGGACGTTTAGATTCAGCAGCAAAAAAGTCTTTATAGTTGCTGTAACAACGATCGGCGTCTAAACCAAGATTGACACCAAATTCACGACAGCGATCAGCATCTAAATCAAATGCACCAGCAACTAATTTAAATAGACCATCACGGTGTGCTGCGCTGCGGTGTGCGTAGCCAATCTGGCTGCCACGTCCACCACCGACCATGCCCCAGCGGATTGGTTGTTCAAAACGGCGTTCTTCATTAAACATAATAATAATCTCCATAAAAGTTATAAAATCGTATTGAAAAATTCAGTTAAACGGCTGGTAAACTAAACACCGCGACGCTGTAGGTTTTTACCTTCTTGCCAATCAGCTACTTTTTTTTCAGTGCCTTCATTGCGAGTAACCTCTGGTAAACCAACTTCCCACCAACAATCACACTTAGACCAAGCCGCTGGTGATACAGGGTCGATATCAACAACGATAACGTAGGTACGGTCTGCTTCTTTAGCGCGTACAAATGCGGCATCAAACTGGTCAATCGATGTTAACTTTTCACTGATTGCACCTTGTGATTCTGCGTGCTTTGCAAAATCAACCCGTGCTAGCTCACCGTCAGGACGACGACAATCTTCTAGAAGGTTATTAAACGACTCGTTACCGGTATTGTTCTGAAGTTTATTGATAACCGCAAAACCACCGTTATCACACACAACCAGAATCATTTTCTGACCCGTTAATACTGATGAATAGATATCAGAGTTCTGAATTAAATAAGAACCATCACCCACCAGCACAACAACATCGTTATCAGGGTTAGCAATCTTGGCACCCCAGCCACCTGCAATCTCGTAACCCATACAAGAGAAGCCGAAGTCGATATCGAATTTACCAATTTGGTAATTCTGCCAGTTCATTGATAACTCTGCAGGTAAACCACCCGCAGCTGTCAGCACGGTGTCACCTTTTTCCATTTGTGTATTTAGCTTGCCAATAACTTCAGCGTAAGAAGAAGTGCCCGGTAGAAGCTCACCTTTCTTAGGATGGGTACGACGGTAAACTTCCGCTTTCCATTCATCAGCTTGTGCTTTTGCCGTATCTGCCCACACTTGCGCTGAACGCCAATTACCCAAGACACCTGAAAGTTTCGTCATGCACGCTTTTGCATCACCCAACACTGGGTATGACATATGCTTAATGGCGTCGAATTTAGCCACGTTAATACTGATAAGCTTCATGTCTGGGTTGCGGAATACCGACCATGAACCGGTGGTAAAATCTTGCAGGCGAGTACCAATAGCCAGAACAACATCGGCATGTGCAGCCATGTAGTTCGCTGAATTTGAACCTGTAACACCAATTGGGCCTGCATTTAGAGGGTTGTCTTGCAGCATTGTTGCACGGCCAGCAATCGTCTCGACGACTGGAATATTATGTTTTGCTGCAAAGTCGGCTAATTCATCGGTTGCAAGTGAATAGTGCACACCGCCACCAGAGATAATTAACGGACGCTCTGCGTTTAATAGGATTTCTTTCGCTTCTTCAATCACCAGCATTTCAGGCTCTGGACGACGAATGCGATGTACTTTATCGGCGAAGAATGCTTCAGGAAAATCGTAAGCCATGCCTTGAACATCTTGCGGTAAACCGATAAATACCGGACCGCATGTTTCAGGGTCTAACATGGTGTTTAGTGCATGCGGTAAAGACTGGATAATTTGAGCCGGAGAGACAATGCGATCCCAGTAACGCGTTAACGGTTTAAAGGCATCGTTACACGTAATAGAAGGATTATGGAAATTCTCTGGCTGCTGTAATACAGGATCAGGTAGGCGGCTAATGTACGCATCACCTGAAATTAACAATAAAGGTAAACGGTTTGTATGGGCAATACCTGCAGCCGTTATCATATTCGTTGCACCAGGCCCAATAGAGCTGGTTGCAATACCAATACGGCGACGTTGGTTGGCTTTAGCATAGGCAATAGCAGCGGTTGCCATTGATTGTTCATTTTGGCCACGCCACGTCGGAATTTTATCTTCAATGTTTTTCAGTTGCTGACCAAAGCACGTTACATTGCCATGACCAAAGATGGCAAACGCAGCACCAAATAGCTGCTCAACTTTGCCATCAATTTCAATTTTTTGTGCCGCTAAGTAATTAGCAAATGCTTCAGCAACAGTTAGGCGTACAGTTTTCATCTTCTTCCTCGAACATCATCACACTAAAAATTGGCATCCCTGCCCTGCCTACACGGTGTTATCCATTATTTGTGTAGTCAGTTCTTTAATCGGGGAACATCCATTCCCCGATGGCCGCTTTGAATATTACAAAGCGACAAACGTCGTTATTACAAGCCGTACTTAGTTGCGTAGCCAGTAATGTTTGTGTAAGCCGTTTTAGCAAACTCAAGTGGATTCGCTTTTGCAGGATCTTGCTCTGCTTCAACTAATAACCAACCTTCGTAATTACGCTCTTTCAGTGCAGCGAAAACATCGTCGTAGTCAACGTCGCCAGTACCAGGAACGGTAAATACACCATCAAGAACTGCATTAAGGAATGATTTGTCTGCATCACGGGCCGTCTTCATAACACCTAAGCGAAGGTCTTTAAAATGCATGTGACCAATGCGATGGCCCCAGCGCTTAATCATTGTTACAGGGTTACCGCCACCGTATGTGATATGACCAGTATCAAGCGTTAGGTGAACAGAATCGCCAGTCAGTTCCATTAGAAGGTTAATGTCGTCTTCTGTTTCACAAATTGTGCCCACATGGTGGTGGAAAGACAGTTTGATACCGTGTTCATTTAATAAGTAATCAGCAACAACAGTCAGCTTCTCTGCGTATACTTTCCACTCATCCATTGTCAAAATGACGCGTTGTGAAAGTGGTGTATTAATGTCGCCATGAACAGAGTTGCTCACTTCGCCATATACCATTGCCTTACAGCCAGCAGCTTTCAGTAGTTTGATGTGCACTTGCATTGCTGCAATTTCTTCTTCTGCTGTAAGTGTCATCAAATTACCGCTAAACCAGCCTGAAGCCAGAACAAGATTGTATTGTTCTAGTAGAGGAATAAGCACTTCAGGTTCACGAGGGTATTTCGTTCCTAATTCAGTACCAGTGAAGCCAGCTTCTGACATTTCACTCAAACACGTTTCTAAAGCAATCTCGCCGCCAAGTTCTGGCATGTCGTCATTAGTCCAAGTCAAAGGGCTGATTCCGTATTGAACTTTGCTCATGTTCGTTCTCCAGCATTTAATTTGTAGGATTAAGGTAGTGTGATTAATTATTTTTCAATCGACACTTGTTTCGTTTCACTGGCAATCAATATAATGAAAAAAATGACAATTGGAAAATATTTTTCAAACGAAAAATACTTTTTAAACAAGTTTGTATTTTATGAAAAAAACCCCATAAACACAGGGCTCGTGGCGATATTGGATCAAGATCACAAAAACATTTAATGCATAATAAACAACCACTTAAGCCAATGATGTCAGATGGAAAATATTTACCATTGTATGACACAGGTATCATTTTAAGAGAAAAATCTTTTCAAGCTATAGCAAGAATGCAATGGAATACATATGATGATTGAAAACGCCATAATGAAAAATATTTATCAACACATACTTTCAAAATATAACTATTAGAAACAATTAAAGGCGTATTAAGTAATCCTTAGCCCTTTCCCTACAGTTAGCAGGCGGGATTAAACCCTGAAACATGTGTAGAGATGGTTATACATGCTGATGGAAAATTTAATGGAGTAAATAATGTCATCAAGTATCGAGACATCATCACGAAAACATAACCTTAGTTACATCATTAGAATTTGTTGTATCGCGGCTCTAGGGGGGATTTTATTAGGATATGACACCGCCGTTATTTCTGGTGCTATCGGACCGATAAGAGAGTATTTCAACTTAACGGCGGCACAAACGGGATGGGCTGTTTCCAGTGTTGTATTAGGCAGTATTATTGGTGCAGTCAGTGCAGGTTGGTGTGCTCTTAAATATGGTCGTAGAAAAGCATTATTCTTAGCGGCTCTTCTATTCATCATTTCAGCAATAGGCTCAGCCCTTGCCTCTACCTTTACCATCTATGTGTTATTTAGAATTGTAGGTGGCATTGCAGTTGGTTTAGCGTGTGTTGTCTCGCCTATGTATATGTCTGAAGTCGCCCCTAAAGATTTCAGAGGACGTGCTGTTAGTATGTTCCAACAATCAGCCGTTATTGGTCAAACGGGTGTATTCTACGTTAACTACTTGATTGCAAAAGGTATGTCTGAAGCATGGCTTGTTGATATAGGCTGGCGTTGGATGCTAGCATCAGAAGTTCTACCTGCCTTATTATTTGGTAGCCTGTTAATTATCATCCCTGAATCACCTCGTTGGTTAGTCTTAAAAGGGCACCTTGCTCAAGCAAAAGAAACCCTTTCACGTATTTCTAACCCTGAACATGCCGACCGCGTTATTCTTGAAATACAAAAATCATTAGTCCCCGCTAATGCATCAAAAAATAATAAAGTCAGCTTACGTTCACCATTATTATTTTCCATTCTTGTTATTGGTACTTTTGTTGCGGCAGCACAGCAGTTAACTGGTATCAATGTCATTATGTACTACACACCAGAAATACTAAAACCTATTGCTGGTGGTACTGAAAACGCATTATTCCAAACCACCTTCGTGGGTGTTGTCTTCATTTTTGGTAATGCTTTAGGTATGTATCTGATTGATAAAGTCGGTCGTTTACCACTAATGAAATACGGTACTTTCGGTTGTGCGCTAGGTATGACGATTGTCGGTTATGTACTTTATACCGGTACTGAAGGCTATGCTGCTTTATTCGCACTCTGTCTGTATGTTGTCGCATATGCAACATCTTGGGGTTGTGCATGTTGGACAATGATTTCAGAAATTTTCCCGAATAGTATCCGTTCACGTGCGATGGCAATTGCTGTTGGCGCACAATGGTTCACGGGCTTCATTGTTACTCAGTCTTTCCCTATGTTAAATGAAAATGCCTACCTAAAAGAACACTTTAACGGTGCATTCAGCTTCTGGGTATTCGCGGTTCTTTCTATCATCTGTATGTATGTTGTTGTTAAGTACGTACCTGAAACGAAAGGCGTTAGCTTGGAAGACATGGAAAAAGTCATGGCTGAAAAGCTGGGTAAGAATAAGAAACGTCAGGTTGCAGACGCAAGCGCTTAATCAAATAAATACGTACAATATTTATTACTGATTAACTTTCAAGAAATAGGCTTTTCATAGGAGAAGCCTATTTTCATATTCAATGAACGTTAGCTAAAAGGGAATACATCATGCTAGATAAAATGGCTTTCTTTGTATATGTCGTAAGAACAGGTTCTATTTCTGCTGCTGCACGTAAATTCAATATTTCAGTCTCGGCAGGCAGCCGCTGGCTACAAGATCTAGAACAAAAATTTGGCATGCCGCTACACCGTCGTAGCAACCGCTTATTAACCCCTACCCCTGCAGGTCAAAAGCTGTTCGATGATTTTTCACCCATGGTCGATAATTCCGAACATTTATGCCGCCAAATGCAAGAGTTTCAGCAGCACGACAAAGGGCATATTGATATTGTTTGTACACCTGTTTATGCCAATCATTATTTAATGGACATGATCAGTGAATACCTTATAACGAACCCAGATGTCACTTTTAACCTCAATATTACTCCTTGGGCATTAGATCATGCGGCAGAAAGCGACTTAACAATCAGCGCCAATGCATCTTATCAAGGCTATCGTGAACATGATTTACACCTTGTTCGCCGTGAAATAATGCAAAGTCCCTTTCGCGTTGTTACTTCACAACACTATCTTGATCGTCAACCCGCACCACAAAAACCCTCTGATTTAACCCAGCATCAATGCTTATTTGCCACGACGTTAACGGGCAGTAATGATTGGATTTTCACCCAAAATGGTGAAAGCCAGATAATAAAAGTACCTAAGTCTTTAGAAGTTAACGATAGTGACCTACTGCTTCAAGGTGTAAAAAAAGGCGCTGGCATCGCTTACTTACCCGCATTTCTCGTTGAACCAGAGATAGAAAACGGCCAGCTTATTTCACTATTGGATGATTTCGATACCAGCGTATGGAGCCTCAACCTCTACTATCAGCCACCCGCCACCGCTTCTGCCGTCGCCATTCATTTTAAAGAGTTTTTATTGAATAAATAGTAAGAAGTATGAAAATGGTATAATTGTCGACATATAGGGTGACTTTATGGATGTATAGCTTACACTAATAAAACCTTATTACCTTAACCTCTTAAAAGGTGCGTGTTTAATATAAAGACACACTATCAACAATAAGAATAAAAATAAAAAATAAGACAAACTTAATAATATAAGACATTATTAAAACCAAATAACAACACCCTACACAGCAGAATAAAAAAACATTAAATAACAAAAAGTTAAATCCAAATTTCATTATAAAAACAAAGAAAAACATTTATTCATCATCTGATTCTCACTTAAGAGCCGCTAATAAAACTCACCCCACTCACTTTAAACTAAAATATAAAAAACAGCGTTACATAAAAACAATATAAAAACCTAATGTAAAAATAATTAAGGTTTAAATAATGAAGATGGCAGCCTTTGTGGTATACACATTAGCCCTTCTCTTATCATCTGCTGTAAGTGCTAAAAGCAGTATTGATGAGAAAAGAGAAGGTTTTGTTGTGCAAGCAAAAAATGGGAATATATCGTCTGCTGCACGAGGGCTAACAACACTTTATGATCAGACAAAAGATCCTCTTGTTCTTAACGATCTGATTGCCATTTTATCTTGGCAAGAGAATTCGAAAGCGATTGTTGACGCTTGCCAGTCGTGCCAACCGCGGGGGCTCAGCCCTGAGTCGGTTGAAATTGTCGCAAAGGCGTTCAGAAATGAAGGATATTACCAAACTTCAGCAAAATATTATCGCTACCTAACACAACGATCACCTAACAATCGTGATGCTTGGTTAGGATTAGCTTTATCAAGTGCCGAAGCGAACGATTTAGCGAGCGCTAAAGAAGGATTACGAGAATATCGTCAACGATTTCCATTAGATGCACACTTTTATCAAAATTGGATCTATGTATCACAGGCGCTAGACGATCACGTTGGTGAAATGTTTGCTTGGCAAAGTTGGCTAACCGCCGAACCCAATAATAAAACGGCAGGTGTTGGATTATATACCAGTGCCGTTCAACTAGGCGCATCGCCTGCGGTAAAATCATTATTAACCCAGCATCCTGAATGGTTTACATCTGCCGATAACTTATGGTTCGACTATTATGAGGCAAGCACCTTGCTGCGTGATGGTATCAAAGCCAAAAGTGTACCGACTATCAAACGAAGTTCTGCTTTATTGCAACAAGTTATTGATAAAGCACCTGCAGACCACCCTCTTAATAAAAGCGCGTCATTAGATTACTTTTATGCCCTCGTGACATTAAAAGACTATAAAACAGCGAGCCCTCTCGCTGAACAACTAGAAAAAGAGCAGCCATTACCGCGCTATGCTCAAGAAGCACTTGGTGATTATTATTTAGGAACGATGCAACCCAGCAAAGCTGAGTCCATTTTTGACGCTATTCATCAAAAAGAACCTAAAAACCTTCCAGTTACCATCAAGTTATATTACGCGTATATGGACACTGAGCAGTATGGCAAAGCCAAAGCGCTGATTGACTCTGAAAAGCCTAATATTCCTAAAAACCGATGGGATTTCACTGGTAGCACACAGAATGTAAATGATGAATACCAAACCCTTATGCAATTAGAAGCGTTGCATTATGCATGGCGGGGAGATTTTCCCCAAGCAACGGAAACAATTGATAAATTGCTTACCAATGCACCGGGGAATCCTTATCTGTTGTCCATTAAAGGGGACATTGAACGCTGGAAAGGGAATACCTTTGCTTCTGAACGTTATTTTGAACAAGCCAGCCAACTGCTTTCACCTCAAGATAGAGGTATAACGGACAGAGGCAAGTTGATGGCAAAACTTGAACGCAAAGATTGGCGAGGGCTTCAAAAGAATCTCGATAATTTAAACAGCCAGTACCCCGCTAGCGATCAATACATCATCAACAACTACGTTAAAAAAGCAGCAGCGCCAACATGGACAGGCGAATACCGCCGAGGAGAAACAGACAGTAATGGCAACGTTTTAGTACAAGCATCAAAAGATTGGACTTACGATACACACCTATACACTGGGCGAGTTTTAGGTGGATATAATTTCTTTTTCCGCGACCAGATGAGTTTTGGTGAATTTGAAGAAAACAATCTGTACGCCCGCTATAGTGGCATCGGGGCTGAAATTCCTTTATCACCCGTCACTTTGCTAGTTGAAACAGGCGTAGGCGGGCATTTAAATGATAAAGCCTATTTCTGGACCACCGTTGATTATCTAATTAATGATCAATGGTTTATTTCAGGTAGCTATAAGTACAATTCCGATAATACGCCACTTCGCGCATTATTTGATGGTGCAAATGTGGATGATTTTGACACCTACCTTATCTATCGCATAAAGTCTGAAATTAATTTAGGGTTATCTGGCAAGTACTCTGACTTTACTGATGGTAACGAACGCTTTACCTATCTAACTTGGATCGAAGGTCAGTTATATAGAACAGATAGCTATACTGTTCGCGGATCTGCCTCTTACGGTGCTTCATTTAATGAAGAAATTGAAACAGCAAGTTACTTCAATCCCAAATCAGACCACTCTGGCTCACTCATTCTCACACAAGATTATCATTACCGTATTAACGATAGCTGGGGCTTTGACCAAAACCTGAAAACAGGCATTGGCAGTTACTGGCAAGAGGATTTTGGATCTGACTACAACTGGGATGTGAGCTACGCCCAAAAATGGATATGGCAAAAACAAATCGATTTTAGCTATGGTATTGGTCGAAGCAAAGGGGTTTATGACGGAGAGGGAGAATATGGTACTTACCTCTTCGCCAACTTTAATGTGAGGTTCCCACAATGAAGATATTATTTTGGCTAACCCTAACATTATTCATTTGCTTCCCATTGTTGGCAGCAACATCAACTAATAATGAGCGTGCAAACAACACCTATGTCGTACTGTGTTATCACGATTTTATTGATGTGGGGTTAACCCCAAATTTACGTATATTTCCAGATACCCTTACGCGTGATCGTTTAATTGAACATTTCAATTGGTTCAAACAAGAAGGCTATAACCCTGTTAGTTATCAGCAAATTATTGATGCAAAAGCAGGTCGTAGCTCATTGCCATCTAAAGCAATCTTACTCACATTCGATGATGGTTACGAAAGTTTTTACAGTACAGTTTACCCATTATTAAAACTTTATAATTACCCTGCTATTTTTGCTTTAGTGGGTAAATGGCTAGTACCAGATGAACACAAAAAGGTTGAATATGGAAAGGCCATGATATCTCGAAAGCGATTTTTGTCTTGGGATCAGATTCGAGAAATGGAGCGTTCAGGTATTGTAGAGTTTGCCTCTCATTCTTTTGATTCACATTATGGTATTAATGCGAACCCGTATGGTAATGAGCAACCCGCAGCAACGACCCCTGCGTATAATGCTACCGAAAAGCGCTACGAAACATTAAACCAATACAACAAACGGCTTTATGCTGATTTGACTCAAAGTAGTAGCCAGATGGTGTCTAATTTAGTCAAAGCCCCCCGTATTTTAGTGTGGCCATACGGCGCATATAGTCAAAAGTCGATCAATACAGCAGCAAAGGTAGGTATGCCTTATACCTTCTCACTCGATGAAGGTGTTAACTATGTGAGTGACTCGGGACGTAACGTAAAACGCTTTTTAATTGAGCAAGAAATGACGCTTGAAAGGCTTGATGAAATTGTACGGGGTCAGCCAGAATACGAAGGGCCTAAACGGGTTGTGCATGTCGATCTTGATTATGTTTATGACCCTAACCCGGCCGTTATGAACCGGAATATGGACACGTTAATTTCTCGTATTTATAACTTTGGTATAGACACCGTTTACCTTCAAGCTTTTGCCGATCCCGATGGTAATGGTATAGCAGATGCCTTGTATTTCCAAAACCGACATTTACCCGTACGTGCCGATATTTTCAATCGTGTTTCGTGGCAACTTAGCACCCGTGCAGGGGTGACCGTGTATGCGTGGATGCCTGTACTTGGCTTTAATTTAGGGAATAAATATGACTATGTGACAGATAGTCGGTTTAACGCTCCAGACCCTAAGCGATACCTTCGCCTTTCTCCGTTTTCGACACAAAATCGGAAGGCCATTAATGAGATCTATACCGATTTGGGTGCGTATGGAAAGTTCTCTGGGCTTTTATTCCACGACGACGCACTATTAACTGATTTTGAAGATGCGACACCAGCAGCATTAAAACAATATCAGAAATGGGGACTGGGAAAATCTGTCGCTAATATTCGTAATAATCCTCAAAAAATGACGTCATGGTCTAAATATAAAACCCAATATTTAATTGATTTCACCTTAGAGTTGGCAAACAGTACACGCCAATATTTATCGGGTGATGGCATTGAGTTAAAACTGGCCCGAAACATCTATGCACAACCCGTTATAAACCCTAAAAGTGAAGAATGGTTTTCACAAAACTTGGTTGCTTTTTCAAACGCTTATGACTATACCGCTGTGATGGCGATGCCTTATATGGAATCGGCAAAATCACCTGATGAATGGCTAGAAAAAATTGCAAAAATGGCACTTAAAACAGTGCCGAGTAATAAGTTGATTTTTGAGCTACAAGCCAAGAATTGGAAAAATGGTAAGGATATTCCAGCCTCTGAGCTCTCACGACAAATGGAGATAATTAGCAAAGCAGGTATTCAGAATTACGGCTATTACCCTGATGATTTTATTCGTGGCGTGCCAGATCAAAAGACCTTGCGCCCTGTATTTTCAAACCGTAATACCATTGGAGAATACTAATGGAGTGGCTAGCGTTTTTCTATCTTTTCATTTTCATTTACCCAGCGGTAATGGCACTGGTATGGATCGGTGGTGGTATTTATTACTATTTCCATTGGGAGCGGGCGCAGCTAAAAATTGCGCGACAAGGTCCCTTGCCACTCGATGAATATCCGAAAGTTTCTATTATGGTGCCTTGTTATAACGAAGGCGCTAACGTCAATGAAACGATCAATTACTTACTTAAACAGAATTACCCTAATTTTGAAATCATCGCCATTAACGATGGCAGTAAAGATGATACTGCAACGCGATTAAATAACATCGCGGAACATGAGCCTCGCCTCATTGTTATTCATCAAAAGAACCAAGGAAAAGCCGCAGCATTAAATAATGGTACTCAGTATTCGACCAGTGACATTTTGGTGTGTATCGATGGTGATGCCCTACTCGATTTGAATGCATTACGATGGATGGTGAAGCATTTTCAAGATAGCCCCAAAGTTGGTGCTGTAACGGGTAATCCAAGGGTCCGTACCCGTACAACCATTATTGGAAAAATCCAAACGGGTGAGTTTTCATCAATTATCGGCCTCATAAAACGAGCACAACGTATATACGGCACAATATATACCGTATCAGGCGTGGTTTGTGCGTTTCGTAAATCAGCCATTATGGATATTGGTGGCTGGAGTACAGACATGATCACTGAAGATATTGATGTCAGCTGGAAACTGCAAATAAACGACTGGCAAATTCGCTATGAGCCACAAGCGCGTTGTTGGGTGTTAATGCCTGAAACATTACGTGGCTTATACATGCAACGGCTACGCTGGGCACAAGGTGGCGCAGAGGTTTTCTTTAAACAAGGCATGAACGTCATCGTAAAGGGAAAAACCAAGCTTTGGCCATTAATGCTCGAATATCTAATGAGTGTCTTTTGGTGTTATAGCCTTGCCTACCTCATGCTTGCTTACTTTATTCAGCTTTTTACGCTCAGCGAACAGCCAACAACTTATCAATTGGTCACATTTGAATGGTCGGGCTTTGTACTGGTATTAATTTGTTTGATGCAATTTACAGTAAGTCTGATGATAGATCGTCATTATGACGTTATGTTGCGTCGAAATTTTTTATGGTGTATTTGGTACCCTATGTTCTATTGGTTTCTGAATGTTATCACCGTCACTATCGCTGTTCCCAAGGCACTAATTCGTAAAAAAGGAGAAAAAGCCATATGGGAAAGCCCTGATCGCGGAGAGGTATTCAGAGATGATGATTAACCCAAAAACGAAGGTAAAATCAAGATATATTCATTCACATCAGCAGAAAAATCATGATGATATTAGAGGGCTTATTATCTGCAAAGCCTGTAAAAAAACATGGCAACATCATCTAAGAGATACCGCTATTGCTATCGTCACTTGGGGAGGATGGTTCTTCTTAATATTTCAGCCCTTTATAAAGACGAACTATAATCCCACTAACGGTTTAGATTTCATTCACTCAATAAGTTTAGAAAACTGTGCAATTATATTTGTGACTCTTTTTTGTGTCATTATGATTACGTATCACCTTTGGGTTAGATATCATGTACTTATTTGGCAATGGGATAAGTTATGGGAACACAATAAACAACTCACAATAAATGCTAAATCCATTATTGCCAAAAAATATATGCGGAGTATAAGCCTGAATTTGCAAAAGGGTAAAAGCCCAGAGCCTGTTTCTATGTTATCTGGAAACGACGAAGAAAAAACGTATGATCTTACCCATAATGTTCACAGTCACATCGTAGAAAAAAAGAACCCAGAGTATGAAGAAAGATCGTCTTAATGAGTTATAACTAAGAATATAGGTAAATGAAGACATAATGACTTTCGTTACTATGCCTTCATTATTAATTTTCGACTAGCTTACTTATTTACTTACAACTATAAACCGCTGTTATTGCTCAAGCACAGCATTAAAACGTTCAAAACCTTTTTCAAGATCTCGAATCAAATCATCAACATCTTCTAAGCCCACGTGTAAACGCAGCATTGGCCCAACAAATTCTTTCTTTTTCGCTGTACGTATAGAGTTAACATTTTCATTCGCTAATATTAGGCTTTCAAAACCACCCCATGAATAGCCCATGCTGAAGTGTTCCATGCCGTCTAATAACGCCGTTAACGCTGCAGTATTACCGCGCTTCAGTACCAAAGAGAATAAACCGTTACACCCTTTGAAATCACGCTTGTAAATTTCATGACCTTCACAGCTTTCAAAAGCAGGATGGCGAACATGATCCACTTCTTCGCGCTCAGATAACCATTGAGCAACTTTGATGCTGTTTTTTTCGTGCTGCCTTAAACGAACACCTAATGTACGTAGCCCACGCATAGCAAGATAAACATCATCTGGCGAGGTGCACTGCCCCATCAAATAGCTACCTTCACGTAATTGATCCCAGCAGCGTTCATTCGCTGTTGCTGTGCCTAACATTACATCAGAATGACCCACAATATATTTTGTTGCCGCTTGAATCGAGATATCAACGCCATGATCGAATGGCTGGAAATTAATTGGTGATGCCCACGTATTATCCAACATCACGACGATATCATGCTCATGTGCAATGCTCGCGAGTAACGGCACATCTTGCACTTCCATCGTGATAGAGCATGGAGACTCTAAGAATAGAACCGTTGTATTCGGGCGAATAAGATCGCGAATACCTTCGCCGATCATCGGGTCATAGTAGGTTGTTTCAACGCCCATCTTATCTAAAATTTTGTCACAGAAATCACGCGTTGGCTCGTAAGTGCCATCAACCATTAAGATATGATCGCCTGTTTTCACAAACGATAAAATGGCATTTGAGATAGCAGCCGTACCACAGGGATATAATGCACAACCAACACCGCCTTCTAGTTCAACCATTGCGTCTTGAAAAGCAAAATGCGTATTCGTACCACGGCGTCCATAAAAGAGCTCTTTATTCGCACGGTTGGCAGTGGCATGTTTCATTTCAGCAACGGTATCAAATACAATTGTTGATGCACGGCTTACAGGTGGATTAACTAGATGCTGGGTCCACTTTTTCGAGCGACCCGCTGTTATGATTGTTGTATCTAATGCTTTTTTTTCCATGATAAACCCAAAGTTCCTTTTAAAAGACAATGCTCATTTTTACTATGAGCCCAAGTTATCATAATTAAATAGCTATTGGGGACTTTATACCCAAGTCACCTCAAGATGCAGGATTTAGAGTTTTTGCTGAAACGAGCATCTTGAGGTAACTTAGGTATAGATAGCACAAGCAACATCATATTTTATTAAAATTTCAAACAAGGAAAGTATTAATGTTTAGTCATATCATGGTTGGCGCAAACGACATTCAACGATCAAAAACATTTTATGATGCAATTTTAGGTGCGATGGGCTACGAGCCTGGCGTTCTTGACGAAAAAGGACGTTGTTTTTACTTCACTAAAAGCGGCATATTCGCGCTAAGTAAGCCAATTGATG
The DNA here is from genome assembly GCF_003025615.1 of Photobacterium frigidiphilum. Taxonomy (GTDB): domain Bacteria; phylum Pseudomonadota; class Gammaproteobacteria; order Enterobacterales; family Vibrionaceae; genus Photobacterium; species Photobacterium frigidiphilum. The sequence goes on along the minus strand of NZ_PYMJ01000032.1, from coordinate 9,130 downwards.
GCGAACCAGCATGCCATGGTAATGGTAGCACTATCGGTTTTTCAGCAGAAAGTACAGAAATTGCAGATGCTTGGCATGCAGCAGGAGTCGCCAATGGCGGTACTACATGTGAAGAGCCACCAGCAATACGAGAAGGTGCTATCGGTCAGCTATACCTAGCGTATTTACGTGACCCGTCAGGTAATAAAGTTTGCGCTGTTCATCGCGTAAGCTAAATAAAAATACGGTTAGCAAAAAAAGACCATCGCGGTGATTTCTAGCTAAACGCTATACAGACGCCGAATCTAATTATGCCCAATAAATCACAACACGGTTTATTGGGCTTTTTGTAATCTATCTTGATATTTCAACAAGGCTTTAACTTATTGCTAACCTATGGTTAGATAGAAGATAAGTTGTTACCAAAAACTCATCCATCCATTTGTTAACCACTGACCAACGCGAGGCATTTATGTTAGGTGAAGATCATTCTCTTCTTAAAGAATTTCCCGAGTATAAAGATACAATCGCAAAACTGATTAACGTAGACGACGCATTTGCAAAAGACACGAAACATTACAATGCGCTTGATAAAGAAATCCGTGAACTGGAATTACAAGACTCCCCCATCGGTGATGGATCAATGCTCCAACTGAAACACAATAGAGCTGAATTGAAAGACGCATTGCATCTCCGTTTAATTGCCGGCAATTAAGCGAATCTATTACGCTGTACCGTAATGAATAAACACAAAAAGTCGGTCGCTAATACAGCCATCGACTTTTTGTTTGGCCACAGTAATTCAGTTGTCTTTAGTACAACGTGCAAGTCTACAAATAACATATTATCAAATGTTTTTTGAGAATGATTTTACCATTACCCTGTTTATAACATAACAAACAAGGGCTATGATTTACCTCGTGAACAAGAAAATCACAAAATCAATATTGAGGACAAGAGCATGGCTAACCTAACAATTGTTGCAAACATCATCGCGAAAGTCGATAAAGTAGAACTAGTAAAAATGGAGTTACTTAAACTGATCGACGTGACACGCGCTGAAAAAGGCTGCATCAATTACGATCTTCACCAAGACAACGAAAACCCAGCACATTTCATGTTTTACGAGAACTGGATATCACGTGAACTATGGCAAACACACATGGGAAACCAACACTTAAAAGACTACATGGCAGCCACTGACGGTGCGGTAGAAAGCTTCGAGTTAAATGAAATGACAAAGATCGCTTAGTCATTCTTCAATACCAAGCGCTTTCAAGTTAAAAATAAGCGATCAATAACGCTTATTGCCTTCAAGGTATCGATAAATACTACAACACCAGCTCGGTCAGTATTACTGATGAGTTGGCGTTTATACCATTCTGGATAAGTAAATGGTCAGATAATTGCGTAGAAAAAATTGATAATAACAAGGCAGAAATTGAAGTAACTAGTGGTTCTAATTATAAAATTTCTAACGTAGTTATAAGCTATTTTAACCAGCAAGAATGATCAGATACTTGTCTAGATTGGTATTACATAGAAATCAAAACAAAATACGTCCTATCAATCAATTCGAGGATATTACCAAGAAAGTATTTTCTCTCGATACAAACAAATAGTTCCTACGGTGGTGATGAGTGTCTTTAATTATCAAAAAATATTAGAGAATGCTTCAAATGTTACCCTGTTTTTAACTCACCATTCTGAGGTTATGCTTTTCTCGTATCCAAACAACGAATTCAACCCAAGAAGGTGAAGATCATGTCACAGAAATTAACATTAGGCGTAACCGACCTCTCTTTCCATCGCATTACAGCGTCATTAATTTCGCATGTATTACAAAGTATGGGATTTGAAGTAGAGCGCGTGTACTCTCCCCATCAAGAGAACTTCAAAAAACTGAAAGACGGTGAAATTGATCTACTGACGTCGGCATGGTTACCTTCAAGTCATGGCATGTATAAATCAGAAGTGGAAGAAGTTGAACCGCTGATTGAACTTGGCTTACATTACGAACCATATGCATTGTGGGGCGTGCCTGATTATGTGCCGACTGAGGATGTCGCAGAAGTGGCCGATCTATTAAAACCTGATGTCGTGAAGAAAATGGAAAATGATATTCAAGGCATTAACCCCGGTGCAGGTATTACCCGTTTTTCGATTAAGATGATGGAAGAATATGGTCTTAATGATGCGGGGTATGCATTCCATACTGGTACTGAAGAAGCCTGTTTTAGTACTTTCGAACAAGCTGTTGAAAACAAAGAATGGTTCATTGTGCCGCTTTGGAAGCCGCAATTCTTGCACTACCGTTATAATATTCGTGAAATCAAAGAGCCAAAAGGGTTGCTGGGCATTGTCGATCGTGCGGTGTTGTTACTCAGAGAAAGTAAAAAAGAATTGTTCACCAAAGAACAGCTAGAAACGTTAGATACATTGCGTTTCTCGAATGAAATCATTGCTGAATTAGACTATAAAGTATCACGTGAAAACCAACCGATTGATACTGTTACCGCCAACTGGTTAGCAGCTCAATCGCAATAATCAACCCACACAACATTCTCTTATTTAAAGTGACGCCAGAAATGGCGCCACTTCCATCAATTTACAGTGACAGGCAGTTAGATCACACTTTTTATTTGTGCAATCGTCGCTTTCGCATCTTCATAATTGATCATCAATTCCCCTACACCTTTTTCTGTTTGCATAAATAGAGACGGGAAACTGTTACCTCCTATCGAGCGCGCAAAAGCAATTTCACGCAACAAGGCATCATGTGTCGTTGGCGATAAAAAGTCCGCTTCGAATTTATCGTAATCTAAGCCGATGCTTTTTGCTAAACCAATCAAAATGTCATTATCACTCGGGTTCTTCGCATCAAGATAATACGCATGTTGAATCGCATCTAGTATGGCAGGTTCAGCCCTTTGCTCACGAGCCGCAAGGATGGCACGACAGGCTGGATAAGTAGATCGACGTGGTGTGTTTTGGTGCCAGAAATCATAATTGAACTGGGTACCGAGGTAATTTTCTATCTTCTTCCAATACGACGCAATTTGCTGCTGCATCGTTTCTGACATCGGTACATCTGAATCTGGGGCTAATCCACCCAATACATACACAATCTCGACGTCATCTGTAACCGCTTCTTTAATCTTTAGCCAAACAGGCTTGTATCCCCAGCACCACGAGCACATAGGATCATAGACATAATACAAGGTAGGTTTTGTTGCCGACATAATGTGAGTCCTTTCTAATCTGATGCTCCACAGTAGCAAACTCGCTCGAATACATTCAAGTTAAGCCGCCCAAGTTAAACCGCCGATCTCAAACAATGTAAATTGATAAGTGAACGTTTTCGACAACTATGACGGAACTTATAACTGCTAATTAACGTGTTATAAACTTAGCTTAGGCTTAATAAAATCAATAAACGCTGAAATACGTCGTGCCACAGAAGATGATTGATAGTACACCGCATTAACTTGCTCTCGGCCTGTATTGAGGAGTTTGTCAGACTCTAATATCGCGACCAATCGTCCAGTCTCAAGATCATCTTTGACCATAAAGCCAGATAAGCACGCTATGCCATTCCCAGCAATTGCCAACTGTCGCACCGTTTCACCGTTACTTGACATAATTGTCGGTTCAATATATTGGAAACCTTTCAACGGCCAATGATTCAACACTTTTGCCCCAGTAAAGCCAATAAGCTCATGCCTGTTCAGCCCATCTGGCTTTTGTGGCATTCCTCGTCGCGCAAGGTATTCTGATGACGCAACAATATACAACGGGCTCTTTCCCAATGAACGAGCATGCAAAGTTGAATCTGTAAGCATGCCAATACGAATTGCTACATCTGTTTTCTTCTCTAACAAATCAACAAAACCTTCGTTGGACGTCAGCACCAACTCAATATCAGGATACTCAACTTTAAACGCTTGAATCAAGGGTACTAATTGATGGAAAACAAATGGACTAGCAGCATCTACACGTAAACGTCCTTTGGGTAACTCACCACGAGATACAAGATCCTCTTCTGCCCGTTGAATCAGTTGTAACCCCTCTCGCACCGACTCGACAAATTGCCGCCCTTCATCGGTTAATTCAATGCGTCGGGTTGTGCGATTCAATATCGTAACACCCAGTTGTTTCTCCACTTTACTGACCGCACGCGATACACGTGCAACTTGAATATCCAACAAATCGGCGGCAGCAGAGAACCCGCCGCAGTCAACAACCATTAGCAAAATGGTTAAATCGTCCGAACGTGTGAGCACAGTTTATCCCTTCATATCATTACAACACCCAGAACTATTGCAATAATAACAAAAGTAATTTGTAAGTAGCACTGTTTTTCACAAAGTTGTAATCGCGAATAATGCACGCATCATTTAGTTCATTAACGGAAAGCACGTTGCTTTCTTTATTCAACGTCGAGATTATATTATGCCATTAGCACTTCTTGCATTGACGCTTAGCGCCTTTGCCATCGGCACTACAGAATTTGTTATCGTCGGATTGATTCCGACCATGGCAAATGATTTACACGTTTCCCTTCCCTCTGCAGGATTACTCGTCAGTTTATACGCCTTAGGTGTTGCCGTTGGTGCTCCAGTGCTCACGGCATTAACTGGCAAGTGGAACCGTAAGCATGTCTTACTGGCAGTCATGAGTTTGTTTGTTGCAGGTAATGTACTTGCATGGCAAGCCCCTGGTTATAACACGTTAATCGCGGCGCGTATTTTGACGGGTTTGGCGCACGGTGTCTTTTTCTCTATTGGTTCGACGATAGCAACAGGCTTGGTCTCGAAAGAAAAAGCGGCTAGCGCAATTGCCATCATGTTTACCGGATTAACCGTCGCTTTGGTCACTGGCGTACCTCTGGGCACTTACATTGGTCAAACTTACGGCTGGCAAGCTACGTTCTTAGTCGTTGCTATTCTTGGTCTAATCGCCCTTGTCGGCAGTATGGTGTTAGTTCCGAATAACCTAAAACAACCACCAGCAGCCAAACTGTCTGCGCAGTTAAAAGTCTTAACTCAACCACGTTTGTTATTGGTGTACGCAATTACAGCAGTTGGTTACGGCGGCTCATTCACTGCTTTCACTTACTTGGCTTCTATCTTAGAAGATGTCTCGGGCTTTGATTCCAGCATGATAGGTCTAATTATGTTGGTATATGGCGCATCAGTTGCTGTCGGTAATATCTGGGGCGGCAAAATGGCCGATAAAATGGGGCCAATAAAAGCGCTGACCATTATATTTTCAGGCCTAGCTGCGGTGTTATTCACTTTTACTTTTACTGCATCCAACCCAATTACCGCCGTTATCACTATTTTAATTTGGGGTGCATTCGCCTTTGGTAACGTACCGGGACTACAAGTTTACGTAGTGAAATTGGCAGAAAAATATACCCCAGATGCGGTTGATGTTGCATCTGGTTTAAACATTGCAGCATTCAATGTCGGAATTGCACTGGGATCATGGGGAGGCGGTATGATTGTCGCAAAATCTGATTTGATGAATACCACTTGGATCGGCGCTATCATTGTGATTATCGCTTTATTGCTAACCCGTCTAAGCGGCGCATTGGATAAACACGCTGACAAAAAGGTACGAATAACGGTCACAACAAATGCTTAAACACAAAGTGAAACACGTTTAAGCACAAAGCACATCAATTCAGAAAATCACTCGAAGGCGATCAGCGATGATCGCCTTATTATTTTTATGGCAGATCACTTTTATTATCATCTACGTTTCGTCATACGCTTTGTTTTTCGAGGGCGTAAATATAAAAACGTAATGGCCCTTCAGCGTGTACTATTGTCAAACCACTCGCTGCCCCACTACACTCTAGAGACAAAGCAAAGCCATGTAAGTAATCCACTAGCAGATCCAATGCATCTTTCACTTGTTCGGGCGTAAGATTCAATGCCGCGATAGCCATATAAAAGCGATCCACAAACACATTGGCAGGTCCTGTCGACGTCATCCCTAAGAAGGTTTGTAGCAAACCAGGATGTGCTTGTAACAACGACAAATAGCTATTACACAATGTAGTCAATTCTGTTTGCCAAGCTTCACTGCCTTTCGGTTCATAAATGGCTTCAATGAGCGAGACGGTTACCGCTTCCAACAACGCATTCTTATTCGCAAAATAATGATAAATCGCCATAGCATCCACATCTAAGCTACCCGCTAATTTACGGATACTGGGAATTTTCGCGTCATCTTTCATCAAAGACTTCGCTGCAACAATGATTTTATCTGCGCTCAATTGCCCCGATGTTCCACTTGGACGACCTCGTTTCTTTTCCTTGACAGACATTCACTCTCCCCGATAAACTAACCTTAATTTCTACACTGTAGAATATTGTAGAGCAACGCAATTCAAATGCAAGCCATACACGCTAAGTGTTGATTATAACTTGGGTATAGTACTATTTAACGGGAGTTAACCATGTCAAACATTGTATATATAGCCACCAGCCTTGATGGCTATATTGCAGATAAAAATGGATCTATCGATTGGTTACATGCCACACCTAACCCTGACGGCTCTGATCTCGGCTATAACAATTTCATTGAGCGTATTGATGCGTTAGTGATGGGCCGTAACACACTGGATATGGTGCTGAGTTTTGATTGCGACTGGCCTTATACTCGACCAGTATTCGTATTAAGTAACACGATGACACGTGTACCTGAAGGGTATGAAGACAAAATATTTCTCGTGAAAGGCCCACTCACCACTGTAGTAGCATCGCTCAATGAACAAGGTTACAACAACCTATACATTGATGGTGGTATCACGATTCAGAACTTCCTAAAAGAAGATCTGATTGATGAAATGATTATCACAACCATTCCTGTATTGTTAGGCGGTGGATCGCCATTGTTCGGCAAATTAGTTACCCCACGATCGTTTGAGCTAACGGGTAGTGAAACCCTTATTAACCAGCTAGTGCAAAGTCATTTCACGCGCGTGCGATAAGTATGCTATTCGAGCTTCTTCAAAAAGAAGCTTAGATATTCAACACAAGCGATAAATAACAGGCAATAAAAATGCCGTTCACCTTAAGTGAACGGCATTAATCGTTATTATGCTTTTTTTCTGTTACTTACGGTTTGTCATTACTGTGCGAGAGAGTAGAAAATCGCAGATATTGAACATAAACCAATCACTGTAACAAAGACATTGCTCAATGCGCCAGAGTACTTACGCATAGCAGGTACTTTCTTGATAGCGTACATCGGCATAATGAACAGCAGCATCGCAATAATCGGTCCGCCAAGGCTTTCAATCATTCCTAAAATGCTTGGGTTAATCGTTGCTACAGCCCAAGTGGTCAGCAACATAAACAATGCAGTGAAGGTATTCAGTGTTTTGGGTGCGATCGTTTTACCGCGGCCTCGTGCAACTTTTACGACCAAACCATTCAAGCCTTCGCTGGCACCTAAATAGTGACCTAAGAAAGATTTAGTGATCGCGATAATTGCTACAACTGGTGCTGCATAAGCAATGACTGGAGTGTCAAAGTGATTTGCCAAGTACGTTAGAATAGAAACGTTCTGTGCTTTTGCTTCAGCCAAGTTTTCTGGTGATAAGCTAAGTACACAGCTGAATACGAAGAACATCACTGTGGCAACCATCATAATGTGGCTACGAGCTAAAATTCGCGAACATTGTATTTCTGCATCGGCACCATATTCTTTCTGTTTTGCCACTGCAAATGATGAAATCACTGGAGAATGGTTAAAAGAGAAAACCATCACAGGTAAAATCAACCATACCGCCATCATGATGGTGCTGTAACCACCGTCAGTCGGCATAACGTTCTCGAAAATTGAGCCGTTCCAGTAAGGAACCAAATACATCGCCAGCATCAAAAGCACTGCTACAAACGGAAACACCAATATACTCATGGCTTTGATAATTAATTGCTCGCCTAAACGTACAATCGCCATTAAAGCAATAATCAAGCCTAAAGCAAGTAAAGCACGTGCTGGAGGCATAATCCCTAACTGGTTTACCATGAAGCTTTCAACTGTGTTAGTCAAAGCAACACTGTATACCAATAGAATTGGATAGATAGCGAAGAAATACAACAAAGTAATCACTTTACCCATACCCACACCAAAGTGTTCTTCAACTACCTCAGTGATATCTGCACCTGGGTTTGCACTTGATAAAACGAAACGTGTCATGGCGCGGTGAGCAAAGAAAGTCATAGGAAGTGCAAGCACTGTCATCATGATCAGAGGGAGTAAACCACCCACACCAGCATTAATTGGAAGAAACAGTGTACCAGCACCTACGGCTGTACCGTATAAACCAAGTACCCATACGGTGTCACTTTTACTCCACCCCAATTTTTTTACGCTGCTTGCCGAAGTATTCGCTGTATTGTTTTTAACAGAGTCCATAGTGGACATCTCCTTTATAGGTATAGTGTTATAGCCTTCAAAGGGTCTGAGTGTCATATCTTCCATGTACCGGTAAAACCGATGAGAGAGAACGCGCAACAAGCGAACTACATACGTGACGCAGCAAAAAAAGATGATTGCGAAACGATACGATGTAGAGAGTGATAATGGTGAGTTCGACAAACAACTGTGTATGGGATGTTTGTGATTGACAGTTCCGTGGTCATATCAAGTGTATCCATGCTGGCATTAAGCAACAATGTCTGCTGGCTATCTCTATAATAACCTTATTAAAACTAATGAAACCCTCAATGAAGGCCGAGTATTATAGGGGATTAGCCGTGGTACAACTAATGATTTAGGAGTAATTCGAGGTGTTTGAGTGAATATCAAACACATGTAGAACTAATCCTAAAGTATAGTTATGAGAAGATATGTCAGATGTTTACAATATATTGTTTTTTGTTTTTATTTATAAGAAACACTTCAGTTTTTGTGACGTTTAACCTTGACTGACTACACCATATTTATCACCTAGAAAAGAACTTGGCTGCCCCCATGTGGAGCCAGCCAATATTTTTTACAGCAATGGCTAATTAGCCACCGAAGTCATCCAGTAGGATGTTTTCATCTTCAACACCTAGATCTTTCAGCATGCCGATAACAGCTGCGTTCATCATAGGTGGACCACACATGTAGTACTCACAATCTTCTG
>NZ_PYMJ01000031.1 GCF_003025615.1 Photobacterium frigidiphilum | reverse complement strand
TTGTATTAGAGTCTGCCATTGTGTTTCGTTGCGCGTTCTTTTCATTGTTATTTCCTTTTATGTGACTTGGAAATAACATAACTGAAATCAGAAATTAGATGAAGGTGTGTTTGGCCAGACGCTTACGATAGAGTTGAGCAAGATAGCATTTTAAGACGATTATTTGTTTGAGCTTTGTCTCTGTAATGGACAATCCCTAATCATTCGTATAATTAAACAATACGAATAAGGAGCTATATAGTTGAATGTCTAAATCGATCTTGCAATATCACATGCTTGGGCTGTTCTTCTCGATAGCACTGCTTACAGGGTGTGAACGAAACAGTACTGAGGTGGCTTTTCAAAGCTATCATGACCGATTGGCAAGCGTTCTAGATGTCGACACTAAACCTCCCCCTACAACATCCATGATTCCCTTTCCTGACGTTCGTGAGCTCACGCTACCAAACCCAGATGTACGCATAAGTTTGCTGAACGCTTATGAACTCAGAAAATGTGATTTATTCCACCTAATAGCCGAGCGCAATTCAATATTAGGAAAAGTACAAGATAGAACCCACCAGCTACAATATGAACTACTGTTAATTAATGGGCTAAATCGCTGTATTGCCATATTCGATAACCAGTCAATACTCGATAACCAGTCAGCACTTCACACTGAATTAGTATTACTGGAAACACTGAAGCAACAGCAATTACCTCACCACCTATGGAATATGGTCGTTGGTGGCAAAGAATGGCGACAGCAATTCTCCCCCGTTTCAGTAACCTTTGAATTAAATCACTTTCCAGGCTTTGTCGAAAACCAAGAAGCCTTTCGCAATATTGCAGGCATTACCACCAACATTCTCACTAAAATGCCAACATCAAAGCAATCAATAGATGCTTTGCTGTATCACCAAGAACAAATCCACCTATTTCGTTATTACGGACAATTGTTTTACTCAATGACACGTGCCCGTGATTGGTTACTTGCCACAACAGCCTTACTTGAAGCACAAGAAAACACGATCAGTTGCGGTCTGAACCGAAATCAACAGAAAGCGACCTATTTACGTAATGTCTTCTTCAAATTCTTTGCTGAACCTATTCAGCCTTACCTGGCAGAGTTAGATTCACAATACCAACAGCTTCAACCTGATCTTATTACAGCATTTTCAATTATCTCTCCGCCACTCGATGCATTCACGCCCTACCATCGCACCTATATCGAAGGGCAATTACATGCATCATTTCGTGCAGCCACTCTAAAACACGTCAAATTTTGGCAACGTACATTCAAACGTTGTAGCATAAAACTCGGAAATTAAATCTGACTTTTTCATATTGAACTAGGGCGTGTTGACGTTTCAAAATTTCACAGGCTAGACGTTTGAAACGTCAATACGCCCTAATCTAACACCATCAACACTCACGCCAAAAACAACTTAAAACCCTTACTTATTAGATATATACACAAATCAGAATGAAATAGTTAATTTTAGTTATTGACTAAATCCCACCGGAAGCATAAATTAATTACAGAAGTTGCCAGATGGAACTTCAAACCACTTGTCTCGTTCGCCTCGTTAGAGGGAACAAAGAGAAAGTAAACAACTTGAAATGTTAGGCATCACGTCCCTGAACCCAAGGTGGTCTGTGGAGTGTATGTTCTGATCCCCTTAGTGCCTAGTTACGTCTGATACCCTCATGCGTATTTATCACTAAGGCTATTGCTTATTTATGAGGATAGTTTTATGAGAAATGTCGATTTTACTCCCCTATACCGTAGTGCTATTGGTTTCGACCGTCTGTTTGACATGATGGAATCGAACAACGCAAAAAATGCGAAAAGTACATCAAACGGTTACCCTCCGTACAATATCGAGCAGAAAGATGAAAACAATTACCGTATTACCATGGCGGTAGCGGGTTTTTCTGACGATCAGATCGATATCACCCAAAAAGAAAATCTACTTATCATCACTGCTGAAAGTAAAAACAACGAAGACGCAGACAAGAATTACATTTATCAAGGCATTGCTGAGCGCGATTTCGAACGTAAGTTCCAATTAGCTGACTACATCAAAGTGCTAAACGCAACCATGAAAAATGGTCTACTTCATATCGATTTAGAGCGTGAAACACCAGACGTCATGCAACCACGTACGATTGCCATCAGCCATAAATAAAGCGTGTAATCAGGTGAGAAACAACCATAGAGCAACATGATGAAATAAAGCAACACGGTGAATAACACCAAGAGCATGATCTTATTAATATTGCCCTTGATTAAATACCGCTTTTTTCATGTACGTTCTCATCTATAAACAATTGATAAATTGATATATCCAACGGCTGATGATTTCCGATAAACGACACGAGACCTCAGGGTTACTGCGTTTTCGCCTTCAGCCGTCTACAAAATTCTTGGAGAAAAGATTATGAGTAAGATTATTGGTATCGACCTAGGCACAACGAATTCTTGTATTGCCCTATTGGATGGCGACAAGCCACGTGTAATTGAAAATGCTGAAGGTGAACGCACCACAGCCTCAGTGATTGCATATACCCAAGATGGCGAGATATTAGTGGGTCAACCCGCAAAACGCCAAGCCGTAACCAACCCAAAAAATACATTATTTGCGATTAAGCGTTTGCTTGGCCGTCGTTTTGAAGATGAAGAAGTTCAACGCGACATCGAAATTATGCCATTCAATATTGTGAAAGCCGATAATGGTGATGCATGGGTTGAGGCAAAAGGCAAAAAAATGGCTGCACCGCAAGTCTCGGCTGAAGTCTTGAAAAAGATGAAGAAAACCGCCGAAGACTATTTAGGTGAAGAAGTAACGGGTGCTGTTATCACCGTGCCAGCGTATTTCAACGATGCACAGCGTCAAGCAACCAAAGATGCAGGCCGCATTGCAGGGCTTGATGTAAAACGTATTATCAATGAACCAACAGCCGCTGCATTAGCTTATGGTTTAGATAAACAAGGTGGCGAACGTACCATCGCGGTATACGACTTGGGTGGGGGTACATTTGATATCTCTATCATCGAGATCGACGAAGTTGACGGTGAGAAAACCTTCGAAGTATTATCGACCAACGGTGATACCCACCTCGGCGGTGAAGACTTTGATAATCGTATGATTAACTACTTAGTCGGCGAATTTAAGAAAGAACAAGGTATTGACCTGAAATCTGATCCATTAGCGATGCAGCGTGTGAAAGAAGCGGCAGAGAAAGCAAAAATTGAGCTTTCTTCTGCACAGCAAACCGATGTGAACTTGCCTTACGTCACTGCCGATGCCGCTGGCCCGAAACACATGAACGTTAAAGTAACTCGTGCGAAATTGGAGTCACTGGTTGAAGACTTAGTACAACGTTCATTAGAGCCACTGAAAATCGCGCTTACAGATGCTAATTTATCCATCACCGATATCACTGACGTTATCTTAGTGGGTGGTCAAACTCGTATGCCTATGGTTCAAGCCAAAGTGACAGAGTTCTTTGGTAAAGAGCCGCGTAAAGATGTAAACCCAGATGAAGCAGTTGCTGTTGGTGCTGCTATTCAAGCTGGTGTATTAGCTGGTGAGGTAAAAGATGTCTTGTTATTGGATGTGACTCCACTGTCTCTTGGTATTGAAACCATGGGCGGCGTGATGACCAAGTTGATTGAGAAAAACACCACGATTCCAACCAAAGCGAATCAAGTGTTCTCAACCGCAGAAGATAACCAAAGTGCCGTTACGATTCACGTGTTGCAAGGTGAACGTAAGCAATCGAGCTACAACAAATCGTTAGGGCAATTTAACCTCGAAGGCATTCAAGCTGGAGCACGTGGAACAGCACAAATTGATGTGACCTTCGATTTAGATGCCGATGGTATATTACATGTTTCTGCTACGGATAAAGCCACAAACAAAGAGCAGAAGATCACCATCCAAGCTTCTAGCGGGTTAAGTAACGACGACATCGAAAAAATGGTGCAAGAAGCAGAAGCTAACAAAGAAACGGACAAAATGTTCGAAGAGTTAGTGACAGCCAGAAACCAAGCCGATCAACTGGTCCACAGTACCCGTAAGCAAGTTGAAGAGCTGGGTGATGCACTTCCTGCTGATGAAAAAGCAAAGATTGAAACCGCAATGGCTGATGTTGATGCCGCACGTAAAGGTGACGATAAAGTCGCTATTGATAATGCAACACAAGCATTAATGACAGCATCTCAAGCCCTGGTACAAATGGCGCAGCAACAGGCACAAGCGCAGCATGCTCAATCAAGCCAACAAACGAATGACACAACAGGTCAATCTTCAACTGACGATGATGTGTTTGAAGCCGAGTTCGAAGAAGTCAAAGACAAATAACACCGTGTCGGCTTTCTTAAAGAAAGCGCACAATCAATAAAACAAGAAAGCTCACTATTCATTTTGATAGTGGGCTTTTTTATTAGAAACGCATCGCGGTGAATCATACGTGTAATACCAAATCCATTAATTATTACAACCACTCACTCATAACCACATGGGTTTTTATTTTGACAATATCAATGTGTGCATCCAAGGTTTCACGTATTTGATGTAATCGTTGGATTGAATCGGCTTTTACAAACACTAATAAATCCATATCACCACTAACCCCATGACAAGATTGTACTTCAGGCAACGTTTTAAATATTTCGACCACATCGGCACACCGTGCACATTGATGACGAATTTCAAAATATGCCGATACACCCTCTTTCTGTGATTCCGACAGTAAGACCTGATAACCGCGAATCGTGCCAGTTTGTTCTAATTTTTTGATCCGCTCTGTAACTGCAGGACGAGACAGATTCACCGCCTCCGCAATTGCAGACACACTTTGGCGGGCATTTTTCCGTAATTCAGCAATGATTGCCTGATCAAATTTGTCCAAGGGCGTCCTCTGCTCTTTTCGGTAAGTCTTTAGTGTTGTTGCATAAAACCTGCAAATTGTCGTGAAAAGCTGCATATTTCAGGGTTGATCTGACAGTTTGTCAACACCGACCCCGTTATACTCAGCCTATCAACTAGAATATCACCACGAATGGACAGGATTAGCAATGGATGACAGTTCAACAAAAATGGGACGATGGCAAGGCGCAGGCTTACTGGCCACTACACTGCTAGGTACTGGCGTGTTTATTTTACCGCAAATGACCATTGATATTGCTGGCTATGGTGCAATCTATACGTGGCTATTGTTAACACTGGCTATCATTCCTGTCACTGTTGTCTTTGGGGCGCTAACAGCCAAGTTCCCGCACGCTGCCGGCCCGGCTTATTTTGTCGAACAAGCCTTTGGTCAAGTCGCAGGCCGATCCATCGGTTTACTCTTTTTGTTTGTGGTGCCAATTGGCGCGCCTGCTGCGATTTTACTGACCTTTCATTTTGTCTATGCATTAACCCCTCTATCAGAACAAGGTTTATTAGCGGCAGAGCTAGGGTCATTATTACTGCTGTTTGCGCTGAATTACAAAGGTATCCAGATATCTGCTAAGTTACAGTTTTTACTGACGTTAGCGATTATTATCGTCGTTATAGCACTCTTCTCGGTTATACAGTTCGGGCTAACAACTGGTGAAGCGGTAGTGCAGACTTATTCAACAGTATTATCGCAGGAAAAGATCCAACCTAATCTAATTATGACAGCTGCAGGATTAGCATTTTGGAGCTTCCTTGGTGTCGAAGCCATGTCTCACTTAGCTAATGATTTTCGTAACCCCAAAAAAGATATGTTACCCGCAATGATGATTGGTACTGTGTTAGTTGGCAGTATCTATTTCTTATGTACATGGGTGTTATTACGTATGCCAATGCCTACCGACATTGTCGCGAGCAACTTACAGAGCGGTCATTTGCAGAGTAGCAATTTACCAAGCAGCAATTTAGCCATGATTAATGCATTTAACTATGGCTTTGGCGGCTTAGGGGCACAAGTCATTGGTATTCTGGGGATTGCTGGCGGGTTAGCCACCGTCAATGTGTATACCGCTAGTTTGTCTCGCTTAGCGTGGAGTTTCAGTAAAGACGGCGTACTGCCGCGTTACTTGTCGCCCCTTAATCAACACAATGTACCATCACGTGCTTTGGCTGCCATATTGATAGTAATGGGCTTAGTGATTGTGTTGGCCTATGTGGCGAACCGAGAGCTGGAAGATTTGATCGCATGGGTTAATGGCGTGTTTGTGGTAATTTATTTTGCCTCGATGATGGCTGCCGCTAAGTTGTTACCTAAGCGCTACCAACCACTCATTTTTCTAGGCTGTTTGTTCTGTGCTCTTCTCGCCTATGGGTTAGGTTTGAAAATGGTGTATGCCTTATTGTTACTCTGCCTAACCCTCCCCTTTCTAAAATGGCAACAAACTCACCTCGCCCGTGAATAATACGCCATCGCTACCTGCCTAGGCTCCTCTCTATCTTTGCTAGTCACACTATTTCCATACGGTAATAATCATTTACCATTTAATGGGATTATCGCCGTGTGAGAAATGACTACAATAGCAACCATCGAAACGGGGATGCGAACTTCTTCCCCTTTCTCCCGAATTCTAATAGAGAGACACATCAACATGACTGAACAATTCATCAAATCAAAAGCTGCTATCGCATGGGGTCCAAACCAGCCACTTTCTATTGAAGAAGTGGATGTAATGTTACCGAAAGCTGGTGAAGTACTAGTACGCATCGTTGCGACAGGCGTCTGCCATACAGATGCATTTACGATGTCTGGCGATGATCCAGAAGGTATCTTCCCTGTCATTCTTGGTCATGAAGGCGGTGGTATCGTCGAGATGATTGGCGAAGGCGTAACGAGTGTTGAAGTTGGCGACCATGTTATTCCACTTTACACTCCTGAATGTGGTGAGTGTAAATACTGTAAGTCTGGTAAAACAAATCTTTGCCAAAAAATTCGTGAAACACAAGGTAAAGGCTTAATGCCAGATGGTACGACTCGATTCTACAAAGACGGTCAGCCAATCTTCCATTACATGGGTTGCTCTACTTTCTCTGAATACACCGTACTGCCTGAGATTTCACTGGCAAAAGTAAACAAAGAAGCACCACTTGAAGAAGTCTGCCTATTAGGCTGTGGTGTAACAACCGGTATGGGTGCAGTACTTAACACTGCCAAAGTACAAGAAGGCGACACTGTTGCAGTCTTTGGTCTGGGTGGTATTGGTCTATCTGCCATTATCGGTGCTCAAATGGCGAAAGCGAGTCGCATTATTGCAATCGACATTAACGAAAGTAAGTTTGATCTTGCTCGTCAATTAGGAGCTACCGACTGCATTAACCCAACTAAATTCGACAAACCAATTCAAGATGTAATTGTTGAGTTAACCGATGGTGGTGTTGATTACTCATTTGAATGTATTGGTAATGTAAACGTAATGCGCTCAGCCCTTGAGTGCTGCCATAAAGGTTGGGGCGAATCGGTGATTATCGGTGTTGCCGGTGCTGGCCAAGAGATCTCTACCCGTCCATTCCAGTTAGTGACTGGTCGAGTATGGCGTGGCTCTGCGTTTGGCGGTGTTAAAGGTCGCTCTGAGCTACCTGAAATTGTTGAACGTTACATGGCTGGTGAATTCAAATTGAATGATTTCATTACACACACCATGGGTTTAGATAACATCAATGAGTCTTTTGAACTGATGCACAAAGGTGAAAGTATTCGTACCGTTATTCACTTCGATAAATAAGTAAATACGATTACAGCGGCGGCTATAAAAAGTAGCCGCCTAACGACCTCATTGAGTGTCGACTAAACAGCCTTCATTCGAAGGCTGTTCTTTTATTAAGCCGTGATGATTACTGCATCCAATATATAGGGTTTGTTTCTTGTCGAAATACTCATCATAACGACAAGGCAAAAGGCGCAACAATGAGCAAAAAACATTTTATTTCACTGCCTGTTCAGCTATTTCTATCTGCCATTATTGCTTGGCTTCTCGCCACACTGTTACCACTTCCATCGAATATAACGCAAACGACGGCTTTTCAATTACTGATTCTGACAAAAACAACCTATATTGGGCTGTTAAAAATGGTGGTTGGTGCGGTTGTGATGTTTTCCCTGCTACAAGGGATCACCAGTTTAGGATCCACATTACGACTGAAAACTCTGGGTTATAAAGCGGTATTGTTTTATAGCTTTACCTCACTGATTGCGATTGCATTAGGGTTAGGCTCATCCCTCGCCTTGCCTGCTTGGCCTCAGTTGATCGATACCGCATCGGTTTCAGTCGGTGAAAATGTACAACTAATTGATAATACAGCTGCCTCTGGTGGTGCTATTGCAGAAAAACTCTTCAACATGGCATTGGCTAATCCTTTTTCTGCACTTACTAATACAAATTTGCTCGCCATTGTTGTTTTTTCTCTGCTATTTGGTGTGGCGCTACTAACAAGCTTACCGACTAAACACCCTGTGTTTGAGGTTATCTCTGGCGTCAACAGCGCTTTGAACCGTTTTGTCTCGGGTATTATTCGCTTCGCACCCATTGCTGTTTTTGCCATTGTTTTCGAGTTTACAGCCACCAGCGGTAGCGCTATTTTTGGTCAACTCGCCCAATTCGCTTTATTGGTTTTCGTACTCACACTGATTCACGGTGGCATCGTGTTACCCGTTATCGCCAAGCTAGCAACGGGCATAAAATTCAGTACGTTATTTAAAGCATTGTCAGCACCTATGGCCATGGCATTCGCAACATCATCAAGTTCTGCAACCTTGCCGTTATCAATGCAAACCGCAGAAAATGAGTTAGGCGTTTCACAGTCAACCAGCAGCATGGTGCTTCCCCTAGGGGCTATCATGAATATGGATGGAACGGCACTATTTGAAGGTGTAGCCGCTATTTTCTTGGCGCAACTCTACGGTGTAGATTTGGGTACCAGCGGCTTGATCATGATCTTCATTATGGCGATGGTATCGTCAATTGGTGCGCCGGGTATGCCTTCTGGTTCTATGTCTGGCATGCAGTTAGTACTACTAGCAGCAGGCATACCATTAGAAGCCATTGCTATCTTGCTGATCATTGAACGTCCACTTGATACCTTCCGCACTGCGGTCAATGTTGAAGGTGATATTATCGCTGCATACGTTATCGACAAATGGCAACGTTCATAGCCAATAAGATAATAGACAAGACAGATAATCAAGTAACTAGCCAGCATTACACCGCTGGCTTATTCCCCGACGATAAACATGACATTAGTCACACTATTTTGCTAGAATCCCGCGGTTTTCTACTTACTTCCCACTCTGAGGATTTTATGAGCAATAAAAGTCTAATAACCAATATTATTTCATTGTTGATTTTGCTTATTGGCTATCTCACAAACCAGCAAATTGTCATGTTCTGCGGTTTGTTTGCATTTTCTGGTGCGCTAACAAACTGGTTAGCTATTCACATGTTGTTTGAAAAAGTACCAGGCTTATACGGTTCGGGGGTTATTCCGGCTCGTTTTGAAGATTTTAAATCGGGTATAAAAACCTTGATGATGGAGCAGTTCTTCACTAAAGAAAATGTTGACCGTTTCCTTAGTAATGAAATGGCTAGCCCTGCTCAACTTGATATTAAGCCTGTGATTGAGAAAGTCGATCTAAGCCCAACATTCGATTCTTTAATTGAAGTCATTATGAATTCTTCATTCGGGGGCATGCTGGTGATGATGGGTGGCGAAGAGGCGTTACAACCGCTAAAACAACCTTTTATTGAAAAAATGCAAAATGCCATTTCAGACATCAGTCAGCAAGACGCTTTCAAAGAAGCACTGAAAGATCAGATAGAACAGCCTGCAATGTTCGATGAAATTCGAAGCACAATCGAAGATATTATCGATCAACGCTTAAACGAATTAACCCCGCAATTAGTAAAAGAAATGATACAAAAGATGATAGCGGCGCATCTTGGTTGGTTGGTGATTTGGGGTGGTGTATTCGGTGGTATTATCGGTATTATTTCAGCACTGATTACCGCATAACATTGAATAATCTAACTGAACAATCCGCTACGTAAAATACAATACCGCTTCATGCTTACGAGCAATCATAAGTATGAGGCGGCATGTGTTAACACTTCTAATTACAATATTTTAGATAAGAACTGCTGTAAACGAGGATGTATTGTCGTATCGAATACATTTTCGGGCGTATCACTCACTAATAGCTCACCGTCTTCCATAAATAACACACGATCAGCCACTTCTCGCGCAAAGCCCATTTCATGGGTTACCACCACCATTGTCATTCCATCAGCAGCAAGTGCTTTCATTACGTCGAGTACTTCCCCGACCATTTCAGGATCGAGCGCCGATGTCGGTTCATCAAATAACATGACATCAGGCTTCATCGCCAATGCACGAGCAATAGCGACACGCTGTTGTTGACCACCAGATAAATGAGAAGGATACACATCCATTTTTTCAGCTAAACCAACACGATAAATCAGATCTTTCGCGTGTTGTTCAACTTCTTTAGCATCACGCTTTGTGACTTTCAATGGCGCAAGCATGACGTTTCCCTTCACTGTTTTGTGAGGAAATAAATTAAAAGACTGAAACACCATACCCACGTTTTCACGTAACGCATTAATGTTGCTACCACGGGCATACATATCCATGCCATCAATCATGATGTCGCCTGAATTAATCACCTCTAACTGGTTTAACGTACGTAAAAACGTTGATTTACCCGAACCAGAAGGACCAATAATAACAACCACTTCCCCACGCTTTACGGTTGCACTGACTTTTTTCAGTGCATGGCATCCGTTGGGGTAGATCTTATCGACATTCGTAGCAACAATCATATTGTCGCCTTGGTAATCTCTAGTCACTAGACGCTAACCTCTTCTCAATACGTTGCACTACCCATGATAGTGAAATAGTCAGTAATAAATACAGACCCGCAACCACAAACCACACTTCAAACGTTGCAAAGCTGCCACTAATTACCTCTCGCCCAGCTTTGGTTAAATCAGTGATAGAAATAACAGACACTAATGAAGAGTCTTTAATTAGCGTAATAAGCTGACCCGCCATTGGCGGTAATGTGCGCTTAAATGCTTGAGGTAAAATAACGTAAGCCATTGCCTTGGGGTAATTCATCCCTAATGAACGCGCAGCTTCCATTTGCCCAGGGGGAATAGATTGAATACCCGATCGAATGATCTCGGCAATATAGGCGCCAGTAAAAACAGAAAGCGCTACCACACCGGCCGTAAATCGTTCTAAATCGAATATTGTGCCTAAGAAAAAATAGACAATAAATATTTGGACTAGCAGCGGTGTACCACGAATAATTTCAACGTACAAAAACGAAAGATTTTTAGTCACAGGGTTATTTGAAATTCGCATTAAACCTGCAACTAAGCCGATAATCACGGCAAAGAATAATGATATAACCGATATTTTCAGGGTTACCCACAACCCTACTATTAAAGGGCCGACAGACCAGTTTTCTGATTGGGCAAGAACATCACCCTCGAAAACAATATCGCTATCAGCAACAAACAGCTCGTCGTACTGAGTAACAACTTGTGGTTGATCATCGTAATCGAAATTAACAACCAATGAGCCATCATCGTTAATAACAACACTGCCATCCCCAGCCGCTATCACTTCTAGTGGAGAGGTATCAAACAAGAAAGGCGTCACCCTTTCCCATTGCCAGTTATAATTTATTTGTTTTGAGGCTTGGTAAATACCAAAAATAGACAGCGCGACGATAACTACAAAAATGCCGTGCCACAGCCAACGATTAGACGTCCTAAGCATAACTACTTCCATTAGGCGTATTGGAGATTAAAACAAGAAGACAAAAAATTGGCCAGACACTATGCCTAGCCAATAAAGATTACTGTACTTGCTTTAACCAGCTGTCATTTTTAAACCACTTATCGTAAACACGATCATAAGTGCCATCGCCTTTAATCTGACGTAGGAAGTTATTCAAAAAGTTCAGCATGTCGCTATCGCCTTGTGCAATAGCCCAACCTAAAGGTTCATAAGTAAATGGTTGTTCTAGGTGAATAACTTTGCCATCATTTTGTGACGCATAAATCGCGTTAAATGGCATATCGTAAATAAACGCATCCGCTTTGCCGTTAGCCACTTCTAGTACAGCATCCGATTGCGTTTCGAAAACATTTAGCTTCGCTTTGCTAATCATGCGCTTAATAGCTTGCTCGCCCGTTGTACCTAGCTTGGTTGCAATCGTATATTTACTGTCGTTCAAGTCTTTATAGCTAGTGATTTCACCCTCAAGCTCAGGGTTTATCAGAATAGATTGACCAATAACAATGTATGGGTCAGCAAAATTCACGCGCATATTACGCTGTGCATTGATTGTCATACCGGCATTGATCATGTGGCACTTACCCGTCAACAATGTTGGAATGATGCCATCCCACGCGGTGTTGATAGGTACATACTTAACACCCATTTGGCGAGCCATCTGCTTGCCAATATCAATATCAAAACCAATGAATGAGCCATTCTTACTCTTCATTTCAAACGGCATATAACCCGCATCAAAACAAACACGTAGTTCGCCTGATTTAGCTATATCGTCAAGAATAGGACCCGCAGTAACGGCAGCAGAAGTACTAATTAAAGCTACAGCAGCAACAATGCCACTCAGTAATTTACGCATAAACATCCCTGTTATTTGTCGCTGCTTCAGTAATGAATCAAAACAATCAATTTGTTTTTAACAGCATGTATCAAAAAAGATACTACCGTTTTATAGCAAATAAACCGCTAGTAACTCAAACATCTACAACACATAAAACAACAAAACTCTTAACATCCGACATGACCGAAACAAACTAACGGTGGCTTTACAGTATAAAATTGGTGGTAAGTTCTACATAGAGAGATAAATACATGATCACATGTCACTGATGAATAGATATGCGAAACTTTAGAAAATATATTTAATTTATGTATTAATCCTATCTAATGCCATTTTTCAATGATCATTGCCCCACGCATGAAGCATATCGCTTAAAAAATCATCCCTTGATGTAATACATATGACAAATTCATGATTTTTCATTGATGTCGTCACAATTTGCACCATAATACTGGATATAAATACAGTTAATATCGGCATAGAGGCGAAGCTGTGAAAATAACAAACCCTAAGAGCACCAGTGGCTAACTTCAATACACATTTGAATTATGCGGCTATCGCCAGTAGTTTAGCGGCCACCGCTTTATTATCGGCAGGAAACATACAGCCTATTACTGCACTATGGTTGACCTTTTTAGGCACTATCGGTGGATTATTACCTGACATCGATTCAGACAATTCAACCTCTATGCGCACCCTGTTTAGTTTATTTGCTTGCGTATGCAGCTTTGTTTTAATTTGCCACCTCTATGCACAAGTCACGATGCTGGAACTTGTTTTGGCCGCTGTGGCTTTTTATATATTTATTCGCCATAGCGCAAAATCATTTTTTGAAAAACTCACCATCCATAGGGGCTGTTGTCATTCGTTGGCCTTTATTGCATTACTGAGTATGTGCATTGTATGTATGACCCACTATATGGGGTATAGCAATGCGACCAGCTGGCTATCTGGGTTATTCGTCGCTTTTGGTGGGGTGCTACATCTTGCATTGGATGAATGCTATAGCGTTGATTTAGCCAACCGAAAGTTAAAGTCCTCTTTTGGTACTGCGATGAAGGTTATTTCTTTTAAAAACCCTTTCATTAGCACAGCGCAATTGATTGCGGTTGTTGCCTTATTCATTATTGCACCACCCTTCAGTTCAACAATAGATTTGCTCTCTGATTGGCATCGTTTTCAGTTTCGACCTGAGTGGCTTAATCTACAAGTCACTTCAAGCTGGTTAAAAGATATTCTTAGTTCAACGGCGGGTATTTTCCGTGGTGAAGTCCCTTCGTAGTAACGTCGAAACAAGAAAAATAAAGATGTAATTTCTTAACTGCGAAAACTGTACCACTACAAACAAACCCAACCATTTCTTGCCAAGTCTAAGGGGCGTACTAGCTTTAATAGTTTAGCTATATGCCGGAAAAACAACATGAGTGAAACCAAACAGGCATTATGTGATTACTGCTGCCCTATCTCAAATATGGACAAGAATGCGTTAGAGTCAATGATCTAATTATCACTTTTGTTATGAAGGAAAGTATCGAAAGCTGAGAATGTTGCCATAAGCCATGATCTAGTTACACGCTCGGATCGGGAATTAGCAAGCTCATTATCAAGGTGAATGTCTTGTTTCAGCGTTCATGTGATCCGCGGAAACGACTTTCTCAATCATCAACTCAGCGTCAGTGATACTGGGTGCCCCTGCCAATAATTGCTTGATTAATACCTGTTGTGCCTTCGGTAATAGTTCCCGACGTCGATAAACCAGATAAAACTTGAGCTGTTCGAAACGATAATCGGGCATGATCTGCTGCACCTGATCTTCATTGCCACGGAGATGATGCAGCGGTAACAATCCAATGCCTATTCCTGCAAAAATGGCTCGCCGCACTTCACGAATATCCGGTACTTTCATGCGTGCATTTGGACGATAGGTAATCGGGCTGGTGCTGCCTGGCGGAACCATCATCCATCGATCTAGGATTTGACTAATGATCAGCGCGTGCTCAGAAAGTTCATCCAGATTTTCTGGTTTCCCCCTGCACTGTAGATAATCGATATGAGCAAATAGCCCACAAGGCGCGCCGAATATTTGTTGCGCGATTAAAGAGCTGTCGGAGAGCGGACCAATGCAGACACCTAAATCCATATCCTCAGCCAACAAGTTGCTGTGCGCTTGTTCGGTTCTCAGCTCCAGCCGTACTTGCGGATGCTCCAATAGGAATCGCTCTATAATATCGCCAATCCAGGTTTCATACATCAATGCCGGCATTTCCAAACGTATTGTTCCGGACAACTCTCGCTGCTGTTCCTGCAAATTCAAAAATTGCTGATCCAGCATTTCCAGTAAAGGTGACAACTGCTGGAAGTAAAGCTGACCTTGTTCCGTAGCGGCCAGCTTTTTACCTTTCACCTGCAGAAGCTTAATGCCCAACCGTCGCTCCAATGCAGATAAACGGCGACTCAACGTCGAATTGGGTAATCCAACCAATGTTGCCGCGCGATTTAACGAACCCTGCTGCACAACTTTGTAAAACAGCATGAGATCATCAACATTTCCAATAATGGAATCCATAATTCTATAAAGACCTGTATTTCCCATATATGGGAAATAGTAAAGTATAAGCCATAATATTGAAAGGCGAATAGAGGAAAGCTTCCGGTGCTCTACGTAAAACTCATCAGTGGTCTACTCTCCTCAGTGATAATGGCTGGCGCCATGTCCGGATTGCTTACCTTTCTAACAGAGGGCCTGAGCTGATTTTTACAAACTGGGGAAATGCTTTCATCTTAGCGTGGTCAAGTGCCTTTATTCTGGGGTTAACAGTCCAACCTTTGATTACCAAATTAACAGCGCGGATTAGTGGAAGCGGACGGTCGAGTTCCTTAAGTGCTTATTACCGTTACGACAAGACAAGTCGCCGATGTCAGGTATGACATCGAGCTTAACTGTCACCTCGGTACAGATGAAAGAGAAACATGCTGCCTAATACACTATTAGAAATTTAACAACCAAACGTAAGAGATCATTATGAACGATACTATGCAACATCACCATGTGACTTTAATTCCTAGGGGAAACAAGGTAACGGAGACTTATGAACTATTATTACAGTGCGCTAAACAGGTCTCTTTAAAAAAGAACGAAAATGGACCAATTAGCTGGTGTGCATCTTATGACGAAAACAAAAAACACTTTTTTGTCGACGCTCTCTTTCCGAGTCAAGAAGCCGTTGAATTTCACCAAAAGAATTTGAAACCTATCCTTGAAAATGCCAGCGAACTAATCACTGCGCCACCAGAAACTATTGTAAGGCATGTTTTCTCAACCGCCCCATGATTCTAATACTTGTTTGACGCCTGTATTTCTAACAAGTGCATCAAACGGGGTTGCGTCAACTCGTTAAAAGTGAGGGGATGCTGATTCAGGCTTATGGGTGATAACAAGGATCAGTAAGCCTGAGTTGAGCATTATCTTAGGTATCGAAAATCACTATTAACAGCGCATGAATGAGCAAGCGCTCTAAATTGGAATGGGGCAAAAACGTGATAGGGAAAGGCTGATTTGGTGGTGTAATAATCAAACATTAAAGCTGACACTCTAAGGCACTATGTGCCCCATAGCGAGGTGTCGTCATATTCTGCGAACCAAGAAATGTCAGTAAACCCGGACAATAAAAAAAACCATTGAGAGGCATACTTTTTTGTAATTTTAGTTCACTTTGTTCAATTGCAAATATCGTTTTTTTTATTAACCGGGATCATAAGAACTCAGCCTTCACGGCAATAAAGGAGGCTAGGTATAGAATATATGTAGGAGGGCGAAATATGAAAAATGGCGACGAAAAAGTAACTGTTTATTACGATGGCAGCTGCCCGCGTTGTATTAAAGATCGTAATAATTATCAAAATCTGGCAGGAGATAAGGGCGATTCGGTATGCTGGGTTGATATTACCGGGCAGGAAAAGTTGCTGCAGCAGCTAGGTATCGACCCCCTGAAAGCATTGACCGAACTGCATGTTAAAACAGCAAGTGGGAAAGTTTTGAGCGAACTTGATGCGTATATCCTGTTAATGAGCCGAGTCAGTCGTCTTAAACCGCTGGCTTTTTTTATCGGCCTGCCGTTTATTCGTCCACTTCTGGCCCGCTATTATCACTATAGTGTGGCTAAACGGCTAAAGAAGAGCGGCCGCTACCCGCAGCGTCAAAATCGGAAATAAAAACCGCTTGCAGCTGAAAATTTTTCCATCTGCAATTGAACAAAGGAAGAGCTTATCAGCATTAACTAACTATCTGTCTGCTCGTCAAACACCTGCACCATATTGTCGACCACGCTGACTCGATGGTGAATATTTCCGTGTTTCAAATTTTTCACAAAACACTACGGTCTAATACCATTAATCTATAAGAGCCAAGAGCCTCTTTGCTGTCACTCACATGACTCTGAGCCTTGATAGCATTTAGATTCTCATGCTATTAAGACCATCAGGGTTCGGACAATAGCCTCATAAACAATCACGCATTAATAAGTACTAGAGAATCTAAGATCCCTTGACCGCTATGAATGCCACCTTCATTTTCACTGGCAGGCTTACTGCGGATTAAGTAACCAGCATAGCCGTCTAGCTCCGTTACAGGCTCTCCTTGATAATGGGCGGTAAACAAGCCGATTTCGCTCACAAGATCGTTCACTAACGTCTGCTTTCCATCACGAACCGCAATGGTTGGCGTATCTCGTTCATGCGGATACAAACGCTGCATCAATGCCCATGCGTCATACTCTTCTGGCTTCAATTTGGCTAATGTCTCACTGATCTGATCTCCAAACACACAGTGACCACCACCTTCGCCTTGGTTCTTGAGTACCCACTCTTGCTTATCGGCAGAGGTATTAAACCATTCGATTGCCTCCTTCGAAATGGGTTTCATATCTGCCAATACACTCTTTACTAATCGAGCTTCTTCTAGGGTTAACCCCCAACGGGCATACTCTTGTGCAGGCATCATGGTCAGTAGCATCTGCATTGATTTACTCGTTGCAAGCTGCTGGCTGATGGTCGCGTTCATTGCCACGTAATGCATTTCAATAAACAGACGCGTTTGGCTTAATGTGTGACAGCAAATATCTTCATTCAACTCTGGTGCCCAGTAGTCTGAATATTGATAGCCTGCACGTAAGTAAACCGTGTCAATTGCGCCAACATTTTCAAGAATTAGGCGCTGATTTTCACCACTAGAGAGCTGAGTGCTCAACTGCTCAAAGGTGCGTCTTACTGTGCGAACCCCAATCTTTTGCAATGCAACTTCCAATAGGTGCTGATCGTAAACATTGTCTTCATCTTTCTGCACAATCATCAGGAAAGTTGGCTTTTGTTCGTTCGCACTATCACCCAGTTCAGCAAAGTGCGCCTTTACCTTTCTTGCTGAGGCGGCAATACCTATAGCGAGTTGTTCCATGCCGTGATTGTCTGCTGGTATTGCCGTATCGTCTTCTAACCAATTACGGTAGACATCGTTCCATTGATCTTGCACAAAGCAATGCAACTCTGTAGCGCGCTGACCAAATGGCCCCATACCTGCAGCAATACCATTGAATTCGATCACTTTTGCCCCATGCTGACGATCATCCATAAAATCGGTACGCATCAAAAGTAGTGGCTGGCGAGCAGGTTGCTGACGCTTAGTTACATCACCATGTGCTTGCTGATGCAGCTCCATCAAACGACCAAAAAATGGGTCTGCCTTTGCCATATCACTAAGCGACTCTTGCAGGAAATCATGATCTTCAGACACGTTGCTTACCAACTTAGCGATCAGTGGTGTAACAGAAAGCAAGTGTTGGTACACAGAGCGTTCCATCGTCATCGGTGCGATGCTGAATGGTACATGCCTTGCCGTATTATCGGCCTGACGAAACGCGACGCCGTGCATAATTTCCCACTCAAGGATATCGTTAATGACGTCTTGAGGCATAAATTGCTTGTTGTCGTTATTCATAATGTAATGACTCTTTCTATTTTATCACTTATGCCGCGCTCACAGCCGTTAGGCCTAGCGTGCTGTTTTGATGTTCGTTTTCTTCTTGCGCTTTCTGTGCAAGGTATAAATCTCGGTAATCGCCATCTTGTTCGATTAGCGCCTGGTGTGTACCGCTCTGTATCACCTTTCCGCTGTTCATCACCAAAATTTGATCGGCGTTTTGAATCGTCGATAAACGGTGCGCAACGGTGATAACAGTTCTGCCGTCTTGGATATTCTCAAGAGCCTGCTTTACCGTTTCTTCCGATTCACTGTCGATATTCGCCGTCGCTTCATCAAGCAGGAATATTTTCGGATCGTGAGAAATCGCACGAGCTAATGCCAATAACTGTCTTTCACCCACAGAAAGCGTAGCGCCGCCATTGCTTGGTTGATGATCAAAACCATCAGGTAAACGATGAATGAAGCGATCCGCTTTCACCATTTCGGCTGCTTGTATCGCTTTATCACGGCTAGCTTTTAGTGCTTTATTGTCATTGTCATTAAGCGTACTGTCATCACTCGTATAGCCATGACTAAAAGCGGCATCATGAGATAAATCGATATTATCAACGATTGAACCGCTAAAGATGGTTGGGTCTTGTGATACCAAGCCAAACAGCTTTCGCAGTTGTGATTCAGGCAGTTTATTAAGCGGTTGTCCGCCAATAAGGATGTCGCCTTGCTGCTGTTGATAAAAACGCATCAACAGATTGATCACCGAACTTTTCCCGCTGCCGGTATGCCCAACAATCGCTGTAAACTCGCCACCTTTTGCCGTAAAGCTGACATCTTTGAGTACTGGCTTATCGACTTCGTATCCCATGGTTACATTACGAAACTCAATATCGTTGCTATCATTTATCTTCACTTCCGGCATCGATTGATTATGAATTTCAGAATCATCGTCTAGCAGCTCAAAAATACGTTTCGAAGACACAGTTGCAACCTGCAATTTGTGCAATTCCATCGATAACTGTCGGAACGGGTCAAAGAAGCGCTCAATGTAGTTCAAAAACGCATATAAAGTACCAATCTCAACAACGGTCGACATCGATGCTCCTGCAAACCACGCTACAATGCCTGCTGCTGTCAACGTCGAAATCAAGCGCGTCAGTGGTAACAACATCAAGCTATCAATTGCGACTGACTTAGCACGGAAGTTAAACCAGCTTTGGTTATCTTTCTCAAACTTAGTTTGGAACGCCTTTTCTTGACGAAACGCTTGAATCAACGCCATACCTTGCAACGATTCGTTTATTTGCCCGTTAATATTGCTGACTTGAACTCGAATGCCGTCAAACACTGACATTGAAATCTTGCGATACAAATGCATCGTCATCAACAAAATAGGAATCAGCACCAAACTGAGCAACATCAAACGCCAATCCAGTAATGCAATTGCGATGAAAATAGCCGTGATGCGCAATGCACCTTGAATCACGGTTGGAATCGTCGAAACGTACATATTCCGTAGCGATTCAGTATCGTTGGTAATGTAAGAGACCAGTTTACCCGTTGATAATTTATCGAACGTCGCAATAGGAAAGTTCAATACATGGCGGAATAGTTGTTCACGTACGTCTTTAACCACCAGCAATGCACTGTGTTTAAAGGTGACCGCTTGTAAATACCCAAACACCGCGGCAAACACATAGAACAGCATCATAAGCCCGATCAATGTGATAAGTTGTTGCCATTCAAATTGCAGAGGCACAATGACCTCATCCAACACAATTTTAGCCAACCATGGAATAGCCATCTCGGCACTGACCGCAAGCGCCAACATCAAAAAGGCAAAGCCAAAACGCGCTTTGTGCGGCAATGAGAAGGTCAATAAACGGCGATAAAGCGCATTATCTTTCACTGGTTGTTGCTTCTCTGTCTTATTTTTATCTTGTGGTGTTTCACTTGTTTGACGCTTACTCATCGTCTTTTCCCTCAATGCCAGTACATTGAATAGCAGCATCGCCACTTATGGACAGCCCCAACTGGCTTTGACGTTGATAAACCATTGAATACCAGCCTTGATTCGCCACCAACTCATGGTGAGAACCACGCTCTTCTACCTGCCCATCATTCAATACTAAGATATGATCAGCTTCGATAAGATTGGTTAGACGCTGTGTCACTAGCAACATGGTTTTATGGGAATAATGCGCCTTTAGGTTTTGACGAACTTGCACTTCAGTCTTCATATCTAACGCACTAAATGGATCATCCAACAAAAGGATATCAGCACCCGACAATAGAGCTCTAGCAAGAGTCAAACGCTGTTTTTGACCACCCGATAGATTCGTACCGCCCTCTCTAAGTGAAGTATCAAAGCCTTCAGGCATCGCTTCAATTTCTGCTCGAATACCCGCCATTTCAGCCACATGCTCGATTTCTGCTTGCGACGCATCAGGTTTCGCCAACGCGATATTCTCTGCGATAGAGCCTGAAAACAAGTGCGGCTTTTGAGGAACCCAAGCCAGCTTACTGCGTAAGGAACCAAACGTTAGGCTGTCGCTTGGCATACCTGAAATGTGAATTATTGATGGCATCTCAAGTTGAAATTGGCGTAGTGCCAAGTGCAATAGCGTGCTTTTACCGCTGCCCGTTGGCCCAGTAATGCCGACCAACCCGCCCGATGGCAAATCAAATTTCACCTTATCGAGCGCTTTACGGTTCGCTTTTTGATAAGTGAATGACTTGATATCAAAAGACATACTTGCGTCCGCTGTTTTCGGTAGTGTTATGTCACCTTCTACGACTTCAATATTTTCAGCAAATAACTGCTCCAGACGACGCCATGACGTCTTACCTCGTTGAAATACATTGAACTGCCAACCAAACTGCATAAATGGCCCAAGTAGTTGCCCAAGGTAAAGTGTAAAGGTAGTAAACAATCCCACAGTTATGCTGCCTTGTTCTATCAACCATGCTCCGTAGCCCAGTGAAATGACGAACGACAGCCCATAGACTAATTGAATCGTGGGACCAAATGCCGCATCCACTTTTGCAACTAAAAGATTTGCATCTACCGTTTCATCTAAGGTTTTTCCAAAGCGCTGTTCTTGACGATCAGAAATGCCGTGTGAGCGAACCGCACGAATACCCGATACCGTTTCACGAGTCTCTTCGGTTAGATCAGAAAACGCAGATTGCGCCTTACCAAACGCCTTATGTAGCTTGACACCATAGCGGCGAGTAATGAGTACTAATAATGGGAAGGGAAGCAGTGCGACAGCGGTAAGTTCACCACTAACAACAAAGATCATTCCCAAAATGACCGTAATACCTGCGATCAAAGAGTCCACCAATGTCATGACCCCCATTCCCATGGTTTCTTCCACCGCATTAAGGTCATTGGTCGCATGTGCCATCAGATCCCCTGTACTTCTGCGAGCATAGAATGCAGGTGACAATTGAGAGAACTTTTGAAACAACTCACTTCGAATCACACGAGTTATCGCAATAGAAGCACCATATAGTTTGCTTTGCCATACAAAACGCAAACCGTACATTGCCGCGCCCGAGACAATAATCCCGGCAACATGCGTGATCATAGCTTGAGAGTCTAATGTCCCTTTACTAATGCCGTCGACAATTCGACCGATCAACCATGAAGGAATCAAATTGACCAACGCAACCACCTGCAATGCCGCAAAGGCAATCAGATAGTGTCGGCCAAACATTTTAAGGTAGCCCTTTAATTTCCAAAGAATATTCATAATTACACAATTTTCTCTTGTGCTTGGTTTGCCTGAGATTGGGGCGAATGGCACCGAATTGGCTGCATCCGCTTTCCATAACGATTGGCTAGCCCTTCACGGTAGCGAGCCTTCACCATTCCAGCATTCCAGCATTCGAAGTACCGTAACGAGCAATAGGAATATCGTGATCATCAGGCAATGCAGGGGGCATACTCGCAGCCCACATCGACTCACTCTCATTCAACTTAGCCGCAACAAAGTGGTGTAAAAAAGCCAGTGTTTCAAATGTCTCACTTCTCTCATTAACCGCAGGAGTCACTAACTCTTGCTGCGCTTCTGAAAAATCGGTGGTGATGTACGGGAGAGTAAGTGCAGAGCCCAAAGATACAGGGTGTGGTCGTTGAGAAAGCGCCCCATTGGGTGTAATTCGAACCATTTCACGTTCAATTCCACGGCGAACATCACGCAGGGTTTCTTTCGCTTGATCGCTTGCTAAAAATTCCAGCATTTCTATAACTGGTGTCTTAACCTCAGAGGGGATAGCTTCATTTCTCATTTGTCTTATTCGATAAAAATGTTATTCATTCTATTAAGACGCAGAGAAATGAAAAAAGACGCAATTTTTTAAAAAATTCCCCCAAAAAATTAAAATATAGATAGAGGCAAGGTGAAGACGCTCTTCTAAAAGAAGAAAACAACCCAGAAAGTAAGTCGATTTATAGAAAAAAACACCAATGAAATGTTAAAGCTCAGGCTTAACCCACACCGTTACTTTTAGCGAATTCAGCACACTCTGCTTTGGGATAGAAATCAATGATACCTTCGCGTCCCATTTCCACATTACAGCAATTCGTTAGAATTTCTTTAAGCTTAACTCGGCCACGTTGAACCCGACTTTTCGTTCCTGATAATGACAACCCTAATTGTTCAGCGACTGCCTTTTGAGATAATCCATCTAATTCAGAAAGAATCATTGCTTGACGATATTTCTCTGGCAAACAATCAAACATCGGGCGTAAGCACTGCCCCATAGTTTGTAAATTGACAACTTCAGCAGGCACCTCTTCTTCTATTTGGTTATCCATCAGCTCTTCATGGCTTTGGTGCGATCGGTAGAAATCTATAATCGTATTATAAGCAATGCGATACAGCCAATTTTTAAGTTTATCTTTAGCTTCTAGCTGGTGAATTTTCTGGCTTGCTTTAATGTATACCTCTTGCAAGATATCGTCAGCTAAGTCTAGATCACCTGTTTGTTTCACTATGTAACTTCTTAATTGGTCTTTGTGTGTTAACCACTCCGCTAGCATAGCCTTTCCTCAATTTACGATACTTACTTACTATATTTCGATAATAATGGAATTGTAAGTAAATTTAAAGTGTCAAAGACCAAGTAAGTCGATTGTTAGTCTTTATGCAGGTATGGCGGTTACCACCCATCGCAAAGGACCATTCACGCTAACAGTAGTAAAGGGGTAACACGTAATTAAGGTTAACTGCGACCACGGCGTTTGTGCGGCTAACTTTGTCTCTTGTTGATTCACTACCTGTAAACTTGTGACAATGTAACGTACTGTCTTTCCATGCTCACCTTGTACTTCAATGCCATCGCCTATTTTAGCTGTTTCTAACGACTTAAAATGCGTATCGTTATGCCCGTAAATCACCACATTGCCCTGCTCATCTGGCTTTGCAGTGAATAACTGTAAAGTAGGCCCAAAAGCCAAGTTACGCCCACTAACACCCGCCAGTACTGTTTGTTGCTCACCGTTAGGTAAAATCAATTGCGCAATGGGGGAAGTATCTGCCCACGGCCATGGTTTAGTTGGAATACCTGTTGCTGTTTGTTGTTGCCAAGCCTGAGCAATTAACACTTGTGCGAGCCACGCCTTCGCTTGGATATAGCCCCCTCGCCCCATCAGTAACAAGCCAACACTCAATACAACAACCATCAAAGCTGTACGAACATTAGAAAGCGTTAACATCGTTTTACCCTTTTCGTTTTGAACTACGATCTCGTGCGGCGTATCGTGATGCGATTCTTAGAGGTACACCCTATTAATAAAGCAAACAGTGACAATAATGCGCCGAAAAAAATCATGACTTCACTGTTAGTACCCGTTTGAGCCAATTGGTATGGTGCGGGCTGTAAAGACGCCTGTTTCGACTTCCACCCTTTTGGTAGATGCGGTTTCACGTTGGCATCATTAACCTCTTCACCTTCTGCACGGGCTGGGGTTTTATCAACAGCAATCAAACTGGTATACCGCGTTACAATATGGTGCTTCATTCCTAATAGCTCGATATGTTTTTTCTTCTCTTCCATTGATATGTCAGGGTTCATTTGTATGCTGCTAATTTGATTACGCGCCCATATAATGTCTAACCCAATACGCAGTTGAGGTTGTTTTTCGTCTATCGCCAAACCTTGATATACATCTACTTCGTTACGCCATTCATGATCAACTTGTTGGCCTGTAATTATCAAATTAGCGGCATTTTCAGGGATCTTAAATGATACTTGCAGAGGTTCTTGTTGATATAAGTCCGGCATCGGATTTGGCCAATAATCAACAGATCTACCATCAGACCATGTCAGTTTAATATCACGCATTACGGGTTGGCTGATTTTAGAAAACAGTAACCGCATTTTGGTATCAACCTCTTTCACATCACCAATGTAGGTATACGTACCTTTGCCTTTCATTGCTGCACGGGTCATAAAATAACTGTTTGGTGCAGAGCCAATACCGACGGTAAATAAACGACGATCAACCAATTGTTGCTCAATCAAATCAAACAATGCAGTTTCGTTACCAACGCTGCCATCAGTAATAAACACAATTTGATTGAGCCAACGTGTGCTATTCGGTTGATCATGTGTTTTTATTGAAAACGCAGCCTTTAAAGCAGCTGTCATTTCTGTTCCACCATCTGCATCTAACCCATCAACAAAACGTAATGCACGAGCGATTGTTGCCGGGGTGACTGCCAGTAATTGCTCAGAATAGAGCATAGTTTCATGATTAAACGTTACGATATTAAATGAATCTTCAGGCTGTAGTTGCTGTAAACCGTACTTCAAGGCTTGTTTCGCTTGCTCGATAGATTCGCCGTACATCGAACCTGAAATATCGAGCACAAAAATGACAGACTGGTGAAACAAGGCACTGTTCGTCGTACTATTAGCTTGATGATTCACTTGCGGTGGCATGGTCAATAATAATCCATAGCCTTGCCCTTCGACATGTTGAGTAAATAAGGCAGTAGAAGGTAAATCCGTTACTTTCGGTCGCCATGATAAAACCACATCACGATCGGAAATATCAGGCTGCATCAAAGACAGCGTGTAATGATCGTCAGATAACTTCTGCCGAGTAAAAGCATGAGATGGCGTATTAATGACTTCGAGAGGTAACCCAGCATTCAGATCAATATTGAGTGAAAAAGGTAATGTTGGATCATCTTGTGAATCACGTAGAAAAGGAGTAATTGCGTTCGCATCGGGCACTTTATTTAATGGCACAACGGGAATATAACGAGGTGCAATCACTGTGGGGAAACGCAGGCTGAATTCGCCATCGCGGTACAACACAGTTTCTTGGTATTCAATTTCAACAGTGACAGATTCATCAGGCGCAATATTGGCTACCTGAGTTGAAAAAATATTTGGACGATGTTGTTCAACTAAGCTGGCTTTCACGCCTGCCTGTTGCGCCGCTTCATATTGTTTTT
This sequence comes from Photobacterium frigidiphilum, assembly GCF_003025615.1. Classification (GTDB taxonomy): domain Bacteria; phylum Pseudomonadota; class Gammaproteobacteria; order Enterobacterales; family Vibrionaceae; genus Photobacterium; species Photobacterium frigidiphilum. The sequence continues at coordinate 54,109 of NZ_PYMJ01000031.1, read as the reverse complement.
TCGCAATAGCTTTAGGCTGAATATCCCCTTCTATAAAGCGTTCACCAATCCACAACCGCAAATGGTCGACAGCCGCTTTATCAGGTAAAGGAAATATGTAGCGACCATGAATCCAATCTGTGCTCGTATTCTTGAATGTCTGACGTACTGTGACCCGATTGACCAAGCCATTCACCGTCATTGTTACATCAGTCGACAATAATGGCGCTGTTTGAGTGCCATGTTCATCACGATATACCAAGCCTAAATCGTCCGCTTGCACAGCCAATGAACACAGTGCCAATATGCCTGTTAGCCCACCCATCGCTAATTTAAACAACCCTTGTTTGGGAAGTCCTTTTTTTAATGGCTTAGACCTATCCCTAAATGCGCACCAATAGGCGGTAATCACCCACGTTTTCATACTTACTCTGATCATGACGTCGCCTTCGCTTAACCCATTAATCGCAAGGAACTGTTTCCTGCTAATAAGGGCATTAAAGCAAACAAGCATGGCGTGAACAGGCAATAAAAGTGATTAATTATGGATGAAAAGTGGCGAAAAAAGGCATTCCCTTCGAAAGGTAGCAATTAATATCTTCTTACAAACAGGTAGAGGTAGGGTTAACGTTAAATATTAACTATAAAGAGGTTTATAATTGTTGATGATGATCATAGCCCACCACTCTGATCTGCGAAAAAACGGAATCTGGTTTTATCATTTTACGTTATCGTCTTCGTAGTGCAAAAGTCAGTTTGTTGTTGCCAAGCCTGAGCAATCGCCTTAAAAAGTAGGCCTTTGGGATAAGTTATGAAGCAGTATATGTCACGTGCTTCATAAGGGCTTTCAAAGTCAGGAGTAAACTGTCGATATTTATTAATAAGTGCAAAAAAAATAATACCCAGAAACAGAATTACTAATATATTTTCATTAGCGTTTTTCTTCACGTTTTTTTATCACTAAATTATTTATCTTTATACTCCCCCCACTTTTATTGTCTAACAACTTATACATTGAATTTTAATATCTATTGGTCGGCTCAAATTATTCTATAGCAATTTAATTTATCAAAGGTGATAAAAGTTACACAAAGAAGACAAAATGGCTAAAAAAAAGTTGTGTCTCATATCTTAACAATCACACATTGATTCAACACTTCAACCCCGATGCAAACCTTAGATTATTACAACTTTTGAGAATCCTTCCAACGCCATTCACCCTATTTTATTTATGACAGCAACTTACAAGTTGACTGGGACTTCAAGCAATTAATGGAATCAAAACTATCATGCTTGAACAACATGAATCATTACATGCAAAGGTGCACAATAATGACTCGATCAAAAATCACAAAAATGGCATTTAAAATCAGTGCTAGAAATAAAAGCAAATCGGCAATGTTAATTGCTTCCGTCGGGTTAGCTATTGGAGTATCTGTCATTTCCAATACCGCCAATGCAAAGTCTGGTTCGGGGGAGTATGATCTTACTTATTTAGAGGAGTTCGGAAAACGGTTATTTTTTGAAAACATTTCTGATCCGAAGCGAATGGCCTGTGCATCCTGCCATAGTCCAGATGCCGGTGGCACCAATGGTCATTCTCAAACTAACCAGACCCAAGTTGCCGTCACTGGTGCTGATCCTAATGGTCAAAATCATGGTCAAAACCCAGATAAAGAAGGCGGTAATCCAAACCCCAGACATCCAAATGCTGGTGCCCTAAAACCGCCGACAAACAAATACGTCCAGTTTTTAGATGAGTATGGGGAGCGCTCTGGCACCCCTAACTTTAGTAGTTCTTGCGCCCCATTTCGTTTACCTTGTGGTGGTGCATTCTGGAATGGACGGGCAACCGGAACCCAGATTGAAGAAGCTGGTATAAAAGTATTTGATGGATTGCCGGATGGCAATAAATACGAAGAGATGTATACAAAATATCTCGGCCCAGTAGCAGATCAGGCTCATGCAAGCCCTTTCATAAATCCAGTTGAGCAGGGTCATAAAAACAAGCAGGCAACCTGCGAACAAGTAGCAAAAACCAAGTGGGGTTCTGAACTGTACTATTTTTCATGGGGTAAAGAACTCGACTGTAAAAAAGATACCGATTCAGCTTTTGGACGGTTTGCTGTTGCCTTGGGCGCCTGGCAGATGTCAGCTGATAATAACGTATTTAACGCCAAGCGAGACACTGCTCTGGAATACGATACAATACACGACAATGGCAAATTTCCGCTCATGGGTTTGACCGATGAAGAAAACCTAGGGCATGATCTTTTCTATGGCGCTCCACGCCCCTTCGGTGGCGCTGGTGCTGGTTGCCTCTTCTGTCACCGCAGTGTCCGTAGTGGAGAAACGAGTGATGGTACGGATAAATTTGAACGCTATGCCGATGATTCCTACCATAATATTGGCGTACCCAAGAATTATGAAGTCCCGGGTATTACTGAAACAACAATACCAGATATGGGTGTAATGTTTTTAACTGATATTGAAAGTCACGAAGGGCTTCATAAAACACCGACCCTACGTAACGTTGACCAGCGGCCAAATAGTAACTTTACCAAAGCCTTTACCCACAACGGTTATTTCAAAACTCTTGGGCAATTAGTACATTTCTATAACACTCGGGATATAAAGCCAAACTGTGAAGTGGAATATGGAATACAAGCAGCGACCGTTGAAGAGGCCATTGCAAACAACTGCTGGCCAACTTCCGAATACCCAGGAACAACTGCAAGAGGTATCACTGGTGACCTGAGGCTGACACCCAAAGAAGAAGCTGCGATTGTGGCCTATCTAAAAACGCTTACTGACACAACGGTGGTCAAATCACCATTACCGTACCATTCATCAAAATATGATGAAAGTCGTTTAAGCCATACTTACCTTCCTAAACCTTGATAGTAACTACCCGATAGCCTAACAAACCAGCTATCGGGTTTTATTGTTATCTCAAAACCACCTATGCCGGTGGTGATTGCTCCTTGGGGCTATAGTCCATAAAAATGCCCATATTAGAAGTAACCTCATAATCACCACTAGTAAGAGGAAACAACGAACATTGACGACTACCGAAATTCATCACATGCCCACCTTGTCGCAACTATTCCACCCAAAGTATCAACTTCATCTTTAATGAGAACGTTAAAAGGAAGAAGTGCAATTCGACTATTTTGGCGGTTGAACTCTCCCCCCTTTTTTTCATAGCCTCGATACGCTAACTCATTCACTTTAGTTCACCATCACTATCACAAATTCATGATAGTGAGCATTTTTCATTATCTAAAAAATATCGTTATGCTTTTCCCACTTAACAATTACACAGCCTGTTTACCAGTAAACATCGTCATGATGTCTCTAATATTGGCATTATGCAGAGAAAACGTACCAAAGTGGAAATACACTATAGTATTCATTACGTTCGCTTATGTTAGCGTTCAATTGTTAAGTCTCACACTCTTATAAAAGGAATGCTCGATGAAAAGCATCAAACCAACTCTTTTGGGACTTATGATAATGACAGCACAATCTGGCTTAGCGCCTTCAGCAATAGCAGCACAGCAAACTGCTGAGACGATTCTAACCAATGCTGTTTTTTATACTGGTCAGCCCGTCAAAGCTGTAGCGATTGCTGACGGAAAAATAATTGCGATGGGCAAACAATCTGACATCAATGCTTACCGCTCACCAAACACTGAGGTTATCGATCTTGAAGGCGCTTTTGTATTACCTGGCTTCGTCGATAACCATAATCACGTTTTTGAAGCAGCATCAGAAGCGGGTGGTAATTGCGAACTGAGTATGGATGCATCACTTGAAGAGCAAATCCCGTACTTACTGCAATGTCGTAAAACCAGTCAAAAAAATGCGTCGTCAAAAAATGATTGGCTAATGGGGTACGGCTTTTCACTCGATATGACGTTGAGCGATGACAACACTCGTACACCGCTTGAAGTACTGGATGAGATTTTCCCCGATCAACCCGTTGTGTTGATGGAACAAACATCGCACTCCATGTGGGTGAACTCCCAGGCTTTAAAACTGGCTGGCATCACGAAAAACAGCCCAGAACCGCAAGGTGGCAAGATACTCACCGACCATGAAACCGGCGAACTTAATGGCATTTTGTTTGATAATGCGGGTGACGTCGTGATGGAAATGGCGTGGAACAGTTTAGCTGATAAATTTAACCAAAGTTACGACGGGCTCATGAACGGATTAGAAGAAGCCGCTGTACACGGTATCACTACCATTGGTGACGGACGCTTGTATTGGAAGCGCGGCTGGTATGACGTATGGAAAGCGGCAGAAAAAGATGATGCGTTAACAGCGCGTGTGTCGTTACGTCCGTGGATTTACCCATCAGATAGCATTGAAGCTCAACTTCCCTATTTAAAGCGTATTCAATCTCGGGATCCTGAATCACGCTTGATCGTCGATCAGGTCAAAATGTATAGCGATGGTATCTTGATCAATGGCACTGCTAAAACACTGGCACCGTATCTGTCTACTTACATCGAAGATGAACCATACGGCATTAACTACATTGCCCCAACGGTAATGAAATCATGGTTAAAAGCACTCGATAAAATTGGTTATGGGGCGCATATTCACGCTATCGGAGACGGTGCGATCAATGAATCTTTGAATGCCATTGAATCTGTAAGACAAACACATTCAAACCGTGATTATACGCTGACCCATGTCGAGATGGTGCAAGATGCAGACTTACCGCGTTTCAAAGCCCTCAACGTGACGGCTGATTTTCAGGTAGGTTCAGATTACATCGTTGAACATGACCATGAATGGGCTGTTCCTTTTATTGGCGAGAAACGTGCCAACAACATGATGCAAGTGAACCGTTTATACCAAACTGGCGCGAATGTCAGTCTAAGCAGCGATTGGAACGTGCACGATATCAACCCATTAGTGGGCATCAGTAATAGCCTTTTAATGGGAAAAACAGGCTTACCTGATATCAAAACAGCCATCGATGCTTATACGATTAATGCAGCGGTCAGTTTAGGCTTAGACGATATTACAGGCAGTATTGAAGTCGGAAAATCGGCAGACTTTGTAGTGCTAGATAAAGACATTCGCACCATGAAACCTAAAAACATTCCGAATGCTTTTGTTATGCTCACCATGCTACAAGGTGAAGTAGTGTTCAATAGTGAGGACGAATAACATAATCGGGAGTAACGCAATTAGGGGTAACAAATAGCTTACTACTCGACGAGTAAGGCATGTTCTGTTTTTATCAGTGATAATAACAGCTTGCCTTGCTCGGTTTGTGACAACCCATGTTGCCATACTGCTTCAACACGACGGCTCATCGCTGCTTGTTCAAAATCGGTCGATAATACCTGTAAGCGTTGATCTGCCTGATTAGTCGCTAGATATGGGGCGATCTGATCATACGGCAACATTGCATAACCCACACTGTTTTGAAGTACCGCCACTAAAGAAGCTAACTCGGTAAAGGTTGCATACGTTGGGCTATAACCGACTTCTTCATCATCAGTCATTGCTTCTCGAGTCCAGATCAGCTCTCGATAGGCTGACAAATGATCGGCTGTTACTACAGATTCAGACGCTAACGGGTGCGATATCCCTGCCACCAGCACATCTCGGTAACAGCCCAATCGACAATAATCAAAATCACTGTAATGCAGTGTGGTATGTTCGGTGAGCAATGTAATGTCTAGCGAGCCATCATCTAGCCCCACCAATAACGCTTTACGGCTATTGGTCGACACTTCAAGATTAACATTCAGTTGCTGCAACGCCTTCACCCACACCGCTTGCAAACACGATTGGGGAATATAATTATCAATACCAATCCGTAACAAGGTAGGTTCTTCAAGGGATAACGCTGATGCACATGCTGTTAGCTTGTCTGCTTGGCTCACGGTATGCACCATCATTGGCAGCAGCTCTTCCCCCGCTGCACTTAGGCGAATACTGTTACCTGTTCGCTCGAGTAAAGTAACCCCAAAATCGATCTCTAGATCTGAAATCCACTGGCTAACCTGCGACTGACGCTTCCCCATAGTGCGGGCAGCTGCGGAAATAGAACCCAGCTGGTGAGCAAGTACAAACGCTTTTAAATGTTGAATATTCATGACACTTTATTCCTACTCACAAACAGAACCATTCACACTCAGTAACGTCGACCTTTAGCGCGCGCGATAACGATCAAACGGTTCACCAACACCTTTTGCTTGGCATCATCTTCATTCTTGATCGCCGATTTCAAATCCCGTAAAACACGAGCCAGTTCGGTTTCAAGGTATTTAATGGTTTTCGTTTTAACCATTGAGCGAATAAGTTTTTCGCCATTAGCTGGAATAGGCTGTTCTATTGCCCATTTATAACTGTACCCTTCCTTGACTGAAGGAGCGGTTATTACAGGCTCTGGCGGTGCTTCTGCCATATCATCTAAACGGCCTAAATGTTTACAGTAACCCTGTGCGATCGGTGATTTATGATAGGGGATCGGTTGTGACTCATACAGCATAGGGCCCAAAGCTTGCGCCACTTTCATATTCGCTTCTAACACGAATTGGCTGGCATTTTTATCTGGCCTTACGTATGTGCCTTTTTTAACAGGTTCAACGGTATAGTAAATTTTAGCCTGCTCTTTAGCCCGCGTTATACCGACGTAAGCTAAACGGCGTTCTTCTTCAGTATCTGCAGAAATACCCGCCGACGAACGATTAACATACGGGAAAGCATCTTTATCCCAATACGGTAGATATACATGGTTATACTCGCAGCCTTTAGCACGGAAAATTGTGGTGAGCTGAACTGGTTGTACAGCTTCTTCTCCCCCACCGATTACACCTTGTTGCTGCTGTTGTTGACTTGAATTTGAACTTGGATTTTGATTTTGATACGAATTACTACGGGAGTTTGACGCCGACTTCTGAGAATAATACTCAAAGTATTGCAGTGCTTTACCACAATCTTGATCCATTGAATCTAAAACGGTTTCGATACTGTCTAAGCGCTCAATGGCTTCTTCAATTTCTGATGCGGTCGATTCTGTTTTCCAAATCCATGCATCTAGTTGGCTTTCAGCACGGTACTGACGGTATACACTAACCGCTTTCACGCTACCTTTTTGTTGTAATCGAGCCAACAAGTTCACTCGCTCAATAAGCGTATCTAACTTGCCGTCCCCTTTCGCTTTTTCCAACTTCTTAGCGTGTAATTCCCATTGCGTCGCAGGCATGTTTGCCAATTCATCACAAATCGGACGTAACTGCGCATTAGGTACATAGCAATGTGGAAAACACAGCAAATTAAACAATGATGTCGCACGAATATGAGGTTCGTTTTCATTGAAGCGCCCCGTTGCCAAGCTCATAACATCTAGTAACAGTTTGACCTCTCGGCTGTGGGCTAACACTGAAGGCACTGGCATATGATAAGGAATTTGCTTAGTCAAAAAAGCCAATTCAAATAGTAACGTTTGTGACCAACGACGTACTAAAATCGCCACTTCAGAAGGTTTTCCACCTTGCGCTAAATACTGCTGGATTGATTGTACGATTTCGCCCACTTGGCGTTCACTGCCAATCACTTCCACCAAGGTATCGTCAACATTATCGTGAGATACGGTTAAAAAATCATGGAAACGTTGCTTATTGTTTGAAATCAAATGGCTAGCAGACAGCGCTAAACTGTGCCCAAAACGGAAAGTTCGCGATAAGGTATAAGTTGTCGCAGGTGCGAAATCTTCATCGAAATTGAGCATAAACTGTGGTGCACTGCCGCGCCATTTGTAGATACACTGATCCACATCGCCCACCGCCACCAGCTGAGCGTTCGGTGCGAGTAAATGTTTTAGCAACCAATATTGCGCTGTGTTGATATCTTGAAACTCATCAACCACGATAAATTTAAAACGTTGATGATAGAAATCGCGAATATTGGTATTCGTTTTCAATACATGTACAGATTCAACCAACCAATCATCAAAGAACAACAGCTTCTGCTCTTTTCGTATGGTTTCAAACTGCCAATATGCATCAATAATAAACAGGTATTCGCGGTTAATGTCCGACATCTCGAACACTTCTTTAGGCGGTAACATGTAAGCTTTAACCAAACCAATGAAGCTCATTAAAAGCTCAATAGTTTTGGGATCTTTAATCAACTGCTGACGTTGATAACTTTTTTCACCCGCAGCGACAGTGCGTAAGATGGATTTAGCGATAGTTTTGTCGCGATCGCCTTCATTAAAACTGAGCTGAAAACCAGTTTCATTCAAATAGCCTGTTTGCTTAAGCAATTGCATACAAAAACTGTGAAAGGTATGAACAGGAACAGCACTGTTAATATCTTTCGCCTGCAACTTGGCTTGGAAATCAATTCGAATGTCACGGTTAAACATCATCACCAACATTTCGTTGGCAGGCACGGTATCGAGTTTATTTGCAATTAAGCCGACTAACGTGGTGGTTTTACCGGTGCCCGCCCCCGCAACACACAAGGCATTGCCTGATTGGTGATTAATGAAGGCTGTTTGTTCTGGGGTAAAACTCGTCATGCTTTGATTCAGCTCTTAAATATAATAAACAAAATGGACTCGATAAACGCGCTGTATTTGAACATGATATAACATTGAAAGCAGCAAACACCGCGTCTTTTATCTTCACACCACTCACCAGTGCATAATAATTAACCTTATTACACATACAAAACAAATCGCCATAGACGATAAACAAATATATCCCCTTACAAGATACTTCTTATTGTCAGATTTCGTTCAAAAATCGCTCAAGCTAATTCCAACGTTCATTTATGAAATCCTATAACTCACCCACAAAAGGCAAACGTTTGCTTTTTTACTGGCGACCGCTGTAAATTCTGGTATTATTCTCATCAGAATTCGGCTAAAGGGCTTATATCTCAGTCATTAGCCGCGAAGTGCTTTTATCATTATATTGATTATTGAAATAGGAATTTCACCATGAGCCTTGCTGATCAAGTTCTTGCCGTAAATGATGACCTACCAATCCGTACCGACAAACCTGTTCACAGTGGCAAAGTACGCTCTGTTTACTGGTTAACTGAAGCGGACAGTCGTCGCCTGATCGAAGAAAAAGGGTATAACGTTGCACCGGATGCACCGCTTGCCATCATGGTAATCAGTGACCGTATTTCAGCTTTCGATTGCATTTGGCATGGTGAAGGCGGAATGAAGGGCGTACCAGGTAAAGGTGCTGCATTAAACGCTATCTCAAATCATTGGTTTAAGCTTTTCCGCGACAATGATTTAGCAGAAAGCCATATTCTAGATATTCCGCACCCATTCATCTGGATTGTACAAAAAGCAAAACCAGTAATGATTGAAGCGATTTGCCGTCAATACATTACTGGTTCAATGTGGCGTTCTTACAGCAAAGGCGAACGTGATTTCTGTGGTATTGAAGTACCAGAAGGTCTAAATAAAGATCAGAAATTACCAGAACTATTAATTACACCGTCAACGAAAGGTATTCTGGAAGGTATTCCAGGAGTTCCAGCAGTTGATGACGTAAACATTACGCGTACAAATATTGAAGAAAACTTCGAAGCGTTCAATTTCCGTAAAACTGATGATATTAATCATTACGAGAAACTGCTAAAAGAAGGCTTCAATGTTATTAGCTCTGAGCTAGAAAAGATTGATCAAATCTTCGTTGATACCAAATTTGAATTTGGCTACGTAACAGATGCGAGCGGAAAAGAAAAACTCATTTACATGGATGAAGTCGGTACACCAGATTCATCTCGTATTTGGGATGCAGCAGCTTACCGTGATGGTAAAATTGTAGAAAATTCGAAAGAAGATTTCCGCCAATTGCTGCTTAACCATTTCCCTGATCCAGATATTCTTTTGAATAAAGATCGTATGGAAGAGCGTTCAGCTTTAGCACGCGATAATGCGCTACCTGAAGAAGTATTGATGCAAGTATCTAAAATTTACACTGATATTGCAGAAAAAATCACAGGTAAAAAAATCGTTCTGAGCAAGAACCCTAAGGCAGAAATTACCGCTATTCTACGTGACCAATATGGTTTAGTAGATTAACAGATGTAATTAAGCTTACAGTTACATCTTAGGGTAGCATTGCGCTACCCTTTTTTATTTATATGTATAGCCACGCTTTATAGCGTTCAGCATTCATTCAGGTAGACATGCTATTAATAATGAATACTTATAAAAAAGTTCAGTCGTCACCAGAACAGCTATTCATTACTTTTCTAAATAGATCTTAATATCTGTAGTTCCGTAAATTGTTACCGTATTTCTAAGATATAAATTACCATCTTGTTAATCATCGTGTTTCATATTTTATTTCAGCTGCAAAATAACCTTTTATTTACTGTGGATAGCAACACCTCGATACATTACCGCTACAAATAAAACAAACTGAAAACATTAAGCCACAAAAAGTCACTCTTCATATCTTTTCATATTTATTCTTACTTCTTATTATTTATATATAAAACAGCACATTAGATCGTATCGTATTAATAATTCTGTACAGCATCAAAAAACTTATTAAATATAAGGTTAACCCCTAAGTATTAATTGAACTATAGGGAGTGACTACTTTATGATCTGCGTATGAATAGTTTGTTACATTTTGAAATGCATTCTATTTAAATAAAAACATAAAAAATAGCAGGTGGTGTTTATGAGTAGTGTTACTAATAACGGTGATGGGGAAACGCGGTCTCGCGAGTGGAAATCCTTCCTTTTTATCACTGTCTTTTTATTTCCAATTCTTAGTGTGATGTTTGTAGGTGGGTACGGTTTTATTATTTGGATGCTGCAAGTGTTCCTTTTAGGTCCTCCTGGTCATGGTGGCTAAGCAACTTACCAATAAATATAACTGAATTAGTTTAGAAAGAGCACATTATGAAATCATTCTTATTAAAAGCTTGGAAGACGTTTGCTCGTCCAAGTGTACATATCAGCCTAGGTGTCCTAACCCTAGGCGGATTTTTAGCAGGCATTATCTTCTGGGGTGGGTTTAACACGGCACTAGAAGCAACTAACACCGAAGAATTCTGTGTTGGTTGTCATGCTGATAACATCGCACCAGAATACGCGGGCACTATTCACGATAAAAACCGTTCTGGTGTTCGTGCTACTTGTCCTGATTGTCACGTTCCTCACGACTGGACATCAAAGATTTCTCGTAAGATTCAAGCAAGTAAAGAAGTGTTCGCTCACTTTGCTGGCTTTATCGATACACCAGAAAAATTTGAAGAACGCCGAATAACACTTGCCCAGCATGAATGGGATCGCTTTAGCGCCAATAAATCATTGGAATGCCGTAATTGTCACGATTACGACGGCATGGACTTTACTAAAATGTCCCCTACTGCTCGTATTCAAATGAAGCAAGCGAAAGAACGAGACCAAAGCTGTCTTGATTGCCATAAAGGTATTGCACACCACCTTCCTGAAAATATGGATTCAAGTGGCGGCATGATCTCTGAACTAGAGCAATTGGCATCAAACACTAAATATGAAAAAGATGAAAGCTACACCAGTGTTCGTCATTTACCTATTTATGAAGATAAAGCGTTAACCGTTGAAGCAGGCCTTCTAAACCCTGCGTCTTCAGTAAAAGTTGTTGCTGAATCTGGCGATGTTATGCAAGTTGAAATTGCTGGCTGGCGTAAAGACAAAGGTTACGGTCGCGTCATTCAAGAAGACTTTGGTATGAACATCGCGGTTGCTTCTTTACTAAAAGAAAGTGCACAGAACGATGCGGTTGTTGATAAATTCGAAATTAAAGAAGACGACTTAACTGGTCTACCATGGCAGCGTGTAAACGTGAAAGTGTGGATGAAGAAAGATGCAATGCTAGCCGATGTTCAACCTATTTGGGACAAAGCTAAGCAATCTTACCAAACTAACTGTTCTGTTTGTCACACTCAGCCTGCTGAAGAGCACTTCGATGCCAACACATGGCCTGGTATGTTCAACGGTATGATGGCATTTGTAAACTTCGATACAGACAGCAAAGCGCTGGTATTGAAGTACCTACAAAAACACTCTTCAGATTTTTCTGATAACAAACACTAAGCGATTGATGGAGTAATTTGAATATGTCTGTTAGCAGAAGAAGTTTTCTTAAAGGCTTAGCGACAACAAGTGCAGTATCTGTAATTGGTCCTAGCCTACTAGCATCATCAAAAGCGATGGCAGCAGAAACAACAGGAACATGGAAAACATCCGGTTCTCACTGGGGCGCATTCCGTGCCCACGTTTATGCGGGTAAAGTACAAGAAATTAAGCCATTAGAAATGGATAAGTACCCTACTGACATGCTGAACGGCATTAAGGGAATTATCTACAGCCCATCACGTGTTCGTTACCCAATGGTGCGTCTAGATTGGTTGAAAAAACATAAATACAGTGGCGAAACACGTGGTAACAACCGCTTCATCCGTATGACATGGGATGATGCGCTTGATTTGTTCTACCGCGAGCTAGAACGTGTTCAAAAAGACTACGGCCCATGGGCATTGCACGCTGGTCAAACTGGCTGGCGTCAAACAGGTCAGTTCCACAGCTGTACTAGCCACATGCAACGTGCTGTCGGCATGCACGGTAACTTCATCACAAAAGTAGGCGACTACTCGACGGGTGCAGGCCAAACCATTCTGCCTTACGTATTAGGTTCGACAGAAGTGTACGCTCAAGGTACATCTTGGTCTGAAATTCTAGACCACAGTAAGAACATCGTACTGTGGGCAACAGATCCAGTGAAAAACCTACAAGTTGGCTGGAACTGTGAAACACATGAATCGTTCGCATACCTTGAACAACTAAAAGAGAAAGTTGCAAAAGGCGAGATCAACGTACTGTCTGTTGACCCAGTGAAAAACAAGACACAACGTTTCTTGGGCAACGACCACATGTATATTAACCCGCAAACTGACGTAGCATTCATGCTAGCAGTTGCACATACTTTGTACACTGAAGATCTTTACGACAAAGAATTCATCAAGATGTACTGCTTAGGCTTCGATGAGTTTGTGCCTTACTTCATGGGTAAGAGCAAAGATAACATCGAAAAAACACCTGAGTGGGCAGCGGAAATTTGTGGCTTACCTGCTGATGAAATCCGTGACTTTGCCCGTATGTTGGTTTCTGAACGTACTCAGATTCTATTTGGTTGGTGTATTCAACGCCAAGAGCACGGTGAGCAGCCTTACTGGATGGGTGCTGTAATCGCGGCAATGGTAGGTCAAATTGGTTTACCTGGCGGCGGTGTTTCTTACGGTCACCACTACAGTTCAATTGGTGTTCCATCAACCGGTTTCGCGGCACCTGGCGGCTTCCCTCGTAATGTTGACGAAGGTCAAAAGCCTAAATGGGATAACAACGATTTTAACGGTTACAGCCGTACTATTCCGGTTGCTCGTTGGGTTGACTGTTTGCTTGAACCTGGTAAAGAAATCAAATACAACGGTTCTAAAGTTATCTTGCCTGATTACAAAATGATGATAATCAGTGGTAACAACCCGTGGCATCACCACCAAGATCGTAACCGTATGAAGCAAGCATTCCAGAAGCTTCAAACAGTTGTGACTATTGATTTCGCTTGGACGGCAACTTGTCGTTTCTCCGATATCGTACTGCCAGCTTGTACACAGTTTGAACGTAACGATATTGATGTTTACGGTTCATACAGTGGTCGTGGTTTGGTTGCGATGCACAAATTAGTTGACCCGTTATACCAATCTAAAACTGACTTCGACATATTTACTGAGCTGTCTCGTCGTTTTGGTCGTCACAAAGAATATACCCGTGGCATGGATGAGATGGAGTGGGTTCGCTCATTGTACTCTGACTGTCGCGACGCAAACAAAGCCAAGTTCGATATGCCTGAGTTTGATGAATTCTGGGAAAAAGGCGTACTTGATTTTGGTGAAGGTACACCATGGGTTCGCCATGCTGATTTCCGTGAAGATCCTGAAATCAATGCACTAGGCACACCATCAGGTTTCATTGAAATTTCAAGCCGTAAGATCGACCGTTTCGGTTACGAACACTGTCAAGGCCACCCTATGTGGTTCGAAAAGAGTGAACGTTCTCACGGTGGCCCTGGTTCGAAGAAACACCCATTCTGGATGCAGTCTTGTCACCCTGATAAGCGTTTGCACTCTCAAATGTGTGAGTCTGAAGAAATGCGTGCAACTTACGCAGTGAAAGGTCGTGAGCCTGTCTATATCAACCCGAAAGATGCCGCAGAAAAAGGCATCAAAGACGGTGATATCGTTCGCGTATTCAATGACCGTGGTCAACTACTTGCTGGTGCAGTGCTTAGTGACAGTTACGCTCGTGGTGTTATCCGTATTGAAGAAGGTGCATGGTACGGCCCGCTAAACGAAAAAGTAGGTGCAATTGATACCTATGGCGATCCAAATACCCTGACTCAGGATATTCCGTCATCAGAGCTTGCTCAGGCAACCAGTGCAAACACCTGCTTGGTTGACTTTGAGAAGTTCAAAGGTGAAGTGCCACCTGTTACTTCATTCGGCGGTCCGATCGAAGTAAGTTAATTGGTACTACTGCGTTGAGCTATATCACTGCATATAGCTAACCAGTCAATAAAGGGGATTCATGACATTACTTATTCAAGTAAAGCATGAGTGCCCTTTTCTTTTTCATACCGGTAATGATTCTCTGGCCCCCCTTAATTTCATTTCTACCAATCCCTAGCCCACCATTCATTGACCATTACATTCACCTTGACACATATCGTCATTTGGCACTTATTATTAAGAATATCAATTACCCCACAAATTAAACCTGAAGCGGCATCACATCCCCTTACATAAAGTACAAAGCATGTATTCTTTTTTCACATATTTCTTACATTCAACCTATAGAAACCAGCCTTATTGCCGATAAAAAGAACATAAGAATAGAAATACACTGTATTTGACATTTGCTAAAGGAATAACCCGATGAAATTTAATCACAAAATTGTGGCGACCTCTTCCGCCATTCTCTTGGTTGCGCTGTCTGCGCTCTCTGCTAATCAATATTTCAATATAAAATCGCAGATCCACTCACTGGTTACTAAAAGTGTGGAAGAGATTGTATCGGGTATAGGAAGTACCGTTAATGCCGAATTAAACAGTCGTAAAGCGCTAGCCACCTATGCCACCAGCATGGCAGAAGAAAATCTAACGCCATCTGAGATTGAAACGGTGATTAGCCAACCTATCGTAAAGAATACTTTCTTACTTACAGGGTTTGGTTTTGAGTCGGATGGGAGCTTTGTGAGTAACGATCCTAACTGGGATCCTGGTGCATCATGGGATCCGCGTAGCCGCCCTTGGTATAAAGATACCAAACAAGCCAATAATATTATAATAACAGCACCGTATGCTGATTCGGTAACCAATGAAATATTGGTATCAATTGCGACACCAGTGATGCAAAACAATCAATTTAAAGGGGCCATCTTCTTTGATGTCAGCTTATCTGGTTTAGCGGAATTAGCGAACAAGGTTTCTTTGCTTGATGCAGGCTACATCTTCCTTGTTTCGGCTGATGGCATTATCATTTCACACCCAAATGCCAAATTAAATGGCAAACCAATGTCGAGCTTCTTAGGTAACACATCAATTTCTGAGCAATCACAGAGTTTTGTAGCTGACGGAAAAGATCTAGAGGTATCATTCGACAAAATTGATGGTCAAGACTGGTACGTAGGTGTTGTGCTCGATGAAAGCATCGCATTTGCTGCCGTTGATGAGCTGAAAAACGATTCTATCATCTATTCGTTGGTGGCATTGTTCGCTGGCATCATCGCTTTGTTGTTAGTATTTAAAGTCTTAATGCGCCCACTGCGCGAATTAAACGATGCGATTCAAGATGTCGCATCAGGTCAGGGAGACTTAACCCGTCGCCTCGATACCAACACCGATGAAGAGTTTGCAGAATTAGCAAAAGGCTTTAATGCCTTCACTGAAAAGCTGCAGCACTTAATTATCGAAAGTAAGTCGCTAGGTGAAGATATTATGGCAGGCACCGAGCAAACGGCAGAAGGTGCAAAGCAGTCGGCTAGCGCGATGTCGACCCAGCTGCAAGAATTAGAACAACTCGCGACAGCAATGAACGAGATGGCATCAACCTCTTCTGATGTAGCGGGCAACGCCCAAGGTGCAGCAGCGTCAGCCCAAGAAGCCGATAACGCTGTCATTGAAGGAGCAAGTATTGTCTCGCACACCTCATCAGCCATTAACGAGCTTTCAGAGCAAATTGACCAAGCTGTAAACGTGGTTCGCGAACTGGAACATGCAACAAGCAATATTGAAACCATCTTAAAAGTTATTAATGAAATCGCTGATCAAACCAACTTGCTTGCGTTAAATGCAGCCATTGAAGCCGCTCGTGCTGGTGATTCAGGCCGAGGTTTTGCTGTGGTCGCCGATGAAGTGAGAACGCTTGCACAACGTACTCAGCAATCAACCACAGAAATCCGCCAGATGATCGAGCAGTTACAATCTGGATCAAGCTCTGCCGTGGCTGTTATGAGCCAAAGCAAAGAAACAGCAACCAATACGGTAACGAAAGCCCAAGAAGCAGATGGTGCGCTAGAGCGTATACGTGTGGCCATTCAGCAAATCAGCGACATGAACATGCAAATTGCCTCTGCTGCAGAAGAACAAAGCTTGGTAGCAGAAGAGATCAACAGTAATACCATTAAGATAAAAGATTTATCGGAACAAGTCGCAAGTGCTGCGGATGGAGCCAACGACGCGATGGCGATTCAAATCAATACCGTACGGGCCCAAGATGAAATCATGAACAAGTTTGTGGTGTAATATCTAGCTTAAAGTAAAAGACCGAACTGCATACACAGTTCGGTCTTTTTTATTTTTCAATTAACAGTGTTATATATCGTCTTGAAACTCGCCTCTCGACTCGCGTCACTAGGCGTTCAAAGTCTGCTTCAACCGTTTCATACCGTCATCAATACTTACCAAGGGTGTATAGCCTAAATCACGCTTAGCAGCACTAATATCAAAGTAATGACAGGTAGACAGCTGACGCGCAACAAAGCGAGTCATTATCGGCTCTTCTTTCTTATTCAATACGCCATATAGCCATTCTAATAACGCACCTACCTGATACGCTAATCCCGCAGGCACACGCTTTGTCACCTTAGGTAAATCAGCACACGATAAGATTTTATTGAACATGGCTGCCATTGTTATGGGTTCATCATTACTCAAAAAGTAAGCCTTCCCAGCACAAGTACTGCTTGGTTCGGTTAAACGTAATGCCGCTAAAATATGGGCATAGGCTGCATTATCAACATAAATGGTATCAACTAATTTATCTTCATGCCCCACAAGCTTTAAACGCCCCGCTCTTGCACGTTCAATCACTCTAGGTACAAGATGTGGATCGTTCGGCCCCCAAATAAGATGAGGACGCAATGCGACAGTTTTTACTGACTTTCCGTTGGCTGCCAGTACTATTTGTTCGGCAATGGCTTTAGATTCTGCATAGAAATTAAGATAACTAGCGGCATACGGTGCCGATTCATCAATTCCAGCCTCATCACTGCCTGCAAAGGTTACACTTGGCGTGCTGGTATAAACCAACTTATCGATACCAAGTTCTTGGCATGCCTCTATAATATTACGCGCACCGTCTACATTTGGGCTGTAGTAATCGCTTTTAGATCCCCACACCCCTGCTTTTGATGCGACATGAAACACAAGATCACAACCTTGCATCGCTTGTAATAAATCAGACTTAGTACTGATATCACCTTTCACCATGGTGACACCCATTTGCTCTAAATCAGGGTAACTGCCACGGGCAAAACCCGTAACTTGAATACCAGCAATACGCAGATATCGGCAAATTGCCTTACCTAAAAAACCACCTGCGCCCGTTACAAATGCATGTTTTACATTTGAAGATAGCGAGAGTAATGCCGTTTCTTCAGCCAGTGAAAGACTCATGATGCTTTCCCTTCTTTTTGCGCCCATACAGCCAGTTTTTCTCTAAAAATCTTGGCGTTATGGCGTATATCAACCGGAAAATCAGAGTGAATTAGAAAATCGACAATACCCACAGTTTGCTGATGTTTAGCACCAATCGTTTTAAGCTCGGCAAAAAACGTATTACGGGCAGTATCATCCGTCAGGCTTGTGCCTTTATTAAGCTCAACACACAGCAGTGGTACGGTTTCACCATTACGTTCAATACCTACCAATGCGGTACGCTTGACTGAAGAGTGAGTATTAAATATACGTTCACAAGGAATAGAGAAATACGGCAGCTTGTCTGACGCTTCCGCAACGCGATTGGCTTCAACACGGTGAGCTTTACGACCACACATCCACAGTTGCCCGTTTTCGTCTAAGTAGCCCAAATCCCCCATGCGGTGACGTACAGTATCCGCCCCATCGGTAATTTTAGCCTGAACGGTTGCATGGTCACGGTGATAATACGCACGGCTCACCATGGGACCTTTTACAACGATTTCGCCAATTTGGTTTACAGGTAGACGTAACGTTTCGTCCCACGTAGTAATTGGATCGTCGGTGATCGCAATGATCGCAATATCTACGCCATCAACAGCTTGACCGACACAAATACCACCACCGTTATCAGTGATATCCGTGGTTTTCATTAACTGATCACTACCAATCATAGTAAGGGGTAATGATTCTGTCGCACCATAAGAATTCAGTACTTCAACCCCGCTATTTAGCATTGTGCTAAAACGTGAAATTGACGAAATAGTAGCTGGTGCGCCAGCAGAAATAACACGTTTGATACTGGGTAATGTATGAGGTTTATGACGCTGTGTACCCGCTTTCCCTAAACGCTCTATCAACGCAGGATTCACAAACATATTGGTACATTGGTATTGTTCAATCGCCGCAAACAAACTGTCGGGATTAGCCGTTATTGGTTTACTGGCATCCATATCAGGCACAATCGATGCCATGCCTAAAGCTGGACCAAAAAGAGAGAATAACGGGAAGGTAGCAAGATCACGCTCGCCGTGGGCGATACCATAATCATTTTTCAATACACTGATTTGTGCTTCAAACATTGCATGGGTATACACTACACCTTTCGGCGTACCCGTACTGCCACTGGTAAATAAAATGGCTGCCATTTCATCATTTTTAAGCTTGGCAATATCATAATCAATCGCTTGATGCATTTTACTGCGCGGCTTAATAACAGTATTACGTTTAAGTAATGCTTTTAGTGTTGTGCCACCAAAAATATTGGCAAATACATCATTCCCACCAACGGTGAGTAAACGTCGAACACTCGGTTTACCCCAACCAAATAAACAACGGGCAATATGTGCTTTAGGAATACCAATAAACGCATCGGGCTTAGCTTCATCAAAGCACTGTTTGAGGTTTTTAACCCCCATACCGGGATCAACCAAAATAGGAACAATACCCGCTTTGAATAACGCAAATGTAAGGGCAAAAAAATCAAGACTAGGCGTTACCATCAGTACCGCTTTCATGCCTCGTTTAATACCATGATCATTCAACGCTTGTGCAATTGCGTTACTGTCAGTATTTAACTGTTCGAACGTTAATTCTTCATACCGTAGTTTGCCGAATAATGATCGTTTTTGAACAGCAACAGCGAGCGAAGCTGGTATTTCTTTTGCCGCGCGTGTTAAATGGCGACATATATTGGCTTTAGAGGCATCAATCTCATGCCCTTTATCCATCACAAATTTGCCTCGCTTGGCTTGTTATCAGTTGCTAATGGCGTCTTCATAAAATCTGAAATAAGCGGTACAACTTCATCGCTGGCATCTTCTAATATGTAGTGTCCGCAATCTTCGAACTCATGCACTATCGCATGTGGCATTTTTTCACGCCATACCGCTAAAAAGTGCTTATCAAATACAAAATCTTTCAAGCCAAAACAAATAAGCGTTGGAACGTGTGAGAACTTCGGCAAACTTGCTGCGATCTCAGAGACTAACTCGTAGTTTCTGTCCCCTTTTCTCAGCGGTATATCTTGTACAAAACGTAACGTAGAAATACGGTTTGCCCAAGAATTAAAAGGAGAAACATACGCTTTACGTACTTCAGGGCTCATTGGTTTACGTTTAACACCAATATAAGAAGCGATGGATGAGAATGCATTAAAACCACGCACTAAACCTGTGCCTAATAGCGTATTGCGACAAATCCATAATGCCCATGGAAAAGGTTTAGTGTCAGGTAAATGGAAAGCACCTGTATTAAGTATCACTAAACGTTTAATGCGGTCAGGATAACGAGCCGCATAACCCATGCCGATCATTCCACCCCAGTCATGTACGACAAGGGTAATATTTTCACGCACTTCAAGGTGTTCAAGCAATGCTTCGAGATCATCGATACGGTTCTTTAACGTATAGTCATAACCCGCATCATCGGGTTTATCTGATAAACCACAACCGATATGGTCAGGTACGATACATTGGTGGTTCTGGCTTAATTCCGTCACCAAATTACGGTAATAGAAAGACCAGCTCGGGTTACCATGAACCATAACGACAGGCTCACCCTGCCCTTCATTTACGTAATGGAGTTTGTGCCCATTGCGGCTAAGAAAATTACGTTTAAAGGGAAACAATGTGTCTAACATGACCAATCCTTGACTATTATCAGGATGGAATTACCCATCCTGTTTTTTGTAACTATTTGGTATTTATACTCAGTATGAACAGTAACCATCGACTCAAGAAGATTTGATTACCACTTAAGGCCCAACATCATACAGTTAAGCCCACTACCTATACCTAGAAAGCTCACATTATCACCTGATTTTAAGAAACCATGATCATGGGCCATTGCAGCGGTAGCAGGTAAAGAAACACTGCCCATATTGCCCATTAGCTTATAGGTAGGAAATTCTTTATTTACTGGAATATTAAGTGCGTTAAGAACTTGTCGACGATTAGATGCACCAACTTGGTGACAAATAACTTTATCTACATTTTCAACGACCCAGTCACGCTGCGCTAAGAAATGTGACCATGTATCACGCGCCAGTTGCACACCTTCTTTCAATAGTGTTACGCCATCTGTTCGCATAAATTCACGGTACAGCTGAGGCCCGACTTCTTGTAAGCCCCACTGACACAGATCATGATGTTCTGGTGCTGATAAGTGGCTAGCACCTAATAGCTGATGCTGGCGCTCATTGTGAAGAGGAAGACTGCCATCTGTTAAGATCACAGCAACAGCACCTGAACCACCCGTTAAGGTTGCTAAAGATTGCGCAAAATTTTGCATCGTCGGTTCGGCAAGCATGTGGTCGATAGTAATATCAACAATATGACGAGCAGATTCACATGAAACCACTAATCCAGCTTTGATTTGCCCTAGTTCGATACGATTTGCGATATCTAGAATGCCCGAAAGTACGCCTAAACACGCATTGCTGATGTCATAGATAGCCGTATTCTTTGATACGCCTAGTTCAGCGGCAATACGGCAAGCCGTTGCGGGTTCATGTTGATCTCGGCATACACCGGTGTACACAACAGCACCTAAATCTTCAACATTGATGCCCGTTTCATCAATCGCTTTACGGGCTGCTAATAATGCGCCATCAGATAAAACGTGACCTTTCGGCCACCATCGACGCTCTTCTATTCCAGTAAGTGCTGCCAGTTGGCCCATAGGAATGCGGAATTTTTGATATAAAGGGGCTAAACGGGATTCTAACTCAGAACTCGAAACCACTTGTGGTGCTAACTCGTAAGCTAGACTATTGATAAACACGCTAGAATATTTCATTAAGCTATATAACTTGCTCACTATCTCGGCGAAAAGTGCCGATCATCGTTATTATGGGTTTATACCAAAACAACCTCAATACATCGTAAGAACTTGGCTGGAGACCCAGTAAAAAGCAAATAAATGGCATTAAACCACCGATTTTAATCTCACAGATCCCTGCGACTTGAGGTAACTTGGGTATAGTAACGCGCCATTTGAGCAAGAAAACCCGCATGATTCAATAAAAACTGTCATATAACGAGATGTTGCTAGCTTGTACGACCAGTTTTAAATCATTTGAATTTACAGACTGTAACCATCAAAGTAGATAAGTTCATATTGAGTTACACCACTTTGGTGATTCTACTTAATGATGAACACCAATTAGCATATTATTATGTTTTTTATCCCGCCCGCATGAGAGTTGTTGCAACAATGAGCAAAATTTATCACCACCCAGTGCAAATCTATTACGAAGATACCGATCATTCTGGTGTGGTTTATCACCCAAATTTTTTAAAGTATTTTGAACGTGCACGCGAACACGTTATTGATAGTGATAAACTCGCCACATTGTGGAATGACCACGGATTAGGCTTTGCCGTATACAAAGCGAATATGATTTTTCAAGATGGTGTGGAATTTGCTGAGATCTGCGATATTCGCACATCGTTCACATTGGATGGCAAATACAAAACACTGTGGCGTCAAGAAGTCTGGCGACCAGATGCAAGTCGTGCAGCCGTTATTGGTGATATTGAAATGGTATGTCTAGATAAAGAAAAACGCTTACAACCTGTACCTGCTGATATTCTCGCTTCGATGATGGCTGATTAAATTCACATTTATGCACTGTCTGCCATTCATATGTATACCCAAGTTACCGCTGTTATTAGCGGTAAACTTCCTACCACAGTTGTTAGCCTTTACTTGGCTCGTACAAATAACGCACAACTCATTTCGTCAACTTTACGATAACAAGTCACTTTAATTAACTCGT
Organism: Photobacterium frigidiphilum; assembly: GCF_003025615.1. Taxonomy (GTDB): domain Bacteria; phylum Pseudomonadota; class Gammaproteobacteria; order Enterobacterales; family Vibrionaceae; genus Photobacterium; species Photobacterium frigidiphilum. Next base: position 31,317 of record NZ_PYMJ01000031.1, on the reverse strand, counting down.
TATGGCTCAGCCTTTTCCTGCTTTTTTCTAACAACTCACACAATTTACAAGTGTCAACAACACCAATTTTGCTAATATCACCGATACGTTAATGCCGAAGACAGAGCCATAGCTGAATAGCACTTGAAGATGACAAAAAAATATCCTTTCGAGTAATCAGCCGTATCTTTTATATCCACTCACATCCTGCCAACAAGTTACCTGTTTATGAGGGTAAAAAAGTGTAATCATCTACTATATTGCCTAAGAACTTTTTGTTGCAACGAAGCTCACAAACCCGTTGGTATCAGCTGTTACATCACACTTATTTACAAAAGTGCGGTATAGGTCATATTTTCAATTGCATTTGAGTATTTACACTAATTTAGTGGAATTATAGGTATATAATCAATAACTTAATAACCTAAACATTACAAATGCTCGGAAATTGCTTTTTAAAACTGGTCTGAAGTGATCCAACCTCTTGCTCCAGTGATTGTAACGAAAAGCGTCCTCGGGTAGTCTGCTCAACCATTAACTGATTAAGCATGCTTTCATTACGGATGGTAAGTGCCTCCTTATTTGATAATCGCAGCAGTAGTACAGCAGGATTACGATGGATATTACCGTTACGAATGAAAGCACAACTGTGCATCGTCGAATGTCAAAAAAATGCAGTCATAAATATGCATAATCTTTCTACTCGTACATTCCGAAGCCATGACGCTTCCAATCAATTTTTAGCGCCTGTACTCACACATGCGTTATGTCATTTTTTCACTCTTATTTTTCAACAGTTGCCTAATCGCAACGCCCACACCGAATATATGACGCCCAGCTCTTGGGTGTTAAGCGGAGACTCATGATGAGCCAAACCCCGAAAACCACGTCTGAATCGCAGGAAGATACGCGACTCAATAAACGTCTTAAAGACATGCCAATTGCGATTGTTGGTATGGCGAGTATGTTTGCGAATTCCCGTTACTTGAATAAGTTCTGGGATCTTATCAGCGAGAAAATTGATGCTATTACAGATGTGCCTGAAACTCACTGGCGCCCAGAAGATTATTACGATGCAAACAAAAGCACACCGGATAAGTCTTACTGTAAGCGTGGCGGCTTTATGCCGGAAGTTGATTTCAACCCAATGGAATTCGGGCTTCCGCCTAACATTCTTGAACTAACTGACACGTCACAGCTACTTTCACTGATCGTAGCAAAAGAAGTATTGGCTGATGCTAATCTTCCTGAAACGTACGACCGCGACAAAATCGGTATTACCCTTGGTGTGGGTGGTGGTCAGAAGATCAGTCAAAGCCTTAACGCTCGTCTTCAATACCCTGTTCTCAAAAAAGTATTCAAAAACAGCGGTATCACTGACGAAGACAGTGAAATGTTGATTAAGAAATTCCAAGATCAATACATTCACTGGGAAGAAAACTCATTCCCAGGTTCTTTGGGTAACGTTATCTCCGGTCGTATTGCTAACCGTTTCGACCTTGGTGGCATGAACTGTGTCGTTGATGCTGCATGTGCGGGCTCTCTTGCTGCATTGCGTATGGCATTAAGCGAGCTTGTTGAAGGCCGCAGCGAAATGATGATCACAGGTGGTGTGTGTACCGATAACTCACCAACTATGTACATGAGCTTCTCTAAAACGCCTGCATTTACCACCAACGAAACAATTCAACCATTCGATATTGACTCGAAAGGTATGATGATTGGTGAAGGTATCGGCATGATTGCGCTTAAACGTCTTGAAGACGCAGAACGTGATGGCGACCGTATCTATTCAGTAATTAAAGGTGTTGGCGCCTCTTCAGACGGTAAGTTTAAGAGTATTTATGCGCCTCGCCCTGAAGGTCAGGCTAAAGCACTTAAACGAGCTTACGACGATGCTGGTTTTGCACCGCACACACTTGGTTTACTTGAAGCCCACGGCACAGGTACAGCAGCTGGTGATGTGGCAGAATTCAGTGGCCTAAATTCGGTATTCAGTGAAGGTAATGACGAGAAGCAACACATCGCATTAGGTTCAGTGAAATCTCAGATTGGTCACACTAAATCAACAGCAGGTACTGCTGGCCTAATCAAAGCGTCTTTAGCACTGCACCATAAAGTACTGCCGCCAACAATCAACGTAACAAGCCCTAACCCTAAACTGAATATTGAGGACTCACCTTTCTACCTCAATACACAGACGCGTCCATGGATGCAACGTGTTGATGGTACGCCACGTCGTGCTGGTATCAGTTCATTTGGTTTCGGTGGTACAAACTTCCACATTGTATTGGAAGAATACACACCAGAACATGCACGCGGTGACAAATACCGTCAGCGCCAAGTCGCACAAACGTTATTGTTTAGCGCAGCGTCTCGCGAAGCACTGATTGCTAGCTTAAAAGAAACGTCAGCAAATCTTGCAAACGATAGTGTGAATCTTGAAACACTGGCTGAAAGCCATGGTTTACGCAGCATCGAAGCATCACATGCACGTTTAGGTCTAGTTGTTAAAACAAGCGAAGAGCTAAACACTCAGCTTGCTCAAGCGATTTCAAACCTAGAAAGCCAAACTAAAACGCATTGGCAGCTTCCTAGTGGTACAAGCTACCGCGAATCAGCGCTTGTAAGCGGCAATGATTCAGCAAAAGTTGCGGCATTGTTTGCAGGTCAAGGTTCACAGTACCTCAACATGGGCCGTGAGCTAGCGTGTCACTACCCTGAAATGCGCCAACAGTTAGCGAAAGCCGATCAAGTATTTGGTCAGAGTAAGAAAACAGCACTGTCACAGATTCTGTTCCCTATTCCAATGTTCAATAAAGAAAGTACACAAGCACAAGAGGCTTTACTGACTAATACCGCTAATGCACAAAGTGCAATCGGTGTGATGTCGATGGGACAGTTTGAACTGCTAACGCAAGCGGGCTTTAAAGCCGACATGGTTGCAGGTCACAGCTTTGGTGAGTTAAGTGCCCTATGCGCTTCTGGTGTTATCTCTCAAGATGATTACTACCAACTTGCTTTTGCTCGCGGTAACGCAATGGCAGCAACACCAGCAAAAGGTGATAGCGGCACAATGTACGCTGTTATTCTTGACGCTGATAAGCTAGCAGACGTTGAAAAATGCATTAGTGCATTTGAAGGCGTAAGCATTGCTAATTACAACGCACCAACACAACTAGTTATTGCGGGCCCTACCGACAGTGCTCAACTTGCTGCAAAAGCACTAACAGAGCAAGGCTTCAAAGCGATTCCTCTTCCTGTTTCTGGCGCTTTCCACACGCCATTAGTTGCTCACGCACAAAAACCTTTTGCGACTGCAATTGATAAAGCAACGTTCAGCACCCCAGCATTGCCGTTGTATTCGAATGCAACCGGTGAACTGCATAAGAGCGATGGCAAGGTCATTAAGAAAGCGTTCAAGCAACATATGTTGCAATCTGTTCGTTTCAGCACACAGCTTGAAGCTATGTATGATGCTGGCGCACGTGTATTTGTCGAGTTCGGACCAAAGAACATTCTACAAAAGCTGGTTGAAAAGACGTTAACTAATAAAGCCGATGAGCTTTGCACGATCAGTATTAACCCGAACCCTAAGGGTGATAGTGATCAGCAATTACGCTTAGCTGCAGTTCAGCTCGCTGTTGTGGGTATCTCGCTAGATAATATCGACCCGTATCAAGCAGAGATTGCACCACCAGCAGCAACATCACCAATGAACATCAAACTAAACGCAGCGAATTACATCAGTCCAGCTACTCGTGCAAAAATGGCTAAGTCATTAACAACTGGCGAAGTAAGCACTAAAACTGAAATCGTTGAAAAAATCATTGAAAAAATTGTGGAAAAAGAAGTGATTAAAACGGAAATTCGCGAAGTACCTGTTGCTGCAGCGCCAACGCAGGCTGTAACTGTACAGTCAACAGCACAAGCAGCGCCACAGCCATCGGTAACAGCAGCTCCAGCTCAAGTTGTTACACAAGCAACGTCACAACTGCCAGTCGGTGATGCATCGTTGCATGCTTTCTTCAGTGCACAACAGCAGGCCGCTGAACTTCATCAACAGTTCTTAGCAATTCCTCAGCAATACGGTGATACGTTCACGGCATTGATGACAGAACAAGCTAAAATGGCAACGGCTGGTATTACAATTCCAGAAAGCCTACAACGTTCAATGGAGCTATTCCATCAGCACCAAGCTGAAACGTTAAAAGCACATGCCCACTACCTTGAGTTACAAGCAAACAGCAATAACTCTGCATTAGGTATGTTGACTTCACAAGCGCCTGCTCATCAGGTTCCGGTTTATCAGACGCCAGTTCAGCAAGTATCAGTGGCTCCTGCTGCACCAGTAGTTACGCCAATAGTTGCTACGCCAGTCGCGACACCTGCGCCGGTTAAGACTGTTGTTCAAACTCAACAATCAGCGCCTGTTGCTTCAGCGCCAATCGCGGCACCTGTTGCACAAACAGTTAAAGCAACACCAGTTGTTCAGGCAGTAGCACAAGCGGCTGTTCAAACTGCGAATCCAGAACAAGTTATGCTGGAAGTGGTTGCAGAGAAAACTGGCTACCCTACTGAGATGTTAGATCTTGATATGGATATGGAAGCAGACCTAGGTATCGACTCAATTAAACGTGTTGAAATTCTAGGTACAGTGCAAGACCAAATGCCAAATCTGCCAGAGCTAAGCCCTGAAGATTTAGCTGAGTGTCGTACGCTGCGCGAAATCGTGACTTACATGAACAGTAAAATGCCAGCAGCCTCTTCTGTTTCAGCAACGGTTGCTTCCGCTCCTTTAGCATCAAACGGCTTAGACGCAACACAAGTTCAAAGCACAATGCTTGAAGTGGTTGCAGATAAAACTGGTTACCCAACTGAAATGCTTGATCTAGAAATGGATATGGAAGCAGATTTGGGTATCGACTCTATTAAGCGTGTTGAAATTCTAGGTACGGTTCAAGAGCAGCTACCGACGCTTCCTGAGTTAAATCCTGAAGATTTGGCTGAATGCCGTACGCTAGGCGAAATCGTAAGCTACATGAACAGCAAGCTTCCTGCAGCTTCTGCTGTAGCAGCACCAGTTGCTTCTGCTTCTATCGCATCAGTATCAGTATCAAATGGCTTAGACGCAACGCAAGTTCAAAGCACAATGCTAGACGTTGTGGCTGATAAGACTGGCTACCCAACTGAAATGCTAGACCTTGCGATGGACATGGAAGCAGATTTGGGTATCGACTCTATCAAACGTGTTGAAATTCTAGGTACAGTGCAAGACCAACTACCGGGCTTACCAGAACTGAACCCTGAAGATTTAGCTGAGTGTCGTACGCTAGGCGAAATCGTTGATTACATGAACAGCAAATTACCTGCTGTCTCTGTACAAAATGTAGCGGTTCAAACAGCGGCACCTGCATCAAACGGTTTAGACGCAGCACAAGTTCAAGGCACAATGCTTGAAGTGGTTGCCGATAAAACTGGCTACCCAGCAGAAATGCTAGACCTTGCAATGGACATGGAAGCTGACCTTGGTATCGACTCTATCAAGCGTGTTGAAATTCTAGGTACTGTGCAAGATCAACTACCGGGTTTGCCTGAGCTTAACCCTGAAGATTTAGCTGAGTGTCGTACACTGGGCGAAATCGTTGACTACATGAACAGCAAACTACCTGCTGTCTCTACACAAAATGTAGCAGTACAAACAGCTGCGGTACAAAATGAAGCTGTAGCTACGGCTCCTGCATCAAACGGTTTAGACGCTGCACATGTTCAAAACACGATGATGAATGTGGTTGCCGATAAAACAGGTTACCCAGCAGAAATGCTAGACCTTGCAATGGACATGGAAGCTGACCTTGGTATCGACTCTATCAAGCGTGTTGAAATTCTAGGTACCGTGCAAGACCAACTACCGGGTTTGCCTGAACTTAACCCTGAAGATTTAGCTGAGTGTCGTACACTGGGCGAAATCGTTGCTTACATGCAAAGCAAGCTTTCTAACACTTCAGCAGTAGCAGCACCTTCTACGCCCGTTGTTGAAGTTATTGCAGAAACAAGCAATGTAGAGCTTCCTCCTCACAGCGAGGTGGCGCTAAAAAAGTTACCAGCGGTAGATAAATTAGTAGACTGTTTTTCCAAAGAAGCTTGTATCGTGATTACCGATGATGGTCACAATGCCGGTGTTCTAGCAGAAAAGTTAAGTGCAAACGGCCTTCAAGTTGCTGTTGTACGTAGTCCTCTATCTGCCGCGTCACCGTTAAATAGCGAAATCGCGAGCTACACATTAGCAAGCATTGATGACGCTAGTATCAAAACTGTCATTTCAGACATTGAGAGCAAGCAAAAAGCAATTGGTGGATTCATTCACTTACAACCTCTTGCAACCGATGCTAAAACAGATAAAGCAACTGCTGTAACATTGCATGCAACTGCAAAAGAAAGCATTTCTATGGCTTTCCTATTCGCGAAATTGCTTAAAACTCAGTTAAACGCAGCAACAAACCGCAGTGCCTTCTTTACGGTAAGCCGTATTGATGGTGGTTTCGGTTACTTGAATGCAGAACAGCTTATCAATGCAGAATTAAACCAAGCGGCATTATCTGGTTTAACGAAAACATTGAGCCACGAATGGTCAACAGTATTCTGTCGCGCACTGGATGTTGCACCAACGCTTGATGCTCGTCATCTTGCAGAAGCAGTAACAGCCGAATTATTCGATATCGATACTCACACTGTTGAAGTGGGTCTTGCTGATGCGAATAACGGTGAATCTGGTCGAGCAACACTGATTGCAACCGATGCTGGTAATGCTCTAACAAAAAACACCTCAGCCAAACTAGACAAGAACGATAAAGTGCTTGTGACTGGCGGTGCTAAAGGCGTTACGTTTGAATGTGCATTAACACTGGCTAAACAGTGTAAATCACACTTCATTCTTGCAGGCCGTAGTCAGCATATTACGGTAAACGAACTGCCAGAATGGGCACAAGGTAAACAAACCAACGAGCTAAAGCCGGCAGCCATTCGCCATATTCAAACGTCTGGTGATAAACCAACACCGAAGAAAGTAGACGCGTTACTCAAGCCTGTATTAAGCAGCCTTGAAATTAACACTGCTCTTTCTGCATTTGCTAACGTGGGTGCGAGTGCTGAATACATAAGCCTTGACGTATCAAACCGTGACTCTGTTGCTAAAACATTGTCTCAGTTCAATGATATTACGGGTCTGATTCATGGCGCAGGCGTACTCGCTGATAAGCATATTCAAGATAAGACACTTGATGAGTTAAACCTTGTTTATGGCACAAAAGTAGGCGGCCTTGAAGCTGTGCTTAACGCATTAAACAGCGACAAGCTAAAACTGGTTGCGATGTTCTCATCAGCTGCTGGCTTCTACGGCAACACTGGTCAAAGCGATTACGCGATGTCCAATGAAATCTTGAATAAAGCTGCATTACAGCTATCTGCACGTAACCCTGAAGCAAAAGTAATGAGCTTCAACTGGGGACCGTGGGACGGTGGCATGGTAAACGCAGCATTGAAGAAAATGTTTACTGACCGTGGTGTATACGTGATTCCTCTTCAAGCGGGTGCTGAACTATTTAGCTCTCAGCTGCTAAGTGAAACAGGTATTCAACTGCTTGTGGGTACAAGCATGCAAGGTTCAGACAACAAGGAAGCCGCTGTAAAAAAGCTTGATGCGGAGTCTATGCTAGTAGCAAAGAGTCCGCTGAATTCAAGCATTACTGTAACACGCGATCTTGACCCGAAAGCAATGCCTTTCATCAATGATCACTGCATTGCCGGTAACCCAGTGTTACCGACAGTGTGTGCCATTCAATGGATGCGTGAAGCAGCAGAGCAACTGTTAGGAGCGAACGTTACTGTTCGCGACTACAAACTGCTTAAAGGCGTGATCTTTGATACGAATGAAATACAAACGCTCACATTAACACTGACGCCAGACGAAAAAGCAACGGATCAAATCAAAGCATTGATCAGCTGCCAAGGTCGTCCTCAGTACAAAGCGATGCTGGTTGTAGAACCCGTATCCGTTGCACAAGCTAAAACTTTTACAGCAGATTCAAATGAACCCGTAACAACAGCTAAAGCCTTATACAGTAATGGCACCCTGTTCCATGGCCCAAGGCTGCAAGGCATTACAACGGTTGAACGTTTTGATGATGCTGGTTTGCTCGCACAGTGCCAGTTGCCAACAGTGGCAGATACAGACTGTGGCGCATTTGTTCCAACCCAACACCTTGGTGGTTGCCAGCCTTTCGCTGAAGACTGCTTATTACAAGCAATGTTGGTGTGGGCGCGCTTGAAGTACGGTGCTGCAAGTCTACCTTCTACCATTGGTGAATTTGTTTCTTATGAACCAATGCAAGCGGGTGATAAAGGTTGGTTAGAACTCGACGTAATTAAAAATACGACGCGTTCACTACAAGCTAACATCTCACTTTACCATCAAGATGGTCGTTTAAGTGCTGTTATGAAAAGCGCTAAAATAACGATCAGTAAAAGCCTAAATGAGGCATTTTTGGTGAAGTCTGAGCCAGAGAAGGAGCTTCTGTCATAGTGGCTGATTCTTCTAATAAAGCGATGCCATTGCGCATCGCTCTTTTAGCCCAAGCAGCAGATGCTGCTGGGCTTTCTGCCGATATTTTAGCGTCATTACCTGCAGTTCAACATATTGCGGTTAATGATGACTTCAATGCCGCGCTTCAAACTGCGATTCAAGCGGTAAACCAAGGTCAGTTAGTTCAACTTACCTCTCAGTGTAAGCCGAACGAACCACAACATTGTTTACTGATGCTTAGCGGTTTAGCTGCAGCTAAAAACAAAATCCACCCCCACGCGTACCTTGCAGGCTTTGCTGAAGGCTCTGTTAATAGCATAGAAATAGCCCTCACCCAGTCTCGTCGCCAAAAGGCCGATCTCAGTCATCAACAAACATCTGAAACATTAGCTGCCGATCAGCAGTTTCTCGCTTTCTTTAACATGGTTGATGATATTGCTCGCCGTACAGTCAATGCGACAGCTCATGCTGCAAACAATACGGCAAACAATAAAAACCATTACTGGTTTACTGAGCCCCATAAAGCACGCGTGGCAAGTTTAACGTTTAATGCCCATTCTGATTCAGAAAGTAGCTTGGTATTAACGCAAGCAACAGGGTTACAAAAAGCGCAATCATTACTGAACGCCTCTCGCTTATTCTTCGTCCTCTCAGGGCTGAATGAAACAGAATTATCAGTGCAATTAGAGCAGCTAAAGCAACGTTTAACAGGCTTCCCTGATAACTTGACTGCAAATGACAACGCCACGCTTATTTCTTTAATGGCGGAAAACTTAAAGCAATTTCAAGCTGATATTTCGTCTGCAATTTCCCTGACATCAGTAAACGCATCACTACCGACTATCGTGCTTCAAGGCGCTTCTGTTGCCGCTGTTTTGCAGGAAATATCTGCAATCAGTAATACTTTACCAAAAGTAATAGCAGAGAAAAGTCATTACAAAACACCAGCCGGTAGTTGTTTCTCGCCAGCACCCAATAGCAAAGGTGGCGTTACTTTTGTGTATCCAGGCGTTGGTACTGTATACCCTGGCATGTTCCGCGAATTTCATCAGTATTTCCCCGCACTTTTTGCACAACTAGAGCGCGAAGGAAACCTGAAAGAAATGCTACAAGCTGAAAAAACATACGGTGAAAATCCAGCCGAAATGACACTCGGTGAATTAGCGATTGCTGGTGTTGGTAGCAGCTATTTGTTAACTCAATTACTCTACGAAGAATTTGCCGTTAAGCCTGATTTTGCTTTAGGTTACTCTAAAGGTGAAGCATCGATGTGGGCGAGTTTAGGTGTGTGGAAAAATCCGCACGCATTAATCGAACTGACCCAAACGAGCCCAATATTCACAACTGCTATTTCAGGTAAACTAACTGCAGTACGTGAAGCATGGCAATTAACTGATGCAGAAGAAATTACGTGGAATAGCTTTGTTGTTCGCTGTGATTCGGCGTCCATTGAAGCATTATTGCCTGAGTTCCCACGCGCCTACCTTGCGATTATTCAAGGTGATACTTGTGTATTAGCAGGTTGTGAAGCGACGTGTCGTGCTTTACTCAAAAAGCTTGGTAAACGCGGTATTGCAGCGAATCGTGTAACCGCCATGCACACCACACCAGCGTTAAGTCAGCATTCACAAGTCACCGAGTTTTATACTCAGCCATTATGTGATCAGCTACCAACGAACATTAAGTTCATCAGCGCAGCTGGGCTGTTACCTCAAAATCAAAACGTGCCTGTGAATATCGATAGCCAAAGTATTGCTAATTCCATTGCTGATACCTTTTGCACAACACTCGATTTTACCGCTTTGATTCGCACCGCTCGTGAACAAGGCGCACGTTTATTTGTTGAAATTGGTGCCGACAGACAAACCAGTACGCTTATCGATAAGATAAACCGTACAGATAACGTAACAACTGAGAGTTGTACTGTCGCGGCGAATGCAAAAGGCGGCGAAGATATTGTTACTTTGCTTAAGTGCATCGCCCAGTTAATTACGCACCAAATACCGCTGTCACTTTCTCCCCTGCTTCAAGGGTTAGAAGAACAAGTGAATACACTGAAATTACGCAGTGCATCTTCAGCGAATACCACACCGAACACTACACAAGGAGAGCCAGTGTGAGTTCTCAACACAGTACTGCTTCCCAAAGCAAGAAAATTGCCATTGTCGGTTTAGCGAATCAATATCCTGATGCGGATACGCCAAAGGATTTCTGGCAAAACCTGCTCGCTAAAAAAGATTCTCGCACCACGTTGAGCCCTGAAAAATTAGGGGCTAACCCTGATGCTTATCAGGGTATACAAGGTGAATCAGATCGCTTTTATTGTGATAAAGGCGGCTACATTCAAAATTTCTCTTTTGATAGCAACGGATACCGTTTGCCAGCAGAGACATTTGAAGGTTTAGATGAAAGCTTTCTTTGGGCACTAGATACCAGCCGCAAAGCACTGGCTGATGCTGGCATTCCATTAGATGACGCCGTACTTGAACGTACGGGTGTTATTATGGGTGCCCTTTCGTTCCCGACTAAGCGTTCAAATGACTTATTCCTACCGATTTACCATTCGGTAGTAGAGAAAGCATTACAAGCCAAACTGGGAAATGAACACTTTTCATTAACCCCATCAAACGCAAATATTACTAGCCTTAACCCTGCGAACGGTTCTGCGGCGCACAATGCATCTAAGCTCGTTGCCGATGCGCTTGGTTTAGGCAGCGCACAGCTTAGCCTAGATGCTGCATGTGCAAGTTCAGTCTATTCACTAAAGTTAGCCTGTGATTACCTAAGTACAGGTAAAGCAGACATGATGTTAGCGGGCGCGGTTTCTGGTGCAGACCCATTCTTCATTAACATGGGTTTCTCTATCTTCCACGCTTACCCTGACCATGGTGTATCGGTTCCATTCGATACCAATAGTAAAGGGCTTTTTGCCGGTGAAGGCGCTGGTGTTTTAGTACTAAAACGCCTAGAAGATGCAGAGCGTGATGGCGATAATATTTATGCCGTTGTTAGCGGTATTGGCTTATCTAATGATGGTCGTGGCCAGTTCGTACTGAGCCCGAACAGCAAAGGACAAGTCCAAGCATTCGAACGTGCTTATGAAGCGACAAATTTATCACCAGAAAGTATTGAAGTCATTGAGTGCCATGCAACAGGTACACCTTTGGGTGACAAAGTTGAGATGACCTCAATGGAGCGCTTCTTTGCCGACAAACTAAACGGTTCTCAAGCGCCGCTTATTGGTTCTGCAAAATCGAATTTAGGCCACTTGTTAACGGCTGCGGGCATGCCCGGGATCATGAAAATGATCTTTGCAATGAAAGAAGGTGTGTTACCACCGAGCATTAACCTTTCAACGCCATTATCATCACCTGAAGGTTTGTTCGGTTCACACACTCTACCGACTCAAGTTCAAGCTTGGCCAGACAAAGCAGGTAATACTGAACGATGTGCTGGCGTGTCAGTATTTGGTTTTGGTGGCTGTAATGCCCACCTATTACTTGAAGCTCATTCAGCTAACTCGGCAGCAAATAGCTCAGCGACGAATAGCCTTGTAAAACCAGTAGCTTCTGCAGCATTGAAAGTAACAGGCCTCGCGTCACATTTCGGTTCATTAAAAACCATTAGTGCCCTACATAACGCCATTACAACGAATACTGATGCCTTTGTTGCCTTACCAAAAAAACGCTGGAAAGGCTTAGATCAACATCCAGAACTATTAAGCCAGTTTGGATTAGATACGATTCCACATGGCGCATACATTGATCAGTTTGAATTGGATTTCTTACGCTTTAAAGTGCCACCGAATGAAGATGACCGTCTAATTTCACAACAGCTTTTGTTGATGAAAGTTGCCGATGAAGCCATTCGCGATGCAAAGCTTGAAGTCGGTCAAAAAGTTGCTGTATTGGTTGCAATGGAAACGGAACTCGAAATGCACCAGTTCCGTGGACGTGTAAATTTACATACCCAACTTGCTGACAGCCTAGAAAACATGGGTGTTCAGCTTACAGATAGTGAATACCAAGCGCTTGAAGCCATTGCGATGGATAGTGTTCTGGATGCTGCAAAGCTAAACCAGTACACCAGTTTCATTGGGAACATAATGGCGTCGCGTATTGCCTCATTGTGGGACTTTAATGGTCCAGCCTTCACTATTTCAGCCGCTGAACAATCTGTTGCGCGTTGTATTGATGTTGCACAAAACCTCATGTCGCAAGAATCATTAGATGCAGTGGTTATTGCTGCCGTTGATTTAAGTGGTAGCGTTGAACAAATCATCCTTAAAAACAGCGTTACACCTGTTGCATTACATGCGCAAGATAGCGGCTGGAATGTAGGTGAAGGTGCAGGAGCTATCGTTCTTGTCGATACGGATAACGCATCAACGAAAAACAGCTACGGCGAAATCACCGCGTTGGATTTTGGTTCTGTCGCTCAAAGCAATATCATTAGCGATCGCCTGCTAACTACTGCGGGTATTGCAGCAAACAACGTTAACCTATTGGAGCTAAACCAAGCACCAGAAAGTGTTGATGCTGTGCAGTTCCCACTGCCATCTGCTACACACATTCAGGCTAATCAACGTTTAGGTCATTGTTACGCGGCATCAGGTATGGCAAGTATTCTTCATGGCTTGCTAAGCCTAAATGCTACGGTAACGGCTGCGGTAACTAAAGCGGCTATCGTGGCTAACGTCAGCGAAAACCAGTGTTCTCAACTGTTGTTAACCCAAACCAATGCCGAAACTCAGTCGTTAACAACACGACTAAGTAGCGAGTTGGCTAACGACTCAAAACGTCAATTAATTAAGCAAGTTACCCTTGGTGGACGCGATATTTACCAACATATCGTGACAGCCGAACTTTCTGACATTCAACACATTCAGCAGAAAGTCGCGAATACGGAGCCGAAGATTAAACAGCCTCGCATTCAAGCTATTGCTAAACCCGTTGCTCAACCACAAAGCATCGTACAGCCAGCAGCAATTCCATCAGTATCCCCGATTCTGACAACACCTCGTCAGACGCCGATTACAGGTATTCAAAGCAATATGACCAATGTCCTATCCGCTAAAAATAAGCATGATTTAACTGCATTCCAAAGTTCTGCGTTTGTTGAAAACCAACAACTCGCTCAACAAGTTCATCAAGCATTCCTTCAAAACCGTGAACAAGGTTTGAAGATGGCAGATGCCTTATTAAAGGCACAATTGAACGAAGTAACGGCTCAGATGAATGCCGCTACAGGTCAAGTATTTGATCACCAGTCCGCACCATCTCCAGCACTAACAGAAGCATCAACGGCAGTGCCAGTGAATGTGGCTGCAACGCCTGCGGTTGTTAACCCTATTCGCAAGCCTTGCATCTGGGATTACGAAGATTTAGTGGAATACGCTGAAGGCGATATCGCTAATGTGTTTGGTCCTGACTATGCAGTGATCGATAACTATTCTCGCCGTGTAAGACTACCAACCACAGATTACCTGTTGGTATCTCGAGTAACAAAGCTTGATGCAACCATGCTTGAGTACAAGCCAAGCACAATGACGACAGAATACGATATTCCTGTTGATGCACCGTATTTGGTTGATGGTCAAATCCCTTGGGCTGTTGCAGTAGAATCAGGTCAGTGTGACTTGATGCTAATAAGCTACTTAGGTATCGATTTTGAAAACAAAGGCGAGCGTGTATACCGTCTATTAGATTGTACGCTGACCTTCCTTGGTGACTTGCCTCGTGGTGGTGATACGCTACGTTACGATATCTCTATTAATAACTTTGCTCGTAATGGCGATACCTTGCTGTTCTTCTTCTCTTACGAATGTTTCGTCGGCGATAAGATGATCCTGAAAATGGATAACGGCTGTGCGGGTTTCTTCTCCGATGAAGAGCTGGCTGACGGTAAAGGTGTTATTCGCACTGAAGATGAAATCAAATCAAGAAACCTAGCGGTTAAGCAGCGTTTCAACCCGCTTCTGCATTGCCAGAAAACACAATTTGATTACCAGACACTGCATAACTTGTTAGACGCAAATATCGCTGGCTGTTTCGGTGAAAGTCATATTTCAGACCGTCATCAACCATCACTGTGTTTCAGCTCTGATAAGTTCATGATGATTGAACAAGTTAGCCATGTTGATCCACAAGGTGGTACATGGGGACTGGGTCTAATCGAAGGTCACAAGCAACTTGAAGCTGATCACTGGTACTTCCCTTGTCATTTTAAAGATGACTCAGTGATGGCTGGTTCATTAATGGCAGAAGGTTGTGGTCAGTTACTACAGTTCTTCATGATGTACTTGGGCATGCACACACAAGTGGAAAATGGTCGTTTCCAACCACTTGAAAATGCACCGCAGCAAGTACGTTGTCGTGGTCAGGTTCTACCTCAATCAGCAGTATTAACTTACCGCATGGAAGTGACCGAGATTGGTTTAAGCCCTCGCCCATATGCAAAAGCAAACATTGATATCTTGCTTGATGGCAAAGTTGTGGTTGATTTCCAAAACTTGGGCGTGATGATCAAAGAAGAATCAGAATGTACTCGCTACCTTGGTTCATCAGGCTATGTTACAGAAAGTACGCCAGCTCAAGCAGACGTTATTGCGCCTGTTGAAGCACCTATCAGCCAACAAGCATCAGCGAATGCGCCCTTAATGGCACAAGTACCTGACTTGAATACTGCGCCCAATAAAGGTGTTATCCCTCTTCAACATATTGAAGCACCTATCGTCCCTGATTACCAAAACCGTACACCTGACACAGTACCGTTCACGCCGTACCATATGTTTGAGTTCGCAACGGGTGATATTGAAAAGTGTTTCGGTCCTGATTTCTCTATCTATCGCGGAATGATCCCACCACGTACTCCGTGTGGCGATTTACAGCTAACAACTCGTGTTATCGAAGTTAACGGTACACGTGGCGATTTTAAAACGCCGTCATCATGTATTGCTGAATATGAAGTGCCAGAAAACGCATGGTACTTTGATGAAAACAGCCACAGCAGCTTGATGCCATATTCGATACTAATGGAAATTTCATTACAACCAAACGGTTTCATCTCTGGTTACATGGGTACAACACTTGGCTTCCCAGGCTTAGAGCTGTTCTTCCGTAACCTTGATGGTAGCGGCAAGATGCTGCGCAATGTCGACCTGCGTGGTAAAACTATCGTCAACGATTCGCGTCTACTGTCTACGGTAATGATGGGTACCAACATCGTTCAAAGCTTCAGCTTCGAGCTAAGTACCGACGGTGTACCTTTCTATGAAGGCACGGCAGTATTTGGTTACTTCAAAGGTGCAGCACTAAAAGATCAGCTTGGCCTAGATAACGGTCAAGTCACCTACCCATGGCATGTTGATAATAACCGTACGCCTGACGTAAGCATTAACTTACTGGATAAAGAAAGCCGTTACTTCAACGCGCCACTTTCAGCAACAGGTGAAGCACAACCGCACTACCAGTTAGCTGGCGGCCGTTTGAACTTCATCGATAAAGTCGATATTACCAGTGATGGTGGTAAAGCTGGCTTGGGTTACTTATATGCCGAGCGTACTATCGACCCAAGTGACTGGTTCTTCCAATTCCACTTCCACCAAGATCCTGTAATGCCTGGATCACTAGGTGTAGAAGCAATTATTGAACTGATGCAAACTTATGCCCTAAACAAAGATTTAGGCGCAGGTTTCCGTTCACCGAAGTTTGGTCAAATTCAATCTGAAGTGAAATGGAAATACCGTGGTCAAATTAACCCACTGAACAAGCAAATGTCATTAGATGTACACATCACAGCGATTAAAGATGAAGACGGTAAACGTATCATCGTGGGTGATGCCAACTTAAGTAAAGACGGTCTGCGTATTTACGAAGTGAAAGACATTGCAATCTGTATTGAAGAAGCCTGAAGTAAGGGTAAATAGAATATGACAACGCAAACTATGAATAATGAAAAGCTGTCGCCATGGCCGTGGCAGGTTGAAGAAAACGCGACCCACTTTGATAACGCTACAATGGCTAAAATTTTAAAAGATTTGAGCCTAGGTTGTTACGTCGTGAATCACCCTGAAAAAGGGGTTGGCATTAGCCAGCAGGCTGAAATCACATCTGGTGATAGCGCAAGTGCAAGCCATGTACACCCAGTAAGTGCTTTCGCACCAGCATTAGGCACCCAAAGCTTAGGCGACAATGATTTCCGTCGTGTACACGGTGTTAAATATGCTTACTACGCTGGTGCAATGGCTAACGGTATCTCTTCTGAAGAGTTAGTTATTGCATTAGGTCAGGCGGGCATTTTATGTTCGTTTGGTGCCGCAGGTCTGATTCCTTCTCGTGTAGAGCAGGCAATCAACCGTATTCAAGCAGCGCTGCCTAATGGCCCTTACGCGTTTAACTTGATCCACAGCCCAAGTGAACCCGCACTAGAGCGCGGTAGCGTTGAGCTGTTTTTAAAACACAAAGTGCGTACCGTTGAAGCGTCTGCATTCTTAGGCCTAACGCCACAAATCGTTCAGTACCGTGCAGCAGGCTTAAGCCGTGATGCACAAGGCGAGATCGTTATCGCAAACAAGGTGATTGCGAAAGTAAGCCGTACTGAAGTGGCGATTAAGTTCATGGAACCTGCACCCGCTAAGCTGCTTCAAGGTTTAGTTAATGAAGGGCGTATCACAGCTGAACAAATGGAATTAGCACTGCTTGTACCAATGGCTGATGATATTACAGCAGAAGCTGATTCTGGTGGCCATACCGATAACCGCCCTCTTGTTACGCTATTACCTACTATTTTAGCGTTAAAAGAAACGGTTCAAGCGAAGCACCAATTCAAAACACCCCTGCGTGTAGGTTCTGGTGGCGGTATCGGAACCCCAGATGCAGCACTCGCTGCCTTCAATATGGGCGCTGCTTATATTGTGACAGGGTCAATCAACCAAGCTTGTATTGAAGCAGGAGCAAGTGAACATACTCGTAAACTGCTTGCGACTACCGAGATGGCTGATGTTGCAATGGCTCCTGCAGCAGACATGTTCGAAATGGGTGTAAAACTACAAGTTGTGAAGCGCGGTACATTGTTCCCAATGCGTGCTAACAAACTGTACGAAATCTACACACGTTACGATTCAATTGAAGCGATTCCAGCAGACGAACGCCACAAGCTTGAAACTCAGGTTTTCCGTTCAACGCTAGATGCCATTTGGGAAGGAACCGTTGCTCACTTTAACGAACGTGATCCTAAGCAAATTGAACGTGCACAAGGCAACCCTAAGCGTAAGATGGCACTGATTTTCCGCTGGTATCTTGGTCTTTCAAGCCGTTGGTCAAATACCGGCGAAGCAGGCCGTGAGATGGATTACCAAATTTGGGCAGGTCCTGCTCTGGGTGCATTCAATGCATGGGCAAAAGGCAGTTACTTAGATAATTACCAAGACCGTCGTGCTGTTGATTTAACTAAGCACCTAATGCACGGTGCAGCTTATCTTGCACGCATTAACCTACTTGCAGCTCAAGGTATTAGATTACCTGCTGAGCTCGCACGTTGGAAGCCTGTTGAGAAAATGATTTAAAGCTAAATACTAGAAACTAGAAACTAGAAACGCTTATGAGCCCCTGTTGTTATGACTGGGGCTTTTTTATTTTTACGTTATTCCTGCCTCAACGACTATGAACTCCATACCAAGCGGCTTCAGGCTAAGACCACTGGTTTTACAAATATAACGGTTAGTTACACCCTTTCAACCTCTCTCCACCATTTTATTAGTTCTGTTTGCTACAGTCAGCAGACAATAGTTTGATCACACTGTCAGACAGGATTCACTGACACGTTAATGGATAGAAATGATTTAGCTTATTCCCTTTGACTAACAGTTTCACATAAGAAAAAGTAAGCCAAAGTTCAATTTGGCAAAGATCAAGACCTGACCCTAGCTCTCCTAACTATCTAGCTCAAAACTCGTTCATCCCTGTAGCTATCACCTCCTCACAATCAAACCACCTAATCTCCCACACGCTCCCAACTCATTACACTGTCATAGTTCTCGCAGGTTTGTGTCGCATCAGACGCGTTGGTAATAAAAACCTGCTGCTTCTCCGAAACTGGGTAACTTAAATACTCAGAACATTTGGCGCTCTGGCCATTTCCCACCACAACGCTTGTTCCTGGCTTCAAGGTACATCGTGTGAGCTTATCGAGTGGAGACCATTGATAGCAGATTTCATAGTCTTTTCTATAGTCTGCTGTCTTACCTAACGGACGGGTAAACGACCACCATTGACCAAGTTGGCTGCCGGGATTAGTGCTGTTCCAAGCTCGGTAAATCGTCACTTCTTGAGTGCTTTGATAAACCGTTCCCTGACATAACTTCCCTTCAAGAGGTTCACTGAGTAGTTTAGTTTGTCTGGAGGCATAGACAGGAAGATACCTGTCTATGCCTATGATGAAAAGTAAAACTAATAGGCCGTTTGTTTTACTTTTTAATTAGTAGTCATGTCCAATTTCAGGCTCGCACCTTCACTGAAAGGGGCGCTGACAACAGTGACATATTGCCAACCAGTTCGCGGGTTGTTGAGCGTCAGAGATTCCTGATTACCTGTATTGGCTGACTTCTCAGAGAAGTAATTTGTTTCCGCCCAAGTATATGGGCTGTAGTAAAGATCAATATTACCTTCGCCGTGATCAGTATTGATATCAATGCTTACTACATCATCGTTCACGTAGAAGTAATAGTAGGCTTTACCGTCTCGGCTGCTTACACAAACAGTATCGCCATCGTTAACCTGACCGTAGCCATATGGCCCCTGGTACTTACAGCTGTCTGGCACAATGCTCGGTGTTGGAGTGGTACCTCCAAGTGGTGTATCATCGCTTTGAACGGTCAGCAACCAATTGTACCACCTTTGATCCAGTGAATAACCGATTGATGTGTTGATGTAATTCAGCCAGCCCATAGCATCGCCAGCGCGAGTGTATTCCATCAATTGATCAACCATTTCAGGTGCTTCTTCAAATATGAAGCGAACAGCCAAGTAGCCCCAACGGTAAATACGATCTTGATCGCTAGAGTAATTGTTGTTCAACACCTCACTCAGGCTATAGTTGCGCTGACGTGCAAATTCAATCGCTTCGTCATAAAGGTTCTGGTGAGAGATATACTCAGCCAAACCTTCTGACCACCAAACAGACTTACCAGTATCAGTACGGAAGTAATTGAACGGACCGTACATATTGAAGCGACCATCCAGATAGTGGATGTATTCATGGCGCAGGTTCCACACCAGAATGTCATCACGCCAGGTCGCTTCGTGAGCAATAAAGCGGGCTTGGTTGCCTTCGACTGAAGGATCACCTTCTAGATACATACCCCCGTTATCTGTGCTGATGCCGAACAGAGTACCTGCATAGTTACGGTATTCATCAGCAGAATCGAAGATATTCACTTCCAGATTAGTATTGAAATCATCAGTCACCGGTTGGTTGCCTGTTTTCAATATTTTGTGGAACAGTGTTTCTTCTGCTGCTAACAGATCACAGGACTGCTGCAGCTCAGACTGCGTCATATTCTGAGCTCGGATTTTGATGGTGTCACTGCATGAGTAGTGAATGCTCAGTACCTGATTTGCCAGACCTTCCTTCCAGCCGCAGATGTTAAATTTTTCACATTCTCCCTGGTTGTAAGTATCCAACTGCCCAGCAGCTATCGCCCAAGGATTTGAATAACGCTCAAAATGGGTCATAAAGTCCACGATGCCGTTATTAATTTCATTTTTAAATTCATCTGACAGCTTCCAGTAGCTCTGGTACTCAAGGAAGCGCGCGTATTCTCTAAGCGCATCAGTCGATTCGTAACTGTATTCAGAGTTATAGATATATTCTGAATTCGCAACTTTTAATAACGCCTGACGAAGAGCTGTATGCTGCTCTGCTGCCTTGGTGTATGTCGCATTCCAGCTGGCACGGTACAACACAGTTAATGCGCTTGTCAGTGCATTACGGTGTGCCCAGCTCTGCAAATGCTCAGGGCTGAATTCATTCAGGTAACGGGTAACAGCATCAACACTCTGGAGATAATTCTTGCTGCTATCCCAGGTTGTGAAGAATTCGCTCAAGGTGCTTCCCTGCTCTTCAGTCACTTCAGAAATATGCGGATTACGGCTATATGCTTCTAACAGCGGAAGCATCGCCTGATGCGGTTTATTCTCTTGATAAGTCAGCTGATCATTATTGTATTCTACGTAGAATGCACCACGTAAATAATAGAACAAGTTATACATATCATAGCCAGTTGATGAATCATATGTCTGAGCGATTTGAGCCGCTCTTCTTGCAACATCAATAACCTTAGATGACTGATAAGTATTTATAGCAACTGAATCATTACGACGATAAAGTTGACCGATGCATTCACCCGAAGTTTTCCTGATAAAGTTAAATAACGCCTCGCCAGACAGAGAGGCAAAATTATTATAATCAGGGCAACTGTTGGGATCGGTAAATTCCATCAAAGAGCGAGTTTTGATTGGTGTTTTCTCGCGAAGCTCGGCTTGTGTTGGCGCCGGAATTGTAATCGGCGCCATAATATCAGCAGGAAGCTGAACTTTCTGCACCGAAATATTCTGCTCAAGATTAATGACGCCAGATGGTGGTAATGGTTGATGATTCTCAGCATTATTCGCGAAAACCGGACTGCTAGCTAATAATGATATCATCAATATTGACAACTTTTTTCTTGTAATAGCCATACTGATTCCTTTGCTTTTTTTAAGAACAGATCTAACACTCACGTTTTAATGGCTATTTCGCTATCACTGCAAAATGGCCTTAAAGGGAAGAGTCATGACGGTATGGGCGCTTTGTCATGCTCAAGACGATCCATTGATGTTATTTACTGATTAAAAACCGATACAACAGTACAGTGAGTGGTAAATGTTGATTATTATCGGCATTGGAGAAAGTTGTTATCTTTTATTGTTTGGTCTTTCCTTACTGTATTTTTTTCTTTTCTTGTACAGTTTGTTTTCGTTGTAAATAGTCAATGCCGTTGCTTGTTCACAAATTACCTCGCGTTAAACAAGTGCATTGAGTAATCGTTCATCATCAATGGCCATACTAGAATGTGATGGCATCACATCAACAGATGTTGTCGTTGGTATAGCCGCTACCACAGTCATGGATACGAAAGCAGAAACAAAAATAGAGTTCGTGAATAAGATAAAAGATAGAGACTTCACGAGTATCTCCTTGTGGTGAATGTTTACAAAGGTTAGTAATTCATTGAGGCAATATCAATTGACTTTTAATTTGCGGAGTGAATATTTTACCATTATTACAGCAAGGTCACATATTCAACTTGATGCGCATCATTGCAGGATGCAAAAAATCAGCCCTGTATACCTAGACTAAACCTGAGTGTGTTAGAGAAAAGGCCACGGACGTGACCTTTTTGCTTGTTTATCCGCTGTTTATCCCAATTTAAAATGTCCTGCTTTATTCCCAGATTAAAATGTCTCCTTTCAAGGTAGTTCATCCCGCTTAGAAATAGGCTAGAGAGTAGGGACGTCAGCCTTTCTTGGTGCTCGGTTTGAAGTCTTCAGGGCTGGCTAAGACTGGGTTGAGCGCCCGTAATTGTTGTACCGCACGCTGTTGAGCGGTTCGTTTAGGGGCTTTTTTACTGCGACTGCGTTTGTGTTGTTGTTCGAACTCTTGTTGTTTCTCTTGGGCAAATTTCAATACCGCGCCGAGGCGTTTATTATCAACAATTTGGCCTTGGTCAACGTTAGCCAACTTATCGAAGATTTTAAATTCCAACGTTCGATGACCGTATTGAATGGCTATGGTGCCATCTGGCCGGTCGATAACGTTGACCACTTGATTGATCAAACGTTGATTTTGTTCTGTTGGGTCAATTAAATAAATCACCTTGTCGTACTGGAATGTCAGTGATTTAGACAGCTTACGCAGTTCTTGCCACGCGAAGATATTGTCCAACTCTTCGGATGATTCGCGTGATGGTCGGTGCATGTTTTTGGGATAATTCGCCGGCTTTGCAAAACGGCGGTTAAAATCAGCGATGAAGTCGGGTAGCCAAGCATTCGCGGCTTCCATTGTATCAATGCCTTGCAATCTCATCTCTTTCACTAAGCGATCCTGTAACGTTTTGTTCGCACGCTCAACGCGGCCTTTGGCTTGTGAGCTGTTGGCGCAAATCAGCTCAATGTTTAAGTCATTGAGCACACGGCCAAACTGGGTGAGTCGCTTGGTTTCGGCATCGCGTTTACTGACATGGAATACTGCATGGCGATCGCTGTAAAAGGCCGACGGTTTGCCGTGTTGATTGATGTATTCGCGGGTTGCAGCCATATAATCAAAGGCGGATTCTGTTTCACTGAAGCGCAGGTTCATTAGACGACCGGTGGCATCGTCGATGTATACCAGCAGACAGCATTTATTGCTGCGACCTTCAAACCAGTCATGGTGTGAGCCGTCGATTTGGATCAGTTCACCCAGGCAATCACGACGGTGACGAGGTTGGTAAATCCGCGGCTTGCGTTTGGCATGTGGCACCCAAAGGCCATCGGCAATCATCCATTGGCGCAAAGTTTCTAACGAGATATGAACGTCATGAACTTCAGCCAATTTCTCATGAGCAAGCGTGGGCCCAAAATCGATGTAGTACTCATGGATGATGGCTAATGTCCGTAATTTTAATCTCTCATCATGACGATGATTACTGGGACGGCCACGTTTGAGTGACAGTAAACCGCCAGAGCCCAGCGCTATAAAACGCTTAACTAAACGATAAATTTGTCGGCTACTCAAACTGAGAATACGAGCAGCCTCGACGCCAGTGATACGTTTATCACAAATATCTTGGATCAGTTTTATCCGTAGTAATTCGTTATCAGTCATAGTCAGCAACATCTCATTGGCTCCAGAGCACACATTAAGTAAATGGTGTTTTGAAGTTAGTTCAGCATGACATTTCTATCTGGCTCAAACCTGACACTTCTAAATGGTTCTAACAAGCCCAGTGCGCATTATGTGCCGCGTCATTATGTTGAGTGGTCTGCTTGCCTAGCTGCATAGCTACGTGGGCGAGGGATATGCTACTACGGGCGTCTGCTTGCTGGCGCTCTGTAAGCTCATCGAGAGAATCGTCGGTAAAGGCTAGCCCGTAACATAATGTCGAATAATGCGCATTGCAGGCACTTCATGGCGTAGCCATATAAGACCACGCGATATATTCAAATTTTGGTCCAGGTCGAAACTGGTCGAAACTCCGCGCAGCGGCTCTCTACTTAAAAATCACTAGAAACCTTCCTTCCTGCTAAGCCGCTTTTTCTTTTCGTTTAGTTTGGAGGTGGGATGTGGAGGGCAAGCGAAGCGCCCCGCATCACTCCTCGCGTATATCTCCGAAATTTTGAAAAACCCCCGTCTAGTAATACGGGGGTTATTACCTATGAACTTTCAGCGTCTGCGGTTATCTTTTGATTTTCATTGCAGCTCTCTCCATAGCCATTTTGTGTATTTTTTAACGTTAGCTATTTTCTTTTTTTCTTGTGGATTATGTCTTGTACTGCTTCTTCTGTGTATTCGTCGATTAAGTAATTGATGATGTCAGATATTTTGAGCAGCTCACCTGTTTCGTTGCCTATCTTTATGGCGCTTCTTTGAAGTTTTAGTTTTCGGTTTTCATTTATTCTTGCCGTTGTATCACCACGTTTGTTCATTTTGCTTACCTTTTTTTGTGACTCTAGCTTCATTTTATGACATTTTTTATGCGTGCATGCGTGTATGTGTATTTACAGCGTGCTTTATTTGTTGTTAGTATGCACGCATGCAATAAATATATGGACATTTTAATGACTACTTCTCCTAAATTACATCCAGTTTTGGAAGCAAAGATTGTTGTTCCTGCGTTAGCTTCTGAACCTGTTGCATGTAAGAAAAGGGAAGTGGCTTGTGATTGGTTGAGTTGGTCTTGTCCCATTTCAAACTTTAAGACTATTCACAAGGCGGGTAAGTCTGGAATAAAAGTTGAAGATAATCCTGATTTTACCCCTATGCCAAAACCTGATTATAAGTCTATGTCTGGCAAGTCTCGCACTGCGGCTTCTGAATTGTACAAACGACAATATTTATTGATTTTGATGGCTCGTATCCGTCAGTTTTGCACTGGTGTTTTGGGGTTTGATTGTGGTCCCAATAATGGCAAGGGTAAGAATTTTTATACTGACTCTTTTGCTTTGATTACCCCTGATGGTTTGCGTGCCGGTACTGTTAATTTTGGTGGTAATAATAATACTGTTTTTTTTGAATTATCTGGTGTTGGTTCGTCTTATGTATTCGATAACAATCGACGTAGGGTGTGTGATTCTCGTTATTTGTCTCCGTTTACTTTGCATTTTTGGTTGTCCGTGGTTTTGGATGTTCAGGTATTAAGCCGTATTGATTTATGTATTGATTTTTTTGATGATTATTTAACGGTTGATTTGGCTCGTAAAGCCTACATTGAAGGTGCTTTTAGGCGCTGTACGGGTAAGTATCCCAAGTGTAGTAATGTTTATTCAAACTCTATCGATGGTGAACTTCTTGGTGACACATTTTATGTGGGCTCTCGGCAATCAAATGTATGTTGGCGTATTTATGACAAAGGGCTTCAAATGGAGTCGGATGTTAATTGGGTTCGTGCTGAAGTTGAACTTAAAAAAGTGTCCGTTGCTATTTTATTGAATATGTCAGGCACATTTTCAGGTTTGTGTGAGTTTGCTGCAAGTTTGGAATCTGCAAAACCTGTCAAGTTATCTATACCAAAGAATGTAAAAAAAGCCGCTTTAACGTTGGTACAAAAAACAAATTGGTTACGTCATATGTGTAGTAGTTCTTTATCTGCATTATTGACGCATTGTGGTGGTGATATAGGCCAAGTGATGGGGTTGATTTTACGCCCCACTGATTTGGATGATTTAGTTATGCATGAGGTTCTGGATAGAATTTCCGTTCCTCCTTCGTATTCAAATTTAATTAATTTTTCTCGGGGATAATATGGGTAAGAAGATTTTGATTTTGGGTTGTCAGCATTCCGCTGGTATTGGTAAAGAATCAGGCAAGGCTTATAGCATGGGGTCATTTCTTGTTGCTATGCCTGTGCGTTCTTGGAAAAACGATAAAGGTGAGGGGTTTGGTTACGGTTTTCAATGTAATCCAAAAACAGATAAGTTTGATTTTATTAAGTCAGATGCTTTGTTAGAAAAAATCACTAAGGTTCATTTTCCTGCACGCTTGGATTTGGAAATGGAGCCTGACCCTGAAAACCCGCTGGTTGATGTGGTTGTTGATTTTACTGTTATTGGTTCTATGTCATTTTTAGATGACAACCTAGTAAATAAAAAATAAATTAATTTAAATAAAGGAAATAACCATGCACACGGAAGTGCCAATATATAAAATGGAACAAAAAGTTGCTGCTCGTATTCTTGGTAGAATTGCTCAAAACCATGCCGAAAAAGTTATTTGCCAAGATTGTGAAAAAGTAATGCTGTTTACTTTTGCTCGTCACGATGGTGTTGAACTTTGTGTTTGTGGTGGTGACTTTTTAATGCTTAACAATAATTAATAGGGATTTTAATTAATCATGTATCTACCAGCTTGCTCCGTTCCTTTAATTAATGGTGATTGTCCTGCGGGGTGGGCTGTTCAATATATTGCTGAAATTGCATTTACTGCAACTGATATTAAGCAATTAATGGCTGCTGGTATAGCTCCGCTTGCTACAGCTTATGTTTTTAAAGCTATTCGTAAATCTATTGGAGATTAAAATCATGTCACAAAAAACAACTACAGCTCAAAAATTACTACTTGGTATTGGTGTTATGGCGATTGGTGCACCCGCGTTCGCTGTTGAAGGGGCCATTGATGTATCTGGTGCGGTATCAATTATCGGTGGTTTAACTGCTGCTGTTGCTGCAATCGGTGCTGCTAAACTTGCTCCTGCTGCAACTTCTGTTGCATTTAAGTGGGTTAAGGGTGCCATCTTCTCTTAATACTCTTCCTTTTGGATGTTTTGAATATAGGCGGCTTCGGTCGCTTTTTTTGTAGGTGAATATTATGGATACGTCTTTGATTCTGTCGGCTTATGTTCTGGCGCTTACGTTAATTTCTTTTTCAATATTGTTGGGGGGGTGAATATGCGAAATTTAAAACGCTTTGTTTTATTACTTTTTATTTTATTTGCTCCCAATTCATTTGCCGCTTTTATTTCTGTTAGTTCGGGGGGGCAGCCTTGTGAGGGTACTTATAAAGATGTTGGTGCCTTTTCTTCTTGTTATGTTGGTGCCGATACAGTTCCTTGGAAGCCGGGTGAATACGTTGTTAAGAGTATTTCTGCCAGTGGCGGTTTTGCTCACGTTGTAATGGTAAGTGGCTATCGAAAATCATTTCCTTATGGTTCTCCAGCGGGGTGTCCTGATGGTGAGGGATTAAATAGTGATGGTAAGTGTGAAGAGCTTAAATATTGTGATACATCCTCGGGGCGAAATGCGTTAAGTAGTGCAATTAGTTCTTGTGTGGATAATCCTTCCGTTGGTTATGAGAATACACACACTTATCAGTGTAATAATGACGCTCGGGCTATTTTAGGTGGTTGTAATTCAGTGCCTATTAATAAACCTTGTACGGGCGATGCCTGTGGTACTGGCGGTGATACTGGAGGCGGTGATACTGGCGGTGGTGATACTGGCGGTGGTGATACTGGCGGTGGTGATACTGGCGGTGGTGATACTGGCGGTGGTGGTACTGGCGGTGGTGATACTGGCGGTGGTGATACTGGAGGTGGTGATACTGGCGGTGGTGATACTGGCGGTGGTGATACTGGAGGTGGTGATACTGGCGGTGGTGATACTGGAGGTGGTGATACTGGTACGGAAACCCCCATTGATTTAAGTGGGCTTACAAATGCAATTAAAAAGTTAGGTATTGATAATAAAAAAGGTTTTAGTGATTTTGATAGAAGTCAGAAAGTTGTTGCTGATAAGCTGGCTGATTTAGATGCAAGTTTTGGGGTTGGTAATGCAGCGTTAGATAAAAGTAATGATTTATTAAATGATATTTCCTCGTTAACTTCTGAATTAAGTGCTGATAGTAAGTTCTCCAAAGAAGATCTAGATGCTATTCGTCAAAATACTATGGGTCAGCTTGATAAAGCATTTGCTCAATTTGATGAAGCAAAAAAACAAACTAATCAAATGGCAGCTACTAATAATAATATCGATGAAACCAATGCCGAATTAAAGAAAATACTTTCAGCAATTAAAAATAATAATAATAACGCTGAATTTAAGGCTATTGTCGATAAGTTAAATGCTATTAATGAATCATTAAATGCAGGTGATGAAGATGAAAAATTAGATACTATTAATGAAACATTAATGGCGAATGAAGATAAAAGAAATAATCATATGAGTGATTTGATGGCACAGTTGGCGGCGACTGATGCGGCAAATAGGGAAAATGCAAAGAAATTAATAGATTTAAGTAAGTTTAATCACGATGGCACATTAAAAGATCTTGAAAACATTAGTGATGGTATTGGTGATTTAGTGACAGAGGCGGGAATAGGGTTTTGTGAAAAGAATCCTGATCATGAATCGTGTGTAGAAAAAACGGTTACTTCAGCTTGTGAGCAAAGTTTTGAATGTGACGGTGACGCTTTGATATGTATGCTTCTTGAGCTGGAACATACAGACCGTTGTGAAGAAATTAAAACTGATTCGTTAATTAGTGGTATTGATGGAATTATTGGTTCAGGCGGTGTAGACCAATTAATTGGTGAGACTGTTGATTTTTCATCGGTTGATAATAAATATTTAAATGGTGCTGGCGTTACATTGGTTGCTGAGTGTCCTGCGCCTTCTAAATTTAATGTTTTAGGTGAGTCTCTTTCTTTTTCATATCAACCGCTTTGTGATTTAGCTTCATTGTTGCGACCATTTGTAATTGCAATGTCGTGGGTAATGGCGGCGGTTACTGTTGGTCGTGGAATTTCAACATTATAGGATTTGAATTATGCAGGTTTTAGCTTGGTTTGTTGCAACATTAACTGCTTTTTTACCGCGTTTAATTCCGTTTCTTATGGCATTTATTGTTCAGGGGGCGTTAATGCTTGGGTTTTCATTGATAGCGGTCGAAGGTATTAATATTGGTTTTGATTGGTTTGTGAATATGTTAGATGGCAATTTGAAATCTATCACATCAGATATTACTGGCGTTCTTGGGCTGCTCGGAGTTGATGAAGCAATTAATGTCATTCTAACGGGTCATTTATTTGTTATTGGCCTGAAAGGTTTGTCTGCTAAAAAGTGGCTTCCATCATGGCGCAAACCAGTATAAAGGGGTAGGTCATGTTATATGGAATTTCAGGTTTACCCGGTGCTGGGAAAACTCTTAACACGGTAGCTATGGTTAGTCGTGAGGAGGTATTTTTAGGGCGTGAGATTTACTATCATCGTATTCCGTGTTTAATGCTTGATTATGATGTTGTGTGTTCGTTTCAGGGTTGGTTTTACGGCTGGTACATGCACAACAACAAAGTTAACAAGGCATTAAATCGTCGTGTTAGTCAAATTCATAAAAGTGAAGATCGATTAATAGAAATAGAAGATTTTCAATATCTTGAAATTGATTTTAATCAAACCAACCCTATGGAGGTTTGGCTTTACTGGTTGCGTCGTATATACAGTAAAGAACGTTTAGCGGTGTTGGATGAAATGTTAGAGGTTCGCAGTCTTAGTGAGTCTGACCTGACTTTTGAAGATGTTAAACCGCTTAATCTCCATTGGACTGAATTTGCAAATCCAAAGGCTTGGACTGAATTACCTAACCAGTCAGTTATTGTTGTTGATGAAGTTCATCACTTCTGGCCTACGCGTTCTCGTGGTGATGTGCCTCCTGAGTTAAATGCGATTTCTACCCATAGACACACGGGTAAAGATTTGGTGTTTATTACTCAGGATTGGAGTCATTCCGATATTTTTATTAGACGAATGATGAACTTTCATCGTCACTACGAATTGGTAGGGGCTGACCGAATTGCTCGTTTTCAAAAGAAAAAGTATATCGATATAAGCAATCCGTTTGATAAAAAAGATGCTGACAAGGATGTTATAAAACGTCCAACTGAATTATATGGTTCTTATTATTCGACTGAATTAGATACTAATGACAATAAGTTAAGCAAGAAGGCTAAACGTGGCTTAACGGTAATGGCCGTTTCGATTGTTGCTTTTATTTTGACTTTGTTTGTTGGTATTCCTTATGTCATGGCTGACTTTTTTGGTGATGAGGAAACAACGGTTGATCAAGTTGAACCAGGTGCAACAGAAACTCCAATTCCTATGACTATCTTAGAAGCTGAGATTTCAAGTTATCAGCCAGTTGTACCATCAATGCCGTGGACGGCTCCCGTTTATGCCAATGTTCTCGAGCCAAAATCCTATCCTGATTTAATGTGCTTTACGGTTGGTGATGAGTGTAAATGTGTTACCCAACAATCGACGGCTTACAGTATGGATTTAGATTTCTGTTTGGCTGTTGCTGCTAATGGTTTGTTTGACCCGCATCTTCAAGATAAGAATCAAAAATTAGCCAAGAAACGAGAATCAAAAGGATTGTTTAAATGAGAAAGTTAATATTTTTACTGATGTTGCTCCCGTTCTCCGTCTTCGCGAACGTTTCGGTTAATGCTGGCGGTAAAACCTTAGACCAGTTTTTTGTCATGGCATCGGAAGTTTTTTCCAAGGCTGTAGTAGTAGACCCGGGCGTTAATGGTCGTTTGAAGGTTTACGGTGTGAGTAAGTCTGATGATTTTAAGCGGGTGTTTTATTCAATACTTCGTGTTCATAAGTTGAGTTCGTTAGAAACAGAGGATTTAATTCAAGTTTTCCCGTTAACTAACGGGCAGCTTCGGGCAAATATGACAGACCGCCAAGCCCTTAATGATTTTATTGCTTCCAGTATTTCAGATGTTTATATCTCTGGTTCTATGAGTTATTTCAAAGGTGATACGCGTCCTCGTTATGAATACTCGTTTGTGCAGGGCCAAACACGCAAAATCTTTGACCCTGACAGCCTTGGGTTGATGATTGTTCCGGTTAATGAGTGTCTGGTTCAGCTTAAGTGGCAATCTTATTCAACGCTTGTTACGTGTGAGCCGTATAGAGATCATCTTAAGCCTGAAAAAGATCGTGAACGTGATGCAGTGCCATCAATTTTTGATGATGAAGATAAATCGGAGCTAAGTGGCAAGAAGGAAAAACGGGAGCCTAAAAATGCATGAGGTTAAGATGGGTTTTGTTGTAAGTCATTGGAACCATAGTAATTATCATGATTACTGTGATTATGATAATTACAGTGAGTAAATTATGGAGATAGTAAAATGGAGTTATTAGTGGTGTTTTTTTTAGTGTTTCTAGCTTGGTTTGTTAAAGACAGTGTTGAACTTTGAGTGTGAGAATCAAAACTTTCAGTGCCGGTGCGCGCTATGGAATTCATGCCAGGTTCTTTAGGTTGTAAGTTGTTGATTTAACAGAGGTCAGTAGTTCAAAAAATGCATTTTTAGCATTAAAAGCCAAAATCTTTTAGTGCGCATTATGTGCCGCGTCATTATGTTGAGTGGTCTGCTTGCCTAGCTGCATAGCTACGTGGGCGAGGGATATGCTACTACGGGCGTCTGCTTGCTGGCGCTCTGTAAGCTCATCGAGAGAATC
>NZ_PYMJ01000030.1 GCF_003025615.1 Photobacterium frigidiphilum | reverse complement strand
TACACTGATGTTGCGATGGCCGTTGGCCACGGTTAAGTGGAGAGCCGCATGCGCTGAAAGGTGCACGTGCGGTTCGGTGAGGAGAGGCAGAGAAATAGTTCGACTACGCTCTGTCTCTTACTCTACTTTGGATAGGAACGCGTTGGGCTTATTTAGCGGTAGTCATGGACTTGTTCGCAAGAAAACCTATAGGTTGGGCAATGTCATTATCGCCTGATACACAATTGACAGGTAAAGCATTATCAATGGCTGTTGAGCTACGTGAACACCCTAAAAATATCCTGTTCCATAGTGATCAAGGTAGTCATTATACAAGCATCAAATATCGGCAATTACTTTGGCGCAATCAAATAGAACAAAGTATGAGCCGACGTGGTAATTGTTGGGATAATAGCCCTATGGAACGCTTCTTTCGAAGCTTAAAGACCGAGTGGGTACCAACAACAGGATATGAACATTTTGCAGATGCTAAGAAAGACATAACTCAATATATTATTGGTTATTACAGCAAGATTAGGCCGCACCAATATAATGGTGGTTTAACACCAAATGAATCAGAGCGATTATTTAATGAAAGCTCTAAAGCACAGGCCAGTTTTCCTTGACCACTACATATTAACCTTTCAACTAAATCATGAACATTAACACCATTAGATATTAACGCATTAAAAATACCTTCTGGACTAGTTTGCTTTATGTTAAGGCTATCAACAGGCTCGCCATTCAGTCTTATGTCACCTTTATAATATGTATATGACGCTCTATCTTCTGGTGCGTAACTTACATTCTTAGCTTGATTGAATAGAAAATAAGGGTGATCTTCTTTGAAGCTAACTGCAATACCTCTGCCATCGCTACCGTAGTGAGTCCACATTAATTTGTTTGTGACATTCTTAGATAAAGAAAATACACCAATATTACAACTTAAAGCTTCTACAATCACTTGATTGAGCTTACCAACCATAGTTTTAAACTGGTATTCATCATAATCATCGATTGTTTTAAACCCAGTTTGGTCTTCAACCATAAATGGAAAAGATTCACCAAACCTTACTCCAGTTGGCTTTAAATACATGTTTTCAAGCATTTCTACAGAAGGAACTTTCTCTTTATTGTTAAATTGCCCTTGTAAATATTTTTTCTTTGCCCAAGCAATATCAACTGGAGAGAATTGATTGAAGTAAGGGTAAAATTTCGTTTCATTTTTATCATTGAGAAAAATAGGTTGAGTAAACCTAAAAAGACCATCCTCTAAAAAAGTGTAGCGAGGAACTAGCGTTTTTGTCTTTTTATAAGAAATTTCACCATAATACTTAACTAACAAATCACCAACCTCAATTTACGATGCGTAACATGTACGCTATGTTAAGTATCTGACTTTAAGTGGTAAAAATGATACTTATAGCCAAAGACCATACGTTATAGGGCATTTTAGCTCGTAATGTCTAGAAAATGATACGAGATGTATCCAAAAGTTATTGCTAATATCGGCGCATATGATGTTGATCATGTTATCAATTCTGATTCATTATAATTTGACAGTTAACCGCTCGAAACCAGGCATTTATCGGTTTGGTTAATAGTAAAAGCGGCTAGAACCTTTTTCTAAAAGGCCATCGGTCAATATGGAATACCAGAGAAAGTGATTATTAACAGCTGCCATTCCAACGCGTTAGCACTGCATTATGTCAATGTTTAAGATGGAAATTAGATGTGAGAGCAAGGGGCAGACTCGCTGGTGTAGGCTGTGGTCGATGATTTTTACGTGCGTGTAATTAGACTAAATTCTGCGACAAAATCGACAGATGAAAGCCCGTTAATTTTTCAATCAACTAGACCAACAGATGTATCTAGACAATTCAACAAAGCCGACGCAGGGGAGGGGGATTGCATGAATAGTTGGACAAAAGATCAAAGAATAGAACTAAAAATCAAGAATCTGTTTGGTTGACGTGCCACACCCACTAACCTTACAAAGTGAAGGGACAATGCCATTTCGGCATTTAAAGTAAGGGATTATAAATAATGAATAATAAAAAGATTGTTATTACGGCAGTTGCTGCCGCTATCTCGCTTGCGATATCAACACATGCCATCGCGACGACTTGTGATAATGCGGGCAGCCCTAACCCTGACACTGGTAATAAGGTAGATATTAGCCAGCAAATCTATGCAACCAGCAGTTCAAACGCTTGGGTGTATACAGACAAATATGAATACTTCCCTGATATGGCAGCGAAAGCGTTTGATAACATCGCTAGCAGCTCGCCGCATTGGGCAGAAAATACCTACTGGCGGCCCCAAAACCAAGAAAACGAATGGTTGGCACAAACTTTCCCGCAGCCCAAGCGCATCTCTGGATATACAGTAAAACCTGCCCACCAGAATATGGCCCCTGAACACTGGCAGTTCCAAGCCAGTGTTAACGGCACCGATTGGGTCACTCTAGACGAGCAACAAGGTGTCGAATTTACAGCAAGTAGAGACAAAATTACTTTTGCTATAACCGCTGAAAAAATAGCTGATTACACCTACTACCGTTTCTACTTTCCCTCTAACAGCAAAGCGATTGGCGTCAGTGAGATTGAGCTGTTCGAAGCCGAAGCATGTGAACCAACCCCGCCAGTGACTGACATAAGCAGTGTTGCTACCTACGAGTTCGAACGCCCTTGGTATGAACAATCCAGACAAGGATCCCATAGTTGGTATATAGGCTTGGATTACGCCCTGACGTATAACGGTCAATTGAAACTCTATGACCAGCTGGAAGGTGCGGTTGTAACTGGCGATCAAAGTGTAAAAATTCTGCAAATGGACAGCGGCTTGCCAGATTATCCCGGAATATCTGGAGGCCTAGATGCAAATGGCAGCAATCATTCAAACACAGTATCCAATATTCTCTATGGCTGTCTTGAGGAGGATGATTGGAATTCATACCGCTTTGTTCAAGGCTGCCAAATTAACGCTGACAAATATGCAGTCTCCTCTTACCAATTCCGGAGCCGTAATATCGAATATCAAAATCAGCCTCTGGAACAATTTGCCAACGATATATTTAACAGCAATACGCCAGATATAATGGCGATGGCCGTCGCCAATCCAACGAGCATTGCTCGTAAATCTTACGTTCACGGCGTACGGGTAGGTGATTTCATTTTTGATTCACTCGATATTCTCGCCATTAGCGCCCAACCAGGAAGCTACACCGATACTAACGCCACTATTGGCGGTAATTACTACAATGCCATTGTGGTAGGAACACCTACCGCAGGAAAAAATTACTCTACCGTTGCAGAAGTCGATAGCGAAGCAGGGGAGCGCTTCAAACCCGATGTCGTGACTACCACAAATAATGGCACTAATTCTAGTAGTTGGGCGGTTCCTTCAGTCGCGTCTTTTGTCAGCAAAATGCTCTCTGTTGCGGTACATAACCCCCACCTTGCCGATATCAATCATCCGGAAGCGGCAAAAGCCATCATTATGGCTGGCGCACATAAACAAGGCTTAACCAAGCAGGCCGATCCATCAATCGAAGATAGCCCTTTGGTTCCTTATGTTTGGAATAACATTCCGAGTAAGCCGCTTGACAGGGTGTTTGGCGCTGGCCAGTTTGACCAAGGTAACAGCTACCAGATATTTGATGCCGGTAAACAGCAAGCGGAGGCCGCTAACCAAAAAGAAACCGGTTGGGATACCACCGAAATCAGTGGTAACGGCAGCGAAATGAGTTACCACTTCACCTTGGCAGAAAATACCCCAGAGTTTTCAACCATACTGACCTGGAACCGGAAATTGACAGTTGAAAATGTGGAGTACACCAGCCACATGGCCGACTTGTCACTCGCGCTTTACCGAATCGACGCACAAGGCGAACAGCTTGTAGCAACAAGCGATGACACGGCGAACAATGTCGAACATATCTTTATCAATTCAGGGTTGGAAGCAGGTAACTACCAGTTACGTGTAACACTGAAAGACGATGTGGGATTAGAAATGATTCGCTATGGCCTTGCTTGGCAAAGTCGTGACAACTGGAAAGCGGATTCTATCTGGTAAGACAATTTAAACTGAGAAAGCCAGCGATAAGCCAAATACCGTTTACTTAACGTGAACGGTATTGTTCTCTTGTGGCTTTGTTGCCGCATTTACTATAAGTGTACTCTAAGTATTTAGATTTCTAGCTAGTCATTTTTATTTCTCAAACCAGCTTCTAGTGCTATTCCTCTCGTCTTTGCTGCTTCTTGGTACGCTTCAAATACATCTCC
Organism: Photobacterium frigidiphilum; assembly: GCF_003025615.1. GTDB lineage: Bacteria > Pseudomonadota > Gammaproteobacteria > Enterobacterales > Vibrionaceae > Photobacterium > Photobacterium frigidiphilum. The sequence continues at coordinate 79,610 of NZ_PYMJ01000030.1, read as the reverse complement.
ATCCTTACGGCCTGACAAGTGGAGCAAACCATGAACCACTAGCATGAAGAATGAGATTATGATGACAAAAATCGGAACTAAGCCCAATACGTCAAGTTTGAACAATGCAAACCCAAGTACCAAGAATATTGCTGAAATAATTACTATGGACTTACTACGTGAATGTTTTTTCATAGGAAAATAATATAAATAGAAATTTCGTATAGGCTACAAGCAATTAATTGCACATACTTTGAAATAGCCGACAAAGATAGAAGCTTATAACGTCTAACATAAGTTGCACCACGGCTAACTCACCAAGTACACTGGACTTCAGACCAAAACTGCGGAGTAAAACGTGTCAACTTGATGTTTTTATAGTTGGCGCCACATTTATTCGAACAATTTCACACTATTACTTCAAATGAGCTCTCATTTTCTCATCAGTCTGATCCCTCACTCGAATTTCTATCCAACACTAATTATGCAACGACATCAGTATGGTTAATATGCACAGAAATCCCTGATAGTTAGAAGAAAGACACATGCATAGCAATTCAGTTCCTTACACTTTGCCAAGAAAACCCAAATCACAATTACAGTTCTTAGCCAAAGTCACATCAATACCCCGCAATCTTCTGACTAATGCTGGCACACAAGAAATCGAAGCCTTATCAGCAATGATTCTATATAGACATTTAAATCGGCAACAAAGAATTGAAGCTATGACAATGATGCGCGCGGTTCAGAACAAAGCTTTAATGGGTACTTTAATTTCAAAAACTTTGGATACCACATTCGTTAATCCACAGTGGGGAGTATGGTCGCTTAACACTCAAGAGTTACAAAGCGACATTGAATTTCATTCATCTATCGATTCGGTGGCCGGATATGTAGGCGTTGGAGTTTCAGCATTAGGTGGAAAAGATTTCATAAAGAACATCTGGTCTCAAAAACGTATGGGTAAACAGAACTGGATAATGCTTGTTATTTGGGGTTGTGTTTACATCAATAAAAAAGAACTTAAAAAAGCACAAACAGAGCTGAATAATCGTACAACTATTAACACTTCAAGGCATTACTAATAATGATAAATTGGCTAGTCAAGATCGCTTTTTATGTCGTCCTATTCTCTTTCGTTATGTGGTATTGGGAAGAATCAGATAATACAACAAGAACAGGATTGTTCTATTTCCTGTTCTTAGTTTCTTTTGGACAAAATGCATATTACTCCCACAAACTATCCAAACTACAAGAGAACAAAAAGTAGCTGAGCGCCACCATAAGTGGCGCCATAACATTGAACATTGAACATTGAACATTGAACATTGAACATTGAACATTGAACATTGAACATTGAACATTGAACTTGAACTTCGTTGCTCGATGCCACATCCTCGTGCAACTACCACTAAATTTAAATTTTAGCCTGATTTCAAAAACAATAACCAATTACTTAAAATGGAGAAGTATCCTCGTAACCTTCAAATTCATTGCCACACTTTGAACATTTATAATGGCTAGTTTGCGCTGAAGTACTTAACATTTCTGTAAACAGGCCAATCACCATGTTCATTGCTTTTAGATAGATATTTGATGAACCTATATCTTTAGGCTCGAAACGTTCAGGCTCGATTTCATCGTGTGGAGTAACCTTTTCACATTCAGAACAATACAAGCGATATTGGTACTTCTGCATTATGATTTCCTTTTAAACTAGAGATAGTTAGACCAAATTCACCGAATGTAATGAGTCTGTTTGAGCGTCCTGTTAGTTTCTTTGGCTTAATTCACCTTCAGTTAGCAACTTGTACGCTAACGAAAGTGACGTTACTGTGATAATAGTAACCAAATAACTCAGGATACTAGTCACCACTTGTGGTATTCCAAATGTTTGTAATGGCACTAGGACTAAACTCAAAGTAATAGGAAATATTGCAACCACACTAAACATATATAGTGTTTTCCCTGAACTTAGGTGCCATGCATACGGAAAGGAAACACCTTTACCTATAGCAATTGCTGGAAACACAAGAGATAGGCGACACGCTACTACACCAAAAGCCACTATAATTATAATTACTGCTAAACCTAAAAAACGAGTCATAAACGTTATCGCTATAAATGCAGCCGTCAAGCAAATGTAGTGGCCAATAAACCAGATCTCAACTTTACCAAACTTAAACCTTCCCCATTTAGGTACAGAATCTACACCATGCAGAACGATTTTATGAACATTTATAGCAACAATTGCATTCAAAACGGTGAGAAAAACGTTATTCAAATAATGAAGAGGCTGGCTGTTAATGTAACTAAAGGCAAACTCCAAAACTAATGAAATAGTTATAGGTAAAATAGTTGCCAGAAATAATGCTTCTTTGTAGTACTTCGCATACAAAAATGAACCAACAACGGTTTTTCTAAACATATCGATAAGCTCTCTTAATAACACTAACATTATATTTAACGATCTAAGGTTGTATATTTCACAGTAATAGCACAACCACTTAAGGCCGACATAGCGCGATACTTGGAATAATATGTTCGCTCACTGACGAATATTCTAGCTCGTAATGTATTGTAAATTATACAAAACAGGCCTGTGAGTTACTGCTAACATCAATGCCTATGATATTGATCATGCTATCAATTCAAATTTGTTATGATTTGAAGGTTAATCGCATAAGATCATATCTTTATATATTGAGTTAAGAGAGAAATTAGCTTGGCAGTGTAAAGGGAAGTTAATGCGGGTTTTTGAGTCGACAGCGTTTCGACCAGTGAGTTATGCCGAAAAATTAGTATATATAGAGTGGCCTATATGGCTGCGTCATGGCACCAATCAAACATGGTGCGCTAAGTACAGCCTCATTGAAATATTCAGATCATGTCCGCAATACCAATAACGCAGTGCTCAGGGTAACTGCCTTAAATCCCTTATTTAGATAAATTTTTTAATTAAAACGAAATTTTTTACTTGGCGCGTAGGTCTTGTAGATAAGGCCGTTGGAATTACGGATGAAAAGTGAATAAGCAGGAGCAGTCAGATGACAGAACAGGCGATCGTGAATTGGGTTTATCAAATTGGGGCAGGGGATGCACCGTTTACCTTATTTTTCGCCATTATTCTGATGTCGTACTTACTGGAAGATGTCGCGATTGTTGCGGCTGCCGTGCTCGCTGCTAATGGTTCTTTGTCGTTGCCGCTTGCGGTATTAGCTGTTTTTGCAGGGATTGCGACGGGCGATTTAGCCTTGTATTACCTTGGGGCGTGGTCGGCACATTGGCGAGGCTTTCGTTACGCGATACTAACCAACCAAAGTATGCGCAGTGTACGCCTTCGGTTACAACGTAATACTGCAGCCAATATTTTCATTATTCGCTTTATTCCAGGCTTACGTACCTTGGGCTATGCCTTGTGCGGCATTTTCCGTGTACACCCATTACGATTTTTGACCGCAGTACTTGCCGCCACCGCAGTATGGACTAGCGTGGTGTTTACCTTGGTTTATCAGCTTGGCAGCCAAGCGTGGGTACAAACCAGCGCATACAAATGGTGGTTAATTCCGATTGCGGGGCTGATATTGCTTATCTCGAACCGCACGGTTAAACACCAGTTACAGCGGCCATTAAAGCGGCCGTCATTTTCATAGTTGTTACTTGGCTACACAAGAAACAGTTATCGTAATAACACTTATAACGATAAGCATATTTAATTTTAGGGAAGAGGCAAAAAGCCATGACAGTTAAGTCAATATTACAGTATCCACCTATTTCATCAGAGCCTCTTACGGCTGAGCATATTTCAGAACGAGCGGCTTCGCATCCTCCGCAGTTGTCGATCATTGAATCAGTTAGTCCTGTGAATATTGGCATGCCAGAAATGGAACCCGACACGGGTGTGAGTGTGTCGCGTTACGAGTTCTGGCCAGCATGGTTTTTCTATACGCCAGTGGTGATGCAAAGTCTGTGGCATGGGGTGAAATATCGTAATTTTGCGCTACCGTTAATTGCAAATCCGAGTATTGCACTTAGTGGCATGGTCGGTGAATCAAAGCATGACATTTTGTCTTTGGCGGGTTCAGAGGCAAAAAAATGGATATCGCCGTTTGTTACATTAACGCGTACCGATATGCCTGAATCAATGCAGTTGAACGATGCGCTGTTGGCGATGCAAGAAGAAGGCATCGATTTTCCTATCGTCGCGAAACCGGATATGGGGTGCCGTGGTGTGGGCGTGCAATTGCTCGATAGCGAAGCAGGAGTGCTGGAATACATATACACTTTCCCGCTGGGTGCCCGTTATTTATTGCAAGAAAAAGCGCCTTACGATGCCGAAGCAGGGGTGTTTTATATTCGTTACCCCGGCGAGAAAAAAGGCCGTGTAACGTCTATTACCTTGAAATACACCCCGTTTGTGGTTGGCGATGGTACGAGCACGTTAGCGCAATTGATTAAAAACGATCCCCGAGCAGGGCAGCTTAGTCACCTGTATTTACCGCGCCATCGAGACAAATTGGACTGGGTGCTAACTGAAGGGTGCCAGTTCCGTTTGGCGTTTGCGGGCAGTCACAGCCGAGGGTGTATTTTCCGTAATGGTAATAAATACATCACTGAACAGTTAGCTGAGCGTCTTGATCATATTTTTGATGATTTACCGGGTTTTCATTTTGGTCGGTTAGATGTGAAATTTCATGACATTAAAAGTCTGATGAAGGGTGAAAAACTGACTATTCTTGAGATAAACGGAGCCAGCAGTGAAGCCGCCCATATTTGGGATCGGAATACGCCTCTGAAAGACATCTTTAGCACCTTGTTGGTTCAGTATCGCACCTTGTATGAAATAGGTGATTTGCAACGTAAAGCGGGCCATAAAACACCCTCGCTATGGGCATTGTATAAAGCGTGGCGTGCCGAGAAAGCCTTGATTGAGCATTATCCCGCGACAGATTAAATCTCGTTGTAATTTAATGAATAAGAAGAGGTAATTATGACAATACCAGCTAGTTCAGCAACGCACGTTAACCCCAGTATTTCGCCTTTGGCATCGGATGTACATGTATTAGATTCTTGTGTAACAGGCAATGTGGATGTGATTGAACAAGGCATTGCGTTATTAGACACCTTGAGTGACGACGATTATCAACATGTGGCCATTCCGTATGTAAACAGCAGTATTGGTGAGCATTTTCGCCATAGTCTTGATTTGTATTACTCGCTGATGAATGAACAAAAAACGGGGATCATTGACTATGATTTTCGTCGCCGTGGTTCGCCTGTTGAGGCATGCCGCACAACAGCTTTACGCGAATTTGAACACATTAAACAATGGTTGCTGGCTTTGCGCAGTGGTGATATTTACCGTCATGTTGAAGTAAAAACCGAGGTGTCATTGCATCAACAATATTCTGAGCAGTTAACGTCGAGTATGGCGCGTGAATTGATTTTTGTAGCAGCACATGCGATCCATCATTATGCGCTAATTCGCGTGTCGGCATTATATTGTAATGCCGACGTTAGTGCTGATTTTGGTATTGCCCCCGCGACAGCGAGTTATTTACGAGGGCAAGCCTAATGTGTACGGCAACATGGATGTTAACATCCTCGGGTTATCAAATTTATTTTAACCGTGACGAGCAAAAAGGCCGACCAGAAGCTTTGCCGCCAACCCGCTTCGATAACACGGGCACTGAATTTGTGATGCCGGTGGATCCGGTAGGGGGAGGCAGCTGGATAGCGATGAACGAGCACGGCTTATCGTTGTGTTTGTTGAATTTTTATCAAGGTAAAATGCCGCAACAACCACTAATAAGTCGTGGTTTACTGATTAAACAGCTCGCCAATTGCCGCACTGCACATGAAGCATTAGCTACGCTGGATACCGTGCCTTTACTGCATTATGCGCCTTTCAGTTTAATGCTGTTTGATCCGGCGTTAACACAGTCACACGGCGAAGTGCTGGGTGTGTGTTGGAACGGTATTTCGCTTTCGACGATCACACCGCAAGCACCGATGGTGTCATCAGGGGTAGATTTGCACAATGTGACAGCGCACCGCCAAGGTGAATACCTGCGCTATATTGAACACGGGCTGACGGCTGAATCGCTGCGTGCGTTTCATGCCAGCCATGTGCAAAGAGATGAATCGTTAGCATTTAAGCGCAATGCATGCCATAGCCACCTTTCTGCCTGTATGCACCGCGACGATGCGCATACCGTTAGCTTTACGCACATTGAAGTAAGCCCGCAGTTATTAACCATGAATTATCATGCGGGATCGCTCTGTGCAGACAAAAACTGTGAAAAAAGAGAAATAAATGGCAATAAAAACCCGATATCCTCGTTCTTATTAGTCAGGAAGATGATTACTACACCAGCAGAACTCATTATTTAGAACATTTAAAACAGTACTTGAAATAACATTCGAAAAACATGACGTTCTGTTATAGGCAGAATGGTGATGAGCAAAAGGAAAGGGAAGACATGAAAGCATTAATGGGATTACTTTTATTATTAGTCAGTGGATCTGTATTCGCAGGCGACGCTATTTATACCGGATTATTTAGCAATAAAGCCTTAGACGGCTACGACACGGTGGCCTATTTCACCGAGGGTAAACCTGTAAAAGGGAACAGCGCCTACATTACTGAATATAAAGGCGCAGATTGGTATTTTTCATCTAAACAAAATCGTGATCTGTTTGTGAAGAACCCAGATAAATATGCCCCGCAATACGGTGGATTCTGCGCTTGGGCTGTAGCGGCTAAGAACGACCGTGCACCGGGCGATCCCCAGCAATGGACTATCGTAAAAGACACCAACAATGTGGCTAAATTGTACCTCAACTACGACAAGACAATTAAACAACGTTGGGAACAAGATATTTCAGGCTTTATCGTAAAGGGTGATAAAAACTGGCCGACACTGTTAGCTAATTAACAACTATAAATAAAAGCGCGTAAATAGAACTTATAAACCAGAACTCATAAGTTAACGTTTATAAATGAAAGTTCAGAAAAACGCGCTACCCATCCCTCATTTATTAATCGCCGTGCCGACACGGGGCGAGGGATACGTATATGCCTAAAAAAGAGAAGGATTACTTTATGAATATAACAACAACGACAGCTAATTCACGCCCTGCATTATTATCGTTAGCGGGTGGGCTCTCACTTTTTATTGCTTTTATCTTCGTGCAATCGCTGTTTTTTAAATTCACGAACTCGTACGAAACCCAATTTATTTTTGGCACCTTGGCGGGGTGGTCTGGCTTTACATGGTTTGGTGCGTATGGCGGTTATTTTATTGGTACAGCAGAGTTGATTGCGGCTGTACTGCTGTTTACTCGCTTTCATGGTGTTGGCGCTTTGATGGCGATAGGAATTATGACTGGCGCGATATTTTTCCACCTGTTTACGCCGCTGGGTATTGTGATGCCAGAATTTAATGCAGCAGGGCAGATGATAGGCACAGACGGCGGTTTGCTGTTTGGCATGGCGTGTTTGATTTGGCTATCGGCCGTTGTACTTGTTGTGCGTGATAGTCGTCAGCCACAAGGTTTTGTACATTATTTTCTGCATCGCTTTCTAAATCGTTTGCCACAAAAACTACAGGGGCATTCTGGTGGTACTGATACCGAAAATGGAGGTGCCGTATGAATCCGCAAAGCAGTCCGTTTCGTTTACCGCGCGTAACCCCCTTTGGTTTAGGTGAATCTGTTGCAGAATGGGCAACAGGGTTAAACCAACTTGATGCGCTATATCAGCAGCGACCAGCAGGGTTAAGTGCTCATGCTTTCATGCGCTATACCCTCGATGTGCTGGGTATTGAGTATCAAGTTACTAAAGGAAGTTTAGAGAATGTTCCGAAAAATGGCGCAACGGTTGTGGTGGCGAATCATCCGCTGGGCGCGATAGAAGGCGTGATGCTGGCAGAATTACTGGGGCATGTACGTAATGACATTAAAGTGTTGGCGAATCATTATTTAAAGCGTTTACCTGAAATCAGCGAGTTGTTTATTGCGGTAGATGTGTTTGAAGGCAAAGAGGCGATTAAAGCCAATATAAAAGCAATGCGAGAAGCTCATCAGCATTTGGCCGAAGGGGGATTACTACTGATTTTTCCAGCAGGCGAAGTGTCGAGCTATCAAGCTGCGTCAGATTCTGCCGAAGACGTGCAGGCTATGCCACACCGCTTGATCGACAAAGCATGGAGTCGCTCGGTGGCTAAATTGGTTAAACGTAGCCAAGCGACCACAGTGCCGATTTTTATTGACGGTCACAATAGTAAAACCTTTTACAGGGCTGGAACTATTCACCCTATGCTGCGTACCTTGTTGCTGGGGCGTGAGTTGCTGAATAAGCACAATCAAACCATGTCGATCGCCATTGGTGATGCAATTCCTTTTTCTGAATTGAAAGTGTTAGATCGCGACCAGAAAATCGTGAATTACCTGCGACTCAATACCTATTTATTGAGTGCGAATAATCCGTTACAAAGCAGTGACAATACTCAGCCATTAATCAATAACCCAACGCCTCATGAATCCACTACCCATGAATCTACAGCCTACGAATCTATTGCCCACGAATCTAAGGCTCATGGATCCGTCGCTTGTGAGTCAGAGACTGAAATCGCTGGTGAACCCGTGATTGCGGCTACTCCCCCTGCTGTGTTGCAAGCTGAAATGGATTTGCTTGAGCCGAGTTGTCACCTGTTAACACAAGGGGATTTCGATGTGTACTGCGTGCGATCTGCTGTGATTCCAATGATGATGCAAGAAATAGGACGAGTACGTGAAATCAGCTTTCGTGCGGTGGGTGAGGGCACTGGATTTGCGTGCGATGTGGATGACTATGATCCGCATTATCACCAACTTATTGTATGGCATAACACCCGTCACGAGTTGGTGGGTGCTTATCGTATGGGGCTGGTGGATGAGTTGGTCGAGAAACAAGGTATCGACGGTTTATATTCGCGTAGCTTGTTTAATTACGATGAAGCGTTTATCAATCAGTTAGGTACATCGATAGAGTTGGGGCGTTCTGTGGTCGCCGCGCCGTATCAGCGTAGTTTAAGTGCTTTACTACTGTTATGGAAAGGCATCGCGACGTTTGTTTCTCGTCACCCGCAGTACACCCATTTGTTTGGCCCTGTCAGCATTAGTAATGACTACAGTTTGGTGGCGCGTCAGCTTATGGTATCTACCTTAGCCGTTCATCATTATGACAACGACAAAGCGGTGTTAGTGAATGCCACTACACCATTGAAAGGCGATGGACAGGCCTTCTGGCATACCGATATGCTGTCTGCGTTAGGTGATGTGCAGCTGTTATCAAAAGTGTTAAGCCGATTAGAACAAGGTCGGGGTTTGCCAGTATTACTGCGTCAGTATCTTGGTTTGAAAGGTAAGTTGGTGTGCTTCAATGTCGATCCTGCATTTAATGATGCTTTAGATGGTTTGATTGTGGTGAACTTGGCGCAAGTACCCGAAAAAACCTTGGGTAAATACATGGGGCGTGAGCAAGCTAAAGCGTATTTGGCTACGCATAACATTGCCAACCAACCTCCTTCGTAAGGGCTACATCACCCAGAAGAATCCACAATAGGGCTGGTTGGTGTCAGCCTTCCTTGGCATTTGGTATTGATTAATTATTACTTATGTCTTTGATGTGTTTTAGCAAGTCATCACTATCAAGCGGTGGTAGATCTAGGTTGAGATCGGGTGGGGTGACCATGGGCACTTCATCGGGAAACAAGCCTTGAGGCAGCTGGTGTGCGATACCTCGATGGCAATCTATACAAGTACGTGCCGTACCGTACAAGAACTCGTGCTTCATTTTTTGTTGTACGTCAGGGTTCATATGCTGTAATTGGTGGCAATTTCGGCATTCGCGAGAATCGGTTTTCTGCATCGCCTTCCATACACGACGCGCCATAGTAAGACGGTGTTCTTCAAACTTCTCCATATTATCGATTGTGCCTACCATCTTGTGATAAAGCTCCATAGAGGCTTGCATCTTGCGTATCATTTTATCGACCCATGGTTCTGGCACGTGGCAATCAGGACAACCAGCCTGCACACCGCTTCGATTTGTATAATGCACACTTCTTTGCCATTCAGGAACAACAGCTTGCCGCATTTCATGGCAACTAGTGGCGCAAAAGGCTGTTGTATTGGTCATTTCCATTGCGGTATTAAAACCACCCCAGAAAATAATACCGACGAAAAAGGTAATTATTCCACCAATGGGAATTCCAAATAACCACCATTTTTTTGGTAGTGACCAAAGCTTTGCGGGTAATAACTTGAATTTCATTTGAGCCCCGACAACATAAATTAGTTTTCAACGATTAATCGAAAACAAGTAATATTCAGGCAGTATTTTGATTCTAGTATAATATTAAATGAAGTTGTTATTTGTTATCGAAAGTATTCGGGAGCGACTATGTTTCAGCTTATCGATAGGGCTATGCGTTGCTTTTTATTTATTCTAATTCTCTCTTTACCTTATGTTAATGCAAGTAATACTGGTCAATTAACTGGCTGTTTAAGCTGCCATGAAGGGATAGCCGATTTTTCTGAAGGGCCGATGACTCTGGCTATTACTGCAATATCAAAAACCTTTGATAAGCAAGGGTGTACAGTCTGTCATGGGGGAGACCCAACAGCTAAAGATAAAGAAAAAGCGCACGCTGGCTCCCCAGAATTACTGGTTGAATTAGGGGGCGCTCAGCATTTTTACCCTGATCCCGGCAGTATTTGGATAGCCGATAAAACCTGTGGTCTATGCCATGCTGGATATGTCGATCGAGTAAAAAAATCGCTCATGGGTACTGAAGCCGGTAAATTACAAGGCAACCTTTGGAGCTGGGGAATAGTTAATGATCATAATTCTAATTTGGGGAATTATGATATTAAAGATGAAGATGGCCCTGTTCCAAATATAGGTACACCAGCATATAAAAAATATATGACCCGTCTTGCTGAACAGCACCCGGATCAATTTCCCACTGAATTATCACAAGTTCAAGATGTAAATGTTGATGATATTCCCGACCACCCAAATCTTGCTGGTGTAACCTATTCTCGACAGCAATGTCAGCGTTGCCATGTTGGCGTTAGTGGTTCACAAAGACGCGGTGATTTCCGTGGTACAGGCTGTTCATCATGTCATGTTCCTTATGGCGTTGAAGGTTTATATGAGGGGGACGATCCCACAATAGATAAAACGCTGCCGGGGAAACTACTTGTTCACAAAATGCAGGCAACACGTAAATCAAAGATCACCCATAATGGGCTCACGTGGTCGGGAATACCTTCTGAAACATGCCGTAGTTGCCATAATCGCGGAAAGCGGGTTGGCCCAAGCTTTAATGGGATAATGGAGTTCCCTTATGGAAGCCCGTATACCCCAACGGGTGGTAAGCAAGAAAGCCTGCATGGAAAATATTACACTGAAATTGAAGCTGATGTGCATCACCAGATCCCAAGCCGAGAAGGCAACCCTTCTGGTGGGCTTCTATGTCAGGATTGTCATACTTCTATTGATATGCATGGTGATGGCAATATTCCTGGTACAACACTGGCGCAGGTTGAAATTGAGTGTTCAGATTGTCACGGCACACCAAGTCAGTTTCCTTGGGAATTACCGTTAGGTTATGGCGAAGAGTTCGGCGGTAAACTCGATGATAAAGCACGAGGTTTAGCCCATAAACTACCGAAGTTCATGAAGGTGGCGACAGTTTATGAAAAACGTGATGGTTACTTGCTGTCAGCAAGGGGGAACCCACTCGGTAATGTCGTTAAAGATGGCGATAAGGTGGTGGTGCACTCTGCTACTGGTTTAGATTTCAATGTGCCGGTATTAAAACAAATTGCAGACACCGATACTTGGAAAGATCCTTCAGCCAAAGTAGCAAAAATGGCCATTGATAAGCATATGGAAGGTATGGAGTGTTACGCCTGTCATGCCAATTGGGCTCCTCAATGTTATGGCTGCCATATAACCGTTGATTACTCTGAAGGAAAACAAGATGCAGACTGGATTGCGAATGTGAATTCGGTGGGCAAAGATGGCCTAACACCAGATGCCGTATTAGGTTCGAAAGGATTGAAATCGGCTGGTAAGGTTTCAGAAACGCGTTCGTACTTACGTTGGGAAACACCAATATTGGGTATTAATGGCGAGGGTCGGGTAACCCCATTAATGCCAGGGTGTCAGGTGATAACGACCGTTATCGACAAGGATGGAAATACCGTTGTTCATAACAAAATTTGGGGTACACCTGAAGGTAATGGATTAGATCACTCTCCTGTGCAGCCCCATACCATTGGGCGGAAATCCAGAGATTGTGAATCTTGCCATAGCGATCCTAAAACATTGGGTTACGGTATTAGTGATGGCGAGTATATGAGTAATATTAATAAGCCATACTATGCTGATCTCAAAGATGCTCAAGGTAAGGTTATTCCAAAAGAAGCCAAAGTTCAGATTCAACCCATCCCTGAACTCGAGCATGATCTTTCGAAGATCGTCGATCGTGACGAAGGTCAGATCGTTAGTGTTGGTTCTCACTGGCCATTGGCTGGTCCGCTGCCCAAAGAGATGCGTGACAAAATGGAACGTTCCGGTACTTGCCTAGGCTGCCATAACAAACAGCAAGATAAAGAGTTTTGGAACAAAGTTTCTCAGCCAGGATTCTTGAATAATGAGCAACACCAGAAGGCTGTACAAGAAGCAATTGAGGCGAAGGCCGAGTAACGGATTCAATAATGTATGGCAAAGGACGATTGTTTGCTAACTGAGTAGGAATTATGAAAGTTAAAGTGTTTTTTTCGTGGTTTCAAGCATTAAGTCTGACTATTTTGTTGTCGCTGAGTTCTGGGCTAAATGCAGAGTCTATTCATAAAAATGGTCATTTGAACTTTCAAGAGTTTGCTGAAATTTGTCTTGAAGGCGAGGCTGATGCCAGAGATGGTGCAGAATATGAGGTCTGGTGTGAGTTGTATCTCGCAGGATATGCTCAAGCTCTTGTTGCAAGTAAAACGGATAATATTTGTATATCACAAGAGCTCAATTGGTTAGACAAACTTAGATGGGATTTCGTCTATTGGTATTATCAGAATAAAGCGAAGCACCAGAACTCTTTAGCGAGTGGTATGTTGGCGTTTTTCCAAGAAAAATATGGATGTGGAACCAACCAGTCTGAATAGACAACGTTGATTTGTTCACCATAAGATCCGATGTGTAAATCATAGAAAGGCTGCCAGTAGGTGGTCTTTTTTACGTTATAAGGGCGTGCTTTTTATTTTATACCTTGCTCTTGACCTTCTAGTAACTGGAAGCTTTAAGCTCTTTCCATACCATCGAGAGATTCAGCTAATAACGCCTAAGAAGGTAACGTTATGAACCAGACAATTACAATGTTCCTCTTGGGAGTCTCGGTATTAGTAGGTTTAGCTTTTGCGAATTTTCTAATCATCGACGTTATGCCGCAGAAAGGCGGTGTATGGGGTGTTGTAGAGATAAATGATATACCACAAGCGGCTATGGATGTTGTCGTCCCACAGAGATTGGTCGGTGAAGATATGCACTCTAAGGTAATGACAACCATTAAAAGCTCAGGCGTGAAAATGATGGGACAAATGGACTGCTAGCACGGGCAACTAACAACGCATAGCAGCAGAAATAAACTCCAAGTGAATATGAAAGTACAAGCAAATTAATAAATCAATAATATAAAGGTTATTATCGCCATGAAAATGAACACTAAAAAGCTATGTAAAATACTCTGTGCACTGTGTTTAGGAATACCGGTAGCGTACTTTCTTTTTATTGGTAACTTTACGCTTGCTGCTGTTAGCGGAATAGCCATACAGTTGATTTTCTGTGGTGCAATGATGTTCATGATGATGAAAATGATGGGCTGTAACGATAAGAAAGACAAAACACAAGACGATGGCGACCAGCTTAAAGATACCGAGCGAGAATAGAAAAAGAAAGCTATCAGCGTTGACTAACTTTCTTATAATTATCGGTAGCATTCACATGCGCTCTAGACCGTCGTTATTTGGAGTCTTATTCAGGGAAGACGATGACTCTTAAGTTTTCAGCAATGATTAACGTGGCTTCGGTGGCCAGTTGAACCTCTTCTATCGTATATTCTGGGGCGATTTCTGTTAATAGCATCCCTTCTGGTGTTATCTCGATAACGCCCATTTCAGTGATGATCATATTAACTTGATGGGTGGCTGTTAGCGGCAATGTGCAGTGGTTCAATAGTTTATGTTTGCCTTTCGCTGTGTGCTCCATCGATACAATCACTTTCTTTGCACCCACCACAAGATCCATCGCGCCACCCATGCCGGGAACCATCTTGCCCGGTATAATCCAGTTAGCTAAATTACCTTGTTCATCGACCTGCAATGCACCCAAAACGGTGACATCAACATGACCACCACGAATAATCGCAAATGAGTCGGCACTATTGAAGTAGCTCGCGCCTGCTGCTGCGGTAATGGGCTGTCCGCCTGCGTTAACCAAATCAGGGTCGGTATTGGTAATATCAGCTAAGCTAGCAATGCCGAGTAGCCCGTTTTCAGATTGTAGAATCAGTTCGATATCACAATCAATTTCGTTGGCAACAAGAGACGGCATGCCGATGCCTAAATTAACCACATCACCATCGTTCAGCTCTTGTGCCACACGCCATGCGATATTGCGACGAATTTGATGTTTATCTAGCGCCATATTATTTTCCTCCCTGATAAACATAATCAACGAACAAACCCGGAGTATGAACGCACTCTGGTTCTATCTGACCCACATCGACGAGCTTTTCGGCTTCGACTATGACTAAGTCGGCCGCGGTTGCCATTAATGGGTTGAAATTCTGCGTAGTCTTTTTGTAAAATACATTGCCTTTGGTATCGACAATAGAACCTCGAATAAAGGCTAAATCAGCACGAAGGGGCTTTTCTAATAAGAAATCTTCACCATCTACTGTAATAACTTGTTTGTTTTCCGCAACGAGCGTGCCTAAGCCTGTTGGTGTTAGAATGCCACCGAGACCTGCGCCTCCCGCCCGAATTCTTTCGGCTAATGTACCTTGTGGTACTAACTCAACATCGAGTTCACCCGCATTCATCTGGCTCCCTGTTTCTGGGTTGGTACCAACATGTGATGCATACAGTTTCTTGATACGGCGTTCTGAAATAAGTCGACCTGAACCTGTAATTGGGGTGCCAGTATCGGTGGTGATCAAGGTGATATCTTTGATGTTATGTGCAAGTAAAATATCAATTAAGCCTTCAGGGGCGCCATTTGCCATGAACCCCCCGATCATGATTGTCATGCCGTCATAGAGTTTGCTGGCGATAGCTTCTGCTGAAATCATTTTTTTCATGTTGTGTTCCTTCTTACATTTTTAGGCTTATTTCGAGCAACGACGAACGATAACGGCTGTTCCCATGCCACCGCCAATACATAGCGATGCCAATCCATACTCTTTGTTTTGACGTTCTAATTCATAGATAAGGCTAACGAGAATACGGTTGCCTGATGCACCTAACGGATGCCCAAGTGCGATGGCACCACCGTTATGATTGGTGCGATCCAATATCCATTGTTGGTCGACATCGTGTTGTTCGGCTAATTGTTTAACCACGCCAAGTGCTTGCGCCGCAAAAGCTTCATTTAATTCAAAGTATTCAATATTACTCAGCGATAATTGGGTTTTATCGAGTACATTCGCAATAGCGGGTACTGGTCCTAGCCCCATCACGTCAGGTGAAACACCGGCTTGGCCGTAACCCACAATTTCAGCAATAGGTGTTAATTGGTAACGTTCAAGCGCTGATTTAGACGCCAGAATAATCGCCGCTGCACCATCATTGATACCTGATGCATTACCTGCTGTAACTGTTCCGTCTTTCTTGAAGGCTGGACGTAAGTTAGCGAGTGATTCTGCTGTGGTATTCGTCTTCGGATACTCGTCGGTTACAACGCAATTTTGCTGGCGACGGTGAGTCACATTTACGGGTTCTATTTCAGATTTAAAGCCATGACTTTCTAGTGCTATTGCTGCATTTTTTTGGCTAAAGAGGGCAAAGGCATCTTGTTCTTTTCGCGATATATTGAGTTTTTCTGCGATATTTTCAGCAGTAATACCCATGTGATATTGATTAAATACATCGGTTAGCCCGTCTTTAATAATACTGTCTTCAATGGTTTGGTTGCCCATTCGAACGCCAGCACGCATTTGATAAGACTGCAAAAAAGGGGCTTGAGACATGTTTTCCATACCACATGCCACAATGATTTCAGCATCACCTGAACGGATATGGCTAGCCGCATCCATGACGGTTTTCATGCCGCTACCGCAAATCATGTTAAGGGTATAAGCGGGCACCGTGTCGGGAATACCTGCGGCGATTGCTGCTTGTCTGCCTGGCCCCATGCCAATGCTGGCACTTAATACGTTACCCACAATCACTTCATCGATAAGCGTGGGATCAAGTTGGCACTGATTCAATGCGCCGCGAATGGCAATGGCCCCCAGTTCAGGTGCCGATACAGGGGCTAGAGAGCCGTTAAAACTGCCAATAGGAGTACGCTTTGCCGCTACGATGTAAATGGGTTCCATAACTTCATCCTGTTTTCATGGATTATCGAATACAGATTCAGTGTAAAAGGATGTTTGATTTGGGTGTTATCGCCATTAGATCAAACCCGGTTTGCAAAAATGCAAACCGCCACGATAGGAAAAGTCCGTATAGTAGAAAGAGTTAAAAATTCCTGTATATAAAAGGAGTAGAACATGAGTTATATGATTGCGTGTGCACCTTGCTGTTGGGGCGTGGAATCGGCTGGTAATCCTCATAATCCAGATTGGCTGCATGTATTACATGAAACAAATGAAGCTGGCTTTGCAGGATTAGAGCTAGGGCCATATGGTTTTGTGCCGTTAGATGCCGATTCAGTGAATACGGCTTTATTTATGAAAGAGCTTGAGATTTGCGCAGGAACGATTTTCGAACCGTTATCTGATATCGATAGCCAAACTGACATACTCAACAAAACAAAAACGCTGTGTGCTTTATTACAAAAAATCGGTACCGATAAATTGGTTGTTATCGATTGTGTTAATGATGTGCGTAGCCAGTTTGCAGGGTTAAGCGATTTAGCGCCACGGTTAGAAAATAGTAAGTGGTCGGTGATGATGAATACCATTCGCCAGATTAGTGCGATTGCTAAAGCATTTGATATTCGTGCGGTTGTTCACCCCCATGCAGGTGGCTATATCGAATATGAAGATGAAGTCGACCGTATGCTGGCAGATCTGACTCATGATGAAGTGGGGCTATGCCTTGATACAGGTCACTTATATTATGCAGGAATGGACCCAGCTAAAAGCTTGAAGCAGTATGCTAACCGTTTAGATTACGTGCACTTTAAAGACGTAAATGATGCTGTATTGCACAGTGTTATCGAATCTCGGGTTGGTTTTTGGCAAGCATGTGCTGATGGGGTGATGTGCCCAATTGGCGAAGGTGCCGTCGATTATGATGCAGTTCAACAAGTGCTGACTGAAATTGGTTACACAGGGTGGATAACCATAGAGCAAGAGCGCGATCCCCGTAATTCTTCTACAACGCTACCTGATATAAAGCGCAGTCGTAAGTATTTAGCGAAAAGAGGTTTTGGCTAGGGTTGATCTGTTAAGAAACAGCTCTTTTATATTTATGATCGTAGATGGATAAATTATATGATCGTTTCCGATCCTTGGTTTTATGCCACTGCAATTCCTGCAGTATTAATCTATGGGATCGGTAAAGGTGGTTTGGGCGGTGCATTAGGTATTATTGCCGTGCCATTAATGGCATTAACGATTGCCCCCACTCAAGCTGCCGCGATTCTTTTACCCATCTTATGTTTAATGGATGTCTTTGCGATAAAAGAGCATTACCGACATGCAGATTATGCTCAGATCAAATTAATGCTACCCGGTGCAGTAGTAGGTGTTGTACTCGCTGGTTTATTTCTGAGTGTTACGCCGGAAGCGGGATTGAAATTGTTAATCGGTGGGTTATCACTCTTGTTTTGTTTGCAGTACATTGCCTCTAGCCACAAAGTAAAGAAAAAACCGGGTGTGATATCGGGTGTAATAACGGCTTGGTTTTGGAGTGTACTGAGTGGTTTTTCGAGTACTGCTATTCATGCTGGTGGCGGCCCCGCTAGTATTTATTTATTACCGTTAAAGCTTGATAAAGTCGTGCTTGTTGCGACCATGGCTGTACTATTTGGCATTATCAATTTATTTAAATTAGTGCCTTACACATTACTTGGCGAGTTTGATCAAACCAATTTATTAACTGCGTTCATATTAATGCCGCTAGCCCCAGTTGGCGTAAAATTAGGGATTAATATATTGCACCGTGTTAGCCAAGATTTGATATATAAATTGTGTTATTTCTTTCTCTTTTTATCTGGCAGTAAATTATTTTGGGATGGGCTTGCGTTCTAACGCGTAAGTACGTCACTTAAATGATGGAAGAATAAAGAAGTAATACATTGTAGTCTTAGTGCTCAATATTGCCCTCAAAGCTTAGCTTGAGGGCTTTTTCGTTTGTATATTCTCTAAGCTTAATACAACCGCTATTACGCTGAACAAGCGTGACAATTAGCTACCGTAATAAAGGCAAATACGTTTACCGTTCACTTCTTGAATATCAAACGGAATATTGTAGATATCTTCCATGATATTCTTTTGGATTACATCATGTACTTTGCCACTTTTAATCACTTCACCTCTGCGCATCGCGACGATATTATCGGAATAACAAGACGAAAAGTTGATATCGTGAATAACAATCACCACGGCTTTTTTTAGCTCGTGAGCGAGTTTACGAAGTGTTTGCATAATCTCGACCGAGTGTTTGATATCAAGATTATTTAAGGGTTCATCAAGAAAAATATAGTCAGTGTCTTGGGCTACAACCATCGCAATAAAAGCCATCTGACGTTGACCGCCACTCAGTTGATCAAGAAATTTATCTTGTATATTCTCAATATCTAAATGGCTAAGCGCTTGATCAATAATATGATTATCTTCAGCTTTAAGTCGCCCTTGGCAATGAGGAAATCGCCCAAAAGCCACTAATTCACGAACTGTGAAACGCATGTTAACGTTATTAGACTGACGTAAAACCGCTAAACGTTTAGATAATGCTTGGGTATCCCATTGTGATAAGGGCTTTTCTGCAATCAGTACTTCACCTGCGTCGCTTTCTGTTAAGCGACTCGCCATTGATAGCAAGGTACTCTTACCTGCACCATTAGGACCAATAATGGATGTGACTTCTCCTAATGGAAATAAGGCATCGGCATTTCTAACAACGAAAGTATCGTTATATTTTTTTGATAATCCAGTTAATTTAATCATGTTTAATCGAACTTATTACGCATTAAAAGAAAGAGAAAGTAGCCACCGCCAACAAAGTTGATGATCACGCTAATCGTGGTATCAAAGGCGAACACCTTTTCAATTAACCACTGCCCACCAACGAGTAAAACGATGGATAGCAAGCTAGAAGCAAGCATTAAAAAACGATGGTGATAACGGCTGAACATTTGGCGCGTTAAGCTGACAACAATTAAGCCAAAGAATAAAATAGGGCCAACTAATGCTGTGGATATTGCAATCATTAGGGTAATACTCATCATTACCTGCATGGTGATTTTATGCGTATCTACTCCCAAGCTTTTTGCGTTATCAATGCCCAGCCAGAATACATCTAACTTATTGGAAAGTCGGTATAGGTAGGCAAGGCAAAGTGCAAGCGGCAAGATAGACCAATAAACGAGTTCACTGTTAACGTTATTGAAACTTGCAAACATTGTGTTTTGTAAGTTAGCAAACTCATTAGGATCAAGCAGCATGGTAAAGAAATTCGCCACACTGCTAAATAAACTGCCGCAAACAATACCAATCAGTAAGAGTGTAAATACGTTGCTGTTTTTGCGTCGGAAATAAAGACTAAATAACAGCATAGAGAAACCACTCATAATGGCAGCTGATATCAGAAAGTTGATTTTTGCATCAATAAACCAAACGCTCATACTACCGAACATAACCACAATAATGACTTGAATCATGACATAGAGTGAGTCGAAGCCAAGAATTGATGGTGTCAAAATACGATTGTTGGTAATGGTTTGAAATACCAGTGAAGACGTAGAAATCGCGACGGCTGCCAATATAATCGCGAGTATTTTTGGTAACCTTAAAGAGAGAAAGAAAGCATAGTTTTGCGCATTAAGCCCTTGGCCAATGAAATAGCCAATAATTAATATGCTGATTAAAGCCAATGAAAGTACTTTATATGAATCACGCATTCGACTTGTCTCTTAGCACTAAAGTAATAAACACAACACCGCCGAATATACTAATGATCATCGAAATTGGTATTTCATAAGGGAAGATAAGGACGCGTCCGAGAATGTCACAAGCCAGTACCATAATCACACCCCAGTAGGCTGTCCATGGTAGGTTTCGACGCATATTATCACCCATAAAAATAGCGACTAGATTAGGTACAATAAGACCAAGAAAAGGTATTACCCCTACAATCATCACAACCGAAGATGCTAGAACCGCGACGATCAAAACACCGATTAAGATGATCTTCTGATAATCGAGCCCTATATTTTTTGCAAAGCTTTCCCCAACGCTAGCAGCGCTGAATTGGCTAGCATAATAGTAGGCAATCATTCCTGCTGGCAATGCGAGATACAGAAACTCATAGTTACCCTGTAACACTGAGGCAAAATTAGCGACTGTCCATGCTGACATTGTTTGTACTAGATCAAATCGGTAAGCAATGAAAGTGGTTAACGCAGAGACGACATTGCCGTACATGATGCCAATAAGCGGAACCAGTACAGTATTTTTGAATTTTAGTTTTTGTAGAAAGCGAACAAAAATCAGTGTGCCAACCACAGAAAAAAGAAAAATGATGGCAAGGTTTGCCCATTGGCTGACACCGGTAAAAAATACCAAACTCAGTACGTAACCGAGTAGGGCACAATCAACCGTACCCGTGGTAGAGGGGGAGGCGAAGCGATTTTGGCAAATTTGCTGCATGATAAGGCCAGCAACACTTAATCCAGCACCAGCAAGCGCAATAGATAATAAGCGAGGCAGGCGACTTGAAAAGAAAATTGTTTGGTTTTGAAGGTCGCCACTGATCACGCCTTGTAAACTGATGTCTGCAACACCAATGAAGAGTGACGTTATGCTTAGTGTTATTAGCGCGATAAAAGCAGAGAGAATTTTGATGTTATACATAGGTTATATAATGTGTAAGAGCCCAGAAAAACTGGGCATTCTATGATTATTTATTAGCAGAATTGACATCGTCAATCATGATTTGAGTTGCGTCCATTCCTGCAATGGTGAGATACCAAGCGCTAGGGTTTAAATAAACGATGCGGTTATTTTTATAAGCGGGTGTCGATTTCATTAATACGTTATTGAATAAAGCTTGTGCTTTACCAGAGCTTTCTCCAATGGCACTTTCACGATCGAGAATGAAGATGACGTCAGGCGCGGCTTCAGCAATAAACTCAAACGAAATCAAATTACCATGCGAATTTTGTGATTCTGAAGAGCGTGCTTCTTGAAAACCGAATTCATCAAAAATGACAGAGAAACGGCTTTTATGACCAAACATAGAGATGTTATTACCACTATTCATAATGGCTAATGTCTTGAGGTTTTGGCTCTCAATTTTTTTACGAGTATGAGTAAGCTGCGATTGTGTATTAGTAATAATCGTTTCAACTTGTTCTTCTTTGTCGAAGATTTTCCCTAGCATGCGCCAATTTTTTTGAGTGTCATTCCAGTAGTCACCATTATCCACCATATACATTACCGTAGGGGCAATTGAAGACAGTGTTGAATAGGAATCAACCATGCGGCTTTCGGCAATAATAATGTCAGGCTTTAGCGTGAAAATGGTTTCAAAATCGACTTCTTTCATGCTGCCGATTGAAGTCGTTTCACCTTCGCCGTATTCCTTTAGGTATTCTGGAAGCATATTAGTAACGACGCCAACAGGCTTAATACCCAGACGATTTAATGTATCTAAACTACCATGCCCTCCAACCACCACAACACGCTGGGGAGTGTTTTCAAGAGTTACTTTGCCAAGCGAATGTTCGATGGTAATGCTTTCAGCCTGCGCTATAGCACTTAACGTGAAAATGCTAAAAAGAGTCAGTATTTTTAGGTATGAAGAAAAACGCATTGTCAGATAAACCTAACGTTTAAGAAGTAATAATTCTCATTATTAGAACGCAAACGAGAATGATTTTTATTGATAATGATCATTTTTAAAAGCGTAAGTAGGGTTTTGACGGGGGAAAAGTGTAACGAAATACGTCTAATGCAGAGTTAAGGACACTTAAAGCCTGCAATGGGTTCTTTTTCTAGATTCTTTCTAGTGAAAAATATGAACTCAACTGCAGGCCTTATCAATTTTAGCTTTCGGTTTCAGCTCTCAGATTTATTGCTTTTTAAGTTGTAGAAAACTGAGTATTGCAAGCAATGTGAAGAAAGCGGGATCACTCCAGCCAAAACCAACGAATATCCCTTTAACACCGGCATAGACGGTAATAATCACACCGAGAACATTGGTGATGACTAAAGCGAGCAACAGCTTCTTCGCGATCACACCCTGGCCGATGTCTCTTAACATCAGGCTAATTGCGGCGATACCACCCAGAAAGATACTGGTATGTTGCGAAAGGAAATAGGCGTATTGGTCATTTAATTCCACACCATACATCGGCCATATCAGGTCAGGTATAAAAAACAGTGCCAGTGCAAATACTAGATATATACAGCCATGCAGGGTTAAAAAGGATTTGTTATTCATAATTTTATCTCTGGTTGATAGGGCCGTTATTGATTGCTGTTAGCGGTTGGTTGATGTCAAAGATGTGTCCGCGAACTTCACCTATTCCCATTTGCTGTAAACGTGCGGTGTGCATTTGTAGGTATGCCTGTGCACTGGCCTCGTCTTCAAACAGATAGATGCCACCACCCAACTTATCTTTGGCACTTTCAGTCCAAATTTTCCAGATCATGCCTGGTTCTCGGTTAATAGATTCGGCAAGTTCAACGAAGGCATTTGCCATATCTTCACCAAATGGACCGTTAAACTCAAAATCAACCTGTAGTAATTTTGTCATTGTTGTCTCTCCGTATTTGAGTAATACCAGTCTAGACAAGTATCTGACCAGTTACTTACCGAATGGTATAAGCCATTTTGTTGGCTGTGTTTTCTGTTGTTGGGTCTATTATTATCTATAAAAAATAAACAGAAAAGTTCATAATATTGCCATTAACTGTGGAAAATTTAGACCAATGAGATTAAAGACAACGCTCGACCAGTGGCTGACACTGTATGAAATAGATCGAGCTGGCAGTATTCAGGCTGCAGCTGTGGTATTAAACAAAAGCCATACAACGCTGATATATGCAGTTAAAAAGCTTGAAGGGCAGCTGGGAATATCACTGATAGAAGTACAAGGGCGCAGAGCTGTGCTAACAGAAGATGGTAAGTCATTATTGCGTCGTGCAAATACTTTGCTAGATCAAGCGCATGAACTGGAAGTGATCAGTGAGCAGCTATCGAAAGGGATTGAATCTGAGATCACTATTGCGATCGATCACCTTTGCGATCAGGAATGGTTGTATCAGCCTATGGCGGAATACTTAGCTCAAAATAGCACTACGTCGATTCAGGTAGTGGAAACGTCACTATCGAAAACCACAGAAATGGTTACCAGTGAACAAGCGGATATCGCTATTATTAATCTGCCTATTACAAATTACCCTGCAGAAGCTTTTGGTATTACGACTATGGTTCCTGTGGTTGCGGCACATCATCCGTTGGCGCAAAAGGCCTCTCTTAGCCTTACTGATATGTCTGCAACCAGTCAAATTGTGATCAGGGATTTAGGCAGCGAAACAGACAGAAACAGCAAGCAAGATGTCGGTTGGCTAAAATCACAGCAACGTATTACTGTAGATAATTTCGATCATGCTTTTCGTGCCATTGAGCAAGGTGTAGGATTTTGTCGCTTACCAGAGCACATAGTGAAAAGTCGTGCGAACGATAAAATAGTGGTACTTAAGATTGAAAATGCTGAGCGCTACCAAGTACCTCTGCACTTAACCTTACCCAAGGGTGTGAAAACAGGGCTAGCAGCAAAATGTTTTTATAATATGCTGCAAAATGCCGCCAGTAAAAGAATGTAAAATCAGTAATAACTCAAATAGACGGTGAAGAAATGTATAGCTTTGAACAACTTAAAATATTTGTAGCCGTGTGTGAGTGTGGTTCTTTTTCGGCAGCTGCCAGGCAGTTAAAACGCGCACAATCGGGAGTAAGTCAGTCGGTATCTAACCTTGAAATTGCACTAAACCAACAGTTGTTTGATCGTAGCCGTAATGTTCCAGTGCTTACTGCACAAGGCACGGCATTATTGCCAATTGCAAAATCTATCTTGCATCAACAGCTTCACTTTGATCAAAAGGTAGCATCGCTCGATCAGCAACATGAACACGAATTAGTATTAGCTATTGAAGAAAGTTTGGTGGATGCAAAACTGTTAGAAAAGTTAAGTGAACTTGCCGATCAATTTCCTATCACCAATATTGAGATAGTCTCTGCTTCTACTTTTGATGTTGAAAAAATGGTGAGTGAGGGGACTGCGCAAATCGGTATTATCTACGCTGATGGAAAGATGCAAAACGAGATGGATTTTTTCACGTTGGGTTATAACCGATTCATAACGGTTGTGTCACCCAGCCATCCGTTATCAAGTCTGAAAAGTGTGAAAGATACGGACTTAAGAAACTATCGCCAGATTGTGCAGCGATCTTCTCAAGGTAAAGAGCTCTGGTTTAGCTATGGAATAAGCATTAAAGCGTGGTATGCGAGTAACCATTTGATGCTACTTCATCTTGCTCAGCAAGGTATTGGATGGGCGGTTATTCCTGAAAGCTTGGCTGCTTCTGCCATACGAGAAGGGAAATTGGTATCACTCAATCTAGAATATGAACCGAATGGTTGGATCAACACAATAGATTGCATTACCTCGAGAAGACATCAATCAGGCCCTGTACTTCAAGCGGTATGCTCAATGCTTAAAACGTATATGAAAAGCGAAATATTTACGTGATTGTCGGCATCATTATGTTCGTTTTTTATTACCGTATTTATTATAGATTTTGAGTGATGGTACATAACCATCACTTTGATTATTAATGTTTTACTTCATGACTTATTCTTCTATCTAATCCTGCTTTTAATCCAATACTGCTTTTTTCATGGTTACTGCTGGTGATTCTTTTATTTTACTATTGTTGCATCTGCAACAAAAAGGAGTACACTTCTCGTGTCGAAATATTGTTGTATAGGTAACAAAAATGAAAAAAGATAAAATTTATCAATACGCCATCTATGTAGTTCTAAGTGTCACCATTGGGTTTTCTGCTTTTCTTATCACTTCTGACAATGTTGCCCCTTTTACGACTCAAGCAAGTATGCAAAAAACGGTCGCAAATATTGCCCCGGAAGTAACAGGCGTTGTTACGAAGGTAAATGTTGAAAATGGTGAAACAGTAAAAGCGGGTGATGTTTTGTTTTCTATTGATAGTCGCAGCTATGAATTAGCGGTACGTCAATCACAAGCTGAGTTACATCAAGTACAAGAATCGAACTCAGCAAAGTGGCAAGAACTACAAGCGGCTAACCAAACATTAGCGCAGCGAAAAATTGAATGGCAGAACGCCAAAACAAAATTGACACGTTACCAATCGCTGTTATCAAAAGGTTTGATCACCCAACAAGAATTTGATGATGTGCAAATGAATGACAGCGTTGCTGAAAGGGTTGTTCAATCTGCGCGTGCTGATAGTTTACGTATTCAGGCAGAGCTTGCGACGGAAGATAATAATGCTGCGGTTGAATTGGCAAAAGCCAAGTTAGAACAAGCAGAGCTGGATTTATCGCATGCGGTTGTTGTCGCTAAAATTGATGGCACTGTGAGTAACTTACAGCTTCAAGCGGGTACTTATATGAATAAAGGTACCGTCGCCATGTTTTTGGTTAATGAAGCAAATAGTTGGTTAAAAGCCGATTTTAATGAAAAAGGTATTTCACACTTAATGGTTGGTACCTCTGTGCTAATTGCTTTCGATGCGATGCCCGGTCAATTGTTTGAAGGACAGGTTATTAACCGTGATAGTGCTATATATGACGCATCTAGTCAGAACAGCATGTTATCAGACGTTACCAATGACAGCCGTTGGATTAGAGAGCAGCAAAAAATCCGTACACGTATTCAGGTTGATGGTGTCGACTCTGCATTAATTTCAGGCTCTAAGGCGAGTGTTATTGTCAAAAATGGCAATGGTTTGATTGATGCTATCGGTTATAGCTGGATTCAGTTAGTCGCTTATTTTCGCTATATCTATTAATTGTAAAGAGTGTGTATAAGGGGATGCTATGTCAAAAATAATGCCTAATTTGAGTACTGGTGGTGGCTTTAGTGCTAGCACGAATGAAGCGCTTAGAATCGCCTTTACTATCACAATTTGTATGTTAGCTGGAAAGTTGTTGGATTTAGACTCAGCTGTATATTTAGCATTATATCCATCAATTGTGATGACAAAAGCAAAAGACTATTCGCTTAAAGGGCTAGTGAAAATGTTTGCGCCCACTTTTCTTGCTGCATCAACGGCGTTACTCGTCGTTGAAGTGTTTCAAGATCATCCTTTTATTGTATGGACAATAAGCCTTATTTTTATCGATCAGTTACGACGTCGTGCAAATACACCTGCAAAATTAGGTGGAATGTTAATGCCGACATTTAACTGGATTTTGGTTGTCGTATTTGCACAAACAACGACAATGGATATGCCAGATCGTATCCGAGAAATACTCTTATCCATGATCATTACGATTATCGTGACAAAAGTGATGGTATGGATATTTCCCATGAAAAAAGGCAACAAGCCACCAGTATTTACACCACAATATGTTACGTATCAAAACCGCTTGGTATCAATGGGATTAATTGGCTGCGGGTTAGCATTTTTAATGATTGTGGATTTAATTTCAGCCACATTCTGTATGGTGCCTGTTATTGCTGCTGCAACGCAGTTTTCACGCAGTAAATTTATTGATGTTGTCGAGCGCCGTTTTATCACTCAGGTAGGTGGCTGTGCAGTTGCTGTTGTTTTCACGATATTTATGGCTGGGCACCAAAACATTATAGGGTATTACGTATTAGGATTAGGATTGACCGTTTTTATTATCGCAAAATTAATGGTGACCTCTGAAGGCGTATCAAAAGACATTCATGGTGATGCATTGTTGGCCACCATGTTACCGATTCAGCTGTATATTGGAAATAATACCCTAGGTTTGGAAAGTACCTTCTTACGAGCATGGGAACTTACAGTGACTTTAGGTATATTATTTATTGTTTATACCCTTACAAAAACGCGCGTGAATCAAATTGCTTCGTTAACATAACGTCGCAGCACTTAATGAAGTATGAGATAACCATGACCAAGCCAATTACAATGATTCCAGAGTTAGAGAACAACACATCTTTCATGTTGGGTTTAGCCTATAAACAGTTTAGAACCATTGCTAACCAAACATTGGCGATAGAGTGTGATATTACATTGGAAATGCTGGGTGCATTGCGAGTACTGGCGCATTTGGGTGAAGTACCTCAGCAAGCATTAGCAGAAGCATTACGTCGTGAACGCTCGGTGACTAAGCGTTTAGTGGATAACTGCATTAAACGTGATTTGGTTGAAGTGCGTAAAAGTGAGCTGAATAAGAAAGCCCGTTACCTTGTATTAACCAAAAAAGGGGTTGAAGTGAAAGACAAAGCGCACCAGCAACTGAGTGCGCTTGTCGACGACTTTTACTCACCGTTAACAACACAAGAGCGAGGGTTAATTCTGTCTTTATGTAAGAAGCTTATTCGCGATGATATCTTTTTGACGGGTGAATGATGTCTTTATAGCTTGGCAAATTAAAGCGTAAGGTGCAGGGTACGTCGTATTGATTGGCAGCGCTTTTTATCTAAAGGATCATTAAGGTAAATACCTTTATCTTCAGCACTTTTTCGATAAATAAGGGCTTTTGCTCGGTCGCCACTGTCTAAACGATCATATTCTTTTAATGTACGAATTTTCAGTAAGTTGTATTTAGAAGAATCGCTAGAGTCGATATTTTTACAATATTCCATTGCTCCAGCATTAGCTCCTAGTTTTGCGGCATCGCTGAATAGGGCGGCTTGAACTGAAAACGAACTTAATAAAATCGCACTAAGACCAAGAATAGGAATATATTTTTTCATTTGATTCTCCGAAACAGTAATTATCAGACAGGTGCAGTTTGCCCAATTCGGTGAATCCTTTTTTACCTTTATACGCCATTTAATGAAAAAAGAGAGTCGATAGTTAGACGAATAAACATCAATCGATGAAACGCAGAGAGATAGGCGGTAACAGAAAAAATCAGTGATATAGGTGCAACTAGTACAGGTATGTTACTGAACTGAACAGTTTAATTTTAGTGCTCGGCTTACTTTCATTTTTACCGATCGCCAGTGAGTTTTGGGTACTTTGGGGGCGCAATTCAATAAGTGTTGGAATTCTTGTTCTGAAGGTTGTACTTCACCACCATGAGCGAGAATAATGGAATCTGGCTTTAAGGCGATAATTTTATGTAATGAATTACGGTAGCGATTAGGATAAAAAACAGGGAAGGGTGGAATATAGTTACCTTTTACTTTTACCATTAAATCTGCCACATAAACACGATTACTTGGAATATGATATAACGATATATCCCTATCGGTATGACCTTGAGTAGCAAGAGCGACCCAGTCAGGAAAATTGGGTAAGGCATCACCATCGTTAAGCTTATAGTCTGTTTTTAGCTTACTCGAATACCAGATATTGCGGCGTGGTTTCTTCATGCGCTTTGCCACCCATTTGGCGAGTAGCATGTCGGTTAAATGCATGAGCACCCCTTCAAGCCCGTTATACCATTGACCTGGCACATTCGCTGCTGCAATTTTACAGCCTGTTAAAGTTCGTAGTTTATGTGCCGCCCCAGCATGATCAGGGTGCATGTGGGTAACAATGATCAGGTTAAGATCGCTCATTGGTCTTTGTAGTGTTCTAATAATAAAGTGCTTTAAAACAGGTATATCCGCTCGGCTACAGCCATCGAGTAATAGCAGTTTATCTTTATACTCAACTAAATAAATGGATTGAATATAACCGTCTAATTTATGTAATTTCATCGTAAAAGGGGCACACTTCAGGTTAATGATTAGTTGAACATTTATAATAGCCCTAAGAATGCATATTGCCCAACTGATCTGACCATTAAACTACCTGACGATTTAAAATAGTATCTAACTACACTCGAAAATCAGGTTTTATACTAAGGCGGCTGTGTGGCGTAGTTTTAAACTGAAGAGATAAAGGGAGGGGGAATAACGCCAACCAGATGGTCAGCGTATTTTGAATATCTTGAGTGCTTAGCGCAATCAGATCAATCTATCGACGTCGAGGTGCACGCGATCTTTCTTTATGGGCAGAAGCCGCTTTTGCTTGAGAAAGCTCAATTGATTCAACAGTCAACACCATTGGCTCTCGTGGCAGAACGCCTACAGCAAAGATACGCTTACGAGGCGGTAATGAAAACTCTGCTTCACTTGCTCTTGGCATACGCTTAAAACGAGATAGGTAAAAGTTTTCTAACTTCTCTCTAGCCCATTCTGTTTTACGAAAGAATTTAACGCAACCTTCTAGGGTTGGGTTGGTGTTAAAACAGTGAAAACGCATAGCAGTTCCAAGGATCTCCCAGCCATAAAAGTCGATAAGTTCTGTTAGTAAAACCTCTAACTTAAGGCCATGTAACGGGTTGTTTTGTTGTTCTTCTATCATTGCGATTCCTAAAACGGGTATTTATAGCGTGATCTCCGCCTATTATACTGTGTACTTGGGTTGAATGAATACAATTTAATCCACTATTCATTAGCAATCGCTATCTACACGTTTAACCTCATAAATGCCGGTTACTCGTACAGCGCTATAACTGACATAACAGTGGTTATTCAAATCACTAGCTTGCTCAAAAGATAAAATATCCGTATCAAAATATCGACCCTCTATTTCATTGTCAGTTGATTCTCATTCTCATAATTTGAGATTATAAAGAATTAATAACATTAAAATTCTCACCAGGTGAGAATTGCGTTTGTGTTTTGCTTTAAAGAGGATTAAAAATGTTAGAGAAGACAACATCGAGTAGAAATCTCTTGAGCCCAAATCAACGGTTATTACAAATTTTACTGACGATCTCCTCATCTTCTGAACCGCTATCAGCACAGATGATCAGTGAACAGACAGATACGCCAGTGAGTTCTGTATATCGCTACATAGCCACGCTTCGTGAATGGAATTTTATTGAAGAGCAACCGAGTGGTAAGCGCTATACGGTTGGTCCTGCTGCGCTGCAACTAATGCGTAATTTTCATACGTTTTCGCCTTTGTCTGAAGGGGTTAGACCTGTACTAAAGCGCTTACAAGATCAAACCGGCGAGATGTCGGCTTATATGGTTCCCGTTGGGTTTAATGCTTTATGTGTCGAAATGGTAGATAGCCCTTATGCGTTAAGGTGTAGTTATCAGCAAGGCCAAAGCCAGCCGCTTATTTTAGGTGCCTCATCAAAAGTAATATTAGCGCAATTTAATGAGAAGCGATTACTCAGTACGTTAACGCATTTTGGCATTGTGGATGAGCATGAAAAAGCTAAGTGGTTCAATGAATTGCGATGTATTAAAAAAGAAGGTTATGCGTTAAGTACGTCTGAATTTGATCTGGGTGTATCCAGTGTGAGTGCTCCAGTATTTTTGAATAAAAAAGTGGTGGGTGCCATTAGTGTAATGGCGCCTGAAGAACGCATTAATAATAAAAAAAACAGCATCATATTTGCTGTATTACAAGCTGCTCGAATGTTGCCTCCTGAATGGTAATGCAATAGTCCGGCTATATTAGGAGGCACAATGTTTTTTAAACAGTTAAATCAGTGGTTTGTTCGAGTTATTCCTAATAGTTACCATAGTTCAACAACTTTTCGTTCTTACACTGAACAGTCTCAGGTTGGTGCGGTATTATTGGGTGTTGCTTCAGACTTGAGCCTTGGTCGTTACCGTGGCCGTTTAGGTGATAGTGACGGACCTGAGAGTATCTGCCGGGCGCTAAAAAAAGAGTATAAAGGTTCACCTTCTTTTCCATTGTATGATGCGGGCATTATTGATGAACTCGATGGGCTTGAATTTAATGAATTACAAGCTTTGCAATATCAGAAAATAGTCGGTTTTTTTGATAAAGGTCATTTCCCTGTCATATTGGGTGGTGGGCATGAAATATCAATTTCTAGTTATCAAGCGCTGTCTGATTATGTTAATCAACCAAAACATATTGCACATCAGCTTAATGATAATAATGAAGAGAAAGGGCGTCAGGCTCGAGTAGGGGTTATTAATTTCGATGCACATTTCGAATTACGACCAACATTATCGCCAAAAGTCGGATCAGTATTCCATTCTATTGCGAGTTATTGTACAGAGCATCATCGTCCTTTCCATTATTTAGGTTTAGGTATATGCAATCGAACTAATTCACAATCATCATTTGAATATGCAGAGAAATTAGGTTGTCATTGGCTATTAGATAAAGAAATGACGATGCGAAATAAAAAGATTGTGCAGAATAAGATTGATCGTTTCTTGAGCGAGATTGATTATATACATATTAGTTTTGATCTGTCGGTTTTTTCTGCAACTGTCGCTTCAGGTGTTAATTTGTCGCGGGTTCAAGGGGTTGAGTGGTCGATTGTTGAGTATGCGCTTAAGCGAATTATCAGCAGCGGAAAAGTGAAAATATTAGATGTTGTTGAATTAAACCCAGAGTTTGATTACGAAGATCAAACGGCACGCATAGCGGCAAAAGTCGTGAGTACCGTTTTAAGTAAACAAGCCATGTTGTGAAAAGTGGCGATCTATTATTAGCCTGATCACTCAGAGCTTTATGCGCAGTCTGGCAGTGCCTTTATCTGTGCTGTTATTAACCTCGTCATGAACACTTTCATTAATTCCTGCATTTTCTAAAGCCGCGGGTACTGCACAGCACAATAGCACTTCATCGTCATTGATTGATGAAGTGTGCTCTGTTTGATAAGCCACTTTACCGGATACAAGTTTGGTTTTGCATGCGCCACACTGACCACTTCGACAGCCAAATTCTGGTGTTAATCCATGTGCTTCTGCAAAGTCGAGTAATGAACCGTCTTCTTTTGACCAAGCTTGCTCTACGTTGGAATCGGTAAATTCGATGATGGCTTCTGTTGCTGCTGGCAAAGGTTTGAATAGGCGAGTGGCATTGTCTGCGTTTCTTTTGAGTGACGCGGGCCCAAATTCTTCAGCATATATTCTGGCATCACTGATTCCGAGACCACGTAATAGTGCGTACGTGGCTTGCATAAAACCGGTAGGGCCACATAAATAAACGTCGTAATCATCCAAGGGTAATATTGCTTGTAATAACGCTTTTGATATTCGCCCATGATGATGAAAGTCTTCACCGTGTTTAAGATGTTTATCTATTTTCCCTAGAGACCAAAAGGCTCTGATCTTTCCGCCCGAAGATTCGCTTATTGTATTCAGCTCTTCAAAAAAAGATCGTTGTTCTTTATTTTTCGCTGCGCCGATAAAGGTGATATCGCGAGTAAAGTGGGTACGCATACCTTCCTTCAGTGCATGACGCACCATTGATACCATTGGAGTTATACCGACACCCCCAGCCAGTAATACTGCGGGACGTTTTTCTGTGGTATCAAAAGTAAAATCCCCACAGGGAGCCTTGGCATAAAGGGTATCTCCAACGTTTAAATTATCATGAAGATAATTCGAAAAAATACCATCGGGAACATTGTTGTCAGTTGAGGTTTCGCGTTTTACGCTTATACGATAATGTGAATCTGTTGGCGCGCTTGATAGGGTATAAGTACGGATCTGTTTCTGTCCTTTAATGTCGGCTTTAACCGTTAAAAACTGACCCGGTTTGAATGTGGGTTGCTGGTGATCTTGAGCTTCTAAATAGAAAGAGGTTATTACGCTGCTTTCTTTTATCATCTTGGTGACACTATACGGTAGCCATTTACTCTTAGCTTCTTCGCTTTTATGTTCTTCGCTTTTATGTTCTTCGCTTTTATGTTCTTCGCTTTTATGTTCTTCGCTTTTATGTTCTTCGCTTTTATGTTCTTCGCTTTTATGTTCTTCGCTTTTATGTTCTTCGCTTTTATGTTCTTCTCTTTTATGTGTATTAGCTTGTTGACGGTTTTTTGCCGCTTCCCAAGTATCTGTTTGTAGAGTACTGGGTGAGAATTGATCTAATTTCCAGCGTAACGGTAATCCGTGACGAATCCATCGGCCGTGATCGATGCGAAATGTCCATAAGCGTTCAGCCCCTTCAAAGTATTTTGTTTCTGGGCTATCCCATAGAATTTCAACGGTTCCGGTCAGTGTTAACAGGTGACCATTTTCAAAATCTACAAACAATAAGCCTGCCTTTGAATTTTCAATGAAATTGCCAAACGTGTTGAAATGAAAATTCCCCGAATAGTCTGGAATCGTTAATGTTTTGTCATTATCGACTCGAATAAAGCCCGGCTTTCCACCGCGGTGAGACACATCTGCACCCTCACTGGCTAAGGTGTTGTCTGGGTCATGATTGTCGACATAACTCGCGACAAAGAATGTGTCGCTATTCGCAATCAATGCTTTGGCTTGTTCGTCGAAAGTGTGGATGTGTTCGATGCTAGGTGTTGGTAATAAGGTAGGGTCGAGCATGTCGAGTTCGCGAGTTTGGATATATTGTGGGCAATTACCAAAGGCTTGATCAACATGCAGTTGAAAGCCATTTTCTGAGTGCTCAGTAACATGGGCTGCTAAGCGATTACGTCGTCGAGTGGTCAATTCAATACCCAGTAAGCCCAATCGAGTTCCCTTCTTAATGGCATCAGCCAAAGGATCGCCAACAACAGGTACAGTGTTGATTGTTAAGATTCTGTCGTCACTAGAGCGCATGAAACCAGGGTCATTGAATAATATTGATGCCCACGGCCACCCATTGCCATCGGCATGCCCAATAAAAACAAATGATAATTGATTATAAAATTCACGGTGTTGTTCTGGCATAAAATCACGGATAACTTGGCGACCAAAGCGCTCCATTTTTTCACGCACCCCAAGGCGACTTTGTGCTGCTTGCTCTCCTTGATGAAAAGGTGAGTCTTTCGGTTGGTGTGATGCGTTCTCTGTCGATGATGAATACGATGGCGTTTTCATATTACGTATCCTGCTTATTATTATTGTATGGGGGTGTGGTGATTACCTGACAATAACGGTGTGAGAGTGATTGTCAGGCATGTCGCTAAGTTAAGCGTTTAAAGCCACAGTATTCAAACCAGCTGCACTTGTTTGCATATAAAGGAAACCCGGTAGATTTTCAAAACGCGTCAACCAAGCACGAATATTGGGATACGCTTCAAGGGAAATATCCCCTTCAGGTGCATGTGCAATGTAAGTGTAATTGGCAACATCGGCAATCGTTGGATTTTCGGTTACCAGCCAATTACGGCCTTCCAAATGGTTCTCTAGTTGGGCGAGTATTACATGTGCTGTAACCGTGGCTGCTTTTTTATCGAGATCAGCCCCAAACACATTAATGAGACGTGCTGTAGCGGGTCCGGAATTCACTTTGCCTGCCGCAACAGAAAGAAAACGTTGTACTTTAGCGGCCTGAACAGCGTTTTTCGGTAACCATGTGTGTTTGTCGTCATATTGAGTGGCTAAATAAACAAGGATAGCGTTTGAATCAGAAAGTGTAATGTCGCCATCATCAATGACAGGCACTTGACCAAAACTATTTTTCTGCAAAAAAGCCGCTTCCTTATGTGCGCCATTGGCGAGATCCACATCAATAATGTCGGCTTCCAATGCAAGAAGGGATAAGAATACTTCGATTCGATGTGAGTGGCCTGAAAGTGCGTGGCGGTATAGTTTAATTGCTGACATAAGTTTCTCTCCAGTGTGGGTAATCATCATTGTGTTGCTGATGGAGTAAGTATCGGTGTTAATGGTTTGTTGATAAAGAGTGTTTCCATTGAATGATTGTCAATGCTACATTGACAGTTATGGACACTTTAGATGGCATGAAAACAATTGTTGCAGTGGTTGAAACGGGTTCATTCACCGCTGCAAGTGAGCGTCAGAGTTTATCGAAAGCACTGGTGAGTAAATATGTAGGTGAAGTCGAAAATCGCCTAGGTGTACGCTTATTTAATCGCTCAACCCGACGTTTGGCACTGACTGAAGAAGGGCAACGTTACTATGATCAGGTGATTCCTTTGTTGGAAGAGTTTGAGGCATTGGTTGATAACGTAACTGGAGAGCAAACGACCCCACGAGGTCTGCTGCGGGTTAGTGTTCCGCAAACATTTGGTGAGATGAGATTGTCACCGTTGATCCCCAAGTTTCTAGATGCCAATCCAGAGATGAGTATCGACTTACAGTTATCGGATCGAAAGATTGATATGTTGGAAGAGGGTATTGATGTCGTCATTCGAATCGGCGGTGTTGATGACTCAAGCTTGATTGCAAGGCGAATTAAAACGCTACCGTTATTATTGTGTGCATCTCCTGCATATATAGAACGGCACGGAGAACCTGAAAATGCTCAGCATATTAGCCAGCATCACTGCATCATAGACAGTAATTTTCGAATTGGTAAACAGTGGCCAATTGTATCGCCAGATGGGCAAACGGATTTAATTGAAGTCAGCTCGAAAATCGCAGTGAATAGCCCGCGAGCGGTAAAGGCAATAACAATGGCTGGTGGAGGGATAGGTATGATTCCACGTTTTATTGTGGAATCAGAAATGGAGGAGGGGCTGTTACAAGAAATCTTGCCGGGCTATCGCACGCTAGAATTTGGTTTATTTGCGATATACCCACACCGCCGTTATTTGTCGAAGAAAGTACGCTGCTTTATTGATTTTTTAGTCGCTGAGTTTTCAGAATAGCCACTAAGCCACTAAGCCACTAAGCCACTAAGCCACTAGTCAACTAATCAATGCAATTTCATAATTGATGATTTGGTTGCCAATATGCACGTTGACGTCGTCGTGTAATTCTCGACCAATTAACGCTTCCCCTAACGGAGACGTAGGAGTAATAACAATAATATCTTTTTCATCAAAACGAACTTTTAAACCGCCAGCAGATGGAGCAAAAAAGACGTATTTGTTGTTATCATCTTCATCGATAAGTTGTATTAAACACCCTAAAGTGACAATTTTCTTTTCTGTATCATTTGCGATATCTATTTTTTTGAAGGCCAGAATATCGGCTTCACATTCTGCTACTCGCTGAGCTTGACCATGCGCTAAATACGATGCTTCTAACGCTAATGTGTCATATTGATTTTCAGCCACATTTTCATCATTCGTTGCCGTATTGTATGCACGTAATGCCGCTTCAACAGCACCTTGATGCGTCGCCTCTAATGCGGAAATCATCTGTTCGAGTAACAAGGTTTTATCCATACCTACACGTTTAACCATTTTGGATATAAGTAAAGGCTATATCCTAGATAGTCAAACGTGACGAGTAAAGAATAAGCGTATAAATATTACGAGGCGGCAACCATTGGAATGAATCGTGAGCGGATAGTGTCATAACACCAGTTATACACAATGGCATAAACAAGGAAAAAGATAACAACACCAGCATCCATTATAAATACCGTCCAAAAATCGAGTTGTAGTACCCACATCATCAGAGGGAAACTAACAAAGACCAAGCCCAATTCGAAACCAAGACCATGGCCAATTCGTATTTTTAATCCGCGAGATGCACGATTTTCACCGAACACACGGTCAAAAACGAGGTTGTAGATATAGTTCCAAGTCATTGCGATCATAGAAAGCCCGATGGCTAAACCAGCAACAGATTTGGTGTCTGCTTTCGTTACAAAAGATGCGGCTACCATGAAACAAAGTAGTGCAATTATTTCGAATAATACACTATGAAAAATACGTTCTTTAAATGACATTTGAAACCTTCGAGACGTTATGGGTAAATCATGTGGTATATAATCATCAATAAATGAGATGATTGATAGTTAGTTATTATCAGGAAAAGTGATATGTGCAATTTAGAACAGCTAAGAATGTTTGTGGTTACAGCACAGTTGGGTTCATTTTCTGCCTGCGCGCGTAAGCTTGGGAAGGTGCAATCAGCAGTAAGCCAAGGAATCGCAACACTAGAAATTGATTTAGATACGCAACTCTTTGACCGTAGTACCCGCAAACCGTCACTGACACTAGAAGGGCAACGTTTATTATCATTCGCGCAGGCTATTTTGCAGCAAACGAATGAATTAGAAAACGCGGCAAATGCGTTGAACAATAATAATGAAACCCAATTAAAATTAGCGGTGGATGATGCATTATTATTGCCAGTGTTATGGCAAATATTGTCTGATTTTTCAGTATTATTTCCTGCCACAATCTTAGATTTTTATACCGTTTCTACGCCTGATGTGTATGCATTGGTGCATTCGGGTAGGGCAGATATAGGGTTAATGTTCGCAAACAGTGGTTTTCCTCAAGATGTTGATCTTTGTTACGTGGGCAGCTTGCCTTTTCATGGTGTTGTTAGCCCTTCGCACCCTTTAGCTTTGTTAGAAACGGTAAAAGCGGCTGATTTAATCCCTTACCGGCAGTTGTTGATTAAAGGTATTGAGGGGCAAGAATTGTCTCACTTTCCTATGATTTCGGCGCATTTATGGTGGGGGAATACATTTAATGGGGTGAATCAGTTAGTTAAAAATGGTATTGGTTGGGGGTATATTCCTAGCCATATGTCTGATGAGGGAGTTGCAGAGGGGAAGATGGCTCGGTTGAATTTAAGCTTCGATCATAAACCTTGGCGCGTTCCTATTGATCGTGTGATGTCGAAGAAAAAAGCCAAGGGCCCTGCTTTAACGTGGCTAGCCGATGCTCTAACTGGTTTACTTGAAGACTAGAAAAGGCTGACCACCTATTCGATGATCAGCCTTAGTTATTAGCTTTGCCTATCTAGCTTGTTTATAACGCTTTATTGCTGACTGTATGCAATTAAGCTTTCACGATATAGCTTTAAAAGCGCTTGATCGTCAACGGCAATGCCTACGCGTTGATTAGGCATTGATGACCATTCATCATTCATATATTTACGTTCATCAAATTTTTGAATCGTCATACCTTCTGCTGGGCCATCCGTTACAACCCGTACAGCACCTTCACGTAAGGTAAACAAGTCGGGGTTGATGACATATGCGATGGCCGAAGGATCGTGAACATGGCAACCATTCAGCCCAACTTTTTGAGAGTAGAAACGTAAATAGTAACGGCTTACATCCCAAATAAATTGACCTACTTCACCAGCATCATCGCGTAGCTCATCGAGATATTGGCCAGTGAAAAAGCTTTGTTCAGTAACATCTAAACCAATTATAACGACTGGCCACGAGGCGCAAAAAACGATATCTGCCGCGTGGGGATCATCATGAATATTGGCTTCAGCATACGGAGTCACATTGCCACGGTGATCATTCATTCCAAATGCACCACCCATCACAACAACTTCTTTGACTAAGTCTGCAATCTCGGGTGCAGCTTCAAGTGCTAGGGCAATGTTGGTTAATGGACCAACGGTGACTAATGTAATTTCGCCGGGGTTAGCTTTAACTGTGTCGATTATGTATTGGTAAGCAGGGCGAGGGTCTGCTTGTTCTGTAATGTCATCAGGTGCAGTGAGATCGCCAAATCCGGTTTCACCGTGTACAGCAACGGTCGCGCCAACGGGTGGGCGATGAAGCGGCTTACTTGCCCCTTTTGCGATATCTGCGGTGAAATTGAATTTCTGTTTTAAATAAAGCGCATTACGGGTGGCATTGTCGATAGTTGCATTGCCATAAACCGTTGTAATTGCAACTAAATCTAATGTAGGGTGTGCTTCGGCAAATAAGATTGCCATTGCATCATCAATTCCAGGATCGGTATCTAAAATAATTTTTGTTGTCATGTACTCGTTACCTAGTTTTTTACAGAATAACTATTAAAACAAACCTTTCGTTATCAAGAGGTAGCTTGGGTATATATAACAAAAGTGTCAATAAATGATGTGCCTTATAGTAACGATATTGTGGTGTGTTCCTGTGATTGTTATCACAATCAGTGCAACTCAAATTTTTATGTATGAGTTGCTATGAATTAAAGAGTTATTGGTTCAATCAGATACCGTAATAATAGAAGTGGCTAAAAAGCGGTTTAATTTCCATTAAGTATAAAATAAGGTTATTTAATGTAATCTGAGCATGTATTTTATATTGACGTGTAATCTTTGTAGAAATAAAAATATGACAGTGAGTCGCAAGCTGAAATGAATAAATAGTGTTTTTCTTGTAAAGTAAAGTGATATAAATAAAGATAAAACAACAGCTTACAAGTAATGTAACTCCTAGGCTAAGTACAGTGTTAAACAACCATATGCAACGTATTGCTATTTAATCAACATGAGAAAAGTAATCGTGCTATGGTGTATATCTTATCAATTTTGTGATTTCAATCCTTTCTATTTGAATTCATTTCATAACATCGGCTTTGGTTCAGTACTGCCTGTAACGATGCATGGTTTTCTGATTACTTTGCACAGAATTACATCAACTTTTCGGGTTTGAGTAGAGAAACGGTGAAGTATGATTTAGATAAAGTTTTGTAGTGGCATTGACGACCAGTTCGATGTTATTGATTCCTCCTCTCATTTATACAGAGCTTCGTTTGATGAAACTCTAAGATTCTAAAACCCTAATACTCTGGAATGTTTACGATAAAGCAGACCATAAAGAAATTGGCCTGTTGGCGAAATTGATCATTAGTTCATAAAGTCACATATATGGAATTTTTTACAAAAAAGGATACGACGACATGAATACATCAAAAGTAGGAGTCATTGGGACTTCACGAAAAGAAGATGAGCGACGGTTTCCAATTCATCCAGAGCATTTGCTGCGAATTCCTGAAGACCTTCGCCGTCAACTAATTTTTGAAGAGGGTTATGGCGAACCATTTGGCATTTCAGACTCGGACATTGCAGCCCTAACAGGAGGCACTGCCAGTCGCCACGAATTACTGGCCGACATTGGCAGGGTTATCATTGCCAAACCAGTATTAGATGATTTACAAGAACTGCGCGAAGGAGGAACACTTTGGGGGTACGTGCATTGTGTACAGCAAGAAGACATTACCCAAGCGGCGATAGATCGTAAACAAACGCTTATTGCCTTTGAGGATATGTATATTTGGTCTGCTAATGGTCAAGTAGGTCGCCATACATTCTATAAGAATAACGAAATGGCTGGTTATTGTGCGGTATTGCATTCCTTGCAACTCAAAGGCATCGATGGGCATTACGGTGATCAACGTAAAACAATCATTTTTGGTTTTGGTGCCGTTAGCCGTGGTGCAATATATGCTCTAAAGGCGCATGGTTTTAGAGATATCACTATCTGTATTCAGCGCCCAGAAGACGAAGTGCGTGAAGAAGTACTCGATTGTAACTAC
Organism: Photobacterium frigidiphilum; assembly: GCF_003025615.1. Classification (GTDB taxonomy): domain Bacteria; phylum Pseudomonadota; class Gammaproteobacteria; order Enterobacterales; family Vibrionaceae; genus Photobacterium; species Photobacterium frigidiphilum. Next base: position 38,786 of record NZ_PYMJ01000030.1, on the reverse strand, counting down.
GTGAGAATTCGAGCTGGTAGCGAGGGTGAGGCACGTATGGTGGTGGTAGATCACGATGGAACCACACGATCACTGACAGAACTGATCAGTGAAGCAGATATCATTGTAAACGGAACGTATCAAAATACAGAGAATCCTATCAACTTTGTTATTGAAGCAGAAAGCGCATGCCTTAAACCCAACAGCTTAATTATTGATGTAAGTTGTGACGAAGGAATGGGATTCTTTTTTGCCAAACCAACAACATTCAAAAGTCCGATGTTTAAGTATGAAACCATCGATTACTACGCGGTGGATCATACCCCTAGCTATCTGTGGGAAAGTGCAACGCGATCAATTTCTGCAGCTCTAATTGTTTATTTGCCCATTGTATTGGCGGGTCGAGATAGTTGGCATCAAAATGATACGATTCGAAAAGCGATCAATATTGATGGTGGCGTGATACAGAATCCTTCCATTCTGTCGTTTCAAAAACGTGAGATGTATTACCCTCATGGGTACTTAAATCCGATTGTAAATATTGTCTCGAGTAGTGCAGTCTAAAAACTGACTTTAGCCGATGTACCTTTGTTCTTCGTCTGAGTTAGGCGTTAACTTGTCTACATTTTAGCTAATATAAATCACCCGAGCTAGAGTAATATCTCTAGCTCACTTTTATATATGGATTAATGATATGGTGCATGGCATTTATGTGTTAAGTGCTTGTTCTAAGTCAGCAATAATATCATCAATGTGCTCTATGCCCACAGATAGACGGATCATTTCAGGGGATACGCCCGCTTGATTTTGTTCTTGCTCATTGAGTTGTCTGTGTGTCGTCGATGCAGGGTGACAGGCTAAAGATTTTGCATCCCCGATGTTGACCAATCGTTTGAAAATATTCAGTGCATCATAAAAACGAACGCCAGCCTCATACCCACCTTTTAATCCAAAAGAGAGGATCGCAGATGGTTTACCTTTCATGTACTTTTTAGCTAATGAATAATGCTTTGAATCAGGAAGACCCGCATAATTAACCCACTCTACTTTATCGTGCTGGCTGAGATACTCAGCGACTTTAAGAGCATTTTCAGTATGTCTTTCCATTCGAAGCGATAAGGTTTCTAAGCCTTGCATTAACATAAATGCATTCATAGGGGATAGAGCAGAGCCAGTATTACGCAATGGTACTGTGCGCGCTCGCCCAATGAAGGCCGCTTCACCAAATGCTTCAGTGTATACCACACCGTGATAAGAAGGTTCAGGTTGGTTAAAGACAGGGAAGCGATCTTTGTGCTCAGCCCAAGGGAATTTGCCTGAGTCGATAATCATGCCACCGAGTGTTGTACCGTGGCCACCGACGTATTTTGTTAAAGAATGCACCACGATATCGGCGCCAAATTCGATAGGTTTACATAATACGGGTGTTGCAACGGTATTATCGACAATAACAGGGACACCTTGCGCATGAGCAAGCTTTGCGACTCGTTCTAAATCAATGATATTGCCCGCTGGGTTACCAATACTTTCGCAGAAAATGGCTTTGGTTTTTTCATCGATAAGTTCCGCTAAGCTTTCTGGTTTATCGTCTTTCGCAAAGCGTACTTCAATACCTTGATTTGGCAACATATGAGCAAACAAGGTGTAAGAACCACCGTAGAGCTGTGGTGTTGCAACGATATTATCGCCAATTTGTGCCAACGTTAGAATGGCATAATTGATGGCTGCACTGCCTGCACTTACGGCTAATCCTGCAATGCCTCCCTCTAGTGCTGCCATGCGCTTTTCTAGCACATCGTTGGTTGGGTTCATAATACGAGTATAAATGTTCCCTGGTACTGCTAGGTTAAAAAGGTCAGCACCGTGTTGTGCGTTATCAAACTCATAAGCGACAGTTTGGTAAATTGGCGTTGCGACAGATTTTGTTGTTGGATCGGTTTCATAACCAAAGTGGATCGAGAGTGTTTCGTCTTTCATTGTTCTTCCTTGAATATATTGAATGGACAATTTTTTATTATGCCAAATTTTTTAGATAAAAACTGATAGGACGGGAGTTTTTGCTACCTTAACGAAGAGCAAATTGATTTTCTTAAATAAGCGCCTTGCTAATTACCTCTGTCGATAATACTGCTTGAGATTTATTCGCTTACTGCTTACTTGGTTGCTTTGTGTTTTAAGCCACATTTCTTTCAACAAATTACTTCTATACTAATGGATAATCCGACTGAAAAGGGAATGCCGATGCTAAATGAAAGCCATGCCTTTATCTTAGATTTTCCTGAACTTACATCAGATATTGTTCAGCTCAACCACGATGATCCAACATTCAAAGCCGATCTTCAGCAGTATCATCAACTGGATTATGATATCCGCCAGCTGGAGATATCGGGTAGTCCGATTGATGATGACAACATGAACGATCTAAAGCTTAAGCGTGTTGAGTTAAAAGACATGTTATATAAGCAACTAACCAAGCATCATGAGCAAGCAAGTAATTAACCCATTTGAACATACAAAGTGTCTGTGTCGCCAAGATTTGTCTTGATGGCACAATCTTAATCCAGATTAAGGATTTTGCTCTAGAAAAATGAGATATTGTCGGTAATATTTACTATTGCTCATCGCACATAAAAAATGCACAGAAATGAACAGCCATGCTTATTGTATGGCTGTTCTTTTTTATTCCGTTATAAAAGCTGATGAATAAGACGAAAACGATTTTTAAGAGGATTAGACTTGAGCACTTTGTTTACAGAAACCCGCATTGGCAGCATGGCATTAAAAAATCGTTTTATTAGAAGCGCTACGTGGGAAAATATGGCAACAGAAGATGGCCATATGACGGATAAACTGTACGCTATCTACGAAGAGCTAGCTAAAGGGGGCGTCGGCCTAATTGTAACGGGTTATGCGAATATTGTAGAAGAAGAGAAGCCAAATGCAGGCATGATGGGAATGTACAATGATTCCTTTATCGATGAATACAAAAAGCTGACCGAGTTAGTTCACATCAATGATTCTAAAATAGTGATGCAGCTTGCTTATGGTGGAACAAAAACAACCCACAATGTCGGTGAAAGGGTGATCTATGCGCCGAGTGAAGTGTGCGAAAAAAGCACACAAACATTAGGCAAAGCGATGACTAAGGACGAAATAGGTTATATCGTTCAGGCATTTGCTCAAGCAAGCCGAAGAGCCCAAGAATCAGGGTTTGATGGTGTCGAAATACACGCAGCACATACCTATTTAATCAATCAGTTCTTAAGCCCATATTACAATCAAAGAGAAGATGAATATGGTGGCAGCTTAGATAATCGAATGAGATTGTTATTAGAGATCTATGCTGAAATAAGAAAGCTTGTCGGTGATGAGTATCCAATATTAGTTAAATTGACGGCATCTGAGTTTTTTGAGGGTGGCTTAACTTTTGATGAAACACGTATCGTTTGTAAAAGATTGGAAGTGATTGGCGTGAATGCAATCATCATCTCAGGCAATATCCATGGTAAGGCTAATACCATGATTGGCGAGTCTTTTGATGGATATACTATTCAACAAGAAGGCTATTTCCATGAATATGGGCATGTTATTAGCGAAGAGGTGAATGTACCCGTTATTACCGTTGGTGGATTAACGGATATTGATGCGATAGAAGAGATTGCGAATAAAACCAATATTCAATATTTTGCTCTCTCTCGACCTTTGTTGTCTGAACCGCATTTAGTTAAGCGTTGGAAAGAAGGTAACAGAGCGCCAGTTGAGTGTGAAAGGTGTTCAAAATGCCGGACAAAACGTGGCAATTTCTGTGTTGTTAATAAGAAAAGAAAATCGCAATTAGCTCGCTTATAAATAAGCAGTAACACATTTCTGTTTAGAATCGAGTCAGTAAATCATTGCTGACTCATTCACGTTAGTTCCGCAAGGTTGAGGTCACGACTTCGACCTCATTTATCGCTTGAGCTTGTAAAGGTTACCATTATCGGTGCTGAAGAAGATCTCTCCTTCAGGGGATACTTCAATGTCTCTGATACGTTCGCCGAGTTCAGAAAGGATCCGATCTTCAGCAATAGCTTCACCCTCGTTATTAAGGGTGACTATATTAATGTGGGTTAACTTGAGCGCACCCGATAATAATTTACCCTTTAACTCTGGAAATTTTTCGCCTCGATACAACACCAAACTGCCAGGAGCGATTGAGGGGATATAAACCTTAACTGGCGATTCGATGCCTTCTTTTTCTGTGGCTTCGCCTACACTGATTGGTCCCCAATATTCTTTACCGTAAGAAGTAATAGGCCAGCCATAATTAGATCCTTTTTTGATTAAGTTAATTTCATCACCTCCGCGCGGCCCGTGCTCAATTGACCAAAGCCTCTGACTCTTATGATCAAAGAATAAGCCCTGAGGGTTTCGATGCCCGTAGCTCCATATATCATCCAGAATGGCTTTGTTGTTTACATAGGGGTTGTCTGTAGGTGTGCTACCGTCTGGATTCAAGCGTAAGATTGAGCCAGCATGATTCATGGTGTTCTGACCATTTTCTCGTTCGCCACGGTCACCTATCGAGAAGTAGAGGCTGTTATTATCAAACGTAATTCGACTGCCGAAATGCCTGCTAGTATCGGTTTGGGAGATTGAAATAAATACATCTTCCCAATCTGAGAGTACCTCGTTACGGTACTTCGCCGATGCAAGCGTTGTGACGCCTTTACCATTGATGTTTTTACTGTAAGTAACGTATATTTTATTTTCATCGAAAGGGGAGAGCGCAATATCAAGAAGCCCACCTTGTCCTTTAGCCCAAACGTTTGGAATCTCAGCCAAAGTCTGCTGTTTACCTGTTACTAGATTGATGTGTTTAATTGCTCCATTTCTCTCCGTGATGAGCATAGTGCTGTCGTCAATGTAGGCCAGTCCCCATGGTATGATTAACCCACTGGTCACTTTTTCTGCTTCATATGCATGAACGGTATTCGCAGCCAAAAGGGTAAGTATTAACACACTTATTTGTTGGGGTATTTTCATCGACTTAGCAGCCTTCTTGTATTGGTTTTCTTGAAGCTTAGTGTTTTGATAGCGATGCCGTAGAGAATGTTTTCTAAACTGTAATTTAATCGACCACCAAGTCAAAATTGCACAAAAAAACCTTAAAAAAATGCTAAGTAGTTAAATGGAACCGATAAGGTACTGCTTATTTATTCAGGACCAAGATTTTGTTCAGCAATAATTTCCTCTACTTCATGGTAGTTAAGTTTATAAGCAAGGTAATAACGAACAGACCATAGCGTCATTTCTGAAGGAAAGTGCCAGCCTAAAAAGTGTGTGGGGGTGTAGTGGCATAATGATAAAAGTAATGAGTGCTGATGAAGGTCATTACACAGCACTCCGGTTTGCAGCAAAACCGAGGAGCTTTGCCGATGGTCATTTAACTTCTGTAAATAAGCATGACTTCTTGGTTATTCATGAGCGTCTGTTAAGCATCTTCTTCTTTGCCATTAACGTATTCGAGAATATCTCCGGGTTGGCAATGTAAGTGCTTACAAATAGCATCCAACGTTGTAAGACGGAGTGCTTTAGCACGGCCGTTCTTAAGTACTGACAGGTTCTGCTCGGTGATGCCAATCTTTGCTGCAAGCTCGTTCGAGCGCATTTTTCGCTTTGCTAGCATCACATCTAAATTAATGATAATTGGCATAAAATCGCCTTAGATTGTTAATTCATGATCTTCTTTCATGTCTTTCGCGAGTACCATAACATGTGAAGTTACACGCACCATGAGACCAATGACAAAAATTGTCAACTCAGAATCTGAAAAATAGAGGCCAGTATTCAACTCTTCCTCACCAATGGATAAAACTACACCTAATAACAGATCGGAAATTGCACTGATAAAGGGTAAAGCAATCATAAAATTGGCGGTTTTCTTTAGACAGGAAACATTATTTAGAGTGAATACACTTCCGGCTCGATAAAGGCGGAATAGTTGTATAAGTTGCCAGATCATCGCCATATAAATAACGGTAGGTAAAATGGCGAAAGGATAGCCCATTAACATTTTTGTTGGTGTTAACGGTAAGTTCACTGGGTAGGCGAATGATACGTTGATAACATCGCCTGATTCAACCATCGTGCCGTAAATCCACATAAAGGAATCGTAAAGAGGGGCTGTGATTAATATGGCCCAAAGTAAAATTAGCAGTTTTTTGCTTAGCTTCTGGATGGCGTGTTGGTGATGCATGATTCATTCCCCAAATAAGTTATGGGCAATAGATTGACATGACTGATTGTATTTGGCAATAATAAGTTACCTTAAAACGATAATTTATTATTAATAAACAATGAGAAGTTTATGTGGAAACGCGCCCTATGTATGGTTACGTTGGCTCAAATGATTGGCTGCTCAAGTATGTCTGTCGAGGAGTGTAAAGCGGCGGATTGGCATGCTGTCGGGGTGATGGATGGTCAAAATGGTGTTCCGGCTACGCGAATAAATGATTATTCGAAAGATTGTAAAGAAGCAGGAATAAGAGTTGATCATGCTGCTTGGTATGCCAGTTATGACTTAGGGTTATCATATTACTGTATGCCTGATAATGGCTATCGTATTGGTCGCTCTGGGGGGAGATACTTTGGTGTTTGCGATAGTTCTTTGTTTGTTGAGCAATACAATCAGGGGCAAAAAGAGTACAGGGTTGAACAACATATAAGGAAAATTGATAACGAACTGAACTCGATAAAGCGCGAATTAAAACTTTTGGAAAAGCACGATAAATATAATAGTGATGAAGGTAAACGTCTTCGTAGACGTGAAGTAATGCTTCACTCAGAAAGACGTTCATTGATGGTGCCTACCATACAGTACCACTTCACATTTTGAGGTCGTTTTATTACTGTCCTTTCGTTACTACTGGACATCGTGTACGAAGAAACCTGTGGCTTATTCGTGGCGAATGGACGAAACGTATATCAACGGAAAAGACCATAGGTCTGCATGGTCTAACAGAAAAAGTGGTTATTGACGGTAGCCATTCCAAAGCGTTTAAAGGTGCTTTAGTGTAGACACATACTCGTGTGGTATCAGCAGATTATCGTATAATTGGTAGAGATGTTGTTTAGTAGACATGTACCCATATTTGGGGATTTAAGCAGTGCTATAGTTAAAATCCAATCACTAGGGAGGTGTTTATGACTTTCATTCAGTCATTTGGTGCTGCAGAGACGGTTACTGGTTCCTGTCATTTTTTACAACTTAAAAACGGGCCTAATATACTGGTCGATTGCGGCTATTTTCAAGGTGAAAATGAAGAGCAGACCTATGCGCCTTTTGATTTCGATCCTAAAGATGTCGATATTATTTTACTTACCCATGCTCATTTGGATCATGTCGGACGTGTTCCTAAACTTGTTAAAGAAGGATTTGACGGTAAAGTTGTCGCCTTGCGCGCGACAATGGATTTGGCTGAGGTCATCTTAATGGATAGCGCCAAAATTGCAGAAGAGGATTATAAAACTGCATTTAAAAAAGCGCGAAGAACAGGTGACGAAAAACAGGTTCCTCCACCTATCTATACCAGTGACGATGCGAAAGCGGTGTTTGATTTAATCATTCAATACGCCGACTACAATAAAGCCATTCAGCTTGTGCCCAGCGTTAAGGTTACCTTTAGAAATGCAGGCCATATTCTTGGCTCTGCAACCATTCAAATAGAGATAAGTGAAGAGGGGGAAACTAAATCGCTAGTGTTTAGTGGGGATCTTGGCAGCCGTCGAGACATTATTATGCCCCCCCCATCTTTTGTTAAAAAAGCCGATGCACTTTATATTGAATCAACCTATGGAGATCGTGATCATCGCCCTTTAAAAGAGACTATCGACGAGTGTAAAGAGATTATTATCAATACCTTGAAAAACAAGGGTAATGTACTGATCCCATCCTTTGCGATTGAACGGACCCAGGAGATTCTGTTACTTATTAAGCAGATGTATTACGATAAAGAGCTGCCCGTATGTAAAGTGTTTTTAGACTCGCCCATGGCGATACGCGCGACACAAATCTATAATAATTACCATGCAGAATTAAATGCTTCCGCCGACAAACTATTGTTACGCGACGGCACTGTTTTTGACTTTCCTTATCTGCAATATTCATTAAAAGCTAAAGATTCTAAGCTCATTAATAAGGAGGAAAGTGGCTGTATTATTATTGCTGGTAGCGGAATGTGTACTGGTGGGCGTATTTTGCATCACTTTAAACATCGTTTATGGGATGATCGTAACAGTGTTATCTTTGTTGGCTATCAGGTGAAAGGTACTCTGGGACGGCAAATGATAGATGGGGCCGAGTCCATTCAGCTTTATCATGAAAAAATTAATGTGAATGCCAAAATACACATGCTCAGTGGATTTTCAGCACATGCAGACCAAAGCGATCTGCTAGCTTGGATGAGTGAATTTGAACAGCTAGAGAAAATTTATTTAATACACGGCGAGTCTGACAAGCAGGCTGTGTTTAAAGACGTGATTAAAGAACAGCTGCATAAATCTGTCCATATTGTTAAATATGGCGAAAAAATTTACGTTTAGAACATACAAAATAACCCCATTTTATCATTATAATTTGGGGTTATATTCTCTCCCGTAATCTATCGGTAATTTATTCTTTTGCTGAAGTGATGGTTGCTATTTGTTACTGATACCCCAATGATAAGCCTATTAATTGTACCTTTGCTTGCTAATGATTAAGCCAAAGATCCAATTCCAACATTCGTCCCAATTGAAGCGGGCAAAACGAAAGGCGTATCTATGCAAACTCAACCTACGTCAAATGAAACAGTTCAAAGTACAAGTTCTCAGCCAAATGCTAAAGGTAAAAGTCTAAGTATTTTATTTGAATTAGTGATGTTTATTCGACCCTATAAAGGGAAAGTCTTGGCTGCACTCGTCGCACTTATTTTTACAGCTTCTCTGACTTTATCTGTAGGGCATGGAGTGCGAATCTTGATTGATGAAGGGTTCATCCAACAGTCGATACAAGATCTCGAACGTGCTATTCAATTTATTCTTACGATAACAGTGCTTATTTCAATCGGGACATTCTTTCGGTTCTATTTAGTTTCTTCAGTGGGTGAGCGAGTAAGTGCCGATATAAGGCTTGCGGTGTTCAATCACGTCATTACTTTGCATCCCAGCTATTTTGAAATCAATGGTAGTGGTGACATCATGTCGCGTATCACCACTGATACCACCTTGCTACAGAGTATTATTGGTTCTTCATTTTCGATGGCGATGCGCAGTGCATTAATGTGTGTAGGTGCAATTATCATGCTATTTGCGACCAACATAAAATTAACATTAATTGTATTAGCATCGGTGCCATTTATTCTTGTACCGATACTGGTATACGGACGCCGTGTAAGAGCTTTGTCACGCAAGAGTCAAGATTCGATGGCCGATGTTGGGAGTTATGCGGGTGAAGCTATCGAGCACATTAAGACCGTTCAAAGTTACAGTCACGAAGCGCAAGAAAGAGAGTCGTTTTCTAATGAAGTAGAAAAGGCATTCGAAATTGGACGCCAGCGCGTTAAGCAGCGTGCCATTTTGATCTCAGGCGTGATTGTGATTGTTTTCAGTGCTATCGCAGGCATGCTCTGGGTGGGTGGTAGCGATGTAATCAACGGTACTATGTCGTCTGGTGACTTAGGTGCTTTTGTCTTTTATGCGATCATAGTCGCTTCATCATTAGCGACTATTTCAGAAGTTTTAGGTGAATTACAACGAGCCGCAGGCGCGACAGAAAGGTTAATTGAAATACTCCAAGTAGAAAGTCATATTGTTGCTCCTAGCCAAAACATCACTTCTCCTCAAGCGCTGTCTGCTGAAGTCGCGTTTGACGATGTCACTTTCCACTATCCTTCAAGGCCAGACCAAGCTGCTGCTGAACATCTAAATTTAAGAGCAGAAGAGGGCAAAGTTCTCGCGCTTGTTGGCCCTTCAGGTGCAGGCAAAACGACACTCTTTGAACTATTGCAACGTTTTTACGATCCTCAATTAGGCAAGGTCACACTAGGTGGTGTCGATATTCGTCAATTTGATCCGCATGAACTACGTAAACAAATGGCACTTGTACCACAACAGCCTGCGCTATTTAGTCATGATGTTTTCCACAATATTCGTTATGGCAACCCACAAGCGACAGATGAACAAGTTATTGAGGCGGCTAAAAAGGCGCATGCACATGAGTTCATCATGAATTTACCTGAAGGGTACAATAGTTTCCTTGGTGAGCGAGGAGTAAGACTTTCTGGTGGTCAGCGACAGCGTATTGCCATCGCAAGAGCCATTTTAAAAGATCCGAATATATTATTACTTGATGAGGCCACCAGCGCATTGGACAGCGAAAGTGAACACCATGTTCAACAAGCTTTGAAAGAGTTGATGCGTGGCAGAACGACGTTAATTATTGCTCACCGTCTTTCAACTATTCAACATGCCGACCAAATTGCAGTATTGGATCAAGGACATTTGGTTGATGTTGGAGATCATCAGTCATTATTGAAAAGCTGTGACTTATACCAACGCTTGGTAGAACTACAATTCAAACGGATGACTAGTTAACGCCGTTACGCAAGCCTTTTCCACAGCATAATAGGTAGCTTAGGTAGTAATAATGCAATAGTTTCTTAAAGTATGGTGGTTTGCTCTTATTACGTAAAAGTTTATAGCATACGCTATAAATGAGGTGTATAAATAGCATATGCCAATTATGGAGGCTTCATGCCAAGACCCAAAATCCCGAGAAATATTTGCGGTCGTCCCGCTGACAGTTGCTTTAAACCCAACAGGATTCCAATGAGTCAGCTTGAAAAAGTTCAACTTGCCGATGATGAGTTTGAGGCGTTGCGACTGGTTGATCTATTGAAAATGCAGCAACAAGAAGCAGCTATCGTGATGGGGGTCTCTCGGCAGACTCTGGCCAATATTCTGAAATCAGCCTGTTTTAAGGTAATGGACTGTCTTACTCAGGGCAAGGCTCTCATCATGCACCACGAAGAAGAAAAAGAAGAGTGAAAGATGAACAATACGGAAATGAGAATTTTACAGAATGAGATAGAGAAATTCGACTTATTCAAGTCAACGTTTCTCTTGGAAAAAGTGAATAAACAAAATAGTCACCAACACTGTATGTTATGTGGCACACAATCAACCTTTGGTTTGAAACTTGATTTTTATAATGATCAAGAGGGTGTTGTTTGGGCAAAGGCTAAAGGGAGTATTCATCAACAAGGTTACCAAGGTATTTTACATGGTGGTTTTATTGCTGCGTTACTTGATGCCGGTATGTGTCACGCGATTTTTAATCAAGGTGTTGAAGCTGTAACCGGTGATATCAATATCCGCTACCTTGCAGAGATTCCACTCACAGCAGATATTATTATTCGAGGGAAAATAAATTCTTCCTATTTAACACTCTATAAAGTTGAAGCAGATATTTATGTTGAGCAACAACTTATGGCAAAAAGCACAGCGCGTTTTATGAAACGCTAGAAAGGCTTTGTTGAATAAGTAAATAGGGGCGTTGTTGTAACGATATGCCGACGATTTATCGCCAACTAAACGAATATCTGTATTTAGTATTCTATTGCTCTATAAAGCTCACCTATAACAGCGTAGGATCAAGCAACTTTAGATAGACCAGGTTTGCACTCAGGTGCACGAAGATAAAAATCATGAAACTAACAGAAAAAGCATCACTTACTAATGCTTTACTTATTTCTATTTGTACACCGCAGTTTAAAGGCGATGAGGCAAAAGACTCACTTGCAGAACTTGCTCGCTTGGTGACTACTCTAGGGTTTAAAGTCGTTGGCACGCAGTCGCAAAAGCAAAGTTCGACCCAAAGAGTCAATGTTTTGGGAACAGGAAAACTGGCTGAAATTGCGCACCTCACTGGTAATCAAGGCTCGGTTGATGACGCAGATACTGAAGATTTCTTTGATGAGACAGAGTTTGAGGATATTCCTTCAGAAAACCTGCCATTTGCATGTGCTGATGTAGTGGTATTTGATTGCGATTTAAGCCCATCACAGCTGCGAAATGTGGAGAACCAATTAGGCGTACAAGTGTATGACCGTACCGGGATTATCATTGAAATATTTAGCCGTCATGCTCGTACCCGAACTGCACGGTTACAAGTTGAAATGGCTCGCCTTAATTATGTCGCACCACGACTTAGAGAGTCTACCGTTGGTGATAATGAACGCCAAATGGGTAAAGGCGCAGGTGAAACAAACCTAGAATTAGACCGCCGTAAAGTACGTGATCAATTAGCTGAATTAAAGCGCGAGCTGGCTAGTGTTCAAGATGAAATGAAAGGCCGACGTACACAACGTTCTGAGCTTTTTTGTGTCGCTTTGGTTGGTTATACCAATGCGGGCAAGTCATCAATGATGCGAGCGATCACCGGCAGTGAAGTATTAGTAGAAGACAAGCTTTTTGCAACACTTGATACCACAGTACGAGCGTTGTACCCAATCACTCAACCTCGAATCTTAGTTTCAGATACCGTCGGTTTTATTAAAAAATTACCTCACGATTTAGTAGCCTCATTTCATTCAACCTTAGCTGAAGCCCATGATGCTTCATTGTTGTTGTATGTGGTTGATGCTTCAGATTCTTCTTTTCGTTCACAACTTGATGTTGTACACGAGGTATTGGAAGAAGTGGGCGTTGAAGGGGCCCAAAAGTTACTGGTACTGAATAAATCAGATCAATTGAGTACTGAGCAACAGCAGGCATTGATGGAAGAATTTCCTGATGCCATGATGACGTCAACCCGTAACCCTTTAGATATCGCTAAACTGCACAAATATATTGTTGGCGTTTCTGAGCACGGGATGATTGAAGATGAAATCATTGTTCCTTATACCGCGAAAGGTATCATCGGTGAAATTCGCTCTAGCATGAGTGTGACAAAGGAAGAGTATGAGTATAGTCATATTAAACTTACCGTACGCTCAAACGCGATTGACTTAGCAAGGTTAAAAAAGTTGATGCTGACTTCATAAAGAGGACAATGTGAACTGCTATAACCTTAATATAAAACCTCTCACTTTAGGTCGTTATTTAGCCTTAGTTGAGAGGTTCTTATTTATCATTTTTTATCCTTTATTCAAATCTTCTTTCATTTGAATAAAGGGATTGATGCTGCTTAAGCCAACTATTTTTGTGTTGTTAGCAATATGAACCGTCCATGTTGCACCGTTGCATTCCCAAGTAACGTCACCGACTTGATCTGCTGTGACCTTTACATAGTCTGATTTAAGAAAGCGGAATAAATACAGCGGCATGTTGACCAAATTCGTTGGTCTATTAAAAATCAATGGGACAAGATAACTTTCACGATCGCCAGCACGTAACGCTTTTAACTTTATAAGCTCGACGCCGTGCCCGTCATATAATTTTATAAATAGTAATACGAGAATTACATAACAAGTGAACGTAGCTATAGCATTGAATATACCTAATAATTCTTGCATCTTTCCTCGCTTAAAACCTAACGGTTTGATGAACTGTCATACCCCTTACTTTCGTATTCTCTACTATCACAAAATTAAAAAAACGCGCAGGTGTCTCATAATATAAAGAAAGTTGTTACTGACGTGCATCTACATCGATGTTGGCAATGTCACCCCCCCTAAGCTGAAGATTTAAAGCTTTGTTAAGCTGACAAAGCCGTTAGGGATAGGGAACCATACAAACAAGAAAATTGCCCGACAGGTAAGTCAACTCGGGGGTTGGCTTGCCTGTCAGTTTTTTACTTTGGGCTGATTATGGCCTTTTTACCTTAGTGCTTTCCTTGTTATTGTTCTTCTATCTGATTTAGCGTTACAGCTCGCTTGCAACTTGCGGGTTGGCTCTTTTCTTTATGATAAAGGTGATAACCACAAGCAGGGCAACAATACCGATTAAGAATGGCAGTAACTGCATAAACTGGCCACTGCGGGTAAAGGTGATTGCCAGCATGATCAGCCAGCCGCTTAACATCGGAATAACGGTGCGGCGGACGATATCAAAAGGGGACAGTCCCGATAGCCCAGCGACCGCAATGATGACTCCGGCAATCGGCGAGATGGTCCGTCCCATACCGGCAGATAGCTGAATTGGCAGGATCATATCGGCGACATTGGTACCAATTTTTTCCGCTATTTGTGGCACCATCGGCGCGAAGGAGAAGAAAGCTGCATTGCCGGAGCCCATGAGTGCTGAGATTGAAAAGGTCAGTACAGCCATAAACAGCACAATCACACTGGCTGCAAAGCCTGCACTGCTTGCCATGTTCAACAGTGCTTCAATAGCCCCTATTGATTTCAAACCCATAGCGAAAGTCTGACCTGCAATGATCAAGGTAACCACAGTGGCGAACACTTTGCCCATGTCATTGAAAATCCCCTGCAACTTTACAAATACCGGCTTGGCTTGTTTATGGCGAAGGTATTCACACACCAAACCAATAAAGATACTCAGCAAGATCGCAGTATCCATCCCCACTCTAATCGTACCGACACCCATTTTGCTGAAAGTCATCATAAAAAACAGCGGTAGCATTGGTAGTAGCAGGTAATAAAGAGGCGCGTCAGCTTCTGTTTCGTCAATTACCCCCTGCAATTGCGCAGACTGTTCTTCCGGAGCCATTTTGCTATCAAAATAGCGCTGTACGAGAGCGTGGATACCGGCAACAATCACAATTAGCATGCTGATCACCGGAAGCTGCTCGTTCACAAAATAATCGGTGATATCCATCCCGGCAGTTTGTGCCGCAAGGATTGAATTGCCAGAGCCCGGACCGAACTCAATCGCACAGGTACTGGCAAGTACCGCCGCGACGGCGGCTTTACTGCAGCCTAAGCGAATCAATACAGGATAAAGCGTTGCCATCAGCAACAGACCCAGCCCAGTTGCACTGGAAATAAACAGCGACAGTGCCTGACCCAAGATCAGGGCTAATGCCAGCATCAGATAGGGAGAGTTCAGTTTCATCAATGGCTTTGCAGCTACCTTAACCATCACTTGGCTGGCACCTATAGCCGACATGAACATCGCAAAGCCGCCGATCAGCATGATCTTAAGACCTAAGCCTCCTGCTCGGTGGCTAAACGTATTCCGGATATACTCGAAAATATCAAAACCAAGCCACCCTGTTGATTTATCGACAAAAGCTGCATCGTTGGTAAAAATAGCGATGGTCATCATCGCAATACCGGTTAAAAACAGTACGGCCTGTGGGTTGTAATTTTTTAAAATCAGTCGGCCCGCAAAAATGAGTCCGATCAATGCTATAAGTAAGCTCATGATTATTCCTTTATTCAAAGTTACCAGTGACCAGAAGATTATTATCAGCCAGCATTGTTTGGCCCTTAGCGATCACACCGTGCAGAGTAAAGTCATCGTTAAATATACAAATATCAGCATCTCGGCCCGTCAGAATTCGCCCTTTATTAATACCCAGTGAGTCAGCAACATTAGCTGTCAACATGGCAAAAGCCTGCGCAGGTGAAATCCCTTGATCGATAAGTTTTGGCAGCAGCAAAAGGTTATTATCTACATCGGCAGCGGTCAGTCCGGTTAGTTCACCCTGAGGATTGAACTGAGGTAAGCTGCCGTTACCATCGGAACTAATAGTGATCTTGCTGGCTGCAATACCCGACTCTAACGCCAGTTTCACAGCATGCTCGGGCGGGGTGAAGCGGCTGCCGCCGGAGGTAATATCAATACAACCGCCACGTAAAGCAAACACAATAGCTTCATCAAACAGCGCCTCGGTTCTAGCCACATGGGTCGGTGAGAAATGATGAATCGGGAGTCCCATATCAAGCAGTTCATTAATCTGCGAAAAAGGTTGTGACAGGCTACCCATATGGGTATGTAACACTCCTCTTTTTCCCGATAACAGGCTGGCAATACGGAGATCGGAGACGATTCGTGCTAACTCTTGTGTAGTCGGAAATGAACCGCGGTGATCGGCCAGCGCGATTTTTACCCCGAGAACACTGGGAATGAAAGTGAGATCATCACGGATATTGCCAGTAATGGTTCTGGTTGGCACTTCATAAGAGCCTGTGTGCATAAAGGCGGTAATGCCTTCCTCTGTCAGTGCAGCCGCTTTGGCGTAAAGATCTTTGGGTGAGCGAGATATACCATCGGTGCCTAGAACACCAACAACGGTAGTGGTTCCTGCCTCGATCAGTTTTGATAGTGTGACCTGAGGGGTTCGGCTGGCGAAGCCTGCTTCACCTCCTCCTCCAGTAAGATGGATATGCTGATCAATCAGTCCCGGTGCGACTATTCTCCCCCCGCAATCGATGACAGTGACATCACTCAGTCCTTTTATATTCAGTGTTTGTTCAATTGCCACGATCTTGTCATGGGCAAGCAGAACATCGGTTCTGCCAACATGCTCGGGGCAGTAGAGATCAGTATTTTTCAGTAGGGTAAACATAATTGTCTCTTAGTATTATTTGGGATAAATGCTTCAGACCACTTGATAAAAAGTGGCGGAGGAACTAACAAAAACTACCGCTTTATACGGCTTCTATTCATTGATAATCAGCATACCCTTACTTTAACTATGAGTATTTTGTTTTCCATTGCTGATTTCGAATGATAGTATGCACTGAGATCATAAAGACAAAAAAAAAGGAAAATCAAATGGAATTCAAGTGGTTAGATGACTTTATGAGCCTGCGGGATCTGGCGAATTTCTCGGCTGCGGCACAAGCAAGGCATGTTACCCAGTCGGCTTTTAGCCGTCGGATCCAGGCTTTGGAGGTATGGGTTGGTGTAATATTATTTGATCGTACCTCTTACCCGATTGAACTAACCGAGCACGGGAAAAAATTTGTTCCCTATGTGGAAAACTTGCTTGGTATGATAAAAGTGACGAAAGACGATTTTTCTCAGGCATCACTGAAAACAGACAAATCCGTTCGTATTGTCTGTCTCCATTCTTTTTCGGTAAATTTGCTGCCTAGTCTGTTTAGTCAGGCCAAACAATTATTCGAGGGACTCAATTTTGCGGTTAACCCGTCGGTGCAGGGAATAGATAATCACTTTCAGGCACTGCTCGACAACTCTAACGATATACTTTTTGCCTACAACACCAAGGGAATGCGTCCTTCGTTTTTAATCGAAAATAAACTCGATCGTTGTTTAGTCTGCAAAGAAAGTATTATTCCAGTTATTTCTCCGAAGTTACTCAAACAGCACCCGCACGATCAGAGCTATCCCTATCTGGCTTATTCTGAACATACTTTCTTATTTAATGTTGTCGAACCCTTAACCAAAAGGCTTAAGCTTCCACTAGAGCAGGTCTTTGAAACAACACTTAGTGAATCACTGATTAAAATGGCTGTTAATGGAGCAGGTATAGCCTGGGCACCTATGCATGCAATTGAAAGCGAATTAGAGCAAGGTTTATTGGTTCAGGCATTTACTGATCAGCCTGAAACGGTAATTTCTTTGGAGGTTGTCTGCTATCGTTCGAAAAACCCGACACGCCCCGCTATTAATCAGTTTTGGCAAGGGATCGCTCAGGTTGTAGTCCAACCGAGCTGAGTGCAGTTGTTACGCCTTACCACTGCCTATGTACTCGGTATTTCAGAGCTAATCTGCTTTTCGAACGTTGCCGCGTTAAGATCATCACACCTCTTTCCACTAAATCGTATTTGACCAATTTTTCTAATGCAGATTACTTACCTATTGCTTCATCGTTTAGCGGCTAGATAAATGGAAAAAGCCTTAAGCTTCTTTGCGCACATACTTATGAAGAAATTTATGCGTCTGAGTAATTAATAACGCAAAGAACAAAGATGATGGTTGGCCATAGTGCCAGCCCTTTTTTGTGTTGCCTACATTTTCCCATATTCACTTCTGCTTAACACTCTCTTACGTGTCGATTTACCATGAGTTGTAAGCTTTTATACCGATAAATGATTACAGACTGTGCTTAATTAATAACTAATATAATCCATCATTTGTATGAGCTGAATTCGAATTTCATTACTGGTTTGACTGTGCCAAAAACCACTAGCAAAAGCCAATAATGGGATCCCAAACATAATAATAAATATTACCGTCATTAACTGCTTACTTGAAAGGTGCCAACCGTTACGAGTTTTAAAACCTAATGCTTCTTTTTTAGGGCAAGCCGAAACACAACGCATGCAAGCTTGGCATTCGTCGGTACGAATTTGTGTTGCGGTATGAATTATGATGTTAGAGGGGCAGGCTCGCGTACATTTGTCACAATTCATATCACCACGTTCATTTAAGCAGTGACTCTTTTCCCTACGAATTTTAAAAATACTGATAAAGCTCACTAAGCCTAAAAGTGCGCCATAAGGACAAAAATAGCGACAGAACGCTCGTTTACGCCAAGCGGCCATGAATAACATAATACCTAACACCACTAACGTGATAGTGCCCGGTGCAACAAATAGCCATGCAGTTTTTACATCTGCAATTTTGTGGTAGTTACCGTTAAGGTAATACGGAATATTAGCAGGGTGCATACCAAGTGAAATGAAGGTAAAAAAGGCCAACAACAGATATTTAATCATACGAAAAGGCCAATCTAACCATATTGGTGCCAGGTAGGATTTTTTAATGAATTTTAGCCGCCAATTATAGATGTATTCACCAGCTAAGCCTAAAGGACATATCCAACCACAAAATGCTCGTTTACAAATAATTCCAGTAATTAATACGGTAAATAACATTACCGCACCAGCTGGATGCGTTTGATCCCAAAAGCCAAGGCTAACAATCGCTTTAATTTCAATGGCGGCGGCGATAGGTAAGAAAGCATCGGTCACGTCAGGGCGTAGAAAATTCGGTGAAATTTGTGCGGTTAATAGTGCCGTATGAACTACATATTGAATGGTGACAAAAAAGAAAGATAACGCCATAGCATGCTGACAAACTACACGAAGAGTATTTGGTCTTTGATTTGCTTGCGCCGCTTCAGGACGAATTTTGTGGAAACCAGTAATAATAACCACAGCTAAGACTAATGCTAATAATAACGGCCAGTATAATGTGGCGAAGGTTGCGCTGATCACAATGATTGTGGCAGCTGCTGCACCCAGTTTTTTGCCACTAGTATAAAGTAGGCTTACGCTATACATTAAAGCAAGCATTAAAGTGATTGATTCAATAAAAGTCAAAACGGCACCATTCGAATTTTTAGCTACATTATAAGAAGTTCTTAGCAGCAAATCTGATGGTAAAATCAACATCTACACTTTCTTTGATACGCATTAAATTTAACGTAAAATAGAGTACTACTTTAGGGTGGAAATCTAGGAGAAAATGAATAAATTTGGCTAGTTGCAAAAGATTTGTACTGGTGTCTTGATGTTTTGTTTAAGCCCGATGGTCTTTCTTTATACATCAACATGATTTATTACATTCTGCATTATCAGTTTGCCATTTATATCATCGTGTTAAGTGGCTAAATTCAAGTCGCTCGTCGTTGTTATAAACGTTTTATAGCGCCCTACGAGTTTGGGATGGGGTAGGTAGCAATGAGTGTTGCTATCAAGAGCTAAAGATACGCCAATGGTAAGCCCCCAAAATAAGATAGAATGCGCTCGCCAACTCAGAAAAGACCCATTACCATATACATCGTAAGCGCTCCATAAACCCCGCATTCAATTAACTAAAATTACACTCTATGATCTTGTCTTTAATAATTTACGGAGACGAGATCATGGCACCACGCCGTAGCGACCAGGAATGGAAAACCTTATTTCATCTGTGTGAGGAAAGCTCTCTCACCATTAAAGAGTTTTGCCGTCAAAATAACCTGACCACTTCATCTTTTTACGCTAAACGACAACAATTAAAAGTATTCAGTGAGCAACAATATAGCGGCTTTGTGCGTGCGCAGATCACCGAGCGCACAATGCAATATCACGTTGCCCCACCTCCCGTCGCTAACATGGCGCTGAGTATTGGATATATGAAATTAAGCATTTGTAGATTTTCGTAAATCGATTAACGGCTTGGCTGCGCTGGTTGAAAGTGATACCGATTTGCCTCTTAATACTGGTGCGTTGTTCCTGTTTACCAACAAACAACGTGACAAGATCAAAATACCTTACTGGGATAAAACAGGCTTCGCTCTTTGGTATAAACGACTTGAAAAGAACAAGTTCAAGTGGCCGTTAAAAGAGAAAAATCAGGTGTGCTGGGTGTTGTTATACCGCTTTTAGTATAATAAATACCATGAAAACGATGCCTGATATTAACCCTCAAAGCCAAGATGTCACTGCGCTTCAAGCGATGGTGCAGTCTCTCATGGATAAATGTGAGCGGTTAGAAACAGAAAAGATATCTCTTGTTGAGCAGTTTAAACTGGCCTTGGATCGCCAGTTCGCTAAACGTGCTGAATCCTTTAAACCTTATGATGAAGCACAAGGTGACTTGTTCAATGGAGTTGAGCAAGAAGCGACTGCACCAGTGCAGACAGAAGTGGTCACCACTTCAGATAAGAAAGTTCGTGGTAAGCGCAAGCCTCTTCCTAAAGATCTCCCTCGTGAACGCATCGTTCTTGATCTAACCGAGGAAGAGAAAGTCTGCGCATGCTGCCACGGCGAGTTACACAAAATCGGTGACGATGTCAGTGAAAAACTTGAATTCATCCCCGCTGTATTGAAAGTACTGGAATACGTTCGTCCCAAATATGGCTGTCGGCAATGCGAGCAAAATACACAAAGCGTTGCTATAAAACAACAGCCAGCACCGACAGCTCTTATCCCTAAAAGCTATGCAACAGAAAGCTTGCTTGCCAATATTATCCTCGGTAAATACCAATATACCTTACCGCTTTATCGTTAGGAAACGCTGTTTTCACAGGCGGGCATCGATCTACCAAGAACCACAATGGCGCGTTGGGTTATGCAGGCAGATGAAACACCACTCAATGTCCTGAAGGAAAATAAGCAATGTTATATGTGGGTTTACTGCTCGGGGGCTGACTCCCCCAAGGCATCTCTTGATGGTGTGAAAAATATCGTGTTGTTCGACTACCACAACAGTCGTTCACGGGCTTGCCCCGAGTCCTTTCTCGGGAAGTATAACGGCTATCTGCAACCGATGGTTATAAAGCGTATGACGGTCTCGCTTATGTTGAAAATCTAGGATATATGGCCCACGCACGTCGTAAGTTCATGGATGCCAAAAAGCTTCAAGGAAAAGGGAAAACAGGTAAAGCGAATGTTGTGCTGGCTAAAATCCAGAAGCTTTACGCCCTTGAAGCGAGGATAAAAGGCTGTACTGCGGCTAAGCGATTAAGTGAACGACAAGAACACGCCATTCCGATACTGAATGACTTGTTCCAGTGGCTGAGCAAACAAAATATCGTCTCGTCGAGCCAATTAGGAAAAGCAATAAAATACACGTTAGGTCAATGGCCGAAACTGATACGTTATGTTGAGGATGGGCATTTATCTATCGATAATAATCGAGCGGAACGAGCCATTAAACCACTGGTTATAGGCCGAAAAAACTGGTTGTTCTCTGATGCTCCCAAAGGAGCGGATGCCAGCGCAATGCTTTACAGCATCATCGAAACAGCAAAAGCAAACGACTTAATCGTGTATGACTATCTGGTTAAGTGCATGAAAGAACTAGCCAAGTCTGAACCTGATATCGATTCACTTCTCCCGTGGCACATCTACCATTAAGTAAGCCCCCGTGGTTTTATGAGTCGCTTACCTCTTTTACCGCTATTAATCGCCATTCTTTAACAAGAATACCCTTGGTAGTAAGTATTGAAGCTTCAAATGTGCATTGCAAAATCTGCCTTAGCGGCAGGTGGGTAACATAGTACGCCTTAGTGGAGGCTTGAGCCCAGTGCAGTGAAAGTTGCACGCTGGGTTCTTTGAAGGGCGGCACTCGGTAACGGGTGTCGCCTATCCGCCATCAACGAGTCAATGGATCTGTGCTGGCGCGGATTTGGTATTTTAGTTTATACGATAATTGGAACCTGAAAAGCAAAGGTGGCGCCACCGATTAAAGTCAGTTCTACGTCACGAACCATCTCTATAAAACAGCCATCCTCATCCACTTGGTACCCTTGTTTTTCTGCTTGCTCAAACAGCCCTTTAATCGCTGCGCTGTAGGCTATATCTGATACCAAATAGACTTCACAGCACAGGTAATACCCCTCAGGGATCGAGTGATCAAAATGTTCACTGGATACTTGCCAGTTCCCAACGGTATAAGACATATCCTTCCATGGATGGTTTAATTCTGAGATTGGAGTCGCGCATAATAATTGCGTGCTTTTTTTGCCGATAGTGTCGAAAATTACATCCCAGTCAAAATCAGGCATGTGTTGTATTTTCATACCACGTTTCGGATACCAAACTAGCTCGCATGGTAAAGACTGCGCTAATTGTTTTTCTAACGAATGGTCTTTCCCCGGATGGGCAAGTTTTTCCAGTAGCTGAGAGGTATCTTCTGGGGTGCCAGTTGAAATAAGATCACGAATGCATTTCGCTGTCATACCGAGCTTTTGTTTGAGCACTTTCGCCATAGCCTGCGAGGAAGAGTAGCCACACAAATGCGCGATTTCGGTGATCTTTTTGCCGTCATCTATAAAGAGTAGGTTAACAGCATTTTGCAGACGAACCCGGCTTAAGTATTGCCCCGGCGTCTCATTGAACAGCAGAGTAAACTGACGATGGAAATGGTATGGGGAAATGGCACTTTGCTCGGCGATTTGTTCCCAAGATAGGCCTTCAGCCAAGGTGTCATGCATTAAAAGCAGAGCTGTTTCGAACCTTTTTCTATGGTGTTCAGGAAGAGGCGCAAGCAGCGCTATTTCGGGAACAAGAGTATAAGAGGTATCAGAAGAATCTGTCATAGCAGCAGTCAGAATATGTTTGTAACTTCTACTATG
The DNA here is from genome assembly GCF_003025615.1 of Photobacterium frigidiphilum. Classification (GTDB taxonomy): domain Bacteria; phylum Pseudomonadota; class Gammaproteobacteria; order Enterobacterales; family Vibrionaceae; genus Photobacterium; species Photobacterium frigidiphilum. The sequence continues at coordinate 15,844 of NZ_PYMJ01000030.1, read as the reverse complement.
ACGATTGGCGGTGGTAAAAGCAACCTGTAGGCTGCTGATCATGATGCAACCTCTTGCGCGATATCGCTTTGTGATAACTCATCCAGTGATTTTTTCCGGCTGACAGAACCTAACAGCACCGGAATTAAAATTAGGGTGACAGCAGTGGCAAACAGCTCACCAAATACCAATGAAACGGCAGCTGGTTTCAGGTATTGAGCCTGTTCAGCAGTTTCACTCAGCAGCGGAATAAGGCCACACACTGTCGTAATGGTGGTGAGGAAAATAGCCCTCATTCGGCTCGTTCCAGCCGTGATTAATGCCTGATTAAGCGGCATACCTGCGCGATATTCAAAATTAAAGCGTGTGATCAGTACCAAAGAGTCATTAATAACGATGCCTGTCATCGCCATCATTCCGAACATAGACAAAATACTGATCGGTAAATCCATCAGATAGTGGCCAAAAATTGCGCCAGCAAAACCAAATGGGATAACAGCCATAATAATGAGCGGTTGCCAATAAGATTTGAGAGGTACTGCCAGAAGAATATAAATTAGTACCATCGTAAGAATCATCGCGGACTTAAACCCTTGTTGTACTTCTCCCATCTCTTCAAACTCGCCGCCGGCTTTAATGCTGACGCCCGGATAACGCATTTGCAAAGACTCGATTGTCAGTGCTAGCTGCTGCATGGTTTGTTCAGGAGACTGGATATCACGGTTTTGATTCCAATACACATTCACTACTTGCTCGCGGTTACGGCGGTACAGAATTTCAGGCTCTCGTTCCGAGCTGAGCGTGGCGATATCTCCCAGTGATATGGTTTGCCTGTTTGGTAAAATGATCGGGGTTTGTAGCAGCTGCACTTGCGTCATCCGTTCACTTTGAGGGTAACGGACGATCACTTTGGTCTCTTGACCCTGTTCCAGTAGTCGGTGAATTTCTCTTTGACCAAACGCTTCGCCAGCCAGTCGTGCAATTTTATCTTGTGTCAGTCCAAGCTGGCGACCATAAGCGTTGAGAGTAATGCGGATTTGCTCTTGTCCTCCTTTACCATCATCGAATACATCTGTAACGCCCGGTTGCTCAGTCAATCCTTTTGCCAGCTCAGTAGCCGCTTGTTTAGCCAACTCGCGATCGGATGCTGAAATGCTGACAAAGGTACCGCCAGCTGGCGCATCTGCTGAGGTGAATTTGACTGAGTACGTGCCCTCTATTTGCCCGGTTAAGTGCCGCCATTCATTTGTGATCTGATTACCAGGCAATGTAGATAGTGCCTCATTGGTCAGCTCGGCAGTCACTTCGATGTCGCCATAACCGTCTGACCATGCAAGCAAATTAACCAGTGGCTTTTCTTCCAACTCATAATCATGTTGCAAAGAGTCACTGAGTTGTAATGCGGTAAGCTCTAGTTTATCCAGTGCCTTAGCCTGTAAAGGCAGTGGTGCGCCATCTTCTAATGTCAATTTGGCTGTAATGTATCGACCTGGTATTTCAGGGAAAATCGCACTGCGAATCGTACCAGTTGACCACATTCCGTATGCAAGGATAATAAATGCGCTAAAGCCAAGTAGAGACGCAAACTTATTGTGCAAAGCTGTTTGTAGTATCGGGCGATAGAAGCTTTGGTTCACTGTATTTAGACCGTTTTGAGCGATAGCTTGAATACGTGCAATCAAGCCTGTTTTTTTGTGGCTGATTTTCATTTCAGCCAAATGGGAAGGCAAAATAAACTTACTTTCAATCAAAGAGAAAAACAGCGCAAAAATAACGACAGCGGAAAAGCCCGCCAGCAGCTTAGCAAAGTCATTGTTGATCCAAAGCATTGGTGAAAATGCAGCTATTGTAGTCAGTACACCAAACACAGTTGCAACCGAGACCGAATGCACACCTTTCCACGCAGCTTCTCTGGCATTGGTGGTTTTTTGCCGCTCTGAATGAATGGCTTCGCCGACGACCACTGCGTCGTCAACTAAAATCCCGAGCACCAAAATAAAGCCGAACAAAGTAATGTCGTTAATACTGTAATTCATGATGTTCATGGCACTCAGTGTGCCGAACAGTGCAATCGGAATTCCGACTGCTACCCAGAAAGCCAGCTTAAGATCGAGGAATAAGCCCAGAAGAATGACAATAATTAATAGCCCTTGCCATGCGTTGTTACCCAAGCGAAACAGCTGCTCTTCGATATAGGGTGCCATATCTGCCATGGTTGATAGAGTTACATCGCTTGGGAGGCGTGCGCGTTCAGTATCTAGCGTCTTTTTTATCGCTTCACTGACATGCATTAAATTGTCTGTCTGACGGGTGCTGACTAACAGTGCAATAGCATTTTCACCATTATTACGAACTATTGCGCCGCTGTCTTCATAGTCTCTGGTCAGGCTGGCTAATTCACCTAGGCGAATGCTGCCTGTTGGGGTAGAAACGACGTCCAATGCGTGTAGTTTTTGCAAATCATCAGCATAACCATCGCCTCGAATGATCATGCGACCTTTCTCACTTTTTAGCTCTCCTGTTCTTGCTTCTAATGACGACTGTTCAATTTTATCGGCCAGATCTGCAAGGCTTAGGCTGACATTACGCAGTTTGTCTATATCAGGCTCTATCACCAGTAAAGGGGCTCGGCTGCCCCAGTTGGATACCTTAGAGATTTGAGGATGCTTCTTCAAAGCCAGTTCAACTTGCCTAGCAATTGGTTGTAACTGGCTATCAGATCTTGGCGCAGAGATGATCACAAATGCTGCAAGGTTGGTGAATTCGTCACGAGTTACCTGAGGGCGCTCTGCTTGAGCTGGAAAACCGCTGATGGCATTGACCTGATTTCTCACATCATCAAGTAACTTATCCAGCTTGGCATCGGCAGTTTTTCTGACTCGTACTGTCGCCAGACCAGCACTGGATTGGCTGGTGATCTGCTTGATGCCACTAATACCGCTGATCGACTCTTCAATACGCTGAGTCACACTTTCATCGATTTGCTTTGCACTGCCTCCAGGATATGCCACATTAATGACCAAACTGGATGGCGCGATCTGCGGAAAGGATTCAACACGAAGTTGCCCAAAAGCCAATACACCACTGGCGATGATGGCGAACATCAACAAGTTGGCACTAATCGGATTATTAATAAACCATTTTGTTAACCAGCTCATTGGATATTCTCCTTACTCGCAAGTGCGCTTGCCGTCATTTGTGAGGCAACGTGCACACCCGTAAGCATCGAAAGTAAGGGATAGGTGACCACTAATCTTTCTTGTTGTGGATTGTTATTAAAAATGACATAAGCGTGGTGACGGCTCTCTTCTACCAGCGTGATGCTTTCTACGCGTAGCTTGTCGCCTTCATCAATAGTCCAAACTTGTCCGTCTCTGGTTAGTGCACTGAGAGGTATCTGCATCACTAAATTGCGCTCGACCAGAGTGACTTTAACGGTTACTTGTTGATTAGGAAGCAATCTTGGAAATTCTTGATAAGGTTGATTAACAGCCAGTACGACTTGTCTTTGGCGACTAGATCTGTCTGCTTGTGGGGCGACATAACGTACTGATGCAGCCCAGCTCTGTCCCTGCCTGTCTGTAACTTGGACTTGTGGTTTTTCCAGTACCGCTGTGATTGCTGCCCATTGTTGTTCTGGTACAGGTAAATACACATCCAAACTTGCGCTAGCGGCTAATTTAAACATAGTTTCCCCAGCTTCGAGCTGTTGACTTGGGCTAATATCACGGCTCAGAATCACGGCATCAAATGGTGCGGTGATAGTGGCATCTTCCAAGTATTGTTTGGCACTCGTGTAGGCTTCTTTAGCTTGTAATAGATCGGCTTTGGCTGATGCAATCTGCGGTTCACGTCGGGCATAGGCCGAACTTGTCTTGTGAGAAAGCATCTTCATTGCAACCGTTTGTTCATGTTGTTCGCGTTGAAGCGTGAGTTCAGCTTGTTTCATTGCGCTACGAGCTTGAGCCAGCTGTGACTTAAGGTGCGTGGTATCAAGTTTAGCCAATATGTCGCCTTGCTTTACCAGAGTTCCTGGCTCTGTCTGCTTGGTTAAACGCAGCAGTTTCGCACTGCTTTGCGCTTTAATTTCTACTGGCCAGCGCGCATGCGTGGTGCCTAATAAAGTAATAGTTGGGCGATAAGCTTGTGGTACTACTTGAGTGACGGAAACGGGCTGCCTGAGCAGAGCTTTTGTAATTGGTTGAACAGGGTCTGGCTCCAAAATCACAACTAGGGCACCCGCACCGACAATTAAACAGAGAGCTAACACTATCGGGAGTATTTTATTCATTTTCATTGACTGTTCTCCTGTTGTAATTCGGTAGTAGGCGTTGGGGCTTTCTTATTGAGACGCTGACTGATTTCCGTTAAACGAGACAGGGTTTGTAGTGTAATTGGCAGTAAGACTGCAGCTTCTACAAATTCCAGAGAGTAGGTCACGATAGAGAAGATATGTCCGGCCGTAGGATCACTAATAAGAGTGGTAATTGAGAGATTGATAATGACGAAGCTGAATAGCACCAGAAAAATTAAGCCGTACACGACAGCTTCAACGTCAGAAATCATAATTTCACGGCGTTTAATGCGCTCAAGATGACGACGAACACTACGAAATGGCACGTGAGACAGCACAGTAACCTGATGTTCCATTCGGTTGTTTAGCGAGCGATTAAGCCGGATAAAGTAGCCATGGAATCGGGCGTACACTATTAGCATTACCATTCCGGCTATTACCGCACTGATGCCAAGTTTTATATGAAAAACAGCGAGAATGATGATAGAGGCAATTAATTGGATAACGGCGGTTAGTAACGGCGGAATGTCGTTTTCAAGGAAATCGACCAATTCTCGGGACATATCGAGTCGAGCATTGCGGGTTGATATTCGGTGGTGACACATTTGGTTATCGACAGATACTCCCACTTCGACCCGAATCGCACCGTAAACGCGAGTGTCATAAATACGGCGAACGACTGATACCACAATAAGTAGCACTAGTAAGGCTGCTAACAAAAACAGATCCGTTAACTCACCGTTCAGTAAGCTATCGATAGTAAACCCGACGAAAAGGGGGAGTAGTACCATCAGCATATTTTCCAGTACAACCATTAACCAAGTAATGGTGACCTTACTTTTGTGCTGTTTCAGGATAGATTTAACGGTAAATTCAGTAGTGGCGGGCACAATAAATGCTCTTGTTTATCGACTTTGAGCAAGTATTCATGAAATGAATAATTAAAAAGTGTCTCAGATTGCTGAAATCAAGGTGAGGGGGAGTTGCATGTTCCTCTTATCATTAGAAATCAAGCATCTTCCATGATCATGAGTATAATTGTACATTCAAAAATAAAGATCTATCGTTATTTTAGATTCACATTATATTTGAGATGAAAAAATGATTTTAGATTTAGGCTTTCGCAGCATGCTGAGTATAAATAGATACCTTCGAATTGGGGATACTATTCGTATGCCAAGATCAATTCCAGCAGTTACAACTATTAATCATGACGATGAAGTTGACCCTGCAACTGTAGGGATGACGATTGATGGGGTTGAATCAATTTGGCGTTCAGTTGAAGAAATTTATAGAACAGGTACTCATCCAGGTATTTCATTGTGTTTTCGTCGACGAGGTAAAATAATTCTGCATAGGGGAATTGGCCATGCCAGAGGAAATGGCCCTCGTTCGCCTAAACGTGGAAATAAAGTACTCATGCAACCGGAGACACCCGTATGCTATTTTTCAGCTTCAAAAGCTGTGACAGCATTTTTAATACATCTTCTTAATGAAGACAAATTAATCAATTTACATGACACTATCAGCTTTTATTTTCCTGAGTTTGGCCTGCACGGTAAGAAAAACATTAATATTCATCAAGTCTTATCCCACCGTAGTGGCATACCTGGACTGCTCAAAAATATTCCGATTGGATCGCTTTCGGATAATGATGAAATTTGGAGACTCTTGTGTGAGACAGAGATATCTTCGCATCATAAGGAAAATCTAGCTTATCATGCATTAACGGGTGGGTATATTTTAGAGCGTATTATCAATAAAGTAACCAATATGGATATTCAGCAGTTTTTGGATGAACGAGTACGAAAGCCAATGAATATGAAGTATTTTAGATATGGTATCGCGCCTGAACAAGCAACGAGTATAGCCGCCAACTATACCACAGGATTCAAGCCTATGTTTCCTGTTTCGAGCCTGATAAAACGAGCCTTAGGTGGCTCTATTAAATTGGTCACAGAAGTGAGTAATACCTCCCTGTTTAATAATGCTGTTATACCTGCCGGAAACCTCATGGGCACAGCGGAAGAGATGAGCCGTTTTTTTCAAATGCTATTGAATGATGGTGTTTGGGAAGGGAAACAAATCTGTCAACCGATGACGGTTCGGCATTTGACACAAGAATATTGTTCCATTCAATTTGATCGAACGCTGATGTTTCCGATGCGATATAGCGCAGGTTTAATGATAGGTGGTGAACCTTTTGGCTTATGGGGGAGACATAGTTCATCCGCATTTGGTCATATTGGGTTGATTAATAAATTTTGTTGGGCAGATCCGGCCAGAGATATTTCAGTTTCATTGCTTACGACGGGAATGCCTATTATAGCCAATAATATCCCTCCCTTAATAAATTTGATGATAAACATTAATCAGCATTGCTCAACCAGAACCTGTTGAAAGTATGTCAAATCCATATAAAGTGAAGGTACAGCAATGGGCTGCTGGCTTGAGCTTACTATGCCGATTAGGTTCTATGGCCTCTCTCCTGAACAAAATTGCTAGAGTTGAAATACCTGGTCAAGCATGTCCTGGATTTATCCTAAACTCAGCTTTAGGAGCGAAATTAAAAGTAGAATTACCAAAAGACTTCTGGTTCACTCTGGATCTTAAAGGAAAATCCGCAGATAGTATTGATTTTGAAAGTAATATTCTCTATTGGAGTGGTGAGAAGATATCGGAAGCTTACAATAAACATATACTCACTTTCTTCCAATATAACCGCACTTCAACTGATAGTTCGCGAAGCCGCTATAACCATTCAGTCTGAAGTCTCTTTATTGTTATAATACTTTATTTGGTAACTTGTTGTTAATTAGCACATTCAACCCTGTTGCGGCCGTTTTTCTTGGCTTTATACAAAAGTTTGTCGGCTGCGCTGAACCGTGATTCCGGCTGGGTGGAGAGCAATGGGATGATTGTGCTGACGCCATACTCAAAATAAATCGAATTTATATAAACGCAATTAACACGACCACTATCACCATGATAAATTTCGGGGGGTAGTTTTTTGCGTATTTAAAAAAACCCTCTGAGCGAAATCGCCAGAGGGTTTTTTTATACCTAAAGTTTAATTTAATTAATGAAAATTTAAATTTTCTGAGTTGTTTAAAATAGGGCAAACTTTACTTGGAGCGAATATGAAATTAACAAAGAATGAAGAGATAGATAATTCGGCTCCGCAGGTGCCTGGTGAAGCAAAGGCTCCTTCTGGTGCGGCTGAAACAACGCCAGTCATCATTTACGGAAGGCGTCGTATCAAGGATGACATGTTAGAAGAGTTTAAGATCCAATATCAAACGTTTTCCAAGTCTGTCTACGAAAGCAATCCAGACGTTAAGGCTATCTTTGCATTTCCTGATAAAGATGAACCATTGGTTTACTGGCATGTTATCTGGGTTAAGAGTGCAAATACTTTTGCTAACGATTGGGGTCGACCAACGCCGAGTGAGCCGTTATGGGCTACTTATAAGAGCACAGAAGAAGATCCTGATACACTGATTGTGTATGGTGGTTGGGATAAGGATACACTTGCTGAGACTCAAAATATTCCATGTGTGCGTTACGATTTTAAGAAAAGTATGGCTGGTTTTATTAAAGCTGATGGCGTAGGGGAAGAGGGCCCTGCATTATTCGGATTTACAATGCGCTATGTTAAACAGGGCCAGATGAAAGATCTGGGGACTTCTTTTCAGACAGTATGTAATTTATGGTATGAAAAAATCCCAGGGATCTTGATGGCAGCAGCATTTCCTGACGAAAAGAATCCGAATTTAGTCCATGACTTAAGACTCTTTGCAAACCATAACGCGTTTTTGGCGCATGTAGATAAGTTAGAGAAAGAGTTAACGGATGCTATGGGGGGTTGGTTTGAAAATTACGACACAAGCATCCCATTCTCAGGTCAGCTTTATGCTGCCAGCACGAAAGATGATGCTTTGCATACAAGCTCTATCAAATCCAGTTCAACGCCGCGAGCCCAGCTTGAGACGTTCCATTTTGGGGAATCTGGCATGTTAGGCCAAATGCCAAATATGACGAGAAATGACTCGCGAGTAATCAACTTTAATAATTAGTAACATCAGGCCAGTGTTACGGCGCTCATGCCTCTACATTGGCAGGTGTGATATGTATTAACAATAATGAGAACTCCTTCAAATATAAATCCTTTAAAGGAGCCATTAGTTAGAGGCAAACTGGGCTTTGTTTGTTCCCCATAAACCAAGAAACCCATCTTCTTTTGGAGTTTAGGATGAAGCCCTCCCTAAGGCTAATTCCACTGGCAATCAGTCCGTCGACGTTATCGTCATCTTCTAGTGTTGTGAAACGCCAGTCTTCACTGTTTATCCGTTCCCCTTGCATAAGAGCATCATTGAGCTGCTGGCTCACAACGACGATAGTTAGACCTTTCGTTTCATTGATGCCTAAATCTGGCTCAGAAATACTTCCTACGGCAACAGGCACCTTAACAATACATGTTCTCTCATCTTGACGAGTAAATGTATAGCTCGCTTCTCCGACTCGACCTTTAAGCCAAAGGAGTTGTCCTTGCGTCATATTGTCTACAGTTAGAATACCAAACGGCCCTGAAGGCGATACAGTTGAGGCGTAACTGAACACTGAGATAAAAGCAGCCAAAAACATGTTTAGAAGTATTAGCTTTTTCATGCAAAGGTCTCCCCATCTCTGTGAGTATGGGTCGATTGCACCAACAAATACATCAACCAAAATGGCCCTACTACCGGAATAAAAAAGACCAGTCCCCAATAGCCAGATTTGTCGATATCGTGCAGTCGACGAACAATTGCGGAAAGCATAGGAATGAAACTTACAACGCTATAAATAGTGTCAAACCAAGTCGTCATGTCCATAGCGATATCTGCCGCAATACATCCGATAGTCACCAATGTATGCACCAATATAAATATCCAAAATTCTTCGCGGGACGAGCGGCCCGAAAAGTCTAAGCTTCGCTTCCAAGCGATAAAATAGAACTGCATAAATGTCACCTCCGTAATTGATTAGTGATGACATTTTGCTACGAATAAGGGGAGTAAACGTCCCCAAACGGGTTTTAGGTCGTCCCAAAACGGGTATTTGTCTATATTTAAGTTTTAATTATATTTCATCGAGTTATCCTTAATGCGACTCAATAAAGTACCATTTTCTTAATCTAGGACCTGCTATGCTTGCGATTCCCGTTCCGTTCGTTGTCTCTATGTTACTCGGCTTACTGGCGATAACACTTTATGTCCGATTCTCACAGCAAGCTAAAGTCGCTAGCCTGTTTTTAGGGCTATGCGCTGCGACTACGGCAATGGTTGGTTTACGCTGGACATTTGAGATCGAAGCTTTCAGCATCGCACAACCTATTCTGGCTTCCACCATTCCTATCGCTGCGTGGTATACGTTTGCACATGCAAGTCGCGATCAAGGCTTCTTGCCAACTAAACATTTTATTGCGCCACTACTTGTCGCTGTTAGCTCTGCCACTCAACCTTGGTTGGCACTTCCACTAGATGAAGTTCTTACCTTAATTTACGTCGGCTACGGAATTGCACTTATCCGCTTTTCGACCAAAGAAACTGCGTTGATTAATGTCTCGCTGGGGAATTGGGAAGGTGTTAAGAAAGCAGAGAGTATTGCTGGATGGATGCTAATCTTTTCAGCGTTTGTCGATACATTCATGTCTTTGGATCTCACGTTCAACCAAGGTGAACTATCACTCTATATCCTCACTACGGCACATTTGATCCTTTTACCCGTGTTATCGATAGCTGTAGTCGTGGTAGGTATCAATACTCCTGTTTCAGAGGAGTCACAATTACACAAAATGAACAGCGATAGTGAGGAGTCAACCCGTCCCCCTATCATGACGAAGGAGCGCGCTAAAGAAATCACTTCTACATTAGATGCTAGAATTCGCCAAGACTCACTTTACCTCGACCCAGAGCTGACTCTTTCCAAACTGACTCGTAAGTTAGGCGTACCGGCGAAACAGATTTCAATCGCAGTCAATCAAGTCCATGAACAGAACATTTCTAAGCTCATCAATGAGTATCGCATTGAGCACGCCAAACATTCTTTGATTACGTCACAAGACACCATTACCCAGATCTTCATGAACTCCGGCTTTCAGACCAAGTCCAACTTTAACCGCGAGTTTTCAAGAATGACGGGAATGACGCCAAGTGAATATCGAAAAAGTAGCTCTGAGCACTCTAAGTGATTTTTACCATCAATATTGGACAATTTGATAATTAACTTTGCCATTCAATATAATGCTGCAACCTCCTTCTTTTACCCATTAATCGTTTAAATCTAACAACGATGGCTGATTGAATAATACTTGTAAGATATTAATAAATTGGCCGACATGAAGACCATCCATCATCCCGTGGTGTACTTCTATCGAAAGAGGCATTCTCATGCGATCACCATTTTGAGTTAATTTCCCTAACGCCATTTTGGGAATGCTGTCTGGATGCTTGGTGTCTCTTGCATGCGTCATGCTGGTGAAATCAACCCAAGGCAGTACTGTCATATGAATAGTATCTTGACGTATTTCTTTGCCAATAAACTGTTCCACAATAAACGACGAATTTTTTATTCTTATTTCGGTTTTAGTCGCACTCTGGGTGAATTTTTTAAAAATAGACGCATAGGGCAGATCGCAAAATCTTACCGTATCGTCATTGGCGAGCAAGGCAACACTGACACTCATGGGGGAATATATGCGAAGCGTTTAAAACTTTCGAAGATCTAAGTTTCAGTATAAAAAGCATACTGGATTTTTATGGTGAAAAATTCACGATAACTTTTGCATGACTACTTAGTCGTTTTGCATTTTACAGTGATAATAAACGGTAATAACATTTAGGCTGAGTTTAGTTGTTGGTTATCTTTCTCTGTGCATATTTAAAACAATAGAAATTATTAATATTTGTTGTGGCTTGATGGCAGCATTATTTGGGCGCTACGTAATTCGTAGTGCCCAAGTAAATGAAATTACGGACGTGTCGGTGAGATAGTTAATGGCTCTAACGTTGCGACGGCATTACCAGATGCCGCCGGGTGGTCAACATAAGACGTATCTTGCAATAGTGTATAGTAAACATCGACAAAATCATCATCGTTAACTAACACTCCATCAGGGATTGCTTCAATGATTTTTCCTGTAATTTGTGGAATCACAGCGTAAGCTTGAACTTCTGGATCCGGGATCATTTTCAATACTTCTTCTGCGACTTGTACTAAAAGTTTGGCCAGTTCTTTGTAATCAGTGCCGTCATCTTGTTCCATCAATATCATATCGGCAGCCCCCCAGCGATAACGAGACCAATGAATAACAACCTGGTTAGGGTAGTAATCTTTATTATCATAATCTAGGTAGGGCATTTCTACTAAGTCGATAGTTGGTTCGTCTCGGCTCGGATTAACTCCGGTTACGATTGCGTACACTTCGGCTTTACCAGAAATCCACGGTTCTTCATCATCAGATAAACGAATCTTCTTAATGACAGTGGTTGAGATAGGAGCTGCTGAAAGGCTGCGAGTACTGCTCTTCAATTGAGCTTGTTGTGTGTTTTCATCATAGCTATGCAATGCAGCAGGTTGCCCTAATTTGTTCATTTCAGCCTGCATTGCTTGCAGTCCAGCTTTGAGCTCCTTAGCGCTATTGTTGTCAACTACAAACACTGGTACTTCTGGTATTTGGTATACATCAAGTTGGTGAAGCTGACCATAGACATCATAGGCTTCAATGTACTGCCATGACTCGTCATCCCCTGTAGGCTCAAAAGCAAACAAAGGACTTTGGCCTTCCTTCCATTCCTGTACCATGGACGTGTCAGCAAGTCTCAGCTCAAGCAGTTCATTGGTGAAATTTGACACCCCTTTTACTGTTCGAATATTGGTGTCGGTTTTTTGCATTTGCTGCGTAAATGGCGATTGTGGTTCTTCCGCCAACAGCGTTGATAGTGAAATAGTTAATTTCTGATCGGATATTTGTGATTTGAGAGTTTGCTCAATATCCGTGTAATTTTCACTTAGCTGTTTGGCTAATTTTTGTTTTTGCTGTGTAATCGTATCGGCATTTTGACTAGGTGATTGATGGGAGGTTGTGTCATCAGACTGACATCCAGCAAGCACTAAACTTAATAATAAGCATGTTGGTGTTATTTTATTCATTGTATACCCCTAAGGTATTTTAATAATAATGATATTAAAGTTAAAGCTCTAATATCATTAGGCTATCACGACATGAGTCATAATTTATATGAATACTTCCACGAAAATAAATATCGCAGGGGTATCAAATGAATGCTATTCATTAAAAATGGGAGGAACATCATAAACGCTTTTTGATGTGAATGAACCTATCGATTGTGAGCAGAAGAAAATTGAGCTACTTGGTAATAAATATATCTGTAAATATATATTCATACTAAGTGATAGTTAATAAACACATTAACGTATGCCACCAACTAGAATGCACAGCGATAACTGCTCCTGTATGATCTAAGAATTGAATCAAGCGTTGAACACAGCTCTTGTCTCGCTTAATCGCTTCAAATTTCCTCTCATTGTATTGTTGAAAATTGTACTGCCTTAAAGATTCGTTATTGGGTATTAGTACACCTTCGATATCGATGAACAGTACGCACTTTTGTTCGATATGTAGGTCTATAGAAAAGAAGCCAAAATCATCTATATAAACGCGCCTGGTCAACGCTTCAGGGTTTGGAATCATTACGGATGATAAATAAGGGTCAGTTTGATTTATGGTTTCTATGGCGTGATCTCCTTACTTGTTCAGATTTCGCGATCGGACTTTAGCAAAGAATAGAAGTACTCATTCCACCATTAGTTTGTTTTAACATGTTTGATATGCTTCGCATATATTAAAACAACCCCCTATGCCTTTTGTTAGCATTTCCATCTAATATCATGGGTCAATTGAGCCTTTTACCGATAAAGCATCACGGTAATTGTTCAATAGTATAATAAAGTGCTAAAAGTCACAGCCTCTGAAGATCATTCAGTACAAATTTAGTATTGGGTAACTCCACAGCTCATTTTATAGTGATACACAGCGCCTGTTAGTGATTAAAGCCATTAAAATTAATGACTTGTAATTATTCCTTTCACCAATAGAGGGCATGATAATTGCGATGGAAATGTCATACTCCTTAGTTTGCCGAATTCCTCTTGGCTATTGTTCTCTTATTGGTAAAGAGACTGTTCAAAAGTACAGTATTCACAGGCTTCTGGAAGATATGCAGTTATAGAAAGAACAAACCAATAATCTATACACCTACAAGGAGTTTCTTATATGTCCAAACTAAGACTTTTGTCGACGCTAATCGGCTGTGGCATTGCAGCGAACAGCTTTGCGATGAATCCACAACCTGATCCGGAAAATCCTACCGGTTACATTGTTTCACGTGTTGAGCTGAAAAAAGCAGAAGACGTACAAACCGCTAATCCAATGTACGCCGTCTGGGCAAAAGCGCTCGAAACGCGTCCAAATATCATCGTTGACGCCATTGAGCCAAAAGCGGCAAGCAACCCAGAAAACGTCAAACGTGTAGAACGTGTTTTCCCACAAGAACAATGGGACTTCCTGACCCAAATGGCAAAAGAAAAAGCGCCTGAGTACACTTATACTCGTTTCCTGCGCGCCATTGGTAAGTTCCCGGCATTCTGTGGTGAATACACCGACGATCGTAAAAGTGAATCAGATGCAATCTGTAAAAAATCGGTCATTACTGCATTTGCCCATTTCTCACAAGAGACTGGCGGCCACATTACGAAAGAAAACATTTGGGATAACCCCCTTGGTCTTGAAGAATGGCAGCAAGCCTTAGTACACGTGCGTGAAATGGGCTGGTCTGAAGGCCAGGAAGGTTACATCACCGGTTGTGGACAAGATGATTGGCAGAATAAACGTTGGCCATGTGCTGCTGGCCAGGGCTATTTTGGCCGTGGCGCCAAGCAACTGTCTTATCACTTTAACTACGGCGCTTTCTCAGAGGTGATGTACGATGGTGATGCCACCGTTCTTTTAAATAACCCGGGCTTGGTCGCTGATTCATGGCTGAACCTTGCATCGGCTATCTGGTTCTTCCTAACCCCGCAAGCGCCTAAGCCTGCGATGTTGCACGTCATTGACCGCACCTGGACTCCTTCACAGCGTGAAATCGATGCAGGTATCGGCTACGGTTTTGGTACCACAATAAATGTGATCAACGGTGGTATCGAGTGTGGTGAGCAAAATAAAACTAAGGGTCAACCGGTTAACCGTATTCGTTACTGGGAAGGCTTAGCTGCTCACTACAATATTCCTGTTGAGTTGGATGAGGAAAACACCTGCTGGCAGCAAATGCCATATGGCAGCCTGAACCTGAATGGTGCAACAGACGTACTGTACACGAACTGGGATGGCAACTGGAAAAATCACGCTGACCGCCCAGATGGCGCGTCGTTTGAGTGTGAACTGGTTGGTTTTCAAACGGCTTATTCAGCTCTGGTTCCAGGTGACTACGAGAAATGTGTAACCAACTTCTATGGTTCTCATGCCAACTGGCCAGAAGTGCGTGTAGTCGAAAAAATCGACATTATTGACGTTGATCCAAATGGCTGGAAGGCAAACGCAGTTTATAACACGGGTGAGCGGGTTGTTGTTAATGGTGTGACCTATGAAGCTAAGTCTTGGACACAGGGCGACGACCCAGAGCAAAGTGGTGCGTGGGGACCTTGGAAAATAGTTTAATTTAAACTTTTCCTTAATAAATAGCCGCCTTCTAGGAAGGCGGCTTTGACTATTGAGCTGAATTAGAACGAAGTACGTTTGTAACGACGGTATTGAGATTGCCAGGAGTTCGCGTCGATCTTCTCCATGATGCGCTCATCGGTGTTTTTCGGCTTTGTTGAAGCGCTCAGATAATGCTCAATAATTCCATTAACACTGAGTTCAGTTATCATGGCCAATCTATTTATACAGGTTGGCTATTTAACACATGCCTTACAAACACAATGACGCCAAACGCCATCACTTCAAGAAACATACCTACGCGCTAAATAACTATGGTGAGTACAATCAGGCTCTCAAGCAACGCGGGCGGTTCGACATTTGGATATCTGGTTTTGTCGCAAACTGGGGTGCTAGGTTATGATCATCCTCAACATTCATCACTTCCAACATTATGACCATTAAATTCACAGGCCGTCATTTTCCTTCCGAGATCATACTGCAGTCCGTTCGGTACTATCTTTCCTACAAGCTGAGCTACCGTGAAATTGAAGAGATCTTGGCAGAGCGTGGCATCAATGTTGACCACTCAACATTGAACCGCTGGGTCATCAAATATGCCCCCTTACTGGAACATCGTGCCCGACAAGTGAAAAAGCCAGTCGCGTCTTCGTGGCGGATGGACGAAACCTATAGTGTGCCCGGAGTTCAGGGCGAGCATGGAAGCTTAAATGAACCACGAGTCTATCTGAAATACACAAGCGCGGTAGCAGGAGCTAATTTGTGTTTGTGGCTATGTCTGGTTGTGCAGGCATATG
>NZ_PYMJ01000003.1 GCF_003025615.1 Photobacterium frigidiphilum | reverse complement strand
CCCTCAGTATAATGAGCATCATCCCCCTCCCTACGCCCCCGTTAGTTTTGTCCAACTCTGTGAAACTGAACACATTATGTTGGATAGAGACTCATTATTACGCAGTGAAATCCTTTCAACATCAGTCGTGACACTCACTTTTCAAATAAATAAATTATCCAAATCAACGTCAGAAAATATTTTTTATGACTAGAATTAAATCCTATGAAAAAACTTTTGTGCAATAAATCACAAAAGAATCTGTTCTATATGTATGCAATGACCACTTCCATAAGGAAAGTAATTATGAAGTTAAAAGCTTTACTCATTGCCATTAGCTTATTCTTTGCTAACGTAGCGATGGCGTCTGGACACTGCACTTGGTATATAGAAGACCGTGGCTGGTGCACACCCTATTTTCCAACTAGCGATGCCACTCCTACAAAAAAATAGCCCTATAAAAATAGAAAAGCCGCTGATATTCAGCGGCTCTACATATTTTCGTCACGGGAGTGCAACGCAAGCTAAATTAATTCAATTGCAAAATCATTGAAGACAGCGAAGAAATAGAGAGCTGCAGTTCACCAATCCCATTAGCAACAGACAGCACTACAGTGTGATTACCATCTAGTTGTTCGGTAAGCGTGTATTCTCCATTAGCAAGTTGCCAAGCATCGATCAGTGATGACGGTAACTTAATCTGAACCATTCCCTGATCATGTTCAGCAAAGTTCGCGACCACTAACAGCTTCTGTTGTTGATCATAACGGCTAAAACAGAATAATTGTTCATTGTAAGTATCACTGTGCTCTCTGTTATGTCGGTGAATTTCATGATATTCGCCCAACATAGCGGTACTGGTAAGCGAGAAGTTCAATAAACGTTGATAGAAATCACGCAGTTCACGCTCTTCATCCGTCAGTAGACCACCATCAAACGCGCCATTGTTCATCCAACGTTGATGACTCGGCACACCAAAATAATCAAAGATAGTTGTTCGTGAATGCAAGCCAAATCCAGCATCTTCAACGCCCGCTTCACCAACTTCCTGACCACTGTAAATCATGGTCGGTGAAGTACTGAGCGTTGTTGACACTAACATTGCAGGCTTACCCTTATTGGCATCACCAGCAAACTCTGGGCTCGCTACCCGCTGTTCATCATGGTTATCAAGGAAGTGCAGCATATGATGTTCAATATCCATCAACTGCTGCTGTACCTCAACAATGGTATCGGTTGAGCCACGGCCTTGCATAATAAGCTTCAGTGCATCATACAAATCAACTTTATCGTAGAGGTAATCCATTTTTCCTAAATGAATATAATCACGATACAAGTCAGGCTGGTACACTTCAGCCATCAAAAATGCCTCTGGATTCACCTGTTTAATTGAGGAGTTCATATAGCTCCAAAACTCAACAGGCACCATTTCTGCCATATCATAGCGGAAGCCATCAACACCCAATGCCAACCAGTACAAGGCAATATCACGGAACTTCACCCAAGAATCAGGCACCGATTTACCGTTCCAAAACTCAAAGTGCTCGGTGTGATCTTTCTTATTAAAGCCTTGTGGCAGTTCATCAAAGTCTTTACTACCATCGGGCTTAACGCCATAGTTCACTTTGACGGTTTCATACCAATCATCAAATTGTGGCTTTGCTAGACGGGAACCGTTCCCCGTCCATTTGGCAGGAAATTCTTCATACGGCGTATCGAGATCAGGATGCGCTTCGCCACCCAATGGCAAATAACCATTTTCAGCATCAGGGACAGTGAACGCTTCATCAGGAATATAGTAGAAATTGTTATCTCGATGATAGACCAACGTCGTATCATCTGATGCGCCAAAATTTTCCACCCCAGCAGGATTAGTTATCCCTTGATAACGGCGCGCAATGTGGTTAGGCACAATGTCGATGATCACCTTCAAACTATGACGATGGCTGCGATCAATCAACGCTTTGAATTCTTCGAGGCGGTTAGCCGGATCAACCGCCAAATCAGGGTTAACGTTATAGTAATCTTTAACAGCATAAGGGGATCCTGCTCGCCCCTTCACAACACTGGGGTGATCTGAATTAATCCCGTATTCACTGTAGTCTCGTACGACTGCATGATGCGGCACGCCGGTATACCAAATATGGCTAACACCTAGCTGCTTTATTTCGCTTAATGCTCTATCAGTAAAATCATTAAATTTACCGATGCCATTTTCTTCAAGAGTGCCCCACGGCTTATTCGTTGTATTCGTATTGCCAAACAAGCGAGTAAAAACCTGATAAACAACATGCTTTGCAGGTACATTCGATTTAATTGTTTCTGTCATGAATTAAAACTCAAAAGGCTTAAAACGGAAAAGAAGGCGAAAAGAACGCACTGATGAATACCAGTTCGTATTCCAAACTACATCAAGGTGCAGGATTCGGCATTTCTGCACCTTGATGAATTTGAATGTTTAGGTTTACTTTTTGATTAGTTCAACAAAAGTAGTTTCAGCTGAGCTTGATCCAGCTCGTTTGGCCTCTTCGACTAATTGAAGGGCTTTGTGCATCTCATTCTTCTCAACAGCCGCTTTAATTTGGCCGTTATAGAATGCCTCTGTTTCTGGCAACATGGTTATGTTGCTGGTTTTGACAGCAGGGGTCGCTGTTGATACCGCAGCAGCAACGGGTGCAGTCGCAACAACAGCCGTAGCAGCCGTCACTTCATTCGCACGGTATGAACGCAAGTTAAGTGGCTTTAGATCAATCTCTAACGAGCCAAACTTCTGATGCTGAATAACAGGATCGGTAACCATTGGTCTTGCAAGGCCTAGTTCTTCAGCTCGAAGACGTTCAGGGTGCGGGATCTGAATACTCCCTTCACGGTATTCCTGCGGTGAATAAACCACCATGTACGGCGTCTTACTCTGCTCCATTACAAAACGATGCTGATAACTGGATAGGCTAAATATATTTGATGGCTTAGCCTCAAATTCATCCAATCCAATCATCTTCACTGGCTGAAACTGCGGATCCAACAGAAGAACTTTTGGTGCAAACACTCCAGCTGTCTTCATCCAACTCTTCAGGTCAACACTCATACGTTCCACATTCTGGGGGATGACGAAGCCTACAAAGTAACTTTTACCTTCAGGAAAATCACCTACCTGAGAATATTCATCAATAGCAAAGTCGACACTATCGTCCGTCATCGGAATCCAGGAAAATTCACTGTATGAATTACAACAAGTCGCCGCAGTTATTGAAACGTCTTTGACCATCTCTGTTGTCGGGGAAGCCGCGCAGCCCAACAGGCTTGCTGCAAGTAGTGCAGCTAATGTTGTTTTTATCAATTTCATCTTTGAACTCCCGTACCCTTATTAGATTATTATGGGTATATAGCTATTCGTATCTCATTAAATCTACAGCAGAATCTAATAGATATATACTCAAAAAGGCAGCCCGAAGGCTGCCTTTGACACTAATCGGTTTAGAACCAGATTTCAGTGTG
This sequence comes from Photobacterium frigidiphilum, assembly GCF_003025615.1. Classification (GTDB taxonomy): domain Bacteria; phylum Pseudomonadota; class Gammaproteobacteria; order Enterobacterales; family Vibrionaceae; genus Photobacterium; species Photobacterium frigidiphilum. The sequence goes on along the minus strand of NZ_PYMJ01000003.1, from coordinate 281,926 downwards.
AACACCAACAACAACTTCGTCATCGCCGTTTTTGATACCGATAATACCTGCGCTCGCTTCATCGTCCGCTTTGATGTAGCTTACATAAGGTTTGATTTGTGGACGGCCAAAGTAGTCAGCATTAACAGTGAATACAGATGCAAGCTCTAGGTTAATGATGTCACTTTCAACTGCATCGCCTGAACGACCCCAGTAACCTTCTGCACCTTCTTCATGACCATAAGATGCAGTCATTTCAAGGCGTAGATTGTCGTTCACTTTGTAAGTAGGACGAACAGCTACGATATAACGCTTCAAATCCTTTGCAGTAAATAACTCATCTAATGCTGCAAAATAAGTCAATTCAGAACCCATTTGCCAGTTATCACTAATATTTAGCACACCGTATGATGTCAAGAAAATAGATTCTGCATTATCATCACCGCCAGACCAGCCACCAAAGTTTACGCCACGGTTTTGTGCAACACCTTCACCATAAGCAATCGCAGTTTGCGTCCAACCGTCTAGACCGTAGTAATCGCGGTTATAAGTGATCGAAGCACCTAAGCCACTGTCAGAGTCTGAATCCTGGTTCGCCTGAGACATTAGCTTCAAGTCGAAATCAAAGCTACCACCAAGTGCTTTAACACCATAGTAGTAGAAATCTACAGATGTTAATGTCTTTCGTTCAACAAAGTTGCCATCATCATCTTTTTGCTCGATTGTGCCGTCAGCATCAGCAGTTACAACAGCAAGACCAGCAGTGTTACCAGCAAGCTTAGTCTGAACACCAGCACCAACGCCTGAAGACTGTTTCCAGAACTCACCAGAAAGAATACCTGCTGAACGGTTCAGGTAGCGTTGACCAGCCCAGATAGATGTGTCTTCGCCAAGATATGAAATGCCACCCATCTCTACATATGACTCTTTAACTTCAAACTGAGCAGTCGTGTTATCTTTTTGACTACCTGAAGAAGAGTAAGCATATGAGTTACCGTTACCGTATTCTGAACGAACAACGAAGTCAGACCATACGCCATTTTGATGTTCAGTGTGCTTCTTAATTACGAACTCAACTTGGTTAGTACTTTTACCATGTGTACCAGCAGTTTTGTAGTCAGGCTTGCCGTATTCAGTATCAACCGACTCCCCTTCAACCATACGGAAGTTCATAGAACCGTAACCGTGTACTTCCCAACCGTCAGTCAGAACATCAGTTCCAGATTCAGCTGCTACGTTGTAAGAAGTTAATGCTGCAAAGATCGCCGCTGCTACGGGTACTAACTTGTGTTTCATAGGAATGTCCCTTTTAATTTTTATGTCGGTTGCTATCTAGCAACCTTTCGGGACTAATATTCAGCTTTCGTTCAGCTATACACATCATCCTAATAACAGGATGAGAGGGAGGAGTAGAGGGGCGTAGTAATTAGGAGGTTAGTGTATTTCGTGACGTGCCTCACGAAGGTTAGGCGTATACCCGTAATAAAAATACGGAATGCAAAAGAAAAGTAAGACATCAGTCACTTATTTATAATAAAAAACGAATGTTAAGTTACTTAATTAATTTTCAATTTAACTCAAAAAAAATCTTACTGACTGAGCGAACAATAACTATTTAATAGCACTTATAAAAATAAAAAATAAGTAAAGAGATCAGCTTAATGTTTGTAAGAAAAACATCAAATAAAAATAAAGCATTCGTCACTTGTATTTAATAATAATGAAGCAGCCAGTAACTTAATTAATCTTTCTCAAAAACATTTCTTGACTGAGATGATTTTCACTATTTAATAGCATGTATAAATATGTAAATAAGTAAAGAGAACGACTCAATGTTTGCGAAATTAGCTCAAGCTTATCCTTTAGGGGCTACATTATGTGATCAAGGTTGTAATTTTTCAATTCACAGTGCTGATAACCAAGAAATTAAATTAGTTCTATTCGACATTGAAAATAAAAAAACAATCATTGACTTTGACCATAAACACTTAGATATCCACTATACCTTCGTTCCTAATATTAAAGCAGGACAGGTTTATGGCTTTCAAATTAAAGACAAGCACGATGAACGATTAATTCTCGACCCATATGCGCAGGCCCTCAATCAAATACCTTTTTATGTAGAGCCATTCACGGCAGAAGAAAGCTGGAAATTCACTAAATCTGTTGTTATTGACCATCAATTTGATTGGCAAAACACCGCCTTTCCACAGGTACCGTACGAAGAAACCATCCTGTGTGAAACGCACGTTAAAGGCTTTACTCAGCTTCAAGATCATATTGAAGAGCAATACCGAGGCACTTACCTTGGTCTCTGCCAGCCTGCTGCAATCGAGTTCTATAAAGAACAAGGCATTACCAGCCTACAATTGCTCCCAGTCACTTCATGCATGTCTGAACCCCATTTGCTTAAGATGGATAAAGTGAATTTCTGGGGCTATAACAGCCTGTGCTTTATGGCACCAGAGCCGCGCTATGCGATGAGTGATGCCGTCACAGAAATGAAGACCATGGTAAGGGAATTACACAAAGAAGGTATTGAAGTCATCATGGATATCGTGTTCAACCACACTGCCGAAGGCGGTGAAGGTGGGCCCAAATTTCATTTGAAGTGCTTGGATAAACATTATTACCTTCTTGATAGTAATAAAAATCATCACAACTACACAGGCTGTGGTAATACCGTTGATCTTACTTATCAGCCAAGCCTAACCCTTGTAATCGATACTCTTCGACACTGGGTAACCCATTACCAAATAGATGGTTTCCGATTTGATTTGGCTGCAACACTAGGACGTAACGGGCATCGTTTTGACTCCCAAAGTGCCTTCTTTAAAGCCATTGAACAAGATCCAATTTTACAAAAGGTAAAATTGATTGCTGAACCTTGGGATGTAGGTCCTGACGGCTATCAGCTTGGTAATTTCCCGCGAGGCTGGAACGAGTGCAATGATAAATTTCGCGATACCGTAAAGAGTCATTGGCTAGGCGATAAGAACAATATCAAAGAATTCGCAACTCGACTAATGGGATCTCGCGATTTCTTCAGTGCGGGAGGTTGGCCAGACAAATTACCCGTCAATTTCATTTCCTATCATGATGGTTTTACGCTGCAAGATCTTGTGTCTTACAACCACAAGCACAATGAAGCAAATGGTGAAAGAAACCTTGATGGGCATGGCGATAATCGTTCATTTAACCACGGGGTTGAAGGGAAAACAGATAACCTGTCGGTTCTGTATAAGCGCGAACGTCAAAAACGCAATCTTATGACAACGCTACTATTTAGCTTTGGGATTCCTCATCTACTTGCAGTAGATAGCCTATCTCATACTCAAGGTGGCAATAACAATGCTTACTGCCAAGATAATGAGATAAGCTGGGCCAACTGGATATTATCACCTGATAATATCAGCTTCAAAAACTGGCTAGCAGGAATGGTAAAAGCCAGAAAAGAAGTGATGAGTCCCTTTATTCGGGCATTCAGTGGTCGTGAACGTGGACACCACCGCATTCGTTGGAACCATTCGAATGGTAAACTAATGAACACTGATGATTGGCAAAACCTTGAAGCCTTTGCTCTCTATCTTGGTCTATATAAAAATGGTAAAGAGTTGTTATTTCTAATAAATAGCTCAACAATTCCAACACGATACCGTTTACCCGCTGGCGGTAAATGGCGTATTATATGTGATACCTCAGAGTCTGTTCTTGGTAACCGTCAAACGCAAACCACCTACATGCAAAGTACCCAATCGATCACAATACTCTCTCGAGAGTAGCAACGTATCTGTACATTTCATTGAATAAACCCAGTAGAGCAAAAAAACGCTTTCTAATAAGGAATCACTAGCGATACTGGGGTTATCTTTTATGTAACGTCGTCGCCTCGGGCATTATTTATGCTGCCAAGTTTTTATACGCTAACTCAATGACATTACTCGCTAACCCTAAAGACAATAGATAATCACGCGTTATCGAGTGGCCATTATCAAAACACTCCTCCCCCAAGGCTTGCTCTAGCGCATGTTCCAGTAAACGAATACTACGATATTCACCGATTGCCATCTGATTGGTTTTCAAATAACTATCCGCTATCTGTGCCTTGTCTGCACCCATGAATAACTGCAAAAAAGCAATGATAACGCCTGTCCGGTCAGAACCTAATCGGCAGTGAACATGATAAGGAGGCTGATGATCAGCAATCTGCTGAATCACGGCTTGGATACCAGTCTGGAATCCCAATTCATCGGGATTAAAACTCTCATCCCGATCAGACATGAAATACACAGTTTCATAAGCAACAGGCACACTTATCACGCTCTCACCGAGCCACAGTGTTTTGTAGTAACTCGGTTCGGCTGCCTGAAGGTATTCATCAAGTTCTTGCGCTGTTTCTGACAGATTGATGACAGTGCGTATATTGTTCATTTCAAGTAAACGCATGGCTATTTGTTGACGTTGGGCTTCGATTTCTCTTAGTTGGGGGTGCCCAACTCTTGAAGGAATAACTGGATGGTAAGAACGAAAGAGTGTCTGTTTCGCCAAATTTCCGCCGTTTACTTCTCTAAAATTAGCTAACACCCAATCAGACTTAAATTCACATGCCATCGTTTTAATTCGAAATGACTGCTCACAATCATTGATAATTGTCTCTAAATCATCAGTCGTGATATTTTCAGGCAGTAATAAATAATTATAGCTACCATTGAATTGATTATTAAAACAGTATCCGGCTGGGTGGTTCTCGTTATATGGCAAAGGCTGTTTTTTTTCGTCATCCCAGAAATAATATTCGATATATCCAGAATTTCCGATTTTATTCACTGCCTGACGACTTATTTTCAGTAGGAGCTTATTATCTATTTCAAGGAATTTGTATCCCTCTTTTTTTTGCCAATTCGTAAAACTACCAATCAAGTAGATGTGTTTTCCCTTCTGAGGAATATCAAAAACCACATCAGTACCTTCATATATATAATGCATCATATTGACTTATTCCTAATAAAAAAGGCTCTGTTCAAAAACAATTGAACAGAGCCAAGACAATGAAGAGAGTTAACCGTTACCTATAATCAAACAAGGTAACTTAACGCGTTACAATTAAATCAAAACAGCAAAAGCCTCAAAAGGCTTCAAGGTTAAGGTTGAGCTTAACTGCTGATGTGATTCATAGTTGCAAATAATGCATTCGGCATGTTCAGTTTGAAGCGGCTCTGGCATAGAAACAGTGACTTCTTCGCCCGTAAAGTTATTAAGCACAAACAAACGATGTTGGGAATCAGAACGAAGGTAACCGAATACCTGTTCATGATCTTCAAATACTGGTTCAAAAGCACCATGTACAATCACTGGTAATGACTTACGCAGTTGAATCAATTTTTGATAGTGGTAGAAGATCGAGTTCTGATCTTCTAGCGCTGCATCTACGTTGATTTCTGGATAGTTAGGATTAACCTGTAACCACGGTTGCTGCTCTGAAAAACCCGCATTTTTACTGTTGTTCCACTGCATTGGTGTACGGCCATTATCACGGCTATTTTCATGCACCGCTGCCAACATGGTTTCAGGCGCAACACCATTTTCTGTACGTTCTTTGTAAAAATTCAAGGTTTCGATATCACGGTAGTCATCAATGCTGTCAAACGCAACATTCGTCATGCCGATCTCTTCGCCTTGATAGACATACGGCGTACCTTTCATCATGTGCAATGTTGTGGCGAGCATTTTCGCGGATTCAACTCGATACTGGCCGTCATCGCCAAACTTTGATACTGCACGAGGAAGGTCATGATTGTTCCAGAACAGTGAGTTCCACCCCTCATCAGCTAGCTCAATCTGCCACTTAGTTAACGCATGCTTGAATTTAGGTAGATCAAGCGCAATCGGATTCCATTTGTCACCATGCTTCCAAGTCAAAGAAATATGCTCAAACTGGAAAACCATTGAAAACTCATTACGTGCAGGATTACTGTACAACTTGGCCGTTTCAGGGGTCGCGTCCCACGTTTCCCCTACGGTAAGCAGATCTTTATCACCGAACGTTGCTTTGTTCATTTCCTGCAGCAACGGGTGAAGACGAGGCCCATTACCCGTGATTTTTTTATCGATTTCTTTACCAATAAGATCAATAACGTCAAGACGGAAACCACCAATACCCTGATCGATCCACCAGTTCATCATCTTATGCACTTCTTCTTGAACTTTGGGGTTCTCCCAGTTCAAGTCTGGTTGTCTCTTAGAGAAGATGTGGTAGTAATATTCACCCGTGGTGTCATCAAATTCCCAAGCACCACCGCCAAAGACAGATCCTTGATCATCAGGCACTGAACCATCTTCATTAGGCTGACGCCAAATATAGTAATCGCGATATGGGTTATCTTTCGATTTACGTGATTCGATAAACCATGGGTGCTCATCAGATGTATGGTTAACAACTAAATCCATAATGATGCGAATACCGCGCTGTTTGGCCTCAGCAAGTAATTGCTGCATATCTTCCATCGAACCGAACTCTGCGGCGATATCTTGATAGTCAGAAATATCGTAACCATTATCATCCATTGGTGAACGATAAACAGGTGACAACCAAACAACATTAACACCTAATTTTTTGATGTAATCAAGCTTGCTGATGATGCCTTGCAGATCACCCATGCCATCGTTATTTGAATCGCAAAAACTGCGTGGATAAACCTGGTAAACAACAGCATCATGCCACCATCTTGGGGTCATTTTCATGGACAAAGGCTCCCTTAAACAAGCTTCAGTTAAACAGTGATACCTTTAATATTGATATCTTTAATATTGATATCATAATCGTTTGTTTGACTGTTTTAAAATACCCTACTCAACTCGTGATATAGGTTTTTCCTATATCACCAATAATTAAGGAGATCGAGATCGCAATTTCAAACCAATAAGGATGCCAGGCAAATTCAATAAATGTGAGACTTGTCGTCAAACTCTTTATTGACCGTATTTCTCGCCTTATGAATAAAAGCTACAAGCAATTTCTAGTCGTCGCTGAGCTAAGTAATATTAGCCTTGCAGCTAATCATCTCGGCCTTAGCCAACCAACCCTAACGAATAATATGAAGAAACTGGAGGCAAGCTTTGGCGTACCTCTTTTTATCCGAAAATCAAAAGGGGTTGAACTCACTGAATATGGACTACTCCTTCAAGAGCAAACACTTGAGCTACAGCGGCGACATGACTCATTACTGCATAAGATGGCTGATCTTATTGAGAGAAAAACTGAAAAAATCAAAATGGGTACTGGTGATGCATGGTGGGAGATTTTTGTAAAACAAGCATTGCAGCAATATAGTGCAAGCAACCCTTCAATCTCTATTCAGCTTGAATTTGGTAACCACCTTAAGCTGATGGATATGCTCATCCATGGTCAAATCGATCTTTTTGTTGGTCATGAAATTGTTGGTTTATCTCGTCGGTGTAACGTCACATTCATCCCCCTTCTACAAGATAAAGAAGCAATGTTCGTACACCAAAATCATCCACTACTGGTGAACCATCGGGAAGAAAAGGATATGGCGCTTTATCCTCTATTGCAGGTAACACCAGATTCAGAAGCTTACCAGCATCTAATAGAAAACCCACAGCCCAAACAGCTAGAAAGAGATAGGCAAAAGGTATCGGAACGCATCGTTTACGAAATCAACTCACTGACTGCCAGTGTCGATATGCTAACCTCGACAACCGCAATCATGCCTTATCCAATGAGCATGACTGACTACTTCGCACAGGTAAACATTGTCCCGCTCCCATTAAAAAAAGAAGGACAAAAAGGCACGGTTGGGATCTACCATTTAAATGAGTTATTAGTCGACCATGTTGCGGATATCAAGCAGCAGCTGATTTTGAATGGCCCCTATCAGGCATAAACCCAAAAGAGCAGTCATGAGGTCATCCAGTCGGATGGTAAATCTGCTTTGTGCATGAAACAGGCTACGTCTCTGGTTTTTCTTTTATAACCAGCCTTATAGTTGTTATAGAATGATGTAAGATAAGCGGCTATGGCTTATTTATTCTTGTTATCAATAAGGTTGAACTGTGCTGAAACAATTCGTATTCATAGCCGTTGGCATATTCAGTGCGACTGTAAATGCAGCATCGTATTTACCGCTATTTAATGACATTGGTTTTACCGACGATATAGAGCAAATTGCGTCACGGCCGAATGCGTATGAGTGTTCCGATTTATACAATGCCGAAGCGTATTGCTTAGATAGCCCGTCTTATTATGGAATCGACGATCTTACATTAGTGGTTTATAGCCAATTGACTTCTACTGCTATCGAAATAGGGGGAGCCAAGCCATTATCCACAATAATAAATGTTGAATTGAAAGCTCCACTCACCTTAATTAACTACAATTCACTTCTTGCTAGTTTACGTCGTGATGGTTATGTTTTTAGCTATCTGGAGGTGAATGGACAACATTTAGATGTCTTGGCTGGATTACAAACCTTAGATCGCCAAACTCTAGATGATCAGATGTTTATGCTTGCCAATAGCGCTACTTATAGTGCACAGCGTAAATATTTAATGATGGATAAGGCTACCTTCTCGCGTGCTTATCAAAAGGGTTACCGTAGTATAAAACTATGGCGCAACATAGGTGAGGAGGGAAATCTAGAAAGTGAGGAAGATAAGCTTGCTACGTTCACGGTTGTTGATGACACCATCACTATATTATTTGAATATCCGTTTATGACGCCAGAAAAACAATAGGATTTAAATGACATATTATATAGAAAACAACATCAATCATGAACGACAAAGCCCTCATAGAGGGCTTTATAATATGCAGGAAATAACGCTAGGCTTTTCCTATATAGTAAATAGAATCACTACGTTATTTAAACAACAAAGGTAGACACCTTGTCATTTAACTTTGTTGCTTGATTACTTAGCGCTTCTGCTTGATGACGTGCTGCAACGGCATCTTCTACAAGCTGATCGGTTACATCTTTAATTGTTGTTGTATTTAATGTGATTTCACTTGTTACATGCGTTTGTTCTTCTGCCGCAGTGGCTATCTGAGTCGCCATATCGCTGATTAGAGCCACTGAATCGTTAATCTGCTCTAATGCTACTGTCGCTTGGTCTGCGTCGTCTACCGAACACTGTGCAAGCTGAGAACTTGTTTCCATCAAGCCAACCGCTTTAGATGTTGTCTGTTGTAATGTTGCAATCATACTCTGAATTTCTTCCGTCGATGTATGAGTACGTTGAGATAACACGCGTACTTCATCAGCCACAACAGCAAAGCCTCGACCTTGTTCACCCGCTCGTGCAGCTTCAATCGCAGCATTCAATGCCAATAAATTCGTTTGTTCAGCAATACCTTGAATAGTAGACAAAATACTGTTGATGTTCTGCGCATGATCATTCAACTCACTGATCACTGAAGTTGCCTGATTCACTTCTTCGGCAAGATTATTAATGGACACTCGGCTTTGCACAACTAACTCACGACCACTATTTGTATGCTCTGTCGAATCTTGCGCAGCACGCGCTGTTTGCTCAGCATGAGACGCAATCTCTTGCGTGGCAGAAGCCATTTCCGTTACCGCAGTGGCAACCATGCTGATTTCATCTTGCTGACGATTTAACTCATCAGCCGACTTATTTGCCCGGAATTCACTTTCTGCCGAAGCTTGACTCAGCTCAACACCCTGACTACGAATATGACCAATAAGCACCTGTAAGCTAGCTGTAAACTGGTTAAAGTTACGGGCTAAGTCACCCACCTCATCGTTAGAATCGATATTAATACGCTGAGTTAAATCTCCCCCACCTTGGGCAATCACAGCCAGCGCCTTAGATACTTGCTGTAGCGGTTTAAATAAATACACGCAGAAAAGGTTAAATAGAAATGCACAAATAACCACAACCAATAGAGTCATGAAAATCTGCTCATATAAAGAGCTGTAAAGCGGCGCGGCAACAGAATTATAATCAATAACGATAACTGTACTTAGATTCGTGCCTTGAATTGGCTTAACGAACACATAGCTCTCATTGCCTGTGATATTTTCTTTTTCAACTAGCCCTTCTCGCGCTAGACGTTTTAGCATTGAATCGGTTAAATCACGGTCTTTTGCATTAACAGATTTATTCAATAAAGACGTATCTGCGTGCGCAAAAATATTACCTTTATCATTCGCAATGAACATGTAGCCTTCACCAGGCAATACCACATCATCAAGCTGCTTGATAATATCTGACATTTCGACATCAGCACCTAACACCGCCTGCTGCCCAAAAATAGAGACGGCTTTACCCATAGAAACAACGCTTGCCCCTGTGGCAGCTGCAACTGTCGGATTTTCTACCGTGACTTTACCATTGAGGTTAATAGCGTTCTGATACCAATGCCATTGACGAGGATCATTGTTACCAGGCGGTAAAATAACCTTATTCGCATTCGCTTGCGTCCCATCAGAAAAAGCTAAAAATACATTATCAAAGCCTGCTGAATCGCGAACCTGCTGAAGATGTTGCTCAAGATTGTTTTGTGAAATATTCACTGGCATAGCCGAAAGTACTGTTCCTTTCGAGTCTAACCAATTAGACACATAATTATTGTACGAAGAAGCAGTACCATTAAGTTGCTTATTGATGTCACTATCTAAACGACCTAGTGATGATAAAAAAGAAAAAGCAGTTACAAGTAAACCGCCAATAATAATTGCAATACTTGCAGAAAGTGCCAGCTTTTGCCTGAGTGTCATATTGAACATGTATAACCTAATGATTTATAAAAAGGCAGTCAATTGCCTAAAAATTTGCGATAGCAAACAAAATTTAAAACGTGCGTATTATCACATTTCACGCGTTTATTATGAACAATTAGTTAATTTTTGAGTGAAATAAAAGCGCAATATAGGAATAGAATCAATGTTCCACCGCTTAAAAAGGAATAATCCTAAGTAAAGCATTGTGAATATGGGATAAATGTAAAATAACGGCCACAAAAAAGCCCTCACGAATGAGGGCTTAACGATTTTGTAGAAAGATAACATTCTTAGTAAACTAAGCGCCTATCTTGTCATTGCAAATTTCATTAACCAAACTTTGCTCACCACCTAGATACATATCTAGATATTGTTCAGCCGATTCAGCCCAATTAAATTTACACGCCATCGCATTTTGCTGTAATCGTTTAAATTCTTGAGGACGCTGACAATAAAGTAACAAGCTTCGTTGTAATTTTATTAATAACGCCTCAGGTGTTGGCGCATCATAAATAAAGCCTGTGGCGACCAGCGGTGTTTGATCGAAATCGATAACAGTATCTTTTAGACCACCGACGCTGCGAACGATAGGTAATGTGCCATACGCTAAACTGTACATCTGATTCAAACCACATGGTTCAAATTCAGAAGGCATCATAAAGAAATCAACACCCGCTTCTACACAGTGTGCTAGTGGGTTGCTGTATGTTTCAACAAAAGCAAATTTATCACTATGCTGTTCGCTAATGCCACGCAGAGCACTGGCTAACGTTGGATCACCCGTTCCGACAATCACCACTTGTACGTCATTCAATAAAAAATCTTCAAGCACAGGAATTAAATAGTGAAGTCCTTTTTGCTCGGTCAAGCGACAAACCATTCCATAAACAGGTACATCTAATTCAGGTAAGTTAACTTGTTTTTGCAAATCACGTCGACACGCTTTTTTCCCGCGAGCTAAGCTCACTTTATTGGCTTTAAACTTTTGCTTTATGTGCGCATCAGTTTCAGGATTCCAATCATCGTAGTCGCACCCATTAATGATGCCATACAAATCTTTAGCTCGATTTTGGAAATCAGCTTCCATACCATGCGAACCTAAATGTGTTAAAAGCTCTGATGCATAATTAGGGCTAACCGCGTTCACTTTATCTGCATACGCAACACCCGCTTTAAGCATGCTGATATGCGATGGATCCATTTCAGCATTGATATAGCGACGTTGAATCAATTCAGGTATTAGGCTGTATTGATCGTAGTTAAATACCCCCTTGAAAACGGCATTATGAATCGTTATCACACTTTTCGATTTAGCAAAGAAATCACTCTCTGCGTAACGCGTTTTTAATAAGAATGGAATTAACCCGGTATGCCAATCGTTACAGTGAATCACATCGGGTTGAAAACCCAGTTTTTCACACAAATCTAACGATGCGGCGCTTAAAAATGTAAAACGCTCACCATTATCTGCATATGCTTGATTGTTTTCCGCATACAATTCTGGTCGATCATAATATTGTGGTGCATCTAACGCATAGACAGGCACATTACCTTCATCGAGTTGCATCACTTGATAACTCACAGCAAATGGCTGTGGCTCAACAAACAGCTCGGTAGACAAAATAGCAACAGCGTTATCTTTACCGTTAATTGTCTGATAGAAAGGCATTACAATTCGAACATCGTGCCCCATCTTCTTCAAGGCCGCTGGCAGAGACTTAGCAACATCGGCTAATCCTCCTGTTTTTGCAAACCCTTCTACTTCAGATGAAACAAATAGAATTTTCAATGGATGTTTTGTTAACGACGTTTTCTTAGTAGCCAATTTTCGCTCCTTTCGGGATTACGACAATACCTTCATCAGAAACGTGGTAATTTTTCTTATCCTCTTCAGGATTTTCACCGATTACCGTTCCTGGAGCAATGTGTACATTTTTATCAATAATCGCTTTACGTATTGAGCAATTAGCACCGATTTTCACATCGCCCAAAATCACAGATTCTGAAATCATTGTGTTATGGTCAACATTGGTACGGAAGCCTAAAATTGATTTATGTATTTGTGCGCCACGAATGTAGCTACCAGCTGAAATCATACAGTTGTTAATATCAACTTTATTGTTTTCGCTATCTAAAATTGTTGCAGGTGGAAGCGGTGGATAATGGGTGTGTAGCTGCCATTGACGGTTATATAAAGAGAACGGCGCATCTTCAGAAAGTAAATCCATGTGTGCTTGCCAGTACGCTTCAATCGTACCTACATCACGCCAGTAACCAGTATTCTTCTCACCTGGAATAATGTTGGTTGTAAAATCATAAACATACACTTGGCCTAGCGGAAATAGCTTAGGAATGATGTCTTTACCAAAGTCGTGGCTTGAATCTTCTTTTGCTGCATCTTCTTCAAGTTCAGTACATAACGTATCTTTATTGAAGATATAGTTACCCATTGAAACAAGCGCATTTTCTGGGTCGCCAGGAATAGACTTAGGGTTAGTTGGCTTTTCTTCAAAACCAATCATGCAGCCGTTTTCATCAACCTCGATAACACCAAAAGCACTCGCTTCTGATAAAGGCATACGCAATGCAGAAACCGTTAGTTCAGCTTCTTTTTCTTTATGAAAATTAAGCATCTGCTTAATGTCCATCTTGTAAATATGATCACTACCAAAAATACAAACATGCTCAGGTTCAGCAAGTTCAATAAAGCTTAAATTTTGGTAAATCGCATCGGCAGTACCATCGTACCAACGCTTGCCCATTCGCATTTGAGCTGGAATTGGGTCAATAAAACGATCCGTAATGCCCGTAATATTCCAACCCTTTTTCATATGCACATATAAAGACTGAGATTTGAATTGGGTTAGAACATAAATCTTTAAAAAATCAGCATTTACAAAATTATTCAATGCAAAATCAATTAAGCGGTAGCTACCACCAAATGGAACTGCGGGTTTTGTACGTGAATCTGTTAATGGACGCAAACGAGAGCCTTCTCCGCCTGCTAAAATCATACCTAAAACGCCACCCATGGTGTACCTCCTTGTTGAAATTAAGCAATCTAATGTATATATACCACACGATATGCTACATGAGAATTAGTACGCACTGAAACGTGATGTATAATTACAAAAAAAATAATTTATTACAAACTGTAGGTAAATGTAATTTCATTTCATATTTCACTATAGCGTGACCTATAAAGCATATTCTATCAGTGGCGTATAAATACCATTTACCAAAACTTTATAAAAGGTTCATATTTCCAATATGGTGAGAAATAATCAGCTAAGCAAAGCTACTCCCCCTATTCTCATACCACTAAATGTGCGTATATGATGATTACAAATAGAATAATTACCCATAGTATTTATTCAGTTTGAAAATTTGTCTCAAAACGTGGCTATTAAATTATGACTTCTCTATTTAATACTGAATATGCATCAACTTTATCAGCACCATCTATTGCAACTAATGTAATATTGCACGCCTTCGACTGGCCTTACAGTAAAGTGGCTGAAAACGCCAAAGCCATTGCTGACAATGGATATAAAGCTATTCTTGTTTCTCCACCACTGAAATCTTTTCATTCAAAAGGTGGCACTCAATGGTGGCAACGTTATCAACCTCAAGATTATCGAGTCATCGACAACCAACTCGGTAACACGAATGATTTCAGAAAGATGATAGAAACATTAAATCGTCATGACATAGATATTTATGCAGATATTGTGTTCAATCATATGGCTAATGAGTCACATGAAAGGAATGACTTAAATTACCCTAATAGCAATATCATTAGCCAATATAAGAACAAGAAAGAATACTTCGATTCAATCAAATTATTTGGTGATTTATCTCAACCGTTATTTACCAAAGATGATTTTTTATCGGCATTTCCAATAAAAGATTGGAAAGATCCTTGGCAAGTTCAGCACGGTAGAATTAGTAGCGGTGGCTCTGATCCGGGTTTACCGACCTTAAAAAACAACAAAAATGTAGTAAAAAAACAAAAACTTTACCTAAAAGCACTAAAAAAAATCGGTGTGAAGGGGTTTCGAATAGATGCAGCCAAACATATGACACTTGATCATATTCAAGAGTTGTGTGATGAAGATATCACTGAAGACATGCATATTTTTGGCGAAATAATTACCGACGGTGGCGCGACCAAAGAAGAGTACGAACTGTTTCTTCAGCCTTATCTTGAAAAAACGACCTTAGGTGCTTACGACTTTCCACTTTTTCACACCGTACTTGATGTTTTTAATAAAAATGCCTCTATGGCAAGCCTAATCAACCCTTACTCTCTGGGTTCGGCATTAGAAAACCAGCGCGCAATCACATTTGCGATTACTCATGACATTCCCAATAATGACGTTTTTTTAGATCAGGTAATGTCAGAAGAGAATGAACGATTAGCCTATTGTTATATTCTAGGTAGAGATGGTGGTGTTCCACTCGTTTATACCGATTTAGATACTAGTGGCATTAAAAATAGTCGTGACAAACCTCGTTGGTGTGACGCTTGGAATGATCCAATTCTGGCTAATATGATTCACTTTCACAACATTATGCATTGCCAACCGATGACGATTATTGAACAGACTCAAGATTTATTGGTTTTTTCTCGTGGAGAGCATGGAGTAGTCGCGATTAACAAAGCTAAAAAAGCCGTCAGTTACGAACTTCCGATAAAATACAGTCAACAAAACCGTACTGAGATTAACGAGATTATAAATATGGAGGGAGTGAAATTATTACCACCTTCACTCGGCAGTGAAACTGGGGCTATATTACAACTTCCGGCTCAGTCATGTGCAATGCTGGTGTCATAACCTTTCAATGAGAAGAGCGCGATAATCAATCGCGCTCTACATCAAGAATTCTTCCTGTATACAGATCGACTTCAAGTTCAACTTGTTGGCCACCTTGATTTCGCGCTTCTACTTCTATCTCACTCTCATCATGTTCTATCTTAATTTTACGGAAATCATGATAACCCTGAGCTTGCAATAATCTCATCACTTTTGGCACGCTAAGGGCTGTCGATTCACTAGAACCATTAGGATCAGCCAGCACAGGTGTGGCGACTATCAAACCCATCGTCAACAACAGTGATTTACTCGCTATTAACATTTTCATAGAACTTCCTAACCCTATCAACCTTATATAACAATCATACCAGAGCAATATATCGTACTGGCAGCTTAGATTAAGTATCACCGTGAAATTGATCACATAATAATCTCTGATCGACAAGTAAAGTGGAGCATCTTGTAACGATTGAAGAATAATATGACCGTTAATAATGATATCAACTTCAACCCTGTACGCTTTAGGCATCATCTTCATCGCTACCCTGAGCTCTCGCTCCAAGAGCATAAAACAGCATCAGAAATTACCGACCAGCTACTAACATTTGGTTTTGAGCCTAAAACTAATATAGGCGGTTATGGCATTCTTGTTGAAATCAAAAGTGGGAATCCGGGCCCAATAACTCTGCTCCGTGCTGATTTCGACGCATTACCGATCACTGAAAAATCACAACATGATCATGTTTCACGCAATCATGGTTGTATGCATGCGTGCGGTCATGATGGGCATGTTGCTAGCCTTTTAGCCGTTGCTAATCAGCTGAGTCAAACGCCTCCTCAATCTGGCACCGTTTTTTTACTATTCCAGCCCGCAGAAGAGATCGGCGTCGGTGCAAAAAAAATGCTGCAAGATCCACGCCTGAAAGGCATTCAACCCGATGCGGTTTATGCTTATCATAATTTACCGGGTTATCCATTAGGTACTGTGGTGGTGAAAGACGGTGTGTTTGCCTGCGCATCAACTGGCGTTATGATCACACTGATAGGGAAAACATCTCATGCTGCAAAACCAGAGAACGGTCATAGCCCTGCCCCTGCTGTTGCACGTTTAATGGACTACCTGCATCACATGCCAGAAGCCTTCAAAGAAGCATTTAGTTTAGTCACGCTTGTTCATGTGAATGTAGGCAATAAAGGGTTTGGTACATCTCCAGGACGCGCCGAAGTAATGGCAACGATCCGTAGCAGTGATAATTACATTCTCAATTACATGAAACGAAATTTGCTGGATTTTGCCCAAAAACAAGCAGATTGTTATCAACTTGAGATGCAAATTGAATGGATTGAGCCTTTTAACGCAACCATGAATAACCCCAAAACGACTAAGAATGTTATTACTGCAGCACAATCGCTTAACTATGATGTTGTTATACCCACAGAACCAATGCGTTGGTCTGAAGATATGGGAGAATTTTTGCAACAATGGCCAGGCTCTTTATTTTGCATTGGTAGCGGTACTGATCACCCAGAACTGCACAACCCTGACTATGATTTCCCCGATGCACTGATCGAGCAATCATCTCGATTATTTCTTCAACTCATCGCGCAGTCACACAACTAGGAGCGACTGGGCACAAAGCATTCGAGCGATAGCTACCTGTTAATTGTTAATTGTTAATTAGGTAGCTGTTCACCTCAATAGACTGAGCACGTGTAATTTAAGGGAATACATAACGAACAGAGGTCTATGGTATAAACTTTATGAATGTCTCCTTGAACATCAATGCGTTAAATGATAATAATTATCACTAAGATTTATTGATCACTTTATAGGACTACCCATGGACTGTACTTCAACCCTGTATCACCATTACTTTAAAGCAGAAGATCGGTTTCTAAACCGTCGGATTACGCCCGGTTATGAGCCTGATATCATCATCGATTTTGTTCAATCAGGTCTTAATTTAGCGTCGCTATACTGCCTTAACACCCCCACTTTTAATCCTATTCTGCGAGAACTGTTTCTACGACGTGTTTTTTTTCATCTAGTAGAAGCAATCAATCAGCCGAATAACTCCCGTATTTTTCGTCGCATTTGCTTAGATCATATCCATTGCCCACTTCTAGCTTTAAAAAAGTTTTATGGCAATTCAGACACTGGCCGTCAGCAGCTTCTATCTCTACAGCAACACTTACAACAAACACATTTAACCTCAGGTCTGTAAGGAATAATATTATGTCTTCACACTATCGAATTGAAACAGACAGCATGGGTGACGTGCACGTTCCTGAAAATGCACTTTATCAAGCTCAAACACAACGCGCCGTTAATAATTTTCCGATCAGTGGTATTCAAATGCCCCACGAATTTATTAAAGCACTGGCATACATAAAACAGGCAGCAGCCCGAAGTAACCTTGAATTGAAGCTACTTGATGACAAGGTTGCTCATGCCATCATTGATAGCTGCCAAGAAATCATTAATGGGGAGCACTTTGAACAATTTCCCATAGATGTATTCCAAACAGGTTCCGGCACTAGCTCTAATATGAATGCCAATGAAGTTATCGCGACACTTGCATCACAAAAAGCAGAACAAAACATAAGCCCTAACGACCACGTTAATATGGGCCAGAGCAGTAATGATGTTATTCCTACCGCCATTCAAGTAAGCGCTGCAATTACCTGCCATTTTCAATTATTCCCAGCATTAGAATACTTAACTCAGGCATTAGATAAAAAAACAGCAGAAATTGGTCATATTGTAAAAACAGGGCGCACTCACCTAATGGATGCTATGCCTGTCACCCTTGGTCAAGAGTTGCAAGGTTGGAAAATACAACTCGAACGTGCACAACTCGGTATTCAACATGCGCTGGATAATGCTTCAGCACTTGCTCAAGGCGGAACAGCGGTAGGCACAGGAATCAATGCTGAACCCGAATTTGCTGCAATCTTTGCAAATAATATTTCAATCTCAACTGAAATCCCTTTTACATCCAGCGATAACTTCTTTTATAACCTCAGTAGCCAAGATGCAATTGTTGCGCTTTCTGGGCAACTTAAAACCTTAGCGGTTGCGATTTTAAAAATATCGAATGATCTACGTTGGATGAATTCAGGGCCTCTTGCCGGATTAGGTGAAATTGAACTTGAAGCCCTTCAACCCGGCTCTTCAATTATGCCCGGTAAAGTTAACCCTGTTATTCCAGAAGCAGCAGCAATGGTCGCAGCACAAGTCATCGGTAATGACGCGACCATTACCGTCGGCGGTCAATCTGGTAATTTTCAGTTGAACGTTATGTTACCTGTCATTGCACATAACCTGATTCAAAGTATCGAATTAATGGCAAATGCCTCTACCCTGCTAGCAAACAAAGCCATTAGTACATTCATTGTTCGGGAAGATAACCTGCAAGTCGCACTCGCTAAAAACCCTATTTTGGTTACCGCTCTTAACCCTGTAATTGGATATTTAAAAGCAGCAGAAATAGCAAAAAAAGCCTACAAAGAACAAAGAGCAATTATTGATGTTGCAGAAGAAGAAACAAATATTAGCCGCGAAGAATTAGAACAACTGCTGAACCCAGAAAAACTGACACAAGGTGGTGTCGCCCATTAAAATAGATCTACACATCGCGCACTTAACATCGAACCCAGTATCCATGACTCTAAAATTACACATATTTGAAAAGAAACTGTCACATTAACAACTTAATCTAGCGGCAACTAAAAAGACAGAATATATTTAATTTCGTGAAGGATACGCAGTTTGTTATTTGATAATCACAAGATGACCATTAAACCGTACTTGGCTATTTTCGATTTAGACGAGACCTTGATCGCCGCTGATTCTGCTAGTTTGTGGAATGCATTTCTTGTTCAAAAAGGTCTCGCACCGCAAACGCTTCTTGAAGAAGAGCAACGTCTTATGCAAGCGTACGCGAAAGGTACGTTAGACATGAATACCTATATGGAAGCCACACTTCAACCAATAAAAGGGTACGATATTACAAAAATTTCAATACTGGTCGAAGAGTTTGTTGAAGAAAAAATTAAACCCGCACTCTATACTGATGCACTAGCCCGTATTGAGTGGCACAAAAAGCGTGGTGATCATGTGCTTATTATCTCGGCAACAAGTGAGCACCTTGTTAAGCCCATAGCCACAATGCTCAACGTTGAAGATGTAATCGCGATTGAACTAGAAACAATCAACGGCATTTTTACAGGTAATACCAAAGGCACATTAAGTTATCAACAAGGAAAGGTGATACGAATGAAAGCATGGTTAGCTAATCAAGAAACTGAATTCAAAGGCAGCTACGGTTACAGCGATTCTATCAATGATCTACCAATGCTTGATGCTGTCGACCGCCCATTTGCTGTCAACCCAGATCCAGCATTGTCTCTGCATGCTCAAGTAAATGATTGGACCATCATGGACTGGCGTCACGATAACAATATATTACGCTAGTCTTTATCGGTATTACCGCACGGTTCTGATTATACACCAACGCAATAAGCCCTTTTACGTTACACCCAGTTACTAGACTAAAGCACAAAAAGGGCTTCTATCCACAATATCCCCGTACATTGCTTTCTTATCTACCTGCGAAACTCAACTTTTAATCACTTTTTCATTAACGAAAAAATATAATTTACCTTATAAACAATCAGGTAGAGGTAAGTGCATCTGTCAACAATCAATGAGATAGTTCCTTCAAAAAAATCGAATAACTTGTTCGGCTGAGAACGGTTATAACTTTTCAATAACAAACTAGAATGAATGTTATTGAAGGTTAATAAGACACGTTTACATGAAAAATCACCCAAACCAATATGATTGGATATCAATTACTTTACATTGGGTAACTGCCATTGCCGTTATCGGCTTGTTTGCTGCTGGGTTATGGATGGTTGACTTGAACTATTATTCACAATGGTACAAGCCCGTTCCACATTGGCATAAATCGGTTGGTTTACTGCTCGCTTTTGCCACTATTTTCAGATTGTTATGGCGTACATTTAAAGGTCACCCTGAAATTAAAGGGGCTGCATGGGAAATTACTTCAGCCAAACTTGCACACAGTGCAATGTACCTTCTGATGTTCAGTTTGTTTATATCTGGTTACCTAATTTCGACCGCCGATGGGCGATCAATCGACGTATTTAATTGGTTCTCTGTACCTGCACTAGGAGAGCTCTTTGAAAACCAAGCTGATATTGCAGGGGAAGTACATTACTACCTTGCTCTCAGCTTAATTGCACTCGTTGTCATTCACGCTATTGCAGCGCTAAAGCATCACTTTATTAATAAAGACAATACATTAACCAAAATGTTGGGAGTTAAATACAAATGAAAAAACATCTATTAGCCTTAGGCTTATTTACCGCAATGACAATGCCAAGTATTGCGTCAGCAGCAGACTATGTGATCGATACTAAAGATGCACACGCATCAATTAACATTAAAATTAAACACCTTGGTTATAGCTACATTAAAGGACGTTTTAATACTTTTGACGGTACTTTTAGCTATGATCCTAAAGATATCGCGGCATCAAAAGTATCGGTAAATGTTGATACAACCAGTTTTGATACTAACCATGCAGAACGCGATAAACACGTTCGTAGCGGTGACTTTTTAGACGTTAAAAAATACGCAACAGCCTCTTTTGCTAGTACGAAAGTAACAGACAAAGGTAATGGTGAGTTAGTGATTACAGGTGATTTAACCTTACACGGTGAAACTAAGCCAATTACTATCGATGCACAATTTATTGGTGAAGGTGAAGACCCATGGGGTGGTTACCGTGCTGGCTTTGCAGGCACAACCCGCATAGAGCTTGAAGACTTTGGCGTACCTGTTATGGGTGAGTCAAGCTATGCCGATTTAGAGCTGCATGTTGAAGGTATTCGCAAGTAACGCAATCTGACAACAAATAAACGACGATTTTTTGAAAATCACCCCAAAATCCGACACCATGTCGGATTTTTTATATCCAGTATTTATACCCAAGTTACCTCAAGATGCTCGTTTCAGCGAGAATTTGTTGGGCTCTAGGCAAGGCACTTATTTATAGACCTAGTCGTTCTACGTTGAAAATAAGTAACACCGCATAGAGCCTAACAAAACTCGCCCTTCGGGAGTGATTCAGCGTATCTACTTCTATGTCAAATGTGCTTGAAAGGGAATGCCATGCCTACACACATTTTCCTTGAATTAAATACGCTGAGATCACTCTGAATCCTGCATTTTGAGGTAGCTTGGGTATACCATCTCTAATCAATTGTTTTTTATTCACTCTTCATGATGACTAATTGCTCACTTGCAACATAATGTTACACAAGTCAGTAAGTAGATATAGGAACCATAAGATAGGATGTGAGTCATAATAATGATTGATAATATTACCTCGGGCTCAACCTCGAAATACCAGAGGTAATTAAGAAGGTAAATGTAATGACTCCACAAGAAAAAGAACTGATTCAGAACGTTGCTAATAAGCTAAAACAAAGCCCTTCGAAAGCAAAAGATGCCGATGCAGACCAACTGATCGGTAACGAAATCGGTTCGCAACAAGATGCTGTTTATAAATTGACCCAAGCTGTTTTGGTTCAAGAAATGGCATTAAAAGAAATGAAACAAAAAAATGATTATCTAGAAAAAAGCGTTGAGCACCATAAATCAGAATCTAATCGCGGTGCGTTTAGTAAAATGATGGGAGGCAACCGCCCTGCTCCACAACCACCACAGCCAATGAACCAACCAAGTGCCTTTGGTAGCTTCATGCAAACAGCGGCAAGTGTTGCTGTCGGTATGGTTGCAGGTAACATGATTAGCAACATGTTGTTCAATAATGATGAACAACCCGCAGATACCGCGGCAGCCGATACTGCAACAGATACAGCAGCCGAGCCAACAGCAGAAAATACAGGCACAGAAGAACTGGCATCGACCGATGAGAGTTCAGGTGGCTTCTTAGACGATTCATCAAGCAGCTTTGCTTCTGGTGGTTTCGGTGATTCAGGCTTCAGTGATTCAACGAGTGGATTCGGCGATGCTGGTTTTGGCGATTCAGGCTTCGGTGACTCTGGATTTACCGACGATACACTTGCCAATAATTCGTTCGGTGGCGGTGATGATAGCTTCTTTGGCGGCGGTGGTGATGACTTCGGTGACTTTGGCGACGATGCTTAAGCAATAAAGTATTAACCTGATTATTTAAAAGCCGAAGGTTACTATTAGTTGGTTCTCACTTCTAATCAGTAAGCACTTCGGCTTTTTACGTTCGTTTAGAAAAAGTTCAACCCAAACGCCCTTTTAACATCCTCTAATACGGCTTCAGACTCGTCGCGAGCTTTATCTGTACCCAGCTTCAAAATGGCAATCAATTCTGCTTTATCAGACAAATAATGTTCTCTGCGCTCACGTATCGGCCTTAGCATTTCTTGTAAGCATTCCTCCAAAATTTTCTTTGTTGTTCCATCACCTAATCCCCCTCGCTGATAATGCTCTTTTAATGACTGCACATACTCGGCATCAGGGTGAAATGCATCTAAATAGGTGAAGACAATATTCCCTTCAACCTGACCAGAATCGTTCACACATAAATGATTCGGATCGGTATACATGGATTTAACAGAACGCGAAATATCTTTTGCCGATGAGCCAAGCATGATGGTATTACCCATTGATTTAGACATCTTACTTTTGCCGTCAGCACTTGGTAAGCGTGACACTTTGCTCAGTAAGGCTTTGCATTCCACCAGCACTTCTCTTTGTGCTATGTGGTTAAACCTTCTTACTATTTCATTAGTTTGCTCTAGCATCGGTAATTGATCTTCACCAACTGGGACTAATGTTGCTTTGAAGGCTGTAATGTCCGCCGCTTGGCTTATAGGGTAAGTAAGAAAACCTGCTGGAATTGAGCGTCCGAACTCTTTACTTTTAATCTCATTTTTAACCGTAGGGTTGCGCTCTAATCGAGAGATAGACACTAGGTTTGAATAATACATAGTAAGTTCAGATAACGCAGGAATAGCGGATTGCAAACAAATGGTTGTTTTAGAAGGGTTAATACCTACGGCTAAGTAATCGGCAACCACATTTAAAATATTGGAAGACACTTTCTGAGGGTTATGCCCATTATCTGTTAGGCCTTGTAAATCTGCTACCAGCACAGTTTGATCATACTGCTCTTGCAGCAGTACACGCTGCTGTAGCGAACCCACTAGGTGGCCTAAATGTAAAGGCCCTGTTGCTCTATCACCAGTGAGGATTTTTTCTTTCTTTAAATGTATATTTTTTTGCATCGTTATATCTCTGAAATAGTGCACCGGAAATATAACTTGAGTGTGTTCTTAAGCTACCTTCCGGCGGCTTTTGAACATAAGAATTCAGCGCCGCTCTAAAAAGAACGCCACCAAGAATTTGAAATGAAAGTACGGAGAAAATTTGTTTTCATCTTTATAACCTACCAAGACTTTTTACGTTATACAAGGGAAGGCTCAAACAAAACAGCAGTAGCTGCAATAACTGCGCATTCAATAAAAATCCACTTTTCTATCTATCTCTCGTTGTAGCGAGTAGTGAAAAGTGGATTTTTCAGTTGGCTTACATGCTTATATTAATGGGTTTAATCGCATTTTGACTTGATATAGCTACACTCTGCGATAAGGTAAGTACGCAGGTTCCCACATATGCATTGCCAGCTCTTGTTGAATATTTTTACCTCGAAGTGGGCTATTCGGTTCTGTTGTCTGCATATTTTCAAGAATACGCGTAGCAACCACCATCGACACTTCTTTGAGTTTACTGATACGCGGGAATACACACCCGGCAGCAAGATCATCATCAGAGATACAATCGGCTAGCGCGTAAGATGCCATTGTGAACATGTCTAAGGTGATTTTTGGCGTACCCGATACAATGGAAGCTAAACCAACACCAGGGAAAATAAACACATTATTACCCTGACCAATTCGGTATTCTCTTCCATCATATTTTACATCACCAAACGGGCTCCCTGTTGCCACAATTGCTTGACCGTCACTCCATTGGTAAACATCTTCCGGTAAAGCTTCACAGTTTGCCGTAGGGTTAGAAAGTGGGAATACCATTGGGCGCTTGGTGTATTCCATCATTTTCTGAACGTGTTCTGCTTTAAATGCCCCACCAATACCACTCGTACCGAGTAAAACCGTTACTCGGTGGTTATTAATAAGTTCAGTCAGGCTGACTTTACCGAGCTCTTTCGTCTGCCAATTATTGGCTAATTCTCTTGGTTTCGCATAACGTTTTTTATATTCATCTAACCCTTCACGATCATCAAAAACTAAACCTTGAGAATCAAGAACGAATATTTTTTCTCTTGCAGCGATATGCGAGCAACCTTCTTTTAATAAGCCTGCATATATTTGATCAGCGACACCCACACCACCCGCACCTGCGCCATAAACAACGTAAGTTTGATCCGCTAATTTCTCTTCTTTAATTTTGACTGCACCAAGAATACCCGCCAGAACAACTGCACCCGTACCTTGAATATCATCATTAAATGAGGGCAAATCATCTTCATAATCGCTCAGATTATCAAACGCATTTGATTTACTGAAATCTTCCCATTGAAGAACAGCTTTTGGAAAGTGCTGCTGTATTTGTTTCACGAATTTACGAATAAATATCTTATATTCTTCACCACGCATACGTTTACGAGGCATACCCAAGTACATAGGATCATCGAGCAAATCTTGATTGTCGGTACCTACATCTAGCGCAATTGGCAAACAGTGCGCCGGATGAATACCCGCACCCAAGGTATATAGTGACAGCTTGCCAATAGGAATACCCATGCCGCCAACCCCCTGATCACCTAACCCAAGAATACCTTGGCTATCAGTGACCACGATGATTTTAATGTCTTTTCCTGTGAAATGACGAGCCATATCTCCCATCTGATCAACACTGTCTTCTGTGATATATAAACCACGGGCTTTTTGGTAGCGGTGACTAAACTCCTGACATGCTTTGCCTACTGTTGGGGTATAAATAATCGGCGTCATTTCTTCTACATGGCGTGATAACAATGCGTAGAATAACGTTTCATTTCTATCTTGTAAGGCGCGTAAAAAAAGGTATTTTTCAATATCTGTCGAGGCATTGCGGAAACCGTCATATACCCGATTAAGCTGATCATCGAACGTTTGTACTTTGGGTGGCAGTAAACCAACCAATTGGAATGCTTCACGCTCTTCGTAGCTAAATGCGGTACTTTTATTTAAATTACGATCGTTTAGTAACTCTGTGCCTGTTAATGCAACAGGTCTGAAATCATTACCAGCCTCATCTTTCCACCTTAGGTATTTTCCTACGGTCATGGTATCCCTCCACTTAATGAACAAACGAATATCAGTCCTCAAATGTCATCCATCAGAACGCCATGTTTTTTTGATAAGAGGGCTGATAACATATTCCGAAGCATGCGCATTGCAGAATATTTTAAAATACTCTACGCGCTTTTTTCCATTAAAAATGTGAAGTAAAAGAGTCTGCAGCAATTTTTCCATGACAAATAGGAACGAATAAACATGAACCAAATTAGAAAGAAATTGTTCGGCAGGTTGATGTTAATAATACATTTTCAATCACATTGTGATCAATCATTAATATATCGCCACCACGCGTGAAATCATCTTCATGGGCATTACACACAAGTACTAGGTCATACGTACCTAACGGTAAATAATTGACTTCAAACTTCCCTTCATTGATCGATGTATCAACGTCTATTGCAGTAAAAGTATAAGGCGCATAATCTGATCCTAAATCGCCGTATTCCGGCGTTTCTGTACCGTAAAGATAAACAGCGGCATCATTAATATTCCCTTCGCACGCCATATCATGAACAGTACCATTCAGCGTCGCATACGCAGTTATCTGCATCGTTTTATCATCATATGTCTCTGTTGCACTACACACTGTACTGAACAGTGTTAATAAACCTATGATTGCTTTCTTTTTCATTACAACATCTTCCCTTTACTGACAATATTGAGCATAACGTGCTTTTACCTTCCTATGTAGCAAGCACATCTAAACCTAGGCAGTTTTGACAAGAATTTTACATTACGAATGGAACTTATTGAATTTGATGAAAAATCAAGCTGCTTCACGAACATTAGTATCAGGTACTTGTGACAGCCTATTCTTCTCTGTTTGTAAGTATTTTTAGTAAATAAAAGGTTTAGGTATAAAATTAAGTTTACCTATTCACAAGCGAGTCACGAATTTGTTAACTCAACGCACCACTGTATTGTCTAGAATGAGCATACAAAGTACGTTACTGTCTTTGTTCTTTTTGGTGTCACTGTTACTTTCTGGTTGCAGCACAAAGCAATACAATGTTGTAAACGATATTCCTTTCAAAGATGATCACTTTAAGGAATGTGTGCTTTCTTATGATGAACAGCAACTCAATAAATTCAATGAATTAGAATGTTCGAACAGCCACATTACATCTGCCGATGAAATACGCTTTTTTCCTGCAATTGAATCATTAGACTTATCAAATAATCAGCTGACCACGTTAGACGTCAGTAACAATTCCTTGCTGAAAACTTTATATCTGCCTAACAACAACCTGCAAAATCTCGATGTATCTGCCAATCCTTTATTAGAATTTCTGTACGCCTATAACAATCAACTCAGTGAAATTGATCTTACAAATTCACCGCTATTGAAAGAACTTATTCTGGTAGGGAACCAATTGCGCACCTTAAATATCACTACTCATACAGTGCTGGTTGATCTACTTGTGTACGCCAATGCACTCACAGAGTTAGATATATCAAATAATACCCAGTTAGAATATTTACAGGCGGAAAAAAATCAAATCATCACGCTGAACATCAGTAATAACCCTAAATTGAACGTCTTGCTGGTTGATCCTTCTACTAAAATTATCGGCAATCTACCTATAATTGACCCAGCGGCGCCTTCTGATAAGAGTAAGATTAGCTGGGAATCGTACCTTCAGTAGTAACAACACCGTGAAACTTATTAATTAAGTCTTCTTAATCAAATTCAGACAAGGTAAATTGTGAACAACGTTATACCACGCAGTGTTTACCGCGAATATTTAACATCAAGGATAGATTTCAGACATTATGAGTAATTTATTTAAAGACATATACTCACAAGAGTTCTACGACCAGCTGTCGGAAATAATGCTCGTAACTATTCCTTCATTTGATAAAGAAGCCTTTACTCAGTTAATTTTCAATGACAATTTTATTCATTACGAACTAAAGGAGAGAATGACGCATACAGCAAAAGTGCTTCATCACTTTCTGTCTGATGATTTTGAAGAAGCCGCGGAAACCATTAAACAGTTTATTGAAAATTTACGTGCAGCTGGAATTAATGAAAAAAGCATCGAATTTATGTTTTTCCCTGAATATATATCGATGTATGGAATTGATCATTATGAAGAGTCAATTTCAGCCTTTGAATTTGTAACACAGTTCACCAGCTGTGAATTTGCAGTAAGACCTTACATATTAAAGTATAAAGAAAAAATGTTAGCTCAAATGGTATTGTGGTCAAAACACCCTAGTAATAAGGTTCGCCGTTTAGCAAGTGAAGGATCAAGACCACGGCTTCCTTGGGCAATGGCTTTACCAAGCTTAAAAAAGAACCCTATGCCTATTTTCACTATTTTAGACACCTTGAAGAATGACAGTTGCGAAGTAGTAAGACGCAGTGTTGCAAATAACTTAAATGATATCTCGAAAGATAATCCTGATTTTGTTATAGAGACAGTAGAAAAATGGCAGGGATGCACAAAAGAAACAGATGCACTGATCAAACACGCAAGTAGAACGCTACTGAAACAAGGCGAACCAAAAACACTTCAATTATTTGGTTTTGATAGTAAAAATATCATGTTATCAAACTTTGATATCCTGACACCAAATGTAAAGATCGGCGATGCTTTAGAATTTTCATTCTCACTCACTAACCAAAATAAAACATGTAAAAAGCTAAGGCTAGAATATGGTCTGTATTATAAAAAAAATAATGGCGACCTTTCTCGTAAAGTGTTTAAAATAAGTGAACGTGAAATAGAACCGAATAAAGTATATAAGATTAATAGAAAACAAAGCTTTAAACTTATAACAACACGGAAGTTTCATACAGGTATTCATCAGCTCTCTATCATTATAAATGGTCAGGAGAGCCAAATTAAAAACTTCAAATTAGTTCGCTAGTCGGTATTTGGGCCCTTTAGGCATTTTGTAGATGCCTAGATAGCGACTGACTTTGTAGCGTTTTTGTCAGTTGTTCAAACTTGGTTTCTTGTTTAAGAAAAGCAGCGACAATAGCTGGATCAAAGTGATACCCACTACTTTCACATATGATCTTCTTCGCTTTTTCAAAAGAAAATGGTTCTTTATACGAACGTACACTGATCAAGGCTTCAAACACATCGGCAAGTGCGATAATACGTGCTGAAAGCGGGATATCGAACCCTGCTTTTTGATGCGGGTAACCAGTACCATCCCAATGCTCATGATGATATAAAATTACATCTTTGATAATCTGATTCAAAGGCGTATCTAGATTCATACTTAATGTACAAAAATGCTCATAACCAAGTATTGTATGTGTTTTTATGATGTCATACTCAGATACAGACAATGTGCCTTTTTTAAAAATAATCGATTCAGGAATAAAGCTTTTTCCCAGATCATGCATGATCGCGGCAGTATTCATACTCGCAATAAATGATTGATTAATTTCGACATAATCATTCCTTAATACATCAAGCAGTAACTGGGTGAACATTTTAGTTTGTTCAATATGGTATTGATATTCACTATCGATAAAAATTTTATTTGAATAACCGATACTATTAATTACGTTGTTCATGTTTAGCTACAATACCAATATTTACTATATTAATGATTATTTAGACCTCAAACATTACATTAAGTAGATGTTCTAAATACATTTCCCTAGCATAACCAAGTCATCTAATCTGTCTTCCATACAGTAAGCGGTTATATACACGTTATCTCAGAAACCCATCTCAACGAAAACCCTTCATCTGAGATAGCGTGAGCATCAGTATATTAAAATATACGCTAATAAAAACTTTGATTTCACTACTAAAAAGTACGATAAAATAGGCATTAAATGGAAAAATACGTCAATTTGTTTAGCATTAATCACATAATAATACTTGTAGCTCTTTCATCAGCATCTATTCACTTTGCTTAAAGTACATGCTGTATAGATAAGAAAGGCTATACTCTATAATAGATGTTTTCGCTATTTAATGAGCAGAAAATAGACTTAACGTACTGAACTAACGTGATTTATTGTTAGTAATAATACCATTCGACGTAGGTTAATGGTCAGGTACTTGTTTAGATTGATATAAATCCCTACCGGAGGCCATATGAAAAGGGTCTTTTATATTAGTGACGATTTAGATGATCTTGAATTAGTAGAATATGAACTTGAATTAAGTGGTATTAGCACACCACAAATTCATGTACTTAGTGATAATGATGCTGAGATATCTTCTCATCATCTTCACCCTGTAAGATCGGTAATGCGTAATGATGTGATTCATTCAACTGAAATTGGCGCGGTTATTGGTGTATGCGCAGCTGTTATTGTGATCTTGGCTGCTTATATCTCCGGCGTAACCGAAACAACAGGCTGGATACCCTTTATTATGCTTGCCATAGTGATACTCGGTTTTATTACTTGGGAAGGAGGTCTATTTGGCTTTCAGGAATTGCATTATCAATTCCGTCGGTTTAAGCGCGTATTAAAATCAGGTAAGCATGTTCTAATGGTCGATATAGAGCCTTCACAAGAAATCATGTTAGCAAATATCATTATTGCCCATGACCACTTAGAACCCGCAGGTATCGGAAAATCACCCCCTAAATGGCTAATTAACGCCCATAATCATTGGCACACCATGATGCATAAGATGCCTTAATTTTTATTGATAGAACACCACTGCATAAAAAAGCTAATTATTTATAGTGATTAGCTTTTTATTTTTATGGCGAACCAGCACTATGTCGATGTAAAAAATAGCGTTCTAAGGCTAAATATATAACCTGCTTCTGTCGCCATTAATGTAAGCAATACAAGCAATGCCAAAGGCGGTAAAAAAATAGAGCAGACTAACGCCAATTTCTCCCATAACATATGCATAAAAATACTCGCGATTAATCCCGCTTTCAACAACATGAAAATAATGATCAGCGACCAACGCAATATGCCTTGTACATGGAGGTAATCAACCATATACGACAAGGTACTGAGTAAAAACAATAATCCCCACACCTTCAAATAAAGGCTTATAGGGTGCTGTTGATGAGCTTGTGTTGCATGCATGACGACCTCCTTACCATAAATAGAAAAAGGCAAAGATAAATACCCAAACTAAATCGACAAAGTGCCAATAAAGCCCAGCTATTTCGACTATTTCATAACGATTATTTGATTCATTTGATTGCGTTTTTTCATATCGCCCACGCCACACTCGCCACGCTATTGTCAGCAGATAAATAACACCAATACTGACATGTAATCCATGAAATCCTGTGATCATAAAGAAACTGGCACCAAACTGTGCAGCACCTAGATCATTCCCCCATGGGCGAATGCCTTCTTCCACGATCAATTTGGTCCATTCGAATGCTTGCATACCGACAAAAGCGATACCAAATAATGCAGTAATAAATATTAATGCCGCGGTTAATTGACGTCGACCTTGATAGCCAAAATTAACAGCCATAGCCATAGTGCCGCTGCTGGTAATCAGAATAAAGGTCATGATTGCGATTAAAACTAATGGAATATCTTGACCGCCAAGGTTTAAAGCAAAAACGTCGCTGGTAAGTGGCCAAGGTTCAGTAGTCGTCATTCTTACTGACATGTAGGCAACTAAAAAGCTGCCAAAAATAAAAATATCACTGAGTAAAAAAAGCCACATCATGGTTTTATTTGGCGATATGTTAAAGACGGCTCGATCTGTCGAAAAATCGTCAATTACTGATAACCAACCACGCGAATCGCTCTCGTCAGATTGAAGAGACGATGATTCCGGTGTAATTACTCTTGATTCTTGTGATGCTGATGACAAGTGTGCCATATGCGTTTACCTCACTATGTAAATCGCAATAGCCCTAATAAAAACAACCAAATAAGTAATAAAAAATGCCAGTACCGAGTACATAAATGTAATGACTGATACAGTGAATTTGCATGCCCTTTTCTAGCGTTATAAATCACTAAAAATAAAGCAGCAAGACCACCCAGTACATGCAATCCATGCAGGCCCGTTAAAAGGTAAAAGAAGCTGTTGGCTGGATTATTGTCGACTGTAATATTTTGGTCTACTAAGTATTGCCACGCCCAAAGCTGAGTAAAAACAAACCCTAAGGTAAGCAACACCGCCACAATTAATATAGAACGACAAGCCACTACCGATGGTAATAATGCGGCTCTACGACGACAATTAGCCATCGCAACACAGCTCATAAAAAGCATAGCAGTGCTTAAGCTGAGCTGCCAAGGTTCATTTAATGGTTGCCAATCGTTTAACGACATACGTATTTTGTACGCTACTGTAAACAAGAAAAACAGCATAGTGATAACAGCCATAAATACCCATAGCCCTATAATGGCAGGTGACGAGGTATCGGCAGGTAAGTAATTTTCGTCGGCATCTGGCGTTAATGTGCTTTTAGATTCATGCACCGATTTCTTGTTTGAATGATGCTGCTTATTCATCATCATCCCCTTTATCTATGGGTATCTTAATACCATCTTCAGGTATTGAACTGTCTACATGTTCCATTAGCACCTGCTCTGGCGGTATGTTTTGTGGAATAAAATCCTCTTTAACATTGGGTACACTGTAATCATAAGCCCAGCGATAAACGATCGGACAATGTAAGCCCCAATTGCCATGTTTAGGTGGCGTGTCTGGTGTTTGCCATTCTAACGATGTTGCAGACCAAGGGTTCGCTGCAGCTTTTTTCCCTTTAAATACACACCAGAATAAATTGAACAGAAACACTAGCTGTGCAGCACCTACAATCAGCGCCATTACAGTGATAAAAGCATTTAAGCTTTGTGCCGATTCAGGAATGAAATCGTAGTTTTCGTACGCATAATAACGACGGGGAACACCTAATATTCCCAAGTAATGCATTGGAAAATAAATAGCATAAGTGCCCAAGAAGGTTATCCAGAAATGAAAATGCCCCATTGCCGTATTAAGCATCCGCCCTGTCACTTTCGGGTACCAGTGATAAATACCACCAAATATCACTAATACTGGGGAAACCCCCATCACCATGTGGAAGTGAGCGACAACAAAATACGTATCTGATAACGGAATATCAACGATAACATTGCCAAGAAATAACCCCGTTAAACCACCAATTAAAAAGGTACTCATGAAGGCAATAGAAAACAGCATAGGTAAGGTTAAATGAATATTACCTCGCCATAATGTAAGCAACCAGTTATACACTTTTATCGCAGTAGGAACGGCAATGACGAGGGTTGTCGTGGCAAAAAAGAACCCAAAATATGGATTCATACCGCTGACATACATATGGTGGGCCCATACCACAAAGCTGAGAACGCCGATGGCTAAAATAGCCCACACCATCATTTTATAACCAAAGATATTTTTACGTGCATGAATACTAATCAGATCAGACACTATCCCAAAGGCTGGCAAAGCAACAATATACACTTCGGGGTGACCAAAAAACCAAAAAAGGTGCTGAAATAAAATAGGGCTGCCGCCGTCGTATTCCGTTAATTGCCCCATAGAAACAATGGCTGGCATAAAGAAACTGGACCCCAATAACTTATCAAACAACATCATAACGGCACTAACGAACAACGCAGGAAAAGCCAATAACGCCATAATTGAAGCTGTAAAGATCCCCCATACTGTTAGGGGCATACGCAGTAATGTCATCCCTTCCGTGCGAGCTTGCAATACTGTGGTAACGTAATTTAGCCCACCTAACGTCGCTGCTACTATGAACACTGCAAGCGAGATCAACATCAGTACGATGCCCCACTCAACACCTGGCGTGCCAGGCATAATCGCTTGAGGGGGATATAACGTCCAACCAGCACCTGTTGGCCCACCAGTCACAAAGAAGCTCGCAATTAAGATCAGAGAAGCCAGAAGATAGAACCAATAACTCAACATATTTAATAGCGGAAACACCATATCCCGTGCACCGACCATTAATGGAATTAAGTAATTACCAAAGCCCCCCAAGAAAAGAGCTGTCAGTAAATACACCACCATAATCATGCCGTGCAATGTCATAGACTGGTAGTAAGTGTTTACATCAATGAAATCAAATTGCCCGGGAAAGCCAAGTTGTAAACGCATTATCCATGATAAAACAAGTGCAATCAGCCCCATCGCTATCGCCGTCAGCGTATACTGAATGGCGATAACTTTATGGTCTTGGCTCCACACATATTTGCGCCAAAAACTGTGAGCATAAGCGTCTGAATCTGCTGAATTCGAAGAATGATGTTCAGTCATAACAAGCTTGTCTCATTCAAAAAAATCGTGATATAAATTACTTAGATACAGATTTGATATAAGCAATAATGGCGTCAACTTCCTGCTCATCAAATTGATAAACAGGCATGATGGCGGGGTAACCTTTTACTATTTCAGCTTTAGCGTTAAGTATCGATGTACGCAAATATGCCTCGTCTACCACTACCCTTGCATCATCAGACATAATTTCCGTTTTTCCGTATAATCCTAACCACGTTGGCCCAACACCAGGGTTACCATTTAAACTATGGCAACCAATGCAGCCATTCACTTCCGAGAGTGTTTTGCCTAATTCAACTGGGTCAGTCTGTGTTTTACGGGTAGGATCTTGAGTTTGAGCAAAAGTAGGTTGAGTCGCGAGCCAGCTTCCGAATTGCGCATCATCTTCAACGATCACTCTTCCTCGCATATTAAAATGCCCTACGCCACACAGCTCAGCACAGAGAATCTCATAGCTGCCTCGCTTCGTTGGAGTGAACCAAATATATGAAACCGTACCGGGTACTAAATCCATTTTGGCTCGGAACTGAGGTACATTAAAATCGTGCAAAACATCTTTAGAACGCAGTAATACTTTATAAGGCGAAAAAAGTGGAAGATGTAATTCGGGGCTAAGTATAACTTTGTCGTCTTGAGAGGCGGGATCATTAGGATCAATGCCCAAAGGATTTTTACTGCTTACCCATTGAGTGCTACTTTTCCCTAACTGTTCATCTTCACCGGGAAAACGAAAACTCCACTTCCACTGCTCACCAACCACTTCCACAAGTTTTGCATCATCAGGCACGCTAACATACTCAGCATATACCGCTAAACCGGGAGCAAGTAATGCCACGATTCCAACAGTGGTTAAGCCAATTAGCCACGCTTCTAGTTTTTTATTTTCTGGTTGATACGCAGATTTTCGACCTGGCTTATAACGAAATTTTATTACACAAAAAGCAATCAATAAGTTGATTACTATAAAAAAAGCACCGGTAATGATAAGGGTTAGCGTTAATTGGTTATCTATTTGTGACCAATTTGACGCAGCAGTGGTTAACCACCATGGGCTAAGGAAATGAAAAGCAACAGATGCAATTACAATAACGATTAATGCAATGGCAATAGCCATAGAAAACACTCTAATTATTCTTGATCATATCCCTGATTTTATGAATAAAAAATACCCCTTAAAAAGAAATCATGACATATTTCAGCAATGATCTTGTCACTAATCTTAGTGGGGTTACTTTAAATTCGCGACCATAAAAGCTGCAATCTAATCTGCTTACGCAATTGTGAGACAAGGATATTTCGCATTCTGTCGTTTTTATTCAATCAAACGAAACTGGACTCAATTACAATGTATGTACGAATAGATAAGAAAAATTTTGCACGGATCATCATGAATTCAACATTGTCATTGCCACAACTTGGTTGGCATGCTTATTTTCAGCAGCAGTTGTCATTAGAAGAACTTGAAACTTGTCAGGTTGGTCGAGTGCTTGCGCATCATCGTAGTCTCTATGTTATTCAAACTGAAGCGGGGAGTTTCTCTCTTGAGATCAGACCGAGTATGCCTGCGTTAACTGTTGGGGATTGGATATTACTTGATAGTGAACAACAACTAATAAGATTACTCGACCGTCTAACCTTACTCTCGCGTAAAGCCGCGGGCAGTAAAGTATCGGAACAGTTAATTGCAGCCAATGTCGACACACTTTTTATCGTCAACTCACTCAACCAGGATTTTAATTTAAGTCGTATCGAACGCTATCTTACTATTGCACACGACAGTGGATGTGAACCTGTCATTATCTTAACAAAAGCAGATTGTTGCGATACGCCAGAATCGTTTAAACAACAAGTGCAAGCACTTGATCCGTTCTTAATGGTCGAGGCCGTTAATAGCCTTGATACAGACAGTGTCGAAACTCTAAAACCATGGTGTAAGGTAGGTAAAACGGTTGCTTTTGTTGGTTCATCTGGAGTGGGTAAATCCACATTGGTTAACACCTTAATGCAGAGTCAAGATCAAGAAACTGGCGGCGTAAGAGAAGACGACAGTAAAGGTCGCCATACAACCACCAGTCGGTCGATGCACATCATGCCAACAGGCGCATTACTTCTTGATACACCAGGCATTCGAGAGTTGCAAATTGCAGACTGTGAACAAGGCGTTGAAGAAACCTTTAGTGATATTGCTAAATTATCTCAGCAATGCCGCTTTGCTGATTGCCAACATCAAGCAGAACCCAAATGTGCCGTACAAAAGGCAATTTCTATTGGACAGCTAGATGAACGTCGATTAAATAATTACTTCAAATTGCTAAGAGAACAAGAGCGTAACGGAAGCTCAATTGCAGAGATGCGCAGTAAAAATAAAAACCTAAGTAAAATGTACAAATCAGTGCAAACGAGTGCACGAGAGAACAAGGGAAAATAATTCGTTTAGTAGAAGGAAAGGAATAGCAAAGAGGATTAAGGAAACCAGTAAATACTCAGTGAATGGTACTTTTCATTACTGGTTACTTGAATACGGTTATACCGTATAAATGAACTCTTAAGTGAGTTAACTATTCGCTTAGATTAAACGAATTTTAATCGCCTGAAGCTTATTTGAAGAGTCATCCATGATGAACTCAACAAGGCTGCCTGATACAGGTAAACCGCCATTTACACTTGATGCATCAAAGCAGATATCACCACCAAGATCACATGTAATTAGGCCATTGTTGTCAGCAGAGTTGAAGCTACGGATAATACCAGTTTGTGAAGTCATAATTATTTCCTTTTTACCCAAACAATGCTTTAGAGCGTTATGTTTGAGGCATATCAAATTGAGTAGATAGTTAGTTCCGCTCACATTTTTGTGGCGGTAAATATCTTTTAACTCATTGACCTTCATTCCTTTACAGCTAGGAGTTCACCCTACTCAATAGCTCATCACCGCATGATCGTTCGCAACATTAACGATAGCAGTGGAAAGAAATCATTCATTTGATCTTCTTTAATTTTCTTCTTTACAGCAGGCTTTGGCGAGAAGCAGGAAGTGCGAAGTGTTCTTTGAAAAAATCATTGATTAGGTCTGAGTTGCAGACGAGATAAACATTAAACGTAATATATCTGTCTGTAAACATTTTTATTGCAACAAAACGTGACAAAAATCACATAAAACGTCAGTTTAGTTGCAGTCTATTGATTTTAAAGGTTTAAATTGCACCCCTCTCTCCTGAGCGCCCTTCCCTATCTTTGTAATAAAATGTCTATTTCTCGTCTATGCACACTTCTCTCAACACCATGACCGGATTAACACTCAAATTATTGCTCAATTATTTCGAACAACTTGAACTAAAAAACACCATAGAAAGAGATCTAAATCACACCTATTATGAATATCAACACGCAGACAAGCAGCGTTAAACAAATTAAAACAACTCATAAAAGGGACAAATCATGAACAAAACAATCGCAAGCCTCATCGTTGCAACAACTCTTTTTTCAGGCTCAGCACTTGCAAGTATCAATCAAGGGCTAAACCTCATAGTTACCCCACAGAAAGGCGGAGCCTGGGTAACAGTAGAAAAAGATGGCGCACCTCAAGCAGGTTTAGACGTTACTGTTAAAGGCGGTCAAAAACAGCACTACACCACATCTGAATCTGGTCGAGTATTTGTATATAGCTCGTTTGAAGCGGCTCGTTCAATGACATTCGAAGTTTCTGATGAAGATGGTACAACGGTTTCAACTCAGCGTTTTATTCCATCTAACCGTTCATAACAATAATAAACAATATGGATATATGCATACTTTAAAATCTCGTTTAAAAGCTTAACTAGTCGCGATAAACGGACTTTAGTCGCGACTCTCTCACACCATAAATATGAATAACTTCACAACATTAATTCATTACTTCTACACTATTAAGCATGTTCCATTTGCCTTTTACATCAGTTATTACTTCTGTTTAAGCCAAATAGATATTTCCCGCAGTCAAAGGAAGGATGACGACATGCACCGAATTCCACCGACTCTGCCAAACAACAGATTGATGCTGTCTTGCTGGTACAACCAAGATTTTCGCCTAAGCCACGACTTCCCTTCCGCATAAGACTTATACCCAAGTTATCTAGCACGCTTGTACACCAACAAGCCAATTCAAAAGTACCAACAGCGCTATGCTTTAGATAAGTATTACTGTTGAACATTTATTGAATCCGTTATTGCCATTTTTATTATTAATCACGTAGAAGAAACACAATAAGCATAACGGCTGCGACTGAGGCTATATCAATGAAACGTATACCAGAACCGTTCCGCATTAAAATGGTTGAATCTATCCGCATGACAAACGAAGAGGATCGACGTGAAGCCCTAATTGACGCGGGTTATAACCCTTTCATGTTAAGAAGCGAAGATGTCTATATCGATCTACTGACAGATTCAGGCACAGGCGCAATGAGTGATGTACAATGGGCTGGCTTAATGATGGGAGACGAATCTTATGCAGGAAGCCGCAACTACTTTAATTTATGTGATGCTGTAAAACACTTCTTTGATTACAAACTGACGGTTCCAGCTCACCAAGGGCGTGGCGCAGAACAGATATTATTTCCGTGCTTAATAGAGCGAATGAAAACGGTACGTGGCGGTGATCAACCCGTATTTATATCGAATTACCACTTTGATACGACAGCGGGTCATATCGAACTTAATGGCGGTAAAGCCATTAACGTACTGACTGAGAAGGCGTTTGACACTGAAACGTATGACGACTGGAAAGGGAATTTTAATCTCGATAAACTGCAATCAACCATTGAAATGTATGGCTCACACAATATTGCCGCCATTATCACCACGATCACATGTAACAGCTCGGGCGGGCAACCCGTTTCAATGGCTAACATGCGCGCGGTATACGAGATTGCGAAAAAGAATGATATTCCAGTTGTGATCGATTCAGCACGTTATTGCGAAAATGCCTACTTTATAAAGCAACGTGAACCTGAATATGCCGATACATCCATTCTCGAGATTATTCGCGAAATGTACCGTTATGGCGACATGTTAACGATGTCTGCTAAAAAAGACCCTATGGTCAATATTGGGGGCTTATGCTGTATTCGTGATCATGAAGATCTTTTCCAAGCAGTACGAACACGTTGCGTTCCTATGGAAGGGTTTGTTACTTATGGCGGAATGGCTGGACGTGATATGGAAGCCCTCGCCCGTGGTTTATATGAAGGTGCTGATGAAGACTTCCTTCACTACCGTATTGGCCAAGTGGAATATTTGGGTGAACGTTTACGAGAAGCAGGGATACCCATTCAATACCCAACCGGCGGTCATGCAGTTTTTGTCGACGCCACCAAAATTTTACCTCATATCCCCAGTGAACAATTCCCTGCTCACGCATTATGTAATGAACTCTATTTAGAATCTGGTGTACGAGCCGTAGAAATTGGTTCGTTATTACTGGGTAGAGATCCTGAAACAGGCAAGCAGAAAGAGTCACAATTAGAATTAATGCGCCTAACTATTCCGCGTCGCGTATATACCAATGATCATATGGATTACGTTGCCGATGCATTAATCGCAGTTACAAAACGCGCAAGTGAAATTCGAGGACTAACCTTTGAGTATGAGCCACCAGTATTGCGCCATTTCACCGCTAAATTAAAACCTGTTGAATAATTTCTGTTTGAAAACTAAATGCTAGCTCCGTGATGAACTATTTAATAAACAGTTCATCACAAAGGAGCTAGCAACAGAGGTTTTACTTGTTTTGTTCTTGACAAGCTCTGCAAGCAGAATAAAACGTTAAATTACTTTAACTTAAATTGATTTACGATCGCCGCCAGTTGTTCGTTGCTGCTTGCAAGATTACGCGTACTATCCATGGTTTGCGCACCATTTTCGGTAAGCTGACCAACCATGTCTTGAATTGCCGTCATATTGCGATTTATCTCTTCACTTACCACGCTTTGCTGCTCTGCGGCTGCGGCAATCTGAATCCCAAGATCATTAATTTGAACCACTGATGTCGCCATTGAGTCCAAGCTATCGTTTACGTTGGAAGTCGTGTCAGCGGTTTGTTGACAGCGACGCTTGGTGTCGTCCATAGCCGTAACGACTGAGCTTGTTCCTTGGTGCAACTTACTCAACATTTCGTTAATTTCAGATGTACTCTGTTGGGTTCTTGCGGCCAAAGCTCGTACCTCATCAGCTACGACAGCAAACCCACGCCCTTGATCTCCGGCACGGGCCGCTTCGATAGCCGCATTCAAAGCCAATAAGTTAGTTTGATCGGCAATCTCACCAATAACACTAAGCACAGAACCAATTTTTTGAGCATCATCACTCATGGTTTGAATATTGAGTGCCATGGCATCAACTTCATCAACCAAGGCGGCTACACTGCTTACGGCACCGTCAACCACACGTTTAGATTGCTCTGCTTCATCACTGGTATTTTTCGTAAATGCCGCAGATTGAGAAGCGCTTTGCGATACACTGTCTGCCGTCGAGCTCATTTCATTTACTGCGGTTACCACCTGATCAGTTTCTACAGAGTGAGAGGCTAAGACGGTATCGTTAAGCTCGGTCTGGGTCTTGAGTTGTTCGATACCTTCTGAAATATGTTCGCTAGATTGGGATACTTCCAGCATCATCGCTTGTAAGTTGCCGATGAAGGTATTTACAGCTTCTGCGATTTGGCCCAGATCATCCTTGGTATACACATCAAGGCGTCGGGTAAGATCACCATTGCCTTGTGATAACTCGACTATTGTGCTTTTTAACGCAAGAATTGGTCGATACAGCCGATTCAGCACAAACAAAATAATCGCGGAAGCAAAGAGAATCAATAACCCAGCAGTGAATAAAGATGTTTCCAACGCCTCATCGACCTCTGCGTAAGCCATTGATTTATCAATACCTACTAACAGGTGCCAGTGGGTCTCTTTATCAAGTTCAATAGTTTGAAAGTAAGCTATTTTTTCAATACCACCTAAGCTGTAGTTAAAAATCCCACTAGCGCTAGTAAGAACTTTACGCTCTAGTTCTGCTAATTCGGGGAAGTCAGACAGTTTGGTTTTACCGGGAACATCGACTTCACCAGTTGAAGCGATGGTTGTACCCTGGTTGTCATATAAACCAGTCATTGCTCCTGGGAAGGGAGACTGATTAACAACATCGGTAAGAAGGCTCAATTCTATATCGGCAAGTAAAACACCACGAAACTTGTCTCCATCGAAAAAGGGTTCTGCAATGCTGACCATCAGGTTGCCCGAAGATGACCCGGTATAGATACCAGTAATTACTGTGCTACGCTTCTGCTTGGCAGACTTATACCAACCTCGTGTACGCGGATCATAAATAAATACACTGCGCATACCACTTTGAGCCCCATAAGAGCGGCCGTCCTCAAAGCCAACAACGATATCTGATGATTGGGTGGCGTTTGCAATTTGCTTAACCATTAAAGCGAGTTGCATATCACCCCGATCAGTCGCGAAGTCTGGCGCTGTTGCAATAACACCTTGTTTAATGGTATTAAACCAGTCTGTAATCTTATCTGACGAACTACTAATTTTAAGCATTGAGTATTCATCAACATTGCTCAGAATTGAGGTTGAAAGTTGACGATAGGAAAGAGAGGTCGAAATTGCTAAAGAAGCAGTTAATAATAAAACGACAACCGCGATAATACGGCCCTTAAAACTAGATAATATATTCACGTAATCCTCATACTCTTAAATACGTTTTGTTATAATTATTAATAATTTTTTCATCGCGTGATAGTTATGAGCTTATATTCATAGCTAACAGCGTTATTGTAAATAATCCAGCCTTAGCCTAGACTTTAAATTTCATTATTTTTATTAATTATTTTATATGGTAAATCTCAATAAACGACGAGAACCTCAGCGACATACTACAATTTGAACTCGCTTTTTTCGTTGTGGAAAAAGCCATAATTGACTAGCGAAGCAGTATCAGCTACCAAGCGCACATAGTTAGTTAGAATCAAAGCATAGAAACCCATCCATACAATTGATTATAAGAACTAAAGCTTATAAAAAAAGTGACGCTTCTCACGCATGGGAGCGTTTTCAATGAAAATCGAAAATTACATACATCAGTGATACGTTTTTATCGTGCCAGAATAAATATGTCATTTATGACAAAGTTGCAGCAATAGCTATTGATTAAACGAGAGGGGGCGAAAGCGTGTGAGCCATATTAGAAATATGCCCACATTTGAAAATCGTAAAAATATTTATTTAACAAAATTAAAACCATAAATTTTAATATTGCCGATTAAACGCAACATTAATTAATAGAGCGTGGATATTATTTATTATTCTTAAATGTATACTTTATTTTTATGCGAAATAATATCAGCCATAGTAGCGTTCGCAATTTCTATTGGGGCTTTGCTGCCAATATCTATTATCTATACCAAAGTTACCTCAAGATACTCGTTTCAGCGAGGATTTTGAGGTAGCTTAGGTATATGCTCACACGCACCAAATAAGTGCGAATTCATTATTCATCGCACCAATATGGAACGAAAGGCAGTGTTGCATATTAAGCGGTATATTTTTAAAACACTCTTCTCTTTATTTCTAATGCACGAATTACGTGCGCTAGAAACAATCACTGTCTTTTCAAAAACAAACAGTTACCACTATCAATATGTGTATGCACCAATATGACACCCCATTATGGTTCACGCTGGCATAAAATATGCTTGATAAGCAATTAGCATATTAAATGCGTATAAAAAATAGAAATACCTAAACACAATATTAATGTACAAGGATGTGGTGACGTTTGTGGACAATATTAGTCATGCTGTAGAAACGCTAGTTCAAAGTTCTGACACTTTATTTATTCTATTGGGTGCAATCATGGTACTTGCCATGCACGCAGGTTTTGCCTTTCTAGAAGTCGGTACTGTTAGACAAAAAAACCAAGTGAATGCTTTAGTCAAAATTATTGCCGATTTTGGGTTTTCTGCGATGGCTTATTTCTTTATTGGTTACTGGGTCGCATACGACGTCACTTTCTTCTCAAGTGCTGAGCAGTTAAGTGCGATTAATGGCTACGAATTAGTGAAGTTTTTCTTCTTAATGACGTTTGCAGCAGCCATTCCCGCCATTATTTCCGGTGGTGTTGCAGAGCGAGCTCGCTTCTACCCCATGCTCGTGGCATCTTTTTTTATCGTTGCTTTTGTCTACCCGTTTTTCGAAGGTATCATGTGGAATGGTAATTACGGCTTTCAGGGTTGGTTAACCGAAACATTTGGTTTTGGGTTCCATGATTTTGCGGGATCAGTGGTTGTGCACGCTGTTGGTGGTTGGATAGCCCTAGTTGCCGTTGCCATGTTGGGTATTCGAAATGGTCGTTACCGTGGTGGACGTTTAATTGCCTTTGCCCCATCTAATATTCCGTTTCTCGCTTTGGGGGCTTGGATTTTAACCATTGGTTGGTTCGGCTTTAATGTTATGTCGGCACAAACAATGGGCAGTATTAGTGGTCTTGTTGCTGTAAATACGTTGATGGCGATGGTTGGCGGTATTCTTACGTCCCTTTTTGTTGGAAAAAATGACCCAGGTTTCATTCACAACGGTCCTTTAGCTGGTTTGGTTGCTGTATGTGCGGGTTCTGATCTTATGCACCCCATTGGCGCCTTAGTAACTGGTGCCATTGCCGGTGCGCTTTTCGTATGGCTATTTACCTATATTCAAAACCGTCTTCACCTTGATGATGTATTAGGTGTATGGCCACTTCATGGCGTATGTGGTGCTTGGGGCGGTATTGCTGCGGGTATTTTTGGTAGTGAAGCGTTCGGTGGTTTAGGTGGTGTAAGTTTAGCAAGTCAAGTCATTGGTACACTGGCTGGTATTGCTATTGCGGTTATCGGCGCTTTCATTGTTTACGGCATCATCAAGAAAACTGTTGGCTTACGCTTAACTGACGAAGATGAATACAAAGGTGCTGATTTAGCTATCCACAAAATCGGGTCTGTTAGCGAAGATTAAAAACTATGAACAATGGCTAAAAGCCATATAAACAAAAGATATAGACAGATAATATAAAGGTAATCCAATGAGCCACACAAGACGTGTGGCTCTATTTATTGCACGCAATAGTACTATTTCGCGACGACCATCACATCTAAAC
This sequence comes from Photobacterium frigidiphilum, assembly GCF_003025615.1. GTDB lineage: Bacteria > Pseudomonadota > Gammaproteobacteria > Enterobacterales > Vibrionaceae > Photobacterium > Photobacterium frigidiphilum. The sequence continues at coordinate 237,550 of NZ_PYMJ01000003.1, read as the reverse complement.
CGACTCTAAATTGTATGCTGGTTTCACTTTTGCGACGATGTGATCTATATAATTAGGAATGTCATTATGATTACCGTAGCCTTAGTTGACGACCACCTTATGGTACGTTCCGGTTTTGCTCAGTTGCTTAATGTCGAATCTGATATTGAAGTAAGAGGGGAATATGGTCGTGCAAGTGAGGCCTACACAGCATTGTCAGTGTCTGATATCGATGTTGCGGTTATTGATATCTCGATGCCCGATGAAAGTGGCCTAATTCTATTAGAAAAACTGCGCGCAAAACATCCTAACTTTAGAGCCATTATTCTTAGTATTTATGATTCAGCGTCTTTTGTAAGTAAAGCAATTGAAGCTGGCGCATGTGGGTACTTATCTAAACGATGTGGCCCCGTAGAATTAGTGACGGCCATACGTACCGTCGCCAATGGCGATCGTTACCTCTGCGCCGATGCCTTGTTTAACCTCAGTAATGCGCCTGTCGCGCCCAAGGCCTTAGACGCATTAACCAAACGTGAATACGAGGTCTTTACTCATCTTATTCAGGGTAAAGATGTTAAAGAGGCTGGCATCATACTTTCCATTAGCTATAAAACCATTCATGTTCATCGCGCTAATATTCTCAGCAAACTGGGGCTGTCTAATAACGTCGATCTTATTCGTTTTGCGCTTCAACATAAATTACTCGCCGAATAAATCATGAATCAAGCAGAGCACCTCAGTAATCGTTATTTTTCGTATTCTTTTAGCTTTATTATCTATAGCATCAGTTGGTTTTGCTTATGGAGTATCAGCAGCTACCTCTCCGCTGATTTACTACTTGCAGGGTTATTTCTTCCCACCGGATTAAGACTCGCGGTATTCGTATTAACCGCTCGCCGTTATTGGCGATTATTTGTCATTAGTGAATGCCTGATTTCAGCATGGCTACTGTCTATCATCAACCATCAACCTCAGGACATATTATTATTATTGTGTCCATTTTTCAGCTACTTCCTCGCGATTCCTTTTACTCATAATTGGCGAAAACTAACAACCTATTGGCAGAAATTACTCGCCTTGGTGTTATTGGTCTTAGTACATGGCGTAATCATGGGCATCATGATCCTATTATTAATGAAGCCATTAGATTTATCACTTCAATATGCCTTTTCGTGTGCGATTGCCTCCATTACTGGCGGTGTGTTGCTGACCCCGTTCTTGTATCTACTTTATGATTACCTCCATCATAAAATCTGGATACCATTAAGCCCAACCTTAGTGCATAAAGAAATCACCCTTCGCCCTTCGGCGTTACTCTGGAGTATTGCTTTTTTCTGTATAGGGCTCGTTGCTGAACTCACACTATTAGATCAAATGAAACCTCTCGGACTATTGATCATTCTGTTACCCAATATTTTTATGGCTTATCACTATGGCTGGCAAGGCGGTGTTCTTGCCACGGTAATGAACAGCATCTTGCTCACGACGGCTCGTCAAATTTCAGGCTCATTTACTACAGACCAAGAGTTACAAATTTTTATCACAACACAAGCTTTAGTCGGGCTTGGATTGGGGATAGCGATAAGCCGCCAATACCTACTAGCCCAAAAATTACAACAAGCGAACAAAGATCTGGCTGATGAACTTGCAAGCAAACAATATCTCGCTTGCCAATTAGTACAAGTTGAGGAAAACATTAGAAAATCAGTGGCACGGGAACTACACGACGAAATTGGTCAGAATATTACGGCCATTCAGATCCAAGCCATGCTTGTCGACCGAACAACTCAAGAACTGAATACAAAAAATACCGCAGAAACAATCAATACGTTAGCCATGCGCATACACAGCACAACTAAACAGCTGTTAACCCAATTACGCCCACATATTCTTGATGAGCTAGGACTAGAAAGCGCATTACGCCAGCTTGCGCACGAAATGAAATTTGCTGAGCGTCAGATCGACTTTAAAATCAATATTGGTATTGCCACCAACAAGCTCGATGACATTACGGCAGTCACGCTGTATCGCATTGTGCAAGAGCTATTAAATAACGTCACCAAGCATTCACACGCCACAGAGGTACAGCTGAGCTTAGTACCCGGCGATATTTTTAGCCTTGAATTACGAGATAATGGCTGCGGCTTACCAACGAATTGGCGTAGCAAGGGGTTAGGTTTAAAAGGAATAGAAGAACGGGTTAGTGCTCTAGGCGGTGACCTCTACATCGGACAAAATAAAAGCCACACTAATCAAGCTAACAATACATTCGACACCAATAAAGGCACTCGAATTATTGTTAACTTGCCCACAAAAATCACCTCAAGTTAAATAATCTAGGAATTTTTCCTAGTCATTTACAAACCTGTCTCATTCTTTATCGTAATTCTTTCCGTACTATTCATTCAGGCAATAGGGAGATAGCGCCGCCATGATAGGTTTCCTAACATCAGAGCAACCTACAAAAATAATAACCGATAAACAACAAATCGACGCTACGTACAAATATTGGCGATTGCATTTAATGTTTTCAATGTATATCGGTTATGGCATGTTTTATTTCACCCGAAAAAGTCTCAACTTTGCCATGCCAGCCATGTTAGCTGATCTTGGCTTGGAGCATTCAGACATCGGGTTTCTCGGCACCCTATTCTATATCACGTATGGCGTATCAAAATTTGTTTCTGGCATGGTCAGCGACCAGTCTAAACCAAGCTATTTCATGGGATTAGGCTTGATCGCCACCGGAATCATCAATATTGCATTTGGTTTAAGTTCATCTCTGGCAATGTTTGCCATTTTGTGGACATTGAATGCTTTTTTCCAAGGCTGGGGTTGGCCCCCTTGTGCCAAATTGCTCACAACATGGTATTCCCGTACAGAGCGTGGTTTTTGGTGGTCAATTTGGAATACTTGCCACAATTTAGGGGGAGCTTTAGTCCCGCTGGGTATTGGTTTTACCGCCATGACTTGGGGTTGGCGATATGGCTTTATTATTCCCGGCATTCTGGCAATTTTAGTAGGTATCGTGCTCTGTTTTCGTATGCGAGATAAGCCTACAACCATGGGGTTACCCACCGTAGGTCAATGGCGAAACGATGAATTAGAGTTATTACAAGAACAAGAAGGCCGTGGGCTATCTTTTCGTCAAATATTGAAAACCTATGTCATTGGCAACAAATATATCTGGTTGTTGTGTAGCTCGTACTTTTTAGTGTATGTGGTACGCATTGCAATTAATGATTGGGGAAATCTCTACTTAATTGAACGTCATGGTTTTGATTTATTTTCAGCCAATGCCGCCGTTTCAATGTTCGAAGTGGGAGGATTTCTAGGTTCATTGTTTGGCGGCTGGGGTTCAGATCGATTTTTTCATGGTAATCGAGCCCCCATGAACTTAATTTTCGCATTGGGTATTTTCATTTCTGTCGCCGCACTATGGCTTACACCTATGAATAACTTTTCAGTCTTGGCTTGTTGTTTTTTCTCCATTGGATTCTTTATTTTTGGTCCACAAATGATGATTGGAATGGCTGCAGCTGAATGCTCACACAAAAGTGTTGCTGGAACAGCAACTGGATTTGTCGGCTTGTTCGGATATTTAGGAGCCGCGCTAGCAAGCTACCCAATATCATTGGTTATCGAGCAATTTAGCTGGGATGGTTTCTTCAGCATAATTACATTTTCAGCCGCCTCTATTGGCCTGCTGATATTACCCTTTGTTAAAGCACAGCAGCCTTCAATTACTGCAACCTAGTATGATCAACCGCCTTATGTGTACAAACTAAACTGGCGTTATCTAGCTTCTGAATAAAGTTACCCAATAGCCCATAGGCTGTTGGATGATAAAGATTTATCGCAGGATGCGATAAAAACACAGTGTCACCTACCATCGCTCTATGACACTGCATTTATAATAAAAACAGAGGACATAATAATGAAAGCTAGAACACAATATAGTCTGTTAGCTGCCTGCATCATTGGTTCAGCATTTGCCGTACCAACAGCAATGGCAGAAGGCCGGTTAGTTGTATATTGCAGCGCCACTAATGCCATGTGTGAAGCTGAAACCAAGGCTTTTTCTGAAAAATACGACGTGAAAACATCTTTTATTCGCAATGGTTCAGGCAGTACATTAGCGAAAATTGAAGCAGAAAAGAAAAATCCTCGTGCCGACGTATGGTACGGCGGCACATTGGATCCACAGTCCCAAGCGGGTGAAATGGACTTACTGCAGGCCTATAAATCACCACAACTTGAATTCATCATGGATAACTTTAAAGATCCAGCCAAACGTAAAGGCAATTACTCATCTGCCGTTTACATGGGTATTTTAGGCTTTGGCGTGAACACTAAACGCTTAGCAGAAAAAGGCTTAGACATCCCACTTTGCTGGAGTGATTTAACCAAGCCAGAATACAAAGATGAAATTCAAATCGCCGATCCACAAAGCTCAGGTACTGCCTACACTGCATTGGCAACCTTCATTCAATTATGGGATGAAGATAAGGCATTTACATACTTTAAAGATCTCGATAACAATATCTCCCAGTACACCAAATCTGGCGTTACCCCATCTCGTAACGCAGCACGAGGTGAAATCGCAATTGGCATCGGTTTCTTACACGATTACTCATTAGAGCAATCAAAAGGGGCACCATTAGAACTGATCTCTCCTTGTGAAGGTACTGGTTACGAAATTGGCGGGATCAGCATACTAAAAGGTGCTCGCAATATTGATAACGCTAAGTTGTTTGTTGACTGGGCACTGTCTAAAGATGGCCAACAGCTAGCATGGCAAAAAGGCAAATCATTCCAAATTTTGACCAATACTCAAGCGACTCAATCACCCAATGCGCTCGATCTAAAAGCTTTATCTCTTATTGACTACGACATGGAAACCTATGGTTCGTCTAGCGAACGTAAACGCCTGATCAATAAGTGGGTAAACATCGTTAAAATGGGCGAGTAATTCCCTCATAATATTTGAGCAGTGCTGAGTGCTGCTCACTTTTTCCGATATTCAATATAACGAGATTTTTCTTGGGGCTTTTTACACCTCAACGTTAATGAACACATTAATTAAACAACTCGATTTTGGTAATTAACAATGAATAACTTAGCAGCTGAATCAGACTTAAGGCAGCTTCAAAGTTCAGAGCAACGCGACCCCATTTTTTATTGGATCATCGCCTTGATCGGAGCCTTTGTGTTATTGCCCTCTTTTTCCCTCGATTACGGTGTATTCGAATCGACGTCTCAAGAATTTAAAGAGGCGATGGGTTGGAGTGGAATGAACATTTCGTGGCTATGGTTTACCATGCCTTTAGTACTGTTGATCCGCCCTTTTCAGGCACAAGACAAATACGCAAAAAAGCGTCACCAATTTGATATCAGCTATGCTGGTTTCTGTGTGTTATTTACGTTGTTGTCATCTTGGTACACCGAACAAGGCTTAGGCTATGCCACTATCGTCTTATTCATCACCCTAGGTTGTGTAATAACACTGGCTTTAGCTCGACTGGAATATCTCGGCGGTGATATTTTTGTTATAGGTGCATTGGTTAGTATTGTTTCATTAATCAGTATCTTTATTATATATCCAAGTATCGCCATCTTTGTACCTATGTTCCAAGATGACATGGGTAACTTCGTGATGTGGCAATTTGTTGAGATTTTAGGCCGCTCGCAAATTATTCAGATCATTTTAAATTCCATCATGCTGGGTACCTCAGTGGGCGTTGTCGCGACCATTTTTGGTCTTGTATTCGCTATTTATACCACTAGAATCGCTAAGCGTTCTGCCTTTATCGCACGTATTTTCTCAATATTACCCATTGTTACGCCACCCTTTGTTGTCGGCCTTGGTGTTACTTTAATGCTAGGACGCTCAGGGTATATTACTGAGCTTATGGTTGATTGGTTTGGCTTACAGCACACGAACTGGTTATATGGTTTCACTGGGATTTGGATGGCACAAGTTTTAGCCTTTTCACCAATGTCTTTCATGATCCTTGATGGTGCAATGAAGTCGCTTTCTCCATCCTTAGAAGAGGCCTCTTACACTCTTCGTGCAAACCGTTATCAAACATTCTTTCAAATTGTAATGCCACTACTTAAACCTGCGCTGGCTAACTCATTTCTAATTATTTTTGTGCAATCGCTAGCTGATTTCAGTAACCCGCTAGTACTAGGAGGAAGCTTCGATGTATTAGCCACTCAGATATATTTTTACATTGCTGGTGCGCAGCTTGATTATGCATCTGCCAGTACTTTGGGTGCGGTACTATTAATCTTCTCTCTCGCTATTTTCGTTATCCAGTATATTTGGATTGGTAAACGTTCTTACGTAACCATTTCCGGTAAATCTTACCGTGGTGATGTACAACCCTTACCTACGGGACTTAAATATGGCGTCTCTGGTTTACTGTACTTTTGGATGGCATTCAATATCTTACTGTACGGCAGCATTGTCTTCGGCAGTTTCACCGTTAACTGGGGAGTTGATTACAGCTTAACGCTAGACAACTACATCAACCTGTTTGGTATGGGATTTAGCGAAGGGGCATGGCCGTCATTGCTTACCACCATGACCTATGCAGGTGTTGCAGCCCCACTGACTGCATTATTCGGCTTATTAATTGCTTACATCGTAGTACGCCAGCAATTTCATGGCAAAAAAGTGATTGAATTCGCCACCATGCTTTGTTTCGCCGTACCAGGAACGGTGGCTGGTGTTTCTTATATCCTAGCGTTTAATGATGCGCCGGTTTATTTAACGGGGACCGCTGTCATCGTCATAATTTCAATGGTAATGCGTAACATTCCAGTGGGAATTCGGGCAGGTATTGCAGGTTTGGGACAATTAGATAAATCACTTGACGAAGCATCACTGAGCTTACGTGCTAACTCATTTAAAACGATTACCCATATTTTAATTCCACTATTGCGCCCGGCTATTTTATCAACATTGATCTACAGCTTTGTGCGCGCAATGACCACGGTAAGTGCCATTATTTTCTTGGTAACGCCAGAAACCCGCGTTGCAACATCGTATATCTTAAACCGCGTTGAAGATGGCGAATACGGCATTGCCATCGCTTATGGTTCAGTACTGATTTTCGTCATGCTGGCCATCATATTGATTTTTGATGCCCTTGTGGGTGAAGCCCGCGTATCCCGTTCAAAAGCCAACAACCAAGACTAACGATTGGAGATAATAATTATGGAAAACGACAACTTTGTAGTTCTAAAAAATGTCTGCAAACGCTTTGGTGACAATACTGTTATTGGCAACCTTGATCTTGAGATTAAACAAGGCAGCTTAGTCACGCTACTTGGTCCATCTGGTTGTGGCAAAACCACGGTTTTACGCTTAGTAGCAGGGTTAGAAAAACCCACCAGCGGGCAAATATTCATTGATGGCGAAGACGTAACAAATACCTCAATCCAGCAACGCGATATTTGTATGGTATTCCAATCTTATGCCTTATTTCCTCATTTATCATTACATGACAATGTTGGCTACGGCTTAAAAATGCTGAAATTACCAGCCGCAGAAATTAAACAACGCGTTGATGATGCGTTAAAGCTGGTCGATCTATCAGGTATGGGAAATCGATTTGTCGACCAAATTTCTGGTGGTCAACAACAGCGTATTGCACTGGCGCGCGCTTTGGTTTTAAAACCTAAAGTACTGCTATTTGATGAACCATTAAGTAACCTTGACGCAAATTTACGCCGAAGTATGCGCGAGACAATCCGCGATCTTCAGCAGCGTTTCAATATTACCTCTTTATACGTAACGCATGATCAAACAGAAGCTTTCGCTGTATCTGATACCGTTATCGTAATGAAAGACGGCGAGATCATGCAGCAAGGTTCTCCGGATGATTTATACAAAACACCCTCATCAATGTTCATGGCAAACTTCATGGGTGATGCGAACATTTTTACGGGCCGTTATGACGGTGGACAATTAAACATCAACGGTTACTGCATTCCAGCCGATCCAGACGTGGTTCAAGGCAAAGCTGAAGGTGATTATCAAATAGGAGTAAGGCCTGAAGCTATTTTATTAACCAGCGAGGGCGAGCCTAGCCAACAATGCATTGTTAATAATGTGGTGTACATGGGTTCAATGTACGAAGTTGCCGTAACATGGCATGATCAAGAATTATTGCTGCAACTAAACTCGTCACAATTTGATGCCAATTTATCTGACCATGCTTATTTAACGATTAACCCTACAGGAATATTCTTATTACCTTTTGATGCGTAAGCTTTTTTTAACACGATAAAAAGCAACATTATTCTGCGCCCCTATCTGGGGCGTAATTCATCTTATAGACAAGCTACCTCAATACCAATCGAGACAAATATCTGCTCATCCTTGATGGTTAAAGTTTCTGACCATTTACTTAACAATAATACTATTACATCATTTTTTTACATTCATACATGACAGTTATTATTGTACGATGTATTATTGATATGAACTTTAATCAGGCACTAAAGTCTGATATCCCAATAACCAAACAAATACTCACCTTTAAACGGATAATTATATGAAAAAACGCTGGATTGCGGCTGCTATTACAACAGCGATCACGGTAGGTGCTGGATATTACTTCAGCACCAAAGATAGCGATACACTATCACTGCCTCTTATCACTGCTGAAATAGGTACAATCGAAAAACAAGCAATCGCAGTTGGGCAGATTGTTCCTGCACATTCAGTTCAAATTAAATCCCAAATTGAAGGGATTGTAGGCGAGATTTTTCATCATGTTGGCGAAGAAGTTGAAGCAGGCACCCCGCTGATTAAAATACGTCCAAACCCAACACCACAACGATTAACACAAGCCATTACAGAATTAATGTCGAGCCAGGCACAATTGGAATCGTCTAAACAAAAGCTCGCAAACCTTGAACGCCTAGTCAAAAATCAAGTTATACCCAAAAACTATGGTGACTATATTCAGGCAAAAGCCGATGTACGCCAAAATAATGCCAACCTACAGCAAAAACAGCAGAACTTAGACCTGATCCGAAGTGGCGAATCATCGGTGGGAGAATCAATCCTGACCTCGACCATTGTTGCGCCGATTACCGGCACAGTATTGAGTCTAAATGTTGAAGTTGGCGAACCCATTATTTCAACAGAATCAAATCAATCTGCCACACAGATGATGTCGCTAGCCAACATGAACAACATGATATTTAAAGGTAGTGTAAGCGAACATGACGCAGCGCAATTACACGTTGGTATGCCCGTTACCATGACATTAGCCCCTTACCCAGAAATAGAAATTACCGGTGTGTTAAGCAAAGTTGCAGTGCAATCTGAAAAGCTAAATTCAGCGCAAGAAACCACAACAGCACAGCGCAGTTTTGATAATGGCTTCCAAGTTGAAGTAAATAAAATTCAGTTTCCAGAAGGCCTAACTATCCGCTCTGGTTTTTCTGCAACCGCGCAAATCACTCTCAAAAAAGCTGACAAAATCACGACAATTCCAGAACGCGCTTTACAATTTACAGACAATAACCCTGAAGTATTGATCCCTGATGAATCAGAACAGGGCTTCCATACCGCACCAGTGAAATTAGGCTTGTCTGATGGTATCAATGTTGAAGTACTTTCTGGTTTAAAACAGGGCGAGGAAATTGTTGATTTCAGCATGATGGGAGCAGCACCCAATGCTTAAGTTGATACAAGCAACTGTTGGTGTAGCACCTAGAAATAGACGGTTGCAACGCGTAGCTATACTCTTACAAAAGTCTTATCGAATTGTAGGCGGTGTATTTCTTATTGGCATGGCAACTCCCACGTATGCCATTACAATTGAACAAGCATGGGAAGCCTCTAAAGCCTTCGACCCTAGTTACCAAAAAGCACAAATTGATACTCAAATTAGTGAAACGAATATTCGTTCAAGCCGAAGCGATTTGCTGCCCGGCCTGAACGCGAGTGCAACTTCAAGTTGGAATGATGATGGCAAAAACACCAATGGTTACTCGGTGGGGTTAAGCCAAACCATTTGGGACAGTGCTAAGTGGTCGGGCTTAAATGCCTCAGAAGCTTTTTATGTGTCTTCACAACTACAAGAGCGCCAAGCTCACAACGACCTTGCCGAAAAGTTGATCACCGCTTACCTCAATTTAGCGAAAGCGAATGGAGATTTACGCTTAGCACAGCAGAAACTTGATGAAGGGCAAAAAATGCTCACTATCACTGAACAACGCTATGCTGCCGGCAGTATCATGATTACCGAAGTAGAAGATATGCGAGCGAATCATGTTGATGAACAAGCGTTAATACTGCAAAACCAATCTGATATCGATACATTACAAGCCGCGTTAACCGCTTTAATCAATCAAGTACCCAACTCGATCAATGAAATAAGTACAACATCTCTGAAACAACCTGTAATGCAAGTGAATAGCGAGAAAGAATGGTTAGCACTTGCTCGCAATAACAGCCCCGAATTACTGGCTGCCCAACAAACATTGAAAGCTAACCAATTCCAATATGACCAAGCAAAATCCGGATACTACCCAACCGTTGCAGGTTCTATTAATTACAGCGATAACGACCGCCGTAACCGTGACGATTTAAGTGCTAACATTAAATTAAATATTCCTATCGATTTAAATGGTTCAACACGTGCAAGTGTCGATCGTTCAAGCTTAACGCTTAACCAAGCCAAGCAAGATATACGCATTGTCGAAATCAATATAAAGCAAACCATCCAGAGTCGCTTTACTCAAATACAGCTCGACTGGCAGCGCGTAGAAATAGCACAACAACAAGTCGCATCACGTGAAAGAGCCTTAAAGAGTAAGCAAACCGTTTATGACGCAGGTTTAGTAGATGCAAGCGATATTATAACGGCGCATAATAATCTATTCATCAGTAAAAACAGCCTACAATCATTGCTTTATCAATACTGGCAGCACCGCGTGTCATTATTGAAATCGGTAGGGAAACTGGATGATGAAACAATCAAACAAATATCAAGAGCGCTTGCAGCATGATGCCAATGTTACAGCAAATTGTGCAGATGCTATTTGCCCACCGGCTTCGCAGTCTACTTGCCATTATTGCGATTGTATGGGGAATCGTTTCTGTCTTAGTACTAATGGCATTAGGTGAAGGCTTTTATCAGGTAAACGCTAAGTCATTTTCATTATTAATGAGTGACACACAGCTAGCCGTGCCAGAAATGACCAGCAAGCCTTGGCAAGGGTTACCTGCACGGCGCCAGATCACACTCACAGAACCTGAATTCCGATTATTAGAAAAACAATCTGCGATCAAAACAGTATCGGTGTTATACCGGAAATGGGATGCCAGCGTCACAGACATCACTGGGCATACTTTACCCGGTTATGTGCGTGGTGTTGATAATCACTATGTTGATATGCGTAAAGTCAAACTCGTACTAGGGTCGCGTAACATCAACCAGAGTGACCTTAACAACCATAACCGCATTGCCATCATCGGTTGGCAGTTGGCAAAACAAGGCAATCTAGCCCTGGGTGACAAGTTAAGGGTTAGTGGCATCCCTTTCTTAGTCTCTGGCATTACTCAACAAAGTGAAGGAGGCATTTCAATGGGGCGGGAAGATAATCAAGTGATCATTCCCAATACTACTTTCTCTGATCTATGGAACGATAAACCCAGTCAAATTATGGTAACGCCAGCGGAAGGTATTTCAGGCGTTATTCTTCGCCAAAACCTATTGTCATTCTTTGCTAACCAAAAACATTTTGACCCAACAGATAAACGAGCGGTTTGGTTACCTGACTTTAGCCAAGACGCGAAATTTTTTACCGCTTTGCTACGTGGTATTCAAATGTTTCTTGGGGCAAGTGGGGCAATGACCTTAGCGGTTGGTGCCTTAGGTGTCGCCAATATCATGTTTTTATCGGTTACAGAGCGCACACGTGAAATCGGCGTAAGGCTGGCCATTGGGGCTACTCCCAATAATATTCTGGTGCAATTTCTACTTGAGGGTGGAATCTTAGTCGCAATGGGCACCTTACTCGGCGTTAGCATCTCTTATGGGGTAGTTACACTCATGAATCAGATAGGATTACCAGAATGGCTTGGCAGCCCGACAATGACCCTAGATGCTATCATGATGGCATTGTTTGTTACCGCTATTTTAGCGCTATTAGCCTCTTTCTTTCCGGCACGCCGTGCATCGAACCTTACGCCTGTTATCGCGTTAAGTGCGAGGGCATAACATGCTGCCATTACGACAAATAATACACGAAATGACCGCAGAGAAAATGCGCCTAGGGCTAACGATTTTAGCCATTGTGTGGGCGACAGTTTCTATCGCATCTATGCTCGCCATTGGTGAAGGTTTGCGTCAAGGGCTTATTCGCACCACCAGCAATGGTAACGGTAATCTGATCATGTTAACGGGTGGTTTTGCGACGAAAGATTATGGCCAATTTTCAAAAGGGAAACAGCTCAACCTTAAACCGGATGATGTAGATGTACTACGCGCACTACCTTCAATTGAATCCGCAGAGCCAAGTGCCACATGGGCAGAAGATGTTAGGTATAACGATAACGGTACATGGCAGCAACCCTTAGCCGTTTATCCTCAATACCAAGCATTGACGGGTTTAGAAATCGCCTCTGGCGGTCGTTGGTTCAATCCTTTAGATATGAAAGAACAACGTAAAGTCATTGCTCTCGGTCACAATGCGGCAGTCAGTCTATTCAATGAAGATGATGACTTCGATTGGGATAACATCCCCGACTTAACGACCTCCCCTATCGGAAAGCAAGTGAAGGTCGGCGAAGAAAATTTCACCGTTATTGGGGTACTAAAGCCTAATACCTCCAATATAGAAAATGGCACACCGATTGATTTTGCTATTTTCGTCCCCTTTACAACATGGTCACGCTTCAATGCTAACTCACCCATTGGTGCAATTAATATTCAGCCAGTTCAAGGCGTAGATCGTGAGAAAGTTGCCACTATGGCTAAACAAGTTATTGCTCGAAAATATGGCGCAAGCATGGATGATGAACAGCTTGTTCAAACGCAAGACATGTTATTAAGACAAAAAACCATGCGCCAATTTTTAATCGGGTTGCAAAGCTTTTTAGGCATTATTGGGCTCGTCACATTGGCAGTTGCTGGTATTGGCATAGCCAACGTGATGTACGCCACCGTAAAGCGAGCCACCCGTGACATCGGGGTAAGAATGGCGGTTGGGGCAACACCTAACGACATCAAATTACACTATTTAACTCAAGCTTTTATCACCATCGCTGTCGGTGGTCTGATTGGACTAGGGCTAACATACGGCTTAGTAAGCCTACTGCAAAACATCCCCATTCAAGGTAATGGATTATATGATTATCTCGGACAGCCTACCCCTGAATTATCATTCACTATCGTTAGCCTCGTTATCTTGGCATTAAGTATTGTTGGTATCGCAGCAGCATGGTTTCCCACTCGTCACGCCGCCAGTATTACACCATTAGAAGCATTGCAAAGTGAGTAAGCATTCATGAACCCTATTTCGACATACACCAAGCCTCTCGTTCAGCTTAACGGCATTAGCAAGCACTATAAAAATGGGGATGAAGAGGTTTACGCACTCGATGGTGTTGACCTCACCATTCATAACGGTGAATTCTTATCAATACTCGGGCCATCGGGGTCGGGGAAGTCGACACTTATGAATGTACTCGGATGTTTAGATAAACCGACTTCGGGTAATTATCAATTAGACAATAGCGATGTATCGGCCCTAAGCAGCACGCAACTCTCTGCTATTCGTAACAGTAAAATTGGTTTCGTATTCCAAAGTTTTAATTTACTGGAATACGCCACAGCTTTAGAAAATGTCGCACTACCACTGGTCTATGCTGGCGTAAATTCAAAAACACGCCGAGCAAAAGCGGCTGAACTGTTAAAACGCGTAGGATTGGGCGACCGTATGAACCACAAGCCCAATCAGCTTTCTGGAGGTCAAAAACAACGGGTTGCTATCGCTCGTGCCCTCGTTAACGACCCGCAAATCATACTGGCAGATGAACCCACAGGGGCTTTGGATTCAAAATCAGGCGCCGAGATTGAAATGCTATTTAATGAGTTACACCAAGAAGGATGTACCTTAATTATTGTGACTCACGATAATGCCCTAGCACGACGTACTAAGCGTATTCTTAGTATAAAAGATGGGAAAGTGGTGAGTGACGAAAAACTTAACTAAGGAGGCTTTACACACAGTAAAAACGTCTGAAAACGTAAAGCACCTTATAGCCTTGTTACTCTAATAAAAACAAGGATGATTGGGTGCTTTATTGTATTTGTTTAATAAACAAGAACCCAGCCTATGCAACACCGAGAGCACTGTCTAGAAAACCAGTCTTTATTTTTGCATTTGCCTATATCTAACCTAGAGTAAGAATAACTTCCAAGGCAAAAGAGGGATCTTATGCAAAAATACTTTAACAACCTCACCATCAAAGTGATGCTAACGTTTTCAGCTCTTGTACCACTTATCTCCTTCGCTATCATTTTCGGAATACTGTATTTTTCAACAGAAAGGGCAAAAACGTCGAACGAATGGGTTGAGCACACTTATGAAGTCATTGATAAAATTGATTATACCCTTTTAAACGTAGTCAATATGGAAACGGGTTATCGCGGCTTTATGATAACCAATAATGACGGATTCTTAGAACCCTATGAAGGAGGAATTGAAGCTGTAAAACAGTCCCTATCAAACCTACTAACGTTAACCGCAGACAACAAAACCCAAACTCAACGATTCCTCGAAATTGAAGCAAAGCTAGAAAGTTGGGTAACGAATGTTTTACAACCGGGTATCAACTTAAGCAAAAACAACGGTAATACCATTGAATATGTTAACTCGGGCACTGGAAAGCAATATGTCGACAGTATCAGACAGATACTCTCAGCAGCAAAAAAAGATGAAATACTACTAAAAAGTGAACGTTCGCAAGCATTTAGTAATGCAGAACACGATACGCTAATGTACACCGCTGCTATTATTCTAATTTTTGGCTTTATTGGCTTTCTCACCTCACACTTAATCTCTTCATACATCCGAACAAACATTGCAAGCGTTGTTAAAGGAATGCTGAAGTTAGAACAAGGTGATCTTTCTTATAAAGTCACTAACGATCAAGGTAAAAATGAATTATCGCAGTTAGGCAAATCCTACAATAAAACACTAGACAAACTTAGGTCACTTATAAGCGATATAAATAGCATTACAAAAGAGTTACTAACAGCCTCATCCGATCTCGCGTCATCTGCATCGCAAACAAGTAAAGGCGCAATGAAGCAAACCGAACAGCTTGAGCTTACCGCAACAGCTATGATGGAAATGACAGCAACAGTGACAGAGGTGGCACAAAATACAATCAGTGCAGCAGATACTGCGATAAAAGCCGATGAGTACAGTAATTCGGGTATTAACGTGGTCAAAGTGATGAACAACGATATCACCGTACTCTCAGATGATATTACGCAAGTCTCAGATGTCATCAGCACTCTCGCCCAAGAGACAAAGAACATCAACACCATCCTTGACACAATTAAGGGTATTGCGACACAAACAAACCTTTTAGCCCTCAACGCTGCGATAGAAGCTGCACGTGCTGGTGAACAAGGCAAAGGTTTTGCCGTTGTTGCAGAAGAGGTTCGAAACCTTGCAAGTAGCACTCAAGGAAGCGCTAGTGAGATTTCTGAAATGATAGAGAAACTCCAAATTGAAACCAGCAATGCAGTGTCGAAAATGGAACAAAATCTATTAAGCGCAAATAACGCAGTTCAAAAAACAGAGGCAGCCCAAGATTCACTTAATGACATAAAAACAGCCGTCAATCTTATACAAAATATGAGCCACCAAATTGCAGCTGCAGCAGAAGAACAACAAACAACATCAAATGAAATCAACAAAAATATCAATGCAGTTTACGACGCAGCCAAAGATGCGACGAATCAGTCAAACTTAACCGCCCAACTATCTGAAAACCTGACGACCATTTCTAAAAACTTAAATAAAAAGCTCAGTACTTTTACAATGCAAAATTAAACATCATTTAAACCCGCGTTGATACTTTATTTAATAAATCTCGATCCAAATACAATAAAGTATTAACGCGAAAAACACATTGGACCTATCCAATACCCCCTGCCTCAATTAACATTATTCAGCCGAATTACCTTTGCTATTTATCATCAACATTACCTCTAAAAAACAATTATTTACCACCTACCGATTTCACCTATTTATTATTCTTTATAATTTACATTGTTGTTCTTGCCCTCCCCTCTGCATCATGATCTAATCATCCTCTATCTTGCTGTATTACTAGAGGTTATATTTGACCAATTCCTACAAATTCACCCTCGCCGGATGTGCAGCCATTGTGCTGTGGAGCTTAACGGTGGGCTTGCTCCGAAATGTAGCAGAACAACTTGGCCCGATTGGTGGCGCAGCGATGATTTATAGCGTGAGTTCGCTGTTTTTGATTGTCACATTAGGGGCGCCACGCTTGCCTTCATTCTCTACTCGTTATCTATTGATTGGCGGCGGTTTATTTGTAAGTTATGAGATCTGCTTGTCTCTGGCTTTAGGAATGGCAAACAATCGTCTTCAAGCTATTGAAGTCAGTATTGTTAACTATTTATGGCCCTCTTTAACGGTGCTGTTAGCCGTTCTTGCCAGCAAAAAGAAAGTCAATGTTATTATCTACCCATCCATTTTACTGTCATTCTTTGGGGTAGCGTGGACAATGAGCGGTGATCAGGGCCTTTCCCTTGAACGCTTAGTTGGCAATGTAGCAAGTAACCCTGCAAGTTATTCAATGGCGTTAATTGGTGCATTCTTATGGGCAATATATTGTAATGTTACCAAGCACCTTTCTAATGGAAAAAATGCCATTACATGGTTCTTTATCGCGACGGCTATCGCGTTATGGATCAAGTACTTCTTTAGTGATGAAGGGGCATTGGTATTTACAACGCAATCTGTGATTGATTTATTATTGGCAGGCATTGTAATGGGCAGCGGTTACGCGTTGTGGAATATCGGCATCATAGGGGGAAACATGATGCTATTGGCTACGCTATCGTACTTTACGCCAATATTTTCGACGTTCTTATCCGCATGGATTTTAGATATTTCATTAACAACGCGCTTTTGGCAAGGTGTGGCAATGGTAACGATCTCTTCACTGCTGTGTTGGTGGTTCAGTAAAGATAAAAGATAGCAGCCTATAAACTCAAGATGCAGGATTCAGAGTGTTCTCAGTGAGTTTTGCTGAAACGAGCATCTTGAGGCAACTTGGGTATAGTCCGTCAATTCGCAACTTTAAACTGAGCAACGAGTTGTCCCAGTTTTTCACTTAGTTGTTGCAACTGCAGGCTGGCGGATGTATTTTGCTGCGCTAAATCTGATGAACCATCAGCTAACTGGCTAATATTGTGAATGTTTCTATTTATTTCTTCAGACACGACATGCTGTTGTTCCGCCGCCGCTGCGATTTGCTCGTTGGCTGCAGATATTTGTATAACAGCCGTCGCGATCTGGTTCAAGGCGTTAGTAGCTTGATCTGATAACTGCACATTTTGTAGCGCTTCATTATGTCCGGTATGCATGACAGTGACAGCGCTGCGGCTACTGAGTTGTAGCTCACTGATCATCGTATCGATTTCAGCAGTTGACGTTTGAGTCCGTGTCGCTAAATTTCGGACCTCGTCAGCCACAACTGAAAAACCCCGACCTTGCTCACCCGCTCTTGCCGCTTCTATCGCCGCATTCAAAGCTAATAAATTCGTCTGCTCCGCTATACCACGAATTACATCAAGTACCGTACCAATCTCCTCACCGCCTGACTCAACACTATTAATTGTCTCTTGCGCCTGATTCAGATGCGAAACTAAACTATGAATTCCCTCAGCACTCGTCGTAACCGCATGCTGACCATCCAGTGTTAGTTTAGTCGCTTGCTGTGCCGATACCGATGCTGCTTCGGCACTAGTGGCTACCTCTTGTACAGTGGCCGCAAACTGATTAATTGCTGTCGCAACCTGTTCAATTTCTGCCTGCTGCTGAGAAACACTCTCCGCTGCTCTCTGATTCGCCTCTGACAACACATTAGCATCATGCTGTAATGCTTTAGACGTTACTACAACTTCACTCACCACATGGTGTACTTGTTGTAAAAATTGATTCACACTACTGGCAACATCACTAAGTTCATCGTCACCTTTCATCTCAACTCGGCGAGTTAAGTCCCCATCCCCGTTAACCAGCTCTTTACTTACAGATGCCAACAACTGAATACGTCCCACCACATTGGTGTATAACAACAACAAACTGCCACTCACGAATAATAGAATAAGTGACGCCCCAACTAATAGCGCATACCTTGATAGCGAGAGCTGTTCATTAAGTTGTTTACTCATACTTTTTGTTAAAATCAAGTAAGCCTGATTTAAGACATCAAGAGCCTTCAGCGCCGGAGCATCATTAATTTTCACAGCAGCATCAATATCGTGTGTATTGTAGCCATTACTGTACATACTGGCAGCCTGTTGAGCAGCATCACGGTAGGCGGTAGCAACTGATAAGATAAGCTCTAGCGCTTTTTGCTCCTCCGCACTGAGTTGAGACAAGTTACGGTAAGCAGTAATTTGAGTTGATAGCTGCTGATAATTATTCTCTACTCGGGGTAAGTACTTATCATCCCCTCGTAGTACATAATTCTTAAAATTATGGATCATTCCACCATAGCCAAAGTGTGCTTTCATTGCTTGTAAATGCGTTTGTCGGGATACTATCTCAACCTGATAGTTATTCCAATTTTGATCAATCAATCTTAAATTGAATATAGAAAGTACAGCCAATGAGCTAACGAGAATAACCAACGTCAGAAAGAAGAATGTGAACTTACCTTTAATCGTTAAAGAGAAAATAGAATATTTACGGGCCTCTGCTGCGTGTTCCGATCCATGGCTACGTGCAATCATCATTCACCCACTCAAGTTACCATTAGATGTTATGTAACAAGTATAGGAGCAACTAGTTGCATTACTTTCAATTCTGGGGGCTATTTGATCGAAATCAAATATTGTGGAAAGACTGTATACCCAAGCTACCTCAAGATGCACTCCCAAAGGGCGAATTTATTGAGGTAACTTGAGTATTAATTAAATAAAAAACCGCATGGTATATCAACACCATGCAGCTCTGCCAATTCACATAATTAATGTTATATGCTATTTACTTTCTTAACGCGTTCAACTTGATCTGCGCAATACCAAAGATAGAATCAAGATCATAATTGCCATGCTCTGTTAGCATGCCGGCTTTCATCCCCATAAGAATTTCGATAGCTTCTTTAACATGGCTAATTGCCCATATCTGGAAATTGCCTTTTTCTACCGCCTCAACAATATCTTTACGTAGCATCAAATTATGCGCATTCGATGCTGGGATAATTACCCCTTGAGTGGGTTTACGCCCTTTGATGACACACACATCAAAGAAGCCTTCGATTTTCTCGTTAACACCTCCAATTGGTTGCGCATCACCAAACTGGTTCATTGAACCTGTAATCGCCACATCTTGACGAATCGGTTGTTGAGAAAATGCAGAAACAATGGCACACAACTCAGCCATTGATGCACTATCACCATCAACACCACCGTACGACTGCTCAAAGGTTAAATGTGTGGTTAATGGGATTTTAGATGTTTTACCAAACACTGACGCTAAATAAGCAGATAGGATCATCACCCCTTTTGAGTGAATACTTCCTCCTAATTCCACTTTGCGTTCAATGTCGAAAACATCGCCTTCGCCAAATGCAGTGGTCGCCGTAATTCGATTAGGTGACCCAAACTGATAGTCTGACGTCGCAATAACGGCCAATGCATTAACTTGCCCAACAGACACACCTTCAGTATCAAGCAACGTCGTCCCCGTAACGAAACTATGCATGACGTGATCTTTTAAGCGACTCACCCGCTTTTCTTGATTCTGTAATGCTTGTTCAACGTGATGTGTTCGGATCATCGTGGCATTCGACGCTCGCGCACAATAATTAGTTTCACGGAGTAAGTTCGCAATATCGGCGGAATGCAGAGATAATTTATACTGATCATCAGCGCGGCGAGAACTGTATTCAATCACACGTGCAATCGCTTTACGGTCGCAATGCAACATATTGTTATCGTGAACGATACTAGAAATGAAGCGCGCATAGTGCTCTTCCGATTCATCGGTACGCACCATCTCATCTTCAAAATCAGCCGTCACACGAAACAGTTCACTGAATTCAGGATCATAGTGCTGTAGCAACTGATACGTCTGATAATCACCAAACAAGATAATTTTCACATCTAACGGTATCGGTTCAGGATCCAACGAAATTGTGCCAGAAAGCGTTACTTCACGTTCTAGTGAACTCAAATTCAATTTGCGAGAACGGAGCGCACGCTTCAAACCATCCCATACATAGGGACGCTCAAGCACTTTCACTGCATCCATCATTAACACGCCACCATTTGCACGATGCAAACTACCTGGACGGATCAATGAAAAATCGGTAAAAACAGTACCTTTAAATGTCGCATTTTCAACATAGCCAAAAATAGCGTGATAGTTTGGATTTTCTTCAACCACGATCGGAAATTTATTGTCATTTTGACTGACGAGCACATTCACTTGATAGCGGCGCGGCATTTTCTTGTCTAATGCGGCGTAGGCTAATGCAACTTGCTCTTCGTTTTCTTCTAAAAAGATATCCAAGTTCTCAAGAATATCTTTTTCCAATGCCACTAAATGGTGCTTCACTTCTGACTGACGTTGGTACTTGTCTTTTAATTCTTTGATCGAATGCACGATAACTTCAGAAGCTATTTCTTCATTGAGCTTCTGCTGTTTATCGGTATAGTTTTCTTCCCACTCCGTTAGCTGACGAACAATGCCACGCAATTTCGCTTCAAACTGATTGATATTTTCGTCAAACTGGTTTCTTTCTTCTTCAGTTAATTGATCAAACGTTTCTTCGGTGTGTAACTCTTCACCATTCATTGCGATTAACTGATAATCACCCTGCGTGGTTAGCGATAGGCTGATGCCTTTTTCTTTAGCCTGCTTCGTTAAATTAGCGAGGGCACCCTCTTGCTTTTCAGCAAGCTGATTTTTTAGCGTTTCAGCTCGGGAATAATACATTTCATTATCAAAAGCGAGTGGCATGCCTTTGACTAAACGCTGCATGAGCTTTTCAATGTCTTTCTTAAATTGAATACCTGTTCCTGCAGGTAGCATCAATACTTTCGGGCTACGGGTTTCTTCAAAATTAACCACATAACACCAATCATATAGATTGCTTTCTTTATCATTCGGCTCATGACGATTTAAATAACGCATCACCATCGTACGTTTACCTAAGCCATTTCGACCTATCGCATAGATGTTATAGCCTTTCTCTTTAATCGACATAGCAAACTCAACCGCCTGCTGCGCCCTTTCTTGGCCCACAATTTCATCTAATGGTGTTAAATGCTTCGTTGATTTGCAATCAGCATCTAACCCATTTAATTCAGATACTCGATACAGCTTGTCACTGCTTAGGGGTTTAATTGGCATATGCGTCCCTCTTATATGACAGTTATTACTCTAGTGTAGTCAGAAAATTATTATATTTTAGTGACTTAACTAACGTTTAATTACTTGAATATACGTGATTTCATGCTTATCGCTTACTTAACAAACAATACACTTAGCACTAACAGGGATATTGATTAAACAGAATGAGCAAAAATTGAAATCAAAGAGGAGGGTTACTATCGTTTTCACATAAGATCTGCACTTAAAAAAGTCAAATTAACATGTGATTGCATATGTAATTTTGCAACAAAATATAACAGCTAAAATTTTTCGAATAATTTCACGATATGAATTAAATATGGAGAGCGATCTGCATCACTAAACACATCTACTATTTAAAAGGAAAATAACACAAGTGTGATAAATATCACCAAAAGCAAAAAAGAAAAATACTTACAAGTGAGATCTAAAGCCTGAACATTTGATTGACATTTTAAAAATGCAAGAAATGTAACTCACTTACAAAGGGTGATCGTGACAGTTGTCACACTATAAATTGGTAGGGCCCAAGATTAATTTGACATAAGTCACAAAAAACCCGTTATCAGTTCTAATTTCAATATCTATGGTAAATTAATTGGGTACTAAGCAATCGACGGTTTTGGCGAACCGTTACTTACAACAGAATATAAAAATAGAACATCAAACGGGGAATCCTAATGATATCACCAGATGCAAAGATCAAGGTACAAAATTTTGGTCGCTTCTTATCTAATATGGTAATGCCAAATATCGGTGCGTTCATCGCATGGGGCTTTATCACAGCTTTATTCATTCCAACAGGCTGGTTTCCAAACGAGGAATTAGCAAAACTTGTTGGCCCTATGATTACATATTTATTGCCACTTCTAATCGGTTATACCGGTGGTAAATTGGTTGGTGGTGACCGTGGGGCGGTTGTCGGTGCAATAACAACAATTGGTGTTATCGTCGGTACAGACATCCCAATGTTCATGGGCGCAATGATGGTCGGCCCTATGGGTGGCTGGGCAATCAAGAAGTTCGATAACTGGGTAGACGGTAAAGTAAAAAGCGGTTTCGAGATGTTAGTAAACAACTTCTCTGCCGGTATTGTGGGCATGATCTGCGCAATCATCGCGTTCTACATGATTGGTCCATTTGTAAAAGTACTATCAGGTGGCTTGGCTGGCGGTGTTAACTTCCTTGTAGAAGCAGGTTTATTACCTTTAACGTCAATCTTTGTTGAACCAGCAAAAATTCTATTCCTAAATAACGCGATTAACCACGGTATCTTCTCGCCATTAGGTATTCAACAAGCTAGTGAAACTGGTCAATCAATCTTCTTCTTGATTGAAGCGAACCCAGGTCCTGGTCTTGGTGTTCTGCTTGCTTACACAGTTTTCGGTCGCGGTACTGCTAAGCAAACGGCTGGTGGCGCATCTATCATCCACTTCTTCGGTGGTATCCACGAAATTTACTTCCCGTACATACTGATGAATCCACGTTTGATTCTAGCGGTAATTGCTGGCGGTATGACGGGTGTATTCACACTTACATTATTCAACGCAGGCATTGTTTCACCAGCCTCTCCAGGTTCAATCTTTGCCATCTTATTGATGACACCTAAAGCATCATTTGTGGGCGTTATTCTTTCTGTAATCGCTTCAACAGCGGTTTCATTCTCTGTTGCTGCACTGCTAATGAAAACTCAAAATACAACAGATGAAGACGACGATACAACTCTTGCTTCTGCAACTTCAAAAATGAAGGGTATGAAAGCGGGCTCTAAAGGCAATTCGGCAGAAGTAACAGCTGAAGATAAAAGCAATATTAATATGGCTGACGTACGCAACATCATTGTTGCTTGCGATGCCGGCATGGGATCGAGTGCAATGGGTGCAAGCCTGCTGCGTAAGAAGGTTCAAGATGCTGGACTCAACATTAGCGTAACGAACAGTGCCATTAATAGCTTGCCGCAAGAGGTAGATATCGTGATTACTCATAAAGATTTAACAGACCGTGCTCGTAAACATGCAGCGAATGCAAAACACATTTCGCTAACAAACTTCCTAGACAGCCAAATCTACAACGATTTAGTGACCAGTATTGTGGCAGCAAACAGCCCTGACGCAGCAAACGACTCTGCAATAGTAAAAGTATCACCTGTCGCAGCAAACGAAGATAGTTTTGAACCACAAGAGAAGCAAGTATTCCAAATTCAAGCTGAGAATATTCACCTTGGATGTACTGCAACCACAAAAGAACAAGCGATAAAATATGCTGGCGAGCAACTGGTTAAAATGGGTTATGCAGAACCAGATTACGTAGACGCAATGTTCGACCGTGAAAAACTCGTATCAACATACCTAGGCGAATCTATCGCGGTTCCACACGGTACTGTTGAAGCTAAAGACCGTGTTATCAAAACCGGTATCGTAATTTGTCAGTACCCTGCAGGTGTTCTATTCAGCGATGATGAAGACGACCTAGCGAAGCTGGTAATCGGTATTGCAGCGAAGAACGATGAACATATTCAAGTTATCACTACTATCACCAATGCACTCGACGATCCTGATGCTATCGAGCGTCTAACTAGCACAACAGATGTCAACGAAGTGCTAAGTATTCTTGCTGGCCAAAAAGCCGCTTAATACGCTGAGTGACCCCGAGGTTAGATGCTCGGTCTAGCCTCTGCTCATTCTTAAATTACTTTTTAAAATTAATTATTGGTAGGTAAAGATTATGAAAGCAGTTCATTTTGGCGCAGGTAATATCGGTCGTGGTTTTATTGGTAAATTACTTTCAGATGCAAATGTCGCGGTTACATTTGCAGACGTTGATAAACCACTTGTTGATCAATTAAGTCATGATCAATCTTATAAAGTAAAAGTGGTTGGCAGCCAATGCCAAGTTGATACTGTCACCCACGTAACAGCTGTTAACTCAGCAAGCCAAGACGTTATCGACCGCATTGTGCATACAGATTTAGTGACTACGGCTGTTGGGCCTAACGTACTTGATATCATTGCGAAAACAATCGCAACAGGTCTTGCACAGCGTTTTGAGGCACGCAATGAAAAATCATTAAACATTATTGCTTGTGAGAACATGGTACGTGGGACGACACACCTAAAAAATGAAGTATATAAACACCTTGATGAGCAATATCACGCTCGTGCAGACGCGTTAGTTGGCTTCGTTGATTCTGCAGTAGACCGTATCGTTCCACCTTCAGAAGCAGCGAATGACCCATTAGAGGTTACCGTTGAAAGCTTCAGCGAGTGGATCGTTGATAAGCAGCAATTCAAAGGTGATATCCCTGTAATTGAAGGGATGGAAATGACTGACAATTTGATGGCATTTGTTGAGCGTAAATTGTTTACGCTAAATACTGGCCACATCATGACAGCTTACCTAGGCGCACTAAAAAGTCATAAAACCGTACGTGATGCCATTGAAGATAATGAGATTCGCGAGCAAGTTAAAGCCGCGATGCAAGAAAGTGGTGAAGTATTAATCAAACGTTATGGTTTTGACCGTGAAGTGCACAATGCTTACATTGAAAAAATCTTAGGCCGATTCGCAAACCCTTATTTACGAGACGAAATTGACCGTGTTGGTCGTCAACCAATCCGTAAACTAGGAGAAAATGATAGATTAATCAAACCATTACTAGGTACAATTGAATACGGAACAGAAAACAAAACCTTACTTAAAGGTATTGCTGCTGCATTCATGTACACCAACGAATCAGATCCACAGGCCGTCGAGCTACAAACCTCGTTAAAAGAGAAAGGCCTTCGCCCAACATTGGCGTATTACACAGGTATCGACGCTGACAGCAAGGAAGCGAAGACTATTGAAACTATTTTTCTACAATTGAGCTGATTACTCATCGTGATTAAGTGAATAAATTCACTCAAAATCCAAATGTGGAAAGACTTGGAAGGGCAATAACTGCCCTTCCCTGTTACGAAAGAGAATACACAGGTTATGGCACAAAGTGACCAAGAGTCAGACATCCTTGAACGATTAAGTGATACATCTAATGTGCGCGGTTTCATTATCACTTCTGTCGAAGTATTTGAAGAAGCTGTCGATAGCTTAATCCAGCGTATATTTCGTAAAGACGATTTCGCCGTTAAGTCTGTGGTCGGCCCTTTACTGGATAACTCTGGCCCCTTAGGTGAAATAACGGTTCGCCTTAAGCTATTGCTGGGTTTAGGTGTTGTTTCACACAACATTTACCAAGATATCGATGCTTTTCTTAAACTGCGTGATTTTCTTAACAGCGATGGTAGCGATTACTGTTTTACTGACCCAAAAATATTACAACCCATCAAAAAAATGCATGCGGTACAAAATATGGGAATGGTACAACTTGAAATCGCCTCGCCAGGTGACGATGTCGACCTTATTTTTTATCAAATGCAGTTAGCTCGTCAAGAGCAGATCATCAAGTCGGCGCTTGCTCTTGCAATTGCTGGCATCTGTAATGAACTTGGTCGTGATAGTCCATTTTGATTCTGAACTCCATGGATGGTTTTTCCGAATAGCACCCTCTTTCATACCCTTGCCCCCTACCGCTAAAGCCTTAAGCGCATATAATTAAGCGTAAACCGTTACCGTTTGTGAGTCTAGAATGTGAAAACCTCACAATAAGATCGCTTTTTTGTTTTAAATCATTGGCACTGATTCAAAACTTATTTTACAATGCAAATAATGATTTGAAATTTAATAATTCTGTTTATAGAGGTATCAAAGTGAGATTAATTCCATTAAGCAATGCTACTCAAGTTGGCGCATGGGCTGCACGTCATATCGTTAAGCGTATCAATGATTTTAATCCAACAGCAGATCGCCCTTTTGTACTGGGGTTACCTACAGGCAGCACGCCTCTATCAACTTATAAAGTATTAATCGAACTGCACAAAGCTGGCGAAGTTAGCTTTGAAAATGTTGTAACATTCAACATGGATGAGTACGTGGGTATTGACCCAAACCACCCAGAATCTTACCGCACATTCATGCACACTAACTTCTTCAATCATATTGATATTAAAGCAGAAAACATCAACCTATTAGATGGTCAAACTGACGACATCGATGGTCACTGCAAAGCATACGAAGATAAGATTAAGTCTTACGGTAAAATCAACTTATTCATGGGCGGCGTAGGCAACGATGGTCACATCGCATTTAACGAACCAGCATCATCGCTATCTTCTCGTACACGTATTAAAACACTGACTGAAGATACACGTATTGCCAACTCTCGCTTCTTCGGTGGCGACATTGCACAAGTGCCTAAGTACGCACTGACTATTGGTGTTGCAACACTATTAGATGCTGAAGAAGTGATGATCCTAATTCAAGGTCATAATAAAGCACTTGCTCTTCAAGCAGCAATTGAAGGTAGCGTAAACCACATGTGGACGGTATCTGCACTTCAACTTCACACTAAAGCGGTTATGGTTGCTGACGAAGCAGCACAACAAGAGCTTAAAGTGAAAACAGTGAAGTACTTTAAAGAGCTAGAAGCTGAGAATATCAAAGGCTTATAAGCTTTATTTTCTACAATAAAAAAGCCGCATATATAATGCGGCTTTTTTTATTATTCACTGAACTACTTAAATTAAAGTCACTTAGTTAATTCAAGCGCTTCATTCATAACATGGAAGATATAGTTTTGCTCGACAGTACCTTGGAACAGCCACGCTTTAGGACCACGAGCAAAGATTGTAACGTCTTCACCTGAATGTGTTTCTGATCCTAAACGAATCAAAGATTGCTGTAAGTAATCAACGCTAGTTGCTTCTTGTTGAGTTACGTCAGCACGCCCCTCTTTTACTGCTCCTGGACCATTACCATACGAGATAGTCGTGTACTTTTTACCAAACTCATCTTCGCTGTATTTGCCCTTCGTTTTAGACAAACCCAAGATTGGATTACCGCGCTCTGCGTAACCATTCATGATCATGGTGTGTGCGTGATCAGCTGTCACAATAATCAGCGTATCTTCACTGCTTGTTTTCTCTAATGCCAGTTTAATGGCGTCGTCGTATGCAACTGTATCTTCAAATGCACGTGCAGCATTACCCGCATGGTGCGCATGATCGATTCGCCCCGCTTCCACCATCATCACATAACCGTCTTTATTTTTACTTAGCATATCGATCGCTTTTGATGTCATCTCGGCTAACGACGGCTCATTATTGTCTTTTTGACGATCAATTTCATATTCCATGTGACTATTGCCAAATAAACCAAATACACGTTCCGTTTTAGCAGGGTCGATAGCATCAAATCCTTTACGGTCATATATGTACTCACCATTTGGGTAACGCGTTTCCCATTCAGTGATCAGGTTACGACCATCTTTACGTTTACCCGTTTTGTCTGCATTTTCTGGATCTTTCATATCGACAGGCATAAATTCGCGACGACCACCACCAAATGCGACTTGAAAACCATCACCGAAATCAAAGTTAACAAATTGGTCTGCAATATCTTTACAGCCTTGATTCTTTGCAATATTCGTCATTGCGGCATCACTTTCCCAATCACGATCAGCAGAGTGTGCGTAAGCAACAGCTGGTGTCGCATGAGTCAGACGCGCAGTAGAAACAACCCCCAATGCTTTGCCTTTTTCAGCGGCCATTTCAAACAACGTTTTGGCTTCATTACCTTTTACTGTGCTACAAAAACCGCGTCTTACATTGTCATCAACACTAATAATGCCCGCTTTGGTTTTTACGCCCGTTACGATTGCAGATGCCGTACCCGCTGAATCGGGTGTTTGCATATCGGTGTTATACGTTTTTGACATCGCAACGTGCGGCATGGTGTCCATACTAAGCTGATACTCTTCACCCGTATTACCCAGCTTTTGCCCTGCATAGATACGAGAGGCAGTCATTGTGCCCACACTCATACCATCGCCGATAAAAATAATGACATTTTTCGCTTTGGTATCAATCGGTTTAAGTGCTTTAGCTTGCTCTATCGCTCGCTGTCCATTTTTAAACCAAACATCATTTTGTTGCGGCACAGCGGCAAATGCACCATGAGAAATGAATGCAGTTGATAAAGCGGCAGAAAGTGCTGATATAAAAAGTGTTTTGTTCACTACGGATTCCCTATCGTTGTTATACATCAAAGCCAAATTCAAGCTTTGAAACACGTTGATTAAAAGTAATAAGTTGCACGCATAGTGGCTTACTTTTATGACCGCCGTTTTACAATCCGTATAATTTAATGTGACGCTACATATTTGGGGAGCAATATTTAAATGCTTGAATATATTGACTCATTACAAAGCTCTAATCTAATGAATCTGTGCACTTCATTATTTAACATGAGGGTATGATTATGGTGGGATTCTAACCGTTACCAACATTCGATAACGGTTAGTTTTATCTGTCTAGTAGGCTATTTTCTTTTTACAGCAAACCTTCTACACGTGCCTGTTGCAAAACAATTGGGTCAACAGCGGCATATGCTGCATCCCATAACAAACCTATATACATTCTCTCCTCCCCTTTTGCTTGGCGTTCTAACCGATCAAGCTTTCGCAACCCATCCAAGCTTAACGGTTGGGTAAATAACGTTTTAGCTTTTTCAAGTATTTCCATGTGCCTGTCTCCAGCAATACATAATTGAGAAGCGATCTGATTTACTCAGCTAGCTGATCAATTAAGTATCATGGAAGCACTATCAAGAAAAAATAAACACTTATATATCAAACTGTAGCACGTAATTCACACTGCTTTTTCATGCAGTTACAATATACACGACCATTATAGGTTCAAGTCAATCTTTCTGCTTAAAGCATTGCGTGACTCGAACCGCAATTACTGAACGATTATGCATACTTCACCCAGCCGTAGTCCAAGGCTATATCGTTAAAAAGCAGACTTGATAACGTAGTTGATGAGTAAACCTGTTCAGCAGACCCACGTATTGTAGAGTCAAATCCAAGGTAATAATTTGAAAAATAACGGTAAAACATCACAACCAACCCTAACAGCACTCCAAAAATGGATGTTGAACAGTTGAGTAAAGTATTGTCAGGTGCTTTATCAAAGAGGTGGATAATGCGACGCACTGCACGTGAATAGGCATCAATGGTTGCTGAGCGTTTACCTTGCGGTTTTAAGCTAGTAACCTGTTATCCATAAAGAAAATAGGCACGAAGTTGTTGTGGATGATCTTCGGTTGCTCAGAGCGAGTCTTTAGTTATTGGAGGAAAAATGGAATTTACTAGTGCTAAAGAAGAACAATATAATGATATAGCGCGGTTGACTGCATCTCCTGAAGAATTATTTTCATTCTGTGCAACTGGCAGTTTTCCATGGGATAAAAAGCAGATTGAAGAAACGGCAAAAGCTAGAAAAAGTTTAACTGTCTGTATTATTGCAGGGCAAGTTGTGGCTTTTAGTAATTTGTACAATGTTGTTCCAGGGGAAAGTGCATTTATTGGAAATGTTATCGTTGGTCAAGATTTTAAAGGACAAGGCATCGGTAAGGGGTTAATCAAGCACATGATAGAAGTTTGCAGGGAAATTTATGATGCAGTGCCGCATTTGTCGGTGTTTAACTTTAATACACGAGCTTTGTTAATGTATAGCAAATTAGGTTTTGAACCTTACTCTGTAGCAAAGCATATATCGCCCCAAGGCGAGAGTGTTGCTTTAATCCATATGCGCCTGACGCAACGAATATAACCGGTTAGCCGGAGGTTTATAACCTCATTAGTTCATGCCTATGCTAGGCGTACACAAAGCCATCAACACAATTTATGACGGCGTTATATTGAAAAAATTAGTAAGAGGATTTCATGGAAGAACAGTCTCAAATCTACCTAGACACATACCTCAGCTCTCTAAGTGAATCTGAGCGTAAAAAGTATCAATCATTCAGTTCGGATTATTTCTGTGCTGATGAGCATAATGCCAATTTATGCGCTGAATTAATTCGAATCGGTCAAAAGACAGCAACTTGCAGCCTTAATTATTGGTATGAATCAGATGAAGAACCAAGGCCAACTGTTGGTCATTTACTGGTTGTCGTTGATTGGAATGGAAAGCCAATTTGTATTGTTGAAATCGACTCAGTTGAAAAGTGTAAATACAGTGAAGTCACGGCAGAATTTGCTTATGCGGAAGGTGAAGGTGACCGTTCACTTGAATGGTGGCGCAAAGCCCATTGGGATTTCTTCGCTAAAGAGTGCATTGAGTTAGGTATTGAGCCAAATGAAAATATGGTACTTGTTTTAGAACGATTCCATGTGGTTCATCAATAGGCAATAAACAACGCAGAAATAGACATTAGGTTATGTATCAAAAATAGTGGCTAACTGCCTATGAATGAGCTAGAGCATTAGCCACTACACTAGAAATGGTATATCGAATATGAACATAACAAAGACCAAATTGATAATTCACAGTCCAACTCTTTAGTCTCTAATGCTGGATTTGATCTAAATAGAGGCAGTTAAAGCAAACGTTATTGTCTGTTTAAGTTACCTTTTTATTTGGAATTCCGTTTGTACGAATCTTATTCACATTTAAGTTTATTAAGTGGCGGAGTACATATCGAAACATCACTTTTTTTATACCAGACAAATTACTACCATGTACTGAATAGAAATCTTCTGGCTGAGTGAATACGCCAAAGTCATCAGCAATCCCTTCACTCTGTATATAGGTATCTTTCCCTTTCCAGTCAACCTCAGGATTAGACAAGCATTTGGTTGCAATTGCGTAGCCTGAAAACGAATCACTTTGTTCGGCAAATTGCTTTTGAACTTGCTTTAAGTAATCTTTATCTAAGATATACCCTTCCAAGTTAATCCAACGCCCATCGTGATAAACTTCCACCCAGCTATGGATGATACGAGCTGGCGCGATCTTAAAAAGGTAGTTCGGGATTGCCCCTCGCTGTAACTCATTATAAATAGTAAAACCGTGAAAACGAGTAGCAATACCTACAGCACGGAGCAGCGCCATTAATAACGTTCCTTTAGTATTACATTGCCCGTAACCATCTTTTAACACTTGGCTAGCGGCCATACGGTCATCTTTGTTATAACCGAAACGAACCTCGTCTCTGACATAATTATAAATTGCACCAATAGCAGCGAATTCCGACAGTTTTTTCCACTCTCTTCTCTCAACCAAGTTTTGGATATACGGGTGCATGAAATCCAGCATTGACGTTTCTTGTCGATAATCTTTTGATAGCTCACTCATCGGTAACTCCTTTCATCGAATATGTAACAAGAGTAACCAATGAGCGGAGCTAAAAATTGAATAAACTGGCTAACTTTTTTGAAAAATAGCGTTTGCTTGCCGAATGGTCATTCCAAATGTTTTTCGAAAAGTACGGCTTAAATGCGCACTATCAGAAAAGCCTGCCATGTGAGCAGCATCTGTCGCAGACTCTCCATTTAATATTGCTCTTACAGCACAAATCATTCGACACCATAGCAAATATGGTCGCCAAGGAATGCCCAGCTCTTTACTAAATAAGTGAAGAAAGCGGCTCTCCGATAGAGCCAGTTTTTGAGCAACATCAGACGCCCGCCAATTGCTAGGTTTAAGGCATTTCCCATCTAAGCATTGGTTGAGTTCATGTAATAATTTTTTAATGCGATGATCCGCGATCTGACTTTCATTGATGAGAGGAAATTTATTTGAAAGCGCTAAATTTTCAAATAAAGGGGAAAGTAGTACAGTTAAATCATCAATGTATTCTGTATGTTTAATCGTGGGTAAAGGCACTTTAAATACTTTTGAAGGTTGCCCTGCCAATTTCTTAGATAGCTCCCCCCCTAATTCGCTAGTGGGCTCGACCAACAAGATCCAACCCTCATCAATTTGTAGCTGATGCTCGACGTTAGAATCAATAATTACTGGTGTCGATATTTCATTATTATCTAGTTTGCAGCTATAGCCATTTCTAGGGCACGCCAGTTGAATCGCGTGGTGACGATGAGGAGAGGCATCTATAGATGAACCATATATGATCACTATACCTGCCTTGATCCAAACATTAGACTTCATCACTTCTCGTTTCTCTAATAAATTTTATGTGGTTCAAATATTCGACTGTAGTTACCTATTTTGATTGTACTAGACACTGCAAGGGTGAGCATTTAACGAATTATCAACCGATTTAACTGTTCGCTTATTCCTTTCAGAGCCATATTTCGGTTAAACCACCATTAGATCTAAGTTATTTTTTGAACAAAGATATGGTGCAAACACACATATAGCCTGCACCATAAGCTGACATGAATTTTACGGCTTCATCATTTCAGTATTATCAATTGCTGCTTTCAATAAATAGCTTAGCGAGCGTCATTAAGCACTTGCTGAATCGACTGAATGAATGTTTCAGGATCTTGCGCCCCAGAAATTAGATATTTCTGATCCAATACAATCGAAGGGACAGACTGAATACCACTATTTGTCCAAGTTTGTTGATTCATTTTCACATCATCAGCAAAACGTTCATCGGTTAATACCGCACGCGCTTCTTCACCATCTAACCCGACCTGCATTGCAGCCGTTACCAGTAATTCAATATCACTCGGATCTTTCTGCTCGGTAAAATAAGCATCAAATAAGGCTAACTTTAATGCATGTTGCCTACCCTGCTTTGCAGCCCAATGTAATAACTGATGTGCTTTAAATGTGTTATAAATTTTAAATTCAGGGGTGAAGTTGAACGTAAAATCTAAAGACTCCCCGATCTGAATCAGATTTTCACGGTTAGCTTGGCTTTGCTCTGACGTTAACCCGTACTTCTTGGTTAGGTGCTCGCCTAAATTCTCCCCTTCACTTGGCATATCAGGGTTAATTTGGAAAGGTTGCCAATACAGCTCTACGTTTATCTTTCCTTCAAATGCACCAAGTGCTTCTTCAAGGCGTCTATAGCCAATAATACACCACGGGCATACAACATCAGAGACGATATCGATACGAATATTACGGAGCTTTGACATGAAAACCTCTTTTACATTCTTATTTTATCAAATAGATCGGCACTCTCTGTGAGTGCTCAATAACATCCTAACATTAATCGTTGTGATCATATGCTGTTTATAACGCGAGTAATCGCTGCATTAATCACGTTTAGTGCGCCGATTTGTGACTATTTCTAACATTCATTATCTGTAAAAAGAGAGTGGCTATGGCTGATAAAGCAATACCAAATAGAATGACTGTTGAAATAGATTCGCCGTGTATTAAGAATGTAAGAAGTGCCACACAAGCTGGGCTCATATAGATATAAGCGGTAACACTGCTTGGGTTTAATGCTATAGATGCTTTTTGATATAAATAAGAGGTGAGTAATGTAGCGCCAATTGCTAAATACACCATGCTCAACAAAGCGTTACCTTGTAGCAAATCCCACTGTAATGGAATACCCATCGCCACAGTGGCAATCGTCATCCACAGCGTACCGCCTAAAAGCGTACAAAATGTAAGAACGATGACGTTATCTTTTCGATAAAGCAATTTCATAACAATGGTATAACCACACATTGAGCAGACACCTAGCATGAATATCAAATCACCTTGAGTTAAAGATAGCGATAACAACGAATTAAGGCTGCCATTAAATACCACCCATAGCGTACCAATTGCCCCTAAAATATAAGCAAAAAATTGCACCAAGCCGACTTTCATCTTGAACAAGAAAATACACAGTACAGCAGTGATAAAAGGGGTTAATGTATAAAGCGTGCCTGTATTTAATACCGTGGTCGTTTTTAATGCCTCGAACAAACAAATGAAGTAACCAGAATAAAAGAAACTGATCACCATGCAACGTGGCAATACACGCATTATTTGCTTACGAAACCTTGGTGTAAATAATACAACAGGCGCTAAACACAAGGTCGCAATGACGAATCGGAGTAACGTCAACGATATCGGATTAACCGTTCCGGTTAGATTATTCGAGGCAAGAAAAGAGCCCGCAATCAAGATAGTCGCAAGTATTACCATACAGTGAGCTTTAATCGTTTTCATTCTTCTACCCAGTGCTGTGAAGTAACAATAATAGCAAAAAAAATTGTGATGAATTTGTGAGAATTTCGCGAGATGATTGTCAGATTTATCCGTCATGCTTTGAATATCACCAATAACATGATGGACGCGATGATGAAAACAACAATGCACTTACCCTCTGTAATAAAATCCTCTTTGATCAGTACCTCTATATTGTGTGCTGTGGGCTTACAGGCGGCAGAACTTGATATTTCAATAACCAATGCAACAAAAGGAATTTACTTTACGCCACTGCTTATTGCTGCACACAGTGCTGATGCCCATTTATTTGAATCGGGCACTAACGCATCGGCAGAACTAGAAGCAATGGCAGAAGGTGGTGATATTTCAGGTTTATCCTCTTTAGCCAGTAATGCAGGGGCTGTCGTTATAGAGAACCCCGCAAGTGGCATTCTTAATCCCGGTGTAGCGGCTACAACATCCATAAGTACTGGCGACCTAGACCGACTCTCGGTAACTGCCATGTTATTGCCCACTAACGATGGTTTTGTCGGACTTGATAGCTGGATTATTCCATCGACATCTGGCACCTACAAGGTTTACTTAAATAGCTACGATGCAGGTACAGAAGCTAACGACGAATTAGCAGCAAGTATGCCTAATCCCCCTTTTATCACGTTTGGTACTGGCGGCACTGGTGTCGAAACCACAGTCACCAATGACAAAGTACATATTCACCCCGGCAACCTTGGTGATACCAATCCAGCAGGAGGTGTAAGCGACATTAACAGCAGCGCATACCGTTGGTTAAATCCAGTAGCGATAATGACCGTAACGGTTAAATAAGGAGGCTGATATGAAATTCCGTCTGATAGCAATTGCAGCCAGTGTAAGCCTGCTAGTAGGTTGTCCCGACAACGACGATAGTGGAGCACCCCGTAGCTATACTGTTACCGTTAAAAACCTTACACCCAATCAACCGCTTTCTCCGCTGGCAGTATTAGCGCATAACGACCAATATCGTCTATTTTCAGTGGGTGAGGCAGCAAGTGATGGCCTAGAAATATTAGCTGAAAGTGGTGACAACTCATCGGTACTTGCTGAAAAAGAAACAAACACCAATGTCGGTTATAGCTTCTCTGGTACAGGGGTTGTATTACCAGGTAACAGCGACACTATTACTTTTACAATTGATCCAACCCAAGCTAGCTTAATCTCTGTCGCCAGCATGCTGGTAAACACCAATGATGGTTTTGTGGGAGAAACCCAATTAGATCTTACATCGCTAGCTGTTGGGGCAAGCTTGAATATGAACATGGCGGTTTGGGATTCAGGCACAGAAAACAATGATGAATCTGCGGCAAGCATACCGGGGCCAGCTGCCGGTGGTGAAGGTTTCAACAGTGCACGTGACGACAATAACCGCGTTTCATTCCATGCTGGTGTTATTAGCCTTGATGATGGGCTAGCAACCTCTGTATTAAACGCAACCCATCGATTCTTAAACCCAGGCGCACGATTAAGTATTACTCGGACAGAGTAGTTGTTACATAAAGCACTTGTCGAATAAAGTACTTTTGAATCGAATAATTTTTGCTATTCAATGAAAGAATTCTTTCCCTATCCGGTCAGTTACACCAGAAGATAAAAACGGTGTAACTGCCATTCTAAAACACGACGAGAACATCATGTCGTGCGAATAGCCGGGGGAAAGATCATGTTAAATACAACAGCAGCAAAGATAACTACAACAACCCAAATAATTGCACCATCTAATATCTTAATTGTTGAAGATGATAACGATCTTGCAGAGCTGATAGGCATGCACTTAACACTGCAAAATCATCAGGTTGTTCGTGCAACCACCATAACTAAAGCCGATAAATTAATTAAAGAGAACCACTTTTCGTTAGTGATTCTAGATAGAGGGCTCGACGATGGTGACGGTTTAACACTTTGCCACACACTGCGCCAGCATGAAAATTGGACACCAGTACTTATGCTAACAGCCAGAGATAGTGAAAAAGACAAAGTCGAAGGCTTAGAATCTGGGGCAGATGACTATTTAACGAAACCTTTTAGCGTTCTTGAGTTTCAAGCAAGAGTAAGAGCTATTTTACGTAGAGAGAGCCACAACGAATCATCAAGTTCAAGCCAACGAATACAACAGACTGAATCAGAGAATACGCTAGATAACCAAGAGCCTGTTTTACATTTTGATGAGTTAGCCATTAAACCAGATTCTCACCAAGTTGAAGTGAACCAGCAGCCGATTAATCTAACAGCAACGGAATTCACCTTGCTGTACTTTTTAGCAAAAAGACCTGGGCGAGTTTATAGCAAAGATGAATTGCTTTCACAGGTTTGGCATACCGACTTTTCGGGCTATCACCATACGGTTTGTAGCACCGTTAACCGATTAAGAACGAAACTGGAAGCCTGTCATCCTAAGCACAAGTACATTCATACTATTTGGGGTGTTGGGTATAAATTTCAAGCTATTTAATGGGCTATTCAACAATTCTACTAACCGCCATAAAGGAAGGATAACCATGAACTTCAAACTACGTTTATTGCTGCTAACGTGTGTATGGTTTTCACTTTCAGCGTTATTAATTGGCTCATTATTTTTCCAACAACAAGCAACAACAGAGCAACGTACCCAGCAAGGTTTGCATCATGAATTAGCCGCCCACATGCGTGATGATAATCCGCTAATGGAAGGCACGAATTACAACCCTGATGCACTAAAGTCCATCTTTCATACTTTGATGTTACTAGGTCCTGATTTCGAAATTTACTTCCTTGATCAACAAGGTAATATCCGCAGCCATGCCGCCCCTGAAGGAAAAGTACAAATGGGGAAAGTTAGCCTTCTTCCTATTAAACAATTTTTGGCTGAAAAGCCGTTTCCCATTTTAGGAGATGATCCTCGCCTACCCGAACAACAAAAAGTATTTTCAGTTGCCCCTATTAGTCAATTTGGTTCAGTGATTGGTTATTTGTATGTGGTTATTGGTAGTGAGAAACATAGCTTACTAACAGCGCAAGAAAGTTACGGTCCAATATTAATGGTACTTATAGCCTCTCTCGTGTTACTTGTAGGATTTAGCATGGCCACTTACTTTATGGTCAAACGTACATTGCTAACACCAATGGAAACAGTCACTCGTCGTTTACGTTTACAAGCCAAAGATAACTTCCGTTTACAACCTGATTTCGTACAACAAGTACCTGAATTACAGCCCATTACGGCACAGTTTTATCAAATGGCGCAATATATTCAACAGCAATTCCTTCAATTACAGCAACAAGAGACATTTCGCCATGAAATGCTGATGCAACTTAGCCATGATTTAAAAACCCCGTTATCAAGCGTATTAGGTTATTTAGAAACATGGCAACTACAGGCTGAAAAGCCAAACCCTTTGATTGATACAGCCCACCGTAATGCTCAAAAACTGGCAGAACAATTGCACCATCAATTACAGCTTGCAAGAGATAAACAACCAGAGCCCGCCCCGCATTTTGAATCGGTCAAACTGGCAGATATTATCTACGAGACAGCAGAAAGCGTTGCTATCGATGCCCAAAGAAAGCACCTATCACTTAATTTGAATATTGCAGACATTGCACCAATAACAGGAGATAAACAGCTATTATCTCGACTTTTCTCTAACTTATTAGAGAATGCAATTCGCCATGCCCCTAATAACTCTTCCATCGAATTAACGGTCATTCAACCTAATAAAAATAAACAGCATAATCAGGTTGAGATCAACATCAGTAATCGTATCGAACAAAATGCCCCTTCAGGATCATTAGGCTTAGGCACCAAAATTATTCAATCGATTCTAATGTTACACAATAGCCAATTACTCACGCAGAAAAAACACGATGTATTCCAGCAATCCTTTATTTTCCGAATAAGCCACTGATTTGACATAGCATAGTTGCTAGTGGACTCTTCGATGAGTTCCAACTTCGCATGTTGATATGTTTAAAGGGCTACTTGTAGCCTTTCTGCCTTAGCCATCAATGATGGCCTCTATGGTTTCTTCCATAACTTCAGCTGAATACTACAGGCGGTTTTCAAGCTATTTGAGAGGAGGTTAAAGACTGACTTGGTCGCAATGCGGGACGAGAAGGCGTAGTAATGTGTTAACTCCGGCAGGGGGGAGCCTGCCAGAGCGATGAGTGATTAACCTTTTAGACCTTCGCTGATCAGCAGGTAACCACGATTGCGTTTTGTATCCATAGTTGCCATAGCGTCGAACAGTTGATCGCTGTCAACCCAGACCCAATCCGCTTTGGCATTTGACACATCCATGATTAGGAAAGAATCAGATGCTTTATCGTAGGCTCCAATAGGTGAGTAATGACCTGAACCTGGCTGATTAAGCGTTTTGCGCGAGTAATTAACGACAACATACTGGTTTTTGGTCTCTAGGGCATGGACCAGTTCTGCTTTCATAGACGCTTTTCTGTCTAGGTTATCGACAAAAACTGTTTTTACCTTTAACTGGTTAGTTGCCACCAGATCCGTCATTTGATCTAGCTGCAAACCGTAATCTGGGCCAGCACCGTCAGAGACAGGTTGTCCCATAATTTGTAGTCGAGTTTTAGTGCTGTGTCCTAAAACAGTATTTTGAGTATAGCGCTCGTAGAACGGACTCCAGTTACCCTGAGGAAAGTAGACTCGGTCTTCTGCCGTTATTGCTAATTCATCTAACGGGATTTCAGTAACATTCTGACGAACACGAAGGGCGTTCATTATAATGCTGGTAGATGCGACACCACAGTAGACTTTGTTATCTTGCGCATCATAAAAGTTTGCTAGCTTGAAAAAATCTTTCTTAAAATTAGACTGTTCAAGGCGGGTGATCCCCTCGTCGCTTGACCAGTCGATGACATCGGCAAAGGCAGCAGAGGTTGGCATAATGGCCAGAGCAAGGGAAAGTAGCGATGTTTTTAGTATTGTTTTCATAATTAACCTTATTTTACACTAATCGTTGTTTTGCAATTCGGCACAGCATGGTGACCCCTAGAGGGATAATACTGTCATCAAAATCAAAATCGCAGGTATGGAGGTTGGTGCCTTTTGAGCCAATCATAAAAAAGCAGGCACCAATACTGTCGTCTTTCTTGAAAAATGCCATGTCTTCGCCGCCCGGACTGGGATCGACATTGGCGTTGAGGTTATCTACCCCGACCGTTTCCTTGGCAACATCAATCACGCAATCAACTTGTTCGGCGGTATTTACTGTCGCTGGGCATAGAACTTCGAAGATAACTTCAGCTTTTGCGTCATAAGCTTCAGCTATGGAGCTGGCGAGCAATTGCATCTTGCGGCGCATAGTCTCGCCTACTTCACGTTCGTAGAAGCGAATGGTACCGCCAGCTTCAGCTGATTCAGGTATCGCGTTAAATACTTCACCACTCATAATTTTCGTTACAGCAAGTACCCCCATTTCAGAACACGGTACGCACTCCGAAACAATGGATTGCCATGCAGTGATGATCTTGGCAGAGATGGTAATTGGGTTGATACATTTGTGCGGCACACTGGAGTGACCGCTACAGCCTTTAACAATCAGGCTGAACTTTTCACCAGCGCCAGTAATAGGGCCATAACGCAGTGAAATGGTGTTCTCTGGCAACCTTGGCATATTGTGAAACCCATACACTTCGTCAAAAGGGTATTTCTCGAACAGGCCATCTTCCATCATGGCTTTGGCTCCGGCGCCTATTTCTTCTGCTGGTTGGAATAAAAAGATGATGCGGCCTCTAAAATCCCGGTTTTCGGAAAAATACCGAGCCGTCGCTAGTAACATTGCCATGTGGCCGTCATGGCCGCAGGCATGAGCTTTACCCGGATGTTGAGAAGCATATAGTTGACCTGTTTGATCCTGCATCGGCAGAGCATCCATATCGGCGCGGTAGGCAATGGTTCTTCCTTCGCCCAGTGTGCCGTCTATAATACCGACAACGCCAGTTTGGCCGAAGCTGCGATCGATTTTCACACCCCAGGATTCAAGTTTGTTCGCGACATATTGAGATGTGTAGTGAAGTTCAAATCCTACCTCTGGCATGCTGTGCAGCGTATGACGCCATGTAGTAATTTCCTGATGCCATTCGTTAACAAGTTCAATTGTGTTCATCATCTATTATGTCCGGATAATAGCCAGAACCTTAGATTCTGGCTGAGTTTACGAGTGGGTTACGCTTTAGTGGTTGCTGGTTCAATTTGTTGCTCTGCTGCACGTTTGCGAGCAATAAAGTAAAGCGGAGAAATCAGTACCATAGCACCCAATCCGACAAGAATTTTAGTTAAGCTTTGGTCAGCAAGTAGCCAGATACAGATACAAACACCTGCAACAGGCACAACCGGACCGAACGGTACTCTGAAGTTATTCTTGGTGCTTTCGTCACCTTCAAAGCGCTTGCGGAACTTAAGTACAGCAATACAGGTAGGGATGTATTGCGCAAAACGGGTTACCACGCTCAGCATTGCTAGAGTAGTAAATGAGCCAGAAAGAGCAATCGGAATAGTCACTAGACCGGATACTAAAATAGCCACGGTAGGGATTCCTTTCTCATTCTTGTGACCAAAGACAGCAGGGATCATCTTGTCGTCAGCCAATGGCAATAACGCACGTGGAATATGGAAAGAAGCGGCAACATTAATTCCGGCAATAGAAATGATTGAGCCGACAGTAATCATATAGAAACCAGCATCACCGAATACAACTTTTGCAGCATCGGCCAACGGTACAGTAGAGTTGGCGATATCAGGGCCCAGAATGCCGACAGACACAGCCATAACCGCGACATAGAATACCGTCACGGCGATAATCACGATAATAATGGCAAGAGGAAGGTTACGTTTCGGGTTTTCCATATCTTCAGCGGCAGTACCGAATGTTTCAAATCCGGTAAAAGCGTAGAAACAAAGGATCAAAGCTGAACCTAGTGTCTCAAAGGAAAGTGAGTGTTCCGCCGTTTCTGCAGGTGCAGAAGAGATAGTAGGCATGATGAATTCTGGGTTAATAAACCACACACCTCCAGCAATTAATATAACTAACGGTATCATTTTTGCCAATGTGGAAATGTTATTTACAAATTTAGCAGCACCCACCCCAGCAAGGTTTAATATTGTTAGCGAACCTACAATGCTAATAATAATTCCGCTACGAAGCATTTGGTCATCTTCAAAACTAAATGTATTAGCAAGAATATTAGTAAGTGCGACAGCCATTACCCCCCACGCAATACATTGCATTATCCATTTCAGGAAACCGACTTCAAAACCAGCAAAAGGACCAAAGGCTTCCTTTGTATATACATAAGCGGCACCATTCTGGCTAAAATAACCTGATGCTTCAGCAAAGCAAAAAGCAATTGTGGCAACAATAACTGCAGTGATAAGAATAAGAGCAACAGACCAGTCACCAGCTAATTGATATAACGAACTAGGTAGTAAAAATATTCCGGATCCAATGATGGAGTTAAATCCAAGTAATACGATACTCGCGAGTCCTAATTTTTGTTTTGTCATGTTTCACCTACTATTACGCCCAATATAAAAAATTGGCACGAGGGAATATCCGATAAATCGGTGTGAAGTAAATACTGAAATAAAAAATCAAAAAGAGTAAATGTTAATTAATGAAGTAATTATTCCCTAGTACTTATGTTTGAATTCAAAATGAGAATACGCTTTATATGAGAGAAAAAAATCCCAAATTTTC
Organism: Photobacterium frigidiphilum; assembly: GCF_003025615.1. GTDB lineage: Bacteria > Pseudomonadota > Gammaproteobacteria > Enterobacterales > Vibrionaceae > Photobacterium > Photobacterium frigidiphilum. Next base: position 195,147 of record NZ_PYMJ01000003.1, on the reverse strand, counting down.
CACAATAGGTCTGATTTATAGAAATATTTTCCATAACATCATCAGAAGCATAAATTTACTTTCAGACATTGATCTTGGTTATCTAACAGATACTTACGGAGCTAGAAATAGTCGATCCAGTTCAAATAATGAAAAGAAATAGAAATGTGATTATCTGAAATAACCCTTCATAAAGTAAGACTTTAGTCACACATTGATCAATTAGTAATAATGAACATAGTAATGTTTGAAATTAGATGTAACAAGTTTGGTGGGAGTGTAAATAAAAATCAACAGACGGGAAGTAATAGTTATAAATGATGATTACATTTGTCTTAATACATCATTAATGATTTATAGACTCTGGGGGTTTTAATCGGAGACTAGCCTATAATCCAAATAATTCCAGTTTCAACGAGCATACATCATAGATAACCACTTGCTATGCCCTCGATTCTCAGCAAAGTGATAAAAAGCACTTTTAGTGCTGCATGGTAGAATGATAAAAATGAACTTAACACGTTAAATTTCTTATCGAAGACTGCCACAATTAACCAATAAAAGCCTTTTCAGTATAATCAGCTAATGGGTTGTTATTTGTTTACTCAATTTCACGATGTTTTAATTCTGTTGTAATATTAGCTTGTAGCTGAAGTTATTCTATTGGTTTCAATTAATCTAAATTCAACTTATACCATCTTAATAGGTGAAAATTTATTACTCATTGCGGATAATCCCACTACCAGAACCTTTCAATATGATCTGTTTTCATCCAGCAGTGCTTTTGCTTTCCGACAATACTGAATTTAGTCGTTTCCGGTCTAAGCATATTGGTGCGTATGGGCCAAGCAAGACAGAGAATAATGGGTATAGCGCTCTGGTGATGATCCTCAATGACCTTAAATGTTTTGTTGTTAAGAAAAGAGATGTGACTGGGAAATATATCGCTATATGTTCACAGCAGAATTAAAGCAGGAAATTCCTTCACTGTAAAATTCAGTTATTGAATAATTTCTTTCAAAAAAAACACAGAAAAACGCTGTGTACTTGCAATAAAAAAGCCCATTATCATCGCTGTGAAAGCAGATGATAATGGGCTTTTATTCGACAGAGGCTAATTAAGCAGAAGCCATAGCGCCTTTACCGACACCTTCGTAAGCAACAACCTCAAGTGATTCATCACTCAGTGATTGCTTCACTTCATTAGCAATATACGATGCCAATAACTCGACAGTGGTGTCAGTATCAATAATTTCCGTTTCTGATTTCGCTATTGCGAGCTCGAATTCACCTTGCGGCGCAGTATAACGAAACCCAAAATAACCATCGTCGGTAATAGATGTAGCGTGTTCGCTAAGGTTTAATTCAGCCACAGAAATCATGTCTTCTTTCGTGCCTAAATAAATATCTTCCCAGCGATTTGCCCATTGTTGCTCTAGTTCAGTATGGCGAGCGCCATCAACAAACAGTTCAATGGGAGAGCGATGACCATGAGCAATACGTTGGCAGTTGCCGTCATGCTTTTTTAAACCATGGCTGTAATGATAAAAAGGGCCATCAATCTTTTCATGACGTAAAGTAAGCTCTAACCCTTCAACGTTATCAGGCAAGTTACCTTTAAGTATGTTATGCAGGTAAGCCGTCACAGATTCAATTGTTACTTTTTCTGCATCAATAAAGCAGTATGCTTCTTCAGGGCTATGCAGGTGAATACTTTTATCACCACGCAGTAAATCTACAGTCGCATAACCTGATTTAGTGGTCGCTGTCCGAATCGCAGTATTGTTGCTTGGCACAATCAAACGATGATCGACATGCTCATCAACCAAGAACTTAATTTGCTTTTTCACACGACTGAAATCAAGCAGCATACTCATTTCATTCAGTTCGCCCGACATCACCACATCAAGAATCCAACTTTCACCGACCATTCCACGCTCGTCACACAAGTATGAGGCGTCAATAACCGTAAGATCTCTGACAAATAGCTTCAAAATGAAGTCCTTATTGATAATGATTGTCGTTTATGAGGAGGGCATTATACGCGGCTGAAAGGCTGAGTAAACCGTGGTGTTATGAACACGCACTTATTAAGTGCTAAATGCGTGTTACCTAAATAAAGTGGATATACCCAAGTTACCTCAAGATGCTCGTTTCAGCGAGAATCTTGAGGTAGCTTGGGTATAAGTATTAGAAGCGGTAATTAGCCCCCAAATACGCTGAAGACAATGTACTTTGCGTTGACTGAAACTTATAGGTGTTACCACCGCTTGTCGCAGACCATTCTTTAGAGTTATCAGGCAAAACCGTATGACGAAGCCCTAGCTCAATGGTAAATTGTTCACTGGCACGCCAAGCAACACCTGCTTGTAAACCAAAGACAAGCCCAGAGTCTTTATAGCCACTAGAAAGTTCGGAGTCAGATTTCGTTTTACCATAACCAAAATGCAATCCGATAAAAGGATTTACGCTTTTATCTGCACGAAAAATACGATCAGCATTCAGTAAATGCAAGCTCGTTTTCGTCGAGTAAGCTAAAGCTGAGCTAAATTGTGTGTCAGCCGAATGCTGCTCATAGCTGTAATATATACGGCTGCCACCATTAGCGCTGTATCGACCTATAGACAAACCACCAAAGCCACTTGCATCAGGGCTTGAAGCTTCTTGAGAATCGCTGCCTAATGTCGCAATATCGGTTCCATTTAACTTACTTTTACCGGCGTTAATGCCGACAAAATAACGTGGTGAATCATCAAAACGAGGCATTGTTGCTGCTTTCGCTGTTGTATCACTCTGTACTTCCGTTGTACTTGCAACGTCGCCACTATTTACCGATTCAACATCATTCGATGTATATGCCATACACGTTGAAGAAAACATGACGGGAATCAAAGCGGTAGTGATGACGGATGCGATCGTGGTTATTTTCATTCTTTAAGCCTGTATTATATCGATTCAAGCAGTTACATATCGAACGTCGTTTCATTTTATCGTAAAACAATCATTCATACAGTGATTAAATTTAATTAAAATGTATGAAAACAATAATAATTTCACATTTTTGGCAAATTTTAATAACCCTAATCACTGTTCATCCATTCTTTCCAGTGAACCTAATCTCTTAACCATGCTAATGCTTCGAGTGGATCGTCAAAATATCTAACTTCACCCGATACAAACCAACTGCCAATTTTTGACATCACTTCTTGCCAATGCTGGTTACCATATAAAGCCACTTTATCGAATTTCTTGCCGTGTTTTAACCCTATTTTTAAATCATCCCACGCGGCTTGTAACTGCCAACCATCGAACTCAGTTCCATCGATATAGACATTCACAATCGGTACCGTTACCCCTTCCAACGCTTCATCAATGATTGGGGTGATTTTTTCATAATCAGCATGTGTTAGCGTGCCGATTGCCTTTATTTCCATAAAGAAGTCATTACGATCACGATCAATTTCAATGGTTAATCCGTGTAGAGCGCTCATCTTGCCTCCTAAAAAACAAAAGTATTACCGCTAAGTTCATCAATAAAGTGTAGTTCGTCATTTCTACAATATTGATTTAGAGGAATAAATAGTGCTAAGGAAGCCAATCTTTGTGCATAAAAAGATATAGATGAAATATACAGCTCGCTTAATGGCGAGCTGTTGGCCATTCAAGTTGAACAGCACCAATAAAACATACTGAACGACACTGACCGCACCCAGAACACAGAGCTTCATTTATAACGGGTAACTGCCGAGAAGAAACAGAGATTGCCAACTGTGGGCAAGCATCAGCACAGATTAGGCATTCGCCAGACAAGCGATTATTACACCCTTTTGAGAATGATGGACGTAAACCAATATCTTTGTTTATTGATGATAATGCGCCAGTCGAGCAAGCTTTTTGGCATTCACCGCATTGCGTGCAGTGATTGTAATCTAGATTAAGCTGAGGCCGCCCTTCAACCATTTCAATCACTTGCTGCACACATGCCGTTTCACAGTCATTGCATGATTGGCATAACTGTAAAAACACACCTTCATCTACAGCACCAGGTGGACGAGGAACAGAACGTTTTACCGATATTTCATCTGGCACCTGAACCGCTTTATTCGCACCAGAGAATAATCCTCTTAATAAGCCTCGTCGGCTTACAGAGTAATGCTCTAGACACGCCCGATAATATTTTTCGTTACGCTCGGCCATCAGAAATATAATTTATACGTTTGAGGTGTTATCTTCAGTTCTGACTGAACCGCGGTTAACCACTCTTCAGTTATCTCAGCCAGTACTTTATACACATCGGTCTGACCGTGTTTCTGTACCAATGCAAGGTAATGATATGCCCACGGTAAAAGGTGATCGGCTAACAAAGCAGTTACGATCGTTACATCGTCACATTGATCAATAATATTGGCTAAGGCTAGCAAGGTTAACCCGAATTGATCTTCCGGCTCACGCATTCCTGTATCTAACAACATATTATGACTAGCTAAAAACTGTCGTAAACGTAACGTAGAATCACCAAAGATCACTTGTTCACGATCTAAATAAACCGATCCCCATGGTGGTGCAGGCATTATTTCACAACCTTCAAACAATAATTGAAAATCAGCTCGTAGCGCTTCTTCATTTGTACTTTCTACTGCAGAAATAAATGCAAAAAAAGCTGTTTCATTTACGTCATCACTATTTTTAATAGCATCTAAATATTGAATATTATTTTCATACGCCAATGGAAAATAAAAGAAGCTGCCTAATAACTTTGCAACAATTGCGATGTTTTCCATGATTCCTCATTATTTAGACTAGGTACGTTTTGAGTCTACCCCAAGAAGATTAGAAGAAAATTGTTTTAACGCAATCTTCAATATTATTAATAGCTGAATAAGAATGATTAGTAGTACATAAATGCTTGTAAAACATCAATTTCTCTTAACAACCGTGATCTTAATCAGAGATCAGACAAATATAAATACAGCCCGTTTCTCTCCCTCGTTTTTCTTGATGCAAGACATAGTAAAGAGGCAACAAAAAAGAAAGTATGGCTAATAAAGCGCTACCACTTAAAGAGTAGAACTTAAATTATAACCGTGATTTATTAATCATATAAAAAACAATTGTGTCAGCAATAACACAGAGAATGTCGTGCTATGAAATTAAAACTGAAAGAACTACTAGCACCTAAATTATCTCGTCGTAACTTTGTGAAAACAGGTTCCGTATTAGGTAGTTTAGCCGCCGTAGCCAGCAGTGTTACCCTACCATTCAAATCAAATTCCGCTTTTGCTGCAACGTCAACCGCACCAGCGGAAGACAAAGTTGTATGGAGCTCTTGTACCGTAAACTGTGGCAGCCGCTGCCCATTACGCATGCATGTTTCAGATGGCGAAATAAAGTGGGTTGAAACCGATAACACAGGTAATGACGAGTATGGTCATCACCAAGTACGTGCCTGCTTACGTGGTCGTTCAATGCGACGCCGAGTGTATAACCCTGATCGCTTAAAATATCCAATGAAGCGCGTTGGTAAACGTGGTGAAGGTAAATTCAAACGTATTAGTTGGGATGAAGCTTTCAACGAGATCGCAGCTTCTATTACGACGATTCGTAAAGACTACGGTAATGAAGCGATTTACTTGAATTACGGTACTGGCACTCTAGGCGGTACAGTTACTAAATCATGGCCTCCGGGTGGTAGTTTGATTGCTCGCTTGATGAACCTAAACGGTGGCTACTTAAACCATTATGGTGATTACTCAACCGCACAAATTGCAGTAGGTCTGAACTACACTTACGGTGGCTTTGCGGCAAATAATTCCCCTTCTGATTTAGAAAATACCAAGCTAATTGTACAGTTTGGTAATAACCCAGCAGAAACGCGTATGTCTGGTGGTGGTGTTATTCACCACTTCATGGAAGGCAAAGAAAAATCTAATGCACGCATGATCGTAATCGATCCTCGTTATACTGACACAGCCGGTGGACGTGAAGATCAGTGGATCCCAATTCGCCCAGGCACTGATACAGCCTTTATTGCAGCAATGGCACATGTGATGATCAAAGAAGACTTGGTTGATCAAGCTTTCCTTGATAAATACTGTGTCGGCTATGATGAAAAAACATTACCAGCTTCAGCCCCTGCAAACAGTGACTATAAGTCTTATATTTTAGGGTTAGGCAATGATGAAGTAGAGAAAACCCCTGAGTGGGCTTCATCAATTACGGGAATTCCTGCAGACATTATTATCAAAGCAGCTCGCGAAATAGGCTCAACTAAGCCTTGTGCCATTATTCAAGGCTGGGGACTACAACGTACCGCTAATGGCGAAATTGCATCTCGTGCGATTGCAATGCTGGCCTTATTAACCGGTAATGTTGGCCTTAACGGTGGTGGTACAGGAGCACGCGAAAGCAGCTCTAGTATTCCTTTTGTTCGCTTCCCTACATTACAGAACCCAATTGAAGCATCTATCCCAATGTTCTTGTGGACTGATGCTATTTTCCGCGGTCCTGAAATGACAGCAACGGCCGATGGTATTCGCGGCAAAGAAAAACTTGATGTGCCTATTAAGTTCATCTGGAATTATGCTGGTAACTGTTTGATTAATCAGCATGCTGATATCAACCGTACTCATGACATTCTTCAAGATGAAAAAGCCTGTGAAATGATTGTGGTAATAGATAACCACATGACGTCATCTGCTAAATATGCCGATATCGTACTACCTGATTTAACCACCTCTGAGCAATCCGATTTCTGTATGGATGCATCAGCAGGCAACATGCCGTATTTCATCTTTGCATCACAAGCGATTAAACCGCAATTTGAAGCAAAGAGTATTTACGATATTTGTACTGGTCTGGCACAGAAATTAGGGGTTGAAGAAGCCTTTACTGAAGGTCGCGATCAAGAAGGTTGGTTACGTCACTTATACCAACTAACTCGCGCACAAGATCCATTGCTACCAACATTCGAAGCGATGCGTGAGCAAGGTATCTATAAGCGCTTTGTGAAAGAGCATTTTGTCGCTTACAAAGATTTCCGTGAAAACCCTGAAGCAAATCCGCTAAGAACACCCTCTGGTAAAATTGAAATTTATTCAGAACGCTTGGCTAGCATAGGTCAAACATGGGAATTGGATGCAGACGAAACAATTCATCCATTACCGGTTTACACGCCTAATTTCGAAGGATGGGAAGCCTCTAAGCAAGGTAACTACCCACTTCAATTAACAGGTTTTCATTATAAAGCACGTACTCACTCAACGTACGGTAACGTTGATATCTTAAAAGATGCAGCCAAACAAGAGATGTGGTTAAACCCTTTAGATGCCCAAACGCGTGGGATAAAAAATGGTGATCTGATTCGTATCTTCAACGACCGTGGTGAAGTGCACATCAACGCAAAAGTCACACCTCGAATGATGCCAGGTGTTGTCGCGTTAGGTGAAGGTGCTTGGTACGCCCCAGATGGACAACGTATCGATCACAGTGGCTGTATTAACGTACTGACCACTCAGCGCCCTAGCCCATTAGCAAAAGGCAACCCACAGCATACAAACTTAGTAGACGTGCAACTTGTGAAGAAGGCATAAGGGTTAAATAATGAAACAATACGGCTTTTATATCGATTCAAGCAAATGCACTGGCTGCAAAACATGTCAGCTATCTTGCAAGGATAACAAAAACTTAGATATCGGCGTGAACTACCGCCGCATCTATGAATACGCAGGCGGCAACTGGATTAAAGATGGTGATACCTTCCGTCAGGATGTGTACTCGTACTACCTTTCAATCGCTTGTAACCATTGTGACGAACCTGCTTGTACCAAAGTATGTCCAAGTGGCGCTATGCACAAACGTGAAGACGGCTTCGTGATTGTCGATGAAGATGTTTGCATCGGTTGTAAGTACTGTGAAATGGCCTGCCCATACGGCGCACCTCAGTACAACGAAGAAAAAGGTCACATGACCAAGTGTGACGGCTGTTACGAACGTGTTGGTCAAGGGCTAGAGCCAATCTGTGTTGGATCTTGTCCACTACGTGCACTGGAGTTTGGTCCGATTGCAGAACTTCGTGAAAAATACGGTACAAATGCAGATGTTGCTCCTTTACCGTCATCACTAACAACAAAACCAAACATTGTCATTAAGCTGAACCGAAATGCGCGTCCGACGGATGATCAAACCGGTCACTTGGCAAATCCGAAGGAGGTATAACATGGCTTGGCATGAATGGCCGTTGATTCTATTCACGGTATTAGCACAAACCGCAGTGGGTGCATTCTTACTGCTTGGCTGCATTATCTTGGCAGGCAAACTGTGTATCGGTGAAAGTGACCGCTTACATAAAAACATGTTTTTCATTTGGGTCTTAATGGGCCTAGGTTTCATGGCATCTACCGTGCACCTTGGCAGCCCATTACGCGCGATGAATGCTTTGAACCAAGTGGGCAGTTCATGGCTGTCTAATGAGATATTCACGGGCAGCTTGTTCTTTGCCGCGGGTGGTTTCTATTGGCTACTGGAAGTACTCGACAAAGGCGCAGAGTCGTTACGTAAAGCTTTATTGGTGATTGCTATGATCATTGGTGTGAGCTTCATGTACTCGATGATCAAAGTGTACCTTATCGACACAGTGCCAACATGGGACACCGTCTACACGCCAATGGCATTTATCTTAACAACCATTATTTCTGGTCTGATTTTCGGTCACATGCTACTGACTGCTTCTGATCATAAGATGGCAGCATTAGATAATGCATTACCGTTGTTTGGTGCAATTGCGGTCGCCGTCAGTGTGGTTGTGACTGTTAGCCAAATGATTTCACTGGGTGACATTAATACTGCCATCGTATCAGCGTCTGATTTGATCCCTGACATGATGCAGTTACAAATCTTGCGTGTGGGACTTTTACTAGCAGCCCTTGGCGTCTGGTTTGTACCTCGCTTGATGGTAAGCCGCCCAGGAGTACCAGTGATGCTACTTAGCTTCATCTTGGTATTCTCGTCAGAATTAGTGAGCCGTGGCATGTTCTATGGCCTGCACATGACGGTTGGCATGTAATACTGTTTGAAACCTCAAAGGGAAGTCATCGCTGACTTCCCTTTTCTTTTTCCTTCAGCTTACCTTCTGTAAGGTGATACCTTTTCAGTACTTAGCACTTCATGATTTCACTGTGCTCACATTCAGTGAACTTGCACGATGCAACGATAAAATCACGCTCAACGATGCCCCTATCCCAAGTACAGCCCCTAAGTTTTGTACCATACCAGCCACTGCTAACAAACCACCCAGCATCAAGTAATAACCTAAACCAAATAATGCCCCCGCCGTACCAGCAACCGTTTTGTAATCGGCTAATGCATGCGCCAAAATATTCGGAATCGCGACGCCAAAACCCATCACCACCAGCATCATCGGCAATAGGAATAACGGGTAGCCTAACCACAGCTGAGATTGCGTTACAAAAACACCAACACTACCGATTAACGCCGTGCCACTCGCCAGCGTCACTAAAGCATGTGATGACCACCCTCTTACCAATAACCGTTTATTCAGCATACTGCCCAGCAACGATCCCAACGCCAATGCAATACCACTGTAACCAAAAGCTTCAGACGACAAACCAAGATGCGAAAACAAGAACGGCGCTAATCCATAATAACCAAACAACATCAGGTTGAATAACGCCACCAAACTCGCACTGCGCCATAACGCACCGTCACGAATCATCTTACGAGCAATTATCCCCATCGAAATTGTCTGCACAACCTCTGGACGAGTTTCGGGTAATCGAACCATGGAAACTGTCCATAACACAAATGCCAACACCATTACCGCAACAAATACGCCGACATAACCCCAAGTGCTTGCCAGCACACTACCACTCATTAAGCCGAGCACAGGACTAATGGCAATACCCATGCCCATTAGTGAGAACACTTTGCCCAACTCAGAACCTTGATAGCTATCACGCAGCATGGTCTGTGTGACCACCGATCCAACAGCGGCACCAAACGCAGACACAATGCGAGCGATCAACACAATGTCAAACGAGGTCGCTACAACCGCCAATCCGGCGCCAACCCCATAGGTCAATAAACCCGCTAACATCGCTCGTCGTCGGCCGATTACATCTGACATGCGTCCCCAGAAGACCACACCAAAGGCAAACGCAATAAAGTAGACCGATAAGGTTTGTGCAGCCGTCTGAAAAGAGACATTAAATGCCTCTGCAATGTGTGGCAACACAGGGCTGTAAATGGTTTCCACTATTTGCGGAAACATCATTAACGCCACTACTAGCCACGTACTCGGTTTTCTGTTCATGTTCGATTTCTCATCAGTGTTTCGATGAGGGGTACTTTACCGAGTTAAGCTCTTGCCTATTACAAACATAAAGACAACAAACATCAAAATAAGGACAACTCGATGTTACGCAGTAACCGACGTCATCTCAGCCTTCAGATCTTTCTTCAAGATTTTTCCTGTGGCACCCATCGGTAGCTGCTGACGAATTTCGACACTACGCGGGTACTTAAAGGCGGCAAACTGTACTTCCCCCACTCGTGCAAAGCGTCGGCTTCATATTGAGTAGTGCGGTTTAAGTCGCGCTATACCTTTATAATCAGTCTAATATGAGCTATTTAAATATATGACAACCAAAAGATACTATTACGTAAATAGGTCCCAAAAGACACTATCGAACAATCAGACACAAAAAAGCCAGTGCATTACTGCACTGGCTTTTCTACATATTATTAACAAGTAACCTAAGCAACTTACTCTGATAAGCCGCTAATAGATTACAATACAATGCCAGCAAAAATCAGTCCGAAGATGATGCTGAACACCATGCTTAATAAGCCCGGCATCATAAAGCTATGGTTAAAAATATACTTACCGATTTTGGTAGTGCCAGTACGGTCGAAATCAATCGACGCGATAATAGGACCATAGTTTGGAATGAAGAAATAACCGTTCACAGCCACGAAAGTTGCAATGATTACTGTCGGTGGTAGACCCAAGGTAATTGCCACTGGTACTAATACAGCTGTTGTTGCGCCTTGACTGTTAACCATTACAGATAAGCCAAACAACGCAAACGCGAATGTCCACGGTGCCACTTCCACTAAGCCTGATACGGCTTCTTTCACCATATCACCATGGCCAGCAATGAAGGTGTCACCCAACCACGCGATACCAAAAATCGCAACAATCGCACGCATACCAGCATGGAACACCGAACCCTGAGTAATCGCATAGCCATCAGGTTTACAGATTAGAATGATCAATGCCGCAACCGACAACATCACAATTTCAATGGTGTGCGCCATTCCCATAGGGTGACCATCGAAGCTTGGACGCAAGAATGGGAAGGCACCCATCACCACCACAATCAATGAGCCGAACAAGAACAAAGACACGGCTTTTTTTGCTTCCGGTTGAATGACTAAATCTTCAACCTTTACCTCTTTTTCCATTTCTTCACGGAATGCAGGATCTTGCAAGCGACGCTGATATTCCGGATCGTCTTTCAGCTCTTTACCTAGCTTATTCACGATCACACACGCTGCAGCCAAGCCCAGCATCGTTGATGGAATCGTCACCAATAATACGTCAGCCAGTGTAATACCTTGCGGTTCCAAGAATGCCACAAGTGCTACCACAGCAGCCGCAATCGGGCTAGCAACAATAGCAAATTGTGAAGCGATAACCGCCATACCCATAGGGCGCTCAGGACGAATACCACTACGGCGACTCACTTCCGCGATAACAGGCAATACTGAATAAGCTACGTGACCAGTACCCGCCATCATCGTGAAGAAGTAAGTAACAATCGGCGCAATAAAAGTGATGTGACGAGGGTTTTTACGCAGAATATTAGAGGCTATTTTGATTAAAAAATCCAAACCGCCCGCCGCTTGCATTGAAGCCGCAGCAGCCACAACCGCCATGATCATCAACATTACATCGATTGGTGGGCTGGTTGGTTGCATACCAAACACAAAACTCAGTATGGCTAAACCCACACCACCCATGACACCTAACCCGATACCACCAATCCGTGCACCAATTAAGATACAAACCAGTACAATTAAAAATTCAACAACAAACACATCAATCTCCCTGATGACTACGTTTAAAATAAATTCAAGTGGCACATGATATTGATTTCATAAATGTAATTATCAAGCATTCATCACACAAATAAAAATAAACTATACTTTTCAAGTGGTTAATTTTGCATTTATTATTTAACTGTTATTAAGTGGTGATTGAAGTACGTACACACTGTAAATAAACCTGACAATTTAATTACAACTAGATCATTTCCGTGATCGCAGGCAGTAATGACAGCAGAGTCATGCAGCCTAAGCTGACATTAAAAGCACGCTGCTTCAAAGAGGTATTTAAGTATTGATTGATCCAACGCCCGACTCCCGCCCAGCAGGTGTTCGCAAACAGCCCAAAGACAGTGAACACCACCACGATATTGAATACAGATAACCAATAATGGCTTGGTAAACTGTAACTGGTTACTAGTGCTAATGAGCCCATCCATGCTTTTACATTACCCAACTGGAATAGCATTGCCTGTTTCATTGATAACGGCTTTCCCGCACTTCCACTTTTACCTCTCGAATTAAAACACATCAACTTCACCACCAGCCAGAGCATGTAACCCAGCCCTAAAAACTGTAAAACACGGTAAAGTTCTGGGTGCTGTTTAAGGGCAATTGCGACCCCACCAGCGCATAACAGCACCAAACCGATAACACCAATACGGATCCCAACCAAATGACGTACCGACTGACGTATACCAAATTGGGCACCAGAACTTGCCAATAGAAAGTTATTGGGCCCCGGTGTCATCGCCGTTACAAAGGCAAACACACTCATTGCTGGCAACAAATCCCATACCGTACTCATATTTCATTCCTTCATACTTCGCTATTTAATATAACGAGCGTAACGAAAGATTGTGCGATTCACCTATTGTTCATGCGTCACCATAACAATTCTTCTATTTCTTTCTTATTAAGCCTTATCTATCCTATATTCAGTATTTAAATGTACCCCTATCGAAGGTGACAATGTTCATTCCTGATATCTCTAACCGTACAGGTCCTAAATTTATGGCATTGGCTGATGCGTTTACTGAAGCCATTGAAAGCAATGAATTGGCAATAAACATGAAATTGCCACCACAGCGTATATTGTCATATCGCCTTGGAGTAACAGTCGGTACGGTTACCCGCGCCTATCAGGAATTAGAACTAAGAGGATTGATTGAGCCAAAAGTGGGCAGTGGTACATATGTAAAAGATCGGCAATCAGAGCAACAAGCTTTTTATCACCCTGTAACGTCTCAAGAAGGTATCGATCTCGCCATTTGTCGTCCACTGTTGCTAAGCCAACAACAGCACCTATCGACTATTCTGCAAGACTTATCTCATGAGCCCACAGCACAAAAAGCCGTGCTCGATTATTACAGTGCCGAAGGGTTACACGGGCATAATAGAACCTTGCAACAGTGGCTAAGCAATCGCCTGAACGTTGATATCGATAATCGCCGCCTAATTTGGACATATGGTGGCCAGCATAGCTTAGCCATTATTTTACAGTCACTTTCTCGCCCTAAAGAAACCATTCTTGTTGAAGGATTATGTTACGCAGAATTCATCAATGCCTGTCAGCAGGCAGAACGTAAATTAGTGCCTGTACAGCTGGATGATGAAGGGATTGTTCCCGAAGATTTAGAACTGCACTGCAAACGTCACAAACCACGGCTACTCTATTTAACCCCTGCAATTCAAAACCCAACGGGAACACAAATTAACGATAGTCGTCGCCTAAAAATCATCGAGATTTGTCGTCGGTATAACGTTTTGATCATTGAAGATGACGTGCTGTATTGCCCGCCCAGCCATCGTAAAACACCGTTAGTTGCAATAGCCCCCGATATCACTATTTATGTCGGTAGTTTCTCGAAATATTTTGCAGGAGGGTTACGGGTCGGTTATCTCATTATGCCGCTAACACTAAAAGATACCTTACAACGAACATTACGCGCTAATTGCATGCATATCAGCCCATTGATGATCGACCTCGTTTGTCGCTGGCTAACCAATGGAGCCATGAAGGCCGTTGATAAAGAAATCGCACTTGAGCTTAGCGCACGACATCGGCTTTTCAATCAGTATTTTCCATCGCAGAATAATGCGGTTATTCCCGGGTTTAATTGTTGGATACCCTTACCAGAGCCATTAACTGGCTATAGCTTTAGTAAACTACTACGTAATAAAGGGATTCATGTTCGCGAAGCAGAAATGTTTGCAGTGGGTCGTTACCCAGTACCAGCAGCAATACGTATATCACTCACAGGCCCTTCGAGCCGTAGCCAACTCAAAACAGGATTGGTAATCATTAAAGAACAAATTGCCCTAGCAAAACAACGTTAAATTCAGCAGCTAAAGCCATGAAAAAGCTAATCCATTACACAAGAGAGACATTGTAAATTAGTCAAAGGAAATGTTGTTCGGTGGTTCTATTTTAAGCCGTTTTACTTACCTAGTGATGCCCAATCGCTATCGGATCACCTAATCGTACAAAAAGACCACAAAGCTTTAGTAGGCAACAAAGCCCTACAAAACGGAGCGCTTATCACAAATATTAAAATATTCCAAGGGGGCGTAGAGTCAAGGAGGAGCTTTATTAGTGCTAATACATAGAAAATGCATATGCATATACACGTGCACATTAGTTAGCTCTATGGATTAATTTAATATGAAAAAAAATTTATTAGCAGTTTGTTGCATGCTAACACCTAGTTTATCTTTTGCTTCGATTCCTGAACCGTATGTTGTTAATTATGGTTTAGCCAGTACTGTTATTGAAATACTTGACGACGACCTGATACACATTTCTTTTCGCCATCACAGCAATACTATCGGTGAATCGACAATAAAAAATACTGCCATGGTGTTTAAGAAAGATTACTCAGGACCAAAGGTCTATAACCCCAACGATAATGGCTTCAACACGAAAGAGCTGAGCGTTAGTGTAGACAGCAACAACGGTTGCATCTCCATTAACGAACTAAATCAAAACAATAAGCAGAGTGCCACTATTTGTCCCGCAATCTATGATAACACTTGGAATGGCGCTTCCGTTCACAATCTCGGTATGCATTCAGTATACGGTTTGGGTCAAACCTTTGCCTCTATTGATCTGAATAACGGTGGTCAGGTCAACGGTGAATGGTTAGAAGCCGGAGGGTTCAGTACACCGGATGACCGAGGCAACACCTTTAGCAGCGTGACGTACAGCGACGGAGCTTATGCCGGAGCCACAACACCACGCTTGCAGTTCCCTGTGTTGTATGCCGTTGGCACCAACATCAACTATGCTTTGTTCCTTGATTCCAAATTCAAAAATGATTTCAACCTTTCCCGAGAATGGTGGGAAATCCGCAACAAAAATGCAGCTGAAACCAACCTCTACTATATGAGCGGAGCGGATCTTCCCGATTTGCGCAGCGATTTCATGGAACTGGTAGGCCGTCCACCAGTATTGCCAAAAAAAGCATTGGGGATGTGGGTATCCGAATTTTCCTACGACAATTGGGCTGAGCTGGACGATACCATCAAAACATTACGTCAAAAAAACTTCCCACTCGACGGAGCCCTTTTGGATGTAGCTTGGTTTGGTTTCAAACACGCTTGGCAAAATAACAGTGATGCTAACCCTATGGGCGACTTGTCTTTTGATGAGCAAGCTTTTCCCAATCCTGCGAGTAAAGTAGCCAGTTTGAAAAAAGACGACATCGGGCTAATCACCATCGAAGAATCATACGTCTCCAAACAAGGTAATTATGGTGGCACCAACTACGATGGTATGACCGCTCACGACGGTTTTGCCAAAAACTGCGGCACTAGCGATGCTACCGAATTTAATAATTGGTTTGGCATCAGCGGCATGATTGATTGGTCGAACAATGCGGCAGCCGCTTGGTGGCACGACAATGTGCGCAAACCTAACATCATCGATTTGGGTATTTTGGGCCACTGGACCGACTTAGGTGAACCAGAAGATTTTCGTCCAAACTCCTGTTATGCCAACGGTAACCACGCCGACTACAATAATGTCCACAACCTGTTGTGGAGTAAGTCGATCTATGACGGCTACGTGCGTAACCATGCCGAAAACCCACAGCGACCTTACTCCATTGCTCGTGCAGGTACGGTGGGCTCTCAACGCTATGGCGTTGGTTTATGGTCTGGTGATATAGGTGGTCGTCTCGATCATATGAACATGCACTATAATGCAGCTATGCAAATGTCCTTTGCTGGCATTGACTACTACAGCTCGGATATTGGTGGGTTTTGGCGCAAATTCGACGATAAAGGTAATAAAGACACAGCTATTGAGCCAGGAACTGGCTACAGCGAAAATGAAATGTACAGTCTCTGGTTTGCCAATGCGGCTTGGCTAGATATTCCGTTGCGCCCTCACGGTAATAACTGCGGAATGCCCGGAGCGACAGGAAGCGACTGCATTATAACTGAAACATCTCCGGCGCTGATAGGTAATATCGTGGGTAATCTGAGCAATTTACGCCAGCGTTACGAGCTGATCCCTTACTACTATTCTCTGGCCCATCGAGCCTATAAATATGGAGAGCCAGTAATCGCGCCAATGCCTTTTTATTATCAGGATGATCAAACGCTGAGCGGTAAAGCAGATCAAAAGATGATAGGGAAAGATATCCTAGTCGCTAGCCTGACTACCCAGTTTAAAGAAACACGCGACGTCTATCTGCCTACTGGGTCTTGGTACAACTACCACACCCTAGAAAAATACGATACCGTAAACGGTATAACCTTGCCAAATGTGAACCAGTGGATCCCTTCAGAAAACCGCAATCGCGTACCGACTTATGTTCGTGCTGGAGCCATCATTCCAATGATGTATGTCGACGCACAAACAAAGGATGTATTTGGTCACCGCAAAGACGGTTCCCGTCATGATGAGTTGATCGTTAAAGTCTTCCCGTCAGACAAAGCCAGCAGCTTCACCTTATATGAAGATGACGGTACTACAGTTGACTCTTACGACACCAACAGCGTACCGCATTACCTGGTACGCGAAACCTTGATCAACCAAACGCCGATCAGCAACGGGGTCCAAATTACCATCGACACCGCGCATGGCAACTTTGCCGGAGCACTCAGTAGTCGTAACAACGAAGTACGTTATCTGATCAATTCTGACGACAGCGCCACTGTCACCCTAAATGGCTCACCACTCACTAGCTTGGCGAATCGTATTGCATTGGAAGCCGATGGAGCAAAAGGCTGGATTAAAGAAGGTAGCGTCATTTCGATACGAACAGGAGTCGAATCGGTGGAGAATATCAAGACCATCGAGATCACAACTACGCAGTGTCAGCACAACTGCGGTTTTGCATCGAACCAACCCAGCCTTGCTGTCCGTGGTACCAATAATAACTGGGCTAGTACAGAGATGACTCTAATCGCAGACTATACTTGGCAAGTTGAAGTTAGCTTTGGTGCTAGCAGTAACGAACAGTTCAAGTTCGATGTTTTCGGTGACTGGAGAAAAAACTTTGGAGATAACGGCTCAGACGGTAGTTTTGAACTTAACGGGGCTGACATAGATATCCGTGAGGGGGAAGGTACATATCGCATTACGTTGTTTGACAATAGCAACTCCTATACAGTAACCAAAATCTAGTTCCTTTAGTTAAATGACCTCCGGCAAAGCCGGAGGCTTATTAGATGACGCCCTCAAAGAGCTAAAGTAAACACCTAATCGTATCAAAAAACCTCATAGCTTTAGTACTATAACAAAGCTCGTTATTGCTTGAATATCTGCAGGATAGGCACTTAAATATGCAGTTAAACTATTGGCAGCTATAGTGGCAAGCCCTTCATTCAATCGTGCATATACTTTCGTTTATAATTTGCAGCCATTGCAAAAAGCGGAATAATCACGACAGGTACCACTAAGCCGATGGCAAATATTAATTCTTCATTAACCAATAACTGATAACAACTGATGCTAAAAATAGCCGCTACGATCGCTAAAAATGACAAGTGTAACCAAGGGTGGTTAGATGAAAAACGGGCGTAATATCTGTCCATTAAATACCTTTCATAACTTGTGTGGTTAACTTTAATACTTAAACTTAGTGGCAGTTTACAGAAAACCTTAACTCAAAAATGAGAATTGTCTCAAAATAAACCATAAGAAACGGGATTTCTCATGAGCCTATAATGAAAAGACACGCAACAGAGTGCGCATTGATATTGCACCTTAGAGTGACAGAAAACCCCAATAATTATCTAAAATACTCACACATCAACGTGATAATCTAGTGTTTGCTAGGGAATACTAAAGATAACACACTGCAACATCACATTAACATGACTCTGTACTTACCCCTCTCTGTTTGCTTCGTTATGATAATAAGCATAATAAAAATATTACGCACATACTTAGTATTATTGGTACATGAATATAGCTGTGTCACCAGCTCTATATCGACATAAAAAATAGGGAAAAACCATTATGTTGTCTGTTTTTGATATTTATAAAATTGGTGTTGGTCCATCCAGCTCCCACACTAATGGTCCTATGATCGCGGGATTTGAGTTCTGCCAAAAAATTCTGCCTAAGCTAGAAACTGTTCATACTGTACGGGTTGATTTATACGGTTCTTTATCGTTAACAGGAAAAGGACACCATACCGATCGCGCCGTGTTTCTTGGTCTAATGGGTAATAAGCCCGACACTATCGATATTGAAGTTGCCAACCTAACAATGCTTAATGCGCATAAAAGTAATACATTACCTTTAGCAAGCCAGAAAACAGTCCCATTTACTGCTGAGGAAGATATTGTATTTCATACCACCAACCTTCCTTTGCACGAAAACGGCATGATGATCACTGCAATCGATAAAGAAGGTAATGAGTTAGAAAGTGAAACCTATTACTCGATAGGCGGTGGATTCATTGCGACTGCAGCAGAAATGCAAAATAAAGGGGCGACTGTCGAAACTACCGTTGCCTACCCTTTCAAATCTGCTGACGATATTCTACTTATGGCTGAACGTGACGGATTAAGTATTGGTCGCTTAGTGCAAGACAACGAATTAACCTTTAGAAGCCAAGACGAATTTGACGAAAGAGCCAATAAAATTTGGCATATCATGTCTGACTGTATGGAAAGAGGCTTCCATAAGGAAGGAATCTTAGAAGGCGGATTACATGTAACTCGCCGGGCACCCGCTCTTTTAAAACAATTAGAATCTAATCAGCATATTGATAACGATCCTATGACTATTTTAGATTGGGTTAACTTATTCGCATTTTCGGTAAGTGAAGAGAATGCCGCAGGCGGGCAAGTTGTTACTTCACCAACTAACGGTGCAGCTGGTGTTATTCCTGCCGTATTGATGTACTACAACAAATTCATTAACACCTTAGAAATAGAGCAAATAAAAGATTTCTTAGCAGTATCTGCAGCCATTGGCATGTTATATAAAATGAATGCCTCCATTTCAGGTGCTGAAGTGGGCTGTCAAGGTGAAGTTGGCGTATCGTCGTCAATGGCCGCTGCAGGTCTAACGGCAATACGAGGCGGAAGTAATGAACAAATTTGCATGGCCGCTGAAATTGCCATGGAGCACTCTTTAGGTATGACGTGCGATCCCATTGGTGGACTTGTACAAATCCCCTGTATCGAACGTAATGCAATGGGCGCGATGAAGGCTATTAATGCCTCACGTATGGCATTAAAGCGAAACAGTAAATCACGTATTTCTCTCGATAAAGTGATCGATACTATGTATCAAACCGGTAAAGACATGAACAGAAAATACCGTGAAACATCACTGGGTGGGCTAGCTGTTATCCACCTTGCTCCGCCTTGTGAATAAACAAAAGTAAGCGTAAACAAAACGAAGGAGCATTATGCTCCTTCTTTTTCTAATCAACCTTCATAGCTTAAAAACATCTCAGCCTAAATTCAACGTGTGCTTAAACCATGCCGCTATATCTTGTATCTGCTCTAGACATACATTGTGCTCCATTGGATAAGTGCGCCAGTTGGGATTAAAATTCGCCGAGTTCAGTGCAGCTAAAGCATCTTTACCCATTGACGGTAATACCACTGGATCATGGCTACCGTGCATAACTTCAATCGGTAACTCACGATTAGCATCACTAAATTCGATGGAATCAGAGGTTGGGAAATACGTTGATAATGCTAATAAGCCTGCCAACTTGTCTGGATAACTCAATGCCGCTTGGTAAGCAACAGCACCACCTTGAGAGAAGCCTGCAATAATAATACGATCGCTGGCAATACCACGAGCACGTTCGCGCTCAATTAACTCGACCACTTGATTAGCTGAATCTAACAACTGTTGAACGTTTAGCTTACGTCCAGCGCCCATTTCTAAAATATCATACCAAGCAGGCATCACCATACCACCGTTAATCGTAACGGCAATAGACGGCGAGTGTGGGAAAATAAACCGCACAGGTGCATCTTGTGGAAGTTTTAATTCAGGTAAAATTGATTCAAAATCATGACCATTTGATCCTAAGCCATGAAGCCAGATAACAGCAGCGCTAGCTGTTACTTGCGGTTCTACTTCCACGCAATTAAGAGTTGTCATTCGTCCATTTTCATTTTATTTGAAGATACCTAACCATACACTGAAATGTTGAAACATGACCAGAATTGGATTCGATTACTCCTGCATCTTGGTTAAGTTAAGAACTTAAGAGAAATTAAAGGATTTATTCAAGGCAACACTATAGTTTCCAAGCCAATATTCGTGCAATCTAGAGCCTTATACCAAATACGTAATTTAAACGCTATTTCAGCACGAGGAACACAATATGGCTATCGCACATAGCGACATGGAAGAGGCGTTAAAAACGTTGGAGTGCCGCACAAACTTCAAGATTAAAAAGATAACAGAATACATGTTACCTAGTTTAAAAGAGCCATTTTATCTTTGTATCGATAATCACAACCCACAACTTATTATTCGTCCTGCATTTGAAGTTTTCGCTAATGAATTATCAGGGTTAGATGGGGTATCTGTTAAATATTCGTATTATCACAATGCAGACATGACACGCTTTCCAACACGAGTGAATACCGGTCGAACTGAAGTTCACTATGGTCTTGCATTCGAATTTGAACATACTAAAGCAGTGAAAACCTTTATCGAAACACTAATAAAGATCGCTAAAGGTGGCTAAGCCACATTATCTTGCTTTTAGTGCATTGTATTTTTTGCATTTGCCATGTTTGGTTTATCGTGCGTGAGCCTGCAGCACCATAAGTATTAATATCAAAACGGTGGGTGAATAACCCACCGTTTTAGGCTTTATTGCAACAAAACCACCTCAGCCGATTTACGGTGTCTTAGAATAACGCTTCATAACCATAGTAGAACCATCAATATTATCGACAAACTTCTGAGATGCAGGGGCATTCATAAATGAAGCCATTGATGCATCAGCATCCTTTGTAGATTCCCAATGTACAATTACAAGCCACTCTCCATTCTCCCCAGCGGCCGATTCGCGTGAAATGAACCCAGACTGTTTAGCAACATGTTGGTCTTCGACTGCTTTATCAATTGGAGCAAACTCAGTATATGAAACACCCGCTTTCAGTTTTAGTGTGACAATTTCAATGACCGCGGTGTCTGATGCATAAGCGGTAGAAAGTGTCGCCACCATAGTTAGCAATACTAAAGATAATCTTTTGAAATAACGCATAATCAATACTTCTTCTATTCAAGTGGCTGTACATAAGTTCAACCGAGTTAGCTTTATAATAGTGATAAAAGACAGAACTCACATGGTCAGTACAGGCGGAATAATGGTTAATGACGAACCTCAAACTATTTCTGAAGGCGTGATGGGGTGAGCAATGTCTGTTTTTAAAGTACGTTACAAAATAGCGTAGGCATCGATGATCTGCTTTAAAGCAACTAGAATCTAATCAGCATATTGATAACGATCCTGTAACGATTTTAGATTGGGTTAACTTATTCGCATTTTCGGGTGAGTGAGGTGAATGCCTCAGGCGGATAAGTTGCTATTTCACCTTTAGTGCATTTCATTTTTTTGCATCTGCCGTGTTTGATTCATCGTACGTGAACCGGCGGTGCCATAAGTATTAATATCAAATCGGTTGGGTGAATAACCTAACGTTTTACGGTACCGTTTTTCTAATTGTGCCAAATCGATGCTGTAATTTTGCTTTAACAGCTTAAGCACCGCATTAATATCTTTTTGCGGTGCGTGCTGCTGCCTAAGATAAAAGTAGAGATTTTCTGCCCGTTGTTGATTCATAATTCCCCCTAAGATAAAACTTAATGCGTATGAGGAACTGAAGAGAGGTTAATAATGGCAATACCAATACCAATCACGACCATCCCCAGCCATACCTTGGCATCTAAATGCTGCTTATAAATAATATTCGACATCAGCGTAACCAATATAATCGCAAGCCCTGCCCAAGACGCATGAACAACACCGACGGGCAGATTTTTCATTGCTTGACCTAAAAACAAAAATGCAGTCAGATGACCAAGAATTACGATGGCGCTAGGCAAGGGGTTAGTAAAACCGTTAGTTGCTTTCAATGCTACATGCGATGTTGCTTCTGCGAGCACACCTAATAATAAAAATACCCAACCCATCTTTTGCCTCGTTTTCGTGCTGCTGTTGAAGAAGAGGACACAGTATATTTATTTCCACATGAATGATAATCATCATAAAATACAAATTACTTTTACCAACCAGTAATAGTGGTATACCCAAGCTACCTCACCTTTATCGCGGGCCCTACCATACTATGAAGTACGTTATTCTTTCGCTTATAGTGATGATGTAACGCTGCTGATGCATGCACAACGACTAATAGTGCCAACATTACACAACTGAATCTGTGCACCATAAAGAAAAAAGCATTGATCTCTGGATTACTAATCACATTATTGACAGGGATTAACCAAAACAAATCATACCCAGTTTTTAGCATCAGAAAACCACTCGTAAATACACTAAACATCATAAAATACAGGAGAGAATGGGCTAAGTGCGCCATCTTATTCTGCAATGAATCACTCTGTTTAATGCTGTGGACTGTCGGACGTAGGAAGCTCCAAATAAAACGAACAATGAAAATAGCCGCTCCCACTGTTGCAAGAGAAATATTTAGTACAGACAAGAAGTTAAAAATACGGGGGGAAGAATCGACGACGAGATGCATGATATAGCCAGCACATGTTGCATATATAATGACCGCAGCCATAATCCAGTGCAGTACTCGGGTCAAAATATCATAATGGGTTCTCATAATACTATTAGCCTTGAGTTTAGACATTGAACATATTTAGAATCTAGACAAGCAGAAAAACCAGCCCCATGACGAGGCTGGTGAAAGGATTTAGTTCAGTTTAATCCAAGCTGTACTCCAATCTGAACCTACACCCGGTTCAAACTGAGTCGCACTAGGCGACCACTGAATACAGTATCCTGAATATGGGAAAGGCTTACATTCGTAGATACGTCCATCAGTTGCTAATACTTTACTACCCGCTGTATAGCTTTTTAACCCTTCAGGAAAGATGTAGTCGTAATCCCCTTCAGGTGGATCGCCACCCTCAGTTAAATGGAAGTCATTCGTGATCTGATCGATCAAGTTACCTTCACTGCTGTCTTTAATTCGCGTTACTAGCATGTGATGACCAGATTCAGATTTCGACAGCTCCATTGACACAGCTTGAGAATCACCATCATTCAACGTAACCTGCTTATTCGCCAGCGCTTCTTTGTTGTGGTTATAAACGGTTAGTTCAACAAATTGATCGCCTTGGGCAGTAAGGTTTAGTTCAAGACTAACGGACTCATCACCAATCTGATATTCATTCTCTAATCCGCTGATATCAAGATCATAATCTGGTTCTGGCGTGATAATGTTGTAACCGATCTCAACACGTTTTAGCCCACTGCCGTCTTGTAGATAAATAGGGTTTGTACCATAGCTTGGCGCAAAATTACCTTCTCCATCAGCTTTACCTGCACGGATATTATCGTAAACATTATTGATTTGCTGAGCCAAGCTGTATGACCAATTATTCGCTTGTCCTTGTTGCTCAGTTTCAATCGTTAATTCAGTCGAAAGCGCATTATTCTCTCCAGACGCATCAAATACTCGGGTATAAACGCTATCGCCAGATTTAAGATCCATGCTTGGATAAATCTGCCCACCAACAGCCCAGTCAGGTATCGTCGGTAAATCGCCATCGAACACAACATCAATAACATTGTAAAAGCTTGCAGGTGTATTACCGACTTCCCATACCGCTAAGATCACCTGGTAATCTTTGCGTTCAGGTACATTACAGCTGTGATGTACACGCATTGGTGGCTCTGCCATATCACCACTAATCTGGCAAAAAGGAGTCAGATCAAATGCACTACGTGTTAGTGATTTATTAGGATTCCAATCTTGCTTGGTAATGTAATAACGCCAGTTGCGAGTGATATGGTTTGCGGTAAAAGTCCATTCAAAGTTTTGTATGCCCGCTTGCATTGGGCGTTTAACCCAACGATCAACCGTTTGCTCATCAAGTGGAGAAAATTGAGACAAGCCTGCACTCGCAATTTTACCATCAGGAGGGCCTGTTTCTGGGAAACCATCGGGGCCTTCAACACTCTGTGGTTCCCACTGTACTGAACCACAGTTTGTATTTTTCTCGCCTGTTCCATTCGCTGGAAATTTACAAAGTGCAGCACGACTTTCCGCAACACCGCCTTCGACTGAACTGACATAACCGTGTGCCATTACCCCTGAACTAAACAGCGCTAAGGTAACAGGTAGAAGTGTTTTTTTTGTAATAATCATAATCACTGATTCCGTTGTTTTATAGAAAAAAACAACCATAGAATCGGCATGTTTGATGCAATTTTACGTCTTTAAAAGACGGTAACCCCGCTATCATAGACTGACGTCGACAGACCGGAAGCTTTGCGTCCTACCCTTTAGGATAGTTTGCCAACAATGTGGTTATCTGGTTTAAATGTGATCTTCATCACTCATAACCACTCTACATTAAATGCCTAAAAAAGCAGACTTATATGCATTTAATCTCACAGAAGATCACAATATATTCTCTGGTTTTGTAGCAATCTTTTACTTTAGTGCAAACTAAACAACCGTTTAAATCATTATATTGATTACTTACCACCAATTTGATGAATATAACCCATAAAAAGTATGCAAATCATGAATGAACATTATTCAATACATCAGACATATTCCTTTTGCACATTTAATCTAATCAAGATCGTAAACGTGGAAAGCGTAATCATTACTTCATCACCGCCTCTGCATGAGTAAGAAAGCAATAGGTGCAACAGAAGGGCCGCATTCAGTATCTGTGCTGCAGGTTGGCTCATAGTTCGAATTCCTGTTCATCAAAGGCCAGAAATCGGCACGCAGTAAAGTAATTAGGGTTATCCATCGCCCATGATTCCAGATCATGCCCAACATGAATCAGCCCCATTTTATTAGGCAGGCATTCCTGTTGAATAACGCACACTGTATCGGTGTCATTGTGATTCACTGGCAGGCGTTCTTCTCGAGAAGACGATGGCGGAAAGCTACAATCAATCAGCATCACTTCAATGGGATTTGCGGCTAACCACGCAGTCACATCTTCTCGTAATCCCAACGTATCGGTTAAGTACGCAATACGTCGTCCTTGCCATTCAAAGCAATAACCAAAGCACACTTTGGAGTGGTTCATCGGCAATGGCGTAATGGTAATACCTTGCCAACTAAACGCTTTAAAGGCTGTTAGTGGAGGCTGAAAAGCCAATAATCCGGGATGTTTGAACAAATCATCACAGCCTTGGGGATCATCCGGCCCGTCAACGTGAATAGATGTACCTTCCCCCCAGCGTAGATCAAATAAACTATGTACATGATCCATGTGATAATGGGTCAGTAATATTCTATCGATACTGCCCGCAGGAAAACGAGAGAGAAGATCATCTGCGTTAGCATCCAACAATAATTGCTTACCTTGATGCTCGATCACCGCTGACGTTTTCTTACGCCGATACGACGAGGTATGCTGGGCTCGATTGCAAGCTTGGCATGTACAACCATAAACGGGCAACATACCTGCATTGCCCGTTCCCAGTAAGGTCAGTTTCATCGATGCCCTACCGATTCAAGTTTAGATTCAGGTTCAGCACAGTAGTAACGGTCAAATTGCGCTAACGTTTGTGCAATGGTTCCGCTGTTATCCAACCGCCACAGTTCGCTATTTTCAGCCATATCAGCATGAGCATTGCCATCTGGTAGCGCGCAGTGTTGAAAGTCTCGCGCACGAATAAGTCGTTGCTGAATTTCGGTTTCTGTTTCACGACCACGAGTGCGTAACCGTTGCTCAAGCACGGTCAAAGCAACATCGACAACAACAGGTACTAATAAGTTTCCATACTGTGCAAGCGCTTGGGGTAAGAACTCGCGGGATCCATTCACCATGACATCACAGCCGTTGGCTAACCATAAATCGACTTCTAATCCCACTCCATAATGCAGCCCGTTAGCTTGCCAATGCATCGCGAACAAATCATGGTGCCGACGATAAACAAATTCTGCTTCGGTTAGCGTAATATGGTTTTCACCGCCCGCACATGCTGCACGGGTGATGTAACGATGGGCAACCAAAATATCGGAGGGCCAAGCCTGACGCACCGCATCAATCACACTGTCTTTTCCGGCACCAGAGGCACCAATGACATAAAAAATTCGAGCCATAGATTGAGCCTTCGTTTAATTAGAATACAGCTTTCCCTTCACGCCAAACACGCGTCGCATACGTATGGTCGTGACGCTGATGAGCCAACAATAAATCGGCACGTTTTCCTTCCGCGATAACACCGCGATCATCCAATTGCAGGGCCTGTGCCGGATTAATGGTCGCTAATTGGGTCGCCGTTGCCAAGGAATACTCATTACGATCATCGTGTGCAATACGGAAGATGGCATCTAATAAACTACTAGGGTAATAATCAGATGAAAGAATATCTAACACTCCTAGTTGTGCCAGTTCATGGGCAGCAACATTGCCAGAATGAGACCCACCTCGTACCACGTTAGGCGCTCCCATCATCACTTTCAGCCCTAAAGCATGTGACGCTTGTGCCGCTGCAACTGTAGTTGGGAATTCCGCAATCACCATTTCTAGTGCTTTGGATTCTTCAACGTGTGCGACGGTGGCATCATCATGGCTAGCCATCGGAATATTATGCTCGCGACAGTATTGGCAAATAGCTTCACGGTTAGGTGCCGACCATACTTGCGATCGTTCACGCTGTTCAACTTCAAACGTTGCCATTTGTTGGTCGTTAAACTTGTACTTACCTTGATAATAGTCGCGATATTTTTGCACATTTACAAATTGACGCTGACCCGGCGCATGATCCATCAAAGACACCAAATGTACATCAGGCAAATGTGCATAACGCTTAAACATGCCGACTGTAGTCTCGTGCGGTACTTCACAACGTAAATGCAAAAAGTGATCGGCGCGGTTAACACCTCGACGCTGGCTTTCTATTACTGTCTCTATTAACTTATCGAGATTATCGTGCCGTTTGCCACCTTCACGGTAATCACCCAACGCGACGGCATCCAATACCGTGGTGATGCCAGATGAGACTAATTGCGCGTCGTGTGCGCTCATGGCAGAAAACGGCGGCCAATCTACCTTCGGCCGTGGTGTAAAATACTTCTCTAAATTATCGGTATGCAGCTCAATCAACCCGGGCATTAACCAACCATCTTCGCCATCTATCGCTTGGGGTAACTGGCTAACAGTATCTGATAGGGTGCGGATAATACCGCCTTCAATTTCAATCGAGCCTTTTACTGTTTGGTCTTCAAGTACCAAGTTCACGTTGGTAATGATCATTCTGTCATCCTTTATTTCACACCGTTGGCTTATTCATAACGCTTGGCCTATCTTGATTAGGTTTTAAGATCGAATTACGTTTCAAGGCCTAGACAATTGAATTAAGCGCATTGAGATTGCAGTTCCGTTGCCGTATTCACTGGTTGCATGGCATACAAACGATCAGCCACTTTCTCTCGTACATCTTCATCATGAAAAATACCGACGATTGCAGCACCACGTTGTTTGGCTTCATTGATCAAACTGACCACTACCGCACTGTTTTCGGTGTCTAACGACGCTGTTGGTTCATCAAGCAATAACACGGGGTAATCGACAATAAAGCCTCGTGCAATATTCACACGTTGCTGTTCACCACCCGAAAACGTTGCAGGTGCAAGGTGCCAAAGATGTTCAGGTACATTCAAGCGTGCCAGCAATGATGTCGCTTTCACTTTCGCAGCCTTACGACATCCGCCGCGTTCAATCATTGGCTGCATTACTACTTCTAATGCACTAATGCGGGGAATAACACGTAAGAACTGACTCACCCAACCAATGGTGTCACGGCGCACATTCAACACTTCACGCGGTGTGGCTTGTGCCAAGTCGACCCAATGGCCATGGTGCAATATCTCGATGCTGCCTTGATCAACCAGATAGTTACTGTATAAGGCGCGTAACAAGGTCGATTTACCCGAGCCGGAGTGACCATGCAACACCACGCATTCACCTTGCGAAACGGTTAAATTGGCCTGAGTTAACACCGGTAGTGACATGCCATTTTGATTATGCAAAACAAAAGTTTTACTGACATTTGAAACGTTAACCATTGAAGTCATGAGATATCCTTATTAGTTCTGCAACACTGACGATACAAGTAGCTGGGTATACGGATGCTGTGGATCATCCAACACTTGATCGGTCAGCCCAGTTTCGACCACTTCACTGTGTTTCATCACCATTAAACGGTGCGCCAACAAACGCGCAACAGCCAGATCGTGAGTCACAATAATCACTGCCAAATCCAGCTCAGTTACTAACTGACGTAATAGATCCAGTAGCTTTGCCTGCACTGAAACATCCAAGCCCCCCGTCGGCTCATCCATAAAGATTAGCTTCGGGTGCGTGACTAAATTACGGGCGATCTGCAATCGCTGCTGCATACCGCCAGAAAATGTCGTCGGCATGTCATCAATCCGCTCGACCGGAATTTCAACATCGGTTAACCATGTGGCAGATTGCTCGCGGATTTCACTGTAATTACGTTGGCCGACGGCCATTAAACGCTCACCAATATTGCCCCCAGCAGAAACGCGACCACGCAAGCCGTCCATTGGGTGTTGGTGTACAACCCCCCATTCTGTGCGTAGTAAATGACGGCGCTGGCTTTCCGCCATCGCATACAATTCTTCAACCTGCTGGCATTGGGTGTCTGTATCCCCTCGCAGGTATAACACTTCACCGCCATCAGGCTTTAAGCGCCCTGAAATAGCCTGTAGTAAGGTACTCTTGCCTGATCCCGATTCCCCAACAATGCCCAACACTTCACCTGGGTATAAATCAAATGACACTTGCGAAAAACCTTTACCCGGCGCATACAATTTAGTGAGATTTGTCACCGACAATAGTGGCTGTTCATCATCTGAAATGGTGGCAATTAGTGCTTGTTGCGTTGACGTATTCATGCGTTTCCCCCTTGCGATCCACAATAGTCCGTGTCTGAACACACAAACATACGATTACCTTCATCATCGGTGACCACTTCATCCAAAAAGGTATTAGTTGCACCACAAATGCTACAGGGTTCATCCCACTGCTGGATTTCAAAAGGGTGATCCTCAAAATCTAAACTACGTACCTTGGTGAACGGCGGAATGGCATAAATACGTTTCTCACGCCCAGCACCAAACAATTGCAGCGCAGACATGTTGTCCATTTTAGGATTATCGAATTTTGGAATAGGAGAAGGATCCATAATGTAACGATCATTCACACGCACGGGGTAAGCATATGCAGTTGCGATATGGCCAAAGCGCGCAATGTCTTCGTACAGTTTCACATGCATAATGCCGTACTCTTGCAGGGCATGCATTTTTCGGGTTTCGGTTTCACGAGGCTCTATAAAGCGCAGCGGCTCTGGGATCGGCACTTGATAAACGAGGATCTGATCTTTTTTCAGTAATACCTCTGGAATACGGTGACGGGTTTGAATCACTGTCGCATCTACCGTGCGTTCAGTAGTACGGGCATCCGCTACCGTTTTGAAAAACTCGCGGATCGAGACAGCATTAGTAGTGTCATCCGCGCCTTGGTCGATCACTTTTAGGGTATCTGCTTGCCCCAGAATGGCAGCGGTTAGTTGGACCCCACCCGTTCCCCAACCGTACGGCATTGGCATTTCACGGCCACCGAACGGTACTTGGTATCCTGGAATCGCGACCGCTTTTAATAATGAACGGCGAATCATCCGCTTGGTTTGCTCATCCAAATAACCGTAGTTGTAACCTGTATTGTAATCAGTGCAGGAATCGGTATTTGAATCATCACTTTGACATGTTGATGATGCATTAATTACTTGGCTCATTTATTTGCCCTCACTGTCTTGAGTCATGTCGTCATGCTCTTTATGCATCTTGCGCAGTAGCTCTAATTCAGCTTGGAAATCGACGTAATGTGGTAGCTTCAAGTGAGAAACAAAGCCAGCCGCTTCGACATTATCGGCATGTGCTAATACGAACTCTTCATCTTGTGCTGGGCTATCAACCGCTTCGTTAAATTCTGGCGCTTGTAAAGCACGATCTAACAGTGCCATCGACATGGATTTGCGCTCATTGAAACCAAACGTAAGACCATAACCTCGGGTTAATTTAGGTTTCACCGCTTTATCACCGACAAAACCATTAATCATCTGGCATTCCGTCAGTTCAAGGTCACCGATCTCTATTTCAAAGCCTAGTTCTTCAGGAAGAAGTGACAGTGTGACTTGTCCTGAGCGAATCTCGCCAGCAAAGGGATGGTTACGGCCATAGCCACGTTGAGTGGAATACCCTAGCGCCAACAAGAAACCTTCATCACCACGGACTAATTGCTGCAAACGAGCAGAACGATCACACGGGTAATTAACAGGTTCGAGCGTAATATCTTCAGGTATTTGCTGGTTATCTTCTTCCAACAGCATCATGTCGAGTTTTTCTAAGATGCCCAACACTTGTGGGCATACTCCTGCTCCTGCTTCAGCTTCCTTTACTAACGCTGCACCGCTCGCAACCTGTTCTGCAATACGAGCATGAACAGTCTGCGTTGCTGTTTCAGAACTATCTGCAGCGGTTTCATTACCTTCTGCGAGTAATGAAAAATCCAGTAACCTATGGGTGTAATCATACGTTGGGCCTAAAACTTGGCCGCCCGGTAAATCTTTATAGGTGGCTGAAATACGGCGTTCAATACGCATTGCAGAGGTGTTCACTGGTTGCGTTGTTGCTAAGCGGGGTAAAGTAGTACGGTAGGCACGAAGTAAAAAAATCGCTTCTACCAGATCGCCAGCGGCTTGTTTAATCGCAAGAGCGGCCAATTCTTTATCGTAGATCCCTCCTTCAGTCATTACGCGATCGACAGATCCTGCTAATTGTTGACTGATTTGTGCCACAGACAATGCAGGTAATGCTTTATCACCACGGCGTTTATCGGCTTGTAATTGGTGAGCGGCACTGATCGCTTTCTCGCCACCTTTCACTGCTACATACATAGGCTGATCTCCAACAACGTTGAACGAGGAATGGCAATGACATGCTGACCGCTCACAAAAATAAAATCTAATCCCAGTGGAAAACTCGGCAAGTGTTGGCGTTGTAATAACAAGTTCAACAAGTCATCAGGAAGCTGACCTAAATGAATATCTCGAGCTTGCTCAATACCCGGGCCAGTCAATGTAAGCGCTACCCCATTCGATAAACTGTCAGTTTCGACAATCACGGTCGTACTGCGATCAGGGTATTCTTCATTGCCGATACACAGCGGCAGGGTTAGCCACGGTGTTGTTACACTATCTTGATACGACACCGCAGCAAACGCTGCACTGTCTGCAGTTTGCGTAATCTGAGCGCCAATATGAAACGTCAGATTATCTATTACTGCTTTGTCTTGAATGAAACTCGGTGATAACCACAAAGGTGTGGTGTTATCTGCTAGCGTCAACAAGGTTTGGGTGCAGGCACTCATCATGATGCCAAAACCACTGCCCTTTTCATGGTCATTGCTGCGATCATTAATACGATCCAGTTCGACGCATTCGCCAGGCTCTGACATGGCTTTCAATAAACGACGAAAACAAATTTGACTATCGTGCACCGCATCACTAAATGCTGGTGAAATCATATTCATGGGTATTGCCCCTCTCTTTAAATGCACTGAAATTCAGGCTTAATCTTCACCACGAACCAGCGTAAAGAAATCAACTTTGCTGCTCGCCACTTGTTGTTGACGTAACTGCTCTTGCTCCGCTTTTAATGCCGCTAATGGCGTGATCAATTCACGTATTAAGCGCGCTTGGTATTCAGAGGTTTGCATTAAGCCGTCAATGACTGCAGCTAATTCAGCATGCTGTTTATTGCGACCTTGCAAATAGCTGTACCCCATTTCACCGCTATCTAATTTCACAACAGCACGTGTTAGGGTGACATCCCCCATGTTGAACTGCCGCCCGCCTCCTCCCATACGTGCCCTGACTTGGGCTAGACCAATTTCGGCTGGGCGAATCACTTGAAAAACCGGCAACGGTAAATCCAATGTTGCCCACTGTGTTTGAAGGTCAGAAAAAGCCGCTCGAGCTAATACCGACATCCATTTTTTTCTCTGCTGAGAAGCGTCCATTTAATGCTCCATGACTAATTCAATGACATCGGAACGTGTATTCGAGCTGGAATATTCCGCCACAATATTGGTTCCTTTAATGACATTGGTGGTTTTAATTTTTAAAATAGGAATATTGGAATTCATTTGTAATAGCCGACAATCTTCATTCGTCGGCATTTGTGCACGCAATCGTGTATTTTTACGCTGTAATTCAATATTCAATTCTTTATTAATAAACTGATGTAATGAACCGGTTTTAAAATATTTCAATACCGGCCACCACGCAGTATCTGATAAATAATGGTCAATAACAGTACGAGGAATACCGTCTATTTTTCTAAACGTACGAATATGAATAACCTTACTTTCTGCTGGCTTATTTAATCGTTCAGCAATTTTACTATTAGCGACAATAACCCGAGCCTGTAATACCTCACTTCTAGGCAACGAGCCTTGTTCTAACAGGTTTCCTGTAAAGTGTGCCCCTGCATGTAAATAGTAATCATGGGGTTGGCGAAGCACCATGTTGCCTTTCCCTTGATGGCGCTGCACCATGCCTGTCGCCACCAATTCATCAATAGCGCGTCGCACCGTATGTCGGTTCACATTAAAATGCTGTGCAAGTTGTGATTCCGACGGTAAATAATCACCAGCTTGGTATTTATTACGAACGTCATTATCTAATTGCGTGGCAATATCTAAATAAACGGGCATGTTATTCCTTTAACGATTTAACTTATCTAGACATGTAACCGTAAATTTTTTATTTCTTTAGTGCAGGTAAATTAAATTTAAATGAATTTTTTACGAATGATTTGCGATATAAAATCAATAACACTGACCGTCACTATCACAATGCACATAATGGCGGCGGTTTGCTGCATTTGAAAACCTGAAATAGACTGCCAAAGTAATACCCCAATACCACCAGCCCCAACCATACCGACCACTGTGGCTGAACGAATATTAGATTCCAAACGGTATAGTGCATAAGAAATCCACAACGGCATTACCTGTGGAATTACCCCATATAAAATCACTTCTAGCGGATTCGCCCCAGTGGCTTTAATGCCTTCAATCGGACCTGGTTCAATGGCTTCTATTGCTTCTGCAAATAACTTTGCCAACACACCAGTAGTATGGATAAACAACGCCATTACTCCAGCAAAAGGGCCTAATCCAACCACGACGACAAAAAGCATTGCGAATACCATTTCGTTAATCGCGCGAAGCCCATCCATTAAGCGACGCATTGGAAATGTTACCCACATCGGCATCAGATTTTCTGCACTCAAAATGCCGAATGGTACCGCAAGAATAATCGCTAACACCGTGCCCCAAATTCCGACTTGAATTGTGACGATCATTTCACTGATATACAGTTCTAAATCAATAAAATCTGGTGGAAAGAAATCGTTCAGTAGTTGCACCATGTTTTCAGGGTGTTCAAGAAATAGCATCGGTGCCATTTCTGCGCCACGCCATGACCACATCAATACTGACAAAACCACCACTGCCAAAATGGCTTTTTTAAGCGATAATTTAGATTCTGGTATGAATTTTTGCTTTTGCGTTTCCGTATACATGGCTCAATCCTATTTACGGTCAAACAAACGGGTTACTCAGCGAATAACCCGAACACTGATAGTTACCCTTTCACTGCATCAATTTGACGAGATAAGGTATTTAATTCCTGTTGGATTTTAGTGATGCGTTTCTGCTTCTCTTCTTCATCCAAACGCGGGTTATCTTGTGTTTCAATCAAGTTTTTATATGCTTCCATTTGGCGGATAGGTAACAGTTGATTGTTATCTGTTGCAGCAAAACCCGACCACGACAGTCCCTTAAGATTCTTCAACGCTTGTGGATTGCCATCTTTGCCATAACTCAGGAAGAACTCGCGGGTTTTTGTTTTCGTTTCTTCAGGAATATCTTTACGCCATGTCATTACATCGGAAGGGATCAGTTGTGACTGCCAAATCACTTTCAGCTTTTTGTACAGTTCAGGGGTACTCTTCTCGATGCGAATTAGGTTCATAGTGTGGTTGGTCGCCACGTCCACTTGATTATTCGCCACAGCCATTACATTGGCGGCATGGCCAGCAACAACCGTGCGTTTAAAGTCGTGGGCTGAAATATGGTTTTGTGCCAAAGCATAATAGTTTGGAACTAGAAAACCCGACGTAGAATTGGGTTCACCATTACCGAAATTGAGTGATGCACGTTGATCAATCACATCTTGCAAATTATTGATTTTGTCATTCGCGCTGTTGGCCAGTAATACGCTGTAATACCCTTCTAGCCCGTCATCTCCGACATAACGTGCAAACACTTCGGCATTAGCACGATCAACCGCTTCTATTGCTGACTTGTTACCGTAATACGCCATATCAACTTTTTTGAACCGCATCGCTTGAATAATGCCAGCATAATCAGGGGCAAAATACGCTTTCACCGGTACGCCCAAAGCCTCACTTAAATCATCCAGCATGGGTTGCCAACGCTGTCGTAAATTTTGCTGCGCATCCGTGGTAATAATGCCGAAATTAATGGTTTTTATCTCACTCGCGACGGCTTGCTGGCTGAGCAATGCCGACGTGGTAATTGCCGTTGAGCAAACAGCCAATATGGCTAACGCTTTCTTGATTGAACGAAGCATGTTTCCCTTCCCTGTATGGTGTTTATACCAAGCTAAATTGGTATGAAATCGCGTTAAATAATGTCTAATCATCTTTAAGGTCTTGGACTAAAAAGATGGGGCTAACACAGGTTGAATCGCTATAGCTGGTGCGGGTTGCGGTTTTGCACCGTACAGTTCTGCCAATTTCCGTTCACACAGTCCCTCACTAACGCCTTGATAAAAGACCTTGCCATCACGTAATGCCACGATTTGGCTGCAGTATTTCAAGGCATGATCAACCTGATGTAATGTGACAACCACGGGAATACCTTCTTGCTTATTTATATCGGCAAGCAGTTCCATGACAATACGAGAAGACTCCGGATCCAATGATGCGATCGGTTCATCTGCAAAAATGATTTGGGCTTCTTGCATTAATGCTCGCGCAAT
Organism: Photobacterium frigidiphilum; assembly: GCF_003025615.1. Classification (GTDB taxonomy): domain Bacteria; phylum Pseudomonadota; class Gammaproteobacteria; order Enterobacterales; family Vibrionaceae; genus Photobacterium; species Photobacterium frigidiphilum. Next base: position 159,214 of record NZ_PYMJ01000003.1, on the reverse strand, counting down.
GGCAACCCGTTGCTGCTGACCGCCAGATAAGGTAGATACACGCTGCTTTGCATACTGCTCCATGCCTACACGCTCTAGCGCTTTCAGTGCTCGTGAACGCTGTTCAGCAGTGAATGTACCTGTTAATGTGCGCCATTTAGCCGTAGAGCTCAGCGCGCCAACCAACACGTTAGTCAGCACACTCAATCGATTCACTAAGTTAAATTGTTGAAAGATATAACCAGCCTGAGCCCGACAAGTGCGTACCTCTTTACTTGGCTTACCTTTTGACTGCACAACCTTTCCCAATACACTGATGCTGGATTGAGGGTTGTTATCACTCACGACTAATCCACTGAGATGACGTAATAACGTCGATTTCCCCGAACCTGATGGCCCTAATAACGCAGTCATTTCACGGTTATTGATATCCAGATTAATCCCGTCTAGCGCTTTCTTTCCGCCGAACGTTTTGTTTACATGTCGAATTGCAATGATGTTGTCCATGTCCCTGACCTCAAGTCTGATTCGAGACCTACAGTGCAGGGCAAAGATGAATGTTTTATTGATGAAATATGTCAGGCAGGTGACGAGAAGATTGTGTGGGGCGGTTGTTGATACTGATTAAACTGTTGATATAAGAAAATAAACAAGAGTAATAGTCAGAGTTAATGTTCACTTGTCTAGATAAGAGGGTAATGAAAGGTTCATGGAAAAAAGCAGCGACTTTGCGACGGTATATCAATATTTATTCGTTAATGAACAGCAGGTGCTGTTCATTAACAATAGAGGATCACATTATTCCCAGCTTTTTTAATTTTCGATACAAGGTATTACGGCTAATACTGAGCATTCGCGATGTTTTGCTGATATTACCTTGATTAGCATGGTAGGTTTCAAGCAATACATCATCGACTGTGCTTTTCAAATCTTTCGTTACAGCCGTTTTCGATAAGCTTTGATGCATGTTTGATACTAGCTGTGTAACAATATTATTGGGGAAGTGAGCGATGGTCAGTTGATCCGCATCATCTGATAATAGGGATGCCACACGCAGCATATTGTCGAGTTCTCGAATATTACCCGGCCATGAATATTCCGTTAACAGTCGTATTAAGTGTGAACATATACTTTGATTATTTTCAGCGTGTTTTGCGTGAATATTTATAATTAATTCCGCTTTGTCTTGTCTTTCACGTAGCGGTGGCAATGTAACAATTAAACCATTCAATCGATAATATAAATCCTGACGAAATTCTCCCAATTCAACAAGCTGTGCAAGGTTTTTATGGGTTGCCGCAACAATTTGAATATCGACTTGATATGCTTCATTCGAGCCGACTGGTACCACTTCTTTTTCTTGCAATACATGCAACAAACGACACTGGGCAGACAATGGCATATCTGCGATTTCATCTAAGAATAAAATCCCCTTATGGGCCTGACGCACTTTACCCTGATACCCCTCTTTACTGGCACCAGTAAACGCCCCTGGCGCATAACCAAACAATTCAGATTCAATCAAATCTTGTGGCAAAGCACCGCAATTTACCGCAACTAAAGGATGTTGATTACGCGAACTGTATTGATGGAGCTGTTTAATGAATTCGCCTTTGCCGACCCCTGTTTCACCCAATATCAGCAGCGTCACATCCTTATTAATTAACTTACACGCTTGCTGCCAAGCTTGTTCAATTACGTCATCTCCCATGTGTAACGGGCAAGACGGAGAATATATAACAGAGCGGGGATTTTTTACTGGTTGGATCGACTGACAACGAAAGACCAAGTCGTTACTTTTATTATTCGCGGCTTGTGCCGAAGTAAAAGAAGATTGGGCAGCCTCAATAATATGATCAATGTTACAGCCTAGAATGGTCGATTCTAATAAAGATTCAGACAATAGCCGTGCAGCCACTGCATTATGCGCAACAATATGACCACTTTGATTCGCAATCACGATACCCTGCCACCCACTATTGAGTAAATGTTGATCAAACGCCAAATCGACACGGTACTTACCTTCCGGCACTTGGCAAAGTAAGCTGTTTTCAATAGCTTGCACCATATTTTGAATCAATAATTGCGTTTGTTGCGAGTGAATTTGTTGTTCACTTGTTATATCGAGTACACCTTGTAACTCGCCGTCTGGTGTACAGATTGGACTAGCAGAGCAACTGATAAAACGGTGTTTACGAATAAAATGTTGATCGCCAATCACAGCAACAAAGCGCTTTTCTGCCAATGCAGTGCCTATCGCATTCGTCCCTTTTAGGCTCTCTTGCCAACACACGCCCGATTCTAACGCGATGCCTGTTAGCTGATGTTCAAATCGCGATTGTCCCCACGAGCCAATAATCACCCCTTCAGTATCTGTTAGTAGCAAGCGACTGTTTGTGCCTGCGAACATCTGGTTAAACAATGGCACAGCCAACTGTTCAACCGTTTTGATCAGCACATTGGCAATATGTTGTCGCTGCTCTAGTTGGGTTTTATCTAGGCGCACATGCTCCGGCTGATGCTGCTCATCTAGACCAGCTTGCTGACTTCGGTGCCAAGATTGCGATAACCAATCTTCTTGCTGAGTGTGAGGTAACGAATCCATAGGGTAACTGTTCCATTTTGTAACAGTGCGGGTGTGCCATTTAGAGACAGTTGAACACTTTGCCTCTGTGCTTTCTTGTCACCCTGCCTGTTATTTTCAAATGATAATTTTTTGTTAATCATAGCGTTACATTTCATTAACAACAAGAATTCAAAGTTGGCTCACTGCTTGCGTTATATAACTCGAAGAAAAACAAATAACTACATGCATCACTAATTATTTTTTTGTATAAACGCTAAGAAGGAACGACCAATGATTTATGCTCAACCAGGAACAGACAACGCAGTTATCACGTTCAAATCACATTACGATAACTATATTGGCGGCGAGTGGGTAAAACCTGTCAGCGGTGAATATTTCGATAATATCTCACCTGTAAATGGTCAAATGTATTGTCAGGTTGCGCGTTCAACTGAAGCGGATATCAATTTAGCCTTAGACGCTGCGCATAATATTCGCGCAACATGGGCAGCAACAAGTGTCACAGAACGCTCAAATATATTATTAAAGATTGCCGATCGTATTGAACAAAACCTCGAATACTTAGCCGTTGCTGAAACATGGGAAAACGGCAAGCCCGTACGTGAAACATTGGCCGCCGATCTACCTTTAATTGTTGATCACTTCCGCTACTTTGCGGGTTGTATTCGAGCACAAGAAGGTTCTGCAGCAGAGTTAGACCAAAATACCGCGAGCTATCATTTCCCTGAACCCGTCGGCGTAGTTGGTCAGATCATTCCTTGGAATTTCCCAATGCTAATGGCGGCATGGAAATTAGCCCCAGCACTGGCAGCAGGCTGCTGTGTTGTTCTAAAGCCAGCAGAACAAACACCAACCTCAATTTTAGTATTAATGGAATTAGTGGGCGACCTTCTTCCACCAGGCGTACTTAACGTGGTGAATGGCTACGGCAGCGAAGCAGGCCAAGCGTTAGCCACCAGTAACAGAGTTGCCAAACTGGCCTTCACGGGGTCTACGGATGTGGGCCATCATATCCTTAAATGTGCCGCCGAAAGTTTAATTCCTTCAACCGTCGAGCTAGGGGGTAAGTCACCTAATATCTTTTTTGCTGACATCTTTGATCATGAAGACGCCTACCTCGATAAATGTATCGAGGGGATGCTGTTAGCCTTCTTTAATCAAGGTGAAGTTTGTACTTGTCCATCACGAGTCTTAATCCATGAATCTGTTTATGACAAATTCATTGCTAAAGTGATAGAACGTGCAGCAGTGATCCAACAAGGCAACCCATTAGATACCGACACCCAAGTTGGCGCACAAGCCTCGCAAGAGCAATTCGATAAGATTCTTAGCTACTTAGACATTGGCCGTGCTGAAGGCGCACAAGTACTCATAGGTGGGCAAGCGGCTACGTTAAACGACGACCTGGATAATGGTTTCTACATTCAACCGACGATGCTAAAAGGTCATAACAAGATGCGTGTATTCCAAGAGGAAATCTTTGGACCCGTTATCGCCATCACGACATTCAAAGACGAGGCTGAAGCATTAGAAATTGCCAATGATACAGAATATGGATTAGGTGCTGGCGTATGGACACGAGATGCAAACCTTGCTTACCGTATGGGTCGTAATATCGAAGCGGGTCGTATTTGGGTTAACTGTTATCACGCTTACCCAGCCCACGCTGCATTTGGGGGCTACAAGAAATCCGGTATCGGACGTGAAACTCATAAGATGATGCTCGACCATTATCAGAATACTAAAAATCTCTTAGTCAGCTATGATATTAACCCATTGGGTTTCTTTTAGCTGTATAAGACATTCTGCTAAAAAATCATAATGCGATAAAGGGATGGCGTTGTAAGCAATCATTAATGCAGGTCATCCCTTTTTCATTCAAAAAATCCCACTATTCATTATGCAAAGTGGCGTAATTCCTGCTTTACTTTTTGACCACTCATGGAGATTTAGGTTATTTCCGGATGAAAAAGCTGTCATTACGATCGATATTCATCTTAACCATGCCAACACTGGTTTGGGTTGTCGGGTTACTATTTTCGAATATCTGGTGGCAGGAAAATATATTATCGGTTACTGCAATACCGTTTTTATTTTATTGTCTGGCGCTTATTTTTACGCTCTTTTTGCGTAATACTTTGCAATTTACTTTCGGTCTACCTTTTATATTCCTTTGGGGTTATATACACCCTTTAGATAATTCAAAATCTCTTAGTCAGTGCCCTCAAACATTAAAAGTCTTTCAGTACAATTTGCGTTATGAGAACCCAAGCCTTGATCCTCTTTTTTATTACTTACAACAATACCCTCAGCATTTATTAGTGTTCCAAGAAACAACACCTGAACATGGCAGCATGCTAAAAGAGGCACTCAAAACCCAATATCCATATCAATTTGGCGGACAACCAAGAGTTGGTTACCCAAGCGGGCAACTTGTACTTAGTCAGTACCCTTTGTTTAATATGAAAACAATCGCGACTCAAGCTGGTCACCAAATCATTCATGGTATTTGGCACCCTCCAACACACGACCCGATTGAGCTGTATACAGCGCACCCGCCTTCGCCGCGCAGTGAACAATTATGGACTGAACGTAACGCCTTACTGAAAACCTTGAACCATTTAGTTGAAGATTATATTGGTACCGATAATGCCTCGCCTGCTCAGATTATTGTTGGAGATTTTAATTTATCTTCAACTAGCGAACGCTATCAAACCCTATTTGGTGGCTTTAATAGTCAACCTGTCTCAAGTTGGCCGAATTGGTCTGGTTTACGGCAATATTTAACCATCTCGATTGATCATCTTTGGACACATTACCCATTAGAAATATGTGAACGGGAAGCATTAATGAATATGGAGGGCTCTGATCATCGCCCCATAGTGACTTACCTAACGATGCAGAAGTGAACAGTCCCAGTAACGCATCAATTCAATACGCTATCGCAGAATAATTAACTCGGGAATAAGCAGCAGCATACAACAAAAAAGACCGATGTTTGAAGTTACATCGGTCTTTCTTATTTATAGTTTTACCGCAGCAAACAGGGTTAACTTACAAGTTCAATATCCGTTTTAGGGATGCAACAACAAGCAAGTACTTTACCCTCTTCCTTTTCGCCAGAAAACAATGCAGGTACATCCGGTTGTTCAACCTCACCGCTTGCTAATGTTACTTTACAAGCACCGCATAATCCCGCACGACAACTGTTCGCCATCTTCAAGCCTGCATTTTCTGCTTGCTCTAGTACTGTTTGCTGGTTGTTGCCTTCAAATATATTACCATCAATACTGATCGTGACGCTTTTCTCTTCACCAGTTTCGATTTGAATCGGTCCAAATGCTTCTTGGTGATACTGTGACTCAGGCAGTGCTTTTGCAAGGAGTAATGATTTAGCTTCTTTCATAAACGCATCAGGACCACACACGAATACTTGTCGTTCAGCAAGTGTAGGAATATGACTTAATAACTCAGCTGATAAACGCCCCGATAACCCTTTCCAAGCTTTATCTTCACGACTTAATACAACATGAACGGTTAAATGAGGATGTGCTTCTTGAAGTAATTCAAGCTCATCTAAACATGGGATATCGTTTTGAGTACTGCACTGATGATAGAACACGACATCATGCACTTGATTATGATCGGCTAAATAACGCAACATCGATAGCATTGGCGTAATGCCACTGCCTGCTGAAAGCAAAAGTAATTTGTCAGCATGCGCACCTAGATAAAATGTACCATCTGGTTTTTCAGCCACCAGCGTATCTCCCACGGCTAAATGATCATGCAGCCAATTCGATACGCGTCCATCATCTACACGTTTTACTGAAATAGCATAACGACCAGGACGAGAAGGGCTAGATGACAATGTATAGCGCCGTGAAATGTACTCACCATTTATTTCTAGTTGCAACGGTAAATGCTGACCCGGTTGATAAGTCGGTAATGTTTGTTCTTTTGTCGGTTCCAACCAAAATGTACAGAAGTCTTGCGCAATGTCTTCACGTTCAACGCAGGTTAACGTTAAGTTCAACTCACTGTTGTCGGCATACACTTCTTTCGGCTTAGTCTCGAGCACTTCGATGATGTCACCCGCTTTAATTTCGCCTTCATTTAGTGCAACCAAATTCTGGCCGAAATACACATCACCAGATGCATCAGCACGAAACTTAGACATAGTAGCTAGCGGTTCTTTCAATGCATTAAACTCAGCTGTTTTAGGGTTCACGGTGGTTAAAATACAACGTGAACATGGCTTAACGGATAAGAACTCAACCTCGCCAATACGAATGCGTTTCCAACTATCTTCTGCAAATGCTTCTGTGCCTGAAACAACAAGATTTGTGCGGAACTGATCCATTGTGCTTCGCTGACTACTGCGAGCATTCAACGCATCCAATGACGCTTCACTAATTACCAGCAAAGGGAAACCATCGGCAAAGCTAACATTCTGATTAATCTTCGGGCGAAGACGATTTGATTGCTCGCCCGTATACAATAACTGTACTTCTTGACCTAACAGTAAAGAAAACCAAGTATCAGCTTTAATAGTTGTGGTATACGCACTAAATTCGTCGCCCCACACTTCAGCATTAGTGTCTTCCATTAAGAAATCAGCATATTTCAATATCAACGGCATACGACCCGGATAGCTCAGTGTTATACCGTGAGATTGTATTGTCGCCATCACTTTTACCATCTCAGGGTGTTTTCTTGCCGTGATCATACTGCCGTCTTTTTTAGCTACCATGAAGCGACGATCAAAACTGATCCCTTGTTTCTCAACCCATACTTGCGACTGGCTAAGACCCGCAATAGATTTAACGGGAAAGACATTAATTTGCGAAAGGGTTGGAGACGTTAACAATGTTGGCTTACTCACGAGGCTATCCTTAATGCGAATATGTTTAAACGGCTTACTGGCATAGTATCAATTATGTATAAGAATAAAACCTATAAAAAAGGCAGAGCCAATGCTCTGCCTTATTAACGATACTACACAAAAGTTACGATTAGTTTGCGGCTTTAATTGCCCAACCGACACGCTTTGGATAAACACGTTTAATTAACGGTTTGTTTTTTTTCTTTAGCAAGATGTGGCAACCTTCCATTACCAAACCAAATGCCATCGCAAAATAGACATACCCTTTGTTCACATGTATAGCGAAACCTTCTGCCATCAACAAGCCACCCAATAGCACTAAGAATAATAATGCTAGCGTTTTAAATCCAGGGTAACGCATTACGCAATCGTTGATTTTCTCTGCACACATCACCATTACACACGCCGAAGCGAGAATAGCAGCAACCATTAACGGTACTTCATCTGTCATACCTACAGCAGTAATAACGGAGTCCATAGAAAATACAGCATCGACCGCAACAATCTGCAGCAACACAAGTGCAATACCTGCTCTTACTGTGCTTGCGTTATGGTGTTCATCATGTGTTAACCACATCCATAACTCTTTTAAGCTTTTCGCTAATAAGAATCCACCACCCGCAATCATTATTAAATCACGACCAGTAAAGGCGTAGTTCATCAAGGTCACTAATGGTGCTGTTAATGACATTACCCAGCTTATCGAGAAAACAAGACCAATACGCGCAATAACAGCCAGTGCGATACCAAGGTTTCGCGCCATTTTACGCTGATGTTCAGGTAAACGTTCACACAGTACAGAAATGAAAACAACGTTATCAACACCCAATACCACTTCAAGGGCAAATAGGGTCGCAAAGATAATTAATGCTTCAGGTTGAAGGAAAAGTTCTAGCATGTTGCATACTCCTGAGTGACGGAGTAAGTAGGGGTTGAGCGACTTGAGGGGTCGTCCATATGTCTTTGGTGCCTCTTGTTAGAATGAGGCCGTAGTTAGCCATTACGCCTTAATTCGCGCAATGCGATATTTGTAAGAATTTGTAACAGAGCGATACATGACGTAAAAAACAAGACAATAAACATCAAAAAAATCATGTTTCAATTGGCGATAAACACATACAACAAGCCAGAAAACACCACGAAAAAAGTGGCAATATTTAGAATAAAGTACCGACACCTATAACAATAGATAATACCTATCATAACGATAAATTCTATCGTTTGTACTTATCACGGTAACAACCCTATTATTATTTCACAGCAAAATTGTGGAGTAAGTGACATGACTAAATCAACCTTAACACAAGCAAATGGTACACCTGTTGTTGATAACGATAATAGCTTAACGGCAGGTCCTAGCGGTCCTATTTTACTTCAAGATACATGGTTACTTGAAAAGCTGGCGCATTTCGATCGTGAGCGTATTCCAGAGCGTGTTGTACATGCAAAAGGTTCTGCGGCGTTCGGTACATTTACAGTCACTCACGATATCTCAGCGCTAACCAAAGCAAATCTATTCTCTAAAGTAGGCAAAGAAACTGACGTACTGCTACGTTTCTCTACTGTCGCTGGTGAAAAAGGCGCAGCGGATGCTGAACGTGATGTTCGCGGTTTCGCCCTAAAATTCTACACCGATGAAGGCAATTGGGATTTAGTCGGTAATAATACTCCAGTGTTCTTTATCCGCGATCCATTGAAATTCCCTGATTTCATTCACACCCAAAAGCGCAACCCTATCACCAACCTACGTAGTGCAACGGCGGCATGGGATTTCTGGTCGCGTCACCCTGAATCACTGCACCAAGTAACTATTCTATTCAGTGACCGTGGTATTCCTACTGATTACCGCCACATAAACGGTTACGGTAGCCATACATACAGCTTCATCAACAGCAATAATGAGCGTTCTTGGGTTAAGTTCCATTTCAAAACGCAGCAAGGTCATAAGCATTATACCGATGAAGAAGCTGTGAATGTTGTTGGTAAAAGTCGTGAATCTTCACAAGTTGACCTCTTTATGAATATTGAAGAAGGCAACTTCCCACGTTGGGATGTAAAAGTGCAGATAATGACAGAGCAACAAGCACAAGAAGTCTCTTTCCATCCGTTCGACTTAACAAAAGTATGGCCTCATGGTGAATTTCCACTTATCGATGTAGGTGTATTAGAGCTAAACCGTAACCCAGAGAACTATTTTGCAGAGGTAGAACAAGCAGCATTTACCCCAGCAAATATTGTGTCTGGTATCGGTTTCTCACCAGACCGCATGTTACAGGGTCGCTTGTTCTCTTACGGTGATACGCAGCGCTATCGTTTAGGTGTTAACCATGGTCAACTACCTGTTAATAAACCTAAAAGCCCTGTACACACAACACACCGCGACGGCTCAATGCGTGGCGATGATAATGGCGGTAAAGAACCTAACTACGCGCCAAACCATTACAACGCTTATGTACCAACACACGAACAAGAGCCTGCGCTAGCACTTGAAAAAGCGGCATTGCATTATGATTTCCGTAAATATGATGAAGATTACTACACCCAACCGGGTAATCTATATCGCATCATGGACGCAGAGCAACAACAACGCTTTATCCAAAATTTGATAGCCTCGTTAAGTGAGGTGGATTGTGAGCAGATTAAACGCAATCAAATCTATCACTTCTATCAAGCTGATAAATCATTAGGTAAAGCATTAGCGGAAGGTTTAGGTGTTTCAATTGGTTAAGCAGCATAAACCAATGTTCACATAACAATCCTTTATTACGAATAAATGAAAACACAAGGGGTCTCCAAACGGGGACCCTTTTTTACATTAACCGTTATTATTTTGCGTGTATTTTGGGTTTGACCTACGGGTTTATGTTGAAGGCAACTATATTTAATGACAATACGCCACCTTAGCACTTAGTAACTCTAGGTATTGAGCGACTCAGTACGCAGGTGTTCGTTCTCTCGTTCAATATAAAAATCGAGGTATTTTCTGTGAATGTTTTAGTTAGCCGTGCAGTTAGTGTTTGTATAGCAAGTTCTACTTTATACCTTGGATTCATACAACCGAGCATAGCGTCAGAAAATGACACGCTGATCAGTTACAAAACAACACAAACGATTACGTTAGATGGTCAGCCCGAAAAAAAGTGGGAAAAAGCAAAGCCTTTAACCATGGTGTTAGACTATATGCCTTATAAACCCGATCAATATGAAGGCATGCTTAAAACACAATATTCCATCAAATCCCTTCATGACGATCAGAATATTTACTTTTTTGTACAATGGGATGACCCAACAAAAAGCGTTAATCGTTTCCCGTGGGTTAAGCAAGATGATGATTCATGGAAGCAACAAAAGAATCTCGATCAAACGGGCCATGAAAATACCTATTACGAAGATAAAGCAAGCATCTTCTGGGCGATTAATGCCAAAGGCTTTTCAAAAAAAGGCTGTGACATTGCCTGTCATTTAGCAGATGAAGAGGGAAAAGTTGCAGGCATTGAACAGAAATCTGCAGGGCGTAAATATACCAGAAAAGACGGTGAAACCATTGATATGTGGCACTGGAAAGGTGTACGTACTGGGCTCACAGATCAGTTTGATGACCAGTTTGTCGATGCGACTAAAGATCCCGCAGCAAATAGTAACTGGGGCCGAAAAGGCGACTCAAAAACAGGCGGCGGATACCAAAATAATATCAATGAAGATAAGAGCGAACCTGCATACGGTGGCTTAGTAATGAATCTTGATGATAATTATGCCATTCAAGACATCGATAAAGCGCCCTTTATCGATACCTATAAGCCCGGAGATAAACTGCCTGGCATCGTCGTTTCCCCGTTTACCGGATCCAGAGGCGATATCTCATCTAAAGCCGTTTGGGCTGATGGTAAATGGACGCTTGAGTTCCAGCGTAAATTAGTCACCACTGGTGAAAATGCTGCGGTTGAAGATGTGCAATTTTCAGATTTGAGTAAAACGTATTACTTCGGTGTTTCTGTGTTTGATAATTCCCAAATCAATCATATTTATCATGAAGGTGCGTTAAAGCTTAACTTCAAATAACACATTAATTAAGCATCGCCAGTTGATACTGTATTGGTGCTTCTTTTGAAGTAGCACCATTAATTTATCTGATTAATTGAAACCTTATGTCCAGAGTGTTCAATCCTTGATATTGATTAGAGGAAAACGCATGCGATTACATAACCTACACTTTTCATCCAAACTTGCGCTATCTGGTTTTCTGATCACCATGCTATTTGGTTGCTTATCAGCAGCAACATTAATTGGTCTTGTCTATTCGTCGAACGAGACAGGATTTAATCTGCCAAGCATCGAGAAAATGAGCGCCAAGTACAGTGAGGCACAACTTGTAGGGTCAATGAAAACGTCAATGTATGAATATGTTGCTGATGATGACGATATTTTAATCGTTGAAGATTGGATAAAAAAAGGGGCAATGGATGACGAGCAATTTCAACAAGAGGTAATGACAATTATTAAACAAGATTGCCAAAGCTGCCATAGTCGAACATCAACGAAATCTAAGGCTATCAACTCTATACCCTTTAGTAATTATGATGATGTAAGCAGGTTCACTCAAGCGGGTTACTCTTGGCAATCGATGGCAAAAACCGCTCATATCCATCTTTTTGGCATTGCATTGTTATTAATCGCGACCAGCCTGACCTTCTCATGCAGCACTTATAATCCATATATCAAAGTAACTTTAATTTCAATAAGTTGGATTGCACTATGGCTAGACATTGCCAGTTGGTGGCTTGCAAAATACTCAACTGTCTTTGTTTATATGATTGTTGGTGCAGGAACAATAGAAGTAGCATCACTTGTGACGATGAGCGGTTTGGCATTGATCAACATTTGGTGGAAGGTACCAGATTTTTGCAAATAAGGCGGATCCCTCCGCACAATCGCTTTACGTTCATCGTTGTAAAATCAGTGTGTTTATATTTCGAATAACTTTGCAACAAAACCGCGATGCATCTCATTATTAAAATCATCAATGCAATATTATCTATAAAAAAATATAGAGTAAAAGAGATGCGAAAAATAAACGACGTTGATTTGAAATTACTGCATTTATTTATAACCATTGTTGATTCTGGCGGTTTTTCCGCAGCGCAATTTAAACTAAATATGCACCAATCAACAATTAGTACAAAAATGAATGACCTTGAAACTCGATTGGGAATGACATTATGTTATCGTGGACGACGGGGGTTTCGCTTAACCAGTGACGGTAATAAAGTTTACCAACTTAGCCAAACATTGTTTGATGATATTAGTCATTTTGAGAATCAACTCGATAATATCAGAGACGTCTCTCATGGCCACATCAGGTTGGCACTCACCGACAATCTTGCTACCAACCCGCAATGCAAAATTCAGCAAGGAATTAGGCATTTTTGTAATAATTACCCCAAGGTCACTATCGATACGGATATTTGGAACTCCTATCAAATTGAAATGATGTTACTAGAAGGAAAGGTAGAGCTGGGGATCACCTCATCTGAAGTACAAAAAGATGGCTTGAACTACCGCTATTTATTTGAAGAGAAGCAGTGCCTATACTGCGCGCCAGAGCACCCAATATTAGCGATATCAGGCGAAATCACCACAAAAGATATTCTCAAATTCCCAATAGTTGATCGGGGTTTATCGCATAAAATCACACCATTCAGCGATACCAAAAATTTAATGCACCTTGCAAGCAGTACCAACATGGAAGCGACAGCTCACCTTATCTTGTCTGGAACCTTTGTTGGTTACCTTCCCGACCATTATGCTTCTATTTGGGAACAAAGAGGCGAAATGGTAAAAGTTAATGCGACTTCTCTCGAGTACCTTGCTGCATTTCATTTAACGACACTTGACTCAAAAGAGTTATCGCTGGCCGCCACTGAATTAATGCATGCAATCTCCAATGTTCACATAAATAAAAGCACATCAATGACTGCATCAATATAATAAAATAAAAATTAACACGGGATAATTAGTTCTATACCCAAGCTACCTAAAGATGCAGGATTCAGAGTGATATCAGCGTATTTAATTCAAGGAAAATGTGTGTAGGAATGGCATTCCCTTTCAAACACATTTGACACAGAAGTAGATACGCTGAATCACTCCCGAAGGGCGAGTTTTGCTGGGCTTTATGCGGTGTTACTTATTTTCAACGTAGAACGACTAGGTCTATAAATAAGCGCCTTGCCTAGAGCACAACAAATTCTCGCTGAAACGAGCATCTTAAGGTAACTTGGGTATTTATCCCGTGGATATTATTTCATCTTTTTTATTACATCGACTTTCCACAATGTATCCATCTTAAAGCCACTATTTATCTTTAAATATAAAAAGCGCCCAATGTTTATCAATAACAATATTACCTAAAGGTAAATATATGAGTGCTTATCCATGTATTAATATCCACTTAGATACGATCACCCAAAACACGAAAAATCTGGTAACGACATGCCAAAGTCACGGTATTACACCAGCTGGCGTAACAAAACTCGCCTGTGCCTATCCGGAAGTCGGTCAAGCTATCCTAGACGGTGGTATTTATTTACTCGCAGATTCACGTATTGCGAATTTAATAAAACTCCACCATCTCGATGCAAAAAAAATGCTGTTACGAATACCCGCTATCAGTGAAGCTGATGACGTTGTTCATTATGCCGATATATCCTTAAACTCTGAAATCGTCACCTTAGAAGCCCTTTCTAACGAAGCTATCAAACAGCACAAATCACACCAAGTCATCATCATGCATGATTTGGGTGATCTCCGCGAAGGCGCATTCTACGAAGAAGAAACGCTTGCACTATCACGCAAAGCAATCGCACTTCCTGGGATTGATTTAGTGGGTCTTGGAACAAACCTCGCCTGTTATGGCGGAGTAGAACCTACCGCAGAAAATCAAAATCAGCTTATAAACATCGCCAAGAAGATAGAAACTGAGCATCAAATCAAGTTGCAATACCTATCAGGGGCAAGTTCTGCCGGTCTTCAGCTCATGCTTAACGGTAATCTTCCACAAGGAATTAACCAGTTAAGACTGGGCGCATCCGTTTTAATGGGCATTGGCCTCAATGATGAACGAATCCCCAATACCAGCCGAGATACGTTTGACCTCACGGCTGAGATCATCGAAATAAAAGTTAAACCGTCGGTTCCTTCAAATTCAACAGCGCTAGATGCCTTCGGTAACAAACCCGAATTTATTGACCGAGGGCTACGGAGGCGCGCTATTTGTGCCATTGGCAAACAAGATGTCGATATCGACCAAATTACCCCAAAAGACAGCAACATCATTGTTATTGGTGGTAGCAGTGATCACCTTATTCTCGATATTGATGACAGCGAAATCGACTACAGCATCGGAAGTCTTGTTGAATTAGAGCTTTCTTATGGGGGTGTTTTACAGTGCATGACCTCTGAATACGTCACAAAGCGTTTTATCTCCTCTAAATCCGTTAAGGAATTACTATGCTAAAAATTAAAAAGTTTCCTAATACGTTTACGATCTTATTCCTTTTAATTGCGTTTTTTGCATCATTGACGTACCTATTACCCGCAGGTAAATACACCCGCGAAATGAATGAACAATTAGGCAGGGATGTTCCATTACCCGGTTCTTACCATGTCATTGAATCATCGCCACAAGGCTTTTTTGACACCTTAATGGCGCCGATCTCCGGCTTTTATGATCCGATAAGCGGTGTGATTGGTGCTATTGATGTCAGCCTGTTTATTCTGATGGTGGGTGGCTTTTTGGGTATTGTGACCCAGACAGGGGCGATTGATACCGGTATTGCTCGGATCATGGTGCGTTTGAAAGGCAAGGAGATTTACATGATCCCTATCCTAATGACCCTATTTGCTCTAGGTGGTACATCATATGGGATGGCCGAAGAATCCCTTGCTTTCTATGGCCTGCTTATCCCCATTTTTATGACCGCACGCTTTGACCCCTTGGTTGCCGTCGCCGTTATCTTCGTTGGAACTGGTATTGGCACCTTAGGCTCAACCATCAATCCATTTGGAACCGTTATCGCCTCAAACGCTGCCAGCGTGGATTTTCTAAGTGGTGTCGAGCTTCGCTTTGCAATACTCGCAATTGCACTTGTCGTCGGCATTGGCTACGTCATGCGTTACGCCAAAAAGATTCAAAATAACCCTGATTCATCTTTATTGGCACATCTACGCGACGATAATGAAAAACACTTTCTGGGAGGCAAAGATTCAACCGATAACCTTCCCCTACTGACCGTCCCACAAAAAGGGGTTTTGGTACTCTTTATCCTGACATTCAGCATCATGATCTACGGTGTTTCCAGCCTCGGTTGGTGGATGGCTGAAATGGCAACACTGTTCATATTCATGGGTATTTTGTGCGGGATTGTCGGCCGCCTTAGCGAAGACGATCTAATCAACTCTTTCGTTGCTGGAGCTGCCGATCTCATTGGCGTGGCATTAATTGTTGGCGTCGCTCGTGGCATTGTGGTGGTCATGGAAGCGGGTAATATCACCGATACTATTCTTAATTACGCAGAAGGGCTTGTTGCAGGTAAAAGTTCCGTGCTGTTTATCAACACCGTCTACGGTATTGAAATGCTGCTCTCTTTCATCGTTCCATCTACTTCTGGCTTAGCAGTAATGAGCATGCCAATCTTGGCGCCATTGAGTGACTTTGCCAATACGGGTCGTGAATTAGTCGTTACTGCGTTTATGAGTGGCATCGGCACTGTCCTATTTGTTACTCCAACCTATGGCGTACTAATGGGCGGGCTAGCCATTGCCCGTATTCCTTATGTAACCTGGCTGAAGTTCATCGCCCCGCTGGTGGCTTTCTTTGTCGTTCTTAACTGCATTATCCTTTCCATTGGCGCTAGCCTTTATAGCTAATCGATATCAATTAAGTCATTCATTAATCACAGCACATTTTCCCCTAGTTGAACTTAATCACTAGGGGAAATGTGTTTTTCCAACAAATAAAACGACTCTTAAACAGATAAGCCTTCAGCATTGTTGATTTTGTTAAAAGACGTTTTTATACATTACGCCATCTTTCATAATAACTTTCTGCGTTTCAGGGTTCACAGCACATGCTACGCCTTCTAGTGGATTACCATCGATAATCAACAAATCAGCGTAGGCTCCTTCTACCAATTGACCAATTTTCCCTTCTTGATAAGGGTGCTGATAAGTAGATAGTTCAAACAAGCGACCACAGTTCGACGTTGCCATTTTCAATGCCGTTAAAGAATCGAACACTTTCTCGATGGCTTCTAGCTCACTTGATTGTGTTGCATGAACATTTAACGTTCCAACACAGTCTGTACCGTAACAAATATTCTCTATCTCATACTTTTTAATCAGCTCTGCAGAACGCAGCATGGCTTTTCCGACGCGTTCTGTTTTCTGATACAAAACCTCTGAACCTAAAGGAATTTTTCGTTCCGCAATAAGTGATGAGGTAAAGTATGACGGGATAACAAAAATACCTTTATCTTTAATCGTTTGAGCAATATCTTCATCCATAATTGTGGCATGTTCAAATGACATGATGCCCGCTTCTGCCGCTCTTTTCATCGCTTCTGTTGTATGGATGTGTGCCGCCACGTAAGTACCGTAATCTGATGCTGCTTCAACCGCTGCTTTCAATTCATCTAAGGTATATTGAAGAGTATCGAGTGGATCAAAAATGGATGATGCACCACCACCCGCCATAATCTTGATTTGGGATGCACCCATGAACAGTTGCTCACGCACCGCCTTTAGCACCTCTGCACGGCCATCTGCGATAGTAAATGCCCCCGTTTTCATCAAAGGCGAATCTTCATGGTTATTAAAGCGCTTCTGTCCACGGTTCTGACGGTAATCTGAATGCCCTGATGTTTGAGAAATTGCAGCTTGGGATGGGAAAATTCGAGGACCCGTTGCGTAACCATTATCGATGGACACTTTAAGACCTGTCGTATTACCCGCTACATCACGAACAGAGGTAAAACCACGCATCAACATCCCTTCTGCCACTTTTGCCGAACGTATTGCAATCTCTTCCGTCGTCATGGTATCCAGAATATGTGGCGCTTCAGATAACGTAATATGAACGTGAGCATCAATCAGACCGGGCATTACCGTATAGCCATTCGCATCAATCACTTTCTCGATAGTGCTCTCGTCAACAGCATCTTGGGTGATTTTTATGACAATATTATTTTCAATAACTACATTCACATTTTGAATTAGCTTTTCATCTGTACCGTTAAATAGATTCGCATTTTTAATTAAAATCATAATTGTGCCCTTAATAATATTCACATTCATAATGTCTTGCTTACGAAGTCAATTTATCGGTTTATTTCAGGTGGTATTTACCATTTTGCGCCAACAACACCACAGGGAAGTATCGTGACATCTTTTTTATTACAGGCACTTTTCTCGAGAGTTCGAGGCTTCAGTAGTGGCTCATACTTTTCCCCCCCTCTCCGTTCAATGCTGAATGTTCAAGAATAACGCTACGTTCTGCCACTATGTCTTCAATTCAAAGATGCGGCAGAATCAGTATTGATGTCATCACGTGGCGTGAATTGGTAAGAACTTATCTATAACAAGGGTAATTTATGGAGGTCGTTCAGTCATATTAATGAGGTTTGTTATGTCCCATAAGTTTAATCAGTATCGTCAATTACTAAATAGTTCGTTAGACCATGCAGTCGATTACCTAGAATCTTTGCCTGAAAGACCAATTGATAAACAGTCAAGTTCTGAGAGTCTCCGAAAAGCAATTGGAGGCACATTGCCTATGGCGGGAACATCCCCTGAGCACGTTATTCAGCAATTGGTCACGGATGTTGAAGAAGGGTTGATCGGCTCCGGCGGACCTCGCTATTTTGGCTATGCGATTGGAGGCTCGTTCCCTGTTGCGTTGGCGGCAGATTGGCTCGTGAGCGCATGGGATCAAAATGTACCTTATTACGTATCAAGCCCCGCAACATCCATTGTTGAAGAAACGGCTGCAGAGTGGATGCTTGATCTGCTAAACCTACCAAAAACCGCGGGTGTGGGTTTCACTTCTGGCGCTCAGGAAGCTATTTATACTGCATTGATCACTGCTCGTAACAGCTTGCTGAAAAAAGCAGGCTGGGATGTTGCTGCAAATGGCTTATATGGCGCGCCCCGTATTCATGTTGTGATGAGTGATCAAATTCATTCTACGATTAAACGTGCTTTATCAATGATTGGCATTGGACTTAATGATATTAAGACTATTCCCACCGATCATAACCTCCGAATAATTCCAGATACATTGCCAGCGATTCTGGCCGAATGTGATGGGCCAACCTTAGTTTGTGCTCAGGCTGGGTGTATCGATTCTGGTGCTTTTGACCCGTTTGATGAAATTGCATCTTGTGCTGAAGCCCATCCGAATGCTTGGCTTCATGTTGATGGTGCTATTGGCTTATGGTCAGCCGCTAGTGATACACAAAAACATTTATTGAAAGGAATAGAGAAAGCAGACTCATGGGATACCGATGGTCATAAGTGGTTCAACATGCCTTATGACAGCGGCATGGTGATAGTAAAAGATGCATGTTTATTGGCGAAGGCTATGGGGGGGAATAACATGGGAGATTACCTCACTGACGCCATTGCAAAACCAGACAGAAATGCTATTAACTTCGGTATCTCTGCCTCTCGTCGAGCTCGAGGTGTACCAGTATACGCCACGATCAAATCGCTGGGTAAAGAAGGTATTCAAGCTCATTTAGATAACTGCTGCACGTTGGCGAAACGAATGGCTGATAAGCTCCGTAATGTTGATGGCATCACGATTCTCAATGATGTGGTGTCAAACCGTTTCTCTGCTCAGTTTGGCAAGGGAGATGATGCATTTCGTGATCAGCTGACCGCCCGTATTGTTCACCAACTTCAGCAAGATGGTTTTTGTTACCCCTCGACGTCTGGCTACAAAGGGCTTAAGACGATGTTGTTCTCCGTTTTGAGTTGCCATACCACAGCGCAAGATATTGATGCTTCTGCAGAAAAAATCATTGAAATCTATCATATGGAACTGGAGAAAGTTCAGGAAGAGTGCACGCAGTCTGATGCTACGCCGTGTAGTTAGACTCGCTTGTATTATAGGTAATTACCGTTCCTATTAACAAACAGTCCCTATTAACAAAAAGGCAGTAATAGAAAATTACTGCCTTTTCAACACCACGGTTTTTTTAGTTAATTTAAGCAGTTTCTTTAACTACCCTTTTAATTCAGCCAAGAAACCGTGAAGATAAACAATCGCTTCAGCTTCATCGTCACCCTCGACGACCACTAGAATTTGGTCGTTCTTACAAATACCCAAGCCCATTAACTTCATCAAACTTTTGGCGTTCACTGTTCGCTCACCTTTAGTCACCGTAACTGAAGAAGAAAAAACCTTACAAGCTTTCACCAGCAAAGCTCCTGGGCGAGTATGCAAGCCATTTTCATTGGTAATGTTAAAGTCAAAAGATTCCATAATATCTCGGTCCTTACCAATATTTGTTAATTTCAGTACGCAGCGCTTCAGCAGTCGCTTTACCCGTATCATTGGCAAGAGCACGACCCGCAATGAAGGTTTTGGCTTTAATTCCCTCAAACAAGTGAATGTCTTCAGGCACAATACCGCCAGTAATCGACACTTCGATACCCATTTCAGACAACACTCGCATACGGCTGATATCTTCAGGTGTCCAACTTACACCGGCTAATTCCGCATCACGTGAACGGTGGTAAATCGCCTGTTTTATGCCTAAATCTACCCAAGATTGGGCGTCATTCAAAGTCCAATTTCCGTACAATTCAATTTGGATTTCGCCATTAAAATCATCCGCTACTTTCTTACACGCTTCGATGGTCGCAATATGTGCAGCAGCCGAGACAGTGATCCAGTCCGCTCCAGCTTCAAACGCCATCTTGGCTAAAATCGCCCCGCCATCAGTGGTTTTCATGTCGCATACAATAATATGTTCAGGGTGGCGTTTACGTAGCGTATTAACAGCAGACATACCTTCCGCAAACGCGAGAATAGTGCCTATTTCGATCACATCAACAAAACTTTCCACGTTATTCGCAACGGTAACAGCGGTTGCTAAGTCAGTTGAATCCAATGCAATTTGTAATAGTGGTTTAGTCATGGTTTTTAATCCTTTTCGAAATGGTTAAGTCATTTACATCGATAACAAATAGCCCATTATTTTGTATCGTCACCAACATGTAGGCGCACGAAACCCGACAAGTCTTCAATCACTTATCTTTGGTCATACAATCACGGTGTTACTGTCGTCAATGTGTCAGGAATACATGTTGATGAAGCACTTGGTAGCTGGCTCAATAATTCAAGCAATAACATTCACGCCTATTTTTGTCCGTAATACGCGTTAGCACCGTGCTTTCTAAAATAGTGTTTATCCGATAATTCTTGTTGAATTCTAATGCCACTGTTTAAGCTGCGTGTCGATAATGCCATTGCAGCCACTTCTTCTAGCACTACAGCATTATGTACGGCGTCAAACGCATCTTTACCCCACGAAAAAGGGGCATGACCAGCAATGATTGCGCTGGGTACTGCACTCGGGTCAATATCACGGCGAGTGAATTCTTCAACAATCACTAAGCCCGTATTCTTCTCGTAATCATTGTCGATCTCACGCGGTGTCAATGAACGCGTGCACGGAATATCACCGTAAAAATAATCAGCATGGGTGGTACCTAACGCTGGGATATCTAACCCTGCCTGTGCCCATATCGTGCCATGGCGAGAATGGGTATGTACAATTCCTCCTAATGCAGGAAATGCCTTGTACAACTCAAGGTGAGTCGCGGTATCACTGGACGGATTCATCGTTCCTTCTACCACCTTGCCAGTTAAATCAACCACCACAATGTCATTCACCGTCATAACATCATAATCTACCCCTGAAGGCTTAATGGCGACCACGCCTCTTACGCGATCAATTTCAGACACATTACCCCACGTAAAGGTCACCAAATCGTATTTTGGCAGCAGCAGGTTCGCTTCTAAGACTTTCTCTTTCAATGCATTAAACATTGTTCATCTCCTATATTGGGCAGCATGCCAACACACTGCCCATAGATAGTCAGCCGTGCATATGTTGCTTACACAACAAGCGCTAACGCTTCTTCAATCACACGGTACACATCATCTTTACTGCGACAATGGCGAAGCTTATCGAGATCAACCCCCGTTTCACTGTCGTCATCTTCCAATACCTGCGTCACTTCCATCAGGCCTTCCATATGCTCATCTGATGAACTGCCAGCCAACGTCACCAGAACATCAACAGGCTCTTCTTCCCCCTCAAAATACACAGGCTGTTGCAAGGTTACTAAGGCGAAAGCAGTGCGATTCACGCCATCTTCAGGACGAGCATGTGGCATCGCAAAATTCGGAGCAATCACAATGTAAGGTCCCAGCTTTTCCACACTACTAATGATGGCGTCGTGATAACTAGGTTGCACCGCGCCCGAAGCAATCAGCATATCGGTACCCAATTTAATCGCCGCTTTCCAATCGGCAGCTTGTGCTTGAAGGTTAATGGAATTGTTGTCGTTCAGTGATTGTTTAAAATTCATGATGTACTCCATGTGTTCGGTGGATTGTACTCTGCCAACAACCCACCGAGGCATTGTGATTAATTCGCTAAATTTTATTGATTAAGCTCAGCAATTCATCACCGAAAGAATTAGGGTTCAGCATGTTTTGTACGCCTAGTACATACTTGCCTTCACCCGGTTGCATCTCACCAGAAAGGTGTTTAGAAGACACAATAATGTCGGTATTCACGAGCTTGGATTTATAATCTGAAACAGCACACGAATCCATGACATGCGGTATCCCTTTCTTCTCAAGGTATTTACCAATTTTCATTTTCATCATCATGGATGAGCCTTGTCCGTTCCCGCACACAGCCAAAATACGAATAGCACGCCCTGCTGAGCTTTTAATCGCTTGCTCTGCAACGTCCACTACGGCTTCTTCTATCGGTTGTGTAACAGCCAACGCCGCTTCTGCATCTTCTTCAGCACGCAATGTTTTTGAAGCAAAGAACATGTACACACCAGCAGCTGCTAGTAAAACCAAGAAGAACCAGTTCGACATAGACAGACCTTGCATGATTGGTGGGAATACTAACGCCCAATCGGCCATGCCCATCCAACCGTTAAATTCTGTGCCTTGTTGCGCAAACAAATGAATAGCCCATGCTGAGCCTAATACCTCAATGATGCCCATGACGAAACAGATCTTCATCACAGCTTTCCACCCACCAAAGTGGTTAGCAAACACACCGATGGTCGCATTCGAGAAAAACATTGGAATGAAGCCAGGAATAATCATGATAGGAGCATCAAAAGCAAGCATCGCTAACACAGCCGTAAACTGACCAATCGCACCCCACATAAAACCAAATACCATCGCATTCGGTGAGTAAGCATAAATCGCCGCACAGTCAATCGCCAAAACCGCATTCGGAATCACACGTTCTGACACCCCTTTAAAGGCTTCAGATAATTCCGCTACGAACATGCGTACACCAGCAACAATCACTTGAATCGCAACAGCAAACTTCAAGCCCGTTTCAAGGATATAAATGAACCAGTTCGTTTTACCTGCCATCGCTTGTAAGTTATCAAGGCCGAATGACAACAAAATAATACCGAAGAACACTGTCATCACAATTGCTGTAGCAGCAATACTATCGTGAAAAATGTGTAGCCATTTAGGCAGTTTAAGGTGGTCAACACTGTCTTCTTTATTGCCCAATTTTGGAGCAACTTTAGTCGCAATCCATGATGCAACCTGTTGTTGGTGACCAATAGAGAAGCCTGCGCCACCCGTTACTTCTTCGGTCGGTTTGAACATAATGTTGGAGGAAATACCCCAATACAGAGCCATCAAAATTGCCGAGTAAATAATGGTTTCCCACATGCCAGCACCAAGAATGAAGTAGAACACCGCTATCAAGCCTGCTTGTTGGAACATGATGTGTCCCGTCAGCATAATGGTTCGAATACCAGTATATCGGCGGAAAACCACCAAGAGGATATTGAGACCTAAAGCCATTAAGACGGCATAACCAACCCATGAGTAGTTATCACCCATAGTTTCCATTGTGGACATCATGGTGGTGTAAGGGTCAATAACCGACCCTGTTAAACCATGGTATTCAGAGAGTTTTTCAATCACCGGTTTAAAACCAGCAACCAAAGTACCTGCACCAACTTGTACCAACATAAAACCAACAATGGTTTTGATAGTGCCTTTTATAACTGTGGTCGTGTCACGTCTTAGCAGGATGTAACCAATACATGTTACTAAGCCAAGTAATAACGGGGCCTTTGTCATGACTTGGCTGTAGAAGATGTAAAAAATGTCGTATAGGGTGTCCATAATGATGCTCCATCGCAACGTAGGTGCGTACACCTCATCGCTTTCTATCACGGGGTGATTGGCTTTTCGCCGTTTCTTATTCTCTATTTTTATCAACCTGCTTTCTGTTCGCGTAATCACCATAGCAATCACAAATAATCATAAAAAGTCATAGTTTGATTTTATGTGAGAGAGCTCTCGTTGATTATCCCTTCCTATTGATACAGATCAATTTTGGCTATCATGTGGGTGATAATGCGTATCAAAACGGTTGAAAATGCTAACTAACTCGCAAAAAATCCTTTTTGACACTTCTCACTTTAATTTCAACTAGTTGTAACCTCTTCGTTAAAGTGGTGAAAATAAAGTTTTAACTCAGTCACAAAACACCAAAAGTAATCATTGATAATCACAATCGTGATTGTTATAGTCATTGCGAATCACAAAGTGTCATTGTGAAAGCAGTAGAGGTAAGACACATGACTGAATCACAACGCCACAATGCTTTACTTAATATTCTGAATCATCGTCGAGCGATTACGGTTGAAAAAGTCATCAATACTTTTGGTGTCTCACCAGCAACAGCTAGACGCGACATCAATAAATTGGAAGAGCAAGGCAAATTAACCAAAGTACGTAATGGTGCAGAGGCAAAGCCACAAGCACGCATGTTTTGGTCTCCCATGAACATTCATCAAACTTCCAATCATGATGAAAAAACACGCATTGCGCACTATGCCGCACAGCTTTGCCACAGTGGCGACAGCGTGTTGATCAACTGCGGTTCAACAGCCTTCTTATTAGGTCAAGAGATCTGCGGCAGCGATGTTTTGGTTATTACTAATTACTTCCCACTGATCCGCTATTTGATCACGAAAGAGCATGATGATGTGGTGATCATTGGCGGGGAATACCACCGAACACGAGGCCTGATGCTGGCTCCTCATCAAAAAGTGGGACATGGTTATGCCGCGCATTACATGTTCACTAGTGGCAAAGGCTTAACAGCTGATGGGCTATACAAAATGGACATGCTTGCGGCTATGTCAGAACAGAAAATGATGAAGCAAGCGACCAAACTCGTGGTGTTAGTCGACAGTTCGAAAGTTGGACAACGCGTGGGGATGTTATTTGCCTCCACGGCTCAAATTGACATCGTGATCACTGGGCGAGATGCCCCTCACGATGTAGTGGGCGCGCTGGAAGCACAAGGAATTGAAGTGGTGTTGGTATAAACCAATACCCAGATATAGAAAAAAGTACGCATTTGTTTTTATAGCGAAACGCACCATACCGGCACGTTTCGGACGATTTTTTAAATTCATTTAACGAAAGGTCTATCAGATGAGCAAAGTTGACGAAATTACCCGCGAATCATGGATTCTCAATACGTTCCCTGAGTGGGGCACATGGCTAAACGAAGAAATTGATCACGAAGATGTGCAGCCAGGTACCTTTGCAATGTGGTGGCTCGGTTGTACGGGAATTTGGCTAAAATCTGAAGGTAATACCAACATTTCTATCGATTTTTGGTGTGGTACGGGTAAGAGAACACACGGCAACCCACACATGAAAAATCAGCATCAGATGATGCGTATGGGTGGTGTTCGCAACTTACAGCCGAACCTACGAACTTCACCGTTCGTACTTGACCCATTCGGGATTAAAAATATTGATGCGGTATTGGCTACCCATGATCATGCCGATCACATCGATATTAACGTTGCCTCTGCAGTACTGCATAACTGTGGTGAGCACGTGAAATTCATCGGACCAAAAGCTTGTGTGGATCTATGGACAGGCTGGGGCGTGCCAGAAGATCGATGCATTATAGCCAAAGTTGGTGATGAGATTCCGGTGGGCGATATAACCATCAAAGTATTGGACGCTTTCGACCGTACTGCATTGGTGACACTACCAGAAGGCACCTCTTCGTACGACAAGTCGATTTTAGATGGCATGGACGACCGCGCAGTGAACTATTTGGTGAAAACTACGGGTGGTAATGTTTACCACTCTGGGGATTCACACTACTCAAATTACTACGCAAAACACGGCAACGATAATCAAATTGATGTCGCTCTGTTGTCTTACGGCGAAAACCCACGTGGCGTAACCGACAAAATGACCGCTTCCGACATCTTGCGTGCCGGAGAATCATTAGATGCGCAAGTCGTTATGCCTTTCCATCACGATATTTGGGCCAACTTCCAAAACGATCCTCGTGAAATTGAAGTGTTATGGAAGATGAAAAAAGATCGTCTGGGTTATGGATTTAGTCCTTTCTTCTGGCAAGTGGGCGGTAAATACACCTTCCCAACAGACCAAGCGAAGATGTACTACCAGCACCCTCGTGGTTTTGCCGACATCTTTACAGACGAACCAGAATTACCATTCAAGGCATTCTTGTAAGTATTAAAAACTCTTAATCCTACAAAAAAAACCTGTGGCTATCTTCCTGTTTTCGGTTCGCATCGTTTGTGTTGGAAGGTAGCCCTTTCATTTCTCACCGAGTAATGAAAGGACAGGACTCACCATTTCCCGTTTACTTATATGGTTTACGCGATTCAATCAAAGGGAATAAACATGACTTACTCCGTGCTGGCCTTAGATTTAGATGGCACGACATTAACCACTGACCATCAGATCTTACCCGAAATAAAGGACGCAATCGCACGCATTAAAGACACCACTACTGTGTTGTTAGTCACAGGCCGCCACCATACCGCCGCCCGTCCATACCACCATGATCTCGAACTCGATACCCCGATCATTTGCTGCAATGGCACCTATGTATATGACTATTCAACCAACAGCGTGATCACTGAACAGGCCATTTCTCACGACAATGCCCGTCAATTTGTCACGTTGGCACAGCAAAACAAACTGAACATGGTGATGTACGTCACCAACAAAATGACATTCTCGGCTAAAACACCCATCCACTATATGGAAGCAATGGAAATCTGGTCGCAACAGTTTCCTGATGACATTAAACCCGAGATTGAACGCATTCATTCTTTCTTGGATGAAATCGACAACAACGCCTACATCTGGAAATTCGTGGTTGAAGGTGACATTGAAAACATCACACATTTCGCAGAATTACCGTTTATTCGTAGCACTTTTACTGGTGAGAAGTCGTGGTCGAACCGTATCGATTTTTCCAACAAAGGCAACACTAAAGGCTTTCGCTTGGCTGAATACTTAGCAGACCAACACATTGACCCAAGCAAGGTTGTAGCGATAGGTGATAACCACAATGACATTTCCATGATCACCCTTGCAGGGCTCGGCGTCGCCATGGCCAATGCCGATGAGGCAGTCAAGCAGATCGCAGACCGTATCACAACCACCACAAATAACGACCAAGGCATCAGTGAAATCATCGCAGATTGCTTCTAAGCCCTCCACTTAATTTAGGTGATATATGCATAATTTTAATAAGAAATTCCGCCTTGGTTTGTATGAAAAAGCTATGCCAGCAGACTTGTCATGGGAACAAAAAATCGTAGCCGCAAAAGATCTTGGTTTTGATTTTATTGAAATTTCGGTCGATGAATCAGATGAACGTCGAGCACGCTTAGACTGGAGCGATGAAGAAATTTACAACCTACGCCATTTATGCGAACAACACGGCTTGCCATTACAGTCGATGTGTTTGAGTGCACACCGTAAGTTCCCCTTCGGTTCTGAAAATGAAGCGATTCGTCATGAAGCCTATGTCATTATGGAGAAGGCCATCAACTTGGCCTATAAACTCGGTATCCGCTGCATCCAGCTGGCCGGTTACGACGTGTATTACGAACCACAAACCGCAGTAACCCACCAACGCTTCATCGAAGGCATGAAAGCAGCCACAAAAATGGCAGAACGCGCAGGTATCATGCTAGGTGTCGAAATTATGGATACCCCTTACCTCAACTCACTCGGCAAATTTGAAGTACTGAAAAAAGCCATTCCTTCACCGTACTTCATGGCCTACCCCGATGTCGGCAACATCACCGGATGGAATTATGATATCTGTACCGAGCTACAACTCAGCAGCGATCACATCATCCAAATTCACTTAAAAGACACATTAAAAGTCAGTAGTACCTGTAAAGGCCAATTCCGCGACTTAGTAATAGGTGAAGGCGATGTCGATTTCCCATCAATTTTCAAAACCTTAGCTAACATGGACTACGCTGCCCCTATGGTAATTGAAATGTGGGCTCAAGATGATGAATGGGCCAACAACATTCAATTAGCAAAAACTCGTCTCACTGAAATGGGACAAGCAGCAGGGTTTGCGCTCACGTAATACCTGAGCTTCCCTACATTAACCTCATAAATCGACGTCATCACGAAGAAAAGTTGTTAACTCAGGCGCTGAAAATCGACACGATATGCGTCTGAGCTTACAGAATCTATACATACACTTGATACGTGTCATTTCTCGGCTAATGCGAGCAGATGACGTCTTTTAATCTCATAACTCGCGGTATACAATCATAAGCAGTCAGTAATAATCATAATAAAGGCATGCTATGACAGAAGCACAACGGCATAGTGCCATCCTAGAACTCTTGCAGCAGAAACGATATATCACCGTAAATAGCCTTATCGAGGCCTATGATATTTCACCGGCAACAGCACGTCGTGATATCAATAAGCTCAATGATTCGAAGAAGTTAAGAAAAGTCCGTAATGGCGCAGAAGCCATCACTCAAGAAAAAGCTGTTTGGTCTCCATTTAATATTAATCATGTCTCAAACCATGATGAAAAAGTGCGTATTGCCCAAGCAGCCGCCTCTCTGATTGCACCGGGTGAAAGTGCGGTTATCAATTGTGGTTCAACAGCCTTCCTATTAGGGCAAGAGCTTTGTGGACAAGATGTGCAAGTAATCACCAACTTTTTCCCGTTGGCAAACTACCTAATTGAAGAAGAACACGATGGAGTTGTCATCATTGGTGGCCAATACAATAAAACGCAGTCCATCACCTTAGCACCACAAGACGAAGTGTCATCGTTATATGCTGGGCATTGGATGTTCACCAGCGGTAAAGGGTTAACTGCTGATGGGTTATACAAAATGGACATGCTCACGGCGATGGCAGAACAAAAAATGTTAGATCACGTGGGTAAATTGGTCGTACTCACAGATAGCAGTAAAGTTGGTCAACGCGCAGGTATGTTGTTCTGCCACGCGACGAAGATTCACACTTTAATCACTGGTAAAGACGCTAACCCAGAAGTTATTACTCAATTGAAAGACACAGGTATCAACGTCATGTTGGTATAGATGAAAAATAAAGATACATAATATCTTTCTTTATCTGTCTCGATGATGAAGACACTTTTTTGCAAATCTAATTTTCTAGCAATGGCGCATACTCAATTGCATAGCGGTTCAATGTTTAGTGATCAACATTGAACCCTACATATTGAGTTAGCTTGGGTATAGTGTCTGACGGAAAGTAACTCTCCGAAGAATCGTCATCTTTTTTCTACCGCAATCGCAGCACGAATAAAGCCTTTATTATTATCCAATAACTGCTTTGCCTCTTCTGCACTTAACTGTGCCAACACCATTACGATTGCTGTTTTGCAATGTCCGTTACATGCGGCTAATGCACTTTCTGCTTCTTCTCGGCTGCAGTCGGTTGCTTCAATAACAATCTTCTTCTGACGTTCAACCAACTTGGCATTGGTGGCTTCAACATCGACCATCAAATTGCCGAACACTTTACCCGAACGAATCATTGCTCCCGTCGTCAGCATATTCAGCACCAACTTCTGCGCAGTGCCTGCTTTCATGCGGGATGAACCCGTTACCACTTCTGCACCCACAACAGGCGTGATACTAATATCAGCAGCTGCTGTCATAGGGCTATTGGGGTTACAGCTAATACAAGCAACAGTAGCATTCACTGATTTTGCATACGCCATTGCCCCTAAAACATAAGGAGTACGTCCACTTGCCGCTATTCCGACGAGCACATCTTTTTCATTAAAATTAAGGTCTTTTAAATCACCTTCACCCAACTCACGGTTATCTTCTGCATTTTCTACTGCACGTAAAATAGCAGTATGACCGCCAGCAATAAGACCAACAACTTGTTCAGGTTTAGAACCATAAGTAGGTGGGCACTCACTCGCGTCTAAAATACCCAGACGACCAGATGTACCAGCACCGGTATAAATTAAACGCCCACCCTTTTTAAATGCCTCAGTGATGGCATCTACCACTTGGCTAATTTCTGGTAATATTTGTTCAACCGCTAATGCCACTTTTTTATCTTCGTCATTGATCACTTTCAACATATCGATGGTTGATAAGGTATCGATGTGCTGGCTGGCTGCATTACGGCTTTCGGTAATCAGATTGGTTAAATCAATTTTCATGGCATTGGCTCAATATCGGTATGTAGCGTTAGATAATAGGGAATTTTATATTTAGCAACAACACGCATATTTTATATTAATTCCCTTCATAACGGCTTTACAGGGTAATCCAAGAGAAATACGCCACCGAGATACTAGCTTACCTTTAGTAAGACTGATTACGGATACAGGTAATTTGTACTGTCATTTTATGGTCAACTCATATCTGTAAAGCCCTTATTCATGATATCTTAAGCAATAAAACATCATCCAATTTATTATTTATCCTGGACATTTAAAGCGCTTAATTTATGACTCAACCGCATTCACAAACAGACGCTTCGCCTTCTATTAAGCCTCGTCGATTAAAAAAAATTGCCAAATGGGCCTCGATTGGCCTTTTAAGTCCAATGATCCTAATAACGGGCGTATTAAGTTACGGCGTTAATTTAGATCTCGCGCCACACCGTACTTACATTAATCAATGGCTAACCGATAACCTTCATCGCGACGCTGAAATAACAGGCGATATCGAACTTGAGATCTCATTCAGCCCGGCTATTCGGCTTGAAGGAGTAATGATCGGTAATATTGAGGCTATTCCATGGCAACCAATGCTGACATCAGGTTACTTAGAAGCCCAAATATCAGTGTTATCGCTTTTAAATAATACCTTGAAAATTGATCATCTTGAGTTTGAAGATATCGCGCTTAATTTAACCAAGACAGCCGATGGCGTAACCAATTGGGCATTTAATGAGCAGCCCTCACCAGCAAGCGCAGTAAACCTAAATGTTAATGATGAAAGCCAAGACCCATCGAATTCCGGATTGCCTTTCTCATTACGTTTAAGTGACAGCATTTCAGCGAAAAATATTACATTCGCTTATGAAGATCAGACTCAAAATCAATATATTGGCTTGTTTTTAGAAAACCTTAATCTGACCAAACCAGATACATGGCAGCTTGATATTAAAGGGCACACCCTAGGGCAAGATTATGATTTAACCCTTGAAGGCGATCTGGAAACCCTAATTAATGAGCAGCAGGGTTTACTGAAAGCGAAAGGAGAATTTGCAGGTGCGCAACTTAACATCGATGCGAATGTCGTACCGCTGCAACAAGGTGAGTCACACGCTACAGTGCAGCTTGATTGGCAAGATACCCGCCCCATTGAAGATTTATTAGGGCTTGATGTAAAACCTATCGCACCACTCAGCGTAAACGCTGATGTCATCGCTTCTATGAATCATTTCGCGATTACCGACCTTTCGCTACAAAGCCCGATAACCCAAGCCAAAGGCTACCTTGACGTTAAGCTGGATGTGCCATACACAGACGGTCATAACTTTATTGAAGGGCAACTCGATATTCCATTGATTGATTTGCGCCCATGGCTACAACCAGAAGAGCCACAACCAATGATGATGTCGGCTTATGGTGCACCACCACAGCAGTCACCATTACAGCGGGCACTCGACCAATGGCTGACAAAAACCACCACCAAAGTCGGTGTAAATATAGGCGAAGTGAAAGGGCTAGGTACAAACGTCGCCAATTTATCGCTAAATATCGAAGGGATCGACGGAAAACTACAAGCGCCAATGACCGCAGACATTGCCAATGTACCATTTCGTGGTAATGCAACGATCGATGCAACAGAATGGACATCGAATGTCGATATTACACTGGGAGCAAAAGATTCGTCTCTAGGGGAAATTGCGGGCTGGTTAACCGGTATTCCTTACGCCTCTGGTCACCTAACATCGTCTGAGTTAACAATCACCACGCAAGGCACCAAACTGCAAGAATGGTTAGATAACAGCCAAATTGCACTTTCAATTGATGATGCCAACGTCGGCTGGGGCAGCCAAGCAACATTTGCAATTGATACCGCCCAATTAGCAGCAGGAATGAATCGCCCTTTCAGCTCTGATATTCAAGGCGAGCTCATGGGTATTCCGACCCATGTAACGGCTAAAGCTGGCACGCTCGGTGACATTATTAATGGTCGCGATTGGCCAACACGATTACATATCGATAGCTCAGTTTTAGATGTAAAAGCACAAGGCTTATTAGTCGGCACTCAATGGCAAGAAGGCAGTTGGTTCAACCTAACCGTTCAAGGCGATGATGCTAGCAAACTAAGCCCTTGGTTAGGTACGCAAACTAATGTAAACGGTGAAATTGCATTAAACGGTAAACTGACTTATCAAGATAAGTGGATCAACCTTGATATACCCTCTTTATCTTTAATGAACACCAAAGGGCAATTTGAAGCAAAATGGCGACCAGAAGACGGTAACCCATTTTTAGTGCTTAACATGCAATTTGATCAATTGGATTTCACGCAATTTGGTCAGTTTGTTAACGATGATGAATTACCCCAAGTAGAACAAGCAGTACCGACACAAGGTGTGAATCTAGATGTGCCGCTATTAGGCAATGATCTTGTTATTGCAGATGCTGATTTATCACTTCGCGTAAAGACAATGACATGGGCAGATCAACACGTCGATAACGTGAACTTCACAGGAAAAGTGCGAAACGGAAAAATGCCAGCTTCCCCTTTTGGCGCTAGCTATGCAGGCAGTCGTTATAACGGAGATATTGCGTTTAACTTAAATAATGCAAACATTAGTACGCAGCTCAATCTTGGTGTTAATAATTCCGATATTGGTCGTATTTTATCGCAGTTTGATGTGACCGATGATTTGAGCATGAAGCTTAAATCAGCCCAACTTGCCATTGACCTATCGGGTCGCACGATTATCGAGTTAATGGAACAAGCCAAAATTGAGGCTAAAATGTCGGGAGGCGAACTTAAACTCGCTGATGTTTACACAGGAAAAGCCATTAATGTTTCACTTGATAATGGACACTTTATTACGGGTCCTAATGATGCAACACAGCTAAAAATAGCTGGACAAGCATCTGAACACGCTGTTTCTATAAAATTGGATTCATTGTCACTTAAACAAGCTAATGACGGACGAAAATCAATGCCCGTTAATTTAACGGTTAATGTGGGTGATATGGCATTCAATGCGCGCTCTAACGTTACCCTGCCAATGGACATTAAACGTTTAAATCTCGCTTTTGATGCTTACACACCGAACTTAGATCGCTTTAACGTATTTACCGGTGTTGAACTGCCCCCTTATGGCCCAGTAAAACTAGCGGCTCAAATGTCGATGGATGATATCGGCTACCACCTGCGCGATATGATGGTACAGGTGGGTGACAGTAAACTGATGGGAAAAGGTGACATTATTCCGCCAATGAAAGGGCAAGATCGCCCTTTCGTTGATATCACTTTGCATGCACCATTTATCCAAATTAATAACTTTAAGACTACTGGTTGGCAAGCATGGTTAGATAAAGAACAAACTATTGAAAGTATTCCTATCGATAGCAAGAACAAAGATAGTGATGCAGTGCCCGTTATTAGCCCTGAAGGTTTAGAGATAGTGAACGCTAACTTCAAGCTCGATGTGGATGAAGTACGATCGGGTGATGACTGGCTAGGCGCGGGAAAACTATATTGGCAACTAGAGCAAGGGCAATTCACTCTGCAACCATTGCATGTGAAATTACCCGGTGGCGATATCAATATCCATGGTGAAGTGAAAGCCAAACAAGAAATGTTTGATATTAACCTGCAAGGTAAAGTAACCAATTTTGATTATGGCATTCTTGCTCGTCGACTCGATCCGAACACAGACATGCACGGTAAAATAAGTACGCAATTTAACCTAACAAGCATCGCCAATACCCCAGATACACTGATGAATAATGCGAACGGATTCATTGGCTTTGCTGCTTGGCCTAAAACATTTGAAGCCAACTTAATTGATCTGTGGGCTGTAAGCTTAACCGATGCCATTTTACCCAACTTTACCAATAATGACCCATCGGTATTAAATTGTGTTGCAGCGGGCATGGATATTAAACAGGGAACAATGACTCAACGTAACTTGCTACTTGATACCACTCGCATTCAAGTCAATGGTTTGTTTAATGCCAGTTATGCTGATCGCGCGTTTGATTTATACCTAAGCCCTAAGTCAAAGAAGGCGCAAATATTCAGCTTACAAACCCCAGTAGAAGTACATGGTAAGTTTGAAGACTTCGATCTGGATGTACCTTGGTCTGCTATTTTCGAAACTTCGGTTCGCTTTACGACAAGCCCCGTTGTATCACCGATTCGTTGGTTAATCGAAAAACCGCTTGAACAAGATGGTAGTCAAACCTGTGAGAGGATTTGGCAAGGCCAATAAGCCATAAGCCATAAGCCATAAGCCATAAGCCATAAGCCATAAAATTATGACTGCCAAATTCATGAACTAAGTACAACACTCCCCCTCTTTGAATCTTCATTTTTGGAACATCAAAGGGGGCAGGTTTATACCCAAGGTAGCTTGGGTATATAAGATAACTATTCATCTGCGTTTAACTTTTGTTGCTTTATATTTTTACGTATCACTTCTGTTTAATTTTACTTAAAGACTCGCTGTAAACATAACAACTGAATGATAACTAATATGCTTTTTATCAATACCAGCCATCAGTAACAATGAACACTGGCGAGCAATTGACATACAAACCGACCAGGTTGAGAACAAAAAATTAACATTAAAGCTTAAGATATTGTTTACCAAAGCATGAATGGCATACCATATAACTAACACCGTCAATAAATAGTCACTTTTCCGTTATCACCTTCATTTGTAGACTTTTTTTTGACATCTTTATTTGTATCATATTGTAAAATAGCGCATAATCTTTCGCCTGAAAACACATAATGATACATCACTCAACTATTAGATAATCTCCTCAAGGTTGCCGTAACAATGGAACAAAAAATATTAGTTGTAGAAGATAGCCGCCCTTTTCGAAGAGCGATTGAAATAGAACTTCGAAAGTCGGGTTTTTTCCCAGTCTTCGCCGAAACTATCGCTGAAGCAGAAAGAATACTTGATGAAACAACTGACTTCCTATGCGCAATTCTTGATTATTGTCTACCTGATGGACAAGATGGCGAGATTATTGATGTTTGTTTATCTGTCGATATTAAAGTTATCGTTCTCACGGCTTTAATGGATGAAATGACACGCGAAAAAGTATTGGCCAAAACGGTTATTGATTATATTCCAAAAGATAGCCCAGCTTGTATTGCGTCAATCATTCCAATATTAAAACGACTAGAAAGTAACAGCGATCATAAAGTACTCGTTGTAGACGATTCAACAACGGCTCGCCGTTATATTCGCAGTTTACTTGAGCGCCAATACCTAACAGTGGTTGAAGCTAAAAATGGTGAGCACGCACTAGAAGTCTTCCAACAACACAAAGACATTAGTTTAATTATTACCGACTACTCAATGCCAGAACGTGACGGTGTTAGCCTGATTAAAGAAATACGAAAACTTCATCGTCCCGGACAAGTCGCAATAATAGGGTTATCAGCCAGTGATGAAGCTGCATTAACCGCAAAGTTTCTTAAAGCTGGTGCAAATGACTTTTTAACCAAGCCATTTAATCAAGAGGAATTCTATTGTCGTTTACAGAGTACATTAAACACGCTAGATTCTGAGCGTCACCTTTTTCATCTGGCGAATAAAGACTACCTAACCCAAACGTGGAACCGTCGTTATTTCTTTGACCAACCATTGTCAAAAAAACATTCGGGCCCTCGATGTTTAGCATTACTTGATATCGATAATTTTAAAAAAATCAACGATACCCATGGCCACCACATTGGCGATATGGTGTTGATTGAGTTTGCTAACACATTAAAAAATTACTTTTCAGACGCCCTTGTCGCACGATTTGGTGGCGAAGAATTTTGCATACTTTATGGCAATTCTCCAATCGTGTTCAACCAACGTCTTGAAGCGTTAAAAAATGATATTGCAGATAGCCAGTTCAATATCCTGAATAATTCAATTAGCTATACAATTAGTGCTGGGGTCGTCAACGCTGACAGTAATGTGCATGATCTTATTAGCCGTGCAGATAAATGTTTATATAAAGCGAAAGCAAATGGACGTAACTTAATCGTCTCGGAATAAATTATGCTAAAAAATGGATTCTATTTTTTATCTCTTTTTAGTAAAGATACATAAGAATCCATTTCACACGTTTTTTCATCACGAGCTTTCATCAAATCGCACGAATATACCCAAGTTACCTCAAGATGCTTGGGTATAGACCAATACGTGTTAGCGTTTTGCTTTAAATAGAACAGCACGGCTCATTAATCCGGCATTGAGATCAACCCTACATTGAGTATTTGTAGCTAAAGATACTTGTTCACCCGTCCAGTAATCACACCACTCACCACCAATCTTACTATCTAAAATAACGGTACGCTTTTCATCACCACTAAAGTTAAACAGCACATGTAATTTATCGCTTTCACCATAATCAAGTTCTGCATGCCGCATTAATAGATCATCAAAAACAGCCGATGATTGCGTAACATTTTGTCTTTCAATCAATGCTGATAGCGTATTTCGAGCAAAATCATCAAGATGATAAAGCGGATCGCCCGATAACAATAAACCACCACAAGCCAATAACACATCACGATGAAAATGGTAGTTTTCACTTGATGTCGCCTGCCCTTCTATCGAGATCAACGTTGCGCAATCAGGGTCAATTTGCCATAATCGTTGATGCTGCCAAGCGCGGCTAAAGGTTTCTTTTGCAATTTGTTCAAAACGGTGTGGTTGACGCTCTACATCATCAGACACTCGCATTGCATCAACTAATCCGAGCGACGGCCACATAGGAGCATTACACCCTAATAGCCAAGCATCGCCAGCACCTTTGGCTATCGCTTCCATTCCCATTCGGTAAGCCTGAACACCCGTTACACCCTTCTTATAACGTGATCCTTTCAACGTACCCCAATAGTTAGCATCCAACTTAAAAAGTTCAACACCCCACTCTTCACGCATAGTACGCACAACATGGATTAAATGTTGCTGTACGTCAGGGTGGCTTGTATCCAAAATATACCAAGGTGTGCAACGCCAGCCGCCATAAGTAATATCTTCCGCTTTTAACAGCTCATCTTGTTCATTTCTAACAAACCAATCAGGGTGATCATTGAACACTTTAGATTCTGGTTGAGCGATAAAAGGTGCCATCCAAATGGCTGGCTTCTTTCCTTTGGCTTTGATTTGCTGGATTAAATGTTGTACACCACCAGCAAAACGATCTGACGGTGTTAACCAATCACCCATAAATGCTTGATAGCCATCATCAAGCAATACCCATTCAAGCGCTTCAAGCTCACCATGCATTTGATCAACATTGTGATGAATATTCTGCTCAGACACGCCTGCATAATAGGCGTACCACGAACACCACCCAACAGGTGCTTTTTGGCTAACCCCTAAACGGGCAGGATGGTTTGCTTCAATTAATGCCGAAAAATGCTGGTATAAAACATTAATATCATTGCCCTGCAGCACAGTGATCGATTCTAGCGTGCTTTTCTCTTGATAAGATTGCGTAAGAATCGCCACACTTTCGCCATCAATATAAGCTTTAATCATCCCATTGTTATATTCAAAATAGCCAGAAAAACGATGACACGATGTAAAGCCAAATAGCGTAAATTCCGAATAAGAGGACTCAATCACTAAGTAGTTGTAATAACGCTTAGGGGCATTCGACGAATAAATCCGATAGCTTTCGTTATTATCAGGACAGCGTCCAACATCAATAGGGTGATTCAACGAGCCCGCTGTTTGTGCCAACATTTGAAAGCCATCGCCCATCACTTGCGTGTCAGGGTTTATGGGTAATAAAAATTCCAACATCGCATATTGTTCATCACAGAACGATACCGAACTATCTGTTGCAATGAACTGAGGGAATAACTCATTACCGACGAATGAACAACTAACCTCAGCAGACACTGGCAAGGCTTGAATACCACATGGGAAAATCACTGGCTGCATAATGTTTCTATCTTATTCACAATTAAGAAATCTGGCAGCAGAGTAGATCAACCATGGCACTACAAACCGTGCTGAATAGCACGCTTTGTAGCGTATGATTTTAACAGAATAGAAAGTGAACAAATCTTGTAAAATCATGACGTGATAAAGCGAACGAATACGCGGCTCTATAAACCACGAAAAATAGTAAATAATTCGCGCAAATTATTATCTTTCCAATTGTGTGATTGAAATCACATTGAAAGTGCCATTTATGCCGAAACATTAAGGATCCTTAATGTTCCGATAAATCTTACTTTAGATGCTTACCTGTATTGTTATACCCAAGTTATATTTTTCGACAACACAGTTGTTGTCGTTATTTTTTAATTAGACGATATGGAGAGGGAAATGAACATACTTGGTTATTTCCAGAAACTTGGTAATGCATTGATGTTCCCAATTGCAGTACTACCGGTTGCTGGTATGTTGTTACGCTTTGGTCAACCAGACTTATTAGACATTCCTTTTATAGCCGCTGGCGGACAAGCAATATTTACTAACCTAGCACTGTTATTTGCAATGGGGGTTGCAGGTGGCTTTTCAAAAGATAATTCAGCCGCTGCTGCAATTGCAGCCTGTGTGGGTTACTTCATTATGACAGCTGCTATCGGCTCGTTAAATCCTAATGTCGACCCAGGGGTTGCTGGCGGTATCGTTATCGGTTTGACTGCTGGTCATCTGTATAACCGCTTCAACAGCATCAAGTTACCTGAGTTCCTTGGTTTCTTCGCCGGTAAGCGATTCGTCCCTATTATTACGGGCCTTGCGGCATTAATCTTAGCGTATGGTTTTTCTGTTATTTGGCCCCCGATCCAATCTGTGATCAACGACCTTGGTCATTGGATTTTAAGCAGTGGTACTCCTGGTGAGTTTGCTTATGGTGTTGCTAACCGCTTACTCATTCCTATTGGGCTTCATCACATTTTGAACACCATGGTGTGGTTCGTCTTTGGTGAATACAACGGCGCGACAGGTGAAATTGCTCGCTTTATGGCTGGCGATCCAAACGCAGGATTAATTCTTGGTGGTTTCTTCCCTGTAATCATGTTCGGCCTACCTGCAGCAGCTGCGGCTTTTTATGTAACAGCCAAAAAAGAAAATAAAGCGCGTGTTGGCGGTATGCTATTGAGTGTTGCATTTACAGCATTCTTAACAGGTATTACTGAACCTATCGAATTCATGTTCATGTTCCTAGCACCTGCACTGTATTTAGTTCACGCAATCTTAATGGGCGTGAGCTTAGTATTAGCATCGATGTTAGATATTCACTTAGCCTTTAGTTTCTCTTCTGGTTTAATTGATTACTTAATCAACTTTAATGCCCCAGCAGCTAAAAATGCTT
This sequence comes from Photobacterium frigidiphilum, assembly GCF_003025615.1. Classification (GTDB taxonomy): domain Bacteria; phylum Pseudomonadota; class Gammaproteobacteria; order Enterobacterales; family Vibrionaceae; genus Photobacterium; species Photobacterium frigidiphilum. The sequence continues at coordinate 119,583 of NZ_PYMJ01000003.1, read as the reverse complement.
GGATGGTTATTCCATTAGGTCTTGGCTTGGGTGTTGTTTACTTCGTTACTTTTGTCACTGTTATTCGTGCATTCAACTTGAAAACTCCAGGCCGTGAAGACGCACCTAAAACAGACAATAAAGAAGTTGATGCGGGTGACCTTGCAAAAGAATACTTAGCAGCTCTTGGTGGTAAAGATAATCTAACCGACATTTCTTCATGCATCACTCGTTTACGCTTAGGCATTGTTGACCGCAGTATTATTGATGATGATAAACTGAAAAACTTAGGTGCTAAAGCTGTCGTTAATGTTGGTTCTGCTAACCTACAAGTTATCTTAGGCCCACAAGCTGAGTCGATTGCGACACAAATGAAGTCGCTATAAGATAAAGAAATAGCAACTTTACCCCCTAGAGTTGTTTAACGGCCTGCCCTTGGTAGGCCGTTTTTTATTATAATAGTATGACTTCTGCATCTATAATGGCGACAAAACGAAGCGATATACCATCACCAAGCATTTAGCATTTTAAATAGGTCTCAAATGAAAATACTGGTTATCGAAGATGATCTGACCACACGTGAATTTATCGCGAAAGGGTTACGTGAGCATGGCTTTGTCGTTGACGAGGCAGACGACGGTCATAAAGGCTTAATGATGGCGACCAGTTGCGAATACCAACTGATCATTTTAGATCGAATGCTGCCTATTTTAGATGGTATAAAGGTCTTGGCGGCTATAAGGGCAACTGAAAATCAAACACCTATATTGATCCTCAGTGCAATGGATAGCGTGGAAGATCGCGTAACCGGTTTAACCGCAGGTAGCGATGACTACTTAACCAAACCTTTTGCCTTAGCAGAGTTAATTGCTCGCGCTCAAATATTAGTAAAACGCCACCACTCTTCAACAAAAGTCGTGACTGAATATGTCTACGATGATCTACGATTAGACATGAAATCACACCGAGTATGGCGAGGTGAACGTTTACTTAATCTACAGCAGAAAGAGTTTTTATTACTGCAATACTTAATGGAGCACGCTGAAAATGTTGTCTCTAGAATGAGCTTATTTGAATCCGTGTGGAGTTATCACTTTGACCCTAAAACCAATGTGATTGATGTACATATTGCCAACCTGCGTAAAAAATTAGAAGAAAATGGTGAGTTAGGTTTGATCCATACAATCCGAGGTGCAGGCTATGTCCTTCGCAGGTCCTGATAACCTTTCACGATCTTCAATATTCAAAGTGTTGCTGTACTTCATTGCCTGTGTGGCATTGATGTTTATGCTATTTATTCACCAAGTCTTCGTAAGTTCTGAAACGTTTTACCATAAACAGCTAAAACGAGAACTCAATAGTGAAACGAGTACTTTCTCAATGTTGGCTGCCACCGGCAATATTGAAAATATCCGCCAATCTGTCGCAAACAGAAGTGAACAAAATAACGCATTTACCTATCGCATTAGCAGTGCCTCGTATTCAGCTACAAATCGCTCATACCCTGCTGTACTATCAGGCAATAATGTCAGCGTACTGAATGTTACTCAGCCCGAAAGCATTATTCTATTACCCAATAAAGAACAATTGGTGATTGGTATTAATCCCGAGTTATTACAAGAATACCGTGATACCGTTACCCCAATGTTACTTACAGGCATCGCTATACCGGTTATTTTAATGCTAGCAGGGGCAACATTATTTGCTGTTTCAATACTCAATAAACTCAGCCGAGTAAACCAAGGGATGAATCGGGTTATTTATGGTGAAAAAGGGGTAAAGCTTCCCGTTAGCCGTAATGATGATGAATTTGATATATTAGCCATTCATTTAAATTTCCTCATAGAACAAGTTGAGAAAAAAGAGAATTCATTAAAATCATTATCAGTCGGTATGGCGCATGATTTGCGTACCCCTATTGCCCGCATGAAGCTACGTTTAGAAAGCTTGCTTGTTACCAATAACTCCCCTCATCAAAATGAATTAGAAGCCTGTCACGACGATCTTGAAATCTTACTTGGTATGTTCAACGGCATGTTGGAAATCGCTAATTTGAATAGTGGTAAGCAAAATTTAGAAAAAGAATACGTTGATCTGAGCAAAATCAGCCAAGATGTCATTGAATTTTTACTGCCCATTTCTGATGAGAAAAAACAAAATTTATACCTGCGCCAAGATGCTCCCTATCACTTACAAGGAGAGCCTAGTTTATTATTTCGCGCTATTTATAATTTAGTTGAAAATGCGATCAAATATACCCCCGAATGCGGAGAGATCATCGTTATTGTCGATAACTTTGGATTAGTTGTAACAGACAACGGTTATGGGGTTTCAGATAAGGATAAAGAACGTATTCGCGAACCGATGTTTCGTGTTGATCGTAGCCGAACACATCAAGGTTTTGGGCTAGGGTTATCGTTAGTAGAAGCGGTTATTGTCTGTCATGGCGGCGAGCTTGCTTTTAGTGATAATAATCCTGGACTACGTGCACGTCTATTGCTCCCTCCCTCTTATTAAGCTAAAAAAGCCCCCGACAATAACGTGTAAAATTGCCGGGGGAAATCAGTATAGAAAATCAATACCAACCCAGATTTAAAGTGGGCACACTAGGCTTTTGTTCTAGCGTTCCACTACCCGTGTTGCATTTCCTCCAACAGGGATCTCAACATAACTCACGGTTTGACCATTTACGGATTTATGCTCAGCAGGCATCGATACACCATCGACATTTAGCACCTCATAGTTACCGTAAAACCAAGCTTGCCAGTTCAGTGTTTTTTCTGATGTGTTAGTGAGCGTCGTTTTGGTCAATCCATCATGACGTATTGTGAGTTCATGCTCTCCCATTGGCAGGTAATCTACCGACAGCCAATCAATATCCGTTGTTAGATGAGAAGCCGTAACAACCGCATTGTTTGCCGCATCCGGTTTAATACCCATTAACCCTTCAACGGTATTTGATATGAAGGTAAATGAAATTTCCGGATAATCACCATTAGTACCTTGAGTCGGACGTTCATGGGGCAGATCTTTCTTATCCATGATGTATTGCATCCACTTCCATGCTTCCTCGTTACGGTTATACGGGAAATAGGTTTCTGGAATATAAGTGTAAGCTTCAATATTATTAGGGGCTTCTGGAGTGGTACCAATACCATCACCTAGGTTCTGTGAGATAAAATCCAGATAATTGTTATTGCGCTCGCCCGGTTCGGTGATCAGCTTCATTGGCATAAACCAGCTATTTTCCTTACCAAAATCGTTCAAACGTAAACCGTCTTTTTGAACGATATTGACGTAGTTAGCCAATGGTTTCTCTGGATCTGCAATGCTCCAATCTTGATTGAAAAAATCTTTGAGTTTCTGAGCTTTTTCCTGCCACAATTCGGCATCACTGTCGTCACCACGCGCTTCAAGCATCGCCGCATAGGCAACGGTCGCTTGATATTGTGAACCGATACCATCACCAGCTTCAATCGGAAACTCCCCGCGTTCATTATAAGTCGCTGAGCCTTCGAAAATACCACCGTAACCCTCGGCAATACCGTTAGGATCCTGCAAATCATGCAAGGTAATATAATCAGTTAACACCTTGGTATAAAAACGCCAAAGATCTTCATCTTCGATATAACGTTTATCACCAGTCCATTGATATTGCTCGTAGGCTTTTTCTAAAAACTCGAACTGAGCGGGTACTTCACGAACAAACCAGTCGTCGTCTTTGTAGTCAATGGTATGCGGTGAACCATCAAAGTTAACAGCCCACAAGGTGTACCATTTTCTTGATTCAGTTGAGTGACGTGCAAAGGTTTTGAACATTGAAAAATTTTCTTTATCCAGCCCTGCTAGCTTGGCACCTGTAGCCTGATGAAGAAAATCACGCGAGTAAAATGCGGTACGATCAAAGTAACCTGCCCAGTAAGAAGGGATATAATCGGCGGTTCCGCTGCCGTCATTATTGTTTTCATCTCGATTGACCAAATCGTGCTTATCTGTCATCACGAACTGGCGGGTTTTATCAATCGCCCATTCAAATGAAGCTTCAAGCTTTTGGTTTGAAGAGGTTACGACCACTTCTTTTTCTTTCTCTACAGCAGTTGCTGTCCACTGTTCTATACGGCCTTTTTCATCAGTCAACGTGATGGTGACGGGTTGACTAAAATCGACGATATCACCAGCACGAAGCGATGCAGAAGTACCAGATGAAACCGTAATATCACCTAGCTGCACATTTTCTAAATCACTGCCAAATGGCAGAAGAAACTCAATGGTTTTGCTGTTTTTATTGATAGCAGTTAAACCAGATTGTTCAGTCACATTGAAACCAATCACTTGGTTAAACGCTGGGGCTTTATTCTTAGGGCTTTTACTCAACGTGACATTATCGACACTCACACTGCCTTTATCTGAACCAGTAAAGAAAACTTTTAGCTGCTCACCTTGTTCTAGTGGAATATGTTTAAGTGCTGTGCGTTTGTATTTTTTGCTTTTTTTAATTTCAGTACTGACCAAAACCTCGTTCGCCATATTTGTCAAAGACAAGATCGCATCGTTGCTTGGGCTAATGATGTAAGCAGATAAATCGTAATAACCTGTTTCTGGGATCGTCACCATTTGGCTAATACTATGGCTAGAACCTGTGGCGATTCTTCCCCGATAACTGCCTACATATGCGTTATCATCTTTAAAATTTGCAAACCAGTAACTCCAACCCAACCCTTTATTTTCAAATGCAGGGTTAGTCAATAGGTTTTCAATCGTCGGCTTTTTATACGCCGCTTCAGCCGCGTTCATACTGTCGCTAGCTTGTAACGCAAAAGCGCTACTCGATAACACAAGTGTACCGGCAATAACAGGCACGAGTAGTTTTAGGTTCATTACTTCTCTTCCATTTAAATATGTCGTTATTAGATAAATTTATAATTAAGAAAGCTGTTTTATAGTGGCTATTATTATTTTTAAAGTAGGCCATTGATTAATGGCCTTGAGTGTAATTAAACAGCTTGAATGGGCTTTCCTGCCTCAGCTTGCTTACCGTCGTCATCTGACCCAGTACTGATGTGATCGTACTTTTCTGTTAGATGATTTTGAATCTTCTGATGGTATGCACCATTCAGTTTGTAGAAGCGGAAATAGATAAATAGTGCAATAGCGAAGAAGAAGCTTGGTAGCCCGATCATGACGCATTGCATACCAAAGATGGTATCGGCACTTTGCTCAACATTTGGCACATAATCTACGACAGTAAGGGCAATACCGATAAAGAATGCCGCAAACGCAGAGCCTGCTTTTACCACTAGCGTCTGAACAGAGTAAGCAATACTTTCGCAACGGATCCCAAGCTTATATTCACCGTAGTCAACGGTGTCAGCCACCATGATCACGTTCAGTACCCAGAATAACGCCGTACCAATTTGAAGTAGCACACCCGCAGTAGAGATTAACAATATGCTTTGCTGATCGTACATACCGATGTAAATCAGTACGATACTACCAAGAATCGGAAAACTTGAAGCGCACGCCCACAGCACACGGCGAGAAAAAAGCTTCGCCAGTTTAGGGAACAGCACGAGAGTAATAAGGTTCGCAATACCCGCATAGGCCATGTAGTACGGGAACAGATCTTCATTACCAACCACGTAAGTGAAATAGTACACCGCGAACGCCATAATAATATTGGTTGCGAGGTTGTACGATAACGCCATACACAACAAACTTGTAAGCTGGCTATTTTTGTAAATAAGCGAGAGCATTTTCTTCAGCGATACTTTCTCTTCGACTGCTGTGCTGTCTAGTTGATCGGTCGAGTAGCGTTCTTTTACATTGCGAAGGGTTATGAACGTCGATACCGCAAAACAAACAATCAACAATAAAGTAAAGACTTGAAAGCCGAAGCCTTTGTCATCGCCACCCACGTAGTTGATAAATGGCATCGCAATCGCGGCTGTCACAATCCACGCAAGGCTGGCAAAGAAACGCGGGTAAGGCACTAATTCTTCACGTTCGCGCTTATCTAACGTCAAAGTAGGAACCAGTGACCAAAAAGGAATATCCATTAAGGTGTAAGTCATGCCCCATAAAATGTAGGTTACTGCGACATAAGCAATAAGCCACGGACCTTCAATGTAGTGAGCACTAAACAACATAAACAACACGACAGAGTTAGTGATGGTACCGATAAGAATCCAAGGTTTAAATTTTCCCCAGCGAGTACGGGTGTTGTTAACCAACCACCCCATAATCGGATCGTTAACGGCATCCCAGATTCGAGCCACTAAGAAAAGCGTTCCGACAACGCCAGCAGAAATACCGACAACATCGGTGTAGTAAAACATTAGGTACATATAAACGATGGTAATCGCAAAATCTTTACCAAACGCGCCAAATCCATAACTCAGCTTGGTGTTCATTGAAACACTCATTGTGGCTCCTTTAGCCCCCTCTTTTGAGAGGGCATCATTCCATTTAGTTTCACGTTATTGGTTAGTTATATTTATTATTCTTTATTTCTGCTATCGCTATTAATGCTTATTAACCCATGCAGGCAACCAACCTTCATGTGCCTCAATGAGGTCATCAACGAGTGCATAAATCTCTTCTAGCCCTAATACTGCCGCAGTATGCGGATCCAGCATGGCAGCGTGATAGATGCGATCTCGATTTTCAGTTAAAATTGCTTCTGTCAGTAGAGTTTGAACATTAATATTGGTTTGCATTAATGCCGCCAAATGGCTTGGTAAGCGACCTACTTTCGTCGGTTGAATACCGTTAGCATCAACCAGACAGGCAACTTCCACACAGCATTCCTGTGGCAGGTTTTCAATAAGACCGTCATTTTTTACGTTGCCGTAAATCACGCTCGGCGTACCCGTCCAGATTGCATTCATGATCGTACTTGCGTACTCATGCGATTCTTTCACATCGATACTATCTGCGTTTTTAAACGCTTCCAGATCTTTTTTCCAATCAGCGATTTGCTCAACGCAACGTTTCGGATATTCATCTAGTGGCACTTTATAACGTTCAATCAAATCAGGGCGATTTGGTTTAATGAAGTACGGTGTGTATTCGGCAAAATGTTCTGACGATTCAGTCACAAAGTAGCCCAGCTTTTTGAACATTTCATAACGAATGAGGTTTACGCAACGACCGTTATGATGTTGGCCAGGTTTAGGGGCTTGACCATTTTCAAAGGCTGCCAGTAAGTCTGGGTAAATATCGACATACTCACCTTGCGCGTTTTTCTTCTCTAATGTGAGGTAATAAGCCATGTGGTTAATACCAGCACAGGTATAACGTAAATCGTTATAATCCAACTCTAAGTCACGCGCCAATTCTTCAGCGGTACCTTGCACAGAATGGCAAAGACCAACCTGTTTAATATTTGGGTATTTTGCATACATCGCCCAAGTATTCATCGCCATCGGGTTCACATAATTAAGCATGGTTGCATCTGGGCAAACCTCGGTCATGTCTTCACAGATCTGCCACAAGTGAGGAATAGTACGTAATGAACGCATAATGCCACCAGGACCTAAAGTATCAGCAATGGTTTGCTCTAGACCGTGACGCTTACAGACCTCAAAATCAGTAACAGTACATGGCTCGTAACCGCCAATCTGAAACGCGACAACAACAAAGTCAGCGTTTTGCAGAGCATCTTTTTGATTCAGGTGACAGGTTATGTTGCCTGTCGCACCAGCAGATTCCATGAGCTTTCTAACGACAATCTGAGATTCTTCTAAACGAGTTTGGTCGATATCCATCAATGCGATATGAGCATGCTTCAGTGCTGGTTTATGAAAAACGTCGCCAAGAATGTTCTTAACGAAAATAGTCGAACCCGCACCGATGAAGGTGATTTGTGGAGTCTTCATGCGATTTATATCCTTAATCTCAATAAAACTAACGTAATGTGATGGTGAAACATTACACGCCTTCTATCACCTTAATCGTCTCGGTAAGTGCTATCAGTGTTCTGTTTCCTAATATTTTCACTCCGTATTGGCATAATATGAGAAAACAGGACAAAAATAGGTAATTAAGTGAGATTCTTAAATACTTCGCCAGCATAATCCTTTCATTTTGTAACCTCTGTTCCGTATTTAGTTATTTATCAATGAGTAATAACTGAGGTTTGACAAGGATCTGGGTTTCATTTCGAAGGTTTTGGGACAATGGTGTTATTTCCTAAGGAGCTGACATGAAACAACATGACAAAGATGCGCTGTTGGTGACCCCCCAAGAAAACTATTCACAAGAAAGTGTGTCTGTCAGCCCTTTGTCGCTCTATTCTTCACACGAAAAAATTGATGTCGAATTAAGACCACCCCACAATATGCCTGGCTACCACTGGCACGGGCAGGTTGAAGTCAATATCCCGTTTGGTGGTGATGTGGAATACATCATTAATGGCAGCCCGGTTGTATTAAAAGATGGTCACATTGGGCTATTTTGGGCTTCTGTTCCGCACCGACTCACACATCCTGGTGATAGCCACAATATGGGTATTATCAATATCCCTATCCATCATTTTTTATCATGGCCATTAAACAGAGAGCTGGTTAATCAGATCACCCACGGGGCAGTATTACAATCGACAGCGCCATCTTTGGTGTGTGAATTTGAAATTGCTCGCTGGGAAGCGGAATTGACACACGTTGCAGAAAGCCGCCAACAACTGGCTTCCGATGAAATAGGTCTGATGCTGAAACGAGTTTGTCTCGATGGTTGGTCTCAAATGCTAACCAGCCGCACAGATAAAACAATCCAGAATGGGCTTTCTAAACATTCACAGTTTTATGTTAGCCAAATGCTGGAATACATTGCCACCCACCACGACACACCACTGACGGTAAAACAGATTGCGGATCACGTCGGGCTGCATGCCAATTATGCGATGGGGATTTTTCAGCGCATGATGCAACTCACTATCAAACAGTACATAACAGCCATGCGAATGAACCATGCGCGCGCCTTGCTAAGCGATACAGAACGCACCATTCTTGATATTTCGTTGACGGTTGGGTTTAACTCTAGCAGCCGCTTTTATCAAACATTCCAAAGCTATCTAGGTATAACGCCCACGCAGTATAGAAAACTGAGTCGTGACGATCACCGATGGGCATTACAAGGCAGCAGCCCTATTCACCAGCTAGAGAAAGGCGCATGTGATGGGAAAAGACCAGTAGCCGTCACTAAGGCTAAGTAAATGGTCAGACACTTGTTTAGGTTGATACGACACAACACTTTACCTTCAAGGTCGTACATTAGATAATCAACTTGGCGCTTTTACACGTTCAAATACACGCTATAAGCGCGCATTACATTCTGCTACCTAACAATCATACGCTTTTATTGGACACTCCATTTTATGTACAAACGCTTTGAAAAACTGACCTCTGCTTTTCCTAAACAGGATCCTGATCAGCCACCAGCAAGTTTGTTTGCTTTTTGCCGCCACTACACCAAAGGGTTTGAACTTCCACTCATTGCGATGTCATTACTCAGTGCTGTTATCGCAGTGGTAGAAGTGTCTCTATTTGGTTTTATGGGACAACTGGTCGATTGGCTAACGCAGCATAATCCCGACACTTTTATTGCCGAAGAAGGCGGAAAGCTCATTGTAATGAGTCTGATTGTGCTGGTTGTTGTGCCTTCACTGGTTTTTCTACATTCATTGTTACTGCATCAAACATTATTGGGTAACTACCCAATGGCTATTCGTTGGCTAGCACACCGTTACCTGTTAAAACAAAGCGTGTCATTTTATCAAAATGATTTTGCCGGTCGAATTGCCACTAAAGTCATGCAAACTTCATTATCGGTACGAGAAACGGTAATGAAGTTACTGGATGTATTGGTCTATATTACGGTGTATTTCACCGCGATGGTGGTGCTGATTGCCCAGTCAGATTATCGTTTAATGATACCAATGCTGTTATGGCTTGCGGCTTATGTCGGTATTCAACTGTATTTTGTTCCCAAGCTAAAAACAGTGTCAACCGAACAAGCTGATGCACGTTCTACCATGACAGGACGCATTGTCGACAGCTATACCAATATTCAAACCGTTAAGTTATTTTCCCATACTGATCGTGAAACCGAATACGCAGAACAAGGTATGAAAGGCTTTCTTGACACTGTACATCGCCAAATGCGCCTCGTTACAGGGTTAAATATTAATGTAGAGATCATCAATTACCTGCTTGTGTTCTCTATTGCTGGTCTTGCTATTTGGCTATGGACAATCTCTGCCGTCACTATCGGGGCTATCGCTGTCGCAGTAAGCTTAGCATTACGTATCAATGGCATGTCTAAATGGATTATGTGGGAGATTGGTGGTCTGTTTGAAAATATCGGCACCGTCATTGACGGTATGCGTACGCTATCTAAACCTGTTGATATTACAGATAAGAAAGACGCACCAACACTTGCTGTTAACAATGGGGCTATTCACTTTGACGATGTTAATTTCCATTACGGTGAAAAATCAGGGGTGATTGAAAAACTGAACCTCAATATTAAACCGGGCGAAAAAGTAGGGTTAGTCGGGCGCTCTGGCGCAGGTAAATCCACTATGGTTAACCTGTTAATGCGCTTTCACGATGTCGAATCTGGCTCTATCAGTATTGATGGTCAAAACATTGCACACGTGACGCAAGATTCACTCCGCGCACAAATTGGTATGGTCACGCAAGATACATCATTGTTGCACCGCTCTATTCGTGAAAACATTATGTATGGTAACCCTGATGCAACGGAAGAACAGTTACTCGCGGCGACTAAACAAGCCCATGCACATGAGTTTATTGGCTCGCTATCAGACCCATACGGTAATACTGGGTATGATGCTCAAGTAGGTGAACGTGGTGTGAAGCTTTCAGGTGGTCAACGCCAACGTATTGCGATCTCTCGAGTACTACTGAAAAATGCCCCTATCCTACTGCTAGATGAAGCAACTTCAGCATTAGATTCAGAAGTCGAAGCAGCCATTCAAGAAAGTCTGTATGAACTGATGCAAGGTAAAACCGTGATTGCCATTGCCCACCGTTTATCAACCATTGCCGCAATGGACCGTCTTATAGTGCTCGATAAAGGTGAAATTGCAGAGCAAGGAACACATCAGGAATTGATTGCTCAAAAAGGTATTTATGCTCAATTATGGGCGCATCAAACGGGTGGGTTTATTGGTGATGAAACTTCCAATTTAAAAGCAACAAGATAGAAATACTTCACCAAGGGACGCTTTCGGCCAATTGCTGTCACTTAGGAATCGCATATTCTGGCTTGCGCTCATCGTTACCCAGATATGAAAGTGGACATTGCGGCTACCGTTCTGAGGGGCCGCTTGCGGCAGGACACGCCCAAAAGCCGACAATCAGAACTTGGGATTCAAGGTGAAAGCAGACTGGTCGTAACGCTCAGCTCAATTGCGGAGGCGCATTAGCGGGCCCTTTACAAAGACTCTGGAATTAACGACATTGCATGGCCGCCAAACACGCCTTGGCATGGGTGGTCACCATAAAGTGGCTAGCCCCCTCAATAAATGTCAATGTGCTATTGGGAATATGGGCGTGCAGTTGTTTAGCGATGGTCTGGGCAATCGGGTTGGAGTTGCCGCCGCAGACCACTGTAGTCGGTGTTGCCAGAGATTGATAATCGGACATAGGTCTGACACAGGACTGGCATAGATCCCAGTGGCGGATATTGTTGGCGGTAAAGGGTACCATGCCATCGCGTAAGGCTTCTGGCATGCTGTCGAACGACCCTGCTCCGCCCCAGAAGTCAATCACTTTGCCGCAGGCATAGGGTTTGTTATTGGTAACGGCATCGCGATAGTCGCTGACGAATTGGTTAAGTGCCAAATGCGCCTTCTCTTCCCCGGATTCAGCCAGCACGGCCACGGCAACGGGTTCAAACAGGGTTAAATGTCGTAGCGTTACCGAGCCTTTCATCGTCAGTGCCAGCGCCACTACACCGCCAAAGGAATGGCCGACCAGGTGCACCGGTTCGTTAGTCAGTTGGCCGATAGCGTCTTCGATAACAGAAAACTCAGGTTCCATGGAGGGGGCGGCGAAATCATCTGGGTCGGGAGTGCCACAGTGTCCGGGTAACTTGATAGCAATGCACAGGTGTTCTCTGGATAGTGTGGCGATCATCTTTTTCCACGTGGAGGTGCTGGCAAAAGAGCCGTGGATAAAGACAATCGGACTGCCTGAGCCGTAGACGTCGTAATGCATTGCACAACTCCTTCAATTACTCCTGCCTTAAAGTGTGAGACTAGTGTTTTTCTCACAAATATCAAGTAAACGGCAATGGGAGATCCGATGCTGCCGTTGGGGTGCAAAATTGTGTGTGAACGTCTGCTTTGTCGGGCAATACAAGGAGCCGGCTCAACTTCCGCTTAGGGCCGCAGGACTTCCCAACCCTGACGGCTAGACTGATGTCCGATCTTTATTCCAAAGCCAGTAAGTTGTCAGCTCTCGCAACCCTAAGGTTGTGGGCAACACAGCTAACTTTGAGATACTTTTCTTATGACAAAGGTGACAATTAGGTAACTGACTCTAACTTACTTATGTCCCTCAATGATTTAGAGAAGAAAGTCTAAGTGATTTCTGCCCCAAAGTGTGTATTTACAAAGTGAATCATTCAGTCAGTTAAGATGCGTGCGTATATAGGGCTTCTCTTGAGATAGCTAATCTCTAGCCTATGATGATTGCGCACCTACTGTCCTTATCGTGTTAACAGCTTTTTAAAGCATCACACTTTGGGCAGGTTTTCAGTCGGTTGGTCTTACCGATTAAGTTCATCATTTTGAAAAATATTCAATGAAAGGTTGGCTATGATAACTGAACTCAATTCGAATATAAAAGTGAGCATTATTTGAGCGCTTTAACAAAGCCGTTGTGGGTTGGAGGGGATAAGCAATTGCTTGTTGGACGCCTTCTATTCGAGTAAAGCCCTGTCCAAATGGGCAGGGCTTTGTCATCAGTCCAAAGTGGCTAAGAAGCCGCTTTTTTCCCGTTCGTTAAGCTGTTACAGAAGCTGTAGCAAGCTGTTTTTGCTTTTTAATTCTTCTGGCAAGTGTTGCAGAGCAGGCAAAGCCTAGCAGGCTGAATGCCATCATGGTGCTGAATACATAGTTATACCCGGTCATTCCTTCGAAAGTATCCAGCATCCACCCGTAAAGCGTATAAGCGAACATGGCCGGCATGTACCCGATAATACAACCAAAGGCCATGGCAGATCCGGCGTACTTACGCGGTGTTCCGATTTCATCCATTGGTGCAAAGAAAATTGCACGTTGAGAGAAGATGATCGCACCAAAGCCTAACGTTGCGGCCATACCTAAGTAAACATTCATAGTCTCATGTGGTAACTGCATGAAAAGGAAGATAGCAATAGCCGAAATCAGGAAAGTCCATTTCAAATAAACTGTCGGAGATTTAACAACCTTATCTGCCAGGAAGCCGCCAATCGGACCACCGACCATTTTTAATGCGTACTGGTTGATGATGCCGTAGGCACCAACAAGAGCGACAGGAAGGGCGTAAATATCCTTCAGGAACGGGATAAAGTAGGTCAGACCACAATAAGCAGCATAGACAAAGAAAATACCGAATGAAGCCAGCCATACATTAGGGCAAGTAAGTACGTGCTTAATGCCTTTAAAGACTTCGAAATTTGCATTTACATTATCCTTGCTTTCAACCTTGTCATCGTCATCAACGATAAAGTAGGTAACTATACCGACAGCGAGAGTAATCAGCGTATAGTAAATCAGGCCAGCCTGCATGCCTGCTTTACCTTCACCAAATTGAACAAATACGAACAGTGCGCCAAAAGCGACGATGACATCAACGACGCCACGTCCAGCCTCAAGGAAACCGAACATACGCCCTTGTTCTTCTTTGGTGCCAAGCAGTCGAACGGCTTTGAGTAATACAGGCCAGTAAAGAACGTCAGCGAAGAAAGCCATTGCTGCAAAGCAAATTAAGTACCCGGTGAACGGAGGCAGAGTAGACAGATAAAGACCACATAAACCAACCCCGATCAAGCCAACGGGTAAAAGAATTTTTTTAGAAATACGGTCAGCGATATATAGCGACAGGAAAAGACCCGTGGTCTGGACAATGGTATAAACAGTAAAACTCAGACCAATTTGAGTATTTGTCAGGCCCCAATCTTCCTGCATAGGAACGTAGAACACATCTTTCATACTGGACAGTTTAAAGATGGTACCTCCGCCTAAAATAAGGAAGCACAGGCGTATCCATTTATTCATCAACATAAAAATATATCCTTATTTATTATATATAACGGCTTCTACTTCAATCAGTACGTCTTTAGGCAGGCGAGCGACTTCGACGCAAGAGCGGGCCGGGAAAGTGCCACCAGAAAAGTAGTCAGCATAGATTGCGTTGAACGTGGCAAAGTTTTCCAGATCGCTGATAAAGCAAGTTGTCTTTACCACGTCAGGCATAGTGAGATCAGCGGCAGCAACAATTGCTTTTAGGTTTTCCATCACCTGTATGGCTTGCTCTTCAATGGTTGTGCCTACGACAGAACCGTCTTCAGTGCTGAACGGGCAGCAGCCTGACACATAGACATAATCTCCAGCCAATACAGCTTGAGAATATGGACCAATAGCTTTTGGGGCATTATTTGTTTCTATTATCATAATTATTCCACTTCAGTTTTTAAAAACTTTTTCTTTGTTAAAAAATTATCTTTATATATAGCGGTGCCTAGGATGTTAATTTAATAAAATCCTATTGCTAAATAGCTAATACTTTAAGAAACACTCATTCCATTTTTATTAATGGAATGAATATAATTTGAGTGTGAACTTTAATTTATTGTTTTGGCTAATTCATTACACAAGTTGCGAATATAAGTAATTTGGTCCAATGCGTGCATTTTTTCTAACTCTAGCCGCTCTTCAATATATTCCGCATCAGGCAGCGGGGTAGAACTAGCATCACGCCAAGGAATCCATGGGTTCCCTCCTTCATCATCAAAGCGAAATGCGGGTGCGTAATAATCAACTTCTTCTTCCAGACCAAAAGCTGTAATTTGTTGTCGTTCTTCACCCAGCATAAGTAATTTTATGAGCAACTCCTTGATCGGTAAATCACCTTTTCCTGTGTGGCAGGCTTCATGAGCCCAACCTGAACTGTCTCTGATAATTCGGGCATCTTTCACATGAACCTGAGTGATATAAGGAGCCATAGCATCAAGTGCAGGTAATGGTAATTCATTTGCATTTATCATATTTGCAAAATCAAAGAGTATTGATAGATTTTTCATTCCGCTATTCTTAACCAGCGTGACCAACTCGTGACTTTTAAGATCTTCATGTTGTTCTATGGTAAAGCTCAAGCCACAGTTGTCATACTGTTGTAAATACTCTAGATCGACTGAGATTTTAGCAAGGACATCATATAGATAACCCTCATAACGAGGATAAAAACGTACCGAGCTCGCTCCTGTAGCCCTTGCAATACGAATCGCCTCATCCAATGTCTCTTTATCAGAAGCACTAGTTTCAATATGGATATCCAAACCATATTCTTGAGCTTTTGATTTAAACTTAGTTAATTCTTCTAAACTAAGTTGTTGAAGAGACTGCGATTCACCATCTTCGACATGGATTTTCACTCCTCTTAAATCCTGCTGATGGGCAATATCGAGTAAGTCACTAGGTATTAAACGTTCATACCGCATATTTAGGTGGAAAGCATAAGCGTGTAAATACAATGGTATATTGCGAGCTCGCTCTGCAAGTAAAGAACGGTCAATGTTTTTCATGAATTTCCTTATAAATCATCAATAACTAATTCAACTGATTCGAACCGCCAATATTCTAAGTCGATTTGAACCACTTTTTTATCGCTTGTTGCGCGATGTTTTTCGATTAATATCCCAAATGAGTTTGGAGCGACCCCCAATTCCTTACAGGCAAATTCAGGCATATTCACAGGTTTGAATGACAGTTTTTTTATTGTTAGAGCTTGTCCATACTCTTCTTCCCATACCTTAGCAAATGACTTGTTTTTCAATTTATTGATAAAATCCGGTGCAAAATCAGCATCAATATAAGACTCATGGTAAAAAACTTTGTGTTTATCAAGACCACACCACCCCGTCACTTTGTATGTGTTTTCCTCTAGAGAAAACACTTTTTCTACTTCTGATGGTAACGATTGAGCTAAACCTTGCTCTAAGTATTCCCAAAAAGCTTGTCGTCCTTGTCTTATGGCTTCTGCATTTAAACTGGAGAGTGATTTTGGGTTATACACAAACCTACTAGGCGTAATAAACCAACCACTTCTATTCTTTCTGAAAATCCGTGATTCCACCTCCAGCTCTATTAGTACTTGTCGTAATGTCATTCGCTTAGTATCTAATAGTTCGCATAATTCCCTTTCAGAAGGTAATTTTGCCCCAGTTGGTAAGTTGGCCTTCAATAACCAAGCTTCAAAACGCTCACGAGTAGCATCCACATAATTAGTCTCTTTCACCGAAATCCTCAACTGGTTTAAACCAAAACATTGTGCGTAGGTTAGTCATATCAGTAAAATTCTCAAGCTCTTTCGAAAAAAAATCGTAATTTTGTGGAGTTTGTAACAAAGTGTTAAGGGGATAACTGAAAAGTCTTTGGAAATGCAAGACCTACTGCCAAGTGACCTATCGATTGGATACTTGGTGCCAGCTTGCATACGCTTCGAAGATGCTCAGCCTGCGTCACTTTCTTCCATGCTTAGAGATCCATGAGGAAGGCATTTATAATTACGCTACTTGCGGCTTAACCAGTGCCTCTATCGAAGCTGGCATGTATCCATAGGAATGTTGAGATGAAGATCGAGGGGGGGATTAGAGATGCCTAATACTTCAAATTAAAGATAATGCAGCTCTCTGTCCCTGAGAAAAGTTATTTTTTTTCGCTGTCAAGCTCATGTAAGCGAAGGAGAGCCTCTGAAGTAATGTGGTGATGGGTGGTGTTCCTGAGAGTCAACATCGCTCATAACTCCCATTTGTGAGCGTTGCGCAAAACTCTTCGGTTCAGGTGCCTAGTGTTTTTTTTTGTCCGCTTTCAGAAAAAGCGGGCGAGAGAATTTTGCTCGAAACTTCCCTAAACAGATGTCTTTCCTAACCGTTGGCTGGTGCTGGCTAGCCGCAAGCATTCTGCTATTTTAGTTAGTATTGGTTCGTCTATCATTGGTGAATTAATCATATTCATATTGAGCACTAAATTACTTTTTAAAATACTTGAAGATACCTCTTGGATTTTGCAAGCATCAAACATTGATTCTGGTAACAGCGATATGGCGAAACCGGAATGAACGGCGGTGGCGACATTTTCGAGTATTGAACTGCTAAATACCTGCCGATATGAGATATTGGCTTTTTTCAATCCACTGATACATAAATCGCTAACGATGCAGTTATCATCATAAATGGCGACAGGTACTTCTTTCAGTTCTTTCAAATTGATATGGGTAGAGGCTGACCATATCAATCGCTCACTCCAGAGCAATAGATCATCTGTGTAGTCTGCTTCCCCTGCAACAATAGCAATATCCAATTCGCCAGCTTCCAGCTTCTCTCGTAAGTTTCGACTACGGTCACAGACTATTCTCGCTTCAAGGTTTGGAATCTCACGGGTCAATACTGGCATAAAGTAATTTAAAAAATCTTGGGCATAGTCCGTCGGAACGCCAAAATTGAACTGACCGGACAGGTCTCGCTCATTTAATGCCGAAAAGGTTGCGTTATTGAGTTTCAGAAACTGTTCGCTGTAGCCGAGTAAGGTTTCTCCAGCATCGGTTAATTGTATCCCCCGGTTGCTACGTTCCATCAGCGTGCAGCCAACTAATTCCTCTAGTCTCTTCATCTGCATACTAACGGCTGCTTGAGAGCGGAAAATGGCTTCAGCTGCTTTCTTTAATTCTCCGGTCTTAGCGACCATGACAAAGGTACGCAATAACTCAAGATCGAGCAATAGATCCATTTTCAATCTTTTATCCATCTCAGCCATCTCTTATGCTTTATAAATTAGATACTTACGATTCAGTTCATAAATTCTGAATCGAAGGTTAACTATTATTCGTTTGGTTGAAGTATACGTTTTTTTTATAGTTATAGGTAGTTGAGCTGTTCCGGCTTTCAAGCGCTGATACGTGAAGAAAGAGTTGGAGTTGGAATAGCAATAATGTAAACAAGTTGTTGTCGTTCAATGAGATCGAGGAGAGTGATATCACAATGAACAAGCTACCTAAGAAAATGTCTGGCGTTCTATTGACTGGTCACGGAGGTTTAGAAAAACTGGAGTATCGCACTGACTTGCCAGTACCAACTCCAGAAAAAGGTGAGGTACTTATCAAGGTTGGAGCTAGTGCGGTGAACAATACCGATATTAATACCCGTATCGGGTGGTATTCAAAATGCGTAATAGAACAAACCAATGCTGGTGCTTTCGATGGCTTTCAGACTATTAATGACAATGATGCCAGTTGGTCTGGTATTCCAGTTAAGTTTCCCCGGATACAAGGTGCTGATTGTTGCGGTGAAATAGTAGCAGTCGGAGAACAAGTCAGCTCTGATCTAATTGGAGAACGGGTGCTGGTGCGAACTTTGCAACAATCGGGAATGACAGAGGCTGAGTACAGTTGTATTACTTATGGCTCTGAGTGTGATGGTGGCTTTGCCCAGTATACCAAGGTACTGGCAACGGAAGCGTTTCCGATTCGAAGCTCGTTGAACGATGCTGAATTAGCTTCGTTTCCATGCGCGTACTCAACGGCTGAAAATATGATCGATCGGGCCAACGTTAAACCCAATGATACAGTTCTCATTACAGGTGCATCCGGTGGTGTTGGGTCAGCTGCGGTACAATTGGTCAAACGACGTCATGCTAAGGTCATTGCTATCTGTAGCGAAAATAAAATGGAGCAACTTATTGCGCTCGGGGCAGATAAAGTGATTCAACGTGGACGAAACCTGCTTGATTTCTTGAGACAAGACTCAGTGGATGTTGTAATTGATCTCGTTGCAGGGAAGCAATGGCCAGAACTCCCCGACCTACTACGAAAAGGAGGCCGCTATACTGTTGCAGGAGCAATTGCGGGGCCAATAGTGGAACTGGATGTCAGAACATTATATCTAAAGGATTTGAGTTTTTTTGGCTGTACTTACCAACCTAGATCAGTGTTCGAGAACCTGATCCGATATATTGAACGTAGTGAGCTTCACCCCTTAGTCGCTAAACAATATTCATTGAAAGAAATTAAAAGCGCACAACAGGATTTTATGGCTAAAAAATTCGTAGGGAAGCTGATATTACTGCCGCCTCAGTAATATTGATTAAATTCGTTGACACCTTTGTTTATTTTCGTTTGCTCAACACAGTATATATGGAGTTGTCGAAGGACTAGAACGCTGGCTAAGCATATAAAGGATTGAACAAAAGTTTAAGTTTTCAAGATACTTTTCCTAATGTAAATCAACCTTGTTGGAGTCGCAACTCGAACAAGGTTCTGTCCCCAAATGAGCTAGTAGCTCCTCGATCCGTTCAGCCGAATTCGATGGCCGTAAAAAGCTCCCCTTCATCTATTGAATCTAGCCCCTAAATATTAGTCGTAATGGGGTCAGTTCAATACCTATCTAGGCTTTTTA
This sequence comes from Photobacterium frigidiphilum, assembly GCF_003025615.1. Lineage (GTDB taxonomy): Bacteria > Pseudomonadota > Gammaproteobacteria > Enterobacterales > Vibrionaceae > Photobacterium > Photobacterium frigidiphilum. Next base: position 99,924 of record NZ_PYMJ01000003.1, on the reverse strand, counting down.
TATCTACGGTAGCCATTCGCTACTTTGTACTTGCGGCACAAGGCTAGCCACAGCAAGAGTTAGATGAACCACCGCAGCACGGTGGAATAAAGGCAACCAAGCCATATCTATGTTACCTAGGATATCGGCGCAGAAATATTGTGTTTTAGTATGACCTTTGAGGAAGCTTTCAACCTTAGCAAACTGTTTACGCATGAATTCTTGGCGTTCTTCAAAAATTTGTTGGTTGCCACTTTGCATATGACTGCACTGTTTAAGGTAAAGCTTAGTGCCTTGATAAGCCCAAGATCTCTGTCGTGCTCGGCAAGCTGACTTGTTTATCTCTGGTCTAAGCAATGGGAATTCATCATCTAGATATTCAGCAATAGCATCTGACTCAGATAATGGAATATTATCTTCTGTGATCAGCAGTGGCACTTGAGCGTTAGGTGCAATATCGAGAAACCATTTCGGTTTATCCTTAAGGCTAATGTATTCGATTTCATAAGGGACCCCCCTTTGCTTCAAGTAAACCCGTAATACGCTGGAGGTATGGACAGATTACATAGCTAACTACTTTCAACATTTTTAAGCCTTTTTCTCGTGAATGAGTTTCCTATATAAGACGGAGGAGGAACGAAAAAGACGATAATTACTGCGACTTTATTTTATATGCAAGATTATGAGATTGACTTAGAGAAGTTGAAGGGCCAGTACCACTCTAACTAAGTCATGTCTGATCCAGTCAGTTGAATCCCGCTTGCTAGACTCTGCCGTTGATCCCAACACGCAAGTGAAAGTCTGCTTATAGCCATTCAGTGACGATCAGTATCGTTCGCCTGTCCGCACCTATGCCGAGAAGGTCTGCCATCAATTTCCACTTCTTCTCGATTTCTTAGCCTTGCGAGCGGAGTTTTTGTTCGCTGAGATTCACTCCCCCCTTATTTAAAGCCGGCAATTTGGTTCAGTGTTCCTTTGATTGCTATGAAAATATATTAGGTAGTGTGGCTTAGGTCATAGAGGGAACCTTCTTTCAATCAGGTTCGTACATAATATGCAGCTTGTTGCCATCCAAGTCGCGGCAATAAGCACCGAAGTATCGTGGGCGATATCGGTAACCGGGGGTACCTTCGTCCACTCCGCCCAGCACTAGGGCTGTCCGGTAAAACTCCTCTACGCCATCGTTGTCCGCGGCCTTGAAGGTCACCTGGGTACCATTGCCGCGGGTCGCTGGCTGTTGATCAAAGGGTTTCAATATCCAGAAGCAGCTCGGGCCACCAGGAGACCCGTAACCGATCTCGTCGTCCTCTTCCATAGTGCGCACCATGCCCACCGTGCTCAGCAAACGATCGTAAAACGCCCCCGCATGGGAGAGGTCGTTGGTGCCAAGGCTAATTCCTAAAAGCATCGTGGTTTCGTCCTTAAATAATGAGATGAAGGCCGACTTGTTGAACCAGCCAGTACAGAGAGACTGTGTTTTATGAGCTTTGACATTTTTACTTTGGACATTAATGTGACATTTTACACTTGCGTTAACAACAAAATGTACAAATCAATCATATGAGATCAAATATAGCCACTACAAATGCAACTACTCGAATATATGCGCATAAAGAATGACACAAGATAAAATAAACACCGCGAGTATGATCAGCATCCCAATATTTTGTCACATTTGTACTTACTTACAGTAAGTGCGTGATATCATTAAAAAAAACAAATCTACTCAGGTAATAAAACACATGGGAACATTTCGTCAAATATTGGATGCACATCCAAACCCTTGTGTCGTTCATATCAATTTCGTACCAAAATATGCCAATGATGCATTCGCAGTTTTTAGTGGCCTTGAAACGGCCAAAGACGTATTGAATTTAGAAACGATTAAAGTCTTATTTGAAAAATCCCATTGGGCTGAAGCTGATCAGCGTTACCACAACGTAATTGAGTTGGGTATCCCTAGTCCGCGTCAAATCATTAATCATACAGATATGAATGGCAACCCAATGATCGCAGAAATCACAGACAATGTGGTTGACTGGGAAGGTCAAAAGGCACTCTGCACGTTTATTAGTGTCGTCACAGATCGTATCCAGCGAGAAAAGCAGCTCATTAACCTCGCCGCTCGTGATGAATTAACGGGGTTATTTAACCGTCGCTACTTCATTGAAACATACAATACTCTTATCAAGTCTGGGAGTATTCATGAGTATTCAATGGCAATTGTTGATATTGATTTATTCAAAAATGTTAACGACAGTTACGGTCATTTAGCGGGTGATAAAATGCTTACCCACATCGCAAATACTGTTTCAGAGTCTATGAATGAAGATGAGCATATTGCACGATTAGGAGGAGAAGAGTTCGTACTATTACTAAAAGAAGGCTCTCATGTTAAATTAGTTTCTCGTCTTGAAACACTAAGAGATACGATTCAAAATCAAAAAGTATCCGTTTTATCAACACATAACGTCCCTTCTGAAATTTCATGTACCGTCTCCATTGGATTAACTAAAATAATGAAAAACACCACCTTTAAATCAAGTTATTTCAAAGCAGATCGTGCACTTTACCAAGCAAAAAGAAATGGTCGCAATCAAGTCGTATTTGACCTGTGATAATTCAAACCATTTTATTTATATGTAGAACTATAAGGTTATTTAACTGCATAAAAACACAGTTAAACATTCGCTAGAGTAAAATAACCAACCATGTAATCGCGACGAAACACATTGAAACAAATACCGCAGCAGATCCGATATCTTTTGCACGCCCACTCAATTCATGATGCTCAGATCCAATACGATCGACAACCGCTTCTATAGCAGAGTTAATTAGCTCGACTATCAACACAAGAAACATGCTTGCAATCATTGCCAGCTGCTCAAATTTAGTCACTGGAAGAAAGCAAGTGACTATAGTCAGTACGACTAGCAGTACCGATTCTTGACGAAATGCCGCTTCATTTATCCATGCTGCTTTCAATCCTTGAACAGAATAACCAGCGGCATCAATAACGCGTTTTATCCCTGTAGCGCCAGGTTTCATTATTACACTCTCTATTATGAATAATACCAATCTATAATGGTACAAATGCTCATTAAAACCAACGAGCATTTTTTGCTAACTATCAAATACGGCTCGATATATATTTATCGAACCGCGTAAATATATACCCAAGTTACTTCACCGACTGTTCACATGTTAAAAATATATCGAGTTCTGGCTTATATTCCGCAGTCTTCACATCCATCATACCAAGAACAGAATGGAATAAATTATCTTGTGAATATCCCCCCGCTTCAGCTTCTTTACTGAGACATTCGCTGTCGATATGCTGGTCTTGTTGGAACTGTGGCGATAACCACATAATCATAGGTACTGTGGTTTGCTCTTTAGGGGCAAGATTATAAGGAAGACCATGCAGATACACCCCATTTTCACCAAGAGATTCACCATGATCAGCGAGATAGAACATGGCGGTATTATGGCTACTTTCGTCATTTTTTAAAATAGTAATAACGCTATTTAAAATATGGTCGGTGTAGAGAATCGAATTATCATAAGTATTTAGTAATTCTTCTTTTGAGCAACCTTGGATTTCACTCGTATTACACGTGGGCTTGAAGACTTTAAATTCATCAGGATAACGGTCGTTATAAGTCGGGCCATGGCTGCCAATTAAGTGCAGTACTATGACTGAATCTTGTTCTAAAGATCCGATATATTCTTTGAGTTGCTCAAGTAAAATGCCGTCATAACACGAACCCGAATGACATAAACTAGGGTCGATCTCGGCAGACATTTCGATGTGCTTTACACGATCACAAGCGCCTTTACACCCACCATCATTATCTTTCCACAATACATTGATGCCTGAATGCTGTAATACGTCTAATAACCCTTCTTGATGACGGGCAGTGGTGGCATTGTAAGTGGCCTTCGTCATATCAGAAAACATACATGGCAGTGAAACTGCCGTCGCAGTACCGCAAGAACTGACATTTTTAAAACTAATCACATCTTGTTGCGCTAATTGAGGGTTCGTTTGGCGGCCATAACCATTCAGCGAATAGTTCATTGAACGCGATGCTTCACCAACAACTAATACCAACACATTCTTTTTATCGTTCTTGTTGTGTTCATCAGCGGCATCATTGCCAATTTCAGTAAAGGGCATATCAGCTTCTACGAGTTGGTATTTACTATACCGAAAACCAGATGTTAGATAATTGGTTGGATTGATTAGGGCTTTTATTTCATTGTGATTCCTGACTAAAGAGGCATAATCTTTGTAGTAAATCATCGCAATAAAAACGATAACAATCAAAGACACTAAAATACTCGCAACCTTTACAGCCACTTCTTTTAAAGCAGATGATTGAAACACAACCCTAAAGCGATTCAGCAAAAATATAGGAAGGACGGTCAGTGTGATTACCCAAAACAGCAATGTGACAGAGAAGTAACTGCCTGCCTCACCCAAATTGGTTTCAAACACATTCACTATCATTCCATAGTTAAAATATGCCCCGTAGTTATACATTGCGTAAGTAGCAAAGGTCGATAATATAATGACTAAAGCAATAATCACACGATGAACATAAGGCCAAACTAGCAGGGTAAAAATAGCATTCATTATTGCTAAAACAACGATAGGAATTGAAATAACAAACCCAGTACTCGCTGCAGGTGTAATGGCAAATAAATCTTTAAGATGTACCCATAACGCTAGGTTCTGTAATAGCGTAAAAAACACCGCAATAATCAATGTATAGATAATGCTGTTAACGCGTAATTTCATATTTATTCCAATTTGACGGTTCTATACCCAAGCTATCTAAGTCAGTTAATCATCACATATGAAATATAAATCATAACCTTTATGAATACTTTACAGTCCGGATTATGAACAGTGTGCAGTGGGATGGGAATCGATAAATATTAGAAATCACAATACATAAAAACAATCTTAGTTTACTAATGTAATAACAGTATGCATAAACACAAAAAAACATGCATCAAAGCGAGTAAATCTATAGGTATAGTCTGTTGATTTATAAGTTTATTTTATCTAGCCTCAATGAAGAACCTGTAATCCAATACCATGCTGTTGAAATTGGCACTATTTCTCGGCTCAATAACACATATCTATACATTCAGTATAGATATGCATACATTTCACTTTTACACTCCTGCCGTTACTTACCTTTTCACCTCTACAATTAGGAATACCCATGAAATGCTTCCCACGCTCATTGATCAGTTTGGGGATCATGACTTGTTGCGCAGCCAGCAATGCCATGCCTCTTTCCTCGTCACAAACCGACAGTATTGCGGATCGCCTGCAATCATCTACCCCGTACTTCCAAGCTCAGTGCCACTTAACTGACACTAACAGTGTCATTCCAACCGATTGCCAATACGCCCTTTTAAATCTGACTCATCTTGATCCTGCGGCAAGAAGTACGTACACCTTGGCATTACTGGGTATGGGAGTAGAAAGCCCCTATCTCTTAATTACTCGACCACACGTTCTTAATAAACGTGAAATTTATTTACTTGATGCTCCACTGAATAATAATGAATTGGCCGACAGTGAACTGGATTATATTGAATCCAGAGTGATGAATGACCTCAGCAAAAATACACGTGTACGTCGTTCCGCTACAGCAGGTAATGCACCAAAAATCATGGAATTTGTGATCCACCGTCGTTTCAATGTGGAACGCCAAGGTAAAGGTAACGTGACGCTAAAATACAAAGTCCGTTATTACAGTCACTCACCTTTTTATGCAACATCCGGTGATAAAGACAAATATGTCGAGATCGTATTGGCTGAAGGATCGGGCGTTGATATGGGAATGGCTGACAGTTGGTCTGATATCTACCGTCGTTGGAACACCAATAGCAACACCAGCTATGTATATAACGAGTACTTGGATACCATCGATGTCGATATTCAGATCAACGACAAAGCTAAGTTACAATCGGGACAAATTTATTTAAACGACTTGTACCCTAGAATGCAGGATCAAGTAGAATCAAAAATTGATAAAGAGACCAGCACTAGCATCAAAATTGGTCTGGGTGCAATATCGCCCAAGTTTCCGATTAAAGATATTGAATACAGTTTCACCGACAAATACAGCATCACCAATAAAAAGCAATTTGGTTTAGTGACTCAAACCCGCCCAGACGGTTACAACATCCGCTACGAAAACAATAAATATGGGTCACAACTCGATCCGGAAAATGGCTTTTGTAATCTTGGTACAGCAGACGGATGGTGTTGGGATTATGACGAACGCCGCGGCAATCCGTGGAATTTCGATAAGCTAAAAAACAATAACTCCTTAGCCTTGAGTGGTCTTCGCCCTGACTTTGTTTCCAAAATAGCGGCTAAACCATCAACATCAGGCATCTCAACCATCGATCTAACCACCACAGTAAGAAGCTTGGCCTTATTTGGTCATAACCGCTTTTTTATTGGTCGTCGTTACAAATCTGGCAGCCAGCTCTATACATCCAATACTTCTGCAAACTCTAATTGGAAAGAAGACCGTAATTACGAGCAGCTAACGTACCGAGATAGCTTCCCAATCACCGTTGATTGGAACAGCCCATGGTTCCTCGGTGCCGATTCTGTCACGATTCAATCGACATATTTAAGCCAAGAGTCTCCGAAATGCCTTACCGTAGTGAATAACGTTGAAGAACAAAGCGATAATCTCGCATTTTCTGACTGTATAAAGGGGGCAAAATCTCAATCTTTTGTATTTGATGCAGCACACCGTTATCGCAGCGTCGCCAACACTGAACAATGTTTAGATACAACAAACGGTGTGCTTACACTTAGCAACGACTGTTCAGCGTATTATGCGAAAAACACTCAGATATGGTCGTGGCAAGAACCTAATAACTTTGCCAATGATGTGCTGTTTACCATCAACAATGATCGCACTATCAATGCTATCGACGCCTCGACGACTCCTCCGAGTATCCTGACAGTCAATGACAACAGCAACATGCCAAACAGTACGATTTATACCAGTCAATTTTCAGATTTCAGCCAAGTAAACCCATAACGATTCGATTCATTTCCACCATAAACCACCTCGACCATTCTTGAGTTCAGCGGGAATGGTCGTCTTTTATCATTACGTTCAACAGAAGCGGACAACTCTATGAAAAAAACACTCTTGTTATTCACCTTCTTTTTCTCTACGTTAGCCATGAGCGCCGATAATCAACCGCTCGACGCTCCTGTAATAGAGAATCTATCACCCAATACGCTCACTCCTGCCGCCATGACGGCAAAGCAAGGCTCACCAACTTATACTTATGTACGTTGCTGGTATCGTCCCGATTATACCCATGACGATCCGTCTACAGATTGGGAATGGGCAAAGCAGCCGAATGGGGATTACTTTACTGTTCAAGGGTATTGGTATTCTTCTATTTCTCTGAAAAACATGTTCTTCACGACCACCCCACAAACAGATATTGCAGAACGCTGTCAGGATACCCTAGGGGTAACGCATGATACGGCAGATATTACCTATTTCGCGTCAGACACCCGATTCTCGTATAACCACTCAATCTGGACGCAAGATACAATCTCACCATCAACAGCTATCAATAAGATCATCAGTTTTGGAGACAGTATTTCCGACACTGGTAACTTATTTAATGGCTCACAATGGATCTTCCCTAACAGTAATTCGTGGTTTCTTGGGCACTTCAGCAACGGTTTTGTATGGACAGAATACCTAGCCAAAGCTAAACAACTTCCCCTATATACATGGGCTGTCGGTGGTGCTGCTGGTGACACCCAATATGTAGTGTTATCCGGCATTCATGACCAAGTAAACTCTTATCTCACGTATATGAAATACACCAAAAACTATCAGCCAAAAAGCAGCTTATTTACCATTGAATTCGGTCTAAATGATTTTGTGAATTACGACCGTTCTGTGGCAGATGTCAGCGAAGATTTTCGTCGCGCGATGGAAACACTCACCAGTAACGGCGCTGAGAATATCTTGGTATTGAATTTACCTGATGCCACCAAAGCACCACAGTTTAAGTACAGCGATCCACAAGAAGCCGTGATCATAAAACAGAAGATTGAAGCGTTTAATCAATTTGTGGCAACGCAAGTCGCCATGTATAAGCAGCAAGGTGTCAATATTGCGTTATATGACACGTTTGCTTTGTTTGATGCAATGACCAGTAAGCCAGAACAATACGGATTCCGTAATGCATCTGATGCGTGTTTAAACATCAACCGTAGTTCATCCAAAGACTATTTAATGAGCCATGCGCTCACTAACGATTGTGCGGCTTATGGTTCTGACAGTTATGTGTTCTGGGGAGTCACCCACCCTACCACGCAAACCCATAAAGTCATCGCAGAGCAAATATTAAAAGGCACACTTGATATATTTAGTTTCCAATAACGTCATACGGAACAAAATAAAGCGCTATTGAATAAATAATACAAAGTGGAGATTAAATAAGACACATATAAAACAAAAAAGCCTGTCTCACAGGCTTTTTTCTTATTAGAGATATCAATCTAATACGTTAGATAAAAGCCTCCGTAGCCGCTAACCTACCGTTTACAGCTGTTCAACCAGTTTTTTTGCTTTTGCTCTTTTTGATATACGACCAAAAACACCCGCAAGCATCACGATGCCACACACGTCGTAGATTTGAATAATCGTTGGATCATTAGAAACAAAATCAACATTAGAGAACATGACATACGCACCCAGTACCATGCACAAAATGATAGCTGACACTTCAAAACAAAACTCCCATGGTGTTACATCAATACTTACAATTTTGATGTCCGTAATGAAATCCCTCAGAGTTTATTTATCAGCTTCAAGTTTTATATATGCTGCGAAAATTGGGTGCTGAGACGTCCATTACGTCACTACACATGTACTGATTAGTGAAAGTACGAATTAACATTTCTTATTAATCAGGCATATTCATTCACATTTATTATTATTTTGACATATACATGGGCAGTTATTTATTTATAATAGGCATGCATCAAGTGCCCAACTATCAATGCATATGAGTGCATGTGACATTATGAATAATGAAGAGGGTAGATATAGGTTGGACATTCTAAATGGTTAATATTTACTCTATTACATAAAAATAATGGATCACCATAGAGGTACGAGTTAATGCAATAATATGCACTTGTATTTGATTATTAATCACTTATGCAATTGTATTCATTTGTATTATAGAGAGCAGCTTTTAAGCAGTGCTTGCTTTTTCCCTATGCTCAGCATTTATACCTTCTATTTACCCAAGAACATATAAACCTTCAGTCAGTTCAGGACTACAAAACACTAACTAAGAAACAGAGTAAATATAAAAATGATTAAAAAAAGTACCATGTTGGGCATTGTTATATTGGGTCTAACATCACTTACAGGTTGTGGCGGCAGCGGCGGCGATGAAAATAGTACCGTCAACAACCGAAATGAAAACGTTGCCGATGCTGGTGCTGTATATATCTACTAAACAAAATACGCACTGAGCTGCACATAAGGTTAACTCACCTTTGAGTTCCCATTAAACAATAAAATTAATTAATAAGAGCCAATAACTCCTTGAGTTTATTGCTGGGCGTGAGGTAGTAGCTAACAACCACTCTTACCGCAACCACATAACATGATAATCAATAAAGAGGAATACAAAATGAATGTAAAGAACACCACCATACTGGCAATATCTTTTATTACTGCCACTCTGGTTGGCTGTGGTGGCAGTAGTGGCAGTAGTGATGATCCCATATTAATTGGCACTACTTATTTCTCCAATGAAGGAGGAATATTGTTAGCAAAGGGGAAGAACACCGAAGCGCTGTTTAATAATGTGCTTATACAATCATCTAGCACCAGCCAAGCTGGTAATACATTAAAGATTACCCAGTTAACTGACCCAACAGGAATAAGTGATATTAGCAATGACGAATTAACCGCTACCTACGATGGTAGTGGAATTCAGGTAACTGGTTTTAACACCACAACTTACCTATATCAGCTCCCAAAAAATAATCTCCAAGCTGGTGATTTTGCCGGAAGTTACAACAGTGATACGGCTAACTGGGTCATTAATAGTGATAATACATTTACTGCAACAGATAACACTACAGGATGTCTTCTCACTGGAGAATTGGTCTATGCTCCTATTCATTACATTGTAGGAAATACCGTCGCGACCAGTTGCTCTGACAGTCGATTCAATGGTAACTATCCCGACGGTTACGCCGTTTATGGGGATTTGCCAAATGGTAAAGATTGGCTGGGAATAGTAATTTGGAAAAATGGGGTGGCTATATGGGACCACGTACCGCTAAACTAACTCCTTCTTACAAAGACTTATTGCCTTTTTAAGGTTCTGTCGCATCTTAGTGCTTAATAAATAGCCATTGTTACAATTATCACCCTTTTTAACGAACAGATGACAAATCAACAGGCCTATCAGAGATGATAGGCCTGTCTTAACAGGCTTTTTTTATTAGAGATATCAATCTAATGCATTAGATAAAGGCAAGCAATGGCGAGATACACAATAAGACACCAGTAATGATAATCATATTTGTTGCCGCACCTTTATACTTTGCCAAATGCGGTACTTTATAGACTAAATAAGCTGGAATTAAACAACCAACCAAACCAAATACAGGACTACAGATTGAAGTGAAAGATAAAATAGGTGCATTTATCGCGATTGCTCCCCACGCCAATAAGATAATGAATACGGTTACCAGCTTATTCACTAGTGCTTTATTTACCTGCGACTCTTTATATTTACGTAATAAGATATTCATCGCCAAACCACGACATGCTTCTTGAAAAGCTAAGAACACGCCAAAGAATGAAGTAACAACAGCAAATATATTGATTACAATACCCGCAGTGGTTGCCCAGCTACCAGGAAAGTAATGCGCAATAATGGCTAAAGCTGAAATATTTTTGTGCATTGCTTCAGCGGCCTGTTCTTGGCTAATTGCCAAGGTAAATGACACAGCAAAGAAAAACACAATAACAAATAAAATACTAAAGGCAATTTTCATTGCTCGTGACGCTTTATAACGTGCCACTTCAATGGATTTTTCATGAGAACGGTACGAAATAACCATTGGGCTTAAAGATTGAATAAAAAGAATAGAGGTTAACGTAAAAGGTAAGGTAATAATCGCATCTTTAAGCATTGTACCCCACGCACCTATCTGTGGAATATTCGCTATATCCCAACGAGCAATCAACAGCACACCCATTACCGCAACTAACGAAAGTACCGTTACTGCCATAAAACCAGATAATTTAAACAGTAACTTTTCACCTTTCGAACCAATAAACGCTAAAATGCAAATTAATGTCAGTCCGTAAAAAATATTATCGTTTAAATGACCATCTGTAACGCCAAAAGAATGAAGATATGAAGCACTATCATTCGTTACCGCTAAAGAATACACCAGCACCCAAATGACCAACATGATGAAATAAAGTGCACCTAATGCTATCCCCCAGTTTTTACCCAAGTAACCCGTAATAACACCAGGATAGTCAGTACATTCTTTAGACTCAGCCAGTGTATTAATAAATAGCTTCTGAAATAAGTACATTGCTGGGTAGCCAATCACAGAAGATAATAGGAATACCCACAACCCCATAACGCCAACTTGTACAGGTAAGAAAACAATACCAGCACCAATTGCCATTCCTATACTCATAACAATCCAACCGACATCAACACTGTCGAATTTAATTGCTTTATTCCATTCACTTTCTGTCATGTTTGCTTTTTCGTGTAAAGCAGATTGTCTTTTTATTGTTGCTGAATGCTCAGCACTGCTTATATCAGCCATTTTATAATTCCAATTTATTAACAGGGTTGATAAATTCATTTTTTATTTCTAAGTGAAGCATACGCTTCGAATTAGAGAAAAACATTTCAATCTACCAATCAATAGTAGAAATGATTTCTTGTAGTTACTGCAATACACGAAAATAATCTTTCTTTTTGATTACAATCAAACCAGCATTATTGAGTAACCACAAAATATATGATGAAACTCTAATTTATCAATTTTATGTTCACTAAAAAATGACTTACATAAGATTAGCATCAAGATTAGTGTCACATATTTATCATTTAAATGAGAGGGCTACTATTTTCATATACAAAATACGAAATACGAAATACGAAATACGAAATAATTTATAGCCACAGTATTATTTCGCAAGATTATAAGGTGGGAGAATTTCAGTTATTAAATGACTTTTTTATCTAAGATATAAAAAAACCCGCAAAGTGCGGGCTTATTAGGCTGTTATTTAACTATTGCTGAAATAGCATTCTATTGAGCGACAGCTATCACTTCAATTTCTACTTTTGCATCAAGCGGTAATCGTGCAACTTCTACGCAACTACGCGCTGGGCAATTTTCACCGAAGAATGCCGCATACACTTCGTTAACAGTGCCAAAGTCATTTAAGTCTTTTACAAATACCGTTGCTTTTACGATATCAGCTTTTGTTAAACCCGCCTCATTTACAATTGCTTCAACATTTGCCAATGATTGCTTTGTTTGTTCTGCTACATCTTCAGGCATTTTACCCGTTGCAGGGTTTAACGGTAATTGACCTGATGTGTATAGCATATTACCGAATTTCTTTGCTTGAACATAAGGCCCAACGGCTGCTGGTGCGTTATTTGTATTAATAGTTTCTACCATGATGTCCTACTTACCTTCTATATTATTTAAAACGAGAATACATAGCGTTAGAATCGCTATCTTACATACGCGTTGTTATTTTATTTGTTTACCATGATATCTAAAATCTGTACGTCAGTCTGAGTCATTGAGCCATTTGCTAATGCAGAAAGATTACGAATAGACGCATCGGCATTATCAGCAACAATGCCTTCATTTCCCGTTACATAAATACCATCAAGTGCCATTAATGCAGATTTAACCGCAGAGCCTGCTGAAGATGATACCTTCATGGCACAACTGGTTTTAGCGCCGTCACAAATAATGCCTGCAATATCACCAATCATGCTGCAAATAGCATTATTGATTTTGTTAAGGTCACCACCAAGTAACCACGTCATTCCCGCAACTGCTCCCATAGATGCCGTTGTTGCGCCACATAAAGCCGATAATTTATTTTGATGACTCTTGATATAAATAGCGGTTAAATGGGACAGCATTAGCGCACGAATGGTTTTTTCTTTATCTACTTTTAAGAAATCAGCCACGACAACCACAGGCATCGTTGCAGCAATACCTTGGTTACCTGAACCTGAATTACTCATCGCGGGCTTCATGGCACCATCCATACGAGCATCAGATGCAGCTGCAGTTCGACGTAATACGTCTGTTAGCAAACCACCAGAAAGCAAACCACGGTCAACATTGCGTTGAAAGGTTGCGCCAATCTGCAAGCCGTATTTTCCTGTTAATCCTTCTTCAGATAATGCATCATTAAGTTCTGAAGCATGCTCAATAAAGCGAATGTCTTCAAGAGGTGCATTCAAGGCAAAATCATAAATATCTTCTAGTAACGCACTTTCAAACGGATTGGCTTTCTTCACGGAAGTAGCCGTATTCGCAGGTTCGGCAATATAGGTTGTGATGCCATTTTCTTCAATAGCCATTACATGGGTATGACTATCAGCAATAGTCACGGCTACAAACTCATCACCACTGGTAACCGTCACTTTAGCGTATAAAATGTTATTTACATCCGCCACACCAACATGAACATTACCAGCATCGATTAATGTTTTGGCATGAGCAACATCTTCTGGAGTGATATTCTTTAACACTTCAAGTTGAGCTTTAGCCTCTCCTGCTATCGCACCGACAGCGGCGGCAATTGGCAGACCAACCATTCCAGTACCCGGAACGCCTACGCCCATCCCATTTTTCATCAGATTAGGTGAAACCAATGCAGTAATCTTTTCTACCGTACCATTAAGTTTTTCAACAGCAATTGCAGCAGCTAAAGCGACAGATACTGGCTCGGTACAACCTAAAGCCGGTACGACTTCACGTTTAACGACATCAATAAAACCATTCCATAAATTCGTTTTCATTCTATTCACCTTAATGCGCACGATACCAAGATAACTAACCAGCAGTTAACCACTCGCTTAATATGGGATTAGAATAAGCCTTCTTTCAGGGAAAAGTTTCGTTTTAATTACTACTAAATAAAGAAAATAGAGAATATATTTCTCCATATAAAACATTAAGTAGGGCTTTATAGGTGAGATCACACTTCTAAATTGGAAAATAAACCCAAACACCTGCGCCCTATTTTCTAGATAGTCTATATTTTCATATGAATTCCTCTGTTGAGAAAAGAGCGATGAGTTTAACAATAACTAAATATGAACAAATATGGGTCGATGGTCTGAATCGGGGTGATGTATCTGGGGCAGATGAAGCGTTCGCAGAAAACTGCATTATCCACATGGCGGGAGCGCCAGATCCAAACCTTTCCGTTTCAGAATTCAAAGAGTTGCTCAGTGGCTTATTAACGGCTTTTCCAGATTTACATATCTCAGTGAATGATCAGATGGTTTCTGGTGACAAGGTCGCAACACGATGGACTGCGATAGGCACCCATACCGGCCCTTTAGGGGATTCACCGCCATCAGGAAATAAAGCGAAATTCGAAGGGTTAATCTTAGATCGTGTCGTTGAAGGTCAAGTTGTTGAGCGCTGGGAGCAATGGGATCAAATGGGCATGCTGCAACAGATAGGCTTAGCCTAAATCTGATTAAATCAAAGCGTTAAGAAAAGATAATTCGTCCACTTTACACTTACTGTGAAACATGACGATAAATACTTATAACGAAATAAAAATACACACTATTTACTAAAAATGATTGTAGATAGTGTGTATTTGAATTATCCCGAGCTGAGGTTAAATTAGTAAAGTGCCTTTTCTATTTCATTCAAGCTTGATGGATCATCGATTGTCGATGGCACGACATATTGTTCTCCATCTGCAATTTGGCGAATAACACGACGCAGTATTTTACCCGAGCGGGTTTTCGGTAAGCGATCGACAATTAACGCACGTTTAAAGCACGCCACCGCACCTATTTTTGCGCGAACTTGTTGCAATAATTCTGCCTCAATAGCGCCATTTTCAGAGACATAACCGTCTTTTAATACCACCAAGCCTAATGGTAGCTGCCCTTTTAGATCATCGTGTATACCAATAACAGCACACTCGGCAACAGCTTCATGGGCACCTACTACTTCTTCCATTTCTCCAGTCGATAAGCGGTGCCCAGCCACATTAATTACATCATCAATACGCCCCATCACAAACAGATAACCGTCTTCATCAATATAACCACCATCGCCCGATACATAATAACCAGGGAACTGGCTTAAATACCCTGATTCAAAGCGATCATGGTTACGCCATACGGTTGGTAAACAACTTGGCGGTAGCGGTCG
Organism: Photobacterium frigidiphilum; assembly: GCF_003025615.1. Taxonomy (GTDB): domain Bacteria; phylum Pseudomonadota; class Gammaproteobacteria; order Enterobacterales; family Vibrionaceae; genus Photobacterium; species Photobacterium frigidiphilum. The sequence goes on along the minus strand of NZ_PYMJ01000003.1, from coordinate 84,422 downwards.
TTTTATCGCAATATAGCCTTGTTCATTCATGGCTTGCTGTTCACCCAACTCATTGAGCACTTCAACTTGATAACCCGGTATCGCTTTGGTCGCTGAGCCCGGCTTTAAGTCAAACGTTTCTAGCCCCAAAGGATTGCCAGCAATTGCCCACCCCGTTTCAGTTTGCCACCAATGATCGACAACAGGGCGTTGGGTTTTGGTTTCTACCCATTCAAGGGTTGGCGGATCTAACCGCTCGCCAGCCATAAAAATAGTGCGCAGTTTTTTCATCGGAAATGCAGTGAGCAATGCACCTTCTGGGTCTTCTTTCTTAATCGCACGAAATGCCGTGGGGGCAGAAAATAAAATACTCACACCATACTCTTCGCACACTCGCCAAAATGCAGCAGGATCCGGTGTTTTTACAGGCTTTCCTTCATACATGATCGTGGTACAACCATGAATAAGCGGCGCATAAACAATGTAAGAGTGCCCAACAACCCACCCTATATCAGATGCCGCCCAATACACTTCACCCGGTTTTACATTGTAAATTGATTCCATGCTGTATTTCATTGCAACAGCATGTCCGCCGTTATCACGCACCACACCTTTGGGTTTTCCGGTTGTGCCTGATGTATATAAAATGTACAGAGGATCTGTCGCTTTTACTGGCACACAATCATGAGGTGCAGAACGGTTGAATAACGTTACCCAATCGATATCTCGGGCTTGATTTAAATCTGCAAGGCATTCTTTTCGTTGGAATACCACGACACTATCGGGTTTCCAGCGACTATCCATTACCGCTTGATCCACCAGCGGTTTATAAGGAATAACTTTGCTGACTTCAACACCGCATGATGCTGTTAATACGACTTTCGGCTCAGCATCTTCTATACGAACGGCAAGCTCACTGGGTGCAAACCCGCCAAATACCACGGAGTGAATCGCCCCTAATCGGGCACACGCTAACATTGCCATGGCCGCTTCAGGGATCATCGGCATATAGATCACAACTCGATCACCTTTTTCGACCCCTAAGCTTGCTAGCATACCGGCCGTTTTCGCGACTTGATCCCGTAATACACGGTAACTATAGCGCGCCTTTTTTCCCGTAACGGGGGAGTCATAAATAAGGGCGGTTTGATCACCTCGGCCATTATCGACATGATAATCTAATGCTAAGTACGCAGTATTGAGCTCACCGTCGGCAAACCACCGCTCTATACCGTGTTCATCATTGCTTAGTATTGTTTCGGGAAATCGAAACCAAGAAATAGACTGTGCTTGTTGTTTCCAAAAGAGTTCTGGCTCGGTAGCGGCAAAATCAAATGCATCCTGATAGGCTGACATAGTGGTCTCCTTTCGCCTATTCAAGTGGGCTGGTAGGCGTAATATCTACATACCTACCAGCAGAGTTAAAACGCGTTAATTAATCACGAACAATTCCATGAATTCAGTAACTGGGGTTGATTCCAACTTATTTTGGTCACTACACAGATCAAATATTTTCTGGCTGGTACCAACAGGGAAACGGGTTTGCAGATTACGCAGAAATTTATTTTCTAATACGGGAATACCTTCTTCACGGCGACGACGGTGACCAATAGGGTATTCCACAACAATATTGTCAGTTGACGATCCATCACTAAAGTACACTTGAATCGCATTCGCAATAGAACGCTTGTCGGCTTCTAAGTATTCGGCGCTGTATCGAGGATCTTCTTTGATCACCATTTTGTCGCGTAATACATCAATACGTGCATCGCCTTTATGGAAATCATCTTCATAATGCTCTGCAATTAAATCACCATGTAAAAGCGGCACGGCGATCATATATTGCAAGCAATGATCACGATCGGCAGGGTTAGCAAGATTGCCCGACTTTGAAATAATACGAATAGCAGATTCATGCGTGGTAACAACAATACGCTCAATGTCATCAATACGATCTTTCACCTGATCGTGTAGCGTTACTGCACATTCAACGGCAGTTTGCGCATGGAATTCAGCAGGAAAAGAGATTTTAAACAATACGTTTTCCATTACATAGCTATCAAACGGCTGATTGACTTTAAATTGCTCCCCATTAAATAGTACATCGTAATACCCCCACTGCGGTGCAGTCAGAACCGATGGTAGACCCATTTCACCTTTCATAGTGATCATAGCTAAGCGCACAGCACGTGATGTTGCATCGCCCGCAGCCCATGATTTACGTGATCCCGCATTAGGTGCATGACGATAGGTGCGTAATGAACAACCGTCTACCCACGCTTGCGATACCGCATCAATGATTTGATCGCGATTACCACCCAGCATTTTAGTGACAACAGCCGTCGATGCGACCCGTACCAATAACACATGATCGAGCCCAACGCGGTTATAACTATTCTCAAGCGCTAACACTCCTTGGATCTCGTGTGCTTTGATCATTGCCGTTAACACATCACGCATGGTGAGTGCTGGCTTACCTTGAGATACAGCTACACGGCTTAAGTAATCAGCTGTTGCCAAAATACCGCCAAGGTTATCGGAAGGGTGCCCCCACTCTGCAGCTAACCAGGTATCGTTAAAATCGAGCCAACGAATAATACAACCAATATTAAATGCGGCCATAACCGGATCTAACTCGTGTGAAGTGCCCGGAACACGCGCACCATGTTGTACTGTTGTACCCGGCACAATAGGACCAAGATGCTTAGTACACTCTGGAAAGCGCAACGCTAATAACCCACAACCTAAGGTATCGATTAAGCAGTTACGGGCAGTGTTATAGGCTTCTGCAGATTCAATCTGTGTGTTGGCAACATAATCAGCAATCTGTACCAATAGCTCGTCAGGGGCTGGTCGTTCATTCAATTCTACGTTTGTGCTCATGGGTTTAATCCTTTTATATTCATTAATCCGTTGGTATACCGATCTAAAGACGTTGTTCTATCGGTAACCAATCTTGATGTTCAGGGCCTTGATAATCGGCACTTGGGCGAATGATCCGGTTATTTTCACGTTGCTCAAAAACATGTGCCGCCCATCCTGTTACACGGCTCATCACAAAAATCGGCGTAAACAGTTTGGTAGGAATACCCATGAAATGATAAGCAGACGCATGGAAGAAATCAGCGTTAGGGAATAGCCCTTTTTCACGCTTCATGATTTGCTCGACCTTTTCAGACACCTCAAATAAGTGGGTATCATTCACGTCTTGAGATAACTTGCGCGACCACTCTTTAATGAGCGCATTACGGGGGTCAGATTCACGATAAATAGCATGGCCAAATCCCATGATTTTGTCTTTATTCGCGAGCATTTCCATTGTGCCGGCTTCTGCTTGTTCTGCGCTTTGCCATTGCTCAATCATTGCCATCGCCGCTTCGTTGGCTCCGCCATGCAATGGCCCTCGCAAGCTACCGATTGCCGCCGTAATACAAGAATGTAAATCCGATAAGGTGGACGCACACACCCGCGCTGTAAATGTCGATGCATTGAATTCGTGCTCGGCGTATAAAACCAACGAACAATGCATCACCTTTTTATGTAATTCCGATGGCGCTTCATCTGTCAGCATTTCTAAGAAGTAACCGCCAATGCTGTCTTGCGTGCTATTTGCGGTATTAATTCGTACACCATGGTGACTGTAGCGATACCAATAACAAATAATGGCGGGCAATAATGCTAATAAGGTGTCCGTTTTATCGCCTTGCTCTGAAAAGTCGTATTCTTGATCAAGATTACCGAGCATTGAACAGCCTGTTCGCATCACATCCATTGGGTGCGCACTGGCAGGAATCGCTTCTAATACGAGGCATAATGCAGGGGGTAAACCACGAGCACTTTGTAGTGCTTGTTTATAGTTATCCAGTTCACTTTGTGTGGGTAACTGACCTTTTAACAGCAGGTAAGCGACTTCTTCAAATTCAGCATGATGAGCAAGATCGGTGATGTCATAACCTCGATAGGTTAAGCCTGTACCCGATTGACCGACAGTACACAACGAGGTTGTACCTGCACTCTGACCACGTAACCCAGCACCGTTCAGGGCTTTCTTATCCTTTTGACTATCAGTTACGGCTATTGCAGACATAACGGACTCCTTGTATTTCACATTATTGGATTGGCTACTTTTTATTCGATGACAATATAGAGATGTCAAAGCACAAAAAGAGTGTCGTAATAAATCACTACTTAATTCGTTATTGGTTTTATTTAATTATTATTTTATTTTTTCAGTTATTACTGGTTATTCTTTTTTAAACAGGTGATCTAATTTTTGTTCGTAATCGTGATATCCCAAATAATGGTAGAGCTGTTCACGCGTTTGCATTTGATCAACCACATTGCGTTGATGACCATCAGTCTTAAGGTGCTGATAAACATTCAAAGCCGCTTGGTTCATGGCACGAAAGGCAGACAGTGGATAAAGCACCATATCGACACCGCATTCCGCTAATTCTTCGCCTGAAAATAAGGGCGTTTGTCCGAATTCTGTAATGTTGGCTAAAATCGGGACATTCACAGCATCTGAAAATTGCTGGTATTGCTCGAGGGAATTAATAGCTTCAGGGAAAATCATATCAGCCCCAGCTTCGACACAGGCAATTGCGCGTGCAATGGCTGAATCCATCCCCTCAACGGCTAATGCGTCTGTTCTCGCTATGATAACGAAATCACTGTCTACCCGCGCATCGGCAGCAGCTTTAATCCGATCAACCATTTCGCTTTGACTAACAATCGCTTTATTGGGACGATGCCCGCAGCGCTTTTGTGCCACTTGATCTTCCATGTGAATAGCTGCAGCACCTGCGCGCTCCATCTCTTTCACTGTGCGCGCAATATTGAATGCGCCCCCAAAACCAGTATCAATATCGACCAGTAAGGGTAATTGAGTGGCAGCCGTTATTCGACGAACATCTTCCAGTACATCATTTAACGTTGTGATACCTAAATCAGGTAAGCCATACGATGCATTGGCAATCCCCCCACCCGATAAATAAATGGCCTGATGGCCGACTTGTTCAGCCATCATTGCGCAATAAGGGTTAATGGTACCAACAATTTGCAATGGGTTATTTTGGGCAACCGCTTGGCGGAAGCGTTTTCCTGGGCTCATGGTGCTATCTCCTTGTGATTTTATTCCTATTCGATATCTCTACTTCCTAAATTTATTTATTCACTACGTTATGTTTTTTTTCATCCCACACTAAAAAATCACTTGTTTATATCTTCTGTAAGCTGATTTTCAATAAGTAGGCGGCTGCGCATAATATGGCGGCGCATTAACAGTTCTGCGAGTTCACCATCTCGCTCTCTTATGGCAGCCAGAATTTGAATATGCTCACTCAATGCAGTGGTCGGCCTCGAATGCTTACGTGGCGATTGAAAACGGTACATGCGTAACAGATGATAAAGCTCGTCACACAACAAACTGATTAGCTTTGTGTTTCGGCTGGCTTTTATGATTCGGTAATGAAAGTCAAAGTCCCCTTGCTGATGAAAATAAGAGGCCCCATCAACCTGTTCAATATAGCGTTGGTGTTGTTCTAATAGCTCTTGCAGGGCATCAATTTCTTCATCGGTAATATTAATACAGGCAAGCCGTGCTGCCATGCCTTCTAATGCTTCACGTACCGCATAAATTTCGATAAGTTTTTCTTGGCTTAATTCAACAACCCGCGCACCAACATGCGGCACGCGCTCCACTAAACCCAAGGCCTCGACACGCATAATCGCTTCACGTAGTGGTCCGCGACTAACACCGAAACTGCGGGCTAATTCTGGCTCAGAAATTTTGCTACCAGCTTGGTATTCACCGCTAACGATGAACTCAATCAATTGCTCGGTCAGATTTTCAGATTTAGTCAGCTCTTTTACGCCAGCTTCACACTCTGCCGTGATAGACGTTAGCTGTGTATCTGTTGAAAGCACCGAGATAGTGTCGACAGCTTCTAGCATTGCATCTTGCTTTTTCATTTACATTGTCAACAATTGCTCAGTTAATAATCAAAATTTAGCGTTAAAATTGCATAATTACAAGTCAATTGTTAACAATATGTATTAGACCTTAGTCTAGATTGTCGACAGTTTGGTGTTTTAATGGCTTAAAAATGAGGATTAATAAGAAAAATAATGGATAGCAGAACGAAACTGTAGACACTAAAAAAGCCTGCCCCCTAAATAATAAATTCAAGGGCAGGCCTGGATAATCATCACGCTTATCTGTATGTACTCATAACGACTACAACATGATGAAGGGGGGCGTTACTTCAAGCTTACTTAAAGAAGCCGCGGTAAAGCATGTACGTGTGTGCTGAACTCCACGAGAAATTAGTTGCACCTTGTACTGCACCCGTTTCTGGATTGTAATTCTCACGAATCGCTCCGTCACCGGTCATGCCTTCTGCGTTATCGAACAAGTCATTGGCAATACGAACTGCGTCATCTGCACGGCCATATTTATCTAGCGACGAAACACCAAAATAGAATTGGTCTAGCCATACACGACCACGCCAGTAAATATTGGCTTCATAGGCAGGATTATCCATTGATGCCGTTGGGAAGCTAATTCCCTTGGCTTGGTATTTGGTAGAAGCATCAAACTTATCAGCATCTAACATCACATCCATAACACGGTCGGCGTACTCTTGCGTTGCTGCGCCATTGAATAGTGGACTCCAACCGTCTGGCGCTTGACCACGTTCAACTAAGGGTTTGCCCGCACACATAATGCCGTTCTTTTCGTAAGCAGAATCTTGACCGTGCTTATCTACCATACGGATGTCGTAGAAGAAATTCGTGCCTTCATCAAACATACACGTATTGATGTAGTCCTTAATGAATGTCGCATGATCTGTGAAGCGTTTAACATCACCTTCCGCAGCTATACCTGGTGATACCAATTTCGCCATTTGTACAAGATACGTATTATCCGAATACATGTACGATGCCTGATCGACCGATTCTTGCAACATAGAGAAACCTAACAAAGTACCTGTCGGTGAATTATCGTTAGTACGGTTCTCAGCAAAACGGACTTCCCAATCCAAACGAGCATCGAGCAATTTCGCTAAGTTCTCGTCACTGCTGTCAGTATAAGCGTATATCTTACCATTTTGCGTCAAGTCATTGTCGAAGCCATTCTTCTTATTGGCGTAGCGACCCAGCTGATCCATTTCAGGGTCACCCGTGCTGTTTACACGAGACAGGTCGTAGATTTCACCAAAGCGTGCGGCGTGATCCATACCAGATTCCCACGATGTTGCAGTCTTCGCACCGTTACTCACTGCACCCACATCAAACCCTTTTTTGTTATCTAAGAGCGTGTTGTAGTTATCCATCGAGATAATCTTGTAGCGAGACTGACCCGACGCATTTGGTTCATCTTTTAATAACTCAACTTTAGCGGTAATAAATCCCCACTTTAACTCTCTTAAGTCATCTGCAGACCATGCTTTAACATAGATTTCATTACCTTCGGATTTACTGGTGTTGTGTGCAGGATCAACAGCTGCACCGTACTCTGGAATAGTATTGCCATTATGGTCACGGTTGTTTAACCACCAATTATGGTAAGCCACCAGCTGAGGGTACATTTCGTCGATAAATGCTTGTGCATCATCTTTGCGGTCAAACTCACTAATGAGGGCGTTATATACTTCCATAACAGCCCAAGAAGCCAATGAAGGTTTTGTATTACGCTCGTTCCAGTTCTCTGATCCTGCACCACCGCGATTTTCCGGTTTGGTATAGGTCACAACATCAAGCAAGTAGCCTTCATCTTGTGGGCGAATTTCATCATCAGCTTGTACTTGGAATTGGAACACAGTACGAATGTTATCCATCGCCACATCTGGATTAAAGTGTGCCATTGCATACGCTTGTTTCCATGTATCCCACGGCCAAGTCAAGTTACCCGAAAACCAGCGTGCTGTAACAGAAGGAGTCACAGTTGATTGCGTAATATCACCCGCAGCAGAACGCCAGTTACCATTTAAGGTCATCATGGCTTTTACACCTACACGTGCTTGTTCTGGTGTCGCTTGTGCATTTGTTAAACCTTTAGCTAAATACTCATCCCATCGAGCTTGAGATTTATTCATATAGCTTGCAGGATTTGCTAAAATCGCTTGGACTTTTTGGGTTTCAGATTGCACTTCTTTTGCATTATGCAGATTGGAATACGCGCTGTAGAAAGTCATGCTTTCATGTTCGTCAATTTCAGCAGCAGTTACCGATTTAAATGTTAAACCGCTTGCTGCTGTTATTGTCGGTATAGAACGAGTAACACGGAATTCAGCGTCGCTATCATTTCGAATAGCCCAGTTCTCTTTCATGTCACTGAAGTTAATTTTGATTCCATTATCTGTCGCACTGATCGTGCGCTTATAATCTGGGTACATTTCAGCAATAGTTTGTGTTGTTACTCCGCCATTATCATTAGGCTTTTCGTAAGCATTTTGCAGTAATTCACCATCCCAACTTAGTTCCAAATCTAAATCATCCGAAGTTAGGTTAGTTATTTTGGTTTCAACCAAAGATGTACGGTCAGTCACAAAGCGCAAGAACATCTGCACTTCAACTTGATCTGTCTTTAGAATTTGAACCAACGCACCGGGAGTGCTGTAAATATTGGCAGTAGCATTAGCAAGGTCAATCACATTACCCGATGTTTTATCAAGCAGGTGCAATTTATCGAACGTTTGCCCAGACATGAAATTCGCATATTCTTGGGTAACTTGCATGATGCCACCAAAAGCACCATAACCATTCGCATCAGCAGGTAGAAGGTGGCCATGCCACGCACCATTATCGACAAAAGCATTATATTTTAGATTGTCGTATTCGTCATAATCACGCAATGCATCGGGGTTACCTGCCCGATCAATAATATTGGTGTAATCGCTCGTTGGTAGTGTCGTCGTTTTATCATCGACATCGTTACTGCTGCTATTACAACCCGCCAGTGCGGCTACTGAACCAATAAGGACTGCTAAAAGTGTCTTACGAAAAACCATCATTATTCCCCCGATTATTTATCTATACCTACATGCTGTATTTTTTATAGCTCTATAAGTGGTTGGCACTAAAAGTAAAAATCGGGAGGATCATAATTAGTAAACATTTAAGTAAAATAGATCTAAATCACAAATCATTTTTTACCTTATCAAGCATCTTTTATCTTATGTAACAGTAATATCCCTAAAAGGAATAGCCAATTTTCCACAGTAATAATACATGACAGAATGTCACAACTTAACAGTATGAATAATATACACCTCAAGACACATCAACGTTAAACCACTATTTACAATCGCTTTTTTTGTAACGGATAAGAATCAAAAATGGCATTAATGTCTCTATAGGTTTTTAGCAATTTGAATAGAAGTCTAATTTACCAGCAAAAAAAAATGTTTATCTTAACGATTAAAATTTTAACTAAAACATAATTAACTGTAGTGTAAGTTATGTAACAGAGAGCAGTAATCACTTGATGTTAAAGTAATCATAAATGGACATTTATTTTTCGCTGAAAGTCGCAGCAAGCTCGAAAAACAGTCAATTATGCTATTGTCTACACAGTATCGGTTTCAATTTATGCGACAGCAAATGTTCAAACGCTTTCGCAGGTACAGGTTTGCTATATAGATAACCTTGCCCATATTCGCAGTTAATGAACCTCAAATAATCCGCATTCCATTGTTCTTCTATTCCTTCAGCCACCACTTTTAAATTAAGTGCTTTTGCCATCGCAATAATCGCATTGACAAGCTCACGGTCAGCATCATTAGCATGCATGTTTCGCAAAAACGCTCGATCTATTTTCAGTTTATTAAACGGGAATTTCTGTAAGTAGCTCAGGGATGAATAGCCCGTACCAAAGTCGTCAATAGTGAGCTGTGCCCCCATGGATTGCAGTTTATTCAATAATGTAACGACCTCATCGCTGTGATCAATCAATAAGCTTTCTGTTACTTCAATATCTAATTTATCAGCAGGTAAACCTGACTGAGTTAATCCATGACATATTTGCTTAAAGAGCTTATCGCAGTACCTAAACTGAACGCTCGAAAAGTTAATTGATATTTGTAGTGGTGAGATTTTTTGCCACTCTGCGGCCTGCATACAGGCTTTATTAATGGCTAATTCACCAAGCTGGTGTATTAATCCATTTTTCTCGGCAAGAGGAATAAACTCTTCAGGCGAAACAAAACCAAACTTTGCGTCATTCCAACGCATAAGTGCCTCAGCCCCAACAATCTGGTTGGATTCTAATTCAATAATAGGCTGATAGTAGAGTTCCAAACTGTCATTCGCAATCGCCTGTCGCAATCGTCCATCTAATTCTAATGTACGTTGCACATCCCTATTCATGTCTGTGTTATAGAAGCTAAATGCATTTCGGCCATCTTGCTTTACTCGATACATCGCAGTATCGGCACTCGCGAGTAACTGCTGAGCATTATCGCCATCTTGCGGAAATACCGATAAGCCAATACTGGTAGATACAAAAAACTCCTGTTTTTGCCAAAAAAACGGTTTATTAAATAACGATACAATCGTTGTCGCTAATAGTTTGGCTGACTTCAAATCTTTCAGATCAGGAATAACTAATAAGAACTCATCGCCACCTAAGCGCGCCAGAGTATCAGAGTGACGCACAGAGCCTAGCAACCTTGAAGTGCTTAATTTCAAGAATTGATCGCCCGCTAAATGCCCCAAGGTGTCATTAATTTGTTTGAAATTATCAAGATCAATATACATGACTAATACATTAGTATTATTTCGTTTCGCTCTGAATAACTCTTGTTCTAATCGCTCATTACCATACTTTCGATTAGGTAAACCTGTTAATGCATCATGCGATGCTTGGTAAGCCAATTTTTCTTCAGACATTTTCCTTTTATCAATCTCTTCCGTTAAACGTACATTTTTCTCTGATAAAGCCCTATGTTGTTTATTACTTTCTTCAAATTTAGTCCTCAAAATAATATTAGCGCTATTAATTTTAAAGATATATAACAGTCCAAAAATAACAGGAAATGCAAGAAATGAAAGACCTGCGATAAACCACCCTGAAGTAAAAATATCTTTTTCATTTACCGGCTCAAACCAACTCCTTAACTTAAACGGTGTATTTTTAATCTGCATTTCAAAATAAAGGTTATTGACTAACGTGCTTGTCCCTTCTGCTTCTTGGCTCGCTGTTAACGAATCCCAAATAAAAATATTTCCACTATCCGCGACTAAATCCATCCTACTTCGACTTTCGGCATACTCCTGAACGGTAAGCTGGTCGATGATAACTTGCTTATTAATATCAGCAACCAATAAAGCAACCGCCTTACCCCCATATTTAACGGGCTTGATCAATTGAATACTGATATCGCCAGACTTTTTAACCGTACGGATCATCATATCTGGATCTTTGATATTTTTGTATTGAGTTATATCAAAAGAAATATCTTGATGTGGCGTAGTGTTTGAAATGATGGACCCATCATAACCAATAAGTATAAAGCGCCGATAAACCGGTTTTTGATTTATTGTAGTCGACTGTTTTAGCGCTATAAGATCTCTATCAAGATTGATCAAGCTCGCACCGAGACCGTATTTCATTGACATTCCTGATGCCAAATTAGCGAAAAATGTCTGCATTTCTTTATCACTGGCGAGGTTTGTTATCTCATCATTAGTGACATAGAAGAAATACTCCAGCATGCTGGTGTAGCTTTGTACCTTGAGATTAAGCTCTCGGTACTGAGACTCTTTTAGCCGTGTCTGACCAAGATTAGTCACAGCCAAAATCAACACCAAATATGCAGCAAGCAATACCGCTGCAATAATGATTAAACGACTACTCGATAGTTTCTGCTTCCGTTTTTTCATAAATCCTTTTATTACTATCTTTATCAATTCTACTGATTACTTTCCTTAAAGTAATCACCATAGAAATAAAATACCGACGGATAATATTTTTCAACTAACTTTTGGTAAGTCCCGTCTTCTTTAATCGTAGCCAAATATTGATTAAATACCTTACGAAGTTCTGGAGAACTCTTTCTAAATGCCACTGCCATTCTTTGATCTTGTGAAATAGGACCTATCACTTTTATTTCACCAGGCCATTTTTCAAGTGCAATTAAGGTGTCAGCAACATCAAGCAATGTACTTTCTGCATCCTTGTTAAGGATTGCAGGTACCATCTCATTTAATTTGCGGCTACGCTCTGGCTCTATGATGTTTGCCCCTGTTTCATAGAGGTTGTATAAGTTAGGGTCTAAACAAGATTGCTCCATCGTCAGCACATCTCTTCCCTTAATGAGTTTTTTTACTTTTTCTATATCTTTATCAATCGAGCCAGTTGGTTGAATGGGTTCCAAATCAGAGTCGGCACGCGCCACCAGCCATACCGCGGAAGGAAAATAATCGTCAGAAAAGTCAGCAAGTTCAGATCGCCAATCCAAAACTGTCACACCATTGGCGATAATATCGCCTTCAATTGGGCTTTTCTTGCCTAATACAATTTGGTTATTTTTAAATTGAGCATTTTGACCGATTAATTTACCTATAACGTTATTCCACTCTGCCGGAACATATTGATACTCAACCCCTATTGACTCAGAAAAACCTTTTACAATATCGACATCCAAGCCGCTTAGTAATTGAAAATTATCTCTATTAATATAAGAGATAAAGTTTGCGTAAGGTACACCAATATGGCGTAAGACACCTTTCTCTTTAATTTCGGCTAGATCAGTTGCCAAGGTATTTTGGCTGAAAATGATCGCAGCACCAACAAACACAATATGGCTTATCGTTTTTCTTAGTTTATTTACAGTCATCAACACACTCGATACATATTCTCTGTCATCAAGAAAGCGCTGTTATAGAGCGCTCAAATATCAACTCATATATTCATACAATTCCTGGATTGCATTGACTAACCCTTTCACATCCTCTTCATCATGAAAAAGGTGTGTAGAGATTCTTAGTGCATGTGTTTCGACGGTATCATCTTTGTATAATCTAAAATCAGTCGTACGAATAATATAACCATAGTCATTACGTAGCCGATCCCTAAACTCTGTAAGCAAGTCACCACTTTCAAATCCAAAAGGATTAAATGTAGTAAGGCCACTCGTTAACCCTTTCACATTCGGTGAGAAGAATTTCGCGTTTGGTAAAGCTTCTGCTAATAATAATTTACACAACGCGCCTAAATGTAATATGCGCTCTTCAATTCGATGCCTACCTATCTCATCCCACATCTTGCAGCTATCTGCCAATGCTTGTTTAGCAGGGTAATTATCATTACCGATATACTGCATTTGCAATTGAGTACCAAGATAGCCAGCATGAGACAACGAGGAGTTAATAAGCCAAAGTGGGTTAATACAGTCACTCCAATATTCATCTAAGCGTGTTGCATTATCACGAACATATAAAATGCCCGTCGCACCAGGTCCACATTGCCATTTATGACCTGAACCAGCATAGAAATCACAATCAATATCGTGAAAATCCAAATCAAACATACCCACAGTATGTGCACCATCCACAAGAGTGGGTACAGCATATTGATTTGCTAATGCACAAATACGCTTTGCAGGTAATGTTGTACCGGTTTTGTATGTGATATGAGAAAAGACGATCAGGCGAACATTGCTGTTTTCGTTAAGAGCAGCTGCAAACGCCTCAACATAATCATCTTCAGACACTGTTTCTGAGCCGGTATAGACAGGAAGTTGCACTTCAACAATGTTGACGCCAAAACGTTGTTTAACAACATTCATTGGGGATGTTGCTGCAACATGCTCATGATGAGTAGTAAGAATAACGTCGCCTTCTTCAAAATGAAGACCGTTAATTATAGAGCACATACCATCAGTGGTATTACGGCTAAGTATTATCTCATGGGAATCGGCCCCAAAGCCCAAAGCAATATCATTCACCATGTCTGATACATATGGCCAAGAACCAAACTTTCCGTCCATGTCCCATGGGTATTTCGCAACCGTTTTATTATTATCATTAAATTCAGCGAGCACATGCTTTGGCATAGAACCTGTTGTGCCAACGTTCATATAGGTTGTTCTTTTATCTAGAACAAATTGTTTTTGTACTTTCTGCCAAAACTTCTTGTCATTTTTACTCCGACTAACCGCCTGCCAATCTGTCTGCAAAGTGGATGCATTTGCCGTATTTGCAAATATTGAAGTACTCAGCCCTGCGACAACAACACTTGCCGTTCCTTTAATAAATTGGCGACGATCCACGTTTTTGAGCTGTTTGTCCGTGTTACTCATTTACTTTCATCCCTGTAAAAAACGTTATTATAAAATCCATTAATAACGATACTAGTAAACGAAACCCATCGTTACAACTGGAAGCATTCACTTTTAAATGAATAACTTTTCTTATTTATGAAGGAATGATCTTCATCTCAATTATTGTTTAACAAACCTATTAATTAACTCAGAATCATTAATCAGAGAGATGCATTAAATGTTGTGATGTTAGTTCAGGGATTGTGCAAACATTGAATTAATAAACAATCAAACATTAACTATCGTGTTTGGATTTATTACGACTTTCCAATAAAAAAGAAATGAATATCATGTATATTCCCGCTAAAAATATCTGAGTAATTCGAGTATAAAATCCAACATCAATTTCTTTGGATTCACTCGACAGTGCAGTTCCCAACACCACTAACAATGCTGTTAAAGCACCACTCCAGATAGGTGCTTTTAATGGGTTACTATAGATTTTATTCGCAAATATACACGTAAATAACGCAATTAGTGCCACCAAAAACGGGAACCAAGGCACTGTTACCAAAAGCTCATAGGCAATAACGGCTAATATGCCTCCAATGCTGTTAGTCAGTAACAAGAAAGCACTGAGTTTCACACTTTTTTGTCCTGTTATTTGCAACGACAATATACCAATAAAGGCGAGTGTGAGCAGTGCACCGTTTATCTGAAAATAATAAAAGAAAGCAATAACGGGAAAACTGATCATCAACGCACGTAATGCCTCTTTCGTGCGTTGGGAAGATGAGGGTAATACGGGCTTAAGTTTAGCTTTTACTGATTGTGGCGCTTTATCGGGAAATAAACAGTGCATTAAAACAAACATGACGACGGCCCCAACACCCGAAATCATCAACGCTTTCCCTAGAAATAAAGACGCAGCAGGGTTAATAATGCCCATATAAGGAATGAGTAAGGCTGAAATAATAAGAATAGTGGCAAATAAATTCCATTCAGGATCCATGAATAAATAATATGCCCCAAACATTAATAGCCCAACGAGTAACAGCAGCACTAATGGGTAATGGGTCACGCCATTACTAATACTTAAACCAATTAATACTGTTGCGACCATCGCCAAAAACAATTCATCAAAGATCTGGCGAGTTAATACAGGCTTATCAACTAAAAATTTTGCCAAGAAAACGGGCATGACAAAAGACAATCCCCAATTTATGCCATAAGCAAGTGCCGCGGCAATAGTAACTCCCACCACAAAACGGGTAATACGGCGATCAACCGAAGGTTGTATTGCATTAACACTCACTAAAGACATCGAATTATCGGACATATGACATCCAACTCAGTAGTCGAATCCACACACGGCCAAATATGTTCATAATGGATTGTTCTTTGGTATACACCATCACATCAGCTTGTCCGCCTACACGTAATAGCCCCTTAGCAGACTCATTATCAAAACGGATCATCACTGGAAAACGCTGAGTTTGACGCAACCAACCCGTTTGAGCCCCAACAGAGGCAAGCTGACCGGCCTGACTGCTTTCTCCCCAATTAACCCCATAATCGATGCTAATAACTTGTCCTTTAAACACATCACCAGGTGCATAGTCTAAGGCAACCTCAACGTTATTACCGGCTTGCACATTACCTAAACTGTTTTCACGAAAATACGCTTCTAACCAAATATCTTCACCAGACACAAATGTTAATAATGGTTGCCCTTCTCGCGCATAATACCCTTCATCTAAGCGAAAATTAGACACACCACCAAATGCAGGTGCACGAACGACTGTACGCTCTACATTTAACTGCGCTTTTTGTAATGCTAATAATGCCGACTGTATATCGATATTATCGCTACCAGTTTGTCCTAATTGCTCTTTGGCTTGCTCTAAATTCGCTGAAGCCGATGCAACTTGTGCTTTAGCACTTGCCAGACTAGCTCGGGTTTTATCCGCATCCGCTTTAGTAACAATGCCTTTATCAACCATCGCCAAAACCCGCGATGCTTGGCTCCTCACATTTTCTTGATGGGCAAGTGCATCTGATAATTTAGCTTGAGCAACCGCAACTGAAGCCGTTTGCACACCAATCTGTTTTCCAGCTCGCTTTAAGCCTTGTTCTGCTTCTTTTAGCGCAATTTCATAATTACTCGGATCAATACGAATAAGTGCATCGCCAGCTTCTACAACATCATTGGGCTTAACTAATACATCAATAATTGAACCAGAGACTAATGGCGTAACAGGAATTACATGGCTGCGTACTCGCGCCATATCAGTATTAGGAATAAAGCGATCAGCGACTAAATAGAAAACAAATAGCCCAATACACAGGCATAAAACACTCTGCGTAATAGCTTGAATACTGACTTGTTTTTTAGAGGGCAGAGAACTAGATGCTAAAGGCTGCTCAATTAACTGTGGGGCTTGTGGCTTTTCAGAATGAGACGATTGTTTATTTTGGTTCATGTCTATCCTCTTCGATTATTCTCTCAATGAATAAGACAGAGTTTAGATCTGCGTATACACCGTAATAAATCGAATTCATAATTAAAATCACCCTAATAATAAATGTTTCTACCATCCCTTTTTTACCATTTTACGCCACCGTATACATTTAGCAGTTCCAGCAAAGCTTGGCGCTAAATGATAAAAAACAAATAGCTTAATCCGTAAACTTAATCTCGTTCAACAAACACAACCACGACTCATAATAATCAGAGCGAGAGAGATTAATGAAAAATATTTGGAATAAAATAAAGCAGTTTCTTCTAACACCTTACGGTAAGGCATATCTTGTACTTATAACGCTCACCAAGCTTTACCTTGTCTATAAATGGGCGCTAACCTATGTGAAGGAGTTTGGCGGAAAGGCATTTGAAGTCGTAGGAGTCTCAATTCAATCAGGTGAATCTTTTAGTGCTGTAACATTTACAGCGATATGTGCTTACTTCACCGTAAAGGCGATTATTAATATTTTTAAACCATCCCAAAAATCAGAGCCAACACTTCTGATAAAAAAAGCTGAAGTAGGCCATGTTCAATCATAACCAAAACAACACTGCACCTTGCTGCATGGAAGCAGCAGCGTTACCTTTTCCTTTTATTTCAAATAAGTAATCCCAACATTTTATTGTTAAAATCCTCTATAATAGAACGCATACCCAAAGACGGTAATAAGGATATGTCTCTATTATGGCAGCCAACCAGCTCACCCCTCTAATCAAAACTGTGCATGCCGCTACATTGGTTGAATTGCTGAAGCATTTCGAAAAAGATATTTACCCTTTACTCAAAACGGCGGGATTACCTGAAGATATATTGCGTTCGAAAAGTGAATTTATGCCAGAAGAGCCCATTAAACACTTACTGGCGCTAATGGCAGAAAAAGCGGATCCAGAACATTATGGTAATTTATTACGCATAGTCATTCGGGAGTATTTCATCCCAAAATTATTGCACCATATCCATGCGCCCAAAAACCTTGAGGAGGCTTTTAATTCTCTTGCGACTGCCATTATTCACGATTCACCGTCAGCAAAAATTGCTATCGAGCACTTTAAAGGAACACCTTGGTTTTGCCGCTATAAAACGAAAGAAGATACTCAGGGATTTTTTTGGGCTGAAGTGTTTGCAATACTATTTACCATCGAATTTATCAACGTTATGACAAAAACTACCTGGTTACCCAACTCTGTTGCCGTTCAATCTTCAAACATTGAACCTATGCTGGAGATCTTTAAAGGGCAATCGATTCAGTTTGTTTCAGATCGCAACGTAACTGCCATTGAGCTATCAGATACCATTCTCAAAACTCCCGTTATACTGCCAGCAAGCTTTAGAGAAAAAAAAACATCTAGCGCCCCAAAAAAACGAACATATATAGAGACCGTCTATCTCGCATTAACACCCTATCTTGGTCAGCCATCAATGAATGTCAATGAGGCCGCTAAGGTATTGAATACTTCCGCACGCACATTACAACGTCGCTTAGCGAAAGAAAATACTACATTCAAAATAATACGAGAGAACATAATGCTCGCGACATCTTGTCGATTAATGGAAGATGCTCGTTACTCCCTTACCGATATTTCAGCCAAGTTAGGTTATGCTGATATTGCTCATTTCTCGCGAGCTTTTAAAAAATTAACCGGATTCCCTCCGAAGGATTATCGAAAACGCTTTTTAGATCGAACTACGTTATGAAAACTGCTATCAATAACTATTTTTATGCCTGATATATGGTTTAACTAAAATATATCTTATTCTTACTTGAAAAGAACTGATTGGACTTTTTACTTGCCTCAAAGTATCTAATCAAATCGGCTTCATAAACATAACGATTTGGACTTACCTTTAACGAATACTCTTTATTAATACCATGAACGTTATACTTCTTTGCAATTAACGTTCTTCTATCAATCACCCAAGAATGTGGCTCTTTATTTTTTGCTATTTTAGAAGGGTAGTAAAAATGTGCTGTAGCAACAGTTGATGGTTCATGTGTTATAAGTGGTCGCATAGAATCCCTAAATATATATTTAATAATATTAAATAAAACATTAAAAGCATCCAATAAAGGATGCTTTTTAGTGGTATATCTAGTGACCGTGTGTCATTAGTGCCAGTTTGTCAGGCTTATTATAAACTGCATGTTTTTCTATTATTTTCATTGTGTTGTCATTCATTCCAGTGACTTTAACATCACATCCAGCATTCATGAATTTTATAATCACTTTATCAAGCGCACCCACGGCGGTTATATCCCAAAAATGAGAACTGGTTAGATCAATGGTCACGTACTTTGAAGGACTGTTGAAATTGAACATATCAATGAAGGTATAAGCAGACGCAAAGAATATCTGACCATGTACCCTATGGATTGTGTGGTCATAACTAATGATAATATCATCAGTGACTTTCATTATTAACCTGCTCTGATTCGTGTAGAACACAGAAGCAATAACAACACCAACAACAACACCAATTGCTAAGTTATCGGTTAAGACAACAGAAACAACCGTTGCAATCATGATCACGTTAGAGTTTAACGGCATGTGCCTCATCGCTGGTATTGATTTCCATGAAAACGTGCTTATAGAAACCATTATCATCACGGCAACAAGCGCTGCCATTGGGATTATCTTTAAATAGTCACCAAGGAAAACAACCATAATCAAAAGAAAAACGCCTGATGATAATGTTGATAATCTAGTTCTACCACCTGATTTGATGTTAATCATTGATTGTCCAATCATGGCACAGCCAGCCATGCCACCAAACAATGATGAAACCATATTAGCTAAACCCTGACCTTTACATTCACTGTTAGTATCACTATCTGTATCAGTAATATCATCAATGATTTTTGCAGTCATAAGCGACTCAAGAACACCAACAACGGCAAGTGCTAACGAGTAAGGGAAGATTATATTTAATGTTTCTAAGGAGAATGGAATATCAGGAAACATAAATACAGGTAACGAATCAGGCAATGTTCCCATATCGCCAACAGTACGAATATCTATGTTATACATCACACTGAATATAGTGATTGCAATAATACAAACTAATGGTGATGGCAATATTTTCCCAACCTTAGGAATATAAGGAAATAAATAGATAATCCCTAACCCGGCAGCAGTTAACGCATAAACCTGCCACGTTACATTGGTTAATTCTGGTAATTGAGCCATGAAAATCAATATTGCTAGAGCATTAACAAACCCGGTAACAATTGAGCGTGAAACAAACCTCATTAAGTTACCAAGTTTTAAAAGCCCTATTACGTATTGAATAACACCGGTAAGAAAAGAAGCTGCTAAAAGATATTGTAAACCATGATCTTTAACTAATGTCGTCATTAGCAAAGCCATTGCGCCAGTTGATGCTGAAATCATTGCAGAACGTGAACCGGTGAAAGCTATAACAACACAGATTGAAAATGAAGCGTATAAACCGACCTTTGGATCAAGTCCGGCGATTATTGAAAATGCAATAGCTTCCGGTATTAACGCTAATGCTACAACTATTCCTGATAATAAATCACCTTTAATATTATTAAACCAACTTTCTTTATAAAAACTTAACATGAAAAACCTCTTTATTAATTAATGAGCCATAAATTGATAAGAGATTTATTTCTAAGGCGGACTATTAATGATGTATTCCCTTTGCTTTTGTATTTTCGGCATATAATACAGCTATTGTATAAACCTACCAATCACAACTATTACTCATAATTGAATCTTAACATTCCAACTATATTCATTGATAAATGAAGTGGATTACATTTAATGGTACGAGTGCCCATAAAGTATTTTTTTGCCATTAACTGTTGTAATGACTTTTATTAGTGAGGCGTTTTGTTGTGAGCAGTAAATTTTCATATTGATGCAAATAAAAAACATCCTGATTTTTCAGCCACCAGCAAGACTGAAAAATCATTACGCTTTACTACGATGGCTACATATTTTCTCGCAAAAAATCTAAAAATACCCTCATCTTAGATGACACTAGATTTCTATTTTGATAGATCGCATAGGTTGAACTTAAATGGAGACACGGGCTAAATTGATGTTCTGGTAACACCTGAATTAACCGACCAGAGTCTAGTTCATCTTTAACTGCCCAATAAGGGATAAGTGCAATACCACCACCATGAAGAATAAGTTGTTTTTGTCCATTAACCGAATCTACGGTCATGTAGTGTTTAATGGCTAATTTTTGATAGTTGCCTTTGACCAAATACCAATCTTTCCAACCGTGGTAGCCATACACCACACAATCATGATTGATCAACTGCTCAGGTGCATCTGGCAGCCCATTTTCGTGCATGTATTCAGGGCTTGAGCATAAAATAAAATGATTATCGACCAGCTTTCTCGCGATCAAACTAGAGTCGGGTAAACGGCCGCTGCGAATCGCAATATCAACATTCTCTTCGATTAAATCCACAATGCGTTCGGTCAGCTCAACTTCGATGCGAATATCAGGATAAGCCCGTCGAAATTTAGGTAATAAGGGCAGAACCCGGCTTTCGCCAAACCCCACCGTCGTACTTATTTTAAGGTTACCTATCGGACTAAGTTGAAGATCGCCTACCGCACGTTTGGCTTCTTCAAGTTCAGAGATAATACGTTTTGAATAATCGTAATACGTTTTACCTGCTTCCGTTAAGCCAATATTTCGCGTTGTTCGCTCTAACAAGCGAATACCGAGTTCACTCTCTAATGACGCTAATTGACGTGATATCGATGATGGCTGGACATCAAAAACTTTACTGGCTTTTGAAATGCTGCCCGTTTCTACAACGCAATTGAAGTAATGCAATTTATTAAATGTGGCCATATCTTTTGTCACCTCGTTACATGCCTCTCTATCTCACTATAACTCAGTCGCTTTTGTCTTAAAAGCAAAGCTATCTTGTTTTTTAACGTATTGTTGTTTATCTAGCAATGACTAAAATGGCCGCATAAACCAAACCGGAGCGTAAAAAATGAAAGCAATGACAATTAGCAACATCGGCGGCTACGACGCATTTAACCTTACAGAACAACCAATGCCTGAACTGCAACTTGGTCATATGATTGTTGAAGTAAAAGCCACGAGTGTTAATCCGTTAGATACCATGCTTCGCTCTGTACAGACGCCATGGTCTGACAACCTACCTAGCATTCTTCACGGTGATGTAGCGGGTGTAGTAACAGCGGTTTGTGACTCTATCAGCAACTTCAAAGTCGGTGATGAAGTGTATGGTTGTGCTGGCGGTATTGCTGGTATTAACGGTGCACTGGCAGATTACATGTTGGTTGATGCCAACCTAATGGCACACAAACCTACCTCGCTTACAATGAAGCAAGCAGCAGCATTACCGCTTGTCTCTATCACTGCATGGGAAGCACTGTGCGAAAAAATGGATGTTAAAGCAGGTGACAACCTACTTGTTCATGGTGCAACAGGCGGTGTTGGTCATATCGCAGTACAACTTGGTAAGCATCTTGGTGCGACAGTTACGACAACAACACGATCTAAAAATGAAGCCGTAGCCAAAACGCTTAATGCCGACAACGTGGTTAATGTAGAAAAGCAAAATGTTGCTGAATACGTTGCCCAATACACTGATGGCCATGGATTCGACGCCACCTTCGATACGATTGCAGGCGAGAATATCCAACGCAGTTTTGAAGCTGTTAAGTTCAATGGTCGTGTAGCAACAACATTACCCATTGCTGATCCACTTCAGATCGCATTGAAAGGCCTTAGCTTCCACAGTGTATTAATGCTGATTCCTATGATTGAAAACATCAATCGTGCTCGTCATGGAAAAATTCTAGCCGCAGTAGCAGAGTTAGTAGATCAAGGGAAAATCACCCCATTAATTGATGAGTCAGCATTCACTATCTGGCAAGTGGCTGAAGCGCATGCTCATCTAGAAGCAGGGAAAGCCGTAGGTAAAGTTGTACTTACGCACGATTAATTGCCAAATCAATAAATTCACGCTGAACAAGCACATTAAATGATCTTGGATAACTAAATATGAGGAGTATGCTACTCCTCATAAATCAGCGGCTAACCAAACGATTTTCCTAAAGCATCAAGTGAGGCTACATTGTCTCGTACTCGTTCTGATGAGATTTCCATCGCTTCAATTTGTTCTATATTTTTTGCGGAAGAATCGGATATTTGATGGACATTTTTGCTAATTTCAGCAGCAACAGTACCTTGCTCTTCAGCCGCTGTTGCAATCTGTGTTGAAATTTCTGCAATTTCATCCACCATAGCGACTACATTCTTAATGTTCTGTGCTGTTAGGCTTGTATTCTCGACACATTGCTGGGTTTTTCGGATGCTATGAGTGGTTCGGGATTGCCAGTCACCCAAAGATTTATTGATCTCATCAATACTGAATTGAATTTTTTCGGTTGCCCCATGTGTTCGTTGAGACAATGCACGGACCTCATCAGCCACAACGGCGAATCCCCGACCTTGTTCACCCGCCCTCGCAGCTTCGATGGCAGCATTGAGTGCAAGTAAATTTGTTTGTTGCGCAATTCCCTGAATTTCGACCATCATGGTTTCTATTTGGTCAGACACTCTGGCTAAAGATTGTGCCGTTTCAGCCGTATTTTCTGTTTCAATCGCAAGCTCATTGATATTATCTTGGGTCGTGTTGAGGATTATTGTTGTCTTGGCACATTGTTCTTGTGCGAGTAAAGCCTTATCTGAGGTCAATTGTGTGTTTTGTGCAATTTCACTGGCAACTGCAGACATCTGAGTAATCGAGGTGGCAATGTGCTGGGTATCTTGATCTTGTACTGTAATCGACTGTTTGGCTGCCACGACCGCTTGCTGTAAATCTCCACTTACCGTTTTCAATGTCAAAGAGGCATCATCAACTCGTCCGAGAACTGTTTTAATCCGCGCATCGCAGAGCTGTAAATGAAAATCAGCAATAGATTCGACTGAGTCACCACTATAAATAATGCGAGTTAAACTATCATAATCTTCTTTGAGACTTTTAAAATACATCGGCTGTTTGAACAACTCGTTACGATAGAAAAGAACAAAAAACACAAGTGGAATTAAAGCACTAAATTCAGCAAACTCATGCAATGAAAAATGAGCGCTACTAATAGTAATCAGTGTGATAGCAGTGACTAATAAAAGTTTTTGTAATATTGAAAGCTGAAATGAATATGGGTTTTTCTTCTGGTTAAGTTGCTCATATATATGAGTTGCAGAGGAGATCATTGGTGGTGTCGGCTTACGTCGAACAGACTGGTAGCCACTTACACGGTCATTTTGATATATCGGTGTAACATAGGCATCGACCCAATAGAAACTGCCATCTTTACAACGGTTTTTCACTACTCCTCGCCAAGGCTTATTTTCTTTCAAGTGTTTCCATAAATCACCAAAAGCTTGAGGTGGCATGTCGGGGTGGCGAATAATATTATGATGCTGACCCACTAATTCTTCGCTGGTGTAACCACTTATTTTAATAAACTCATCATTCGCGTAAGTAATAACACCTTGTAAATCTGTTGTTGTCACGAGTTGAGCATCATTATCTAAGGAGGTCTCTCTATCGGCAGTGTATTGGTTGCTTTTCATTATTACCCTCTTCCATAAGGTGACGACATAGGCAACCTTCCATTACCAGCTGCAACATGTCATCACAAATAATCACTATCTTCATGTTAGATTTATTTTATATACATCAAATGTAGTTCATATGCTTGAGAGTGCTTATCTTTTTGGCTAAATCTGACTCTTTACTGCTTCCTGTCACCTAATTATTTGTGATCCTAGTTGCAAACTTACACATCAATACACCCCAGCAAGCTTAGCGCCTACTCACTATCATCACTCTCTATTCCAGATGACAAGCCCAAAGTATGCTTTAGCTCAAAAATCTGCATCCTGAACTCAATGTATGTTTCATTACGGAACATAACCCCCCTCCAAACAGTTCCATTTTGAAACACAACAACCGGAGTAACGCCTCTTCTCTTATTGGCATACCATCAGCTTTGACATTACAGGTAAATTTATAAACATCGGCGAAACACAACCGCTGGATTGTGCCTACTGTGCAGCTCAACAGCGATTTGCTACGACTTCCTTTTACCCCATAAATAAACTGCTCCAACGCAGAATAATAAGGATAGAACGATGAAAAAGATGATTAATCAGATTGATCAAGTGGTTAAAGAGCAACTTCAAGGTATTGCGAAGGCTCACTCTGAACTCGACGTACACTTAGATCCTATGTATATCGTGCGAAAAGAGCGAGAAAAAACCAAGGTTGCGCTTATCTCTGGGGGGGGAAGCGGTCATGAACCGATGCACGGCGGTTATGTAGGAAAAGGCATGCTTGATGGTGCTTGCCCTGGTGAAATGTTTACATCACCCACACCCGATCAAATGTACGAATGTGCACAGAAGGTCGACACAGGTGAAGGTGTTCTCTTTCTTATTAAAAACTATACCGGGGATGTACTGAACTTTGAAACAGCCGTTGAACTCCTTCACGGTGAGGGATTAAAAGTACAAGCGACACTGATTGATGATGATGTAGCAGTGAAAGATAGTCTGTATACCGCAGGGCGACGTGGCGTGGCGACCACAGTGCTGGCAGAGAAAATTCTAGGAGCAGCTGCCGAAGAGGGATATGACCTCGATAAAATGAGTGCTTTAGCTAAACATATCGCTAACCGTGGACGTTCATTTGGTGTTGCACTTTCTGCTTGTACTGTTCCTGCCGCTGGTAAACCAAGTTTTGAGTTAGCTGATAATGAAATTGAATTCGGTGTTGGTATCCATGGGGAACCTGGTATCGAACGTCGCGCCTTTACTGATGGCGACACTATCACTACCGATATGATGAGTGAGATATTAGATAACACTCCCTATGAACGTATTGTTCGTCGCTGGGATAATAATTTAGGTGAATGGCAAGACGAATCTTGGATCACAGAGTCTCTCAATTCTGGCGATAAGGTTATTGTGCTCGTGAACAACCTAGGGGCAACACCACAATCTGAGCTCTACATGGTATATCGCAAAGTTGCTGAAATACTGGAAAACCATGACATTCACATCGAACGAAACCTTATTGGTAGCTATTGCACATCATTAGATATGCAAGGGATTTCTATCTCAGTGCTAAAAGTCGATGATGAAATGTTATCTCTGTACGATATGCCCGTTAACACACCAGCAATGCGCTGGGGCTGCTAAACGTTAAGGAACAACTGATGACAATTACCAAACAACAAATCGTTCAGTGGCTTGAAGATTCAGCTAACGTATTCCAAAACGAGCAAGACTTCTTAACGGAGTTAGACCGAGAGATTGGTGATTCAGATCATGGGCTCAATATGAACCGTGGTTTTCAAAAAGTAAAAGAGAAATTACCGAGTGTTGCAGATAAAGACATTGGCACTATTTTGAAAACCACCGGTATGACACTGCTATCAAGCATAGGTGGAGCCAGTGGTCCACTATATGGCACTTTCTTTATACGCGCAGCAACCAGCGCAATGTCTAAAGAAGAACTCAACCTTATTGAACTCACCAAAATGCTTCAAGATGGTATGGATGGAATTGTTCAACGCGGAAGAGCAGAGGTGGGTGATAAAACCATGATTGATACCTGGAACGGTATTATGACAAGCCTAAAGAAAGACCAAAACATCAGTGTTTATGATGCACTAAATACAGCAGTTGCCAATGCTGAAGTAGCAATGAAAAGCACAATTCCAATGCAAGCAAGAAAAGGACGGGCAAGCTATTTAGGGGAGCGTTCTATTGGTCATCAAGACCCAGGAGCGACATCCACCTATCTACTTTTTACGGCACTACGTAACGCTTCAGCGCAATAATCTTCTCCCCCTTTTTTTCTGTTCGAGGTGGTATTACACCACCTCACTTTAAGGTCTAATTATGGTCAGTATTGTAATTGTTTCCCACAGCCCAGATTTAGCCAAAGGCGTTCATGCGCTGGCTGAACAGATGACACAAGGGAAAGTCCAAATCGCTGTCGCTGCTGGCGTCGATGATCCTGAAAATCCCATTGGTACCGATGCGATAGCCATTATGATGGCGATTGAAGAGGTATATTCACCCGAAGGTGTTTTGGTTCTCGTGGATATGGGTAGCGCAATATTAAGTACTGACATGGCCTTAGAGCTTATGGGCAGTGAACAAACTACGAATGTGCACATCTGTGCAGCACCGCTCATTGAAGGAGCGATGTCGGCAAGTGTTGCCGCCGCTGCTGGCATGTCTCTCGAAGAAGTCACTAATGAAGCACACAATGCATTACTCGCAAAATATCAGCTGTTGAACCAAAGCGCGAAGCTGCCGAATGGTATACCAACAGATGTCCTACCAACTCCCACTGACAGTGAATACGAAACAGAGGTTGAATGGCTGGTGCAAAATCCCCATGGCATTCATGCCAGACCAGCTTCTGCGATTGTAGGTGCTATCAGCGCATTTGATGCTCAAATATGGCTACGTTGCCATGACAGACGAGTCAGTGCCAAGAGCATTAACAGTATTGCGCTATTAGATGTAAAACAAGGCGACACCTTAGCGTGTATTGCCAGTGGTAAAGAAGCACAACAGGCATTACAAGCATTTCAATTGCTCGCACATAACCATTTCAATGAATCGATAGATGAGAAAATCGATGTCATGAATAAGCAAAATAGCGCTAATACAATTCATCAATTCACCGATATCATTGAAGATGAACATGGATGCTTAAGAGCCATTGGCATATCTGAAGGAATCGCTATCGCTCCAATCTGGCACTACCGCGCAACAATGCCTAAAGCACGAGATCGTAGCTATCTAGGTTATGAGCAGGAATGGACGTTATACACTCAAGCCAGTGATGCCGCTCAGCAAGAACTCTCCCAATTGGCAGACCGAACTGCCCACGCGGGCTCAAAATCAGAAAGTGATATTTTTACAGCTCATTGCGCTATGTTGGCAGATCCTGATCTCAGCAATCAAATTGCACAACAGCTCAGCAATAAAATCAATGTGGAAAATGCTTGGTCATCAATTATTGAGCAGACAGCACAAGCTTACAAAGACGTTTCTAGCGAATATATGCAGGCACGTGCCAAAGATATTTACGATATTGGTCGCCGCGTAATGAGATTACTCATCGGGGAAGCTGAACAAAAAACCGTACTGACTGAGCCAGTAATTTTAGCTGCCGTTGACTTATCACCATCAGATACCGCACAACTTGATCCAACAATGATCAAAGGGATTATCCTTGAGCAAGGAGGAAGTACATCACACTCCGCTATTCTTGCTAGGGCATTAGGTATTCCGGCGATTACAGGACTCAATAAATTAATGTCTCGTAGCCAAGAAGGCAGCGTTGCAGTCATTAATGGGTGCAGCGGAGAAGTGTGGTTATCACCTACGTCACTGCAACTTGAAAGCGCACAAAAAGAACTTGAAAAACAGCAGTTCCAGAAAGAGCAAGCCCAAGCGGCGATGATAGAAAAAGCGTATACACAAGATGGTATTTCAGTCGATATTTTCGCTAATCTAGCCACTTTAGAAGATGCGGATCAAGCGCTGAATAGCGGTGCCGAAGGTGTTGGATTAGTCCGTAGCGAATTTCTTTTTATGGAACGCGAACAAGCACCGTCCGAACAATACCAATATGAATTCTATTCCCAAATAGCTAATACATTTGGTAATAAACAGGTGATCATACGTACACTCGATATTGGTGGCGATAAGCCTTTAGCCTATTTGCAACAAGGGCATGAAGATAACCCATTCCTTGGTTGCCGAGGTCTGCGATTATGTTTGCAAAATGAAGAACTATTCAAAGTACAGCTCAATGCCTTGCTTCGAGCAAGAGCTAAACATCCGAATTTATATGTGATGTTTCCAATGGTTTCTACTCCAGAGGAATTACACCAAGCAAAATCTCTACTCAGTGACTGCCATAACGCATTACAGCGTGACGGTATATCAAGTGCCATTCCCGAGATCGGTATTATGATTGAAGTGCCAGCTGCGGTAGTCAATGCCAAGCAGTTAGCTAAAGAAGTAAGTTTCTTCAGTGTCGGTACAAACGACCTCACTCAGTATGTGATGGCTGCAGACAGAGGTAATAATGCGGTTTCGTATTTAGTCTCTGCCACACAGCCTGCTGTGCTGCGTATGATTGAGCTAGCAGTTAAAGCCGCCCATGATGCAGGCATCCCTATTGGGATATGCGGTGAAATGGCTGGCGATCCAAAACTAACCGAGACGCTGATAGGAATGGGGATTGATAAACTAAGTATGAGCCCAATCCGTATTGCAGCAGTTAAACAGGCGGTACGTGCAACCCATCACCAACAAGCTAAACGGAAAGCGAAAGAGGTCTTGAATGCCGAGACCTTACCGCAAATATTGGCCATGCTCTAAGTGTCTGCTTTCAACTAACACACCGCACATAATGTGCGGTGTTTATTTCTGATTATTTATAATCATTCACGTCAATATCGTAATTTTTGAGCTTGCGCCACAACGTCGTACGACCCACCTTTAAATCTTCACACATAGAGCCGATTTTCCCTCGGCAATCTAAGGCAGAACGAATGATCGTCATCTTTTCTGAATCAATTAAACTGTTTGAGTGCAAAGGTTTATCACCTACCTGACCATGTTCTGTCGCTGTAAGAATAATGTCAGGTAAGTCTTTAACTCTAATGACACTACCATCCGAAAAGTTGGCAGATCGCTCGATTACATTACGCAATTCCCGATGGTTTCCAGGCCAACGATATCGCATTAAAAATGACAACGCTTCTTGACTAAGAGTAAGCGATGTTTTCTTTTCAGCTTCCAAATGAGTCAGTTTACGTTTAACAAGAATAGGCACATCCTCAATTCGGTCGCGAAGCGGGGATACGTGAATATCAAACGTTTGTAACTCCAAAAGAAGCTGCCTACGAAAATGTTTTTCCACTACATACTGATCTAAGTCGACGTTCGATGTGGCAACAATACGCACATCCACAGAGACAATATTACCGTTCATACGATTGATTAGCCCTGTTTTGAGTAAGTGAAGCAAGGCAGCCTGTACCTCGGAAGACAAACATTCCACTTGATCGAGAAACAAAGTACCACCATTCGCCAGTTCAAATTTTGACACAGACGAGTGCTCACTCTCTAGCGCTGAACCTAAAAATTCACTCGCCATGAGTTCTTTGGGAATAGCTTGACAGTTTATGGCAATAAACGGCTGACCATGCCTATCACTGCCATTATGAATAGCTTGGGCAAGGTGACTTTTCCCTATCCCATCTTCACCATGAAGCAAAACAGGGCCTCGTCCTTTTGCTGCATGGCGCGCTTGCCGAACCACCCGCAACATAGCATCCGACCCCCCGACAATATCGTCAAAGGTCAATCTCGCCCGATTGCCAACATGCTGATGTACTAAGTCGCGAATATGCTTAATAGGGTAAAGCAGAGCAATATAGCAATGGGTAGTATTTTGAGCATTTTTCACAATTTTTAGCGACATGACTAAAGAAATAAGTCGGCCTTTGCTTTCAATGGTCGTATCGACCATATCTAGCCCAACACCCTGTTTGATTGCTTGGTGAACACGCTGGGGCATAGTGAGTATCGAACTGATTTCTCTCCCTAATTCACTGACCGTAAGGCCCAAAAGGTCGCAACCTTTTTGATTCAAATAATGAATCTTTCCATTGGGATACCATGCAAGTACACCTTCCTCAACACCTTCAAGTAAAACATGTACCTCAGATAGATGCTGATTGGATTCGGTAAGCATACTCTCTGCCTGCATTTGGCTCGCTATATCACGGGAAGCAGAATGGATTAAGCCCAATGCAGAAACACTGGCTTTTTCGACAGGCAAAACCAACGCAACGCAGCCTAGCGCGGTTCCTGTATCACCAAATACTGGTGCGGCATATACCGCGAAGCCATGTAGTGCTTCCTTGAAATGTTCAAAACCAGCAGTTTGAGTCGCTTTCGCTAAATGCATAGCACTTGAAATTGCATTATTACCCATAATGCCTTCTCGCCAGTAAACCCCCTCTTGAATCCCAAGCGTATCAAGTTTTACTTTCATCGCACTGTCTGCGCATAAATACAGAGTACAACCAGCTTCATCGCTAATTACAAAAGCACAGCTTTCGCTTTCTAGATATTCATAAATGTCTTCAATAGCAGGTATCGCAATATTTAAAAACGAAGCTTTACTTTTCTGTATCGAGGCATAGGTTACCCCTTTAGCCCGATGAGGCATCGACCAATGATCATGACGCTGCTGTCGACGACATCTGGCCCAGACTTGTTGTAAGTGCGGTTCAATATTAGGAAGTTCAGCTTCTACTGATGATTGGGATACAAAAGCGTTCCAAATCTCTTTGGTCAATACTTGGTTAGGCTGCATAAGAAATATAATTGCTTATTCAATTCAGCGGTTATCTTAGCGTGTTAGATCAAAAAAAAATAATACCCAGATTGGAAAATTGAATTTAAGAAAAGGCTTTTATTAAAAAGCCTTTCCATAACAGCACGACCATTATCGCGAAGTAGATAGTCAGGGATAACACCAGTATGTAGCAAGCCACTTTCGTGCTAGCGCTTCATCAATGCAGGCACCACATCAGACAAATCACTTATTCATCAGCCTCTGAAATTTCATTTTGCAGTACCTCAAGCTGATCAAGAATACGGATGAATTTATCGCCAAAAGGCGTCACTTCATATTCAACTCTTGGTGGTACTTCGTTAAATGAGACTCGATTTAAAATACCAAACTGCACATTTTTACGTAAACATTCATTCAATACTTTCGTTGAAAGCCCTTCTACATTCCGCACCATTTCACCCGGTCGATTAATATCATGCGCAAGCAATTGATAAACAGTAAGTGACCATTTACAACCATAAATGGTTTCGACCATACGCGCAGATCGCTCTGGTGCTGATTTTCTCGAAAATATTTTTTCCTGACTTTTCATAAAGATGTACCAATAAGTACTTACCTTACCGATTTGTACTTACTATTCAGATGGCTAGTAATGGCACTAACATTAGCACATCGCCAATACACAAGAGAGTATAAAAATGAACTTCAAACACACTGGTATCGCATTGATCGTAGGTGGCTCTAGCGGCATGGGCTTAGCGACAGCAAAGCAATTAGCAATGAATAACCTCGATGTGGTTATCGTAGGAAACAATGCAGAAAAGTTAGATCGTGCAGTTAGTGAAGTACAAGCAGTGGCATCTGGTTCTGCTCATGTTTCTGGCTTGCAAGCCAATCTTTACAAGGCTGCTGATGTACAAAAAATTGTCGATTTTATTCATCAGCCTTCAAATCAAATCAACTATTTAGTCAACGCTGCCGGTTATTTTAATCCCAAAGCTTTTGTGGAGCATACTGCCAGTGATTACGACATCTATATGGATTTAAACAAAGCGACCTTCACCCTCTCGCAAGCGGTTGCTACCAATATGATCCAAAACGGTGGCGGGAACATTGTGAACATCGGTTCAATGTGGGGCAAACAAGCGATTAAAGCGACACCATCATCCGCTTATTCAATGGCAAAAGCGGGATTACATGCATTAACCCAACATATGGCAATGGAACTTGCAGACAGCGGAATTAGAGTAAACGCAGTTTCACCAGCGGTTGTGAAAACGCCCATTTATGAATCATTTATTGACCCCAAAGAGGTTGATGAAGCATTAGAAGGATTCAATACTTTCCACCCTATTGGACGAGTTGGTACAGCCCAAGATATCGCCAATACCATCACCTTCTTATTATCAGACGAAACAAGTTGGGTGACAGGGGCTATTTGGGATATTGATGGCGGGGTGATGGCGGGTCGCAACTAAGCTATATTCGTCAATCAACCATGCCGTAAACCAAGCAGTAAACGTCAATATAGGCGTTTACTGTATAAAGCTAACGACATAATTAAATACCGAGAGCGTAATGAATTAATAAATAATCATCAATGACTCTCGGTATTTTATTAACGAGCAAAGCTGATCGCTCAACGTTAGCGGCTTATTACATCCATATACATATCACGTGCAATATCGATAAGAGTCGGGTCTTTTGAAATCTGCAATGTTGCAATCAAGCCATTAAAAATAAGCTCTGCTTTCACCGCTTTTTCTTGTGCATTTTCTACATTATGCGCTTCAAGAAGCTTACAAACCATACTGACACGCTGTTGCTTATAAAGCGTACATATGTCGGTAATGTTTTCTTCTGCGTTGCAAAATTCACTGTAGGCAAGTTGAAAATAACAGCCATTAAAAGCATCCACAGCTAAAGATTGACGCAAGGTTTCAAAGCGTTCACTCAACTTGTCTTCTAAAGATAATGAGTCATCATTCATCACCTTAGTTAAGTGCTCAATCGCACTCTTTCCGTAAGCATCAAGTGCTTGAGCAATCAGGTTTTCTTTAGATAAAAAATACTTATAAATCGTCGCTTTTGACAAACCAGTAGCCGCAGTAATTTTATCCATACTCGTACCATGGAAGCCATACTGAGAGCACAACTCGACGGTCTTATTTATAGCATTTCGTTTTTTCTCTTCACATCGACTCATCCGTTATTCCTCACTACGGTTCAATACAATTACTTTAACAAACTAAACTGTTTAGTTCAAAAAAGATTGACAGACCTGTGGCCATAGGTCTATTCTAAAAATGAACTAAACGGTTCAGTTCAAAAAACTCAAATAACTAAGCATAAAAACAAAAGGAAGAACATTATGAAAACATCAACGGCCCTACTCAGCCTAGCCCTACTACTTCCAGCATTATCAGCAACGGCTGCTCAAAATGATCACGATGAAAGCCTATCAAGCATGCATGCTGAACAACTGCGAATTAGTGCATTGGGTGCATCGCCAAGTTCTGCGCCTTCAATTACTTATGCTGACCGTGATGAAAACACAGGCACCTTATACGCTGAATCGCTACGTATAAAAGCACTTACACCCGTAACGCGCGATGTGGTTTCTTATACCGTGATTGACCACGATGAAAACGTGTCTACCCAATATGCCACACAGTTACGTATCGATGCGCTGAATAAGAAAAGCTAATCGAACTATATGTATTAAAAGTACGCATTAAAACCGAACAATTTATTTGAAAGGAAATCACCATGAAAACTTCAACTGCCCTACTCAGCTTAGCCCTACTACTTCCAGCATTATCAGCCACTGCTGCTCAAAATGATCACGATGAAAGCCTATCAAGCATGCACGCTGAACAACTGCGAATTAGCGCATTAGGTGCTTCGCCAAGTTCTGCGCCTTCTATTGCTTATACCGACCGCGATGAAAACACAGGCACCTTATACGCTGAATCGCTGCGTAACAAAGCTCTTACACCGAGCACACAAAATGTCGTGTCTTATACCGTGATTGACCACGATGAAAACGTGTCTACCCGATATGCAACGCAGTTACGTATCGATGCGCTGAATAAGAAAAGCTAAGTGAACTAGATATATTAAAAATACGCATTAAAACCCAACATCTTATTCCAAAAAGGAATCACAATGAAAATTTCAACGACCCTACTCAGCTTGGCACTACTACTTCCAGCATTATCAGCGACGGCTGCTCAGAATGATCACGATGAAAGCCTATCAAGCATGCATGCTGAACAACTGCGAATTAGTGCATTGGGTGCATCGCCAAGTTCTGCGCCTTCAATTACTTATGCTGACCGTGATGAAAACACAGGCACCTTATACGCTGAATCATTACGCCAAAAATCACTCACACCCGTAACGCGCGATGTGGTGTCTTATACAACGATAGATCGTGATGAGAATGTAGCATCACACTATGCAACCCAAGTACGTATCGAGGCACTGAACAAAAAGAGATAATGAACCTAGGGCGGCTTATCGCCATACGGAAATGGTATAAGCCAAATGTTCTCATCCAACGATATGTTTCTCAAACAAGCATACTAATGACAAGAACCAAGGGGCTTTTATGATTCAACAATCAATAAAAAAGCCGATTCAACCTAAGGCTGAATCGGCTTTTATAATTTTGTATTCATCACTGCGCTTAAACAAATAGTCAGAGGTTTACAATAATCCCCATTCTATTTATTCGTTATGCTGTGATTAAGCGCGAATTTGGCGAACACGGAAAGAGCGACCTTTCAGCTTACCATCTTCTAATTTCTTCATTGCCGGACGTACTGATTCGCTTTTCACTGCAACATACGCAAAATTATCAAAAATTTGAATTTTACCCACTTGTGCGCCAGCAATACCGTTTTCACCCGTTAGAGCACCAAGAATATCACCTGGGCGAATCTTCTGACGCTTACCGCCATCAATTTGCAATGTTGTCATTACTGGGCGAAATGTTGGTTGATCAAGTAAATCCATTGAAGGTAATGGCTCGCCACTGATTGCTCTATCAAGGTAATCTTCCAGCATGGCTACTTTGTAGTGCTCTTTATCACTAATAAGAGAGCATGCTACACCTTTACTACCCGCACGGCCTGTACGGCCAATACGGTGAACGTGTACTTCTGTATCACGTGCAAGGTGGTAGTTAATAACCGCATCAAGTGAATCAATGTCTAGACCACGAGCCGCAACATCTGTTGCCACTAATACTGATGTACTTTTGTTAGCAAAACGAACCAATGCTTGGTCACGTTCGCGTTGCTCTAAATCGCCGTGTAGGGCAATTGAGCTGAAACCATAATCCACTAAATCGTCTGATACTTCTTGTGCTTCACGTTTAGTGTTACAGAATACCACTGTCGATTCTGGACGGTGCTTTAACAGTAATAAACGTAAAGCCGTTAAACGTTGCTCGTTACCATCTACTTTATAGAAATGCTGCTGAATAGTGCTTTCATCATGCGTTGATTCAACTTTCGCCATCACAGGCTTGTGCATAATACGATCAGCAACAGACTTAATCTGAGGTGGATATGTCGCACTGAATAGTAATGTTTGACGACGCTGAGGGGCTGCATCAATAATTTCATCTAATGAATCTTGGAAACCCATCTCTAACATACGGTCAGCTTCATCTAGAATTAGTATTTCTAGATCATCAAGGTTCAACGTGCCTTTACGTACGTGCTCTTCAATACGACCCGGTGTACCCACAATAATGTGTGCGCCATGCTCTAGCGAACCAATTTGTGGACCAAACGGCATACCACCACATAACGTCAATACTTTGATGTTATGAATAGTACGTGCCAGTTTACGGATTTCTTTTGCTACTTGATCAGCAAGTTCACGCGTAGGACAAAGTACTAAAGACTGAACACGAAAACGTTTCACGTTCAATTTTTCTAATAGACCAAGACCAAAGGCTGCTGTTTTGCCTGATCCCGTTTTACCTTGAGCGATAACATCTTCGCCCGCCAAGATATGCGGTAAGCTCTGCGCTTGAATAGGAGTCATTGACTCGTAACCAAGAGAAGTCAGATTTTTTAGCAAATCCGCGTGCAGGTTTAGGGTAGAAAAAGCTGTTTGGCTCAAGGTGATAATCCTATTTATGATGCTGAATGACTATCGTAACCGACAGGCAGCAAAGTTTATTTAATGCGATGGAATGGTACAAGGGCAGCGACACTACCAGTTTATGCCAGCCTAAACAATCTATGTGATGCTTTTACTGCTAGCTAACTATCTCTAGAACATGACAAGCACAATATATTAACATGAAAGCGGCTCTGCTCTCACACCTCAACCCCAATCACCATGCTCATTATTAACATGTAAAATCAGTATGATAAGTGAAGTGAAAAGCCTTTGTTATTCATGTCGCAGATAAACACATAAACGCCCAGTTTATCGCGGCTAATAATGACGATAAAAAACTCTTCAAACTGTATACAGAAAGATACGCCTGTAAAAGTACATTAACTGCTTATGAATTACATACAAAAAACAAGATGAATCAGTCGCAACTATTCACTTTAACAATAAATGTTGATCACATTTCAGTACAACATAGGGTATAAGTTATTGACTATAGGTATAAACGCCATTAAATTGACACCAAAATAGGGCTTTTACTCAGCACTGAGAGCGAAAATGAGAAGAAACGGCTTCACCCTTATAGAATTAGTTGTTGTTATTGTGCTTCTGGGTATTTTGGCGGTAACTGCCGCCCCCCGTTTTTTAAACCTGCAAACCGATGCACGTAATGCTGCATTAGAAGGCTTAAAAGGCTCGATAGAATCAGGTTTGGGGATTGGTTACGGAAAAATGGCGGTTGCGGGGTTAGAAAGCTTACCTTATATAACCAGTAATACGGGTGGTACAGGGCATATCGGGGAAATTCCAATTCCGGGCTGTGAGTATGGAGAAAAAAACACCTGTACTTTCCGTGATGGCTACCCAGACCCAGATGATTATACAATAACCACCTTAGTGGATGGCATCAACAAAGGTCAAGAAAGAACCAAAGATTGGGGTATAGCAAGAAAAAAAAATGACAACTATATTACTATTACTTCAGTAAAAAATTTGGATTATTCAGGTAAAATACCAGTGTTAATTAATAATCACTGCTATCTAAAATACAGTAACCTGACATCGACAGAATCACCTTATATCCTCGAAGTTAAGCCTTGCCTATAGCAATCATACCTGACACAGGTAGAGTTCACGTATCACCGCAATTAGGTTATGCAAAAAGACCTCATGAGGAAAAGCTTATCGAAATCACACGTGGAACTGAATAATTACGTGTGGTTTCTCTAACTTTCTATCATGCAGCCTTTGTGTTCAAGCAATATTTGGCAACTGATACGTGAGATTAAACGGAATAGCCACATCCAACAGTTTTGGTGTTGCCAGATTGCTATCCCTGTTTGATCGTATTTCGATGTACTGCTTTTCTGTCACCGACGTATTAATCATCACATTGTCACTCTTCTGTATCGAGAGCGATGAGCAAAGTTCAGGCTCTTCATTTTCAGAGGGGTAGTCATGACACAAATACACATGCGTGTCTTCAGGCAACTCAAAGAGACGTGAAATAGACCGATACAAGTCTTCAGCGCTTCCACCCGGGAAATCCGCCCTTCCAGTTCCGCGTTTGGGGGCAAATAACGTATCGCCAACAAAAATACTGTCGCCGATATGATAGGTCAGATCCGCTGGCGTATGACCCGGCGTTGACAAAACTGACACCTTTTCCCCACCTAAACTGAGCTCATCGCCTTCATCCAGTAGCAGATCAAATTGTGCTAACGGCTGACAATTTAATTTAAACAACCAAGTATCATACACATCCGTGATCTTTCGGCTAATGGCTGTTTTACCACTAAGTGCATTCTTGACTGCCAGTGCAGCTGATAAATGGTCTGCATGAATGTGTGTCTCAAGAATATATTTGAGGGCTAACCCCTGCTCTTTGACAGCGTTAATTACTTGTTGCAATGACGTCGTCGCTACCTTGCCTTCATTATAGTCGAGGACTGGATCGATAATCACAGCCTCTCCCCTGTCCGATACGAGATACGTCAGTGTCCCTGTTGCACGATGAAAGAAGTATTGTACGTTCATATTCAGTTTTCCTAAAAACTGTTAGGCTCTGTCGAAATAGGCTTTTTTAGCAAAAAATAAATTCTCTACGTACAGCGGTACGGTGAATTTGGCCACCACGACTATCGCTACCCATCACACTGATTGTCACTTTCATACGGATGGCTATTTTCATAGTCACACTCACACGCTTGATAATTAAAGCTGCCGCCATTATCCAAACAGATATCGATCTTCGATTGCGTTTCAACAGAATTAAATAAAAGCCCACCAAGACCAATAATTACCACCAAACTTAGTAACAATAATAGTTTCTTCATTTTTCATTCCTCTTGGTCAACATGTTTGTAGGTAAGAAGAGTAAAAAAGCCTTTTAAACTTAATGATATTACTTCTTCTGCAGTACCATTAAGCCTAGACAGGCTGTATATAATTACCACTCCAGCTTGTTCTAATACCTCTAACTGATGGCTAACACTAACCTCTAGCGACTGATGAAAGATTTATTTTGAGAGAAAATTAGCACCTTCATGTGTAAGTAACCATGCTTTGGTATCGATTCCACCAGCGTAACCCGTTAGCTTTCCACTTCGTCCAATCACACGGTGGCAAGGCACTATGATAGGCACAGGGTTGCGACCATTTGCCGCACCAACCGCGCGCACTGCTTTCGGGCTGCCCACACCAACCGCAATGTCGGTATACGAACAAGTTAGCCCAAAGTCGATCTGCTCTAACGCCAGCCACACCTGATGTTGAAAAGCTGTACCTTGCATATCTAATGGCACTGAAAAGACTCTACGAACACCGGTAAAATACTCACTCAACTGCTCAAAACATTGCTGAGTCACAGTATTCATTTTTTGCGATGCTGCTTGGTCGGCATTAAATTCAATGGCAACCACACCTTTGTCGCTCGCTTTAATATTAAGCCAGCCTATTGGGGTATCTATTAACTGATTAAACATGTTCTTTCTCCGTTATAAGGCTGCTATTCACAATCGGCACTGCAACTGAATCAAAATCAGCACTCCATAAATAAAGGGTTAAATAACTACGCCAGGGTGCTGCTACATCGGGTGCAAATGCTTCACTCATTTTGGCTAACGCTTTCTTAATGCCTAGATCGCCAATCAGAAAAATATCAGGATCGCTTAATCCTCTCATTCGTAAATAATGCACCGTCCACGGTCCAACCCCAGCAATGGCTAATAACGCTTTGCTATCATCTAATGGTTTATCACATGCGTAATCCGCAAATAATCGGATTGTTTCTTTGCGTTTCCCTGGCATTTTTAAATAAGAAAGTTCATCGCCGATAAGCTGTTGGGGCAAAGGGAAATAACACCGTTCATCAGTATTAATAGGGTTATTGCCCACCACTTTAGTGACTAAATTTCTTGCGGCTTGCACAGAAACTTGTTGACCGAGTATCGCTCTAATTCCTGCTTCAAAAGGGCTCCACACTCCCGGTAAACGCAAACCAGAAATCGCCAGAACCTCGGTATTTAATGCCCGTTTTAGCCGCGCTTCGATATGTTCTATATCGGCATCTAAATCTAAACATCGTCGAATATTGCGAATAACACGATTGAGATAACGTAAATCAGACAGTTGAATTCGTACCGAGAATGCCGATTTTTCAGGTATATGAAACGCGGTAAATTCACCAATACAATCGAAGGGAGTTTCACTATGGCTAATCCTTTCCCCTGTGCTTTGTTCAGCATAAGAGTCATCTACAGAGTCATAACTAAAAGTACGTCCGTAGCTATTTTCATCACACCACTCTAGCCCTTCTATAATACGTGCTGCATAAAACTGCTGGAGATGCCGCCAATTATAGGGCGGTCGGTACGATAATGTTATGACGATGTCTTCAGCATGAGCGTGTTTCTTTTCTATGGCATTCTTTCGTACTTGAGTCGGCGTAAGTGAAAACAGCTTTTTAAAACAATCGTTAAATCGACGAACACTATTAAAACCACTGGCAAGCGCAATACTGGTGATATTCAATTGCGTATCATGCAATAACTTTTTAGCAAATAAACACTGCTGATAATGAGAATAAGCAATCGGTGACAAGCCAAGTTCTTGTTGAAACAACATCCGTAAATAACGATCGCTAATACCTAACCGTTCGGCCAACTCAGCTAATGATTGTTGCTGTAATGCGCCATCATCAATCAAATATATGGCTCGGTGCAACGTCGTATTTTTACCTTGCCACGCTGGTGACCCTGGCGCGCTATCAGGTCGGCAACGCAAACAGGGGCGATATCCGGCGTTCGCTGCAATCACTGCCGACTGAAAATATTCAACATTCTTTTCTAATGGCGCGCGTGCCGGACAAATAGAACGACAGTAAATACCCGTCGTTTTTACCGCAATAAAGAACAGCCCATCATAACGAACATCACGTGATAATCGCGCTTCACGGCATTGCTCATCAGACAAGGCTGGTTTATTTAATGGGACGTTATCTGCTATCAATTCCGTGTTCATACAACCAACTCAATATAATTGCTCATTCCTTAAAACTAAGTCTAAAGACTATACCAAATTAAGCTAGCCAGATTCGGAAGTGACAGTACATACCCATAACTATACCCAAGTCACCTCAAGGTGCTCGTTTCCGCGAGAATTTATTGGGCTCTAGGCAAGGCGCTAATTTATAGACCTAGTGGCTCTACGTTGAAAATTAGCAAGGGTTGATGGGGCGCTTATGCTTTATCGTGTGCAGTATCTTATGTCATCCATTTCGTGAGTGTTTGGAGTAATTGCTGTTTATTGATAGGTTTAACAAGGTGGTCATTCATTGTTTCACTGATAGCGCGTGTTGTTTCTTCATTGTATTCACCGGAAAGTGCCACAATGGGAATGGCGTCAAACAAGTGTCTTATTTGATGGGTCGCTTCAATACCACTCATCCCTGGCATTTGGATATCCATTAAGACCAGATTGAAAGGTTCTTTTTTTACTTTCTCGATGGCTTCATCTCCTGATGAAGCTTGAACAACGGTAATGCCTTCGCTGGCGAGATATGCTTGAACTAGCATCCGATTGACCTGCATATCATCAACAACCAAAACCGTTTTTCCAATTAAACTTCCGAGTTTTGCGAAAAGGTCATTATCAATCAAAGATTCTAGAGAATGCAGGAATGTTTGGTGGTCATTGATACCGTCAATCTGTCCTTGAAAAAAGGGGGAAAGCTCTATGCTGTTCAAATGTTCGCTATTCTCAGCGTCTCCATAAAGAAAAATTGGAGTGGTTTGAGCTTGATGACCATGAGTACCGCCACGTAGCGTTTTAATTGACCCCATTTCACGGCCCAGCAACATATGCTCCATCATAATAAAGTCAACGGCTTGTTGGCTTAAATGATGGAGTCCTGTTTTTACATCTGGTGCCGTGCAGAGCTCGACGCCAAGTGATTTAAATTCGGAAGAAAGCCAGTTGCCAGCTTCTACGCTACCAAGTACAAGGCCGGACATTCCAGTCAAGTAGCTTTTGATTTTCTCCTTGGACATTTCACTGTGGATCTTCTCATCAATTGAAGGAAATGAGAGTATAAACTCAGTGTACTCTCCAAGTTCGGACTTGCAGGTGATGGTTCCACCAAATGATTCAATCACCCTTTTACAGTATGAGAGGCCTAAACCATTTCCTTGTACTTTTCCATTGGTATAGAACTCTTCAAGTATGTGCTTCTGGTGGTCAGGGGAAATTCCTGGGCCAGTATCGACAACATGTACCTTATTATAATTGAGTTCTTTCTGAAAATAGATTCGTATCTGACTATTTGGGTAGGTATCGAAGTAATAAACGGCATTCTTAATAAGGTTGAACAGAACGAAACTATAAAGCGTATCGCTGCCATGGAAGAAGAAATCGCTTTGAGTGTCGATATTAATGCGGAGCTTATGCTCTTCACTATTGAAGCAGAAGTCGTTCAGGGCCTGATGTGTCAGTTTTGCAACGGAGTAGTTATCAAACAGAGTGGTGCCAATACTCTCGCCACGGAGTTCATCAAGAATAGCATCGATAAATCGCGATCCTAATTGTACTGCTTTTTGACCCTCAGAAAGCTCCTGATAGATTTTTTTCATTTCTTTTGAGGCAAATGGGCTTAAAGACGTATTTTCTATTCCGAACATATCAGCATCAATACGTTCAAAATGGTATTTTATTTTTGTTAACGGATTTCTAATTTCGTGAGCAATGGTCCCTACAAGCACTTGTGACTTGCGTATTTTATCTTCAGTGACAATAAAGCAGTTTGCTTTGTCAAATAACAGTTGCAGCCCCATTATCTCTTCGCTGGAAAAAAGAACATTCTCCTTCTCTTTAGACACCATATATAACTGGGTGACTTCGTTTCTCTCATTGGTTATTGGTAAAACTAAAGACACCCCCATATTGACCATTTCCCGAGTGACGTTGCTCAGTTCCTTGGTGCCTTCTGGTTTTTCGTGCTTGAGCTGATATTCGATCTCTTCTTTGATAAGCACGGAACGATTACCATGAAAATAGGAGACAAAAATATTGTTTTCTGTATTGCCGCTAACTTTCTGAATTCGGCCTGATTTAGCATTCAGAACCTGATTTAATTTTATAATAGCCTGATCGGTTGAGTAGCTAAATTCACCAATCAAGTTACAGATATTCTCTACCGGATCCCCTTTTTCCTTGTAAAGGAGTCTGTTGACTGAACGACGAATAATGGCAAGTGACTTATACCAATAAATACCCGTTATCAGCGTCCATATAACTA
Organism: Photobacterium frigidiphilum; assembly: GCF_003025615.1. Classification (GTDB taxonomy): domain Bacteria; phylum Pseudomonadota; class Gammaproteobacteria; order Enterobacterales; family Vibrionaceae; genus Photobacterium; species Photobacterium frigidiphilum. The sequence continues at coordinate 41,282 of NZ_PYMJ01000003.1, read as the reverse complement.
ACAAGAAAGTACTATCTTGTGTACCCACAAAGCCAACGCTAGCAATAGGGATGATATAAAGGGCAGCATTAATAACGAAGCTGAGGGTAATAAGTCCGATATAGCGGATGCTATAGAACCTATGATGTAAAAGGGCGTAACCGACAACTATGACTTCAATAATCGATAGCGCAGGCGGTAACCATACTTTTGAGAAGTCATTTAAAAAAATCGGTATCAAAAAGTGCGCAAAAAATGTTGAGATGATAAAAGCCATCATGCCGAAGATCATGTAATTAGCCTTGATCTGTTTGAGCTTTAATTGACTTCTGCTGGATAGAATAAAATTGCCAAGAGTCAGTATAAGAAGCAATAAGAGGTTACCAAAAAAAACACCGATGGTGGGACCGAAGTGAATGACAAAGCTCCCGATGCCTTCGATATCAACTGACTTAACATTCAGGCCGGGTACACAGTTTGTGACTAAGATAATGATGCAAGTGAGACTAAACAGTATCCATTGCCATGTTTTTAACTGAAAAGATGTACGTTCAGATACCAATCGACATGAAAATAGAAATGCATACGCAAAAGCTAACCCTGAAAAAATATTGGCCAGAAGAGCCATTATGATAGCGGTATCAGCACCAAAATAAACTAACAAATCAGACTGAAAATAAGCGTTAGATAATATCCATGCAGAAATAAATACACTGTAAAGCGTGTAAGGAAAATACACCTGCCGGGAACTCCCCGGCAGGTGTTTTGCCAGTATTCGAGCAAAGTACGTTGCCCAAATTACAACAACAAGAGCAATCGCGACCAGAAAGATCGCGACCATATTTGCTAATGTTGCTTGTATAAAATCATGCACGGGTAGATGTTTTCTTTTGTTTTCGCATCCTAATGATTCTCTTGTTGTAATCTCTAAAGCTGCATAGCTTGAAGGTTTGACTCATTGGCCCAGTAAAAACGAGTCCTTGGTATGTTGTAAGATCTGTCCCTTCAACTTTTTGTTCGCATAACGATACATAGGGTAGTGTTTTTATACTGTCATCGTTAACCGAGCAGTAAAAATTCAAAATGGAAGGCTGTTCAACAATGGTGTATGCCACCTCTAAACCTATGTCAGCAAGCTTAACTGTCAGATATTTAAGCGTTAAGTAAAGAATATAGTTCAGTTTTATCCGGGGCCCACTGATTGCCATTCTAATAATTTCGCAAACTGCATTTTTCTGTTTTATTGTTTTTAACAGGGAGTAATCAAATCTCTCAATTGATGTCGTGTTTATTTTTGATGTCAGAGCGTTGGAGAAAACACCAGATTTTTCAAGTGTTTGGATTTTCTCATTTGATAACGTCAGTGTCCAATTTTCTGTTTGAAAAAAGTGTTCAAACGTGAGCCAGTTATTATGTTGGCCCCAACGCTGGATAAGTGCAGACGAAAGTAAAAGGGGGGAATAACCGCCTTGTTGTTTTTGATACATGATGAAGTGCTCGCCGTTAGCGGACACATCAGGATAATAAAGCATCTCGTACCAATGTTGTTGTTTTACAAACGTTTCAAGATTGATCAGCACATTTGCCAATGAAAGTCTCATTGGTATATTCGAATAGCAGGTACTGAATAAACGGTGATCATCTTTGATATTATCAACTACCTCATATCCGTAGCCATCGCTTCCTTCACTATATTCATATGTATAGGAGTGTCCAGTATCGTGGACAAGAAAATCACGTTCTGCCTTATCAGTAAGTTGATAAACTCTAAATTCCGCCCAGCAACTGAGAATGTCATCAAAGAAAAGAATAGCGGTTTTTTCTATAAGAAAAAACAATGAAGGAAGCGTTGGAAGAGGTGTTACACCGTTAATAGACTGTGCTGCTATACATGTAAATGTAGTGTATAAGTTTCCTTTCCTCGTTGTTATAGGGAGCATGGCGGTGATTTCATCGAAGCGATATGAAATGATTTTTTCAAACAAGTTAAAATGGTTACTTGTGAGCATGTATGTATTAACTAGATCTAAAAACAGGTGTTTATCTTGTTCTGTAGGGTTACTTGTACGTAGTTTTTTGATATCGCGTTTGAATTTTTTTTCAAAAGGGGAATTGTTGATATTAATGTTGTACATATATGATCCTCGACTTTGCTAAAATGCGTCGAGCTCAGTGTACAAATTTATAGGTGGCTTCAAGTTAAACATTGATTTTCAGTCATAAAACTGCACAAATAGGGTATATGTTCATTGCAGGAATAAAGCATGACAGCCTTTTCAGAATTTATTAAACATGTGGGGCGCGGTGAAAAAGGCCGTCGTTCACTTACACAAGAAGAAGCGCGTGAAGCGTTAAATATGTACCTCGATGGTAAAGCAGAGCTGCTTCAGCTTGCTGTATTGCTTATGCTGCAACGTGTTCGTTGTGAAACGGGTGAGGAGGCTGCTGGATATATAGAAGCGTTACGCTCTCGTATTTCGCCGCAATGGCAATCCATTGATGTCGACCTTGATTGGCCATGCTTCGCCGGTAAACGACGCCAACCGCCGTGGTTATTATTAGCCGCAAAGATATTGGCCCAAAATGGCAAGCGCGTTTTCCTTCACGGCCATGCCGCCATCGATATGGTGAAATACCAAATAGAGACAGCCTGCCCTGCTTTAAATATTCGCCAAGCAAACACAGTCGAAGAAGCAGAAGCCATTTTGGCACTTGATAATATCTGTTATGTACCGCTTTCATCCTATTGCGATCCGTTAGTGGATTTATTAGCACTGCGCAGTCAAGTAGGGTTACGTACACCATTAAATACTGTCGCACGGGCGCTAAACCCAACAGCCGCCCCTTTTTCTATTCACGGTATATTCCACCAAGGTTATGAAAAACTGCATGCCGATGCTGCCGCACTGGTCGGTGATGACAATATGGTGGCTTTTAAAGGTGAAGGCGGTGAAAGCGAACGTAGCCCACGCATTGCATGCCGGTTAGCGGGTGTCATTAACGGTGAGCGTTTTGACGAAGAATGGCCAACATTCCTTGAAGGTGCCTCTGGTAAACACGGAGAAATAAGCGGTGAGTACCTGCAGAAAGTGTGGCTAGGTGAGGAGGATAATAACTACGGTAGCCATGCGGTTATCTCTACATTAGCCATTACACTAAAATTAATGGGCCTATGCGAGACACAAGAAGCAGCATTAGCATTGGCTGAGAAATGGTGGTTAGCACGTCACGATTTAAATCAGCCTAACGAATAGCTCTATCAAATAAAAGGTCGAATCATAATACCAACACGGTAAATGAACCTTCATTTACCGTGATTTAAACCGCATATTGAATACACCACAAAAGTAAAATAGCTGCACCAATACACAATATTCCGCTAGTATGTACCCACTAACTTAACGCAATCTCGCCCTGACGATTTGGCTTTATATAACGCTTTATCTGCCTGTGCTAACAGCGTATCCCATTGTTCATAAATCACATCGCCCTTGATACCACCGATGGCACCAATCGAGACAGTTACAGTCAATTCGTGATTGGCACTCATTATCGGGGTCGACGATATAGATTCACGTAAGCGATTAAGTACAAATTCAATATTCGACTCGGGGGCTAGCGCTAAAACGAGTACAAACTCTTCCCCTCCCCAGCGAATAACTAAATCATTATGGCTACGTGCGTTATCTTTTAAACGGTGCGCAATCTCAGTGAGCACATTGTCGCCAATATCATGACCATAGTTATCATTCACTTTTTTAAAATGATCCACATCGACAACAAGTACAACCAAATCGTAAGCATCTAATTGGCGATTGTGTTCTGCGGTCTCTAGCCACTGTTCTAAATACCGTCGGTTGTGAAGCCCAGTTAAAGGGTCTTCTAAAGATTGTGACGCTAACGTAGCATTTGAACGACGAAGGCTAAAGTTAGTTTTAGCAACAGACGTATAGCGACGATAAAGAAGATAAATCACTAAACAAAATATGAGGGCAGCCAGCATCCATAATTGATCTAAGGTTCGCTGCTCTGATAAACGGGCTGTCTTCAATGCATTTTCAGATTTTAATAATTCAATTTCAGTCTCTTTATTTTTAGCCTCATAGCTTTCTTGAAGGGCAAATAACTGCTTACGACGTTCATCAAATAAGTAATCTTTACCTTCGTCTGCATATTGCTTATAAAAAGCGAGAGCCTGTTTATAGTCTCCTCTTTCTTCATGAATCGTTGAAATAAACTCCTTCAATAAAATTGATTTTTTTCTATTATTCATAACATCAAATTGCGCTAAAACCTTTTCTGACAATACCAGAGCTTCATCGTAACGCTGCTGTTTTAAATAGGTTTCAGCAACAGCTTCATTGCAGTACACCATGCCGGCCTTGTCTGATACTTCGGTTGCAAGTGCCAAGCAACGTTGGGCACTTGCTATCGCGGTCTCTATCTCATTTTCTTGAAGTAGTAAGGTAACCAGATTGGCAAGCGCATAAATCTGAGCATAACGAGACCCTTTTTCAGTCGATAATTTGACTGCGGCACGAAGATGCTTCGCTTCTAATTCAGGTTTATTCAAATTTTTAGCAATGATTCCCGCATTAATGTGGAGCATTGCTTTTACGCCCGGGTTATCAAAATTCACTTTATCAATCAGTTTGAATGCTCGACGGCTATATTTATCGGCCTTCTGCCACTCTTCTAAACGAAAATAGACCGTTGAAATATTAGACAACACTCTTGCTTGTTGAATCTGATCTTTTTGATGGGTAAATATTTCTAACGCAGAGCGATAATCATCCATCGCTTTTGGGTATTCTGATGATTCCACATATATATTGGCACGCCATTTCATCGCTCGAGCTAATAAATGCTGATAATTTTCTTGCTTAGCGATTTCAATAACTAATGCAATGTGCTGAGAAGCTTGATCATATTCACCTGTTTCAACGAATTCAATCACTTGCTCTAATACGGCTTCACCCATCATCCAATTTTGATCTACACGTTCCCCTAAAGATATGAGTTTGGCTATGTAGTCTTCTGCATATTTATTACCCGCCCATATTTCAGTCGAACCGAGTGCGCCTTCTAAGCGAAAAATAGTCAAATAATAAAGGGCTTGTCGAATATCATCTGTTTTTTCGAGATGCTCTAATGAAAATTTAGACAGTTTCTTACGCGCGACTTCAGGCTCACTATCCGCTAATTGATAGATTGAAAATAAAGAACTATCTTGCGTCGTTAACTTATTGGCAATAAAAGGGGGAATAAGTGGCAGTTCTTCGGCCTGTACATTCAATGACAAGACAAGTAACAGAGAAGATACCCAAATTTTTGAGTAAACAAATAACGCTTTGGGCATACAAGGTTTGGGCATAGTTTAAATAACAGACAGTGATTAGAAGAGGATCTTGATATCTTATTGTTTCGTAGTCAATGTTTTATCCACATTAAAACGGGGGTATCTGTAAACTCACAGCGTCGCTGTACATATTTTTTTACTCTATAGATGGGGGTGTTGCAAAAAAATCAGATCAAACATGGGAGCTACAGTGAGCTCCCTGCATGATCAAATATTGACTAGCTGATCCACTTGTTTGTTAAAAAGCGGTTTACTGTAATTTGAATTTATCAACAACAGACTTTAACTGACTGTTTGCTGCTGCCAGGTTGATGGTCTCATTTGTTGCCATTTCTCCATTAGAAGATAACTCCCCTACGATTTCACGAATAGCAGCCATATTACGGGTGATTTCATCCGCAACAGAGCTTTGCTGTTCGGCTGCGGTAGCAATATGAGTATTGAGATCATTAATATGGGTAACTGAGTTAGCGATAGTATCAAGGTCATCTTCCACCAAAGATGTACTTTCTGCTGTTTTCTCGCATGTTAATTTAGTCGCTTTCATTGCAGAAATTGCAGAGCTTGAACCGTTACGTAATTTATTTAACTTTTGTTCAATTTCAGCTGTACTCGTCTGCGTTCTGGCTGCCAGTGCCCTTACTTCATCAGCGACAACGGCAAACCCTCTGCCTTGCTCTCCGGCTCGGGCTGCTTCTATGGCTGCATTTAACGCAAGCAAGTTTGTTTGATCGGCGATTTCGCCTATCACATTCAGTACATTGGTGATCTCCAAGGTGTCTTTTTCTATCTCGGCAATGCTGATAGATGTATCTTCGACGTTCTTAACAAGTTGAGACACCGTCGTTGTAGCACTGATTACAACATTTTTAGAGTCTGTAACTTGCGAATTGGTTTGATGAGTGAATTGAGAGGCTTCAGATGCATTACTCGCGACATCATTCGCAGTGACGCTCATCTCTTCAATAGCAGTAACGATTTGTTCCGTCTCGGTTGCATGAGCGGTCAATACGTTGTTGTTAGCGTCTGCTTGGTTTTTAAGCTGATCAACGCTTCGGGAAATGTGATCAGAAGACTGCGAGACTTCTAGCATCAAAGATTGTAGATTCTCGATAAATGTATTAACGCCTTCTGAAATTTGGCCCAGATCATCACGACTAGTAACCGGTAAGCGTCGAGTGAGATCACCGTTTCCTTTTGATAAATCAAGTACCACATCTTTAAGTGTGAGTATTGGACGGTATAGCTGGTTTAATACAACAATAACAATCAGGAGTGCAATGATCAGAATAACAGCGGATGTTGATAATGCTTTGATTAATGCTGCTTCAACATCGGCATAGACCACCGATTTTTCAACGCCAACGTAGAGATACCATTTACTTCCGTCAACTAGTGGAATTTCGGAAAAATAAGCACGTTTATCAGCTCCTGCCCACTGATAGTCAGACGCACCAGAGCCTTGGGCTGCCATCTGCTGTTCCAATTTTGGAATACCAAAATAGCTCCCCAGTTCATCACTGGGATCTGAAGATGCCAGCTGAGAAAATTGTTCACTTAGGATTAAAATCACCGCACCGGGGAAATCAACATTGTTAATAGCATCGTTAAGACTTTTTAATGAAATATCACCGACCACTACACCCTCGCTGTTAACTGGGGTCGCAATGCTCACCATCAAATCTCCGGTTGTATCATCGGTATAGATATCGGTCAGTATGGTTTTATTTTTTACCAATGCTTGCTGGTACCAATCACGGGTACGCGGATCATAATCACGAACATCAAAGACGCCATTGTTGCCACCGGAATCACCGAAAGCACGGCCATCACTGTAGCCAACGGTAAAGCTGGAATATCCACCCGCTTCGGTGACTAACTTTGCAATCTCAACATATTCGCTATTTGAATGATTAGATCGATAAAAAGCTTTGCTTGAGCTGAGTGCGTCAACTTTTGTTTGCATCGATAATTCGATTTCACGTTTTGCACTTTTTACAATTAATTGCGATTTTTCTTCAATCGACGCAATTTTGTCGTTTTTAAAATTGTTATAAGACAGCCAATTGGTAACCAACAGTGCCGCTGATACCAGTAAAGCAACAGTAAATATAATGCGTTGCTTAAAACCAACACGTCGAAATGAGAGGTCTTTCATATCTGCCTTCTTAGCTACTACTATAATAAATGTATGATTTATCGGACGGATGAAGATTTTAATCTTAAATCGATGCACTGTAGATAGCGGAGATTACCCATACTCTATCAGGTTGAAATGGCAGTAGAATATTGTGAAAAAATGATATTTTTATCAGTATGACGGCACATGGCTATTTTTATCTATTTATACAATAAATTAGTCACAATAATTATTTGCTGAAATAAGCTAAAAGCAGATAAACTGTGAAAACATAAACAATCTTATTGCATACAAAACTACATACGTTTGCATTCAAGTATTTATTATATTGTTGTGTTTTGTGATGTTCGACCGATTTGATAGTCATTGGAGACATGAAAGATACCGTGATATCTCTCGCAAAGGTTTAGTCGCAGAGTTATGCAGAAGTACAAACGTACTGATTTTCAAATATAATTAGGCTAATAGCGCGTAAAATTGATTCAATTTACCTTCAATCTGCAGTGGCTTTAATCATCTCTTTATTACTGGCTAGAACATACACAGCGATCCCCATTCAGACCCATTATAGAAAATAGTGGGAAGGCAGAGCCTACTATTCATATTTGGTATTTGCGACCAATCCGATAAACGAGCAACCTCTGCCGCTCCTGTATCGAACCGCACCTGTATCGAGGGCTATTTAAAGTAAACGTGCCCATAGTGGTCTTAATGACCATAACGTAAAGAACAAAGCAGACGGAGCATATTTCTTTTTGCGCCAAAAAAAACGCGACTGTTCTTTTAAGAAATCAGCACCTAAAAATGAATCTGCAAGCTGTTCTGACTCACGTGAATTCGTCACTTTAAGCTCTTCTAACGAACTTCCTGCTAAAAATTTACGTTGTTCATCATTAGCTACCCAATCTTGAGCAATGCGCTCTGCTTCTTCCATAAGCTGATGCTGAGGGACAACTTTTTGAACTAACCCAACGTCTAATGCTTCTTTGGCGTTGGGCTTCCAACCTTCACTGCCTAACATACGCTGAGCATTCTTTTCACCCAATAAGCGAGGAAAATGAAAACTAGAGCAACCCTCTGGGGTTATACCTAGAGCCGAAAAGGGAGTTGAAAAAGTCGCATTATCAGATGCAATGATACTGTTTGCTAAAGTGGCCGATGTAACACTGGCACCTATTGCTGGGCCATTAACAGCAATAAGTAAAGGCTTGTTACAGTTAAGAAAAATATCGAATAGCCTCAGGTTATTTTTTACAATCAAATTATGCAGCTTTTTCGGGGGCATAACTTTAAGTGAGCCACCTAAATTGACACCCGCAGAGTAGTATTTACCGGTACCCGATAAAATGATCGCTTTAACTGTATTGTTGGTATCTGCAACTAAAAACACTTCGGCAAGAGCATCCATCATTTCCATCGTCCACCCATTTAGTTTTTTGGGGCGGTTCATGGTAATGGTAAGTACATTATCTTTGATATTAGTCAGTAGATGACTAGCTGCAACGCTTGAGATTGTGAGGTTATTCATGATGATGCTACTTCCTGTAAAATATCCTTTAAATTTAATGCAACTCTAGCCTATATAACGCGACCTTATATAAGATGACATCATATTTTTTGAATTAGAAACACTTCATAAAATAAAGTGTACTTATTGACTGAGAGTATTAGCTCTAATCAACTATAGGGCAAATTCGATTTAAGTGATCATCCTAAGCCACTTATGGACAAAATGAGTCGCTTAGGAGCGGGGAAACATTTATTTCGATATTGTGGGGTTCCTTTTGGCGAACCTGTATTGTGCTTAGATGAGGCGGCAAGTTTACTCCCTGTGCTATGCACAAATTGGATGAATGTTTAATTTTCAACTCTGTCATGAAGGAATAAATGTTCCCGGACCTGATGCGCAACATGCACTACCAATAATAGCGCTGCTGGAATAGCCAATATCCTTAACCAGTCCCCACTTAAGTCGAACATGACTAACTCAATTACCCCATATTTGGGATAGTGTAATTTGTTTTTACCATCTAGTTGACCAATCCAGTCCTTGTTAGGATTTACCCCGTCGTTAAGCAAACATTAAGTTGGATAAGATCATGGTCGAGAATAAAGTTTTAGTCGTGACAGGAGCAACAGGCAATCAAGGTGGCGCGGTAGTAAAACACCTGATGAACAGTAGTTTTACTATTAAAGCGGTAACCCGCAACCTGCAAAGCAAAGCGGCGGACAGGTTACGTCAACAAGGTGTCGAAGTGATCTATGGCGATCTGGACAAGCCGGAAACGCTTACACCTATATTGAAGGGTGCCTATGGCGTTTATTCGGTGCAAAATAACTGGACCAGTAGCATAAAGGTCGAAATTGCTCAGGGTAAAGCCCTGGCGGATGCAGCCAAAGCGGCTAAGGTGCAGCACTTTGTTTATTCTTCTGTGGGCGGAGCCGAGCGTCAAACGGGCATTCCCCACTTTGACAGCAAGGGGGAAATTGAGCGCCATATTATTAAGATCGGGTTGCCTTATACTTTTATCCGCCCTGCTTATTTTATCGAAAATTTTTTAGCAACTGGCAGCTTTGCTTTTGTTAACTGGAGCCTGTTGTCTTGGGCACTGAAAAAAAATCGAAAGCTACAAATGGCCGCCGTTGATGATATTGGAGCCTTTGCCGCTTTGGTGTTTTCCCAGCCGAAACGCTACCTGGCTCAGGCTGTGGAACTGGCCGGTGATGAAAAAAGTTTTGCAGAAATCAAAGCTATTTACACCCAGGTGATGGGGAAAAAGCCGCGCTACCTGACACTGCCAAGCTGGCTATTTGCACCAATGAGCAAGGAGATGTCGACCATGTTTTCGTGGTTCAAGAAAGAAGGCTTCCAGGCGGATATCCCAACGATTAGGGCCGAACTGCCCCAACTTAAAGGCCTGCAACAGGCCTTGACAGAGATTATACAGCCTAGCTGACAGATGATGTTACCTGCTCTTTAGGCTGCCAGTTTGCTGACATTGTGGATCATGCGATTTGGTCGATCACATGATCCACAAATAAGCGAATATTTTGGGTTAAATATTTATGAGACTGATAGATGATGTACATATTACCAGCAGGAATTTCGTAGTCTGTCAGTATCAAGTTAAGCGATTTACTTTCCAGATAAGGCTTAACCAAAGGCAAAGGAACTCTGGCAATGCCCAATCCGGCCACCGCTGCCTTGATTAATAGATTATTAGCATCAGTGGCATACCGACCATTTACAGGAATATCTAATACCTGATCGATATCTTTAAATTGCCAATTCTGATTTTGAAGTGTATTCCCCCATAAAATACAAAGATGTTGAGTCAATTCTCTGGGGTGTATTGGTTCACCATACTGAGCAAGATAGTCGGGACTAGCACAGCAAACACTTTGCTTGGGTCCGATTCGACGAGCAACCAAGTTGGAATCCTTCAGCACACCAGATCGAAAGGCGATATCAATTCTCTCTTCTATCAGATCGACCTGATGATCTGTTACTTTCAGCTCAATTTTCACCTCTGGATACTTAGCAAGGAATTCGTTGATCCAAGGTTGAGCGTATAAGGTGGCGAAATCTAATGGAGAGGTAATCCGCAGGGTTCCTTTCGGTTGCTTTTGTGACTGGGTTACAACAAGGTTGGCCTCTTCAATTCCCATAAGATGCTACTGGCATTGTTGGAAATAGAGCAATCCTTGATCAGTCAGTGACAGCTTTCTTGTGCTTCTATGCAATAACCTCACACCCAAACTATCTTCTAACTGCTGAACTTTGCGGCTGACCGTGGTAGACGGTATGCCGAGCAACTTTCCTCCTCCAACAAAACTACCGGCTTCAACAACCTTAATGAATATATTAATTTCGTTGAAATCTACCATTCATTACCTCTAAATATGGGGCAAACAAACCCAATTATACCACCTACTCAATGAATGGATAGTTATCTAAAATGTACTTATTCCAACGAAATCAGAGAGCAGATAATGAGCCGATTTATTCAAGAAATTCGTACTGGTTCAAATCATGGTTCCATGGCCATTCAGGCGTTGCGGCCATCAGCTACCCACTGATTTTGAGTATAAAACATGAAGACACGGATGGTCATACTGCCCACCTACTTTCAGGTGGCATACCGGTAAATGGGGATATTTAACGCCAGCGACGACGAGAGCCAAGTTAGCACCACGAACAATGCCGCTGAGTTCTTGTTGGTTGCGGGAAAACAATTAGCGCAACCGATTATCAGTACAGGGCCATCGGTACACTCAAGCTGACACAATGCAATACTCGGGTCGCGTCAAATCTACAAGCTACAAGCTACAAGCTACAAGCTACAAATGTAATTAACGCATTAACTGCCAGTAATGGCATAACCAAAAGAGAGATATAAAATGAACCACACAATTTTCACTCCAGAAAATTCAGCGATGTTATTGATTGATCATCAAGTTGGTACCATGGGTTGGGTTAAGTCTGCGGACTTGGAAGAGATTAAGAGACATACGATTGCGTTAGCACGTGCCGCGAATGAAACGGGCATGCCCTTGATTCTCACTTCGAGTATGGAGGATCAAGCCCAAGGACCGTTGTTCGAGGAACTTCAGAAAGCAGTACCAGAAGCATTTGAAAAACGCGTGCAGCGTGCGGGGGTTGTTGATGCGATGAAAGATCCTGATTTTGCGGCCGTAGTTAAAGCGACTGGACGTAAAAATCTGATCATTGCAGGTATTACTACTGACGTCTGTGTCGTTTATCCAGCCATCACGTCAGTGTTGGAAGGGTATAATGTGCAAGTCGTTGTTGACGGCTCTGGCTCTCCAAGCAAAATAGCGGATGATACGGCATTACGTCGCATGGAATCCCATGGTGTCACGCTCACCACAACCAATCAGTTGATAGCGGAACTCGCTCAGGACTGGAGTAGTGAGCACGGTCAAAAACTCATGCAGGTACTGTTTGAAGAAATTTTGTCTAAACTGCCTGAATAGTTTCACTCTATCTAAGATAGTAGATCCTCTATGCTAACTGTAAGCTCTGATAAATGAGCTAACACGTAAACATATTCATCGATTGACGAAGTGCGTTAAAGGTCGTCACCGCATCTTTACTACCATCACCGGCCTCACGAGCCATCTGAAGGTAGCCTATAAAAGCATCAGCGGCCTTTCAATGCTTTAGTCACTCCTTTTTGTTCTGCTATTGGCATGACTCATAGCTGTCGAACCATACCAACGAAGGCACCTAAAGATGACACTAACGCATTGAAAAGTATTCCCGGTGGAATAAATCCAAATCATAACCGATCGCAGTTAAGTCTTGTGTTAACTGGTTTGAAAACGCAATCGGACCACAAAACCAAATTGAATTGCACTGAATATCAGGATGACGGCTCAGCAATTGGTCAACCGTTAGATATGGCTGAGACCGTCCATCTATTATTTTTAATGTCACATATGCTTTTGTTGCCTCTCGTTCCAATTCAGTAATAAAACGAGAACTAGGATTACTTGTACAGTAATAAAGCGTTACGGGTTTTATCGCCGAACTGTTTTGACGCTGCTGCAAAGCCGCTTTGAACGCCGCAATACCAATACCACCACCGATCCAAATTTGGGGGTGCGTATCATCAAAGTTAAACTGCCCGTACGGCCCTTCGATCGTTACACTTTGCCCCAATACCAGCTGAGTTTTCAACTTCGCAGTAAAATCCCCTAGCTCTTTAACAAGAAAGCGAAGTTGACCATCAGAACGATCAACACAGGCAATGGTAAATGGATGAGGTTCATGATTACCAATATTCACATACGCAAATTGCCCATGCCTATGCCCTGGCCAGTCTTTAACGGATAAATGTAAATCTGTCACTTGGTTATCATTGTCATGAGAAAAGCCTGAAACATGCGCTTTAAACGCACGTTTTTTACCAATTTTACCGCACAGACTCCAAACAGCGGCAAACATACCGCATGCAATGATCGCTAAAACGAGGTAAGTAATGATATACGGCCAGTAACTGTGCTTTATCAAAATGGCAGAATGGTATGCAATAACCAAGAAGCACGCAGACATCAGTTTATGTGATAGTTTAAATTTTTTATATCCAATGGCACCCAGTAAAGATATTACCCCTAAGACCAACATAACGTAAAACGCCCATTCTCCAAGGCCTTCCGCGCCAGATCTCAATGGTCGAATAATGGAGTATAGAGAATCAGGGTTAAGTACATTTCGAGTACGTACCGGTTTTACCAGCATGTCCCATCTGACTAGGTATTTAGGAACAATCGCGATCATCCAATGTATTACGGCGGTGACAAGCGCACCAATGCCCATCCACTTATGTAAATGATAAGACTTGTCTAAACCTTGAGTCAGTTTTTCAATAAATGATAAGCGTAATGCAAGTAGCATAACCATCGTCATCAAGGTTATGGCAATAATGCCACTGAATTGAATTAACGCGCTGCGATACTCGAAAAAGTTTGTATAACTGAATAAATTTGATTCCGCTTGGAGCCAAAGTAAAGTGATCAATACAAACACGCCCATCGTTTTTATGTAGAGTGCTTTCACTATAATAACCTTATATATAACGACACTATTATATTAAGCGCTGAAATGTAAATTAAGCATATTGAAAGTAAAAGAGTGTAAATCAGCCTCAAACGACATCACATTGCTTATGAAACTATCACTAATCTCAGTTTCATCCAGTTTTCTCCCTCAGTTTAGATTCTTGCTTTTTGTGTGCATCAAGTAACATAAAACACTAGAATGAAAGACAGTGCTCATCTAGGAACTTAGTGTCGAACCAAACTCGGTCTATACGGTGATGGAATGACATTACGGCAGGGTTTGATCGATATCACTAACTTAACGGGGCATAAATACGCTAAAATAGCGCGCTATTATCTTAGCTCTGAGCCCTTTATATTAATGACTACTGCCACAACGCCAGCCAACTTTACAGAACTTGGCCTTATTTCACCTCTATTAGCTAGATTAACTGAGCTGGAATATCAACAGCCAACGCCTATTCAAGCGCAAGTGATCCCAAGTGTATTAGCAGGACGTGACTTAATTGCAGGGGCAAATACTGGTTCAGGTAAAACTGCCGCTTTTGCACTGCCTATATTGCAGCACCTTTTTGAGCAACAGCACTCTGACAAACCATTAAGTAAAGGTAACTATGTTACTGGACTGATTTTGGTACCTACCCGTGAACTGGCTAAGCAAGTTGCTGACAGCATTAAATCTTATGCGGTGCATTTTAACGGTGCGATTAAAACGGTTGCTGTTTTTGGTGGTGTATCAGCGAATACTCAAATGCTCGCATTACGTGGCGGCACTGATATTTTGGTTGCAACGCCTGGTCGATTACTCGATTTGATTTCAAGTAATGCCATTAAGCTCGATAGGGTTAAAACCTTAGTGCTTGATGAAGCCGATCGAATGTTAAGTCTAGGCTTTACTGATGAGCTATCTGCATTATTGGATTTATTGCCAAAGAATAAGCAAACGTTATTATTTTCAGCGACCTTTCCTGAGCAAGTACAGACGTTAACCCAAGAATTGCTTAACGACCCTGTTGAAATTCAATTGCAAAGTAGCGACGCCAGTACCTTAGTACAGCGCGTTTTTACCGTTAATAAGGGCGAAAAAACAGCCTTATTAGCGCATTTGATCAAGCAACATGAATGGCGACAAGCGCTTATTTTCGTTAATGCTAAAAATAGCTGTGAGCACTTGGCAGACAAACTATCTAAACGTGGTATTACCGCAGAAGTGTTTCATGGCGATAAAGGCCAGGGCGCTCGTACTCGTGTGCTTGAAGCGTTTAAAGCCGGTGAGGTTGAAGTGTTAATTGCTACTGATATTGCAGCCCGTGGTCTAGACATTGAAAAACTGCCGGTGGTGATCAATTTTGACTTACCAAGAAGCCCATCAGACTACATGCACCGTATTGGTCGAAGTGGCCGTGCTGGTGAAGTGGGCTTAGCGTTATCGCTTATCGATCATGACGATTATCATCATTTCAAAGTCATCGAAAAGAAGAACAAGATCCGACTTGAACGTGAGCAAGTAGAAGGCTTTGAAGCTGATGAAGTGAATGAAGCGTTTTTAACTGTAAATAAGCCGATGGCAAAACCTGAAGGCAGCGGTAAGAAAAAACGAAAAAATAAAGCATCGTTGAATGAAGACATCTGGCTGGACAATTTTTAACCAGATTAAAAAATCTAACAATAGTCTAATTTTTAAATGGAAACCATTTGAGGATTGATTTGTAACCATAAACACCTCTCTGCAGAGCTAATCGATTTAATAGTGTATTAGCTTGAAGGGGGGTGGTATTGATAATCTATTTTGAGTCATGTTACGAGCAACAGCTCTAACTTACTATTGGGCAAAAGCTTAGATTAGAAGAAGTAGATTGTTAACCCAGATCATCGACCTGCTAAGTACTCTGCCCTCTAGATTATTTTAATTTCCAGCCTAGAAACCACCTGTCTTTATTTTTTACAGGGTTAACGACTGTCCATTTACTATTCAGTAAGAACGTTTCTTACATGGAACTGAGTCTGTCACAGAGTCAGTGAAAATATCGCAGACTCGATGATTTTTGAAACTCACACAAACTCCCCCCTCTTTGAGTGTTTGGGGGAGAGTGTTGTATCGTGCTGTAAGTTTTGTTCTTAGGAATACATACGATTATCGCGTCTAAAAGTTTTAATTTGTTTTAAATAACCCCAATTGCCCTACGATGTTGTCTGTAACTTCACTAAGGTAGTACCCTTGTTGTTCAAGTTCAGCGCAATCATTAGCATTAGAGCTAGAGAGCGTTTTTAATGCTTCAATCTCTTTACTGATATCTCTAACCAACTTGTGAACATAAAGAATATCAACACTACCACTTTCACTGTCTTGCCCAATAAGGGGCAGGATTTC
Organism: Photobacterium frigidiphilum; assembly: GCF_003025615.1. Lineage (GTDB taxonomy): Bacteria > Pseudomonadota > Gammaproteobacteria > Enterobacterales > Vibrionaceae > Photobacterium > Photobacterium frigidiphilum. The sequence goes on along the minus strand of NZ_PYMJ01000003.1, from coordinate 24,848 downwards.
ATTAATATTTTCACAGGCAGCTTCGAGCCCTGATTGGCTGGTTGTCGTGTAGTGAGACAATGATGTTATCGCTACAGACTGAGTTTTCATCTGTTCGCCAGCGTCAAGAACCGCTTCAGATATCCCCGTTATTATCTGGTTGATATCATCCAAACTTTCCTGAGTTGATTTCGCTAAGTTTCTCACTTCATCCGCCACTACAGCAAAACCTCGTCCATTTTCTCCTGCTCTGGCTGCTTCTATCGCGGCATTTAAAGCCAAAAGGTTCGTCTGATCAGCCAAGTTATTGATGACCGATACTACTTTTTCAATAGATTGCGTTTGCTTAGATAGTTGGTGAAATTTGTTATGAAGTGAGTCATTGTTTTGGATGTAAGTACCGATCTCCTTTACCATCATTCCCATCGTACTGTTTGAGGTAAGTAAGTCATCTCGGGTCTGTTCGACTTTTGAGCGCGTTTCTTCCGCTTTGGATTGAAGAGATATTGATGTCTTATCCAGAGTCTCAACTTGATTTGTTATAAAGTGGACTCGATTGTCTTGTTCCTGAATCCTGGCTGAAATGTTCTGAGTTTTGAGTTTAAGTAAATCAGATATTTCATCAGAAGTATTGGCCTGTTGTTGTATATCTACTAGGGCACTTTTCACATTCTCTCTGAAGGTATTAATGACATTGAGCACATTGCCCATTTCTCTGTTGTACTTGCTGTTTATTTCGCAAGGCACAGAAAGGTCTTTTCTTTCGAAATTCTTCATATAGTTTGTGACATCTTCCAGAGAATCGACGCCCCAAAACTTTTCATCGATGTCATGGATAATCAAAAAAACAACAACAACATATTGAATAATTTGTGAAAATAACACATCAGTGAAAAATGTAGCATTAACAAAAAGTGCAATCGCACCTAACCAGTGAATGAACCTCATTCGTATAAAAAGTGAACGCATATACTGTCCCATTGTAAGTGATGTTTTTTATCTGCTAATTCGGCATCTCTACTGGCTTTCATCCATTGTTAAGCTTGTATGCTTGTCCTTGATTATCAGTAAGTATTGAGATGTTAGCCGCTTCCCTATTGCGCAACATCCTATATAACATGCATATATAATACAAGTTATAGTTAACCCACATCTGGGACGACGAAAAGAACGGAGACAGGTCTGGACTAATGTTCAGAATGAGTATTATTTTTTACTCTAAGCCACTACGGAGTAAAAGTTCATAACAGATAGCCTTTCAATAGAAGATAAGACAGATCTAGCCAGTAATAGGGTGATGATTACTGATAAACAACCTCAATATTAAAGAGACGATTAATGAAGGCGGATCTCTCCCTTTATAAGGGTTTTACGCTCATCATGACGAAGCCAACACGTCACTGGGGTTGACATAACTCATTGGTGTCGAGCCATACCAACGCAGACACCAAAGAATGATTTCAGGGGAAAAGTGTTTCCATTTGAATTCGTTGCTGGTCATTGAATCGTTAGATTCGGTGGGGAAAAAAAGGGATTCTGAGCCTTAGTTACATTTTTCGCAACAGCACCCCCTTGGGTTTAGAAATGGTTAGCCATGAATGCCTTGATCAATTTGATGAAGTCAGCTTCTGCTAATTTCGCACATTTCAGAGTCTGGTCGTGTGATAACTCTACATCACCCAAACCTTCTGCCATGTTTGTAATTGCACAAATAGCGAGGACAGGAAGGCCACAGTGGGCTGCTGAAATAACTTCTGGTACAACAGACATACCAACAACATCACCGCCCATGATTTGCATCATTCGAATTTCAGCGGCGGTTTCAAAGTTAGGGCCAGTGTATGAAACAAACACACCTTGATTTAGATGGATAGCATTATTTTCGGCGACTTCTAATACTTCAATACGTAGTGATTTGTCATAAGCATTAGCCAAGCTGAAGAAACGTGGGCCGTATTCTTCATCATTAGCACCTGTCATTGAAGACTCTGGCATAGTGTTAATGTGATCATGGAACATAACCAATGAGCCAACATCGATGCGCTCTGGCTGAAGTGAACCGGCAGCGTTAGTCACTAATAAAAGTTCGCAGCCAAGTTTTTTGAACGTTCTAACAGGTGTTGTCATTACTTTCATTGACTGATGCTCGTAATAGTGACCACGGCCTTTCATGCATACAACATCAACTCCATTCATTGAGCCAAGTACAAGTTCACCAGAGTGACCTTGTACTGTACTGACAGGAAAGCCATCAAGTTCTTCATACGAGATAGTTACTTTGTCTGTCAGTTCATCAGCTATAACGCCTAAGCCAGATCCAAGAATAAAGGCAGCTTTAGGTGTGAAGTTTGGTTTTCTTGCGCGGATGGTTTGCAAAGCATTTATAACTGGATCGTGTTTCATTGTTCTACCCTATTAAGTGATGAAATCACAAAAATAATACGCAATGTCGACTATTGATTCATTGGTAAATTAAGGGTTATCATCCTTATTCTTAGGATGATGTGGTGACAGTAATTGCTAAATTTGGTCGGTATACGATAATTTATGTGGATAAAATGTGACCGACGACTGACTTTTCAAGCAGTCCTACTATCTTGTTTACAAAATATTCAATGTTACAACGTGATCTTTATCTGTATTTTCCTTTTTAATAGATCGCTAAATGACGGCTTTATTTTCAATAAAAATAGCTATATCACAAATGCTTGGGAGCTTGATCAAAATTGATATGAATAATGCATTAACCGAACGCGTTACCTTAAAAATGCTCAGGTACTTCTATGAAGTGGCTAAAACAGGGCACTTTGGTAAAGCGGCAGTACAATTAAACATCACAACTTCGCCACTGAGTTGCCAAATTAAAGAACTCGAGTCATTACTGAACGTTGAGCTTTTTATTAGAAACTCTCGAAATGTGCATTTAACAGAACCAGGCATGGTGTTAAGAACAGAGTGTGAACAAATTTTTTACGCCATTGACCGTTCTTTAAGCAAGGTTCAAAGAGTAGGGCGCCATCAGAATAATACATTAAGGATTGGATTGGTGAGCTCTGCGTTTTGGGCTGGATTTGGCAGTATGCTAAAAGAATTCCACTGTCTATACCCTCATTACCGCGTCGAAATCATTGAGATCAACCCTGAATCTCAAAAGAAAAAACTACTAGATAAAAAGATTGATGTTGGGCTTGCCCGCTTTGCTGATGCGCTCAACATCCATCCACTGAAATCACAACGAATCACAGATGAAGAATTCATAGTGGCTGTTTCAGATGAACACAACCTTAAAGACCGTAAACTTATTTCTATAGCTGAGCTCAAAGACAGTACATTCAGCTTTATGACACGACGAAACTCGGCATCAGCAGAAATGGTCATTGATGCATGTATGCATGCGGGGTTTATCCCGTCTATTGACAGCGAATTCGTTGAACCCAATACTTTGATGGCCTATGTTGCAAGTAGTCAGGCGATAACAATTGTCCCATCAAGTTTTAATAAGCATAAGTGGGATAATATCCGTTTTATTAGCCTTAAAGAAAAGCTACCTGCCAGCTTATGCATGATCTACGACCAGCGTGCGATTTCACCTATAACTAAATCCTTCGTGGACATGTTTTAGGAGAGTGAGAAACATGAGGTCTTTGAATAAGGTTAGTCTACAGACAACCCCCTCAAAGCCCTTTTTAATCGGCAGCAGGAATGGCTGACATTCCTCAACAAACACATCGGTCACGTTCGTGAAGCGGTCATTGAGAATATCTGGAACTTATTTTTAAAACTTTGTTAGAGTGCACCTCGACTTTATGTTCAGAAACTAAGGCAACACTTCTGCCACCTTGGTGTGGTGCTTAATTCGATTAAGAGAGGTAGCCGCTACTTTAACGACACTTTCTTAGGATAAACATCTGATAGCCGAACTGACCAAGATAGTTGCTGTAAATGTCGACTTCTTTACCAATTTCTTTCAGTACCTGAGAGCCTTGCATTTCTGGTTGTAGTTCTTCAATACGCAATATCAATGGTTCATAGTAGTTCTGCCATGCTTGGCGACTGAGCGTAAAGTTGTTAATAACGTCATAACCAGCAATTTCCATCTGTTTGACTCGTGTAGTAACTGTTTGAATATCAGGATATTCATGCTTCCAGAATTCGATAGCTTCCTCATTCGGCGTATCTGTCAACCAAACTAAGTCACTTAGCATTAAAATACCGCCGTCATCAAGCAGAGGCTTCCATTGAGATAAAGCCTTGGTCACACCCATAATGTAAGCGCTTCCTTCTGCCCATAAAAGATCGAAACTCGCCTCATTAAAAGGCAGCGCCGTCATACTGGCACAAACTGTTGTGAGTCGAGATGCCAAACCATCCGCTTCAAAACGGTCACTGAGTCTTGTTAATGCCGATTGCTCGTTATCCACTGCTGTAATAGATGCGGTCGTATTATTTGCTAGTACCGTCGTGGCCAGCCCTTTACCACAGCCAATCTCAAGAATAACTTTCGGTTGCTCAGGTAAAAGCGACAACGCTTTGAGTGTTTCACTTTCACTTCCTGGCGCCCATCGGTCAAGTGCTTCAAAGACCGTCATAAATTCGGCCATATACTGTTCGTGTTCGTTCATGTCTTTTGATAACCATTTTAATCGCAGAGCTTCTTTTTCACTGAATCCCTGCTTCATTAACCAATCTAAATGCGCATCAGGCGCTAATTTATTTGTATTTTCATGCCACTCTTTGAGATTCCCCTCACCAAGCATCGCCGCGAGAAGCTGTCGCGACTGTTGTTTTTGGGCAATTTCTTCATCCAATTTATGTAATCGACGTTGTAACAGTTTACGATCTACTTTTGCCTCTAAGCACGCTTTACACTCTTTGAGGGTTAATCCTCCAGCCTGAAGTTGCCGAATTAAACGGATGCGCTGGAGATCACGCTCACTGTATACTCGATAGCCGTTACTTAATCTTTGACCTTTTATAAGGTCTTGTTTTTCATAATAAAGCAGAGCGGTACGTGACAGCCCCACTTCGACAGCGAGTTCAGAAATTCGATACACCATTTAACTCGATTCCATTGTTTGAATAAGAGCACTTTAAACTATGAAGTTATAGACAGGTCAATAACAAGTTTAGAAATAGCTAATTATTTTCAACTTTTGACTAAGCTTCTTAGATAACAACTAGCTAGTTAGAGGCCGTGATGAAAAAGCAGTTGCAAGTTGTCGTAACGGGTGGTCCCGGTGGTGGCAAAACCACAGCACTGGATCTCTTCCGTAGAGAGCTACGCCATAAAATTGCCGTTGTACCCGAGGCTGCAACCTTGCTCTTTTCCGGAGGGATAACGCGATCAGATAATGAGCAAACACTCAGGATGATTCAGAAAACTATTTTTCAGCTGCAGAAAAATCTGGAAGAGATCCATAAAAGACAATTTCCGGATAGGTTGCTGGTCTGCGATCGCGGGTCACTTGACGGCCTAGCCTATTGGCCTGGTACGGAAAGCGACTTTTTTAAAGATGTAAATTCAACCTTTGACCATGAAATCGCTCGCTATGATGCCGTGATTTTTTTTGAATCAGCGGCAGCCACCGGACATGATATCAGCAGTAACAATCCGGTAAGAAGCGAGTCTTCTGAACAAGCAGTTCAATTAGATAAAAAACTGCAGAAGATTTGGTCTAGGCATCCTCATTTCTACTTCGTTGGCACTTCCGAGTCATTTGTCAGAAAAATTATGTTTGGAATAATGACCATAGAAAATGTGATAAACAGGTACCATAGATCATAGACAGTACCCCTTATTTTGCTGCTTGGTTTGTAGCTTTGGTAATGTTCTCGGACCAAAGAAGTAACATTACGGATGTTCCCTCGAACTTGCAGGCACATTACTTGGATTAAGAAAACTTGGTCAAATTACGGTTTGATGAAGTAAGAGGTGAAAAATTGAAGTCGCAATCAATAACGCCCAACGATTTCTTGAAGTCCAAACTTAATTTGACTACTTTTCTGACTATATCTGGGGCTGAATTAATAAAATTGATATAAAACACTTGTTAAATAAACAGACCCAATGGGTCTGTTTATTTATATCTTTATTGATTGGGACAATACAGAAACAATCTAGCCATAATTTGTTTCTTAATCATTCTTGATACCAAATATATAAAGACAGCGAGCTAGTTTATTTTTCACCTTTCCACTTGTGTCATATGTGTTGAAAGTACATGACCATCATGGAAATTCACAGGTATTACCGCATGTATTTCCGGTAAAAAGAGAAAAGCATTATCAATTTCATAGTTATGCATTTCTACGATAACTTGTAAATGCTGTTCAATTGCTTTCTGTAGTTGGAATGTACGCGGTTTATTACTTTGAGAACCAAACTTACAATAGTAATCTTTACTTGAATATACCCAGATATTGAAATTCTGCTTTCCACTTTCAAGCTGCTCAATAATACCGGCAATATTTCTCATAAAATTCCCTTTTAATAAATAAATATCTTCGAGTTGACGACTTAATCATTATGTACTAGAAAGTTTAGTCTTGGAATTATCGTCCACTATTTTTGTTGTTTTATGAGATCTTGGTAATGTTTTGCGCAAGTTATTGGTTGGTTTCACTACCAATTCGATCATGAAGAGCATATGCGTTCGAAAACACCTAATTATTAGATTTAATACTCTAAGTTCATTGAGGGTTCATTTTTTCTGAATTAAGTTTTTTAAACTGCTTTTATATGTACGACGTGGTGATTAAGTTTATTACCGACGTAATTATTGATAATCATTCAATGTAACACTAAAGAGGTACTTTGTGCCAGATTGTTATATTTATATAAGTAAGTTAAAACTAATATTAGGGTAAATATTAGGGTAAATGTATGACTAAACTTCCTGAATCTCATAAGCCATAAAAACTACCCGTTACCACGTTAGTTTATTCGTTATGATATATTGAGTATAAAAATAAAAGGTAATACTTCGTTTGAAAGAGTGGATAAATTTAGTTAATCGTCAGCTGTTTAAAAATGCCTGTTCTCTCGGATAAAAGAGAGCAAGAGGCATGAAGTGAATAACTTTTCCATGTTAAAAACATTGTTCATATAGCCTCACCTTACTACTTGTGTCATATATATTGAGAGAACATGACCACCATAGAAATTAACAGGCATTACCGCATGTATTTCAGGTGAAAAGAGAAAAGCATTATCAATTTCATAGTTATGCATTTCTACGGTAACGTGTAAATGCTGTTTAATTACTTATTAATTGTCACCATAATCATAGCCTGACGGGGTGGGATGGTTCATTACATTAAAACCCACGTTGTGGTACTAAAAGGACACTTAGTGGTTTCATTTGGACAGCTTATGCTTTCAGCGACAAAAACATAAGCCTCATGAATTAACGTAGTTTAACCGCAGTACCATAGGCAAGAATTTCTGAAGCACCCTGCATGATTGCACTGGTTGTAAACCTAAGGTTCACGATGGCATCAGCGCCTTGCGATTGTGCATCGGCAATTGCACGGTTTAAGGCTTCTTCACGAGCTTCTGTGAGCATTTCAGTATAGCCGCGAATTTCACCACCAAAGATAGTTTTAAAACCTGCCATAATGTCTCGACCTACGTGCTTAGATTGCACAACATTACCCGTAACGACACCCAATGTTTCTGTAATTTCTCGTCCAATAATGTCTGACGTTGTAACACATAACATAATGATTTCCTTTTTAGTTATTCGAAAGTTTACAGGTGCATTGCCATGACATAACCAGTATGCTCGCAAAATTGTTTACTCACAATCGAATCAATAATTACACTATGATTCTTCCCTTTTTCCTCGACGCCAGAACAAGGCTAATAAATTTGACTAGCAGAGACAGTTATTTAATTTCTGCCAAAAATTCAACAAAACGCGCCCAAGATTTTTGATCGGCTGCTGCTTGATAACGATCTGAGCCTTCAACAGTAAAGCCGTGTGGTGCACCACTGTATACAATCATTTCGCTGTCGACATTACTGGCTTCAAGGGCTGTAGAAAGATCGACAAAGTCAGCCATAGTTACAGAGGTATCACCACCACCATGGAACACAAGTACCTTACCTTTTGTTTTCGCGTAATCAGCCCCTTCTGGTGTTTTTAATCCGCCATGGAAGGTGACATATGCTTTCATACCTGCGCCACTGCGAGCCATTTCAAGTACTGCTGCCCCGCCAAAACAATAGCCCATTGCAACGGTATTATCGGCTTTTGCACCCAATGATGCGGCTTTCTCTAATGCACCATCAAGCAAGCCCAACATTTTTTCTTTATCTTGATATAAAGCGCCTGTTAGCTTTTTCTTTTCTTCTGTTTCTGTGGGGCGTACATCTTTACCAAAGAGATCAGCTGCAAACACCGCATAACCTTCATCAGTTAGCATACCTACGCGCTTTTTTTCATAGGCGGTAAGTCCATCCCAGTCATGAACCATTAAGATTAAAGGCGCACCTTTTTGGGAAGCCATATAAAAGCCTTCATATTCTTCGCCATTGACTTGATAGCTTACGGATTCTCCTTGTGAAGCAAGCACAGACGTTGATACAAACAATGTTGATAAAAACAATAATGTTGCTAGCAGCTTCTTCATCTCGTTATCCTTTCATGGTTTGAGCTACAAGTCTTTTAGTGTAGTTCACGCAATAAAAGCCAGAGCCTCCACGTTGGCGTCATGACCTGAAAAAACACATAGCCCCCCAGAATCAAACATGATTCATATCAGACAAATCAAAACGAGCTTAATAATAAACACTCTTATTAACTACTGCATATATATAAAACAAAGATAACACCGCGCAAATAATTACCAATAAAGAAGTAAAAAAAATACCACTTTGTAAATGGGAATATAACTAATTATTAATACCAAGCATCAACTGTGATATTTATATAAAGCTAGATATATCTAATTAATCTTAATGCTGAGCTTGATCAATAACACTATTAATACAATACTTCAAACAATAAACATAATAATTAATAAGCTAGGTTACTGTGTTGTATAAATATATGATAATTACATTACTCGTATTGATGAACAGCCCATCGATGGCCTCATCAACGCTGCCCGTTATTGTACAAACTTCTCAATACAACATCACCGCAGAACCTATTGAATTACCTATTATTTTGAATGAAATCCACTCTTGGGTTATTCATATCGATGACACAACAGGTCAGCCTGTTCAAGGGCTAGAGTTCCAAATAAAGGGAGGGATGCCCGCCCATCAGCATGGCTTACCGACGCAACCTCAGCTAATTAATGAACCGAAGCCAGGAGAATACATCATTGATGGCGTGAAGTTTAATATGTATGGAAAGTGGCGAATCGAATTAATTGATTTAAATCCCAACGCACAATTCCATCACAAAATAGAATTTGATCTAGATCATGATAACACCAAATAAAGCAATGGTGATTATAAGCTCAGCTATAACAGTATTATTAATTTACTTTATAACCTATAAGTCTGCGCCTATAATAACAATCTGGACTCAGGAAGAATTAGCCATACTTCGCAGCTTGCGCCTTCCAAGTAAATGGCAAATAAGTGATCCCTCTAATAACTACTTACTCAAGCCGCAGGCTGCATTACTTGGTAAGTTACTCTTTTCTGATACTCAACTGAGCCGCTATCAGCAAATCGCCTGTGCGAGCTGCCACCAGCCAGAGCACTATTTCACACTAGCGGCCAATAGTGATATCTCGTTAGATAAACAAGTACCAACATTGTTGGGTGTTGCTAGCTTCAACTGGTTTATGCTGGATGGCAGTGCTGATAGCCTATGGGCACAAGCATTAAAACCACTAGAAAATCATATTGAACATGCCGGCACTCGTACGCAATATGTGCAATACGTGTTAAATCGATATCCACAACTTTATCAGACTGTTTTCGGTAGCCTCCCTGCTCTGCTTATGAATACCATTTTACCGGAACAGGCCTCTCCGACCAGCCAATACGAAGAAGAACAAAAGAACTGGCAGTGGCTAGGCATTCAAATACAAACGGAAATCAACCGTATTTACGCAAATATAGGGAAATCATTAGCCGCTTATCAAGCAACCCTATGGCCTAGTGATACACGGTTTGACCGCTATATCGATCAAGTCACCGCTCCATCCAGATCGCCCGATATCGGCGGAAAGCCTTTATTAAGCGAAAACGAAATTGCAGGGCTTAAATTGTTTATCAGCGAACAAGGACAGTGTATTCGCTGCCATAACGGCGCACTCTTCTCGAATGGTGACTTTCACGCTACAACGGTTCCGATGCCTCACCTTTCCGCCCAGAAAGGACGATTTACGGGAGTAGAGCATGCTCTCAAAGACCCATTTAATTGCCTTGGTTACTATAGCGATAGCGAATCAGCACAATGTAAAGAGCTGATTTTTATCAAAAGAGCCAGTAATGAACTAAAGGGCGCTATAAAAGTACCGAGTTTGAGGAACATTGCCGATACCGCCCCTTATATGCATGCAGGACAATTCAGCACACTCACAGAAGTACTCCACTATTACAATCGGGCAGCCACGCCATTCGGGACACATTCAGATTTAGCACCGTTGAAATTATTACCTTACCAACTCAACCAGCTCGAAGTATTTCTTTTAACGTTGTCAGAAGAAAACATCGACGAGCCAACAAGATAATCACTGGTTAGCCCTTTGGAAGAACAGATAATGAACAGAATACAACGAATACGCGCTAAACAATGGCTCTGCATCGTAGCTTCTTTTCCTGCACTTTGTTTTAGTCAATCTAGCCATGCTCACGTGAGGTGGTTTATTGCTGATGGCACCAATCCAGAGACAAGCCTCCCTTTCGATACTATCTCTTTGGCTATTGTCATCACAACACTCAGCCTTTTTTTGTTTGCAACGATGATCACATACGCTCCCATACTGCCTAACAAACTAAAAGCAGGCCTAACTCAACCTATTGTCACACCACACCCTTGGATATGGTACTTCCTGGTACTCGTCATTAATTGTTATCTTGCTGTTAACCTGTTGCTGGGGGAGTTTCTTGCTCCAAACCTCTACTTATCACCTCAACTTGCGTTGTATGGCGTTATTATTCAGGCTTCGGCAATCGTGCTAATGGCCGTCTCAGTCAGCCTAACAGGCGTCGCGATTGCGCTAACATCACTCGCTCTATTCATTTTCTTTCCTTTTTTTATCGCGTTTGATTACCTCTTTGAATTCTTATTTGTTGGTCTGTCGCTTATCTTCATTGGCCCCAGCTTAAACAATAATGACTACCGCCTATGCAAGTATTGGAATCAAGACAAAGAACAATGGCGCAGAATCGCAGTCCATCTAGTCCGTATAGGGCTAGGGCTCCAATTACTAGAATTAGGTATCCACAATAAGTTAATGCTTCCAGGTATGGCATTGGCTTTCATCAACCAAAACGACTATTACAATTTCTTCCCGCTGCTTAGCCTCCCGCAAATTAGTAATCTGCATTTTGTTGTTTTTGTCGGTATCAGCGAAGTCATTCTTGGACTAATACTTATAGCCAACCTTGCCAACCGGATCATATACGGTTTGTTGCTGGCTATATTTATGACAACCTTTCTACTTTCGGGATTAGAAGAGCTTGTCGGTCACATGCCGATTATAACGATCCTCTTTATTTTGTTTCTCGAAGCTGGGAGACAAAAACAAACTTGATCAGTAAAGAAGAATACCAATTCCATTAATTATCTCCATTTTTCAAACAGATGATGTGAAAACGCCAACAATTAAGTTGGCGTTTTCAATATTAAACAGAACTGTAAAATCTCACATTGAGACAACATGATTAAAGCGGATATATACCGTTAATTACGCCACTTCTTGCATCTCGTTTTTATTAAACATCAACTCAAGTTTTGTGCCTTGCTCGAATAAACGCTCTGATGAACGATTCAGCATATCAACAATAATGCTTTGCGTTGGTGCAACGTTTGGTTGCTGTGTTTCGTCTTGAGAAAGCACAACCTGATAACGAATCACATTACCCAATAATTGATGGCTAACCACATTCGCTAATACCGGGGCTGAAATATGCTCACCATACTGACGACCCGCTTCACGTACATAGATAGATTCTGGTCTAATCGCAAGTTTTCCATTAATCGACATACCGAAAATATCGTGCACTTGTTTTGCACCCAGTAAATTATAATTCCCCATAAAACTGGCAACAAATTCACTAGCGGGCTGGGTATATATTTCTTCCGCTGTGCCACTTTGTACAATTTCACCTTTATTCATCAAGAAGATACGATCTGACATCGTTAAGGCTTCTTCTTGATCATGGGTAACAAAAATAGTAGTTAGGTTCATCTCTTTTTGAATGGTTCGAATTTGCTCACGTAAGTGCTTACGAATACGTGCATCCAATGCTGATAAAGGCTCATCCAATAGTAGAATTCTGGGTTTAACCACCAATGCGCGCGCTAAAGCAACACGCTGGCGTTGCCCACCAGACAATTGATGAGAATAATATTGCTCACGCCCATTTAGCTCAACCAACTCAATCACTTTGTCTACTTGCTGTTTTAAATCAGCCGCTGACACTTTCTGCATTTTCAAGCCAAACGCAATATTGTCCCATACGGTCATATTGGGAAATAACGCATAGCTCTGAAACACCATACCGATGCCACGCGTTTGCGGCGCTGCATGGGTAATATCTTCACCTTTAACAATAATATTACCGTTATCAACATCATTCAGGCCGGCAATACAACGTAATAGTGTCGATTTACCACAACCACTCGGGCCAAGCAAAGTAACAAACTCACCTTGTTTAATCGTCAGGTTAATACCTTCAAACACAGTGTTTTGACCAAAGCGTTTACTTAAATTTGAAACTTCAACGTAATTCATGGTTCAATTTTCCCTGTGTTCTAACGGCTAAAGCGCGTTGCTAACCACGTTAGAAATAACGTGAAAAAGAAATAAGACATCACCAACGCAGAGGTAAAGTGACCACTGGTTTGGCGCATGTTGTAGAGATAAACCTGTAAGGTTTCAAAGCGCGTTCCGACCAATATATTGGCGAAAACAAATTCCCCAAGTAGAAAAGAGAACGATAAAAACAACGACGCTAACAACCCTTTACGAATATTGGGCAACACTATCGAGACAAAGGCACGGGGTGTGCTCGCCCCCAGTAAATGAGCAGCATCCATCAAATCACGTAAATTGATCCCTTGCAGGCTGTTTGCTAGGGCGCGATACATAAACGGTAATGCAATGGTGAAATACGTACCAATTAATACCCATGGTGTACCCACAATCGGAATTGGACCATCAGCATAGAGCTGTAATAACCCTACCGAAGACACAACCGGCGGCACAGCGAATGGCAGTAATATCAGTAAATTCATCCAACTATCTAATCGTGGAAAATAATAAAACACCACAAAAATAGTCGGAATAATTAATGCGCAACTCACCGCTAACGAAATAAAGCAGAGCAATAATGAACGACCAAACGCCGCTAGAAATCGAGGGTCTTGCCACAGCTGTAAATACCAATCAAACGTAAAGCCATCGGGGGTAATAGTGGCGCCCCATCGTTGGGATAATGAATACACTAACGTTGCAATAACAGGAATGGCGAGTAGCGAGATTAGTCCATACACCACTGATTTATGGTATGTCGTCGCACTCATTTTTAAATTAACGTTTTGCATGGTAGCTCCTTTTCAGCAGCCATTGATTTATCGCTGTCACGAAGCCCAAAATGATCATGAGTAATACCGATAAAGCAGCAGCTAAATTAGGCTCAAGGAACAAATCACCCGACACTAAACTCGCGATACGAATCGTTACTAAGTTGTAATTACCCGTTGTTAAAGCATAAGCACTGGCATACGCCCCCATCGCGTTAGCAATCAGAATAATTAACGTACCCAATAATGCTGGCGATAACACCGGTAAAGCGATGTGTAACCAATAGCGCCATTTATTCGCACCCAGTAACGCCGCCGCTTCTTCCCAGTCATCTCGCAGGGCATCAAAAGCGGGATACAGCAACAACATGGCTAGAGGAATTTGGAAATAAATATAGATAAACGTTAAACCCGTTTTAGAGTACAGGTTGAAATCGTCAATCCAACCCCATTGCTTTAATAACAAGGTAATCGCACCGTTAAAACCAAGAATAATCACGAAAGCAAATGCCAGCGGTACTCCGCTGAAATTGCTCGCCATATTCGTAAAGGCCACGACCCAATCTCGTATTTTACAATCAACCCGTCGTAACGATGCAACACCAATCGTCGCAATGGCTAGGCCCACCACACTCGACCACATTGCAATCGACATGCTGTTACCAAAAGACTGCAATAAGAAATCAGAGTCGAAAATTTCATGGTAGTTTTCAACCGACCACGATTCATCGTAAATAAAGCTGTTAACAAATACCCATATCATTGGCGCAAGTTGGAAGAAGAAAAATACCACACTGAATGGCAGTAATAATAACGCCGGACGCCAGTGTTTAAAGGGTGGCTTAAAGCGCGATGCCACCTGAACAGTACTAACGGTTGTTCCAGTACTTGGCTTCTTGGCAGAAGAAGCCGTTGAGATTAATTCACTCATTTAGACCCTGCTAATAACATCTGACAGCTGGCTTTATCATGATGTTCTATACCCAATAAATCACACACTAAACCACAAATTTCAGTCTGTTTCGGAGGCTCAATATTTTCGACAACATGACGGTGTGCAAATTGGCTTCCTATTACAAACATCGGTACTTCACGCTCTTCTGCTAATACACCACCATGGCTACGATCGTTATTCATACCATGATCGCTGGTTACAATAATTTGATAACCTTGGTCTATCCATTCCGGAACAAAACGCGACAAATAAATATCGGCATAACGTGCTGAATTACGATATTGCGACGAATCCAAACCAAATTTATGGCCAGTATCATCAATGTTCATCGGGTGGATTAAGAGAAAGTTGGGATTGTACTGACGTCGCAAATACTCGGCGTCCAGAAACAAATGCTCGTCGGGGTAATGGTCTGAATGATAAAAACAGCCATGCTGAATATTCAACGTTTCATCATTTGTTACGCGGTCACGAATAGCGTTATACGGTGCGCGATTATACAGCTCACTCATCCAGTGATAAGCCGCTGCTGCTGTAATTAAACCAGCGTCTTTCGCTAAGCTAAATACACTACTGTGATGGGATAAACGCACTACCTCGTTATTCACAATGCCGCTTTCAACAGGGCGTTTACCCGTTAAAATACATTCATATAACGGGCGTGACATAGATGGCAGCTGTGCCTGTACTTTATACAACGTGGCTTGATGAGTTTCGATTAAACCGTTTAGGTAGCCCATACAATCATGAGCTACCTGATAGTTCAGTCCATCAAGCACAACAAGAATCACCTTATTGCGCATATCGACCTCTTACTGCATGTGAATTAGAACGTTTTCTTGCCATTGGCGCGGCAATTTACGGGCTGTTTTTCCCCAACGTTCAAAGTCTGAAATTGGCTTTGCATTGACGTATTGTTCGTTAGGCAATAACTTGGCCTTCACATCATCAGGTAAAGTAATTGATGAACGGATAGGACGCGCATAACCACGTGCTAAGTTAATTTGACCTTCATCACTTAGAATATATTCACGTGCCAATTTGGCTGCGTTAGGGTTTTTCGCAAATTTATTGATAATGGTGGTGTAGCCCGAAATAACAGAGCCATCAGAAGGAATTACAACCGTAAAGCGAGCACGGTCGATTTGGTCACGGTAGTTCAAGGCATTGAAGTCCCACATTATGCCCACTTCCACTTCACCTTTTTCAAGATTGGCGATACTTGGATCATTCAGTGATAAACGGCCTTGTTTTGCCAGCTCACCAAATAACTGTAGGGCGGGTTTAATGTCTTGCTCATTGCCACCTTTCGCAAAGGCCGCCGCTAACACTGCATTGTTTGCTTGTGCTGCAACACCCACATCACCCACGGTGACGCGATATTGCCCTTTCACTAAATCGTCCCAACTTTTAGGGGCATCTTTAACGAGGTTATTATTGATAATAAAAGCTATTGTGCCTGTATATGCGAGCATCCAATGGCCATCTTTATCTTTCGCCCAATCTGGAATGTCTGCCCAAGTAGTCGGTTTATAAGGTTGAGTTACCCCTTTCTTCACCGCGACTCGACCAAAAGCAAAACCCACATCGCCAATATCTGCGGTCGCATTTTTTTTCTCGGCTGCGAATTTCGCAATTTCTTGTGCTGAGCTCATGTCTGTATCTTGGTGTTTCAAACCATAGGTTGATGCCATATCAGCCCACGTATCTTTCCAGTTTGCCCAGCCATCAGGCATACCGACACTATAAACTTGCCCTTCTTTTTGAGCCGCTTTGATTAATTGTTCAACATTTGGTTGAGCTTGTGCAGCCGTGCTTACGGTAATCGCAGCAAAAGTAAGGCCAGCAATAAGTTGTTTCATTGGTTTCCATCCTCTGGACTAGGTCAGTTTTGTTGAGGAGGATATTAGAGGGTATTTATGACAGTACCGATTCACATTAATGACAGTTATGAAAAGAAAACATGACGTTTAGATGACGGGTACTCGTATTCACAGAAGCATGATGGATCGTTATCGTGACCTTTACGTATAACAACATTCTATATGCGCAGCTGATAGCTAATCGCTACCAACGCGCAAATATAAACAAAGTCATCAATGCTAAAGCTTACGCCAAAATCAGAAATGGGAAACCAATCCATAATACCGTTGCCATTGAAAACCAAATAATATACGTCACTTTGAACGACATGCTGAGCCTTACTATTATTACTATTTATAGGAGTAGATTACGCGAGTAAACCAACAAGAAAATTCAATAATGTTTAAAGAGACAATCATGAATATTGAATAAAAACAGTGGGAAATTTGAAGCACTTGCTTCATCATGTACGTGGATATATTAAAAGGCTAATAAGTATGGCTCAAGCACAACACCCAATAATTAAGGTTTTCAAAATACTGCACATCATAGGATTAGTTCTGTTTCTTGCAGGCACGATAAGTCTTTTTATGACAGATATTGGGCAGAATGTAACAGGTATGGTCGTGATCAGCAGTTTAATTGGTTTAGGCTTAGTGCTGATTTCCCCCTTTCCTATTGCTTTGGTTTTTCAGTGGGCAAATAACAACAAATAAAACACGAAAACGAGCGGATAAGTATCAAAAAAACGGTATGGATTGCTACCCCAACTCAAACGTCGTAATACCAAAGATTTTATTATTATCAATATTGGGTAACCCTTTTTGATACATTCTCGCAGTAGCAAATACCACACACATCTTTTCTTGCTCAGCTATTTTAACTGCTTCCTGATTAATTTCAGGTACATCGAGTAATACAGCTTCCCCTTCGATATCAACCTGAACAGCGTTTAATAACTGCTGGGCTACCTCAGCATTATCAGCAAATAAGGGACCAATTTTGTACCCTTCAAGGCAACGACGTCTAACGACATATCCCTTAATTTTACCGTCTACAGTATAGAACAGTGATTTTGCCTGTGGCTGTGAAATCCAATGTGTTAAAAAGTTCTCTCTGGGAGCAGGAAAGCACTGACGGTCATAAATGAAAATCTGCTGCAAATCGCCATGTGTAATGGGTTTGATATGGGTGGAATTAAATGTTTTTGCCGATGCCGTAAATTGATAACGGCGGTTTTCATAAAAGGGGACGTAACCGATGCGTTGATAAATCTTCACGTTTTCTAACACACCATCTATACCGATATTGCGATCACCACAATGTGCTAGGCGATGTTTTGTTAACGCTAAACCATACCCCTTACCGCGATACTCTGGTGCGACAATATATAGTCCACAGAAAGCAAATTGATCATCATAAATAACCGCACTGCCTACCGCGATGATTTGATCATCAAGCTCACCAACAAAAAAACCACTGGGGTCAGCATGATAAAAGGTCGAAGCATCGTTAAGACCAGGATTCCACCCTTCTTGTCCTGCCCAACTCACCGCTAGCGCGACCTCATCTGCTGCCATAGTTCGAATAATGAACGTCCTATTATTGAACTGATTCTTAACGAATCTGCTATTAATGCCGTTGTTATCAGCCATATTTAACCTCACTGTTATGCAGAAGCCTTTTTGCTATCAGTAATAACTATATACCTCATGCCGAACCATAACGAGATTGCAAGAAAACAGCGCCAAATAAAGAACTATCTGTATGACCAGAAGGAAATAAACTCACTTTAAAAATACGCCATGTGCGCATAATATTATTTATATTTGGCCGATATGGAAAATTTTTCTACATACAGCCCAAAAATAGAATTTCTTTCTTAATAAACATTCATAAGCCTGCATCTTAGTAAGTTATTCCCCAGTGAAGCACGTATATTACCCGCATATTTACTGCAAGCTTCAATATTAAACCATTATAAAAACAAGGCTATACGTCGGCGTAGCTGGGAATTAAAACGGATATTAACTATGAATAAGAAACACCTTCCACTGCTATTATTTTGCTCTGTATGCTTTATTTGGGGAACCACGTGGTTAGCGATGGAGATAGCTGTCGATACTATTCCACCCATTTTTGCAACGGGTTTACGCTTTCTGATTGCGTCACCCATTTTAGTTTTGCTGTCGAAGATCTTTAATCAACCACTGCTTTTTCCGAAAGGTAAAAACAAATGGATCGCCATTGTGGCTGTGTTCTATTTCGCGATTCCTTTCACCTTAATGATTGCGGGTGAAATGTACATTTCGTCAGGATTAGCCTCGATTATTTTCGCTAACATGCCCATTGCTGTGATGATCACATCCACCCTATTTTTAGGTTTGCGTCTTGCCATTCATCAATTTATCGGACTTTTTATTGCGGTGATCAGCCTCTTCATTATTCTATCGAACGAGTTAGGGATCGGAGGTGATAATTTACTGATTGGCTCTGGGGCATTAGGGCTGGCTGTTGCCATTCATGCTGTAATGTATGTGATGGTGCAAAAGCACTGTAAAGATATTCAAGTCATTACTTACAATGCATTACCCAGCTTCGTGGCGGCTATCTTGTTGTTTATCACCTCATTGGCATTTGAAAATATAGACGTACAGGCTTTCTCTTCATCATCACTAATGGCAGTAGGCTATTTAGGCATCTTCGCCAGTGTGGGCGGTATTGTGGCGTACTTTAAACTTGGGCAGATTTCGACACCCTTTACGGCATCAATCTGTTTCCTCATTTTCCCGTTGGTTGCTTTAGCACTTTCTGCTGCGACATCTGGCACAGTTATTTCAGAGCAATCGGTCTTAATGTTATTACCTTTGTTAAGCGGTATCTTGCTGACTAAAGTGCCGCTAAGTAAATTTAAAGCAGCCCGTAAGCTGGTCACGAGTGCTTAATAGACCGACGTTCTGATAAAAATGCTCTGATATCACTGTATATCAGAGCATTCGAACGATTCGGTATCTTACATATGGCTACATTAATACCCATCACAAATTTCCTTCTCGCAATCAAACAAGTCATCACTCATTTTGTAAAACATATCTGTCCCTATTTAGTTCAATAGCCACTTATCAATAGACACCATAAAGTTAACAAATAACTAGGCTGTTAAATAATACTTAACCACTATTTAAATATTATAAGTTTTTCTTAAATATCAAAGTACCTTAGTATCCATTCTGTTCAGAGCTAAAAGCATTTCCACGATGTATTTAAGCAGGTTACTTATAACGTTTGTTGCTTGGCTTATCTTTGGTGGCTTCGGCACTTCCATTGGCGTTCACAGTATCTTTAACTAACTAGGAATAATAAGCATGCACTATAAACACGTAATGTTAGCAGTTGGATTAGATATGAACGCTAGTTCTTTAGTATACAAAGCAGAAGAAATGGCAGTAACGAATGGCGCGAAGTTAAGCATAATTCATGTGGATAGGGATATTGCTAGCTTTTATGACGGCATTCTAAGCGTTAACTTAAGTGAACATGAAGCAGCAGAACACCACAACTCAGTTGCCATGATGAGGAAGCTACTTGATAACTTAAGTACCCCTATTCATAAGCACCTACTCTACTCTGGCACAATCGAAGATGAGATTTATCGTGGTGTGATTGAAAACGGCGTTGATCTATTAGTTATGGGTCATCACAAATCAGACATGCTTAATAAAATTTTATTATCCCCAACTGAACCATTAGTAAAAACAATGCCTTGTGACTTGCTATTACTAAAACCTTAATCCACGAGTTGCTGCCTCTTCCTGTCCTTTAATTGGCAGTCCCTACTATCGGGGCAGTGACTCACCTCCGAGTTAATTGAGATTAGAAAATGATGTTAGGCCAAGTAAAAAAAACGCATCCCCACACGATAAAAGAAATTGACGAGCTTAAGTATGGGTTAAAAATCAGTTATACGGATAATGGCTTCTTCATGGCTGAATCAGAGCGCGTATCGTTTACGTCGAATCAAGCTAACGTATACCTTTCTGAGGTAATTGATATAGAAACTCGTGCCAAAGCATTCGCAATTAAAGGCACTGATGGAAAAATATCATTTAATATTACTCGCGGTGACTTCGGGACTATCCGAAACACATTAAACCTAAGAGTTGTCAGCCTAGAGCTATCGTAAAGGGCCACATATATGATGATGGATGCAAAGAAACAAACGTTAAAAGAAGACAAGGACAGGCAAAAAGTATTAAAGCTTCTTGCTGACACAAATAAAGCAATATATAACAAAAAATGGCAATCATGGCAGTGTCTACTTGTGCCGATATTATCAATTATGGGATGTTTAATGTTAGCCATAATATGGTCACTGCTTTAATAAATAAAAGCCTAACTTAATGCTGTTATGCCCGTTAGTCGTACTCTTTACATTTTTAAGCATTCATCGATCATCTCTGACGATAAAAACGTAGATTATCCAAAAAGTTGTTTCACAAAAATTGGGTGCCCGTTGCTCAACACCTACTTTAGAAACATAAAAATCCGAGTACATTGAATACACTTGGATTTTATCTCTCTAGAAAATCGAGCTCAATGCCATTATTAATCGTACTTCACTTGCTGCTGCTCGACGTTACCTCGCAGCAGCTTTATTGCTACGCAAAGATATAGCATGGTTAATCAAATAGACCATTCACGAACAATAATGTGATTGGTAGCCCCCTCTAACATTTTGCCATGCTAATACAATTTGCTCTTCCGTGCTTTTTGCTACATTGCCATGCAGTAAAAATCTATTCTTGGTCATTGTCCCTAGCAACGATTTGAACTTTGGGTCTACATAACCAAGCAGAAAAAGCTCGAATTTGAGGAATAACGGTTAGATTAAGAAATAAAGCACACGGCCAAGCGATTAAGAAACTTTGTGCCCAAACGGGGGGCCATTCGATACTAAACCCCATTTTGTATCCAGATATCAATCCAGACATCATCGTCGCCATCGTAAAAGATGACAGAATAGTCGTTAACCAGAATTGTTTTTTACTCATAATGCTTACTCATGTATTGAAATAATATGAAAAAAAGTATAAATCTAGTCATAAATAGTAACAATAAGTGAAACTTGAATTGTGGATTCCATATTTGGAAACATTGATGATCTTTTTTTGTTCTGCAAAGTGGTAGAACAAGGATCACTACAGAAAGCAGCTAAAGCTCTAAACTTGCCGCAGTCAACAGTCTCTAGACGACTTGCAGCTTTAGAAACTCGACTCGATTTAAGACTGTTGGAAAAGAAAGGGCGGGAATTGACGCCTACAGAAGTAGGTAAACTTACCTTCGAAAATCTAAGTAGTGGCATGGAGCAGATTGAGTCTGGTATAGAGAGCCTTACTGAACAAACCAACCAAGTATCAGGTCGAGTCAGGCTGTCTATCCCGCACAGCTTTTACCGCTCCTTTATTGCACCGACAATCGAAAGGTTCCTCAAAACATATCCTAGCGTTCGCCTTGATTTAGTATTAAACAACGATCAAGCAAAACCAGAAACAGATCGTGATTTACTGATTACTTTTGATATTGAAGATATGGATGACATGATTGCCAGACCAATTTTTACTTCTAGGCATGGCTTCTTTGCTAGTCGAGAATATGTGCAGCAATGCGGTGAAATCTCTACCCCAACCGATTTAGCCGCACTTGATTGGGTAGCAATTGATCAAAAAAACAAGCTGCCGTTCTTCCGCGATGGAAAGTTGTACGAAGAGCATCAAATTAAACCTCGACTCGTGGTAAATGATATTCGCGCTGTAGTCGATGCAGTAAGCCGAGGTTTAGGTGTCGCTTCATTGCCACTCAGACATGCTAAAGAGGCAACAAATTTAGTTCAATTACTGCCAGAATATCATCGTAGTGATCGCCAATCTTTTTTAGTGTACAAAGCAAGAAAGTACCAACCCAATGCGATTCGCGTGTTAATTGAGGCTTTGCTTGAGGAGAGCAAAGATTTGGGCACAGCCACAACAAAAGAAAAAAATACAAGCTAGCGACTATCGCAGTCTATTATCAAATTAATTTTGGTCATCGTCCCGTTTTGTCAGTTGCTTCCTTCAGAAGCCACCTCACAGAGAACACCCTGTTTGATACGAAAGATACGCCGTTCACAATACGAGAAGCATATACCAAGTACTCGATACTGAGTGAGTGGTTCATGGAAGAGCGTTGGGGAAATCTGAGTTAGGATTGCCACTTATAACCTTTCAATTCGCATTATGAAGTATCTCAAGACCAAACCTCGACGACACAAACACTGTGTATATTCAAATGGGTTAATTGCTTGCCTGCTCATGATGCTTAGTTAGTTGCTTATATAACATGTCTTTTAACTCCACACGCTGAAGCTTTAGATCATTCATATTGTCATCATCAATCGGACTACCCGATATCTCTAGCTGACGGATATCGTAATCCAATTCATGATACTGCTGAAGATCGCCTTTGAATGTTGGATCATCGTGGTTGAGCTGAACAATGTCTCGTGTAAGATCGGGGAAATCTAAGATAAAGGCATGGTTTTCATTTAGCATCGGCATTCCTTCTTCAGTCAGATTACCCATTAGTATAGAAGTAATTTGTTGAAAGAAATGTGGTTTAAAACGCAAAGTAGCCAAGAAGTACTTACACGTCGATGAACAGAACCTGGTTAGATCGATGATTCAAATAAGGTGAAAAGGTAATGGGTAAATGACTTTAAACAGTACGGGAAGATACTTTCTGAATCGCATAATGATTACATTGGTTAAACTGAGCAAACGCTTGAAGCTTTTCCTCTAAAGCGGTAAAAAATGTTTCTTTTTCATTCACTGAAGGTTCAATGAATAAGTGAATCACATTGAGTGTGTTGGTTTGTTTATCGACCTTACAATCTGCCCTCGCAACTAGCTTCCCATTCCACAAAACCGGTAAACAAAAATAACCAAACTGACGTTTGGCGGCAGGAACATAGCATTCAAGAAGATATTTAAAGTTAAAAATAGATTGTGTTCGCTTTCGCTGGATAAGCAAGTTATCGAATGGAGAAAGAATGTGAACTTGTTTTTTATTTAGTCGCTTGTCGAGTAGAAATAAGGCATCACAGCAAGCAAAATAAACAGACTCATTAATGATTACTCTTTTGATATCGCCACTTTCAAGCAACATATTCAACGCTTGGCTAGCCAGCGTTTTAATATTTTTAAGTAGGTAGGTAATTTCAGCTAGGTTTCCGAAGCCGTGAGCTCTTAAGTAACTCAATACTAAAAATTGCCCATACTCTTGCTCTGTAGGTATTGAGGCATCTACATCGTTTGGTAATACTCGCTGCGTTAAGTCATAGACCTTATGAAAATTTTTACGCTCTGCGATCATGAGGTCCCCCTGCATGAATAAAGTTTCTAAGGCTTGTTTAGTTGGTTTACTGCCCCACCCATTCGTTTTATGGCTTTTAGAGACAAAGTCTTTCGCCATTAATGGGCCTTCACTCTCTATTCGCTTAAGAACATCTGCCATCAGTTTGTGATCTTTCTTATACCAATGGCTTTGTTGACCCAATTTGAACGCCGTCTTACGAGGTAGGCTAAATCGATAGTCTCTCATTGGCAGGTAAGAGGCAGCATGCGACCAATACTCAAATACTTTTTTGTCTGCAACGAGCTGATCAAGGTGAGCAACCTGATATCTGGGGTTTCGACTCCAAAGTGTATGGTGATGTGCGCGTTGCACGACTGATATGGTATCTATCTGCACATAACCTAAGCGCTCAAAAACGTTTAAGGTTTCTGAATACGCACTACCTTTTAGCGACTTTGTTGAAATACATTGTGAAAGCAGCACAAGCTTTCTCGCCTGAGGTAAAGAGAGTGCTCTCATATTTGCGTTTCCTCATGAGTTAGGATTGCCACTAATAACTCTTCAGTCGGATTACCCATTAGTATAGATGCCATTGATTGAAAGAAATGAGGCTTAAAACGCAAAACAACCAAGTGTGCAGTAAGCGAAGCATTTGGGCTTCCATGATGATTTAAAACTGCATCAGCAACCTCTACTCGTAAGAGTCTGGTAGCATAGTGAGGTATTCTCAGATCGTTGAATATTAAGTGGTGATTTTCCTACAGAGGGCTTTCACCTCATTCGTTCATGCCCATGCTGGGCGTCAGATAATACTTATAGTGTGCCCGGAGTTCAGGGCGAGCATGGAAGCTTAAATGAACCACGAGTCTATCTGAAATACACAAGCGCGGTAGCAGGAGCTAATTTGTGTTTGTGGCTATGTCTGGTTGTGCAGGCATATGAGT
>NZ_PYMJ01000029.1 GCF_003025615.1 Photobacterium frigidiphilum | reverse complement strand
TGAGCAACCGTAAACCTTACGTTCGCGAAATGACACGTACTTGGTGGAAAGATGATCCTTTCTACCGCTTCTACATGGTGCGTGAAGCAACAATTCTACCTTTGATCTTTTTCACTATCTGCCTGACTTTCGGTCTAGGTTGCCTAGTGAAAGGACCAGAAGCTTGGGCGGGTTGGTTAAGCTTTATGTCTAACCCAATTGTGGTGGTATTAAACATTCTTGCGCTTCTTGCCAGCTTGTTCCATGCACAAACCTTCTTCAGCATGATGCCTCAAGTAGTGCCGATTAAAATTAAAGGCAAAAAGCTTGATAAGACGATTATTGTACTAGCTCAGTGGGCTGCAGTTGCTGCAATCTCACTGGTCGTTCTAGTGTTAGTTTAAGGAGAACCACGTGGTAAATCTAAATCCTAAGCGTTCTGACGAACCTGTATGGTGGGGTCTGTTTGGTGCTGGTGGTACTTGGTTCGCAATGCTAACACCGGTAACTGTACTTGTTCTTGGTATCATGGTGCCACTAGGCATACTTGATGCAGATGCAATGAGTTATGAGCGCGTATCAGGCTTTGTAACAAGCTTCATTGGCGCTCTATTTACTATCGCGACACTAGCACTACCAATGTGGCATGCAATGCACCGCCTACATCATGGTATGCACGATCTTAAATTCCACACTGGTGTGGTTGGTAAGATCGCTTGTTACGCGACAGCGTTCCTAGTATCAGCTTTAGCAATTATCTTTGTATTCATGATTTAATCATCATTGATATACAAAATGTAAAAAGCACCGCTTAGGCGGTGCTTTTTTTATTGGTCAAATAAGTCTGTGTTGTTAGTGGACACTATTTATTTTGGCTGGTATCAGCAAGTTTTTGATTTTTCTCTAAAATACCTAAGGCACCTAACCCAGTAATTACATCCAAATTCGTGGTTAATTTGCCTGCATTACTGCCACCAAAATAGTTAGTTGGCATCTGTACTTGATAGTTCTTCAAGTTGCTGTACAACGCAGTGGACACATCACGATTCAATTCAGCTAAATAAACATCGCGGTTTGCACCATAAGCATCATATTTTGATTTTAAGATTTCAGCTTCAGCATGCCCTTTCGACAAAATGGCTTTCGCTTCGTATTCTGCAGATAACGCATTGGCTTTTTGAATCGCCAAGTTAGCTTGCGCTATCGCCAATTCTTTTTCTTTATCAACCTCCGCTAAACGCTTTGTCTTTTCGACCTCAACAATCTCTCGCTCTGCAATTTGACGGGCAATTTCCACTTCTTTTTGCTGCGAAATAATCGCGAGCTCTTTATTTCTCTGCGCATCTTGTACTTCGCGAGTACGTTGAATCTCTTTGCGTAACTGCTCGGTTTCTGCCTGTGCTTTTGACGTTTCTTGTTCTTGGATGGCACGAATACGATCAGCGACTAATCGCTTCTTATCCATCAATAGCTTGTTTAATTGCTCTTCCGGTGAAGGGTCGCCTATGGTCACTTGCGTAACCGCAATACCATACTGCTGTAATGGGTTGTTCTGACGCTTAGGGTTACCACCTTCATCTAATACAGGGACGGTTTTCCATACCAATTGCTGAGTGCGTTGCAATTTATTTGAATTAGATTGGTTAATACCGACTGGCGCTAAATCAATTTGCTCAATTTCAACTTGCTTTCGTTCGGTCATATAAATGCCATCACGCAGCTGATCACCAAGCTTTGTTTTAAATTGATTTAATCCACCTTGGAAAAATTCTTCTCCGGTGTATTGAGTCGCCGTAATCACCGTGACATTTCGTGCATTTTTAACCAACAAAGCATCGATTAAATTACTGTTATTACGAAATTCTCGGTGCATTTTGACCACCGCATCAGGGTTTTGAGACAGCTTAAATCGGAAAGTAACGGGAATACTACCAATATAGGTATCAGCAAAGCGGACTTGAATAGACGGTAAGCGTTGATAGAAATCTTCGCCTGTTGTATTACCATAAGAAACGGTAATAACCTGATCGTATTGGGTGATCTTTGACAAAAAAGGCATCCGAAAATGAATACCTGGCTCACTAAAAACATCCAATTCGCCAGTCACATTATTCTGATGCACATAGGTATATCCCGCATCGGTCATTAAAACGGAATTATTCGCTAACCCCAATAATGCAGCAATACCTAAAATACCGCCAGCAAGAGGAAGAGACAGTTTTTTCTTTAGCGCAGCTTGTGCCTGAGGCTTAAAATCCATATAACCCACCAATCAATATAATTATTATGTATGTATTAATGACTCTCATTCTAAATACAAATAAATATAAACAATAGCTTACACTTACAGCTGTACAACTGACTTCATAAAAAAATAATGTAAAGCAGTGAAAGTTCAGCAAAATCACTGAATTGCAGGCATAAAAAAAGCCGCCTTAGCGACTTCTTTGTTACCTGTGAAAGCAAATATTACTTCACACGACTTACGTATTCACCAGAACGCGTATCAGCTTTGATCACTTCGCCAATCTGGATGAACAGTGGAACACGTACAACGGCGCCCGTTATAAGTGTTGCAGGCTTACCACCAGTACCCTGTGTATCGCCTTTTAGGCCAGGATCAGTTTCAGTCACTTCTAGTTCTACGAAGTTTGGTGGGGTAACAATAATAGGGTTACCGTTCCAAAGTGTTAGCGTACACGTGTTGTTTTCTACCAACCATTTAGCATTATCACCAACAGCTTTTACATCGGCAGCAATCTGCTCAAATGAAACGTTGTCCATAAAGTGGTAGAATTCACCGTCGTTGTATAGGTAATCAAGCTCAACCTCGACTACATCGGCAGCTTCAACTGATTCGCCAGATTTAAACGTTTTTTCAAGAACTTTACCCGAAAGTAGCTTACGGATTTTTACACGGCTGAATGCTTGACCTTTACCAGGCTTAACAAATTCGTTTTCGATAATGACACAAGGTTCATTATCTAGCATAATTTTCATTCCGCTGCGGAATTCATTGGTGCTGAAAGACGCCATTTCTATCCTCTTACACATCTTCGAGTTGTATTTAATGCCGCATATAATAACCCGAAACGCCTCAACTGTTGAGCAAAACTGGCTTAATGATCTAGCTAATGCGATTTCAGATCCTTTTCTGCTATTAAAAACCCTAAAAATCGATCCCATACCATGGGAAAAGGGCTTAGCCGCAAGAAAGCTATTTGCGTTACGTGTACCAATGAGCTTTGTTGATAGAATGGAAGTTGGCAACCCCTATGATCCACTACTGCGACAAGTACTGCCTTTAGAGCCAGAGTTTGAGGTACATGAAGGGTATTCTCTCGATCCTTTAGAAGAACAAGACAACGCCATTCCAGGCTTACTGCACAAATACAAAAACCGCGCGTTAATGATAGTGAAAGGTGGTTGTGCGGTGAATTGCCGCTACTGCTTTCGCCGTCATTTCCCTTATAGCGATAATAAAGGCGGTAAAACACAGTGGAAAACGGCGCTGAACTACATTGCTGAACACCCAGAATTAAATGAAGTCATTTTATCAGGCGGTGATCCATTAATGGCAAAAGATCACGAATTAGCATGGCTAGTTGATGAAATAGAATCTATTCCTCATATTAAACGTCTGCGTATTCACACTCGCTTGCCTATCGTCATACCTAACCGTATTACTGATGAGTTATGTACATTAATTGGCAATAGTCGCTTACAAACGATTCTGGTTACCCATATTAACCACGCCAATGAGATTAATGATGAACTAACCGATGCCATGACGAAACTTAAACGCGTGAATGTCACTTTACTTAACCAGGGCGTGTTATTACGCGGGATTAATGATTCAGTCGAAGCACTTACTGCGCTTAGCGAAAGCCTGTTTACTGCAGGTATTCAGCCTTATTATTTACATGTTTTAGATAAGGTACAGGGTGCGGCCCATTTTATGATTGATGACACTGAAGCTCGCCACTTAATGGCAGGTCTAATGCAGAATGTATCGGGGTATATGGTACCCAAGTTAACACGCGAGATCGGTGGACGAACGAGTAAAACCCCACTAGACCTTCACTTAGAATAATCACTTCAACAACCTTCCTCATCAGATTTTGTGTCACCAAAGACACAAAATCGTTCTCTATCTTGCTCTCTCGTTCCTTATACCTCCAAAATTAAGAAAAAAACAACAGATAGTGTTCATCTATTTAAGTCACTTGTTTTTATGTCGCTAGTTTCATTTGCAACGCAATAATGGAACCAAAATCACACATAAGAAGAAATAATATGAACCTTAAAACAAAATTATCAGCATGCTTTGCTGTTCTCTCACTCATCATCATTTTGGTACTATCTACCTTTTCCTACCAAGCTTTACAAAGCAGAACACTTAACAGCCTGAATACGGAACTAACAACAGCAGCCAATGCCACCCAAAAAATTATCGGTGATGAACGCCATGATCATCAAAACAAAGCCAACAACGATTACGACAAAATTTCCCAGAATTTGACCAGCTTCACCCAAGCCTCAGAGCTGGATTGGGTCTATTCCACCGTGATGAGAAACGGTCGGATATATTACACCTATATCAATCAAACAAAAGAAGAAGCACGTTCTGGCCACTATAAAAACTGGTACCAAGAAGAATACAAAATCGTTCCGAAAATGCTTCGCAAAGCATTCCTGACTCAACAAATCCAATTTGAAGAGTACCAAGGTGAATACGGCCGATACCGCTCAATTTTCGTCCCGTTTCGTAACCATCAAGGAGAAACCTATGTGATAGGGGTCGATATCTCGCTGAGCGAAGTTGATGCCATGATAAACCGCGAACTCAAGAAAGTGTGTATCACCGCAATGATCGTTTTGGCACTAGCACTAGTGGCTGCCCGCCTGATCGCCAATCAGCTTGTTGCACCAATCAATACGCTAAATGCCGTACTGCTCAACATTGCTAATGGCGACTGGAACCTCACACAACAAGTGCCAGTGAGCAGTAAGGATGAAATCGGGGCAATGTCGCACTCGTTCAATACCTTTATGGCAGCATTACGCCAGCGCCTAATGGAGGTTAGCCAAAGCACCGAAAGCGTTGCGGCGATCACCACCCAGCTTGATCACCTCATTCAGGCCGTCACAAAGCGCTCAATCGAACAGGCAGAAAACGTTGGCAACAGTGCTGCGGCGATCGAAGAGTTGGCGACCAGTTCACAAAGCATTTCGGAAGTGGTCAACGGTGCCAACCAAAAAATGACCCACTTTGAACAGCATACCCAAGACACGGTCGGTGCGATCAATCATGCCGTCACCGGTATGCAAAATGTCCAACAGGAAACCAACACTGTTGCCGAAAGACTCCATCAGCTTGACAGCCGCGCCAATGATATCAACTCCATTGTTGAGGTGATCAAAGATATTGCCGACCAGACTAATCTACTGGCGCTCAATGCCGCTATCGAAGCGGCACGAGCCGGAGAGCAAGGCCGTGGGTTTGCAGTAGTAGCCGACGAAGTCCGCCAACTGTCAGAACGAACCGCCAAGGCAACGATCGAAATAGGGTCGATGATCAATACCATTCAAAACGATACGAGTGGCGCGACTGATACGATGCAACTAGCAGTCGGTCAAGTTGATAGTTGCGTTCAATACGCCGATGAAGCAAATCAATCACTAAATGGCTTTAGAACTGAAATTACCTCAGTAACCGAAGGCATGGAAGAAATTGCCGAGTCAGTAAAAGAGCAAGCTTTTGCCGCTGAACACTTATCATCCAATGTTGCCACACTCAGCAGCAGCGCCAATGAAAACCGCTTATCAACACAAGATGCACAACAAGGGGTAGAAGAGCTCAAGCGCAGAGCCACTGCGCTTCGTGATGTTGTGCGTTTATTCACGCTGTAACTTCACCCCGTTTTTTACATCATATATATAAAAGGAAATACATTTTGAAACTGAAACTTAGCCTAGTTGC
Organism: Photobacterium frigidiphilum; assembly: GCF_003025615.1. Classification (GTDB taxonomy): domain Bacteria; phylum Pseudomonadota; class Gammaproteobacteria; order Enterobacterales; family Vibrionaceae; genus Photobacterium; species Photobacterium frigidiphilum. Next base: position 78,675 of record NZ_PYMJ01000029.1, on the reverse strand, counting down.
TCTTGCCCTAATGGGTCAAACTACCGCCAATGCCGCCCCTCTGCTGGTCGATTTCGATAATAACGAGCGCGAAGAACGCGTTCAGTCAAGCAATGCATGGCTGGAAATCGATACCCAAGCATTTTCTGGCAACATTCAGTTACTTCAAAACCAGCTAAAAGCCGATACAAAAATCTGCGCTATCATGAAAGCCGACGCTTACGGTAATGGTATCGCAGGCCTAATGCCATCCATCATCGCCAACCAAGTGCCATGTGTTGGGATCACCAGCAACGAAGAAGCTCGTGTGGTACGTAAGCACGGTTTCATTGGCAAAATCATGCGAGTACGTGCCGCGAGCAAAAATGAAATTGAAGGCGGCCTGCAATACCAGATGGAAGAATTAATCGGTACCAAGGCACAAGCCGATCAAATCATCGAAATCGCCCGAGCAAACGGCACAACTATCCCGGTTCACCTAGCACTGAATACCTCAGGCATGGGGCGTAACGGTCTGGATCTGACAACTTATGAAGGTCAGGTAGAAGGTGTCGAAATCGCTGGCGATCCCAATCTGGAAATCGTAGGCATGATGACCCACTTCCCGAACGAAGGCCTTGACGAAATCAAGCGCAAGGTAAAGCGCTTCAAGGTAGAAACGAAATGGCTGATGGACAGCACCGATCTAAAGCGTAAGGACGTCACCCTACATGTTGCCAACTCTTACATTACGCTGAACTTACCTGAAGCTCACCTAGACATGGTTCGCCCAGGCGGCATGCTTTACGGCGATTACCCAGCAACAGCACCATACCAGCGCATCGTTTCATTCAAAACACATGTTGCGTCACTGCACCACTTCCCAGCAGGCAGCACCATCGGCTACGGCAGTACCGCGGTACTAGAGCGCGATTCTGTACTGGCAAACCTTCCTATCGGCTACTCAGACGGCTTTGCCCGCTCTCTGGGTAACAAGGCAGAGGTACTGATCAACGGCCAGCGTGCTCGCGTGATGGGCATGGTATCAATGAACACCACCATGGTCGATGTCACAGACATCGTCGACGTACAGACCAACGAGGAAGTGGTTATTTTTGGCCGTCAAGGCTTTGAAGAAATCACTGGCGAAGAGACCGAAGAGAAAAGCAATCGTATTCTGCCAGAACATTACACTGTTTGGGGTGCAACCAACCCACGTATCTACCGTTAATTTCTGGCTCACATAACTTCAAGGCCAGCAACATGCTGGCCCTTACCATTTGCCTCCTTCAAGGCAACAAAGAAAGATCCAAGCATATTAATCACGCCAATGAGATTAATGATAAACGAACCAAAACAATGAAAAAACTCAAACTCGTAAATGTTATCCGGCTTAATCAAGAGGTATTATTGCCACCAGTACCTACACTCATCCATGTTATTTCTTTCCTTTGCAATTCTTCTTTTTATTGAAGCACACCACTTAAGCCATAAAACACCAAAAAGCTGAACCAAATCAAAAAGAGTATTGCAACCCAAAAGAATAGCATATAAGTCATTGTTATTAATAGAACGTACAGCTTGTACAGCTTTTGGATCATTATAACTCAAAAGCTTTTTACACTTTAACGCAACAATCTTAACCAGTGATATTTATTAAAACGATAAAAAAATATCATCGTCACACCACTCGATTTTTTTTACGATTAAGAGCATAGTCGCCGCTTATTCAGTATTGCCCTTATTCGGTAAATTGAAGTTCGCCAAACTTCCCACACTGATCCCATATCACCCTTTATAAGTCGCGAGAAACGCAATGAAAATTGGCATTCTGTCCCAAAACGAAACCCTATACTCAACCCGCCGTTTACGTGAAGCGTGTGAAGCTCGTGGTCATGAAGCGGTTATCATTAATGCCCTGCGTTGTTATATGAATATCAACTCGGTACAGCCTTCTATTCATTTTGAAGGTAATGATTTAACAGGTTTTGACGCCATCATTCCACGTATTGGTGCAGACATAACATTTTATGGCTGTTCAGTATTACGTCAATTTGAAATGATGGATGTGTTCTCGGTGAATCAGTCAATTGCCATTTCACGTTCTCGTGACAAGCTACGCTCTTTACAATTATTAAGCCGTAAAGGTATAGGTATGCCGATCACTGGCTTTGCCAGCAAACCAGACGATGTGCCCGATTTAATTAAAATGGTCGGTGGTGCGCCACTGGTCATTAAATTATTAGAAGGTACTCAAGGTATTGGCGTGGTATTGGCTGAAACCCAAACGGCTGCAGAAAGTGTTATTGAAGCTTTTATGGGGCTGAAAGCCAACATCATGGTGCAGGAATATATTAAAGAAGCAGGCGGTGCTGATATTCGCTGTTTCGTGATTGGCGATAAAGTCATTGCAGCCATGAAACGCCAAGCCGCTGATGGTGAATTCCGTTCGAATTTACACCGTGGTGGTAGCGCATCTTTAGTCCGTATTACACCAGAAGAACGCAAAACAGCAGTCGCAGCTGCAAAAGCAATGGGATTAAGCGTTGCAGGGGTCGATTTACTTCGATCTGAACGCGGCCCACTAATTATGGAAGTTAACTCATCACCTGGTCTTGAAGGTATTGAAGCGGCAACAGAAAAAGATATCGCTGGTATGATTATCGAATATATCGAAAAAAATGCCGCAAAGAAAAATCGCCGTCATTTACAATATCAATAAAGTTAGCTTCAAACTTATCGACGAGTGCCTTAGCCTTACTATTCGATCTAATTAAAAGCAGCTGTTACTGGCTGCTTTTCTTTTGTATATAGCCCCCCCCTTCTGCAACACTCCACTGAGTTCTTCATACCTTGTTTTATCCGCTATTCCGCAGTTAACCACACACTCAAGTCACCGCGCACCTTTTGCAATAAAAATCAGCAAAAAGGTGCCCAAAAATAAAGCTCACAACCAAAACCTCAAGAGCTACACGTAAGTCATTGATATGACACTATTTAACTTTACGTACAGCTTTTCTAGCTAATTCAAAGGTGAACTGAGCGCGGGTATTTTAAATCATTAATAGCTAGATGATCTAAAAGCCAAAACCAGTACAGCAAAGATCCACATAAACACCTAAAACATGAACGAAAATAAATAATTATCAAATACATAAAATCACCACTGTAACCTACTGATTTAAAACAAATAAAAAGATGTACTGCTTTTTTAGCTTTTTCACGCATTAAGGGTGTGGCATTTTTTATACTTAGATAGGATTAAAACAACGACATACTTTTTGCAATGAAACAATGTACACGTTTATTGAAAATAAACAGCAAAAAGGTGTTCTAGATTAAAGTAAAGGATTAATGACTTAAATTTACACGTTAAGTCATTGTTTTTATTGATTATTATTTGCTGTGCAGCTTTTCGAGGGATTTTACAGGTAAGCCTATAGATATCTTTCTGATGAAAAATCATCCTATCTATAACGATTAAAGTCTTGTTGGTTGCTTGTTGATAATGTAACAGGTACAAAAAACCCGTCATAAGACGGGTTCTTTTTTATCAGTGGTTATTTACAGCACAATGATCAACACCATGTTGTTAATAACAACAGAATGATGATTACATCATGCCGCCCATGCCACCCATACCACCCATGCCGCCCATATCAGGCATTGCAGAGGCATCTTTCGCTGGCATATCTGTAATCATTGCTTCAGTAGTAATCATAAGACCAGCAACAGAAGCTGCGAACTGAAGTGCTGAACGCGTTACTTTAGTTGGGTCAAGAATACCCATTTCAATCATGTCGCCGTATTCGCCAGTTGCAGCGTTGTAACCGTAGTTACCTTCGCCAGCACGAACATTGTTAGCAACAACTGATTCTTCGTCACCCGCATTTTTGGTGATTTGACGAATTGGAGATTCCATCGCACGAAGTGCTACGCGGATACCTACGTTCTGCTCTTCGTTGTCACCTTCAAGACCAGACTCAGCAACTTTTGATGCTGCGCGGATTAGTGCAACACCACCACCAGCAACCACGCCTTCTTCTACAGCTGCACGCGTTGCGTGTAGTGCATCTTGAACACGGTCTTTCTTCTCTTTCATTTCAACTTCAGTTGCCGCGCCAACTTTAATAACAGCAACGCCGCCAGCTAGTTTCGCAACACGCTCTTGAAGTTTTTCTTTATCATAGTCAGATGTTGCGTCTTCGATTTGTTGACGAATTTGAGCAACACGACCTTTAATCATTGTTTCTTCACCAGCACCATCGATGATAGTGGTGTTTTCTTTAGTGATAGAAATACGCTTCGCTTGACCAAGATCTTCAAGTTGTACTTTATCTAGCTCTAGACCGATTTCTTCAGAAATAACCGTACCAGCCGTTAGCACAGCAATGTCTTGTAGCATTGACTTACGACGGTCACCGAAACCAGGCGCTTTAACAGCAGCAACTTTTACGATGCCACGCATGTTGTTCACAACTAATGTTGCTAGTGCTTCGCCTTCAACGTCTTCTGCAATGATAAGCAGTGGACGAGATGCTTTCGCTACGCCTTCTAGAGCAGGAAGTAGTTCACGAATATTCGATACTTTCTTGTCTACAAGTAGAATGAACGGGCTTTCTAGATCAACAGAACCCGCTTCTTGGTTGTTGATGAAGTAAGGAGACAGGTAACCACGGTCGAACTGCATACCTTCAACAACATCAAGCTCATCATGCAGTGCTTGACCTTCTTCTACAGTGATAACACCGTCACGGCCTACTTTTTCCATTGCTTCTGCAATTAGGTTACCCACTGTTGCATCAGCATTTGCAGAGATAGTACCTACCTGTGCGATAGCTTTTGTATCTTCACATGGTACAGATAGTTCTTTTAGTGCTGCAACAGCAGCAATAACCGCTTTGTCGATACCACGTTTAAGATCCATTGGGTTCATGCCAGCAGCAACGGCTTTTAGACCTTCAGTAATGATTGACTGTGCCAATACTGTTGCTGTTGTTGTTCCGTCGCCCGCCGCGTCATTCGCTTGCGAAGCCACTTCTTTTACCATTTGTGCGCCCATGTTTTGGAACTTGTCTTCAAGTTCGATTTCACGTGCAACAGAAACACCATCTTTTGTGATTGTTGGTGCGCCAAATGATTTGTCTAGAACAACGTTACGGCCTTTAGGACCTAGTGTTACTTTTACAGCGTCAGCCAGAACGTTTACACCTTCTAGCATTTTAATTCGAGCGTCATTGCCAAATTTAACGTCTTTAGCAGCCATGTCTCTATTCCTTTCTTAATTATTTATTTAAAGTGAACGGATTATTCAACGATTGCCATGATGTCATTTTCAGACATGATCAGGACTTCTTTACCATCAATCTTTTCTGACTTAGTGCCGTAGCCTTCAGCAAAGATAACAGTATCACCAACTTTAACGTCCAACTCTTGAACTGTGCCATTTTCTAGAATGCGGCCTTTGCCTACAGCTAGTACAACACCACGTGTTGATTTTTCGGCAGCAGAACCAGTTAGCACAATGCCACCAGCAGACTTAGATTCAACTTCTTGGCGTTCAACGATAACTCGGTCATGTAAAGGACGAATGTTCATTGGTCGTCTCTCCTGATTGGGTAAGATCCATGGGATATAAACAAGTAGCACACTAGAGGTTACTTACTTGCTCTGTTAAGTACACATGTTGGGTCGTTTTTCAGGATCCCAAGCCCTAAGCACTAAATATTACGAAAATAACCCCGAGAATTTTTGCCCGATCACACTCTTTGCTTTAGGGTAATCGTGCGAATCAAATTCGAGACCATTATGTTAAAAGAAAAAAGGTCCCTGCCGGTAATCCCAAAGACCATAAATCAACGCCCCGACAAACACGGGCTGCTATCTGATCCTATCGCCGATGTACTGCGCCGCCTTACTGTACCTATGGTATTTGGTATGGTTGCGATCTTAATGTTCAACCTCGTTGATACTTTTTTTATCTCATTATTAGGCACTGATGCACTGGCTGCTGTCAGCTTCACCTTTCCTGTTACCTTTGCGGTAAATTGCATCACGATGGGGGTCAGTGTTGGTATTTCAACTAACATTGGGCGCTTATTAGGTAAAGGCGATACACATTCAGCAGCACGCTTTGCCAGTCATGGCATGCTATTAGCCGTCATACTGGTTATTGCAGCATCAAGCTTAGGTATCAGCACAATTGAACCTTTGTTTTCACTCATTGGCGCAAGCCCTGATCTATTGCCCGTGATCAGTGAATACATGAGCGTTTGGTATTTGGCGATCCCATTGCTGGTTATTCCGATGGCTGGAAATAGTGCGATTCGTGCAACTGGTGATACTAAAACGCCGGCGAAGATCATGATGTTGGCAGGTTTGATCAATGGTGCGCTCGATCCTTTATTGATCTTTGGCTACGGACCGTTTCCTGAATTAGGGGTTAAAGGGGCGGCGATTGCGAGTGGCATAAGCTGGGCGTTTGCTCTGCTTTATTCGCTGTTTATTTTAATTTACCGAGAGAAATTGCTCGCAAAACCGAAACCAGCATTACTGCTTAACGATTGGAAAAAAGTGATGCAAATTGGTATGCCTGCCGGGCTATCCAATGCGTTAAATCCGTTATCTGGTGCATTACTCATGTGGTTACTTGCCACGCAAGGCACAACATCTGTTGCGGCTTATGGGGCAGCAATGCGCATTGAATCGTTACTGGTCATTACCATGATGGCGTTAGGCTCTGCGTTAATGCCCTTTATGGCGCAAAATTTAGGGGCAGATAAACCCCAACGGGCTTTTAAAGCTTTTTTTATCGCCATGCGATTTGCCATTATTTTCCAGCTGTTGGTTTTCGTGATGATGGTTCCGCTCAGTTGGCCGCTATCAGCCTTATTCAGTCAAGATATTGCGGTGCGTGAACCGTTGTGGCATTACCTAATCATAGTACCAAGCAGTTACGGGCTTCAAGCTGTGTGTATGTTATTAATTAGCGCTTTAAATGCGATGCACAAATCAATGCATGCTCTAGTGTGGAATTTATTACGCTTATTCGGCTTTTTATTACCTGCGGCATGGTTAGGCTGCCAGCTTAATGGCACTGAAGGATTATTTATTGGTATTACCGTTGCCAATATCATCAGTGGTATTTGTGCCTATCTATATGCTATTCGCATGCGTAAACAAGCAGGATTTTAAACATATCACGATACAAAAAATAACGTCTTTTCGCTTGAAATATGTGAATAGCATGAACAAAAAAAGCAGCTAATGGCTGCTTTTTTATTGTCTAGCGTAATACGTCGTTCAGTGTTTTTATACGGTAAATTAATTCAAACGATTATTCTGGTCGTTGTTTTTATCGTCTTTACGTTCAAACTCACCATCAAACACATCACCGTCTCGATTGTCAGTATTACGCGTCTCTTGCTGACCAAATGGGCTTTGATTGTCAAACCCCTGACCGCCGCCAAATCCTGCCGAGAAACCAGAACCCATGCCGTTTACTTTTACTCGGCTCATTAATTGCTTCGCAAGCATGGCACGGGGTGCAGGCAATAACACCAGCATTCCCAATGCATCAGTCATAAAGCCTGGGGTTAATAGCAATACGCCCGCAACAGCCAACATAACACCTTCAACAATTTGTTGAGCCGGTATTTCACCTTGTTGTAATCGGCTTTGAACAGACATCAAGGTCGCAATACCTTGGCTGCGAACTAATGACGCCCCCACAACGGCTGTTACCAATACGAAGGCAAGGGTTGGCCATAAACCAAAGAAACCACCCACTTGAACAAACAATCCAATTTCAACGATAGGAACAAGAATAAATAGAAACAGCAATACAGGAAACACAGCTTACCTCTTAGGAGTCGTTGATCACTTACAGGTAACACTTCATCACCGAAGTATTACTTAAAAGATATTAAATTTTATCCGTACATTAACTATGGGGCTATTTTGGCATTTTTCAACCAAATAGGCGCGAAGCTACCCCGCATTATTCGTTACTAATAGTAAAGACACACTTCATTCACAATTGATTATATTCCTTCATTTACTACTATAATTGAGAGCCTAACCATTAACAGTATTTGTGAGGGAGATCTCATTACTGTGCAAATGTTTTCATGTGCTTCAAAAAAGTGATCTCGGTTATGGTTTTACCACTAAAGGGGAGTATTATCGGCAGCAAATAAGGTGTCAGGAACGATCATCTAGCCAAAACTTCTGCGGAATGGATTCTTATTCAGAACTGGCTCAAAGTTTGAATTTTTATTAGCAGATTCCCCATAAAGGCTATATTTATGTCTCAGATGATTGATCTTGAAAAGAATGAAGCAACTCTAAATGTTGCTACTCGCATTGAAGAAGATTTACTAGGTGAACGTCACGTTCCTGCTGACGCTTACTGGGGTATCCACACACTTCGCGCTGTTGAAAACTTCAACATCTCAAGCACTACAATTTCTGACGTTCCTGATTTTGTTCGCGGTATGGTTTTCACTAAGAAAGCAGCTGCAATGGCGAACAAAGAGCTAGGCGCTATTCCTTCAGAAGTTGGTAACTACATCATCCAAGCATGTGATTTAATTCTAGACACTGGTAAGTGTATGGATCAATTCCCGTCTGATGTTTACCAAGGCGGTGCTGGTACTTCAGTTAACATGAACGCAAACGAAGTTATTGCTAACCTTGCTCTTGAACTGATGGGTAAAGATAAAGGCGAATACGACGTCGTTAACCCTAATGATCACGTAAACAAATCGCAATCAACTAACTGTGCATACCCAACAGGCTTCCGTGTTGCTGTATACAACAGCATCATGACAATGATTGAAGCACTTGATTATCTAAAAGGTGCTTTCGACGCGAAAGATAAAGAATTCGCAGGCGTTCTAAAGATGGGTCGTACTCAGCTTCAAGATGCTGTACCAATGACTGTTGGTCAAGAATTCCACGCGTACTCAGTTCTTCTTAAAGAAGAAATCAAAAACCTTAAGTACACAGCAGATCTTCTACTTGAAGTGAACTTAGGTGCAACAGCTATCGGTACTGGCTTAAACGCAGCGACTGGTTACCAAGAACTTGCTGTTCAGCGTCTTGCTGAAATCACTGGTCTACCATGTACACCAGCAGAAGATTTAATCGAAGCAACGTCTGACTGTGGCGCATACGTAATGATCCACGGTGCTCTTAAGCGTACTGCGGTTAAACTGTCTAAGATTTGTAACGACTTACGTCTACTTTCTTCTGGTCCTCGTACAGGTTTGAACGAACTAAACCTACCAGAAATGCAGGCTGGTTCTTCTATCATGCCAGCTAAAGTAAACCCAGTAATTCCTGAAGTAGTTAACCAAGTTTGCTTCAAGGTTATTGGTAACGACACAACAATTACTTTCGCAGCAGAAGCTGGTCAGCTTCAGTTGAACGTAATGGAACCTGTTATCGGTCAAGCACTGTTCGAATCTATTTCACTTCTGAAAAACGCTTGTGTAACTCTACGTGATAAGTGCGTATCGGGTATCACAGTGAATAAAGAAGTATGTGAAAGTTACGTATTTAACTCAATCGGTATCGTTACTTACCTAAACCCATTCATTGGCCACCACGAAGGTGACATTGTTGGTAAGATTTGTGCTGAAACAGGTAAAAACGTACGCGAAGTTGTACTTGAGCGTGGTCTTCTAACTGAAGAGCAACTAGACGACATCTTCTCTGTACAAAACCTAATGCACCCAGAATACAAAGCGAAGCGTTATAACTAATAATAACTAACGTACCGCTAAATAATAAAGCGGGTTTTCAGGAAGAAAATCCGCGCCTCCTTGCTACAAAATTCCCATTTATTTTTTATTTATTTATTTTTTAACTTAAAGACAGGGCAAATCTAATGATTGGTGTAGAACTATTTGTTGTTCTCGCGTTTATTTATTTAGGCGCAAGAATTGGTGGTATTGGTATCGGTCTTGCCGGTGGTGCTGGTGTTATTGTGTTATCGCTATTTTTAGGGGTACCAACAAGCCAAGCATTTATTCCGGTTGATGTAATTTTAATTATCATGTCAGTTATCACAGCGATTGCAGCAATGCAGGTAGCAGGTGGTATGGACTGGTTAGTTGAATTAGCAGAAAACTTCCTTCGAAAAAATCCTAAACACATTACTTTTTACGCGCCAATCGTGACATATGTTATGACACTGATGGCGGGTACAGGACACACTGCATTCTCTACGCTTCCAGTTATTGCTGAAGTGGCTAAAGAGCAAGGCATTCGCCCTTCACGCCCACTCTCTATTGCGGTTGTTGCATCTCAAATTGCGATTACGGCATCACCAATTTCAGCGGCTGTTGTTTTCTTCTCTGGCCTGCTTGAACCTATGGGCATCGGTTACCTAACACTGCTTGCGATTTGTATTCCTACAACGTTTATCGCATGTATGGTTGGTGCATTCGTTGCTAACTTCCTAGGCTGTGAACTAAAAGATGATCCAATATATCAAGATCGCCTAGCAAAAGGTCTTATCAAGCTTAAAGGTTCTGGTAAGCGTGAGATTCTACCAACAGCGAAGCCTGCAACGTACATCTTCCTTGGCGCTATCGCATTTGTTGTTTGCTACGCAGCAGCAATCTCAAGCTCTGTGGGTCTTATTGAAAACCCAGCACTTGGTCGTAACGAAGCAATCATGACCGTTATGCTAGCAGCAGCTGCAGCTATCGTGACTTTCACAAAAATCGATGCTTCTAAAATTGCAGCAGCACCGACATTCCGCTCTGGTATGACAGCATGTATCTGTGTATTAGGTGTGGCATGGTTAGGTTCTACATTCGTTAACTCACACGTTGATGGCATTAAAGAAGTAGCGGGTTCACTACTTAGTGACTACCCATGGATGCTAGCACTTATCTTGTTCCTTGCATCTATGCTGCTTTACTCTCAAGGCGCAACCACTGTAGCACTAATGCCTGCAGCATTGGCTATCGGTGTTGCTCCTCTTACTGCTATCGCATCTTTTGCAGCAGTAAGTGCACTGTTCGTACTTCCTACTTACCCAACGCTACTAGCTGCGGTTGAAATGGATGACACAGGCTCTACACGTATCGGTAACCTTGTATTTAACCACCCGTTCTTTATTCCAGGTGTGGTCACTATCTCTACGTCAGTAGGTTTAGGCTTCTTGATTGGCGGCATGATTCTTTAATCGCTAAACAATCAGATACGCATAAGGCTACCTTCGGGTGGCCTTTTTCTTTTATGTAGAGTACGTCTCACTCGTCAGCTTCTATTCATACCATTCTAGATACATAACTTTATTTTAATTAGTATGAAATGGTAATGAATAGTCAGTCGATGCTAGATAAATACAGAGATAATACGACATGCTAGAGATATCAAAGGTTGAGTAGAATAGGTATTGAAGACAGCAAGATCTGCCTGATGATAATTTTGAAGACGTAAATTGAGCAGGTTGCTCACAAAGCAGTAAAGTGAAGAATTAAATCTCCGCCCCATCCTAGGGCGAAGACCATGAACAAACACGGATTCCCATCGTCTTTGTTCGAGCCAAACAAGCTATTATTCCCCAACAACTTATTTGATATGTCTCAGTTTGTTACAGTTCAGGCTTAAGACAGGAAAGCCTGAACACTTATAATAGTAGATTAGATAAGCCCTGCGATAGAGGTAAAAGCGTTATGCAGCGATGCAAAAATGGTATGAAGCTAGACGACCTACGCGCTCTGATTGCGATAGCCCAGCATGGAAGTTTTAGAGCAGCAGCCAATGCGTTAGACATCCCCCCAGCGACCCTGAGCCGTCGATTACAACGACTAGAAGATACCCTTGGTAGCCAACTGGTTATTCGCGATAGTCGCAATGTGGCATTAACCCCATTAGGGCAAAATTACTTTGAACGCTGCCAGCCATTGCTTGACGAATTACAAGCCACGACCAGTGAATTAATGGATACCAGCAGCTCAAACCCGAGAGGGGCATTGAGGATCTCTGCCCCTGTAGGTTTGCTGACGTATCAGCTCATGCCATTGTTCAATCAGTTTTTGGCGCTTTACCCAGAAGTCACACTTTCGCTTAATCATTTATCGAATCAACACCATGATTACAGCCCAGAGCAATACGACGTTGTTTTTCGAGTGGGGCAACAACCGAATTCCAGTTTTTCTGCCGCTAAAATTGGCGAATCACAACGTACCCTCGTCGCATCACCAGAATATCTTGCACAATATGGTATACCGCATCACCCAGATGAATTAAACCACCATTCTCGCTTAGCTACAGTGCCAGAGTTTGAGTGGGCACTCACTTGTAAAACGGATGTCGCACACCCGGAAACGATCTGGATCAATTCCCCTGTGCGCATGGCGATTGCCGATTTAAATAGTGTAAAACAAGCAGCAATAAGCGGATTAGGTATCGCGTGTTTACCTAACTATGTAGTAGCAGACGCCCTAGAAAAAGCCACGCTCACCACCATGATGGATGACTGGTATTCCCCATCACGTCCCATTTATATGCTGTATCAACGCTTGGGGTATGTACCAAACCATATCACGTGTTTTATCGATTTCATGCGAAATGCACTTGCAGGAACATAAATTGATTGCCTTACAATGAAACCAATATGTTTAAAAGGCGGTCCTAGAGAGTATAGTTATAACCATGGCGCTAACGAGAACGACACGTTAATGTCATTAATATGTTCCTAATAGATAAAATAACCTAATCTGGGTTCGCCTGTAGAAGAGTCAAATAAGCATGATTGGATTGAGCAAAAATCGCGGGATGTCCCGTATCGTTTCCCTCGTTTTAATACTGGGAACCCTACTAATTAGTGTATTTAGCTTACCAACACGAGCAGAATTTTCGCTATCAGGGCTCTTCAATGATACTCAAAGCACCAATAAATTTGTCACCGTTGATGAGGCATTTCCGTTTAATTTTAGCCAACAAGGCGATCGTGTTTACCTAGATTGGCAAGTTAAACCGGGTTACTACCTGTACCAGCACCAATTGTCTGTTACCGCCAATGATGCGCAGTTAGGTCAGATTGACATTCCTCCAGGCAAACCATACAAAGATGAATTCTTTGGGCAAGTAAATATTTATACCGACCCATTAACAGTGACGGTGCCCATTATTGAAGCCACAAGTAACTCGACACTCACCGTGCGTTATCAAGGCTGTGCCAAGGCTGGATTTTGCTACCCGCCAGAAATTCGTCAAGTACCACTATCAGCAGTTATAGGCTCAAAAGCGAAAGTGAGTACTAACACGCCAGATAACATAGATACTCGTGAAGGTACTGACCAGCAGGCTCAAACGTCTGCCATAACACCAACAGTACAACCAGCCAAGACTTCAAGCCTTGCAGCAACAAACTCGGCAACGACTGCAGCACCTGCCACGCAACAAGATCAACTGGCTAGCGATCTTGCTGCTCAATGGTGGACCCCCTTCTTGTTCCTTGCTTTAGGTGTAGGTTTAGCGTTTACGCCATGTGTACTTCCGATGTACCCAATCCTGACCGGTATTGTGTTAGGTGGCGGTAAACTTAGCCAAGGTCGGGTATTTCGACTGGCCTTTATTTATGTGCAAGGCATGGCGCTGACATACACCTTATTAGGGTTAGTGGTTGCTTCTGCTGGCATGCAATTCCAAGCAGCACTGCAGCACCCTTATGTATTAATTGCATTAAGCGTCATGTTTATATTACTCGCACTGTCTATGTTTGGGGCTTATAACTTACAGCTACCAAGCAGTGTGCAAACATGGTTAAGTGGCCTAAGCAACAAGCAAAAAGGTGGCAGTATCGGTGGCGTATTTGCGATGGGGGCAATCTCTGGCTTAGTCTGCTCACCGTGTACAACTGCCCCATTATCTGGCGCCTTAATGTATGTCGCACAAAGTGGTGATTTACTAACGGGTGCCATCGCTCTGTATGCACTCGCCATCGGTATGGGGATCCCTCTGATTCTTGCCGCTATGTTTGGTAACAAGCTACTACCCAAAGCGGGCAACTGGATGATCCATGTAAAAATATTCTTCGGGTTTATTTTATTAGCCGTGCCTATTTTCTTACTAGAGCGCATTTTACCGCATCAGTGGGTGCCTTATTTATGGTCTGCATTGGGCATTGCAGCATTTGGTTGGTTGTATCACATCAAAACCACCATGCCGGCATCATGGCGTAGCAGTACATTGGCTGTTGTGGCTATCTTGGGGTTATTCATTGCAACCCAGCCTTTGTATCAAGCCATTACAGGCACGCAACCAACAACAACAAGTGAGTCAAATAACATAGAATTTCAACGTATCGCCAATATCGACGAGCTTAATAGCGCATTAGCTGCGGCAAAAGCACAAGGCAAACCCGTGATGTTAGATTTTTACGCGGATTGGTGTGTGGCGTGTAAAGAATTTGAAAAGTACACCTTCCATGATGCCTCAGTTATGCCCGAGTTAAACAAGTTTGTTTTGCTGCAAGCGGATGTGACAAAGAGCTCACCGCAAGACATCAAGCTACTACAGGAACTAGACGTACTAGGCTTACCGACTCTCGATTTCTGGGATGGTCAGGGAAACCGAGTGCCTAATGCTCGATTGACGGGATTTATGAAAGCTAAACCCTTTCTCAATCACTTAGATAAGCAACGACTCGCTAACTGAGTCAGATAAAAGCGATAAAAAAAAGAGCACATGATGTGCTCTTTTTTTATATTCAACGATACTTCACGGGATCATAATACGACACGCTATCTGCGCACTTCTGCGGCTCATCAAGGTTTAACTGACTACGAGCATCCCGCATATACCTGCGCATTGTTCTCACATTTACGTTTGGTGCCCATTCCACAATGGTAATCATGACGGCCATTGGTTGTTCTAACTCCCCTTTCACCAACATATCGCAGCAACGATGGACATGTCTTTGCATACGCTCGGCAACAATTTCTGCACCGGAAGCATCGGTATCTGGCAGCAATAAAGCAAATTCACTGCTACCGACACGGGCAATAAAATCCCGTGGGCGATACACCCCGCGCCGTAATCCTTTGGTGGCGCGCTTAAGTAAGTCGTCACAAGCCTGATGACCACACGTCATTGCATACAAATTCATCGGCTCAATATTAATCATCATCACGGTGAGATCACTGTTATGACGGCGAGCGGCCATCATTTCCCGATCCAGCATTAGCTCAAAGTGTTTATCATTTTGCAGCCCAGTAACCAGATCGATCAAGGCCACCGATGCCAGCTCCTTGCGTAAGCGCTTCTCTTCAAATTCATGCCAGACTGAGGCATGAAACCAATGATAAAGACACTCTCGCACCACAATAATAATGATCAGTCGGCTACCCATACTCAGAAATGTTACCGCATTATTGGTATCACCAAAGTACATATCCGTTACTAATAACGAACAGAGGATAGGTAAAACTGCCAGATACAGTGCAGGTCGGTAACTAAAAAACGCAATGACCGAAAGAAATATAAACAGATCACTGTAAGCATAAACGCTAAAAAAGTGAGATTGCTGGATCAGTAATGGAAAGAGCAGCGCCCATCCACCACCCAATAAACACGCCAGCGCGACGGAAACACTTTGCCAGCGCACTTTAAATGGTACGGCCTGAGCAACGAGCCAGAGCACAAAGGAAATAATACCAATCACCGCAACAAATCCACTAAAAGCAGATTTACTCGCACTGGTCACCGTTGGCACCAACCAAAACAACTCTACGGCCACTAACGCTAATAACAATACCGAAGTACCAATAATTAACTTCCAGCCCTGCTCCTGACGTTGAAATTGTTGTTGCTCAAAATAACGTTGGCCATCATTTCGTTGATCAATTTTTCGGATCATCTCTTGGTTCATTAATAATTACATTCCCTCATAACATAGCGACTATATGTTTAAACAACTTAACTACAATTTCATCATGCATTACATCACGGTTAACCAAAGGACTGATCTAGCTCTTATCTTGAGTGTTAACGAATTGATCTGGTTTTATAGCAGTGATAGCGTAACTAAAAATAATAATGAAAAGGTAGCCATGGACGCTCAATACACGATTGTTATCGCTGATGATCACCCCTTGTTTCGTAATGCACTTTTTCAATCGGTGCATATGGCGATCAGTGGTGCCAATCTACTCGAAGCTGAGTCGCTTGATACTCTGCTCAGCTTATTAGAAAAAGAACATGATGTAGATTTATTGCTGCTCGATTTAAAAATGCCGGGCGCGAATGGCATGTCAGGTTTAATTCAACTGCGTAACCAATATCCAGACCTGCCCATCGTTGTGATATCTGCCAGTGAAGAGGTTACGGTTGTAAAGCAGGTTCGCAGCCACGGTGCATTTGGCTTTATTCCTAAATCAAGTGATATGCGCGCGCTAATCAGCGCCCTACATCAAGTGCTCGAAGGAGAACCCTTTTTTCCTGAAGGGCTCGGGGATGAAGATGATGAAATTAATGACCTTGCCCAGAAAATAGCCTCATTAACTCCCCAGCAATATAAAGTGTTATGCATGCTGTCTGATGGTTTGCTTAATAAGCAAATTGCGTATGAGTTGAATGTATCAGAAGCAACAATCAAAGCTCACATGACCGCTATTTTTCGCAAACTCGGCGTTAAGAATCGTACTCAAGCCGTGATTCTCTTGCAGCAAATGGATTTAGCCCAATAGGTTATAAAAACATCAGGTATTAATTTATCTTCGTTAATACCTGAAAATACCTTTCAAAAAACACACAAAAACAGCGACTTCAACATAATTTCATTTCAAAACCGCACAGAAAGCAATAATCATCTATTACCCACTGTAAATAGAGGTGATTATTCAACTCTGACAAATTTAAATACAATTTAATATCAAAATAACCCCCTTAAAAGCATATATTTTTGCTAACATCATTAATATCATAGAAAAAACCAGTAAAAGTCATCATTCTTTCACACTATTAACGATTTTAATTTAGGGGGTTATTTTGCTCAGCGTCCTTCTCACCCAGTTTGTCCTCATTTGGGCTGTTGTCGATCCTATCGGCTCAGTGCCCGTATACCTTGCTCAAACCAGCCACCTAAATGCACAACAACGCCGCTTAGTCGCACTAAAAGCCATTGCTATTTCTGCTGGCATTTTATTGTTCTTTATTATTATCGGTCAGATATTACTGGAAGCGATGCAAATACCTCTGCCTGCTTTCCAAGCAGCAGGGGGGCTTGTTCTGCTACTTTTCGCCCTAACCATGATCTTTGGCGAAGGTAAAGTTGATCAAGAATGTAAGCTAAGTGAGCAAGAAGTTCAGCACTCTGAGTTAGGTAGTTTAGCGGTATACCCTTTAGCTGTGCCTTCCATTGCATCACCTGGAGCCATGATGGCCGTGGTAATGTTAACGGATAACAACCGTTACTCGCTGGGCGATCAAATGGTCACGACATTGGTGATGCTGAGTGTTTTATTAGTCACGTTGTTCTTAATGCTTGGGGCAAATAAGATCCAGAAATATATCGGTAATGTCGGGGC
Source organism: Photobacterium frigidiphilum (assembly GCF_003025615.1). GTDB lineage: Bacteria > Pseudomonadota > Gammaproteobacteria > Enterobacterales > Vibrionaceae > Photobacterium > Photobacterium frigidiphilum. The sequence continues at coordinate 61,165 of NZ_PYMJ01000029.1, read as the reverse complement.
TGCGATTATTAGCCGAGTGATGGGGTTAATCCTTGCAGCTGTGGCAGTCAACAACCTGCTTATTGGCATCAAAGATTTTTATTTAATGACTTAGACCTTTGGCTAACACAACAAATCATTAACATACTGAATTTCCACCTCACCTCACAAAATCGCCTGTTTCTGGGCGATTTTTTTGTTTCTAGCACGACTAAAGTTGCACTGTTTACTTGTGAGATCGTTGCTATTGTCTTTCTGTAACATTTTATTAACGCGTATTTGCCGCGATTATTAACATGACGTGTAAGGAGATGACAATGGCGTTTGAATCCAAGGAGCAGGCCAAGGCCTACTGGAAAGAAAACCTCAGTACAATGGCTTACCTACTCACTATTTGGTTCATGGTTTCGTTCGGTGCCGGCATTTTATTTGTCGATGTTCTTAACAACTTCCAAATCGGTGGCTTCAAATTAGGGTTTTGGTTCTCGCAACAGGGTTCCATCTATACCTTTGTGGTACTGATTTTTGTCTACGTAGTGCGCATGAATGCACTCGATCGTAAATTCAACGTACAAGAAGACTAAGAGGTTAGTTATGGATATCCAAACCTGGACGTTTATTTTAGTGGGTCTCACCTTTTCGGTGTATATCGGTATAGCCATTTGGGCACGCGCAGGAACCACAAGTGAGTTCTATGTTGCTGGCGGTGGGGTTCATCCTATTGCGAATGGTATGGCTACCGCAGCTGACTGGATGTCGGCAGCATCGTTTATTTCAATGGCAGGTATCATCTCATTTGTCGGTTACGATGGCGGTGTATACCTAATGGGCTGGACGGGTGGTTATGTACTACTCGCACTATGTCTTGCGCCTTACTTACGTAAATTTGGTCAGTTTACTGTGCCTGATTTTATTGGTGAGCGTTACTATTCTAGAACTGCACGTATGGTAGCTGTCTTTTGTGCCATCTTCGTTTCGTTTACTTACGTAGCAGGTCAAATGCGTGGGGTTGGGGTTGTATTTGCCCGCTTCCTCGAAGTTGATATCAACATGGGTATCATCATCGGTATGGGTATCGTATTTTTCTACGCCGTACTGGGTGGCATGAAAGGCATTACCTACACGCAGGTTGCACAATTTTGTGTTCTCATTTTTGCATTCCTTGTTCCTGCGGTATTTACGTCAATCATGATGACGGGTAACAGTATCCCACAGCTTGGTTTAGGTTCTACGCTAACAGGGTCTGAAACATACGTACTTGATAAGCTTGATGGATTAACCACAGAGTTAGGTTTCACCGCCTACACCGATGGTTCAAAGAGTATGGTTGACGTATTCTTTATCTGTTCTGCATTGATGGTAGGTACTGCCGGTTTGCCGCACGTTATTATTCGCTTCTTCACGGTTCCTCGCGTGAAAGATGCACGTATTTCTGCGGGCTGGGCACTGCTATTCATTTCGCTACTTTATACCACCGCACCTTCAGTTGCCGCGTTTGCTCGTATCAATATGATTGAGACAATCAACGGCTCTGACATGCAAGGTGTATCAGCAGAACAAGCACCAGGCTGGGTTAAAAACTGGGAGAAAACCGGCCTAGTTACGTGGGAAGACAAGAACAACGACGGTAAAATGTTCTATTCGGGCGATGAACGTAACGAAATGAATATCAACCGCGACATCATCGTACTGGCAAGCCCCGAGTTAGCTAATTTACCTAATTGGGTAGTGGCATTGTTGGCAGCTGGTGGCCTAGCCGCAGCATTATCAACCGCTGCAGGGCTATTGCTGGTTATCTCGACCTCGATATCACATGACTTGTTAAAGAAAGGCTTCAAGCCCGACATGACCGATAAACAGGAGCTATTAGCAGCACGTATCGGTGCAGCTCTCGCGATAGTCGGAGCCGGTTACCTTGGTATTAATCCACCAGGATTTGTTGCTCAGGTTGTTGCCTTCTCGTTCGGCTTAGCGGCTGCCTCTTTCTTCCCAGCGATTATTTTGGGTATCTTCTATAAGAAGATGAACAAAGAAGGTGCGATTGCAGGCATGCTAACGGGTATTACGTTTACGGCCTCATACATCATCTACTTCAAGTTTATCAACCCAGCAGCAAGCACGCCTGATAACTGGTTCTTTGGTATAAGTCCTGAAGGTATTGGTACGCTAGGTATGTGTCTGAACTTCGTAGTTTCCATTGTGGTTAACAAGTTCACCGCTGAAGTACCGAAAGATGTTCAAGATATGGTTGAATCGATTCGCTACCCTAAAGGTGCGGGTGAAGCACATGACCATTAATAGCTAAAACATGTGTTGATAAGAAACTCACAGCGTAAGTAATACGTTGGCTAGAATCAAAAACGGAGCACTCTGCTCCGTTTTCTTTTATCTATTCATCCAATGCTCAAGCCATATTAATTAGCTTTTTATTGCACTTTTCATACGCTGATTCAATAAAGCACGTAACTTTAGAGGTTTTACGGGTTTACTAATAAAACTAAAACCATGCCCTCGAATCGCTTGCTGAGTTTCTGGTGTACGGTCGGCGCTTATCACTGCCCCTTTGAAGGTTTTACCCAAACGTAAACTGCATTGCTGTAAAACTTGTAATCCGGTTTGGTTGTTAGCTAAGTGATAATCACTTAAGACAAATTCTGGCACCCAACCATCTTCCAGTTGCTGAATAGTGCCTACAACGCTTTCAGCTAAACGCACATCGCAGCCCCATCTCACTAGTAACGTTTCCATCCCTAGTAATATTTCAGGCTCATTGTCGACGCAGAGCACACGTACTCCATTCAGTGGTGCTGTCTTTTCTGTCGCTTGTTGAGAGATCACTGTTTGTTGTTTTTGAGTTAATACCCCACGAGGAACAGAAAGAGCAAAAACAGTGCCTTGACCTGGCCATGAACGTAGCGATAACGGGTGATCAAGCACCCGACTGATCCCACGGGCAATTGCCAACCCCAGCCCTAATCCGTGATCTGCACCACTCGTTTGAATACGCGTGAATTCATCAAAAATATCCGTCTGCTTTTCAAGAGGAATACCAGGGCCGTTATCCCAGACTTCAATCTGTAATTTACCTTTAATTCGGCGCACACCTAATAACACTTTGCCATGTGGGTTATAACGAAATGCATTGGTTAAAAAGTTCTGTAATGCACGGCGCAATAATTTAGGATCGGACACAATGACGGCGTTACTTTTCAGCACTTCGAATTGAATGCCCTGTTGTTTTGCCAAAACACCAAATTCAGCACTCAAAGTATCGAGTACTTCACGGATAGGGAATGGATGAACATTCACTTGTAGTTTGCCCGCTTCTAGTCGCGACACATCCAATAAGTCACCAATCAAATCTTCTGCAGCACCGAGGGCACTTTCAATATGGCGTGACAACTTAATAGTTTCATCTTCTTTCGCAAGCTCTGATAGCGAAGATGAAAATAAACGTGCGGCATTTAACGGCTGCATCAAATCATGACTCACAGCGGCTAAGAATCGACTCTTTGATTGGGCTTGTTGCTCCGCTTGTTGGGTTGCATTTACCAAACGGCGATTCAATTGTTCCAGCTCTTGGGTTCGCTTTTGTACCCGTGCTTCTAGGTGTTCATTGGCATCTTTCAACGCTTGCTCTGCTTGACGAAAAGCGGTGATATCAATAAAGCTCATCACAAAACCACCGCCCGGCATCGGGTTACCTTGTACTTCGATAACCTGCCCATCAGCACGAACACGGGAAGACGTATGCGCAGTACCTCGCAGCAAGTGCTCTACCCGTTTGGCAACATGCTTTTCAGGATCGCCGGATCCACATAATCCCTCCATCGCATTATGCCGGATCACATCCGCAATAGGTCGGCCCACTTGAATTAAGCCCGGAGGAAAGGTAAATAGCTCAAGATAACGTTGATTCCATGCCACCAGCCTTAATTGCTTGTCTACGACAGTAATACCTTGGCTAATATGTTCAATAGCCCCTTGCAATAAACCTCGGCTGAAATCGAACAGTTCAGAGGCTTCATCTACAATGGTGGCTACCTCCTCAAGCTGCATATTTCGCCCTTGCAACGCAGACGTTAATACCAGACGAGCAGAAGATGCCCCAAATACCCCAGCAAGTACTCGCTCGGTATGACGAATTAATACGCCAGATGCCTGCTGTTGAGGTAATAATGGATCTTGATGCTGTTCTGCGAATTGACGAAAAGCATGATGTACACGTTTACGCCCGACAAAACGTGCCGCTAACATTTCTAATTCTGCCACGGTGACACGCGTCTGATATAAGCTCGCATTTTCAGCTTCAGGTAACGGGGCACCAACAAACGTTGCCGCTTGTAATCGTTCAGTCAACGACGAACGAGTCATCAATGATACCGACGTATATAAGGTCACATTCGCTAAAATACTGAGTAACATGCCCCAATCAACCGATGTAATACTCTGTAATACAGGGATTTGCGGTGGGGTAAGTAACCAAAGTAAAACATTTGTATCAGCATTACCTGCCAACATGCTTGTTTGAGCCATCATGGTAATAACCCAAATAATTGAGCCACCAAACAAACCAGCATAAACGCCTTTTTTATTCCCTTTTCGCCAATAAATACCGCCCAACAATGCCGGTGCAAATTGCGCAATGGCAGCAAAAGACAACAAACCTATCGCTGATAGTGATGGAATATTATCGAGTATCTGATAAAAACCCCAAGCCGATAGTAACAATAATAAAATCAATGCTCGGCGTACATTCAGTAGCAACCCAGAGAAGGCACTAAAGTTTTTTCCAGACACTCTTAAACGGCGTAAAACTAACGGTAAAACTAAGTCATTGGAAACCATAATCGCCAACGCAATGGTCGATACAATCACCATGCCACTAGCAGCCGATGTGCCTCCTAAAAAAGCCAGCAGCGCAATACTTTCAGCCCCTTGCTGTAAAGGCAGACTTATCACATACGTATCAGCAGACACACTGGGCATCATCAGCGCTTGTCCGGCTAATGCCAGCGGTAAAACAAAGATCCCCATCAACACGAGGTATAACGGAAAAATCCAACGGGCTTTATGTAAATCTTGCGCCCGACTATTTTCGACCACAATGGTGTGAAACTGGCGAGGCAAACAAATAATTGCCGCCATCGTCAGTATGGTATGAATCAACAAGCTGCCCATATTTGGCGTTGATGATTCTAAATACGATGCTTTAACCACTTGTAAATCAGGTAATTCAAATAACAAGCCCACTGCAAAAACACCCACAATCAAGAAGGCGGCGAGTTTCACCAATGATTCAAATGCAACAGCCATCATCATGCCGCGGTGGTGTTCAGTGGTATCAATATGGCGGGTACCAAATAACACCGTGAAAGCGGCTAATGCAAGGGTGACCAACCACGCGGTGTCCATTTCATTAATGCCCATCCCGCTGCCTAAACTAGGCGCGATTTGATCAAGCCCCATCGTAATCGCACGCAGCTGCAAAGCAATATAAGGCAGAATACCCACAACGGCGATAATTGTGACTAATACCGCTAATCCTTGAGACTTGCCATAACGTGCCGCGATAAAATCAGCAATAGACGTAATGTGCTCGCGTTTCGCAATTAAGATCAAGCGGGCAAGAATGCGCCAACCGAGGGTGAAAACAATAATAGGGGCAAGATAAATAGGCAGGAATGACCAAGTATTTTGGCTGGCTTGACCAACCGTGCCATAAAAGGTCCACGAGGTACAATACACCGCGATGGATAAGCTATAAATCCACGGGCGATATTTTGCCATCCATTTGATTTTCTTATCGCCATACCACGCGATAAAAAACAGCAGCCCTAAATAGGCTAACGAGACCGGCACGACGATCCATCCTTGCGCCATGATACTTCCTGATTGTGTTAACGATAAGTTAACCCATACTAACCAATCTGGTTAACTACACCAATCAGGGTAGATCACAGTTCTTTCTGTGCCGATCTGTAATACGTTAAAAATGGTCAATTAAGACTAGAAGAACAATGTCTTACTCTCTTAATTTGTCGACATAGGTTGTGCTAACTCAGAAGACTGATCATTACTGTGTGGTTTTGATTCAATTTTCATCAGTAATACTGGAATACCCATTACAGCCATTAACCAGAAAAGATTCGCGCCCCACAAACCGTATAACCAACCACTGAGTGCTGTCATAATTGCCATAAATGCCCCTAATGGCAATGCATTATAAAGGGCTTGTAATGCCACCATCTGATTGCTTTTAGCATGCTGAATATAACGAATCGCCGCTAAGTGTGCCGCCGCAAAAGTCACACCGTGCAGCGCTTGTGCCATCACCAGTGCTGGCAACTCTGTCATGGTTGCGGTTACACCCCAGCGTAGTAATACGCCTACAGCCGCGAGGCGAAACATCATGCCGACGCTCCACTTAGCAAACAAACGCTGACTAAATGCAAATACGCACACTTCAGCAACCACACTAAAGCTCCACAGGTAACCAATAATGGCTTCGCTATAACCGACTTCTTTCCAATAAATCGCACTGAAACTGTAGTAGGCCGCATGACTACCTTGCAACAAGGCTACAATAATTAAAAACCGCATAACGCTATTATTTTTGATGATATCGATTAACGCTGGGCGGGGCTGGTCATGATGTTCAATTTCAACCGGGACAATGGCAGGAGTTCGCATTGAAAGTAATAATGCCACCACCAAGCCTGCAATCGCAACCCAAGGAATAACACTCGCCCCATATTTAGCCGCTAAGATCCCAACAATAGTTGAACCAGCAATAAAGGCAATTGACCCCCACAAGCGAGTACGCCCGTAATCAAGGTGTTTCCCTTTTGCATAGAAATTAGCTAATGCATCAGAAAGTGGAATAATTGGCCCAGCAGCCAAGTTAAACAACACCGTGACCGCCGCTAACGCCCACAGGCTACCGCCACAGAAAATATAAATAACACAAGCAATCAGGCAGGCTAATGTAAACCAACGCAAGGCTGGAATGAGGTGCTCCACATTATGAATGCGCGGTGTCAGCACAACATTCGCTACGCAGCGAACTCCAAGACCTAAACCCAGCAATAAACCAATATCAGAAGCATCCACCCCTAAATGCGCAAACCACAACGCCCAAAAAGGAAGGTAAACACCATAAGTGAAGAAAAAACCAAACAGATATTGCGAGGTCCATCCATAGGGACTACTACGAAACATGCCAATTCCAAAATGCATAATAGGAAATAATGCCGACATTATGCCCAACCTATCGCCATAACCCCAAAGATAAATAAGGCAAATCTTTCAATCTCTTTTTCCCCCTTTAAATATACGGGACCTTGCATATTGATCGCGCCTTCAAACACCTCACCAACAGCCACAATAAAAATGGCGCGATGGCTCATATACCCAAGCTACCTCAAGGTGCTCGTTTCAGCGAGAATTTATTGGGATCTAGGCTAGGCGCTCATTTATAGACCTAGTGGTTCTACGTTGAAAATGAGCAACACCGTATAGAGCCCAATAAAACTCGCCCTTCGGGAGTGACTCAACGTGTCTACTTCAGTGTCAAATATGTTTGAAAGGGAGTGCCATTCCTACACATATTTTCCTTGAATTAAACACGTTGAGGTCACTCTGAACCCTGCATTTTGAGGTAGCTTGGGTATAGACTAAAGTCGTCTAGAGCTTATCGCCTGCATCGGCGACACTGGCTATATGAAGTAATAGGTTATATGAAGAAATAGGTTCTAAGACGAGGTATAGCATGCCGGATAAATTCGACACATCAGTCACACCCTTTGATCGTCTTCATCATGCTCAGCAAAAAATGCTGAAAGATGCATTAGATGTCGCTTATTACCGTGAAGGCAATAAAATCATCACAACCGGTGAAGCTTGCAACCATTTGTTTATTATCATTAAGGGAGGTGTTGAAGAAACCTCTTCTGATGGTACGGAAACCTATGCCCATTACGTTACTGACGATATGTTCGATGTACGTGCTCAGCTTGAAAATAAAAGCCGTCATGATTATATCGCGCTAGAAGATACACTCTGTTATCTCTTACCTCGTGAAATTTTCATCGAGCTGTATCGTTCTAACGGGCAATTCGCCGCCTATTTCGATAATAATTTAGCACGTCGTCAAAATTTAATTGAAGAGGCACAGCGCCAACAAAATCTCGCCGAATTCATTTTGACAAAAGTGGATGATGACAACATTCAACCCTGCCTAATTGTGCCCCATGACACCGACTTAAAACGGGTGACAGAAAAAATGCGCACCCAAGGCTTCGATGCCGCTCTGGTCGCACTTAATTCAACACCGCAATATGGCATTGTTACCCGCACCGATTTACTGCATGCGGTAATGTTAGACCAACTGCCTTCTGACACTCCTGTTAGTCAAATCGCCACGACGCCAGTTATTAGCGTCAACAAAGATGATTTTTTGTTTAATGCCATGATTGCAATGACCCGTCATAAAGTGAAACGGGTACAAGTGCTTGATGCTGGGCAAGTTGTTGGCATGTTAGATTTAACACAAGTCTTGAGCTTATTTTCCACCCACTCTCATGTACTAACATTACGCATTGCACGTGCTGAAACCATTGAAGAATTATCGCTAGCAGCCAGTAGCCAACAACGTTTAGTGGCTACCTTGTTTAATAACGGCATTCACACGCTATTTGTGATGGAACTGATCGCCTCGGTAAATGAACAGATTATCGAAAAAGCATTCCAATTAATTGTCCCGCCAACAATGCACAATTATTGCTGCTTCGTTGTAATGGGATCTGAAGGACGTGGTGAACAAATTTTAAAAACCGATCAAGATAATGCACTCATTATTCAAGATGGTGTCGATTGGCCAGATTGTGCCAATGTCATGGATAAATTAACCCTTACATTACAACAACTCGGCTATCCACTTTGCCCAGGGAAAGTCATGGTGAACAACCCTAAATGGGTGAAATCACAAAGTGAATGGTTACATACGATTAGTCGCTCTTGCCAACAAGCAACCGAAGAATCCATGATGGATTTAGCGATACTTGCCGATAGTCATGCTGTCGCAGGCAATCGCGTTTTACTCAATCCACTGCAAACCTATTTGCATCAGCAGTTAGCAGAAAAAGAACTGTTGTTATCTACTTTTACTCGTCCTGCTTTGCGCTTCAGCGTACCTTTAACTCTATTTGGCAAAATAAAATCAACCAAGCAAGGAGTCGATATTAAACGGGGTGGGATCTTTCCAATCGTTCATGGTATTCGGGCATTAGCCTTAGAAAATAATATTGAACCCAATAATACCTTTGAACGCATTCATCAACTCGAATTGCGCAAAGTCTTAGAGCCAACCACAGCGTCTAATTTAAGCGAAGCCCTTAAACTATTCATCAGAACCCGTTTACGCCAACAGCTTAACCACCAAGCTGGTGGACAAAGCCAGCAATTGAACGTCAGTGACCTTAGTCGTGCTGAACGAGACCTACTGCGCCACAGCCTTCATGTGGTAAAGAAGTTTAAAGAATGGCTCAGTTATCATTACCAAATAAGGGATTAATGATGAACCTATTACGACGTTATTGGTATCAGCGAAAATTAAAAGATAACCCTTATGGTCAGCTCTTTAATCGCTATCAGGGTGATGAACTTGTCTCTGTAGATTGTGAAACCACCAGCCTTGATCCGCACAGTGCAGAGTTGGTTACCATTGCGGCAACCGTTATTAAAAACAATCGCATACTCACCAGTAAATCGATCCATTTGACCCTAAGAGCACCAAGCAGTTTAGATGCAAACTCGATCGCGATTCATCGCATTCGCCATCAAGATTTACGCGCAGGGTTAGGTGAAAAAGAGGCCTTAACCACACTGCTTAATTTTATTGGTAATCGCCCTTTAGTGGGTTATCACATTCGCTATGACAAAACGATTTTGGATCGCTATTACCGACGGTTATTTGGTTTTGCATTACCCAATAAATTGGTAGAGGTGAGCCACCTGTATCATGACCGTTTAGAACGGCTTCTTCCGAATGCTTATTACGATCTAAGTTTAGAAGCCATTAGCCGCCACCTTGACCTTCCAGTACCAGAGCGGCATGACGCGCTCGAAGATACGATTACTGCCGCTTTGATTTATGTACGGCTAAAACACGGTGATTTTCCGACGCTTCGTTCAGCGTAAATAATGCAAGAAGCCTTGTGCGGTGCAAGATTTTCTATGTAATTTCGATGTAATACCTACAATGTCTACATTGATCATGATCTCTAATCCTAAAGTCTAATTGTGGCAAACGTTGATCTATCGGAAGTTAGTATCAATAGCGACAAACGATATTATCCGGTCCCAGATTGGACAAAAAAACGGAAACACTAAGGAGAGTACGATGAGTGAAGTTCATGTTTATCCAGTCAATCAAGAGATTGCAGCTACAGCCCACGTAAATGATGAACAATATCGTGAGATGTACCAACAATCGGTTATCAACCCTGAAGGTTTCTGGCGCGAACACGGTCAGATTGTTGACTGGATCAAACCATTCACTAAAGTGAAGCACACTTCTTTTGATACTGGCCATGTCAGTGTTAACTGGTTTGAAGATGGCACACTGAACGTTTCTGCAAACTGTCTTGACCGCCACCTCGCGACCCGCGGCGATCAGCCCGCCATCATTTGGGAAGGCGATGATCCTACCGATGATGCCACGTTCACGTATAACGAATTACACGAACAAGTTTGTAAGTTCTCTAATGCACTGAAAAGCCAAGGCGTACGCAAAGGCGACGTGGTGTGTCTTTACATGCCTATGGTGGCAGAAGCGGCAATTGCCATGCTGGCTTGTACACGAATTGGGGCGATACATACCATTGTATTTGGTGGTTTCTCTCCAGAAGCACTTGCTGGTCGTATTATTGATTCCAACGCAAAAGTCGTTATTACTGCCGATGAAGGCGTTCGTGCTGGTCGCGCAGTACCGCTGAAAAAGAATGTCGATGATGCCTTAGCCAATAAAGGTGTCACAAGTATCGAAAAAGTCATGGTACTGAAACGTACAGGTGGCAATGTTGAGTGGCACAGTGAACGTGATGTGTGGTGGCATGAAGCAACAGCAATCGTGTCTTCTCACTGTGAGCCTGAAGAAATGAATGCAGAAGATCCTCTTTTCATTCTATATACCTCAGGATCGACCGGTAAACCTAAAGGTGTTCTTCACACAACAGGTGGTTACTTAGTGTATGCCACCATGACGTTTAAATATGTTTTCGATTACCAAGAAGGGGATGTGTACTGGTGTACCGCCGATGTTGGTTGGATCACCGGTCACAGTTACTTGGTGTATGGCCCGCTGGCTAACGGTGCGACAACCGTGCTATTTGAAGGTGTGCCAAACTACCCATCAACCAGCCGTATGAGTGAAGTGGTTGATAAGCATAATGTCAGTATTCTTTATACTGCACCAACAGCCATCCGTGCATTAATGGCAAAAGGCACAGAAGCGATTAAGGGTACGTCACGATCCTCACTGCGTATTATGGGATCAGTCGGCGAGCCCATTAATCCAGAAGCGTGGGAATGGTATCACCGTACCATTGGCGACAGCCGTTGCCCTATTGTTGATACATGGTGGCAAACAGAAACAGGCGGTATCTTAATTACGCCATTACCTGGCGCGACAGCGCTAAAACCTGGTTCTGCCACTCGTCCATTTTTCGGTGTTCAGCCAGCCATCGTTGATAATATGGGGAATATCTTAGAAGGTGTCGCTGAAGGTAACTTGGTTATGGTTGATTCATGGCCTGGGCAGATGCGTACTTTATGGGGTGACCATGAACGCTTTGAACAAACTTACTTCTCAACCTTCCAAGGTATGTATTTCACCGGTGATGGCGCACGTCGAGATGAAGACGGTTACTACTGGATCACTGGTCGTGTCGATGACGTCTTGAATATCTCAGGCCACCGTATGGGTACAGCTGAAATTGAATCCGCATTAGTGGCTTTCGATAAGATAGCAGAGGCTGCGATTGTTGGGGTGCCACACGATATTAAAGGCCAAGCAATTTATGCTTATATCACGCTGAATGATGGTGAAATACCCAGCGCTGAGCTGCATAAAGAAGTGAAAGATTGGGTACGTAAAGAAATTGGTCCTATTGCGACCCCTGACTTCCTACATTGGACCGATGCCTTACCGAAAACACGTTCGGGTAAAATTATGCGCCGAATTCTCCGTAAGATTGCCACGGGTGATACTGGAAGTTTGGGTGATACATCAACGCTCGCTGACCCTAGCGTGGTTGATAAACTGATCGCAGAAAAACAAACTATTTTATAACAGCACACTACCCGCTTAAAAAAGCCGCCGTCTGGCGGCTTTTTTATAAATGCAGCAATAACACTGACTATTTTTTTACCGTAATACCAACTGAAATAAAGATTTGCTTACAAAACGTACCGCTGTACGTGTGAATTTTTAAACCTTGGTCTCGATATCTGCGTAACAAAACCGCTACACTAAAAAAATGTATGCAAAAAACAAGTCGATTACGGTAGCAATAATCACTCACTCAAATTGATTAAACAGCTTCAATATGTGTAAAAAGTGGAACCATCCCTATATTTTCGCCTCTATTCTGCTGAACTTGCGGTAAAAATAGTCATCTAATAAAACCATAGAATACGCATACAGCTTACAAGTGTACGCGGTAAGTTCGGTGATTAGACCAGTATTTTGCTGCTATTTGCGGTGATTTCTCTATAATCGCTCAACAAACATTGTTTGGCAGTATAAATTAGTTCATCGGGATACAACTTTGCAGTTTACTGCATGTTGTTAGAGTAAAACCTCAAAAACAAGTGGATATACGTCAAGATGTCGACCGTTAAACGAATTTTACTTATTAACGGACCTAATCTAAATTTACTAGGTCTCAGAGAGCCAGGCCACTATGGTCATCACACATTGGCTCAACTCGTTGCTGATTTAACTGTCAAGGCAACCAATCTAAGCGTCACATTAGATCACATTCAATCAAATGCAGAACATGAATTGATTGATGCAATCCACCAAGCTCATGGCAATGTGGATTTCATTATTATCAATCCCGCAGCGTTCACCCACACCAGCGTCGCCATTCGTGATGCTCTACTCGGTGTCGCAATTCCATTTATTGAAGTGCATTTATCTAATGTTCACGCAAGAGAACCATTCCGCCATCACTCTTATCTATCAGATAAAGCAGTCGGTGTTATTTGCGGTCTTGGTCCAGATGGTTATGAATTCGCCCTGAATGCTGCGGTAAGACGCCTGCAATCAGAAAGCTAACTGAACAACATAAAAAGAGAAAGATAGATGGATATTCGTAAGATTAAAAAGCTAATTGAACTGGTTGAAGAATCTGGTATTACTGAATTAGAAATCTCTGAAGGTGAAGAATCAGTACGCATCAGCCGTAATATACCTGCATCTGCATTACCTTCACAGCAGTACATGGCAGCACCTCAATTTGCGGCACCAGCTCAAGCAGCACCTGTAGAAGCGGCTGCGCCAGTAGCACCTGTTGCCGCTGAACCTGCAGGCCACCAAGTTCTTTCTCCAATGGTAGGTTCTTTCTACCGTGCGCCAAGCCCTGAAGCAAAATCATTTGTTGAAGTGGGTCAATCTGTAAACGTTGGTGACACGCTTTGTATCGTTGAAGCGATGAAAATGATGAACCAAATCCAATCTGATAAAGCAGGTGTGGTTACTGCTATTCTTGCTGAAGACGGCGACGCTATCGAATTCGATCAGCCTCTTGTTATCATCGAGTAACAGAGGCCTATTATGTTAGATAAATTAGTTATTGCGAACCGAGGCGAAATTGCCCTTCGTATTCTACGTGCTTGTAAAGAATTAGGCATTAAGACTGTTGCGATCCACTCAACAGCTGACCGCGATCTTAAGCACGTATTGCTTGCAGACGAAACGGTATGTATTGGTTCTGCCAAAAGTACTGAAAGCTATTTGAATGTTCCACGCATCATTAGTGCAGCAGAAATCACAGGGGCAGTTGCAATTCACCCTGGTTATGGTTTCTTGTCTGAGAATGCTGATTTTGCAGAACAAGTAGAGCGCTCTGGCTTTATCTTTGTTGGTCCTAAAGCGGAAACTATTCGCATGATGGGTGACAAAGTGTCAGCAATTACCGCAATGAAAAAAGCGGGCGTTCCTTGTGTGCCGGGTTCTGATGGTCCATTAGATAACGACGAAGCAAGAAACAAATCTTTTGCTAAGCGTATTGGTTTCCCTGTCATCATCAAAGCATCTGGTGGCGGCGGTGGTCGTGGTATGCGTGTTGTTCGCACTGAAGCTGAACTAGCAGAAGCTATTGCGATGACACGTGCTGAAGCTAAATCGTTCTTCAATAACGATGTGGTTTACATGGAGAAATTCCTTGAAAACCCTCGTCATATCGAAGTTCAGATCATGGCTGATGGTCAAGGTAATGCTATTCACTTAGGTGAGCGTGACTGTTCAATGCAGCGTCGCCACCAGAAAGTTGTTGAAGAAGCACCAGCCCCAGGCATCACAGAAGAGATGCGTAAGTACATCGGTGAACGTTGTACGCGTGCTTGTATCGAAATCGGTTACCGTGGCGCTGGTACGTTTGAATTCCTATACGAAAACGGTGAGTTCTACTTCATTGAAATGAACACCCGTATTCAGGTTGAGCACCCAGTAACCGAAATGGTAACTGGCGTTGATCTGATCAAAGAACAGCTTCGTGTTGCTGCCGGTCAGCCACTATCATTCAGCCAATCTGATATTCAAATTCGTGGCCATGCTATCGAATGTCGTATCAATGCTGAAGATCCTGTGCGTTTCCTACCTTGCCCAGGTAAAATCACGCGCTTCCACGCGCCAGGTGGCATGGGTATTCGTTGGGAATCTCACATTTACTCAGGCTACACAGTACCACCGCATTATGACTCCATGATCGGTAAGCTGATTTCATACGGTGAAAACCGCGATGTGGCAATTTCACGTATGCGTAACGCATTAGGTGAATCAATCATCGATGGTATTAAAACCAACATCCCGCTACAGCAAGAAATTATGGCAGATGAAAACTTCCAGCATGGTGGTGCAAACATCCACTATCTAGAGAAGAAACTTGGTCTACAATAATTTCGCGATAAACGCGTGAATAAAAAATCGAGGCTACCTTTGGGTAGCCTTTTTTATGTGCCTTTCACTATATTTGCCCTCTATTTCACGGTTATTTCCTTTTTCTTCGACACGATTTTCTGACAAATTGATACAGGTCAGTGGTACTGATAAATAACTTTTGCCACAATACCCCCCTTTTTCATTTGTATGAGCATTACTCTCCTTCTCTCAATCCCTTTGAAGTAGTGCCAACACTATTGGAGACAACAGTGCATGAAAACACTCTCTGCGCGTTATCGTCAGGCTCATAAAGAAGCTAAATGGGCGGTAGGCTTAGCGATTGCCTATTTCATCTGGTGGTATATTTCGGCCTATGCTTTCTCATCGACAGAGATTACAACAACTCTGCCAGAGCTCTATTGGGGCTTTCCGCTGTGGTTTTTACTCGCCTGTATTATTGGCCCCATTCTCTTCACGGTACTGTGCGGCTTAATGGTCAAGTTCATCTACCAAGATATGTCTCTCGAAATTGAAAAGGACAGTGATCATGAATAGCCAAATACTCATTCCTTTAGCGATCTATTTGCTCGCTGTGTTTGCCTTGGCATTTTTCAGTCAACGTAAAAGTACCTCATCTAAAGGCTTCTTAAACGAATACCTGCTTGGCAATCGCAGCATGGGTGGCTTTGTATTAGCCATGACATTAGCAGCAACCTATTCCAGTGCCAGCTCGTTTATTGGCGGGCCAGGCGCCGCATATAAAATGGGACTCGGTTGGGTATTACTTGCCATGATCCAGCTTCCTGCTGCGTGGTTAACGCTGGGAGTACTTGGGAAAAAATTCGCCATTGAAGCCCGGCGACATAATGCCTTAACCCTTAATGATATTTTATATGCGCGCTATAAAAATAAAGCCGTCGTCATCTTCGCTTCTTTAGCGTTATTGCTCGCTTTCTTTGGCACCATGGTGGTGCAATTTGTAGGTGGTGCACGCTTATTACAAACGGTCACCGGATTACCCTATTCACAAGGGTTAATGATCTTTGCTGTGACTGTTGGCTTGTATACGACCATTGGCGGATTTCGTGCCGTTGCAATGACCGATACGTTGCAAGGGGTTATGATGATTATTGGCACCATTGCCCTGCTAGCAGGAGTGGTGCATGTCGGTGGCGGTGTCGGTGAACTGATAACGGAATTACATCACATTGACCCATCATTGATTACCCCCTTTGGTCCTGATAATTTTCTAAGCCAGCCTTTTATGTTGAGCTTCTGGATTCTAGTCTGCTTTGGGGTGATAGGCCTTCCTCACGCAGCTGTACGCTGTATGGCATATAAAGACAGCCGTTCATTGCATAGAGGAATGGTGATAAGCACTGCAATGGTGGCTTTCCTCATGTTAGGCATGCATTTATCCGGCGCATTAGGTCGTGCTATCGTGCCCGACATTGCCAGCCCAGATCAGATCATGCCCACCTTGATGATGACCGTTTTGTCCCCTTGGGTTGCAGGTATTTTCTTGGCGGGCCCTATGGCGGCTATTATGTCGAGCATTGACTCACAACTGATCCAAGCCTCGGCTACCTTACTGAAAGATTTGTACCTCAATTACATCAACCCCAAAGCCGCTGAAGGACCTAACGCCAACAAGCACCTTTCTAAGCTATCGTTGTGGGTAACCGGAATTTTTTCTATTTTGGTCTTTATTGCCGCAACTAACCCGCCCGACATGATCATCTGGTTAAATCTATTAGCCTTTGGGGGCATGCAAGCGGTGTTCTTATGGCCACTCGTGCTCGGGTTATACTGGGAAAAGGCATCGGCGACAGGGGCGTTAGCGTCAATGATATCCGGTCTAGCGTGTTATATTAGCCTATCGGTTATTAAGCCTGACTTAGGCGGGTTACATGCCATCGTGCCGACATTGGGCATTGGGCTGATTGCTTTTGTGCTTGGCAGCCTTACCAAACCGGCGATGGTAACCGCACCGCAACATTGATTCAGGTAAGTCTCTGCAATACATCTTAAAGATGGCGCCAACGGTGCTATCTTTTTTTATATCAATAAAAACGGCTGATGTGATTACGTACTATAGGTGTGGATTGCTGAAATTTCATGCTAGAATCTCGCCCTTATGTTCAAACCGTAGCCAAATAATAAGCGAATTAACCATGCCTTGGATTCAAATCAAACTAAACGCAAATGCTGAAAATGCTGAAGCGATTGGCGATATGTTAATGGAAGAAACGGGGGCTTTATCTGCCACTTTCCTTGACGCACAAGACACACCAGTATTCGAACCAATGCCAGGTGAAACTCGCCTGTGGGGTGATACTGATGTTATTGGTTTATATGATGCTGAAGCCGACATGGATTTCGTGCTGAACATGCTAAAGAACAGCCCTCTAATTGCTGACGATTTTGCTTACAAAGTTGAGCAATTAGAAGATAAAGATTGGGAACGTGAGTGGATGGTTAATTTCCACCCAATGCGTTTTGGTCGTCGTTTATGGATCTGCCCAAGCTGGCGTGAAGCACCAGAACCAAATGCTGTTAATGTACTACTTGACCCAGGTCTAGCATTCGGTACAGGTACTCACCCAACAACGTCGTTATGTTTAGAGTGGCTTGACGGTCAAGATTTAGTTGGAAAAACCATTATCGACTTCGGTTGTGGCTCTGGCATTCTAGCCATTGCAGCACTTAAGCTTGGTGCAGAGAAAGTGATTGGTATCGATATCGATCCACAAGCAATCCAAGCATCACGCGATAACGCAGAACGTAACGGTGTTTCTGATAAATTAGAGCTTTTCCTACCTAAAGATCAGCCTACCGACGTACAAGCAGACGTGGTTGTTGCAAACATTCTTGCGGGTCCATTACGTGAACTTTCACCAGTAATAAAAAGCCTTGTGAAGTCGGGCGGCAAGCTAGCAATTTCTGGTGTATTAGAAATTCAAGCTGAAGACGTCTCCACATATTACAGCGACGAATTGGCATTAGACCCAGTTGTTGCACGTGATGAATGGTGCCGAATTTCAGGTTGTAAGGCGTAATTTTCGCCATTAGTCATTTTAATTTACCTTTTTTATTGTGCGAAAAACATACAATCGATTGAAAAACATACGTTTTTGTTAAACAAAAACTAAATGCTCAATTATTGGTCTTTTCAGAAAGGGAAAAAATGCGTAAAATGCGCGCCCTTACTGGCACAGTCAGGTACAGACATTGCAAATCGGTCCATATCAACTAAACAACCAGCTGATAGTCGCGCCAATGGCGGGTGTGACCGATCGGCCATTTCGTGAACTATGCCTTCGCTACGGCGCGGGAATGGCTGTTAGCGAGATGATGTCGTCGAATCCAGATCTATGGAAAACGGCTAAATCGCAGAACCGAATGGTTCATGAAGGTGAATCGGGGATTCGCTCGGTTCAAATTGCAGGAGCAGATCCAAAGCTGATGGCTGAAGCTGCACAATTTAGTGTTGAGAACGGTGCGCAAATCATCGATATCAACATGGGTTGTCCAGCGAAAAAGGTTAACAAACGCTTGGCTGGTTCTGCATTACTGCAACACCCTGCGCTAATCGAAGAGATTCTTCGTAGCGTTGTGGGTGCAGTCGATGTACCTGTTACGCTAAAAACGCGTACGGGTTGGGATTTAGACAACCGTAACTGTGTCGACATTGCTAAAATCGCGGAACAATGTGGCATTCAAGCTTTAGCGCTTCATGGGCGAACGAAGTCTTGCATGTACAAAGGTGAAGCGGAATATGACTACATCAGAGCAGCTAAACAAGCGGTATCCATTCCGGTAATTGCTAACGGTGATATCGATTCACCGGAAAAGGCTCGCTTTGTACTCGATTATACGGGTGCAGATGCTTTGATGATTGGCCGTCCTGCACAAGGGCGACCGTGGATTTTTAGAGAAATCCAGCATTACTTAACAACCGGCGAATACCTGCCTGCCCCATCTATGGATGAGGTAAGTGGAATTATGTTGGGACATGTTCAAGAACTTCATCGTTTCTACGGTGAATATTTAGGGTTGCGCATTGCACGTAAACACGTGTCTTGGTACTTAAAAGAACATGCACCAGCTGGTAATTTCCGTCGGTCCTTCAACGCACTCGAGAATGCTCAAGAGCAAATCGATGCGCTGCAAGGCTACTTCGAAAACGTTGCATAAATACTAGAAGAGCTTACAGAATTATGTTCGAACAAAATCTGACTTCCGAAGCGTTAACAGTAACAACTGTAACGTCACAAGACCAAATCACACAGAAGCCACTACGTGACTCTGTTAAAGCGTCGCTAAAAAACTATCTTGCTCAGTTAAATGGTCAGGAAGTCGACGATCTGTACGAGCTAGTGCTTGCAGAGGTTGAGCAACCGCTATTAGATACAATCATGCAGTACACACGTGGTAACCAAACACGTGCAGCAACTATGATGGGTATCAACCGCGGTACACTTCGTAAGAAGCTTAAGAAATACGGCATGAACTAAACCGAAAGGTTTGGGAAAGCATTATTGAGGCTTGCACTTTTGGGTGTGAGCCTTTTTTTTGTCACATTTTTATTTCTCTCTTTCTTTCATCGCCCTTTTTAACAGTAACTGCTGAGCGGCATATTTTTCATTTTTACTTATACCGTTCGTTACCAAGGCTTTTAGTTGCCCATCAGATAACCGCTCTAGCGCTTGTTCATCCACACTGCCTTGCAACTCCGCCGTACAACTCTTTTGCATCCATTGCTTCAAGTGATCTTTTATATTTATTCGTATCAAGTTTCCTAACAATCGAGGCCTTTTCATCATCGATTTACCTTTCGTCTTGCTGGGTTAATGTCAGTAGCTTCGAGCGGTAAACTTCTGGTGTCATACCGGTTTGACGACGAAACATTTTTATAAATGAAGAGGCTTGGCTATAACCAAGGCTAAAAGCGACATCATTAATCGAATACTGCAATTTCAATAAATGCAGAGCATGAACCACCTTTAAGCGCTGTCGCCATTCATTAAAGCTCATCTTCAATTCACACTGAAAACGACGGGTTAATGTACGCTCGGTGGAATACACCTGTTTGGCCCATTCCCCCAACGAGCGAGTATCAGCAGGATCGGCCTCCAGAGACACCAGAATGGGATGCAACAAGGTATCTGATGTAGTAGGTAGAAAGTTATCCATACGCTTAGCAGAGGCTAGGCGTGCAATCAGAACATCAGTCAGGCATTGATCTTGATAGTTATCAACTGCCGCCACTTCTCGATGAACCAAATCATCAATGATTGCCTGCACTAAAGGGGATAATGCAATCATGCAGGCTTGCTGAGGCAACTGAGCCACAAGGTGCTGATTAATGTTAATCGCACAATATTCGATGTCTTTACGGTTATAAGCTCGGTGAACCACATTAGCAGGTGTCCAAATGGCATACCCAGCAGGCGACACCATTTTTTGTCCTTCAACTTCCATCTCTAATACACCATGCTTAATAAGGTGCACCTGCCCCCAGCGGTGATGATGAGGTAAGGTTTCTGTGCCTGCGGCGATATGGAAATAATGAATAAAAACATCAGTGGGCAATTGCTCAACTAATTGGGGCATAAATTGTCGTTGTTCCATCGTTCCACCTTGCTCACATGTACGTTGTCTGACACGGTCAATTGACTGTCTGGTTTGGCATATCAGGTTCTCTCCCGCCATGTAACACTCTCATTAGGTAAAACGTTTTACCTAATAATTTGTAATCCCCCTACATCAATGAGAGAAAATGACTATGACTAAGCATCACTCAGGGAGTCGATACGCTAACTATCCGTTTATCGGGTTTTTATTCCCCATTTTGGCAGTTGCTATTTGGGCGACCAATGCCGTGGTTAGTAAAATGGCAACAGCCACGATTGAGCCTGGGGCTATTGCATTTTATCGCTGGTTTTTCGCTTTGCTGTTGCTCACACCCTTCTGTCTTACAACCGTTTATCGACAACGCCTGCAAATAAAAGCGCACCTAACAAAACTAACTGTGTTGGCATCGCTCGGCATGGTATTAAATCAAAGCTTGGCGTATTACGCGGCTTACACCACCAGCGCCACAAACATTGCAATTTTTCTCTCGCTAATGCCCTTATTTGGTCTGTTTCTCGCCGTGCCCCTGTTAGGCACTAAATTGCGAATCCACACCTTAATTGGAGCGTTAATCTCATTCATTGGTTTGATATACATGCTGAGCGAAGGCAACCTGAACCAATTACTGACGCAAGGGTTAAAGCAAGGCGACATGCTTATGTTTGTTTCCAGCCTCTCTTATGCTTTGTATTCCGTATTACTGAATCGCTGGAAGCTACCATTAACACCTTGGTGCGCAGTGTATTGCCAAGTATTTCTGGGTGCCTTGCTACAACTGCCTTTATTGCTGAGTAGCGAGACAACAGCCATTTCGCTTAGCGCCTTACCTATGGTCGCATTTGCCGCCTTTGCTGCCTCAATTATTGCGCCATGGTGCTGGCTAAAAGGGGTAACTCAAATTGGCGCTGCACGCTCAACCTTGTTCATGAATTTAGTACCGTTATTTACCGCCAGTATTAGTATTGTGATGCTGGGTGTTCATCCTAGTCAGTACCATCTAATTGGAGGGGGCATGGTATTGGTTGGGCTCACTCTAGCTCAAATGAAGCGAGTACCAGCTGGAATGCTCGAGATTAACTCTCCAATAAAACCTCAATCACCCAGTTTGAAGTAACGCCTTAAACCATAAAGAACACCAGATTTAGCGTAGCAACTCTCAGCTACGCTAAATCTACCGTATAAAAAGTCGGTAAGTATTTACTAACACCCAACTATTTATAATTAAAAACATTACTGACGAGTCGTCTGCAATGCGGTAATCAGTGCTGCTACACCTGTTACCACTTTACTGCGGGGACAACCCACATTTAATCTGATGTACCCTTTGCCTGCAGAGCCATACGTATCACCTCGCATAATGGCCACTTTATGATCATTAATTAAAGTGCGCTGCAATTCATCCATATCAATATTCAGTGAATTCAAGTCAATCCACGCTAAGTAAGTACCGTCAGGAACTTGATAATTAATGGTTGGGAATTCCAAATTAAGCCGCTCGGCAACATACTCTAAATTCGCATGTAAATAGCCTTTCAATGCATCCAGCCATTCATCACCATATTGATACGCCGCGATATGTCCAATAACGCCCAAAATAGAAGGGGAAGATAACCCGTGCGCTGCCTTTAATTGCAATAAAAAAGCTTCACGTGTTGCCTTATCAGGCATAAATGCATATGAACCAGTCAACGCGGGAATATTGAAGGATTTAGATCCAGATGTAACCAATGCCCAATCATTATTCACCGCAACCTCAGACCAAGGAGTATACGAGGAGTAAGCGACATCCATATGAATATCATCAGAAATCACTTTGACGTTATGGCGCTGACAAACTTCTGCCATACGTATCAGCTCTGCTTTGGTCCATACCCGCCCAGTGGGATTTTGCGGGCTGCACAATAATAAAATCTTGCAATGAGGCAACGCCGCCTGTGCTTCAAATTGTGGCCAGTCAATTTGATAGCCCTCAGCTGTTTTTAATAATGGGCTTTCCAACAATTGACGTTGGTTCGCATTCAGCATATTGCCAAAGGCGTCATAAGCAGGAGTGTGTACTAACACACCGTCGCCTTGCTCAGACCAAATCTGCACCAATTGAGAAATAATGTAGATCACCGAGGGTCCGTAAACCACCGATTCGACAGGCAGGTGCACATTAAAACGTTTCTCAAACCACCCTGTTATCGCCAGCTTAAAATCATCATGATTCCAGCGGCTATACCCTAAAACGCCATGTTCAAGACGTTGCTGTAATGCTTGCTGAATACATGGCGCAGTTTCAAAATCCATATCAGAAATAGTAAACGGCAATAAATCAGCTTGGCCAAACCGATCTTCTACATAATCCCACTGCGTACAATACGTACCATAGCGATTCACCGTGGTAGAAAAATCAAACATAACAAACCTCAAATTCGGAAAAGAAAAACGGGGAGCTAAGCTCCCCGTAATATAAGTAGGTGGGTTTATGCTGGCATTAAGCTTTGCATTTCATTTTTAACCATATGAACTTGCGGTCCAATCACCACTTGTAGATTATGTTCATCTAACTTCACGACCCCTAGCGCACCATTAGCTTTCAGTACAGCATCGTTAACTAAAGACATATCTTTTACCGACATACGCAGACGAGTAATACAGTTATCTAACGCTAGAATATTATCTGCACCACCCAGTGCTGCTAAAATAATATCGCCTTTGTAACCCAAGTTTTTATCGCCTGTTACAGCTGCTGCCAACTCGTCTTGCACTTCAACTTCACGACCCGGTGTTTTAAGGTTAAAGCGCGTGATTGCGAAGCGGAAAATACTGTAGTACATCGCGAACCAAATTGCCGCGACAACCGGTACCACATACCACTTCGTCGCTGTACCTTGCAGTACACCAAAGATTAAGAAGTCGATAATATTGCCATCGGTATTACCAATCGTGACATCTAGCAGCCCCATAACCATGAAACCGAAACCCGTTAAGATGGCATGAATGAAGTACAGTACAGGCGCAACAAATAGGAACAAGAATTCAAGCGGCTCAGTAATACCACCAACCCAACACGCCACTACACCCGATAGCAACAATGCTTTTACCTTGCTGCGGTTTTCAGGGCGTGCACAGTGATACATTGCAAGTGCTGCGCCCGGTAAGCCACCTAAGAATGTTGGCATTTTACCTTGCGACAAGAACGCTGTTGCCGTAGGAGAGAAACCATCGGTGGTTGAACAAGATAACTCAGAGTAGAAAATATTTAGAGCGCCGCTAACGGTCTCACCACACACATCCATCGTACCGCCCGCTTCAGTGAAGCGAACCAATGCCACTAAAATATGGTGTAAACCAACAGGCAATAATAGACGTTCACCCGTACCAAATAAGAACGGACCAAAAGGACCTGCATGAGAAATAGCCGTGCCAACACCATTAATACCAGCAGCAAAATAAGGCCAAACAAGAGGAACAGCTAAACCGACAACGCCTAAAACAAGAGTAGTAATAATAGGAACAAAACGGGCGCCACCAAAAAATGCTAATG
Organism: Photobacterium frigidiphilum; assembly: GCF_003025615.1. Lineage (GTDB taxonomy): Bacteria > Pseudomonadota > Gammaproteobacteria > Enterobacterales > Vibrionaceae > Photobacterium > Photobacterium frigidiphilum. The sequence goes on along the minus strand of NZ_PYMJ01000029.1, from coordinate 36,851 downwards.
CATCAGGCATCTTATAGGTATAAAAACGTATATGCAGTTTGGCAACAATAATACCGACAATCACCGCACCTAGAATACCAGTATCAATTGAATCAACACCAATAATCGACTTCACACCATATGCAGCTTCCTGTTCAGGGTTACCCAATACATTCGCCACCGTCAGGTAGAAATTAATCGATAAATTTAACGCGGCATAACCGACAAAACCGGAAAATGCAGCAACACCTTTTTCTTCACGTGCCAAACCTAATGGAATTGCAACGGCAAACATCACAGGCAAATAAATGAAGGCAACTAAGCCAATTTTTGTCATCCACATGAAGATAAGCTGGAGCACCATATTATCCAGCAACGGCATACTTTCTTTTACTGCGCTGCTAGACAATGAACTGCCTACACCCAACAAGATACCGGAGAACGCAAGCAATGCGACTGGCAACATGAAGGTTTTACCGAGACTTTGGAAAAATTCCCATAGTGTCGTTTTTTTGGAAATCTGAGACATGATTGGCTACCTCTAACCTTTTATTATCGTTGTAGGTATAATGTGATAAAACGTTTTATCAAAATATTTAAAAAAAACGCCAACATAGATTAATAAGTCATCTTTGCCAGCGCTTTACTCATTCACTAAAATAATGATAAAACGTTTTACCAACTATTTTTGATACTTTGATCACGTAAATACCGCGACGTAAAACACATTATGTAAACTGTGATCCTGATAAGGTTATGGTTAAATAGATATAACGTTTTACTTCGTTATAATGCACCCTAAGGCGTGCTAATAAATTCCATAAGTTGTTGTTAATGAGCCCTCGAAAAATAAAAATCACTGATGTTGCAGAATACGCGGGGGTCTCGGTATCTACCGTGTCACTGGTATTAGGTCATAAAGGAAGGATATCTGAATCCACCATCAAAAAGGTCAATAAGGCCATTGATGAGCTTGGCTATGTGAGAAATAAGGCGGCGGCTAACCTACGATCAAACCAATCGAATTTGATCGGCTTGATCCTGCGTGACATTACGGATCCTTTTTATACCGAAATTACGGCAGGGATCAGCGAAGAGCTAGAAAAACACGGCTATATGCTATTTTTAGCCCAGTGTGGCGACTCACCAGATAAACTTTTGAAATGTGTTCAATCAATGGTGCAACAAAGCGTCGCAGGCATTGTATTCAGCCCGGTAAGGGGCTCTACACAACCGATTATTGACATGGCAGAGACCCACGAGGTACCGATAGTGTGTGTGGCTCGTGCATCAGTCGAGTTTGATATTGATTACATAGGCCCTGATAATAGCCACGCCTCTAAAATGGCAACCCAGTATCTTATTGAACAGGGACATCGCCATATTGCCTATGTGGGTGGAAGCAGCGATTCATTAACGCGTGCAGAACGCATTGGTGGCTATTGTACAACCTTGATGCAATTCGGCTTGCCCTTCAAAAATGATTGGGTGCTAGAATGTGGCAATTCACAAAAAGAAGCCGCTGAAGCTGTGCAGCACCTATTGAACCACCAGCCAAAAATTACCGCCATTTTATGCCACCGCCCAGCGACAGCATTGGGTGCTATTTACGGTGTGCGCCGCGCGAATCGTAGTGTTGGTAAGGATAATTACATTGGTCAGCAAGTGGCATTAATCGGTTTTGATGATGTACCCGAAGCAGAGCTTACTCAGCCATCGTTAACCTTTGTTACCTCACCCGCTAAAGAAATCGGCCAGCAAGCAGGTTTGCGTTTACTAGAAAGAATGAAGAAAAATACAGGCTCAGCACAAAGGATTATACTTTCTCCGACGTTATTGAAGCGTGATTCCGCCTAAAATCAGATATATAACATTAACTTATAACCATTTACCTTTTAATGGCTATAAAAAAAGCTTCGTAGAGACGAAGCTTTTTATGATGCGATACCAAGCATTATACTTAGTCGATATAGCACCAGAAATTAAAGATAGTCACACAGATATGCCGTCGATGACGTGATTTTCACCTCGAATGACGAATCGCCAGGCACTTCAAAATCATCCCCGGCATTGAATGTTTCCCATTCTACATGGCCAGGTCGCTTCACATCCATCGAGCCTTTAACCACAGTCATTCGCTCGGGTGCAGCAGTACCAAACGTATATTCCCCAGCAGCCATAACACCAACACTCACTCGATCGCCTTGAGCTTCAAAACCGATTGATTTCACTTGGCCTTCAAAATATTCATTAACATTCAACATGATATTCCCTATCATTTATTTTTATTGACTAACTTTGAAGCTATCACAGTTTATACACCCAAGCTATCCCCTATGGAAAAGTAAGATCACGTTAATCATTAAATTTTTAGTGAAATGTTCGTCGTATTAAAATATCTTATTTAACTCATCTCACGAACCAAAAAGAGGCGATATGAAAAAGCAACTTTTGTGTATCACATTAAGCAGCGTACTTTTAATAGGATGCTCAGCTCAAGAGAAGAAAGGGATTAAAGATGGCTTCACCGAAATCGGCCATACCACCCGCGATGTCACCCGTGCAACCGGCCACTTTTTCCGTGATACCACCAAAGATGTCATTGGCAATGCCAAAGAAGCGACATCTTCCGAGGAAGAATAATAGAAAAAGCCGCGCTTTGTACTCGATAATGTCTTTACTCTAATGTAGAGCAACAGTCTCGCTCATCAAGCGCCTCAAGGATAGAGCAATGGCTGGCATCATCGTCAGCATGACCACAACAGGCATCATTGAGTTTCTTCAATGCGACTCGAATTCGCGTTAATTCTGCGATTTTCATATCAACTTCATCCAACTTCGTTTGAGTGATGGCTTTTACCTCTGCGCAGCTATGCTGGCTGGCTTCTAGTCGAATACCCAATAACTCTCGAATTTCATCTAGGCTCAATCCAATTGCTTTCGCTCTAATAATAAAATTTATGCGCGACAAGTTTTCTTCACTATATAAGCGATAACCGCTATTGCTACGCCCTGCGGGCTTCATTAAGCCATTTTTTTCATAAAACCGCAGTGTATCGTTACTTACCCCGCATAATTTTGCGAGCTGCCCAATCAAATACATATATCAACTCCGCTATGCTTCTGTAATTTTGCAAGGTTAAAGAGAGTAAACAGCCAAGAGCAAACGTTTGCGTCACTCCGAAATTAATGTAAAATACGCACAACAGATGCTTCTACAGCTCAATGAAAGCTTGGCTTTTTCAATTTTAGCCGAGGATATTTCCCAAGACTACCGACATCGTGCAGTTGTTTTGGGAAATATCCTATTCACCGTGTATTTAGAGAGATGGTAGCAATGGAAAACGCTCGTCCTGTTCACCGTGCGCTTATTAGCGTGTCAGACAAAACTGGTATTGTTGAATTCGCTCAAGCACTTGCTAACCGCGGCGTAGAGATTCTTTCTACTGGCGGTACTGCTCGTCTACTTGCAGAAAAGAATATCAAAGTAACTGAAGTTTCTGAATATACTGGCTTCCCAGAAATGATGGATGGTCGTGTAAAAACACTGCATCCTAAAGTACACGGCGGTGTACTTGGTCGTCGTGGTCAAGATGATGCCATCATGGCTGAACATGGCATTGCACCAATCGATATGGTTGTTGTTAACCTATACCCATTTGCTGAAACAGTGGCGAAAGAAGGTTGTACACTGGCAGATGCCGTTGAGAACATCGATATCGGTGGTCCAACAATGGTGCGTTCAGCTGCGAAGAACCACAAAGACGTAACGATTATTGTGAATGCGCACGACTACGATCGCGTATTAACCGAAATGGCAACAAATGACGGTTCGCTGACTCACGCAACCCGTTTTGATCTTGCAATTACAGCCTTTGAACATACTGCCGCTTACGACGGTATGATTGCTAACTACTTCGGTACTATGGTGCCATCGTATGGTGATGCTCCTTCTCCTGAAAACAAGAGCAAATTCCCACGCACGTTCAACCAACAGTTCGAGAAGAAGCAAGACCTGCGCTATGGCGAAAACAGCCACCAAGCTGCTGCTTTCTATGTTGAAGCTAACCCTGAAGAAGCGTCAGTCTCTACTGCTCGTCAAATTCAAGGCAAAGCACTTTCTTACAACAACATCGCCGATACTGACGCTGCCCTTGAGTGTGTAAAAGAATTCGATGAGCCAGCATGTGTGATCGTTAAACACGCTAACCCTTGTGGTGTAGCACTTGGTAAAGACGTTCAAGAAGCGTACAACCGTGCTTATCAAACTGACCCAACATCAGCCTTTGGTGGCATCATTGCTTTTAACCGCGAACTCGATACGGTAACAGCAACGGCTATCACTGAACGTCAGTTCGTTGAAGTCATCATTGCGCCTTCAGTATCAGCAGAAGCGATTGAAATCATTGCTGCGAAGAAAAACCTTCGTCTACTTGAGTGCGGTGAATGGTCAACTAAAACCACAGGCTTTGACGTTAAGCGCGTTAATGGCGGTCTATTAGTTCAAGACCGTGACCAAGGCATGGTCTCAGCTGACGATCTTAAAGTAGTTTCTAAACGTCAACCAACCGCTGAAGAGTTAAAAGACGCATTGTTCTGCTGGAAAGTAGCAAAATACGTAAAATCTAATGCGATTGTTTACTCAAAAGGTGACATGACTGTTGGCGTTGGTGCTGGCCAAATGAGCCGTGTTTACTCTGCAAAAATTGCAGGTATTAAAGCTGCTGACGAAGGCCTTCAAGTTGAAGGTTGTGTAATGGCATCGGATGCATTTTTCCCATTCCGTGATGGCATAGACGCCGCTGCTGAAGCTGGTATTAAATGTGTTATCCAACCGGGTGGATCTATGCGTGATAATGAAGTTATCGCGGCAGCCGATGAACACGGTATGGCAATGCTATTTACTGGCATGCGTCACTTCCGCCACTAAGTTGCACATAGCAAAAAAGGCCAGTGCATTTCGCTGACCTGTTTAAACGAATACTATGCCTCTGATTGACATCAGGGGCTTCTCTATTTAGTAAGTACATTGAACATTAGGGAAGAATTACGATGAAAGTTCTTATTATTGGTAATGGTGGTCGTGAACATGCACTCGCGTGGAAAACGGCACAATCTGCAGACGTAAACACTATTTTCGTTGCTCCAGGTAATCCTGGTACTGCTCTTGAACCTAAAGTCGAAAATGTTGCTATTGGTGTTGAAGACATCGAGGCATTAGTCGCTTTTGCTAAAGAAAATACGATAGACCTAACCATTGTTGGTCCTGAAGCGCCACTCGTTATTGGTGTGGTTGATGCGTTCCGTGCGGCAGGTTTAGCTATTTTTGGTCCAACGCAAGCGGCTGCTCAGCTTGAAGGCTCAAAAGCATTTACTAAAGACTTTCTTGCTCGCCATGACATCCCTACCGCTGAATATCAGAACTTCACTGAAATTGAGCCCGCTTTAGCTTATCTACAAGAAAAAGGCGCCCCCATTGTTGTTAAAGCTGATGGCTTAGCAGCAGGTAAAGGCGTTATCGTTGCGATGACATTGCAAGAGGCAGAAAACGCAGTGCGCGACATGCTTGCAGGCAATGCATTTGGCGAGGCTGGTCACCGTGTGGTGATTGAAGAATTCCTCGACGGTGAAGAAGCAAGTTTCATCGTAATGGTCGATGGTAAAAATGTACTACCTATGGCCACCAGCCAAGATCACAAACGTGTCGGCAATGGCGATACTGGCCCTAACACTGGTGGCATGGGCGCATACTCTCCTGCACCTGTTGTTACCCAAGCGATTCATAATCGTGTCATGGAAGAGGTTATCTACCCAACCGTGCGCGGTATGGCAGCAGAAGGCACACCTTATACCGGCTTCTTATATGCAGGTTTGATGGTGATGGCCGATGGCACACCAAAAGTGATTGAGTACAACTGCCGTTTTGGTGATCCTGAAACACAACCAATCATGTTACGCCTACAGTCTGATCTTGTTGAATTATGCCTTGCAGCTATTGACCAGAAACTGGATACCGTTGAATCGAAGTGGGATCCACGTGCCGCTATGGGGATTGTTTTAGCCGCTGGTGGTTACCCTGCCGATTACGCAAAAGGCGCAATTATTTCAGGGCTTCCACAACAAGACGTTGCCGGTGAAAAAGTATTCCAAGCCGGTACAGCCAGTAACAATGGCGCTATCGTGACTAACGGTGGCCGTGTTTTATGTGCAACAGCAATGGGTGATAGCGTTTCTGACGCCCAGAAACGTGCCTACGCGCTTACTAAACAAATATCATGGGATGGCATGTTCCACCGTGATGACATTGGCTACCGTGCGATTGCACGCGAGCTAGAAGCATAGCTATATGCTCGGTACAGAATGAAACCTGAGTGATTTTCTGTAAACATCTTAGGTATTATTCACATCGTTGTATCAATAAAAACGCGCTGATATGTCAGCGCGTTTTTTTTATCGATTCTTAACCACAGATTTAAGTATTACTCATCCAATAATTTCGGTGGGTAAATACACTGCTGAGTATTACCTTTTAACAACAACAGTTGTTCTGCTATCAACGCTTTCTTCTGTATTTTACCGTTCACTGCCATAAAGCCATCTTGGGATTGTGCTTGTACTTGCTTCAACATTGAATCTGACAATGTTGGCTGAAAAGCGACTTCAAGCTCTCTATTGTCACCACAGCGCATGAAACGACTGCCAGCCCATCGCCCCTGAATTAATGACTTACCTTGCTTATTTTGATTCTTCACCAGATCAATCGCAGTATTGGCTTGAATCTTTAATTCAGTAAGTTGAGCATCAGATAATGGTAATACTGTATCTGCCACCGTATAACGCTGGAATACAGCATTACCTTCAGTGTCGTAACGCACATGCATTGTGAACGACTTTAATCCATCGTCATGTAATTGCGTGCCCTGGCGTTTCATCTCGCGCAACTTGCCTTCACGCCAACGATAATCAGATTGATATTGACTAGCATCGCCCCCGATTAACACTTCTGATAATTGAATCGCGCGCTTTTGTCGGTGAGAGTACCAATAGAGTGATGTCGTATCGCCAGTGATTTCACCACCAGAGATAGTTTGAATAGGTGCGATAGGGTTTTCAGGAACAGAACTAGCCACACAGCCAGTTAGAAGAAGGAAAGAAAAAAGAGGAACTAAAAGCTTCATAAAAGAAAACACCGCCAGATAATATTACCTGGCGGAGTATAGATTACTTCAGTGCATCTTTCAGTGCTTTACCGGAAACAAATGCAGGAACATTCGCTGCTGCAATTTGAATTTCTTGACCAGTCTGTGGGTTACGACCAGTACGTGCAGCACGGTGATTTACTTTAAATGTACCAAAGCCAATTAGCTGAACTTGATCGCCGTCTTTAAGCGCGCCAGTAATGCCCTCAAGAGTTGATTCCAAAGCTAGCTTAGCTTGCGCTTTTGATAGATCTGCTTTTTCTGCGATCTGGTCAATTAGTTGAGTCTTGTTCATTTGGTTTCCCCTCTAAGGTTTATGTTCTTCAGACGCCACAACTCTAATTCAAAATAAGCCCGTGTGGCAAAGGTTTGTCAGCTATCATGTGGCTATATGCGGACTCTTTAACCATAAACTGAGCGCAAGTTCACAAAACATTACAAATCTCATTAGTGAAATAGTTGTATTTCTTCCTCTCAACACCGCTTAATATAGGTCTATCTACATTTATCACTGACAGGTTTGCATGATCCTCCTTACGATTTACATCACAATTGCTATTGGTGTTTCGTTTATTTGCTCGGTTTTAGAAGCGGTTTTACTTAGTATTTCACCAACGTATATTGGTTCATTACGCCAGCAAAACCACCCTGCAGCACCGCGTTTAGCTGCCTTAAAAGAGAATATTGACCGTCCATTGGCATCTATTTTAACGCTAAATACGATTGCTCATACCGTGGGTGCAGCAACAGCAGGTGCCCAAGCAACGGTCGTATTTGGTAGTGAGTGGCTCGGTGTTTTTTCTGCCGTATTAACCTTCGGTATTCTGCTATTTTCTGAGATTATTCCAAAAACTCTCGGGGCAACCTACTGGCGTCAAATGGCACCAGCAGCGTCAACGATTCTTAATTGGATGGTGTGGGCATTAACCCCTTTTGTTTGGGTATCAGAGCAAATCACACGTCGTTTAGCTCATGGTCATGTGCAACCAAAATTACGTGATGAATTATCAGCAATGGCAATGTTAGCGAGAGAATCGGGTGAACTAGCAGAAGGTGAGTCTAAAATTCTGACCAACTTACTGCAATTCCGTGATGTGAGCGTGACCAAGATCATGACCCCTCGCCCAGTACTTTTTCGCGTTGAAGCTGAGCAGTCAATCAATACATTTTTATCAAAGCATAAAGAGAGTCCTTTTTCCCGTCCGTTGGTATACAGCGAGCAAAAAGACAATATTTTAGGCTTTGTGCATCGCCTAGAGTTATTTGCAGAAAGCCAAGCTGGCCATGGAAATAAAGAATTGGGTGCCATAATGCGCCCGATCCCAGTTGTAATGAACAACCAAAGCGTACCACAGGCATTTGAACGACTGATGACAGAACACTCTCAGCTTATTCTGGTGGTTGATGAATACGGTACTGTGCAGGGGCTAGTCACGCTAGAAGATATTTTTGAAAGCTTAGTGGGCGAAGAAATTGTCGATGAAGCCGATAAAAATACTGACATGCAGCAACTGGCCTACCAACGCTGGGAAAAATGGAAAAAACAGCACGGTGTGATTGAAAGTAAAGACGACGAATAATTTACACGCATACTAAATATTGCATACAAAAGGGACCACTAGCACTAGTGGTCCCTTTTTATTATCTGCAAGAGCATGCTGTACATTGTCGAGAAGCGTGCCTCGTTCCGTTAAGCATTCACGGCAGCAGGTGCAGGTTTATTGATAAGATATGTCATAACCAAGCCAGCCACCAGCATCACGATCGTAGGAACAATCCATCCTGCGTAATAATGGTATAACGGTACATGTTGCGTAAACCAAACATCCCACGCTTGTGGCATGCTACCCAAGATATGCGCGGCATCGAAACAACCAAAAATCAAGGCTATCGCCACCGTCATTAATACTGCAATCGGTGCGATACGATGACGTAATGGTGCAATCATCAATAACGCAATGGCAATCGGGTGCAACGCGACCACGACTGGTAATGTCACTGCCAATAACTGATCCAAGCCCACATTAGCAACTAAGCCCGCCAAAATCATCGTTACCCACACACTGCGACTGTACGACACTGAAGAGAAGGTACGGTTGTAAAACTCACTGCCCGCAGTAGTCACACCAATAGCGGTCGTTAAACATGCCAATATCATCACTAAACCCAGCAACATGGTGCCGAATACGCCGAAATGGTGATTAGTAAATGCCGTCAAAATCTCACCACCATTGGTAAAATCTGTTCCTAAATCAGCGCTGGTCGAACCGATGTAAGCTAGCGACAAGTACACCGCAGCCATGGCAGTCGCATACATCACTGCGGCAATAAAGGTGTATTTAGCGGTGGCTTTCGGACACTCCACACCCATACTTTTGATCGCGCGGAAAATTACCCAACCAAATCCGATCGAGCCCAAAGCATCCATCGTCATGTAGCCTTGGGTCAGGCCTTCTGCCAATGCACCATCAACATACGGACCTTTCGCCTGCATCACTTGACCTGCAGGAAACAAGAACGCAAAAGCTGCCATAACGGTTAAAATAACCAATAAAACAGGGGTTAGCCATTTACCAATGGTGTCGACCAATTTCCCCGGAAACAATGAGAACAAAATGGTGATAACACAGAACGCGATTGAGAATGGCACCAACACGTCACCACCAATAAATGGCGCAAAGCTGAACTGGTACGCCACGGTGATGGCACGAGGAATAACAAATGCAGGTCCAATCACGATGAACACCATCACCCAAAAGCTAGTCGCTAACGGACGAGGTAAAGCCGCAGTCAGGTTATCTGAACCTTTCACCAAAGCGACAATAATCAACGCCAACGCAGGCAGCCCCACACCAGTTAACAGGAAACCCGTCATGCCCGATAGGAAATGTTCACCGGCTTGAAACCCCAAGAATGGCGGGAAGATCAAGTTTCCAGCCCCTAAATACATGGCAAAAGTCATGAATCCTAAGGCTGCGATATTGCGCCCGGTTAATACGTTGGTAGACATAATGTTCCTCGATACAGCTGTTTGTTTAAGCTTGGAGGAAACTAGGAGGGAGCTTGAATGTAGAATATTACCCTGCCAGCTTCTTCACAAGCCGACAGAAAAAAGATATAGCCTGTCAGCCCCGAATGAGTTTCAGAGAGAGTAAGAGGAGCACGCGAATACCAACAGCAAGGTAACTGTTGTTATTTACGGTTTTCAAAAAAGCGGATGCTTTCATGCTCATTCCTACACGACAAGTAATGACGTAATTAATAGTTAAGATGACAAGGCAATGCCTCATCGATTACCTCCAGTTATAAACGCCTTTACGATCACAATTCAAGTGACAATATTAAATAAGTTGATTGGAACAAATAAGAACCAACAACCAGTCAATTAAACTGCTTTTAGTGTTACCAATTGGAATATTACACTTAACTAACGATTAACAAATTTACGTCAAAGTGATTTCCCCAATATGAATCGTCATTTTTTCGCTTTAGTCCTTATCAACCAGACGTAAAAAAGGAGCCATTAGGCTCCTCTTTTAAATATTGCTCAGTCACTCGTTCATGACTATCGTGGTTTACAGCGCAATACCAATGTTGCTGACTTGCTCATCACGTAATTCTTCACGTAGGCTTTTAATCAACTCGATATCACGTCGTTCAGCTTCTTTTAGTGCACGGAAAATAGCCCACTGGACATCCCATTCTTCACAAACTGCTTCGTTATCTTTTTGGTTTTCGTTTGTTATCTCAATACCCGTTTGAGCAAACTCAAGATCAGCAACCGTTTCTGCAGATAAGCTACTGATCTTTTCTAGTGTCTCAAGCATTAGATCACGATCTAACATCGCATGCAGTAGATCAGCAAGTGCAACACAAGCATCAATCGCAGGGTAAACCGCATAAAGATCATAATCAGCAGCACTTGGCACCAAGTCTTCTAATCTTTCTAGCTGACCTTCAAAATTAATTTTGGCACTCTTAACTGTCAATATTTCCCAAATACTGTCTACAATCACACGGTATTTTTGCGCTTCTGCGAATTTAGTTTCTTCACAAAATAAAGCAAAATTAGGATACATACGCTCACACAGTGAGACCATAAAAGTCAGGTGTTGCCATGGTTCTAGTTTTTCGACGCGAAGCTGAACAGGATTTTTAAGCATGGGATAATCTACGATAGTGATTTACAAGGGAGTTTAATGCATAACTCGCCCGCACAAAAGGAAAAGCGATGAACAAAGTACTGATTGTATCTCGACAACAAGCGACCTATCATCAATTAATCAAACAAGCACAATTACCACACTTGGAAATCACCAATGATCCCAAGCAAGCCTCGATAATACTAGCAGATCCTCCCAAGATCGCCCGACAATTAGATAGCTACCCAGCACTACGCTGGCTACAGTCCACTTTTGCAGGTATCGATGCCCTAATTAAACCTGAATTACGTCAAGACTATCAATTAACCAACATTCGCGGGCATTTTGGTCAACTCATTGCGGAATATGTTATCGGGTTAACGCTTAATTACACACGTCATTTCAGCCTTTATCACACGCAACAACACGCGGGAGTATGGCTGCCACAGCCTTATTGCTCTTTAACCAGCCAAACCATGGTGATATTAGGCACAGGTTCTATCGGTAGCCATTTAGCTCAGGTAGCAAGCGCACTCGGCATTAAAGTAATAGGCGTTAATCGATCGGGTATATCCGATACTGTTGCGTTTGATCAGGTTTACTCCCTATCAAACCTGACAGATGCCCTAGCTAAGGCAACGATTGTTGTTTCAACCTTACCTGCCACACTTAACACAGACCAACTGCTTAATGCTGGTACTTTGGCGCACTGTAATCACGTTTTACTGTTCAATGTAGGTCGTGGTAATGCCGTGTGTGAGCATGGGTTACTGGATGCGCTAGAGAAAAACTCAGTTCAACATGCTTTTCTGGATGTTTTCAATCAAGAGCCACTCGCACAGAATCATCCATTCTGGGAGCATGACAAAATTACGGTTACTCCTCACATAGCTGCCGAAAGCTTTCCTGAACAGGTATTCGATATTTTTCAAGGCAACTATTTGCGTTTTATTGCCAATCAACCATTACATTGCAAAGTTGATTTTGACAAAGGGTATTGAGGCTTACAGTATGGCGAAACATCTTGATAACATGCTCGATCAGATACGACACTGCGAGATCTGCAAGGATCATCTTCTTGCAGGGCCACGCCCGATCATTCAAGCACATTCACAAGCAAGGTTGATGATTATTGGTCAAGCTCCGGGGCTTAAAGTCCATGAGACTGGCACTCCCTGGAACGATCCCAGTGGCGATAGATTACGCCGTTGGTTAAACCTCGATAAAGATACCTTTTACGATGCCCAACAAATAGCCATTATGCCGATGGGGTTGTGCTACCCCGGAAAAGGAAAGTCAGGTGATTTACCACCGCGACCAGAATGTGCACCACAGTGGCATCATCAAGTTTTACCCTTATTACCCAATATCGGCATGACATTAGTCATTGGGCAATACGCGCAAAACTATTATCTCGACAATAAGCCTAAAACACTCACTGAAACTGTGCGAGCTTGGCGTCAATGGGCACCTCAGTATATTCCCATGCCCCACCCTTCACCACGCAATACACTGTGGTTAAAGAGGAACCCATGGTTTGAAGAAGATGTTGTGCCATACATCAGAGAGTATGTTCACCAGCATTTAGATAAACAGAGGATAGAAGTAACAAATGATAAAAAATAAGCACAAAAAAGCCCACGTAATAAGTCACGTGGGCTCTAGCTTAAAACATTAACTGTGTCGTATTACTTGTGGTATGGCTTAGACAGCTCATGCACAGCATCAACGAACACACCTGCATTTTCAGGCGGCACATCTAAGTGGATACCATGACCAAGATTAAAGACGTGACCTGTACCTTCATCGCCATAACCTTCAAGAATCGTCGCGACTTCTTGGCGAATACGCTCTGGTTGTGCATATAAAATCGATGGATCCATATTGCCTTGAAGGGCAACTTTGTCTCCTACTCGACGATTAGCGTCAGCAATATTAATCGTCCAATCAAGACCTATCGCATCACAGCCTGTTGCTGCAATTTGCTCTAACCACATACCGCCATTTTTAGTAAATAGCGTAACAGGAACACGACGTCCATCGTTTTCACGGATCAGGCCATCAACGATTTTATGCATATAGCGTAGCGAGAACTCGTTATAGTCACTTGGTGTTAATACACCACCCCAAGTATCAAATACCATAACCGATTGCGCACCAGCTTTGATTTGCGCATTCAAGTATTCAACAACGCTATCTGCTAACTTATCAAGTAATAAATGTAGCGTTGCAGGTTCTGCATACATCATTTTCTTGATCTTAGTGAAGGCTTTAGAGCTACCACCTTCAACCATGTAAGTCGCTAAGGTCCATGGGCTACCAGAGAAGCCAATTAGTGGCACTTCACCTTGTAGATCTTTACGAATTTGGCGTACGGCATTCATTACATATTGTAATTCGCCTTCCGGATCAGGTAGACCGATCTTATCTACATCTGCTTTACAGGTGATAGGACGCTCAAATTTAGGCCCTTCACCCGCTTCAAAATACAAACCTAATCCCATTGCATCTGGAATAGTTAAAATATCGGAGAAGAGAATCGCTGCATCCAAAGGAAAACGACGTAGTGGTTGAAGCGTTACTTCACTCGCTAGTTCCGCGTTCTTACATAGCGACATAAAGTCACCAGCAACGCTACGTGTCGCACGGTATTCTGGCAAGTAACGGCCAGCCTGACGCATCATCCATACGGGTGTGCAATCTACCGGCTGCTTTAATAACGCACGTAGGTAGCGGTCATTCTTTAATTCGCTCATTCGAAACTCCATGGATAAATTCTGGGGCGTATTGTATCACTCATCGACTACAACAAAAGAGCCTGATTGTTAAGCCGATCATGTTTATTACAACAAATTTGAAACACTATTTTCGATTCAGTATGAAGCTTAAAACAAATTCGACTCATGAATAGTTATAATTAAAGCATCGTGAATTCCACTCATCGAACCGAATCCCTTGTTTAAAGGTTCTTATATATGTTTAGTGCCTTTTATTAGATCAAGTGTCTCATCGATAAGCACTCGTGCAATCGTGCCTTTAGGAGCGATTGCAGGTAGCTCAGTCGCCTTTGCCCAAATCGCATCACTCAATTCTTCATAATCAGGCCTTAGCTCACCGCTTTCATAATCAGCTAAAAACGCCATCATAATGTTAGAAGGAAATGCCCAAGGCTGACTCGAAAAATAGCGAATATTGTGCACCTGAATGCCTGTCTCTTCTTCAACTTCCCGCGCAACACATTGCTCTAATGTTTCGCCAGCTTCAACAAAACCAGCAATGACAGTATATATCCCCGTTTTATGTCGCGGGTGCTGTGCCAATAATATTTGATCGTTTTTGCGCACAGCAACAATGATACAAGGCGATACTCGAGGGTACTGCGCATTACTACATTGTTGGCATACCATTGCAAATTGATCACCCGCCAATACCGCCGCTCCACCACAAACAGAACAAAAGCCCTGTGTATGCAACATATGAGAAAGCTGTGTTGCCCTTCCGGCTAAATCAAACAACGTCTGATCGATACCTAATAATTCTCTTTGTGTATAAAAATCATCATTATGCGAACAATCACTGGCTTCTAGCCAGTAAACAGGGTGATCTAAATATTCACCAATTACTCGTGCTGAGTCGGTATTAAATATTAATTCTGACTCTTCCAATAGTGGAATCGCATTATCTAATAGATATAATTTGCGATCATTTACCACACACCAATAAGCTAATTCTCGTTTATTTAACATCAATGTTACATCCATCCTTGCAGGGTATCGGTTTTACTGGCAATCTAACTACATAACGGATTTTAAGTCCGTATAACAAGGCTCTCTTTTTAAAGAGATTCATCAGTAATTGTACTGAGTCGCCTTTGTTTTGAAATACGTATTTTATAATACCTATTTTTAACCAATATCGTCATAGTGCAAATAGATCATGAGGGTATGGTCATGTTAAGTAAATTTGAGCAAGTTCAACAACAGTGGGGCGGTACGAGTGATGTTATCGATCACTGGCTGGTGTCCCGGCAGCAATTACTGATCGACTACTGTAAATTGGCCGGTCTCCCCCCCTTCGAAAGGAACACACGCCAATTACCTACCTCTTCACAGCTACAACTCTTTTGCCAACAAGTTGTCGATTATATTTCAGCAGGTCATTTCAAAATCTATGATATGGTCATGGAAAAGTGGAATACGGCAGGATATTCACCAACAGAAGACATTTCACTGCTTTACGCGAGCATCACTCAAACAACCGATCCGATTCTTAATTTCACCGATCGTTATAGCGATATCGCCGAAGAAAATACGCTGACAGATTTAGATAAAGACCTGTCTTCAATTGGTGAATTGCTAGAATTGCGATTTGGTCTTGAAGATAGCCTGATTGAATTAATTAGCGAAAGTTTAGCGTGCCCACCAGGCGCTTAATCAAACTCTGATCTAAACAGCTAAAAACTAAGAAGCAGCTTATACGCTGTTTCTTAGCGTGACTCCTCCACCAGCCCTTCATCGCCCAGCACTGAAACATTCGTGTTTTCCTCTTTGCGCCTCAAGTAATTATGCTGCTAACTATCAATTTCACCAACTAAACTATTTACACGGTCATAGCGAATAATGATTACCCAATTGCCAGAAACAAAAAAGGCACCCCGAAGGATGCCTTTTTTAGCTAACACTAAACAACAATGATTAATCGTCGCTTAGGCCTGCGTTAAGTAGTGCAGCTAGGTCTTGAGATGCTTGTTCAGCATCAACCTGAGGTGCTACTGGCTCTAGCTCAGCATTACGTTCGTTCTGACGACGCTGGTGGTAAGAGAAACCTGTACCCGCTGGAATTAGACGACCAACGATTACGTTTTCTTTCAGACCACGTAACGGATCACGCTTACCAGAAACAGCTGCTTCTGTAAGTACGCGAGTTGTTTCCTGGAACGACGCTGCAGAGATAAACGACTCAGTTGCAAGCGATGCTTTTGTGATACCTAATAGGTCACGGCTGAATGTTACGATGTCTTTACCATCAGCTTCTAGTTGACGGTTCGCAATATTCACGCGAGAGAACTCAACCTGTTCGCCAGGTAGGAATTCTGAACCACCAGCCTTAACGATAGTAACCTTACGTAGCATCTGACGAATGATAGTCTCAATGTGCTTATCATTAATCTTAACGCCTTGTAGACGGTATACTTCCTGAACCTCGTTTACGATGTACTCAGCAACTGCGTGGACACCACGTAGACGCAAGATATCGTGCGGAGCTTCTGGACCATCTGCGATTACATCGCCACATTCAACTTTTTCGCCTTCGAATACGTTAAGCTGACGCCACTTGTGGATCATCTCTTCGTATGGTTGACCTTCACTTGGAGTGATGATCAAACGACGCTTACCTTTAGTTTCTTTACCGAAAGAAACAGCACCTGTGATTTCCGCTAGGATTGCAGGCTCTTTAGGCTTACGTGCTTCGAACAAGTCAGCAACTCGTGGTAGACCACCCGTGATATCTCGAGTACCGCCTGATTCCTGAGGAATACGCGATAAGATGTCACCGATGCCAACTAGAGCACTATCTTCAAGTTGAACAATCGCTTTACCAGGTAAGAAGTATTGAGCTGGCATATCAGTACCAGGGATCATTACATCGTTACCTTTGTCGTCAACTAGCTTAACCGTTGGACGCATATCTTTACCGGCACTAGTACGCTCTGCAGCATCTAGAATAACGATAGAAGATAGGCCTGTTAGCTCATCAGTTTGACGAGAAACAGTTACACCATCGATAAAGTCAACGAACTGAACACGACCAGCCACTTCAGTGATGATTGGCATTGTGTGCGGGTCCCAGTTAGCTACAGTATCACCCTGCACTACTGAATCGCCGTCACCTTTGCTCAAAATCGAACCGTAAGGAAGCTTGTAGCTTTCTTTAGTACGACCGAACTCATCAATCACTGTCATTACTGACGCACGAGAAGTAATTACTAACTTGCTTTCGCTGTTAATAACGAACTTCGCATTGTGCAGACGCATTGAACCAGTGCTCTTAACCTGGATGTTGTTTTCTGCTGCTGCACGAGATGCCGCACCACCGATGTGGAACGTACGCATCGTTAGCTGCGTACCCGGTTCACCGATTGACTGTGCAGCGACAACGCCAACTGCTTCACCAGTATTAATCAAGTGACCACGCGCTAGATCGCGACCGTAACAGAACTTACAACAACCGAAGTCATTCTCACACGTTACTACTGAACGTACTTTAACTTGGTCAACTGAGTTGTCTTCCAACAAGTCACACCACTTCTCATCAAGAAGCGTGTTACGTGGAGCAAGAACTTCATCAGTACCAGGCTTAAGCACATCTTCAGCAACAACACGACCCAGAACGCGGTCACCAAGCTGCTCTTTAACATCACCACCCTCGATAAGAGGAGTCATGGTAATACCAGCGTACGTACCACAATCATCAGCAGTGATTACAACATCTTGTGCAACATCTACTAAACGACGTGTTAGGTAACCGGAGTTAGCTGTCTTAAGTGCCGTATCCGCAAGACCCTTACGAGCACCGTGAGTAGAGATGAAGTACTGTAGTACGTTCAGACCTTCACGGAAGTTCGCTGTTATCGGTGTTTCGATGATTGAGCCATCTGGCTTAGCCATCAAACCACGCATACCTGCTAGCTGACGAATCTGTGCTGCAGAACCACGAGCACCAGAATCGGCCATCATGTATACGCTGTTAAACGATTTCTGCTGCTCTTCTTTACCGTCACGGTTAATAACAGTATCGACAGACAAGTTATCCATCATCGCTTTAGCAACTTGCTCATTCGCCGTTGCCCAGATATCGATAACTTTGTTGTAACGTTCGCCGGCAGTTACAAGACCAGATTGGAACTGCTCTTGAATTTCTGCAACTTCTGCTTCCGCTTCTGCAATCTTGGTGTACTTTTCTTTAGGGATCAACATGTCGTCGATACCAACAGATACACCAGAAAGTGCTGCGTATGCAAAACCTGTATACATAATTTGGTCAGCAAAGACTACTGTCTCTTTCATGCCCAATTTACGGTAACACGTATTCAATAGGGTAGAGATTTGCTTCTTACCTAGTGCTTCAGTGTTTACAAGGCTGTACGGAAGACCTTTAGGAACGATCTGCCATAAGATTGCACGACCAACAGTAGTATCAATTAGCCCAGTTTCTGAAGACAAGTTACCTTGTTCATCATAAGCGTACTGAGTGATACGAACTTTAACGCGAGCATGTAACACTGCATTCTTAGTACGGTAAGCTTTCTCTGCTTCTGCAGGTCCAGCTAGGTACATGCCTTCACCCTTCGCGTTGATTTTCTCACGCGTCATGTAGTAAAGACCCAATACAACATCCTGAGAAGGTACGATGATTGGATCACCGGACGCTGGAGATAGGATGTTATTGGTAGACATCATTAGCGCACGAGCTTCAAGCTGTGCTTCCAGAGTTAGAGGTACGTGTACCGCCATCTGGTCACCATCGAAGTCGGCGTTATATGCCGCACACACTAGTGGGTGAAGCTGAATCGCTTTACCTTCGATTAGTACTGGTTCAAATGCCTGAATACCCAAACGGTGCAATGTTGGTGCACGGTTTAGCATTACTGGGTGTTCGCGAATAACTTCATCTAGGATATCCCAAACAACAGCTTCTTCACGCTCAACCATCTTCTTAGCAGCTTTAATTGTAGTCGCAAGACCACGAGCTTCTAGCTTACCGTAGATGAATGGTTTAAATAGCTCTAGTGCCATCTTCTTAGGAAGACCACACTGATGCAAACGCAGGTATGGACCTACGGTGATAACAGAACGACCAGAGTAGTCAACACGCTTACCAAGAAGGTTCTGACGGAAACGACCCTGCTTACCTTTGATCATATCAGCCAAAGATTTCAAAGGACGCTTGTTAGAACCAGTGATAGCGCGGCCACGACGACCGTTATCAAGCAATGCATCAACAGATTCCTGAAGCATACGCTTTTCGTTACGTACGATAATATCAGGAGCAGCCAGGTCTAATAGACGCTTAAGACGGTTGTTACGGTTAATTACGCGACGGTACAGATCATTCAGATCTGAAGTAGCGAAACGGCCGCCATCTAGCGGTACCAACGGACGTAGATCCGGCGGTAGAACTGGTAGTACAGACAGGATCATCCACTCTGGGTTGTTTCCTGAAAGTAAGAATGCTTCTACAAGCTTAAGGCGCTTGGTTAGTTTTTTACGCTTAGTTTCAGAATTAGTTTCTTCTAATTCTTCACGCATAAGATCGATTTCAGCATTTAGGTCCATGTTGCCTAATAGTGCTTTAACCGCTTCTGCGCCCATCTTAGCGTCAAATTCGTCGCCCCATTCTTCAAGTGCATCCAAGTACTGCTCTTCTGAAAGCAGTTGGCTACGCTCAAGATTGGTCATGCCTGGTTCAATTACTACGTAAGATTCGAAGTAAAGTACACGCTCAATATCACGTAGAGGCATGTCCATTAACAAACCGATACGAGATGGCAGTGATTTTAAGAACCAGATATGTGCAACTGGTGAAGCAAGCTCAATGTGACCCATACGCTCACGGCGTACTTTAGTCTGAGTAACTTCAACACCACATTTTTCACAAATAACACCACGGTGCTTTAGGCGTTTGTATTTGCCACAAAGACATTCGTAGTCTTTTACCGGGCCAAAAATACGTGCACAGAAAAGACCGTCACGTTCAGGCTTAAAGGTACGGTAGTTGATGGTTTCTGGCTTTTTAACTTCACCAAAAGACCATGAACGAATCATGTCAGGTGAAGCAAGACCGATTTTGATAGCATCAAATTCTTCGGTCTTATGTTGCGCTTTCAGAAACTTAAGTAAGTCTTTCACATTCGGCCCCTGTGAGGAGTTGACCCATAAAGGCGCCAGTCTGCTGGCGCCTTCATATTCATACCGGAGTAACTAATAAAATTGGCATAGCCAAGTCTTATTCGTCTTCCAGCTCGATGTTGATACCCAACGAGCGGATTTCTTTCAACAATACGTTGAACGATTCCGGCATACCAGGTTCCATACGATGATCTCCGTCGACGATGTTTTTATACATCTTCGTACGGCCGTTAACGTCATCTGACTTAACAGTTAGCATTTCTTGAAGAGTATATGCAGCACCGTATGCTTCTAGTGCCCACACTTCCATCTCACCGAAACGCTGACCACCGAACTGAGCTTTACCACCCAGCGGCTGCTGAGTAACAAGGCTGTAAGAACCGGTAGAACGGGCGTGCATCTTGTCATCAACCAAGTGGTTCAGTTTCAGCATGTACATGTAACCAACGGTTACAGGGCGCTCAAACATATCACCGGTACGACCGTCAAACATCTTCAGCTGACCAGACTCTGGTAAGTCACCAAGCTTCAACAGTTCTTTAATTGATGATTCAGGAGCACCATCAAATACTGGAGTTGCAATTGGTAGACCATCACGTAAGTTCTGGACCAACGTATGTACTTGAGCATCAGATAAAGCAGCAATATCTACATCCTGGCGAGTATCACCTAGATCGTAAACTTTCTGTAGGAAGTTACGGAACTTATGTAACTCCTGCTGTTGCTTCAACATCTCGTTAAGTTTGTCACCGATACCTTTCGCTGCAAGACCCATGTGAGTCTCCAGAATCTGGCCGATGTTCATACGAGATGGTACACCCAATGGGTTTAGTACGATTTCAACAGTCTGACCTTTTTCATCGTATGGCATGTCTTCAACAGGACAAATCTTAGAGATTACACCCTTGTTACCATGACGACCCGCCATCTTATCACCAGGTTGAATGCGACGTTTAACAGCTAGGTAAACCTTAACAATCTTAAGGACACCAGGCGCTAAATCATCACCCTGAGTAATTTTACGACGCTTAGTTTCAAACTTTTTATCGAACTCAGCTTTTAATTCATCATACTGTTCAGCTAGTTGTTCTAGTTGATTCTGTAGTGACTCATCATCAAGCGTAAGTGCAAATAGACGCTCGCGGTCCATTGAAGCAATTTTCTCTTCACTGTAACCGATAGAAAGTAGAAGCGTACGAACACGAGCAAGAAGACCACCCTCAAGGATCTGGAATTCTTCTGTGATATCTTTCTTCGCTTCTTTAAGCTGCATCTCTTCAATTTCAAGAGCACGCTTATCTTTTTCTACGCCATCGCGAGTAAATACTTGAACATCGATGATCGTACCAGACACACTGTTTGGTACACGTAAAGACGAATCTTTAACGTCAGATGCTTTTTCACCGAAGATTGCACGTAGCAGTTTTTCTTCTGGAGTAAGCTGAGTTTCACCCTTAGGTGTCACTTTACCTACCAGAATGTCGCCACCTTTAACTTCAGCGCCGATGTAAACGATACCTGACTCATCCAGCTTAGAAAGCGCAGCTTCACCCACATTCGGGATATCAGCAGTGATTTCTTCAGAACCTAGTTTCGTGTCACGCGCCACACAAGAAAGCTCTTGAATGTGGATTGTTGTCAAGCGATCTTGCTGTACAACACGCTCAGAAACTAAGATGGAATCCTCAAAGTTATAACCATTCCAAGGCATGAACGCGATACGAATGTTCTGGCCAAGAGCAAGTTCACCCAGATCGGTCGAAGGACCATCTGCAAGCACGTCACCACGAGATACTGGCTCACCTGGCATCACAGTTGGACGCTGGTTAATACAAGTATTCTGGTTAGAACGGGTGTACTTAGTTAGGTTATAAATATCGATACCAGCTTCGCCTGGTACTAGCTCGTCTTCGTTAACTTTAACAACGATACGAGAAGCATCTACAGACTGAACTTGACCGCCACGTTTAGCTACAGCTGTTACGCCGGAGTCAACCGCTACAGAACGCTCAATACCTGTACCAACTAACGGCTTATCAGCACGTAATGTTGGAACAGCCTGACGTTGCATGTTTGCACCCATAAGTGCACGGTTAGCATCATCGTGCTCTAGGAACGGGATTAGGGATGCCGCCACAGATACAACCTGGTTGGTTGCAACGTCCATGTATTGAA
Organism: Photobacterium frigidiphilum; assembly: GCF_003025615.1. Classification (GTDB taxonomy): domain Bacteria; phylum Pseudomonadota; class Gammaproteobacteria; order Enterobacterales; family Vibrionaceae; genus Photobacterium; species Photobacterium frigidiphilum. The sequence continues at coordinate 14,447 of NZ_PYMJ01000029.1, read as the reverse complement.
CGTGGTCGCGTGGGTGCAAACCTGAATCGCCTTTCTGGCGAGCAGTGATTAGTTCATCGCTAAAGCTACCATCAGTTTCCAACGCAGCATTCGCCTGAGCGATAACATACTGGCCTTCTTCGATAGCAGACAGGTAATCGATTTGGTCGGTAACTTTACCATCAACTACTTTACGGTATGGAGTTTCCAAGAAACCGTAAGAGTTACAACGCGCATATACAGATAGCGAGTTGATTAGACCGATGTTTGGACCTTCTGGCGTTTCGATAGGACATAAACGACCGTAGTGAGTCGCGTGTACATCTCGAACTTCAAAACCAGCACGTTCACGAGTCAGACCACCTGGACCAAGCGCCGAAATACGACGTTTGTGAGTAACTTCTGATAGTGGGTTGTTCTGGTCCATAAACTGAGACAATTGAGAAGAACCGAAGAACTCCTTAACTGCAGCAGAAATTGGCTTAGCATTGATCAGGTCTTGAGGCATGATTGCATCAAGATCGCCTAAACTTAGACGCTCTTTAACAGCACGCTCAACACGAACTAGACCAACACGGAACTGGTTTTCAGCCATCTCACCAACTGAACGGATACGACGGTTACCAAGGTGGTCGATATCATCAACTTCACCACGGCCGTTACGGATCTCGATAAGCTTCTTCATCACTTCGATAATATCGCTGTGATCAAGAATGCCAGAACCAGTTGTTTCTTCACGAAGAAGAGAGCTGTTAAACTTCATACGACCAACTGCTGACAAGTCATAGCGATCTTCAGAGAAGAATAAGCTATTAAACAGTTGTTCAGCCGCTTCACGTGTAGGTGGCTCGCCAGGACGCATCATGCGGTAGATTTCTACTAACGCACTTAGACGGTCTGTTGTGCTATCAACACGTAGCGTCTCAGACATGTACGGTCCGTAATCTAGATCATTCGTAAATAGAACTTCAATAGACTTGTGACCTGCCTGAGAAAGCAATGCTAATATTTCCAGGCTTAATTCCTGGTTAGCAGCTGCAATTAACTCGCCGGTTTCTTCATTCACGTAATCACGTGAAGAGATCTTACCCACGATGTATTCAACAGGTACTTCGATTTGATCAACGCCGTCTTTGCCTAATTGGCGAATATGACGAGCGGTGATACGACGACCTTGTTCAACGTACACTTTACCGTTAGCTTCGATATCAAAGCTTGCAGTTTCACCACGTAGACGTTCAGGCACTAGTTCCATGACTAGTGACTTACCTTGAACTTCGAAAGAAACTTTATCGAAGAACATATCAAGGATTTGTTCTGTGGTGTAATCAAGTGCGCGTAAAATTACAGAAGCAGCTAGCTTACGACGACGGTCGATACGTACGAATACGTTATCCTTAGGATCAAATTCGAAATCCAACCATGAACCACGGTATGGGATTACGCGTGCATTATAAAGCACTTTACCTGAGGAGTGGGTCTTACCCTTATCGCTGTCGAAGAAGACACCTGGGCTACGGTGCAGCTGGGATACGATAACTCTCTCGGTACCGTTAATAACGAAAGTACCGTTATTTGTCATGAGCGGAATTTCGCCCATGTATACTTCTTGTTCTTTAATGTCTTTTACGGTGCCTGCAGGTGCGTCTTTGTCATACATGACAAGACGTAGCTTCACACGTAACGGTGCGGAGTAAGTTACGCCACGAATTTGACATTCTTTAACATCGAAGACCGGCTCACCGAGACGATAGCTAACGTATTGCAGCTCGGAATTGCCATTATAGCTCTGAATTGGAAAAACAGAACGAAAGGCAGCTTCTAGACCGTAATGCCCTTCTGGATCCTGCTCGATGAACTTTTGAAAAGAATCAAGCTGGATCGACAGCAAGTATGGAGCATCCAAAACGCGCGGACGCTTACCAAAATCCTTACGGATACGCTTTTTCTCGGTATAAGAGTAAACCATAGGTTCCTCAGATCGCTGATAAGTGATCCAAACTGTCCAACTAAGGGACAGTGACTAATAACACTGTTTATTGTAGGAACAGTTTTGAAGAATCAAAAACTGTTTTTTTGCAAGAATAATAGTTACAAAACAATGTGAAAATTACCATTATCCTACAGCGCAAAAAGGCCGGAGGCAATTCAGCCTCCAGCCATTAGCCTTTTCAGGCTAAGAAATTAAGTAATAATTACTTAATTTCAACAGAAGCGCCAACTTCTTCTAGCTGAGCTTTAAGAGCTTCAGCTTCAGCTTTGTCAACACCTTCTTTAACAGATGCTGGAGCGCTGTCAACTACTGCTTTAGCTTCTTTAAGGCCAAGACCAGTTGCGCCACGTACAGCTTTGATAACTTGTACTTTCTGTGCGCCAACAGCTGTTAGGATAACGTCAAACTCAGTTTGCTCTTCAGCAGCTTCAGCAGCAGCGCCGCCAGCAACTACTGCAGCAGCAGCAGTAACACCGAATTTTTCTTCCATAGCTTCGATAAGCTCAACAACTTGCATTACAGACATATCTGCAACTGCGTCTAGGATTTGCTCGTTTGTGATAGACATAACAATTCTCTTTGAAATCAACAATTAATTTAATATAGCGTTCAGATAAAACAAGGACAATTAAGCCGCTGCTTCTTCTTTCTGATCGCGTACAGCTGCGATAGTACGTACCAGCTTGCCAGCTGAAGCTTCTTTCATGCACATCATTAGGCGTGCAATAGCTTCGTCGTAAGTTGGTAGTGTCGCAAGAACTTCTGCGTCAACAACAGCGCCTTCGAATGCGGCTGCTTTGAACTCAAAATCTTTATTCTCTTTAGCGAAGTCTTTAAAAAGACGCGCTGCAGCACCTGGGTGCTCATTAGAGAAACCGATTAGTGAAGGACCAACAAAAACGTCTTTTAGACATTCGAAATCAGTACCTTCAACTGCGCGGCGTGCTAGTGTGTTACGAACAACTTTCAGGTAAACGCCGTTTTCACGAGCTTGTTTACGAAGAGAAGTCATCGCACCAACTGCAACACCACGAGAGTCAGCAACAACTGCAGACAGGGCACCATTGGCAGCTTCGTTGACTTCAGCAACAATTGCTTTTTTGTCTTGAAGATTTAATGCCATTGGATATAGCTCCTGGATTTTTTGCTGGGTTACCCCAGTCATTACACCACTCACTGTCAGCATGACAGGAGAGTCTTACGGCGCAGATCCAAGAAAGATAAAATCAATCATGTTCTGGCACCGTCTACGTAGGTAAAGATTAAGTTTCGAAAAACACCTACGGTCTTTGACGAAGGTCGATTACAAAGTAATCAACCTCAGCCATGAATTTGTGAACGCCGAATTATACATCAATCTAGCAATTCTGCAAATCAGTTTTATAGGCTAGCTTCCAGAGTACCCTGGTCTAGCGAAACACCTGCACCCATAGTGGTAGAGATGCTTATTTTCTTGATGAAAACACCTTTCGCTGAAGAAGGCTTAGCTTTCTTCAGAGCAACTAGAAGAGATTCTAAGTTCTCTTTTAGTTGAGCGCCATCAAAGTCCACTTTACCGATAGTAGTGTGGATGATGCCGTTTTTGTCGTTACGGTAACGAACCTGACCAGCTTTAGCATTTTTAACTGCTTGAGCAACGTTAGGCGTTACAGTACCAACCTTAGGGTTTGGCATAAGACCGCGTGGACCAAGGATAGTACCTAATTGACCAACAACGCGCATTGCATCTGGAGATGCGATAACAACGTCAAAGTCCATTATGCCTTTCTTAACTTGGTCAGCAAGATCTTCCATACCGATTAGGTCAGCGCCAGCTTCTTTAGCAGCTTCTGCGTTAGCACCTTGAGTGAACACAGCAACACGGATGTCACGACCTGTACCGTGTGGTAGCACTGTAGCGCCACGAACGTTTTGGTCTGATTTACGTGCATCAATGCCAAGGTTAACAGCAACGTCAACACTTTCTACGAATTTAGCAGTAGCTAATTCTTTAAGAAGAGCAACAGCTTCGTTGATGTCGTAAGATTTAGTCGCATCAACTTTGTCACGAATTACGCGCATGCGCTTAGTAATTTTAGCCATTTTCTTAACCCTCTACCACTAGGCCCATTGAACGAGCAGTACCTGCAATCGAACGCTTCATAGCTTCGATGTCAGCACCAGTCATATCAGCTGCTTTAGTTTCAGCAATTTCCTGAACCTGAGCGTCAGTAATAGTACCAACTTTTTCAGTGTTCGGACGGCCAGAACCAGACTTAACGCCAGCTGCTTTCTTAAGAAGAACTGCTGCAGGTGGAGTCTTAGTGATGAACGTGAAAGAACGGTCACTGTAAACTGTGATAACTACAGGAGTCGGAAGACCCTTCTCAACAGAATCTGTACGTGCGTTGAACGCTTTACAGAATTCCATGATGTTAACACCGTGCTGACCTAGAGCAGGACCAACTGGTGGACTTGGGTTTGCTGCACCAGCTGCAACCTGCAGCTTGATGTATGCTTCTACTTTTTTAGCCATTGCTATATACCTAAATTTGGGTTCAAACGTCCACTTTCAAAAAGTAGACTCCCCGTCTAACGAAAGGGCGCGAAATTATAGTCTAATCTCATGCCCATGACAATTAAAACTGATTATAAAACGATCAGTTCTTTTCTACTTGGCCAAATTCCAATTCGACTGGCGTTGCACGACCGAAGATAGAAACAGAAACCTTAACACGGCTCTTATCATAATCGACATGCTCAACAACACCGTTGAAGTCTGCAAATGGACCATCAGTAACACGAACCACTTCACCTGGTTCGAAGACTGTTTTATGGACTGGAGACTCACTCGCCTGCTGAAGACGATTAAGAATCGCATCCGCCTCTTTATCAGAGATAGGAGCAGGGCGGTCAGATGTACCGCCAATGAACCCCATTACACGAGGAATACTACGTACTAGGTGCCATGTTTGATCATTCATCACCATTTGTACAAGCACATAGCCTGGGAAGAACTTACGTTCACTCTTCCTACGCTGGCCAGCACGCATTTCAACCACTTCCTCGGTTGGTACTAGTACCTCGTCAAAATAGTCTTCCATACTATGCATTTTGATGTGCTCGCGTAGTGATTGTGCTACTCGGCCTTCAAAACCAGAGAAGGCTTGCACTACATACCATCGTTTTTTTGGAGCTTCGCTCATGAACTCTTACCTCATACACCGGTAACTAGGCGGACTAAACGGACCATAATGCCGTCGATGCCCCACAGGGCTAAAGCCATAACAACAGTGACGGCTAAAACAATAAAGGTTGTCTGCGTAGCTTCCTGCCGAGTTGGCCATACCACTTTGCGGACTTCCATGCGCGATTCACGAGCAAACGTAATCGCGGTTTTACCTTTCGCTGTAAATATGGCGATACCACCAGCAGCAGCGACAAGAATCACTACTGATGCAGCACGCAATACTACAGAAACATCACTGTACAGGTAATTACCAACCACAGCGGCAGCTAACAAAGCAAATATGGCGACCCATTTAAGGCCATCCATACTACTAGGGCTGTTTTGGTTTTCGGCATTCGCTTTCATACAACCAACCTGTAACTAGTCTCAATATAGACGAAAACAACCCCGCTATTGCGAGGTCCTAAATGAAGAAAAGGACTAAGCCTTTAATGACATTGATAAAAACTTCATTACTACGAACATTTATTCTACGCATTGTGACCAAAAAATATGCTCATCAAAATTTAAACGCAGAAAAAGGGCATCAAATGATGCCCTTTTTGGTACCGTGTCGTCAAATCTTATTCAAAGATCTTGGCAACAACACCTGCACCAACTGTACGACCACCTTCACGGATCGCAAAGCGCAGACCTTCATCCATCGCGATAGGCGCGATTAGCGTAACTTTCATCTGAATGTTATCGCCAGGCATTACCATCTCAACGCCTTCTGGCAATTCGATAGTACCCGTTACATCAGTTGTACGGAAGTAGAACTGTGGACGGTAACCTTTGAAGAAAGGAGTATGGCGACCACCTTCATCTTTAGACAGAACATAGATTTCTGACTCGAAAGTAGTGTGTGGAGTAATTGAACCCGGCTTAGCAAGAACTTGACCACGTTCAACGTCATCACGCTTAGTACCACGTAGAAGAACACCAACGTTCTCACCAGCACGGCCTTCGTCAAGAAGCTTACGGAACATTTCAACACCAGTACATGTAGTAGTGATAGTCTCTTTGATACCGATGATTGCAACTTCTTCACCAACACGTACGATACCTTGCTCAACACGACCAGTTACAACAGTACCACGACCTTGAATTGAGAAAACATCTTCGATTGGAAGGATGAATGGAAGATCAATTGCACGCTCTGGCTCTGGGATGTAGTTATCTAGAGCTTCAGCTAGTTCAATGATTTTCTCTTCCCACTGAGCTTCACCGTTAAGTGCGCCTAGTGCAGAACCCATGATTACTGGGCAGTCATCACCTGGGAAATCGTATTCAGAAAGAAGTTCACGAACTTCCATTTCTACTAGCTCTAGTAGCTCTTCATCATCAACCATGTCACATTTGTTCATGAATACGATGATGTAAGGAATACCAACCTGACGACCAAGAAGGATGTGCTCACGTGTTTGTGGCATAGGGCCATCAGTTGCAGCAACAACTAGGATACCACCATCCATTTGAGCAGCACCAGTGATCATGTTTTTAACATAATCGGCGTGTCCAGGACAGTCAACGTGTGCATAGTGGCGAGCAGGAGTATCATATTCTACGTGAGAAGTAGAAATTGTGATACCGCGCTCGCGCTCTTCTGGAGCGTTATCGATAGAAGCGAAGTCTTTTGCATCACCACCGTACACTTTTGCAAGTACAGTACAGATAGCAGCAGTTAGAGTTGTTTTACCGTGATCGACGTGGCCGATTGTACCAACGTTAACATGCGGTTTTAGACGTTCAAATTTTTCTTTAGACATGGATAGTCCCTCTAGACACGGCATTAAGTGGCATTACGACCACACAACCAAACATAGGTTTGTAGAGTATATATCAAATGATTTGAGAGCGACTTGGAGAGAATGGTGCTAATAGGCGGAGTCTAACCGTCGACCTCACCCCTTACCAAGGGTGCGCTCTACCAACTGAGCTATATCAGCGCACAAGAAGTATGGAGCGTGCAGCGGGAATCGAACCCGCATCATCAGCTTGGAAGGCTGAGGTAATAGCCATTATACGATGCACGCAAAACTCATCACTCGAAGAGCGGTCAAACTACTTGAAAATGGTGGAGGGGGAAGGATTCGAACCTTCGAAGGCAGAGCCGTCAGATTTACAATCTGATCCCTTTGGCCACTCGGGAACCCCTCCAGGGGTATTACAAAAATACTGGTGCCGACTACCGGAGTCGAACTGGTGACCTACTGATTACAAGTCAGTTGCTCTACCTACTGAGCTAAGTCGGCTTTAGTGCTGCGCATTTTAGTGAATGATCTATAGGCTTGCAATACCTTTAAGGCTATTTTTTAAATTTTTTGCTAACGGTTTTATGTTACAGCATTAACGACATTTGGCGTATAGGGCTAAACCTTCCAGTACTAACTCTGAGCAATGTTGATAATGTCTCGACCATTGAACTGGGAGATGGCGCATACCTCCACCACACAAAATCACTTGAGGCTCTTCGCCCAATTTATCTTTTGCCTGCTTTAAACCGTATTCGATTAAACCAATTAATGCAGCGCGACAGCCATTTTTTAAACCATCAGCGGTATTGTCAGAAAATGTAATACACTCTCCGTGCTCACGATCAGAAAAAACTTTACAGGTATTTTCTAGTACTGACTGCATCATAAGTTGGTAACCAGGCGCAATCCAACCACCTAAATGTTTGCCATCTTCAGCTAACACATCGAACGTTAAAGCCGTACCAATATCAACAATCACTGTTGGTTTTTTAAATTTTTGCCGAATGGCAACTAAAGTTAACCATCGATCAACACCAAGATATTGATATTCAGAATACGCATTTTTAACGCCAAAATCTTTTCGTAATGTTTTCACCTGCATTACAGGGATATTGGCCATCTGAGCAATACGTTGAATTGAATTATCAACCTCAACAGGCCCAACGCTAGCAAACACTATTCGATGAATTCCTTTCTCTAGTAGTGGTTCAAGTACCATTTCTAATTTACGGCTAGGATAACGACCCAACAGTTCAAATTTTCCAGATTCAAATAATTGGGCAACTTTAACGTAGGTATTGCCGGCTTCAATCAATAATTGCATCAACAACCTCTAAGGCTGATTTCACCACCGATATAAGGTTCAATCCCTGATTCGGTTTCAAGTAATAAGGCACCCTGCTTATCAATTCCACGAGCAATCCCTTCGATTACACGTTGGCCAATTAATAATTTAACAGGGCGATTCAAAAAGTTATCTATTCTATTCCAACGTTCAACAAAGCCATCTAATCCGACTTGTTCATAAGTTATTAATGTCTTTTGTAAACTATCAATAAGTTCAGCAGCTAGATGATTTCGCTCAGGCAGTTTATCGCAAGCTTGCGACAGATTTGTCCAAGCCTGTCCAATATCACTCCCTTCCGTATCCGGCATATTGATATTCAAGCCCATCCCTATGACAAGATGAGCAGCATCGCCAGCCTGACCAGTCATCTCAACTAAGATCCCTGCCAGTTTTTTATCTCTATAATAGAGATCATTAGGCCATTTCACTCTAACTTCATCAGCACCGAGTGATTGTAATGTTTCAGCAATAGCGACACCAACAACGAGACTCAACCCCATAGCAGCCGCCATACCCGCATCTAGGCGCCAATACATAGATAAATAAAGGTTGCTACCAAACGGTGACAGCCATTGTCGTCCACGGCGCCCCCTACCTGCCTGCTGGTATTCCGCTAAGCAAACAGCACCCTTAGGTAAAAGCCCAAAGCGATCCAGTAAATACTGATTAGTCGAGTCAATTATGGGAATTAACTCTAACTGCGGACACTTTACCTGAGACAAAATCTTATCGCAATCCAGTAACTCTATCGGAGTAGATATACAATACCCCTTCCCCTGAATACGAAATAGGTCTAACCCCCAAAGCTGTAACACTTTGATATGCTTACTTATGGCAGATCTTGAAATACCTAGAGACTCACCAAGAGCCTCTCCGGAATGGAATTGACCATCAGCCAATAGCTTAATTAATGCTAACCGCGTGGCATGTTCTTTCATGCTAACACCTCAGACAACGTCGTTTCTTTTGACGCCCCCATAAAGCGCACTTCATGTTCGAGCAACACCCCAAATTTATCATTAACTGCGTTAACAACGTGTTGGGCCAGTAACAATACATCTCTAGCGGTAGCATTTCCCGTATTGACTAACACAAGAGCCTGTTTTTCATGCACTTTTGCACCACCAATCTGCATACCTTTCAAATCACACTGATCAATCAACCAGCCAGCCGCTAGTTTATATTCAAGATTTGAAACTTTATAGTTTGGCATTTGAGGGTATTGATACAACAATGCATCTTTAATTGATTGCGTTATCACTGGGTTTTTAAAAAAACTCCCAGCATTCCCCAACACTTGTGGATCGGGTAATTTCGACTGTCTAATTCTGCAAACAGCATTAAAAACATCAATCGCAGCAACCGTTGTCTTGTTAAGCTCAGCTAAAGGACCATAGGTTGTTTTAGGCTCCCATTCCTTTTTCAAAGTAAAGCCGACCGCAACGATGATATGGGTTTCTTTCAATTCATGCTTAAAAACTGAATCTCGATAACCAAATTGACACTCTTTACGACTCAACCTTGATACTTCACCAGAATCAATATTTAAAATATCGACATATTGACAAATATCTTGCAGCTCTACGCCATAAGCACCAATATTTTGAATCGGAGAGGACCCAACACAACCAGGTATCAGGGCAAGGTTTTCTAGTCCTGGCATATTATGTTCAATGGTCCATTGAACGAAGCCATGCCAGTCTTCCCCTGCCCCTACATGTAATAAATAACTCTCTGCAGTCTCGTTAACCGTTATTCCTTTAATACGGTTAAGTACAACAACACCAGAAAAATCATCACAAAAAAGTAGGTTACTGCCCTTACCTAAAACTAATTTAGGCAGTGTCTGATATTGCTTATCACGCCAAATCAACAATAAATCGTCAACTGACTCAGCCTCAATAAGTGCATAAGCTTGTGACTCTATACCAAAGGTGTGAAAAGCAGCCAACGATGTTTCTTGTAAAATTCTCATGCTAATATCGAACCATACCTTTTATACTCATCGCAATATTTTACCCGATTCATACTAACTACGCAGTGTTTTCCCATGACTAAGCTTAGATTTCACCATTTAGAACCTCTTCGTTTTCCACTAGTAAACCGATTATATAAAAGCTACTACCCCGCAGGAAAAGCAAAAAAAGATGAAATAATATGGGTTGGAGATAATGAGAAAGGTATAATTTGCGTCGTTAGATTCAAGCAGTTTGAAAACATTCAGTTATTAACCGGAATGCTTGTTCACCCTGAATTTCGTGAACAAGGGATTGCTAAAGATTTGTTAGTGGCAACGAAAACGCAAATAAATTACAAGCCTTGTTACTGTTTTGCATTTCGGGAATTAATCCCACTTTATTCAAACGCTAACTTCCATTTAGTCGACAAAACTGAGTTACCTGAAATACTTTCTAACCGATTAATACGTTATATTAGCAGTGGGAAAGACCTTGTCGCGATGCGTTATGAACGCTTAACTTGACACATTTTAATATACTCGTGACATAAGCTAACAATAGGGTACATTGACATCAGAAATTTTCTGGTATAATCCCGCTCTTATTTAACAGGTTTATCTACCGTAAGTCGCGCAAACGAGGCAATAATGGATTCAGCTATTACAAATAGGCAGCGTATTGAACAGCTGCCATGTATTGCTCACAAGCCAGAAGAATTGGAAACACTTTTAGATGCTGGTTCATTCAGAGAGCGCCTTCATACTGAAATCATGCAGGCAAAGCATCGTATTTATCTAGTTGCTTTATATTTGCAAGATGATGAAGCTGGTAGAGCAATTCTGACATCATTATATGAAGCAAAACAGCTCAACCCTAATCTCGATATCAAAGTATTGGTTGATTGGCATCGTGCACAACGAGGACTAATTGGGGCCGCACAATCTGACGGCAATGCTGCTTTTTATCGTGAATTTGCAGAGAAGTATCAATATCAAATTGAAGTTCTAGGGGTACCAGTTAGAAACCGTGAAGTATTTGGTGTTTTACATCTTAAAGGTTTCATTGTTGATAACAAAGTTATCTATAGTGGTGCTAGCCTAAACGATGTGTATTTAGCTCAACATGTGCGTTATCGCTATGACAGATACCATGTGATTCACAATGTAAAGCTTGCAGATAGTATGGCAGGCTTTATCACAAATACTTTAGTAGAAAGTGATGCTGTCAATTGCTTGAACCAAGAAGTACGTCCTGACACCAAGTCTCTAAAAGGTGCAATCAAAAACCTTCGCTCTCAGCTACAGCGTGCTAGTTATAATTATCAAGCTGACGAAATTAACGAAGACCAAGTTGGTTTAACACCTTTACTTGGTTTAGGTAAGCGCAAAAATAAACTAAACGAACATATTTGCACTCTTATTGCTAGTTCACAAAAAGAACTCATAATATGCACGCCCTACTTCAATTTCCCTCGGACTGTAGGTAGAGAAGTTCGCCGTGCAATACGACGAGGTGTTAAAGTCACAATTGTTATTGGTGACAAAACAGCTAATGATTTCTTTATCCCACCAAATGAACCATTCAAAACGATCGCAGGATTACCTTATTTATATGAAGTAAACCTCCGTAACTTTGCAAAACAAAATGAAGCAGCAATAGCCCGTAGACAACTAGCCATACATCTATGGAAACACGAAGATAATAGTTTTCACCTTAAGGGGATATGGGTAGATCGGAGCTACATGCTAATTACGGGGAATAATTTAAACCCAAGGGCGTGGAAATTAGATCTAGAAAATGCCATTTTAGTTCATGATAAGAATCAGTTATTGGCAGACCAAAAACAAAAAGAGTTAGATTGTATTCTTAAACATACCCAATTAGTTGGCAGCTATAAATTCATCGAAAAAATAGATAGTTACCCAGCTCCAGTCCGAAAGCTTATTAAACGAATTCGTCGTATTAAAGCCGACCATATCCTCAATCAAATCTTGTAGGTATCAAATGATTATTGCAGCCATAGATGTTGATCCACAAAAAGCATTTACTCCTCTTTGCCCAAATGAGCTTCCGGTAAATGAGGGTGACATCATTGGTCCAGCATTAAATACACAGGCAAGAAAAGCAAATTTTCGAGTTCTCACGAAAGATGCCCATCAATCAAAGGCAATATGGACTGTAGATAATCATTCTCAAATGCTACAGCCTTTAAATCATCCAAATGCAGACTTAACTTGGGTATCACATGCGGTACCTGGTACCAGAGGCTTTGAGACTATTCCAGAGCTTCCAGCAGTCACTGATTATGATTTCGTTGTATGGAAAGGTATAGAAGAAGATTTGCATCCATACGGAGCCTGTTATCACGACATAGCAGAGCAGCTTAGTACTGGGCTTATCGAATGGCTCATAGTTAAAGAAGTAGATACTGTTTTGATTGGTGGCCTTGCTACTGATTATTGTGTAAAGACAACTGCACTGCAATTAGTTAAAAGTAAGCAATTCAAGGTCATCGTTAACGTAGAGGCTTGTCGAGGAATCGCGACAGAAACAATAGAATTAGCTTACAAAGAAATGTCTCAGGCTGGCATTACCATCATTCAAAATATTAATGACTTACAAATACATTTATAATCCCGCCCTAATAAATGCCTGATTCATTAACGTTTCAGGCTAGACACGCAATATGACTGCTTCTACTCTCATTAAAGATATTTGATTCCTCTTAAAATAAGCCTAATGCGCTTCATCAGATATAGTGAATAAAAGGTTATACTATTCTAGTTAAATATATGATCTAATTGAGGCTACCTACTTTGTCTGAGTTATTGCCATGGATAGCCTTAATAATATCGACTTTAAATCCCTTGCCAGCAAACAAACATCTATCCAGATGAAAATGCGTTTTTTGGCACTGGCTCACTTCCAAGATGGTCATTCATGTACTCAAATTGCTAAGTACCTAAAGGTGAGTCGTACCAGTGTAAACAAATGGATTCAGGTTTTTCTTAAAGAAGGACTCGACGGACTAAGGGAAAAACCGCGTACCGGGCGTCCTTCTTTTCTCTCTCATCAAGAAAAGCAACAGCTCGCCAAGTACATTGAAGAGAGCGCGGCTAAACCTGATGGTGGCAGACTCACAGGTCATGATATTCATGACTACATCACGCAAACATTTGGCAAAGCATACCACCCAGACTACATCTATATATTGCTCAAAAAAATGGGCTTTTCATGGATAACCTCTCGCTCAAAGCACCCTAAGCAGTGCGATAAAATCCAAGAAGATTTTAAAAAAATTCAAAATAGAAACGATCCTTAAGATCCTTGGTCACATAGGGCTTGAGAATGTTGATGTTTGAAGCACGATTCGGTTAATAGAACACCACAACAAGGGTCTGGGCAAAGACAGGAACGCGTCATCAAACAGCAGCAGTTTGAATATGCGTATCTCTTTGGTTCTGTTTGTCCTAGACGAGGCATTGGAGAAGCAATCGTTGTTCCTTGGAGCAATAAAGATGCGATGAAACTACATCTTCAGCAAATATCAAATGCGACAGAAAAAAGCAGGCATGCCGTTGTAATAATGGATGGTGCAGGGTGGCATACCGAGGACACCGCACATAGTTTTCATAATATCAGTATCGTAAAACTTCCTCCCTATTCACCAGAGCTCAATTCAATAGAACAAGTTTGGAGCTGGATGAGGCAACACCATTTAGCCAATCAAGCTTTTGAAAATTATGATGAGATTGTTGATAAGATGTGCAGTGCTTGGAACAGCTTTCTCAGTAACACGGAAGGGTAACAAAGATGTGCACGAGAAGCTGGATTGGCCTGACCAGTTATAATTAGCTAGAATGGTATTAAAGGCTCATAACCACCTTATAAAACTCAGGTAATACCAAAGGCTGTAAGGCCGTTAGAATGATATGAAGATAAGGTGCGAAATCCATCAGGGCTAGAGAATTCACATTCTCAACTAAGCCGAATATATGGCAGCAAACGAGTTTCATTAATCTTCATCATTATGCCTTGCAATGCGAGAGTGTCCATATATGGTATTAGTACCACTTATCTACAGACGAAAAAAAGCCCTAATCTTTCGATTAGGGCTTCTTCAATAATGGCGGAGTGGACGGGACTCGAACCCGCGACCCCCGGCGTGACAGGCCGGTATTCTAACCAACTGAACTACCACTCC
>NZ_PYMJ01000028.1 GCF_003025615.1 Photobacterium frigidiphilum | reverse complement strand
ACTGCGGAGTGGTAGTTCAGTTGGTTAGAATACCGGCCTGTCACGCCGGGGGTCGCGGGTTCGAGTCCCGTCCACTCCGCCATTATTGAAGAAGCCCTAATCGAAAGATTAGGGCTTTTTTACGTCTATAGAAAATGGAAACTAGAACGGAATAGACATTCTCTTGTACTAACATTCGCTCGGCTTACACTGCTTTCAATGAATTGTTACAACTGACTTAGAATCGAGTTCAATAAGCACTTGTCACCGGCTTGGTGATTATGAGAGGGTTAGGGCAATTTTTTAAGGTCCAAGAAATAGGTACATGCATGAAGTTTTTTTATGAGAGAACAGAAAATGAAGACGAAGTTAAAATTGTTCTGAAGCCTCATTCTTTTTTCATTATGTTATTGATGATCGCTGTATGGCTAATAAATGATTTGGTTCTGAAATCTGCGCCTATAGCACAGTTCATTATGCCGATCTTCATCGCCTTTATGGTTATCCGTTTCTTCTCTATTATACGTGTACAGAAAGAAGTATTACTGGGAATGAAGCAGCGTAAAGCTGAAACTACAGGCAGTAAGTTTTCACTTAAAAACCCACTGACATATACAATTAAAAAGCACTAATATCAAACAAGGCATTCATTCCCAGTGGGAAATTATGCCTTGTTTTTATGCTGCTTATCGTTTTGTTAATAACGTGCATAATGGAGGGTACGTCGAATTAAGAAGGAGAAACATGGAAAGGTTCAACTGGAAACCTTTATTACTAGCGTGTTTAATGGTCAGCATTGGACAATTAAGCCTAGGGTTAGTATTCCCATCCTTACCGTGGATAGCACAAGATCTTAATGTCAGTGCTGACCAAGCCCAATTATTAGTCTCTGTTTATCTTCTGGGTTTTGGTCCTTCGCAATTAGTATATGGTCCACTTTCGGATGTGTTGGGCCGTCGACCTGTTTTATTGTCTGGCTTATTAATTGCCCTGCTCGGTTTAATTCTTGCTGTTACGCATGCTGATTCATTTTCATGGCTGTTAGCCGGACGCTTTATCCAAGGCTTGGGGGCAGGTAGTGTTGCTGTGTTAGCAAGAGCCACCTTGCGTGATTCCTATCAAAATCAAAATTTTGTAAAAGCGATGACATGGGTCGCTATTGTTGCTGCTTTTACGCCCATTGTTGCGCCAGTGATTGGTGGGCTAGTTAACCATTATTTGGGTTGGCTGACGGTATTTATTATTTTATTGGCCTATATCGGTTTGATTTGGCTTGTGCTGTTATTTGCCTTTACGGAAACGCTTAATCAAACTAATAAGCCTGAATCTGTCGGTAAATTGGTGGTGTCTTATTTCTCGTTGATGCGTGAGCGCCACTTTCTTAGTTTTGCTGGGATCGGTTGGATCAACTTTTCATTAGTGGTGATTTCTATCTCATTAATGCCGTTTATTATGCAAGTACAAATCGGCATGAGTTCTGAACAGTACGCATTATGGGCGATGATCCCTGCATTCGGTATGCTTTCTGGTGGCTTGTTATGCCAGCGAATACGTCCTATTTTCGGCACGCAAAAAGTGTTGCAGATTGCGCCTTTTCTTCATTTAATTGCTGGTATTGTACTGTTCTTTTCTCCGATGACTCCACAGTGGATCAGTGCGGGTCACTTCTTACTAGCGATGGCAAATGGCATGGCTTTTCCGTGTGCACAATCAATGTTATTGATTCCGTATGGCAGCCGAGCAGGGACGGTTTCTGCCTTATCTGGAGCTTGCCAAATGGTATTTGCATCATTAATCAGTGGTTTTTTACTGCGATTAGGCATGAGCCAAGCGTGGCATTTAGGGCTAGTATTGTTAGTTGCAGCAGGCTTGGGGCTGATACTGGTGCGTATTGGTGCAAAAAGCGAAAGTGGTAAACAAGCAGCTGCCGCATTAAATTAATCCGAAATAGAGACACTGAACCATACTTACCTAATGATACGACTGTCAGTAGTTGAAAATGAAACATTATAGGTTGAGGTAATAAGTATGGTGAGGTTAATGGTGTTTATTGTCCTGATCATCTTGTCTGGTTGTGCTGCGCAGTACGAAGCAGATCTCTCTGAAAATAAAGAGTGGCAGCAGCTTGGTACTTATCATGGTGAGCAAGGTTATCGTGAATTAAATGAAAAGAAACTAAATAACCTTGGTGCGTTATCGGAAACTGAATATGAATCTTACCGAGCCGGTTACCTAAAAGGGCGGTTTGATTACTGTTCAGGAAGAAAAACAGTGACAACAGTGATTAATCAAGGCTACCCCGATGATTGTGCTACCCCGAAACAAGGGCGCAGTAGCTACAGTGTGATTGAGCGTGGATACTGAGTTTCACTCCCTCAGTTAGAGACAAAAAAGGCTACCGAGGTAGCCTTTTTAATGCGTGATATTTACATTCACATATCTACCAAGCAATTAGCTTAGTTGTTGCTGTGAAGCTCACTGTTAAGCTCAATCGCAGACTTATTCGTCAAACATTCAATCTGACCGGTGATTGAGTTACGACGGAATAGTAGGTCAGCTTTACCCGCAAGATCGCGTGCTTTGGCGATTTCAACTTCTTTGCCTTCGTTATCAAGCATGCGAACCTTAGTACCCGCTGTTACATACAGGCCTGATTCAATAGTACAACGATCGCCCATTGGGAAGCCCAAGCCAGCGTTTGCGCCTAATAGGCAGTTTTCGCCGATAGAGATAACCATCTTACCGCCACCAGACAACGTACCCATGATAGAAGCGCCGCCGCCAATATCAGAGCCTTCGCCAACCATTACGCCAGCAGAAATACGACCTTCAACCATGCTCACACCAGTTGTTCCGGCATTGAAGTTGATGAAGCCTTCATGCATTACCGTTGTGCCTTCGCCAACATGTGCGCCTAAACGAACACGAGAAGTATCAGCAATACGAATACCAGTAGGTACGATGTAATCAACCATTTTAGGGAATTTATCGACACAATCGACGATGATAACTTCACCATTCAAGCGAGCATCCATTTGACGTTCTGCAAGCTCTGGTAAATCGATAGGTCCTTTATTGGTCCATGCGATGTTATGTAGCAGGCCGAAGATGCCATCAAGTACTACGCCATGAGGTTTTACTAGGCGGTGCGAGATAAGTTGAAGCTTTAAGAAGCCTTCAGAAACAGATGTTGGCGCTGCATCTGTCGCCAGAATGACAAGAATCAATGTCTGTGAAGATTGTGATGCTTTCGCTGCAAATTGTGCGCTTTTTTCATCACCAGCAGCTTGAAATATAACCGTAAGATCAGCGCATTGAGCTGGAGTCACTTCGATAGACTGGTTGCCTTCTTTATAAGAAACAACGGCAGCGACTGCTTTAACAAGTTTTTCTGAAGGGTTAAGCGTAGGTGTTGGGAAAAATGCTTCGATGATTTTTCCGTCACGGTTTTTAGTCGCAGTACCTAAGGCAATTGAAAAGCTAGCCATTATTAATTGTTCTCCATTTCAAATATTTTCAGAGCTGGATCAGTTTGATCATTAAAAAGCTCGTCGCTGAATTTGTATAAATTGGTATTACATTAAAACCATCATAAAGACACTTGAAGCGATATAGAAGGGC
The DNA here is from genome assembly GCF_003025615.1 of Photobacterium frigidiphilum. Classification (GTDB taxonomy): domain Bacteria; phylum Pseudomonadota; class Gammaproteobacteria; order Enterobacterales; family Vibrionaceae; genus Photobacterium; species Photobacterium frigidiphilum. The sequence continues at coordinate 81,694 of NZ_PYMJ01000028.1, read as the reverse complement.
TGAATAAGCAATCAGTCAAAAATGACAGTAATATGACGTGAATAATAGTAAGACAATATTTGAGTATGCATAAAAAAACCCCCTAGATAGGAGGTTTATTCATTTAGAGGCAATAAAAAATGAAGGATTAAGCTCAGTTATTGTTTGCCTCTGAAATCATTATTAATGATTAAGCCGCTTCATCTTGTGATTGCTCTTCAACAATTTTAGCAGATTCAGCTTTCTTTTTAGGTGCTGGTTTTGCTTTTTTAGCACCTAGAGCAATCAATACTTCTTCACGCTTTTGCGCTAAAAATAATGATAATTCTTCTTGTTTAGCTTCATCTTCAAAAAGTTCACTAGCAGTAAGCAAAGTAAACATTTCATCAGCCATATCAAGCATTTTGTCGTATGCGTCAGCTTCGGACTTAGAGGTGAAAGTCATCTTTTCTTCTCCGTTGCGCTCAACTACATATTTGACGATAACAGCCATGGTCACCCTCTCCAGAAATTGATTTACTGGCTGCTTATACAGTAGTATGACGTCTTCTGTCCAGTGATAAGCGTGTTAATGTGATGGTGAAAGAAAAATTTGCTCAAATTTATACTCGAGCGTCTGAAAGAAAAGGGGGAGATGATGAACTGGAAAGTTTACTGTCAGTCCCTTTAAGCGCTCAGGAAATTAAAACAATTCCTGATGATCGATGGCTAGCTGCGTTTTCACAGAAGGTGTTTCAATGCGGTATTAGTTGGAAAGTGGTACGCAGTAAGTGGCCAAATTTCGAAGAGGTCTTTTTTCAGTTTAATATTGAAAAAATGCTGCTGATGCCAACAGATATGTGGGAACGAAAAGCGACTGATCCTGCGATTATTCGTCATCTTACTAAAGTTATGACTATTCCTGCGAATGCACAAATGATCCATGAGGCAGCACTTGAGTATGGTTCTTTTGCGGCAATGGTCGCTGACTGGCCGGAAAGTGACATTATTGGCTTATGGCGTTACATGAAAAAAAATGGCAAACGTCTTGGTGGAAATACTGGCCCTTATACATTGCGTGTAATGGGTAAAGATACGTTTTTATTGACTCAAGATATGGAGTCTTATTTACGTAATACCGGGGTTATTGACGGGGGGCGAGATACTCAAAAGTCATTATTAGCGACGCAACATGCGTTTAATGATTGGCAGCAAGAAACTGGCCGTCCATTGTCTCAGATCAGCCAGATCATTTCGTTCAGTTGCGGTGACAACCGGATATAGAGAACCCTAGCTTAGACCTATCGTTTTAAATCCCACTTCTGGCAAAAATTCAGAAATAGTTTAAGAAGTGGGCTTTGGTATTTTTCTTTATGAAAAAGTAACCAATATTGACGACGCATATCTAAGGGTAATTCAAGAATCACCAACCGATTGTCGTTCACGGCATGTTGAATGGCTAACTTTGATAGGCAAGTGATACCTAAGTTTGCAGCCACACAATTGATGATCGCTTCGGTGGTGTTGAGTTCAAATGCTTGATGCCATTTTTCCAATCGAGGTGATATGCGATTTAAGAAGAATTCACGCGTGCCAGACCCTGGTTCTCTTAGTACCCACTCAGAATTTTCTAAATCGGCCAAGCGCAGGTTATTAATCAAGGTTAACGGATGACTTGGGTGGCAAACTACAACCATTTCATCATCGAGCCAAGGTTCAGTCACAAGATCATTTTGCTGTACTTTACCTTCGACTAAACCGATATCGAGTTCAAATTCACTCAATTTGTGACAAATCTGGGCGGTATTCGAAATAAACAGTGATTGATTATAGTGCTGTGAGCTTTCGCGAAAATCTCTCAATAAAAATGGGGTAACTTGATTACCTACCGTATCACTCGAGCCAATCTTCAGGTTACCTGTGACGGGGCCAGTTTGATCAAATAAATTCTCAATAGAATGACTACGCGACAGTAATTCATCGGCTAGAGGAAGCAATCGCTTGCCTTGTTCATTAATGATAAGACGATTATTATTGCGATCAAAAAGTTTATGGTCGAGTTGTTTTTCGAGTTCTGATAACGCCATGCTGACAGCAGGCTTAGATAAAAATAGTTTGTCAGCTGCTGCCGTAATGGTCCGTTCTTGTGCAACGGTGACGAAAACTTTTAATTGCTTCAGCGCAATGTTCATACTGCCCCTTCTTAGTGGTTGTTATCTTCGTTAAGCAAAACTTAATATTGTATTCAATATATTCAATTATTATAAATCATTCAAATTTTATACAATCATTTCGTGTTCAGAGATTAATGTTTTCAGCCCAAAATGGTTTTTACCATGACACATGAGATTTGGGGGGAAATTAGAGAGGTCAAAATGATTAGAGCAACTAAAAATAAAGTAGCAGGCGCACCAACCCCTATGGCGGGTTTAGCATTAGGTATCGCAAGTCTTGGCTGGTGCTGGGAAAATGCCGCCGATCTTAATGGTGCAGGACAGGTTACAGGTGCTGTGATTGCGTCAATATTGTTAGTGATTCTTACTACAAAGTTTCTTTTTCATCCTAAGTCACTGTGGAACGACTTAACACACCATGTGGTGGGTAGTGTTGTGCCAACATTTGCAATGGCTTTGATGGCAGTATCAAAAGCGGTGGGCATTTATGCGCCGTATGCTGCACAGGTACTGTGGTTATTTGCCGTTATACTACATTTGGTTTTCTTGGCATTGTTTGTTTACCATCGTGTAATTGAGTTTAAATTACATCACATGGTACCAAGTTGGTTTGTGCCACCGATTGGTCTAATTGTGGCTGATGTGGCTTTCCCTGGTGGGGCTTTACGTCCAATAGCTGAAGCGCTATTAGTATTTGGTATGGGTGTGTATGCGGTCATGTTACCTATCATGATTTACCGTTTGATTTTTAGCCATGAAATTCCAGATGCAGCCAAACCAACAATTGCGATAATGGCAGCGCCTGCGAGTTTATCGCTAGCGGGTTATTTAACGGTGGTACAAAATCCATCGCCAGTGATTATTGGCTTACTTGCTGGTATTGCAGTATTAATGACTTTTGTTATCTATGTGGCTTTCTTTCGCTTATTACGTCTTGATTTCAGTCCTGGCTATGCTGCATTTACATTCCCAATGGTGATTGGTGCAACAGCGCTTTATAAAACAGCAGTTTGGATGGCAGCATATGGCTTTGCTCCTGAATATGTTCAGCAAGTATTTAGCCTTGCAACTATCGAGCTTTATGTCTCAACGGCAGTGGTATCTTATGTCGCGATTCGATACTTAGCGTTCTATCGTCCAATTTCACGATTATTCAATCCTGTTCCACATAATGCTTAATATCACGCTAGGCATTACTCAGCATAATCTCATGTGTACCGTATTGTTTTGAGTGTGCTTTTTGTAAGCGTTATATTTTGATGTTATGTGTTTTGCCCGGTGATACCGGGCTTTTTTGTATTTGTAATTTAGGTTTGCAGCCAGCAAGTTGATGGTAGACAATCAATGCAACTTTCTCTTTTTGTGAGATATCTGCGTGTTTACTGTTTATCACTCCAATCAACTGGATTTGTTGAAGTCACTGCTAGTCGAATTGATCCGCCTTAACCCTCTAGATAACCCTTTTGAACCAGAGCAAATTTTGGTGCAAAGCCCAGGAATGTCGCAGTGGTTAAAAATGGAATTGGCGACATCATTTGGGATAGCGGCAAATCTTGAGTTTCCACTGCCTGCGACTTATATCTGGAAAATGTTTACTCAGGTATTAGCAGACGTGCCCGAGCGCAGTGCGTTCAATAAAGAGGCGATGACGTGGAAGTTGATGGAAGTGCTACCAAAGCAGTTGGGTTTGCCTGAATTTGAACCATTAAAACGCTATTTAGAGAATGACCCAGAAAGCCTCAAAATTTATCAATTGGCTGAGAAAATTGCAGATATCTTCGACCAATATTTAGTGTATCGCCCAGAGTGGATTCAACAATGGGAAGCCGGTGAAATTGTTGCAGAGTTAGGTGATGAACACCCTTGGCAGCCTATTTTATGGCAAGCGTTGTACGATCAAACATTGGCATTGGGGCAGTCGCCTTATCATCGTGCCAATCTGTATGAACATTTCATTGATACGTTAGATAATTATGCCAGTAGCGGAACACTGCCTGCTAATTTACCGAAACGATTATTTGTGTTTGGTATTTCATCATTACCGCCTCGTTATCTTGACGCATTAGCGGCATTGGGTGAGCACATTGATGTACATCTGATGTTTACTAACCCTTGTCGTTATTACTGGGGTGATATTCGCGATCGTAAGCATTTGGCTCGATTGGCTGCCAATCAACGAGTGACTATCAAGCAACTGAATGTTTCAAGTGATGACACGCTACATGGTGATGAAAATGCCAGCGATGAAAATGTCGCTGTGCTGAAAGATACCGATGAAAATCATTATGATGATGACATGCATAATGATGTTGTGGGCAATAGCTTACTGGCCTCTATGGGTAAGTTGGGGCGTGACAATATGTATTTATTGTCAGAGATGCAGGTCAACGAAGTGGATGCGGGTTTTGTTGATATTGAACCTGACTCGTTACTGCACGCGATTCAGGCCGATATTTTAAATCTAGAAGATCGTCAGAACGATCAGATTCTGGATTCCAGCGACCACAAGTTTCCGATCAGCGATGGCGATATGTCATTATCGATCCATGCTTGCCACAGCCCGATGCGTGAAGTGGAAGTATTGCATGATAATTTGCTCGCTATGTTTGAAGCCGAAACAGCCAAAGGGCTAAAACCACGCGATGTGATCGTAATGGTGGCCGACATCAATGCGTATAGCGCGGCTATTCAATCCGTTTTCGGCAATGCGCCGGGTAATCGTTATATCCCCTTCTCGATTTCAGATCGAACTGCCGAGCAAGAAAACCCTATCTTGCTGGCATTCATGCGTTTACTGACTTTGCCTGAAAGCCGTTGTAATGCCTCTGAGTTACTGGAACTGTTAGAAGTTCCGGCTGTTATGAACAAGTTTGGCTTTGATAGTAATAGCTTCGAAAAAATTAAACGTTGGATAGAAGAAGCAGGTGTTCGGTGGGGGCTGGATGAGAAAACCGCTTGCCAATTTGAGCTGCCAGAACAAAATCAAAATACGTGGCTATTCGGTATTCAGCGAATGTTGTTGGGCTATGCCATGCCTCATGATGCGGGCTTATTTGATGGCATCTCAGCCTATGAGCAGGTTCAAGGTTTAGATGCGGAGCTAGCAGGGCAACTTGCAGGGTTTATTGATAGCTTGATCTCTTATCGTGAGCAGTTGGCACAGCCTCAATGCGTATCGTCTTGGACCGATCTGCTTAATCAATTACTAGACGATTTCTTAGCCGTTGAATTAGACGGCGAGCTGGTACTGAAATCGATTCGCGATAACCTACATCGCTTGCATGAACAGCTTGCAGATGCGGGTTATCAGTCATTGATCTCACCTGCTGTATTGACGCAGTACTTGCAAGATAAGCTGTCTGGTGAGCGGGTAAGTCAACGCTTCTTAGCAGGGCAGGTCAACTTCTGTACCTTGATGCCAATGCGTTCAATTCCCTTCAAAGTAGTATGTTTGCTGGGGATGAACGATGGGGCTTACCCGCGAAATATCGCGCCAGAAGGCTTTGATTTAATGAATGGCCGCACCAAAGCTGGTGACCGTTCACGCCGTGATGACGACCGCTACCTGTTCCTTGAAGCCATTCAATCGGCACAAGAAACCTTGTACATCAGTTATGTGGGCCGTTCGATTCAAGATAATGCTGAAAAAGTGCCATCAGTATTAGTCAGTGAGCTGGTGGAATACTGCCAGCAAGGTTACTGCCTAGAAGGCGATGAAGTCTTACCTGTAGATCAATCAGCCAAACGATTGAAAGAAGAACTGTTAGTTCATCACCATCCTCTAGTACCTTTTAGCCCAACCGCCTTTATTGGTGAGAAACCGAGTTTTGCTGCTGAATGGTTACCAGCCGCGGCGCGACACGGTGAGGCAAACAAAGCATTTCAGCTTACAGCATTAGATGCAGAACCCATGGTTAGTGATCAGGAATTGGTCTTAGAATTGGCGGAGTTGCAGCGATTCTGGCGTTTACCGGTACGTTACTTTTTTAATCGTCGTTTGAAAGTTTTCTTTGAACCACCGATGGGTGTGATGGAAGATGATGAGCCGTTCATATTGAATGGCTTAGAAAGCTACTTGCTACGTGATGAACTATTGGCATTGCTGCTTGATGCTAAGGTGAGCAACAAGAATGAGGATGCCGTCTTTGCTGCATTTTCTGCTGAACAAAAAGCGGCTGGTGGGTTACCTGTCGCGGCATTTGGTGAGCTAGATTTAGCCATGACACGTACTGAAGTTGTGTCATTAGCCGATAAAATTGTGCCGCTCGTTAATCGCCCACTGGATGATCATGAAGTTGATCTTATTTTCCAAGTTGCTGGTCATGATGTGAACCTGCAAGGGTGGTTAAAACAGCGTTATCAATCCGGTTTGGTGCGTTACCGTAGCGGTAAAGTTCGCGCGCAAGATCACTTAACGGCTTGGTTTGATCATCTATGTTTATCAGCAAGCCACTGTGGTCAACAGACTCACCTAATCGGTACCGATAAACACCTTGTGTTATCTATTATCGAACCGGATCAAGCCAAGGCTTACCTGCAAGATGTGATGGCGCTGTATTACCACGGCTTGAATCAGCCTTTGCCTTACTTTCCTAAAACAGCGCAAGCGGGTATTCAGGCATGTATCGGCCGTGATGGTAGCTGGAAAGATGATGAAGAAACCATTGATAAGTCACTGAAAAAGATGGCTGATTGCTTTAATGATGGGTACTTATTTCCTGGGGAAGGTGCAGATAGCTACATCGCACGAGTATGGCCACAATGGAATGATGAGCTTGCTGCTGAAGCCTCACAATTAGCGAGTCGTGTTTTACAGGCTGCGATCTTAAACAGTGATGTTGTAGAAGATGACTGAGAGTAAGTGACTGGCTGTTGAGTACAAGATGTGGAATAAAAAGGTGTGGAGTAAAGAGGTGTAGCGTGGTCGCCAGCAAATCATTTTTTATTTGTAGGGTGTTCGCTGTACGACCACAGGTCCAGAGGTAGACCACGTTTCTTGCGGGCGATACTAGCTAAACCTCTGACGCTAAACAGTGAGTAAGCTCTCACATCATTAAAGCATAATGGTATTTTACAAATCAAAAAGTGTTTATAAGTGATTGATCACAATGTAAATGTGATCACTATCACTGAAGTGAACGATAGGGGCGTTATTCGGCTCTCACTTTATTTAGAAATGGTTTGTAAAACACGTATTTATATCATGGGTATTGGATGGTGAATGTCTCAATAACGGCATATCTGATACGCCAACAACAAAAGGCTTTGGCAATATCATGCAACCAGATTTGAATGTGCAATCAGGCTTGGATAACCCGTCAGACTTGAATAATCAACCAACGGGTAGTGCGAATACACCCACTAAATTGCAGCCGATGACTTTCCCACTGCATGGTGCGCGTTTAATTGAAGCATCTGCTGGTACAGGAAAGACTTTTACCATTGCGAGTTTATATTTACGTTTGTTGTTGGGGCACGGTAACGCTGAAACGCGCCATGCATCAGAGCTGACTGTTGATCAGATTTTGGTGGTGACGTTTACTGAAGCGGCAACTGCCGAATTAAGAGATCGTATTCGTGCGCGAATTCATGATGCTCAAATCGCATTTTGTCGTGGCTTTAGTAACGATCCGGTTATTGAACCGCTATTAACCGCCATTAGTGATCATAAAGCGGCGGCACAAATTCTGTTGAATGCAGAACGCCAAATGGATGAAGCGGCCATTTATACCATTCACGGTTTCTGCCAGCGAATGCTTACCCAAAATGCGTTTGAATCGGGTAGTCGCTTTAATAATGAATTTGTTACCGATGAAAGCCAGTTGAAAAGCTTGGTAGCTGCCGATTATTGGCGTCGAAATTTTTACCACCTACCTCATGCGTTAGCCAATGAAGTCCGCAATATTTGGTCATCTCCGGCGGCATTGTTAAAAGACATCGGGGGCAGCTTAACAGGCGCTCCTGTGAAGTTGTCAGTTGCGGCAATGAGCGATTCGTTGGCTGATTTGCATCAGCAAAACATGCAACGTATCGATGCGATTAAAGCACTATGGCGTGAGCATGAAACAGACCTTGAACCTCTGATCGCCAATTCAGGGGTTAATAAGCGCAGTTATACCAAAAAAAGCTTACCGACTTGGCTGGCACAGGTGAGCCAGTGGGCAGCACAACCCACCGATAACTATGAACTGCCCGATAAATTGGATCGCTTTCATCAGCACACATTAATCGAAAAAACCGCGAAGGGTGAAGCGCCTGAGCATGCGGTATTTGTCGCCATTGGTGAGTTGCTCGATAATCCGGCTAACTTACATGATCCTTTAATGGCGCATGCCATCGAACAGTGTCGTGTGTTATTGGCGCAAGCAAAAGAGCGTAAAGGGTGGTTATCGTTTGATGACTTGTTAACCCAATTATCTGCTGCGATCGATAACGATCAAGATGATCTGCTGGCTGGGCGTATACGAAATCAGTATCCGGTCGCAATGATTGATGAATTCCAAGATACCGATCCACAGCAATACAGTATTTTCAGTAATATTTATCGAGATCAACCGGAATGCGGTTTGTTTATGATCGGCGATCCTAAGCAGGCGATTTATGCCTTCCGAGGCGCAGATATTTTCACGTACATTCAAGCTCGTCGTCAGGTACACGATCATTACACGCTCGATACTAACTGGCGTTCAACAGCAGATATGATTGCGTCGGTGAACAGTGTTTTTGCTCGACCCGAGAGCCCGTTCATTTACGATCAAGATATTCAATTTTTATCGGTTAACCATAGCCCTAAAGCCCCAGACCGTAGCTGGTGGTTAGATAATCAAGCTCAACACGCCTTGACGTTCTGGCATCAAGACAGCTTTGACGGTAAGCCCGTCACGAAAGGCAGTTATCAAGAAGCCATGGCGAATGCGACCGCGGCACAAATTCAGAATGTACTGACTCAATCAGAACAAGGCAGTGCTTTTTTCCAAGACAAAGACAACAAGAAAGCAATTCAAGCCAGTGATGTTGCAGTGCTAGTACGTACTGGTAATGAAGGTAAATTAGTGCGAAAGGCATTGTCAGAACAAGGCATTGCCAGTGTGTATCTATCAAACCGTGATAGCGTATTTTCAACAGCTGAAGCGGCAGATATTCAACGTTTATTACAAGCAGTACTCACCCCTGAAGATGATCGTGCATTACGTGCGGCATTGGCCTCTAGCCTATTTGCATTAACAGCCGTTGAACTTGATGAACTCAACAATAGTGAGAATGCATGGGAAGCGGCAATCAATAACTTCAAAGAGTACCGCAAACAATGGCTAACACGTGGCGTAATGGCAATGATACGTAGCGTGATGGCAAAAGAAAAAATGGCTGAAAACCTATTAGCAGAAGAAGGCGGCGAGCGCCGTTTAACCGATTTACTGCATATTGCTGAGTTACTGCAAGAAGCGAGTCAAACCTTAGACAGTGATTACGGTTTATTACGTTGGTTAGCCGAGCATGTAGCAGAGCCGAACGGCAATGCTGAAGATCAGGTTTTACGTTTGGAATCAGAGCGTAACTTGGTACAAATCGTCACTATTCACAAATCGAAAGGGCTAGAATATGACCTCGTCTTTATGCCGTTTGTGTGTAGCTATCGTGAAGTTGATAGTAAAGGTGAAGTGAAATACCACGATGAAGCAGAAAACATCACAGTATTAGATATAGCCAAGCAAGCAGATTCGATTGAAAAAGCTGATAAAGAGCGCCTAGCAGAAGATCTTCGTCTTATTTACGTTGCCCTAACGCGTGCGGTGTATGGTTGTTATATAGGTATGGCTCCGATTCGTAATGGTCGGAGTACCAAAGAACCGACCGGATTACATCACTCAGCAATGGGGCATTTAATTCAAAATGGCAAAGAAGGCACCATTGCTGATTTGGAACTAGCCTTAGCGAAATTAGCAGAAAGCCAACCTGCGATTACCGTTATCGAACCACCTGTTTTACCTGAAGAAAAGTGGCAGCCACTAGCGCAAGACGATGCAGAGCTATCGCCTAATCATTTTACGATGTCGCTTGAGCGTAATTGGTGGATGACTAGTTATTCCAGCCTAGTGAAGCAAGGACACCAAGCCTACCATGACAGTAGCTTAGATTTGCCGGGGTTTGATATTGAATCAGCGGTTGAAACGGCGATTGAGGGCGAAGCCAGCGTTGATCATGACGGTAATCTGCTTGAACTTGAGCCTGAATATTCAATTTATACTTTTCCGCGTGGTGCGCGTCCCGGTACATTCTTGCATACCGTGTTTGAAGAGATTGAATTTACAGCGCCCGTCGACAGCCCTGAAACCGTGGTAACCTTGACCGATTTGTTGCAAAAAGAAAATTATGATCTGGTGTGGTTACCAGTATTACAACAATTGATTAAAGATGTATTGAACTGCTCATTAGACGGGCAGGGCATGAAATTAGTCGATAAGAACCCGTCACAGCGACTAACGGAAATGGAGTTTCTACTGCCAATCACCTTATTGTCATCGAGAATGTTGAATAAGGTAATAGCAAAGCATGACACAGTATCAGCCAAAGCCGGTGAGCTGGGCTTTGCGACGGTCAGTGGCATGCTGAAAGGCTTCATCGATTTAGTGTTTGAGCATGATGGAAAATACTATGTACTCGATTGGAAATCGAACCATTTAGGGGATGACCCTAGTGTGTACCGTGGCGCACAGCTAGTCGAAGCCATGCGTGATCACCGTTATGATTTGCAATACCAAATCTATGCCCTTGCATTACAGCGCTTTCTGCGCAGCCGCATGCCTAATTATGATTACGAAACCCACTTTGGTGGCGTGTTTTACTTGTTTCTACGTGGCATGGAAGCAGGCAGCGACAGTGGCATTTTCCATGCGCGGCCAAGTGAAGCCTTACTGCTTGAACTAGAACAATTAATTGATGGAGAGCAGATCGATGCTTAAGCGTTTGCAAGAACTCACAAAGCAAGGTGCATTGCGTCAGCTTGATTATCAGTTTGCTAAATTCGTTGCGTTGCGTTGCCCTGAATCGCATTCCTCATTAGTGGCTTTGATTACTGCTCTTGTCAGTCATGAATTAGGCAAAGGGCACGTCTGTTTAAGGCTAGATGATCTGAATACTCAATCATTATTTGGCCTATCTAGCCGTGTGTCAGTTACCTTACTAGATGGTTTACCAGAGCCTAAAAATTGGGAAGCTGAGCTAAGTGGTTTATCAGTTATTTCAAACATGGCGCAAGGTGAACAGCATGCCACACCGCTAGTACTTCAAGACGGTCGTTTATATTTGCACCGTTACTGGCATTTTGAGCAGCTGGTGGCAAACAAATTGTTGCATGCTGCGCAATCGATAGCGCCTGCAGCTGTTATGCCATCGGTGCTGAATACGCTATTTCCTCGTACTTATACCTATTTGTATCAAGCCTTACAGCAGTTAAAAAAAGGGCCGTCATCAACATCTGATGCTGGTGACAGTGCTGAGCGTCGCCAGAAAGAAGTGTGTGATAAGTTAGATGTGGTTCAAGCTGCTGAACTGGATTGGCAAGCCATTGATGTGGCATTAACCTCGGCAAATAAAGCGGAAGAGTTATCTGTATTGGATGATTTGGTGCCACAGTCTGTGTGCCTTAACTGGCAGAAAGTAGCAGCCGCGATGGCGATTACACGTCAATTTTCGGTTATATCAGGTGGGCCGGGTACTGGTAAAACAACGACCGTCGCCAAGTTACTTGCTGCGTTAGTGATGCAAGCCGATGATGCTAATAGCGGTGATGAGGTCATTACACCGAACATTAAGCTAGTAGCACCCACAGGGAAAGCTGCTGCCCGTTTGACTGAGTCGATTGGTTTAGCGGTACAGTCGCTACCTGTTGACCCTGATGTGCGTCTGCGCATCCCAACGCAATCAAGTACCATTCACCGCTTATTAGGTTCAGTACCTAATCAAGTTGATTTTCGTCATCACCGTGATAACCCATTACACCTTGACGTGCTGGTGGTTGATGAAGCATCGATGGTCGATTTACCAATGATGGCGCGTTTGCTTGATGCATTACCACCCCATGCAAAATTGATTCTGTTAGGTGATCGTGATCAGCTTGCCTCTGTTGAAGCTGGCGCTGTGCTGGGGGATATTTGTGCTTTTGCCAGTCAGGGGTACAGCCCGCAGCAAGATCAAGTGCTTAGCCAGTTAACAGGGTTTAATGTCTCTGGTATTCATAGTGGTACGCATGAAGATAACAGTGTTAGCCCGATTGCAGATAGCTTGTGCATGCTGCAAAAAAGTTACCGTTTTCATGCCGAGTCGGGTATTGGTAAGTTGGCGAAAGCGATTAATGATGGAAAACCGTATGATGTTGAAAAAGTTTGCCAACACGATTTCAAAGACATTAATCATTACCCACTGAGTGCTGAAAACTACCAAAAGATGATTAATCGAACGGTAACCTTCTACCGTGATTATTTAGATGCCATTGAACATAAGCAAGAACCGGAAGTGGTATTGAAAGCCTTTTCTAGCGTACGGTTATTATGTGCATTACGGGAAGGTGATTTTGGTGTGGTTGGTTTGAATCAGCGCATAGAACGTGAACTGGTACGAATTGGAAAAATAAGCCAAACCGATGATACTTGGTATGAAGGTCGACCTGTCATGATCACTCGAAATGATCATGGTTTAGGGCTCTATAATGGTGATATTGGTATCGCCATGATTGATGAAAAAGTCGATCCCAATAAACCGCATCTGCGCGTCTTTTTTGAAATGCCAGACGGGTCTATTCGTAGCGTATTGCCAAGCCGGTTACCTGAACATGAAACCGTGTATGCGATGACGATCCATAAATCGCAAGGGTCTGAATTTGAAGACACCTTAATGGTATTGCCTGCAGACTTCACGCCCATTTTAACGCGAGAACTGATTTATACAGGTGTTACACGAGCGAAAACCCGCTTATATCTGTTCGCTCAACCAGATGTGATAGCTCGTGCTGTAAGACTACGAACGGAAAGAGCAAGTGGATTAGCCTGTTTATTAGGATAGGCTTTAAGGGCTGTAAATGATAATAAATGCCTGCTATTGCAGGCGTTTGTCTAGACAGCCAACACTAAAATCTTGGATCGACGTTGGAAGTTATATAACGCTTTTTTAGCCATCGGTAATTGTTCTACATCGGACTCGATAAAGCCTTGCTCTAGGAACCAATGTACGCTGCGAGTGGTTAAGACAAAAATGTGTTTTAGGCGCTGTTCTTTGGCTTGCTGACGAAGGCGATTAAGCAGTATGACACCACGATCCCCGTCTCTAAAATCAGGGTGAACAGCAACACATGCCATCTCGGCAATTTTTTCATCAGGAAATGGATACAGTGCAGCGCAAGCAATAATCAGCCCATCGCGTTCAATAATGGTGAACTGTTCGATTTCTTGTTCGAGTTGTTCACGAGAGCGACGTACTAAAATGCCTTCTTGTTCGAGAGGGTAGATAAGGTCGAGAATACCACCAATGTCATCAATGCCTGCACCACGCACTTTTTCAGCACTTGCCATTACGATTTGGGTACCAATACCATCAAGCGAGAAGAGCTCTTGGATTAAAGCCCCGTCTTCTTTATAACTAATCAGATGGCTTCGTGGTACGCCAGCACGACATGCACTAACGGCCCCTCGTAAGAAACGAGCAGTACCACAATCATCTTCTTGTGCTTCGATTAAACGTTGTAGAGCCGTTTCTGCTTCGTTGGGCAACATCTCTGATGCCACTTCACCATCAAGGTCAATAACACCTTGTTCCGAGCAAAAACCAATTAACTTATCGGCCTTTAATCTTATGGCTAGCTGAGTTGCGACTTCTTCTGAGGTAAGGTTAAAGCATTCGCCGGTGACTGAGCTGGCCACTGGGCCGAGCAATACAATTGAATGTTGATTGAGTTGGCGCTGAATACCATCGATATCAATACGGCGAATACGGCCAGTATGGTAATAATCGATACCGTCATCAATACCAAGTGGCTGGGCGATAATGAAATTGCCACTTATGACATTTATCTGCGCCCCTGCCATTGGTGTGTTGTTGAGCCCCATCGAAAATCGTGCCGTAATATCGAGCTGTAATTGCCCCGCCGCTTGTTTTACTAGCTCTAGCGCGCGTGCGTCGGTAACCCGAATACCTTTATGGTAAGGCGTTGTGTAGCCCTGTGAGGTTAATAAGTGTGATATTTGCGGGCGAGCGCCATATACCACAACAATCTGTAACCCAAGGCTGTTTAACAGCGCGATATCGTTAACAATATTTGCAAAGTTAGGATCAGCAATGGCTTCGCCGCCTAACATAATGACAACCGTTTTACCTGAGTGTGCATTCACGTAGGGGGCTGATTGCCTAAAGCCTTTTACGAGGGCAGTACTACGAAGTTTCAATGTATTACATCCATGTAAGGAAATGCTTATTCACTCAAAGTAAATGAATTGGCGGAATTGTACAGTCAGTATTGTAATATTTTTTTTGATTCAAGATCCCATTCTTCAATAAGCGAAAGGTTTTAGCGCAATATTCCTTTTTGAATTAGGTATATTACGACATGTATTTCGTTGTGTATGACAGGTAATGAATAGTACAAATATCAAAAGATTCCAAAGTACATTTCTCGTTTCAATTATTGTTATGACACTAATTTCAGCGATCATGATGGCAACTGGAATGGTCAAAGTTGATTGGTTTGCCCCTAAACCCCTCGTGAATATTTATGGTATATGGACAGAGCAAGAGGTCGCACATTATGCTGCTGATAGCTTTGAACTACGTGCATCGGGTGTTTTTGTGAATGGACGACAAATTAGCACTCACTATCAATGGGATGGTAATACACTCAGTTATCGTCTTGGCGATGAAGTGTATCTGTATAACTATTTATCTAACCGTTTAGTACGCCAACAACCCGCTCATTATATTTCAACTTTTGCCCGCACCCAAAAAGGGTAATCCGACAGTGACATCCTACTTGATTTAGTCATCGTTATGTCTTCTTCATTTACAATCACTTGCTAGGTTGCGAATCCATTGGTTTTCAATCGCATTAAAAACAAAACCATGACACATTGAAACGGTTTACCGCTAAAATAATTATTCACATATTTATGAAGTAAGTATTTGCTTACATTCGTAATGTACCGTGCTACCGCGGTATAATAATTATGCTCATCATTTTATTAATATAGGTCTTTACCGTGTTTCGTAATATAACAATTGCAATGGTCATCATTGGTTTAGCTGGGTGCTCGCAGTTGCCTACAAATCGTGGACAACAATATTTAGACGGTGACTTTGAACAAGTCTTGAATGAAGTACCAGCGGTAGAGTCTGAACAACCTCAAGATTACAGTGCTTTTTCAGAGCAGATGGAAAGGGTTATTGAGCGTTCACCGTCAATGGCTAAAAAGTATGAATCGCTTTATCGACAGATAGAAAATTGGGCTGAACAAAACGGTAACCCTCGCCAGTTGGGGAATTATGGTATCCAAGTGGCTCAAATGGGGGGCGGAGATAGTAAAGGAAATGTAATGTTTACGGGTTATTACTCACCCGTGATTGAGCTGCGCCACCAACCTGATGAGACATACCGTTATCCTGTTTATGGCATGCCAACGTGTGAAGAACGTTGCCCTAGCCGTGAAGAGATTTACCAAGGTGCATTAGACGGCCAAGGATTAGAGCTCGGTTACAGTGCATCGATGCTTGATGTCTTTATGATGGAAGTACAAGGCAGCGGTTTTGTGCATTTCGACGATGATGGTGAATTACAGTACTTCGCATACAAAGGTAAAAATGGTCATCGTTATGTCAGTATTGGACGAGTGTTGATTGATCGTGGCGAAGTACCCCGTGAAAAAATGTCACTGAAAGCGATTGAAGAATGGGTTAATGCGAATGACGAAGCGACGGTTCGTGAGTTGTTAGAGCAAAACCCATCGTATGTTTTCTTCCAGCCTAAAGAATCTTTAGATGTGATGGGAACGGCGGGTATTCCATTACTGGCGCATGCTTCCGTGGCCGCAGATCGAGAATACTTACCAATGGGCAGTGTTATCTTAGCTGAAGTCCCTCAATTAGATGAGGCGGGTAACTGGAACGGTCAGCATGTCTTGAAGTTGCTAATGGCGCTTGATACAGGCGGCGCAGTGAAGAAGAATCACCTTGATTTATACCATGGCATGGGAAAACAGGCAGGAACGGATGCTGGTCACTACAAACATTTTGGTCGGGTGTGGAAGCTTGGGCTTCAAGGCAGTGCCACTGAAGATCCGTGGTTAATGCCAGCCGCTGAAAAGTAAGCCTGAGTCGAGTGCTTTAAGCTATATCACCTTCACCTACAATTTGTGGGATACTGGACAATCTCTACCAGAGCGCGTATAAAACGCGCTCATTCTTTATCTGAACGATCCTTAGCTATCAGTGAATAATTTATGCGCGAATTAGAAACCCCAGCCTCAGAGAGTTATAACCAACGTTTTGGTGGCACACGCCGTCTATATGGCAACAGCGAAGTTGAAATATTACGTGCTGCGCATGTGTGTGTGATAGGCATTGGTGGTGTAGGTTCTTGGGCTGCAGAAGCGCTTGCTCGTTCAGGTGTGGGTGAATTAACGTTAATTGATATGGATGACATCTGTGTTACCAATATCAATCGTCAGATCCATGCGATGACAGGTACCATTGGTCAGAGCAAGATTGAAGTCATGGCAGCACGTATTAAATTGATTAACCCTGAGTGTAAGGTCAATTTGATCGATGATTTTATTACTCCCGAGAATATCGCAGAGTATATTGATGCACGTTATGACTACATTCTTGATGCGATTGATAGCATGAAGCCTAAAGCTGCGCTGCTGGCATATTGTAAGAGCAATAAGCTAAAAGTGATCACTACAGGTGGTGCGGGTGGCCAGACTGATCCAACTCAGATTCAAATTACAGATTTAACGAAAACAATCCAAGATCCGCTGGCAAAGAAACTGCGTGATACGTTACGCCGCTTTCATAACTTCAGTAAAAACCCGAAACGTAAATTTGGTATTGATTGTGTGTTTTCTACCGAGCAATTAAAGTACCCACAAGCAGATGGTTCGGTATGCAATGTCAAAGCATCGGCTGAAGGGCCTAAAAAAATGGATTGTGCGAGTGGTTTTGGTGCCGCAACGATGGTGACGGCAACATTCGGCTTTGTCGCTGTTTCTCGTATTATTCAAAAAATAGTTGAAAAGCATTTACAGAAATAATGTTATCTCGGCGAGTCGATAGCCGCTGATTTATGTATATTATTTTTTCGATAAATTGTTTTTGCGATAAAAAGGAGAGCCGAAGCTCTCCTTTTTAGAATTCAAACAAACGATCGTTTATTCAAAAAGATGACACTAGTTAGCAAGCGCTTTAATTTGTTCCACAATGGCTTTTAAACCATTGCCACGTGATGGGCTAAGGTGGGCAATCAAACCAAGTTGTTCAAAATAGGTATCAATATCAAATGCTCGAATTTCTTCCGCATTTTTACCTTCGTAAGCAGCAAGCACTAACGTAATCAGACCGCGTACAATGCGCGCATCTGAATCTGCCATAAAATGAAACTGACCATCTTGCGTCTCATGCGCTAACCACACTAGGCTTTCGCAGCCACTCACTTTCAATTCTTCGTGCTTAAATGTTTCAGGTAATACGGGCAGTTTTTTCCCTAATTGAATCACTGTGCGGTATCTATCTTCCCAGCCATTCGCAGCTTGCATCTGCTCAACGATATCGTTCGCGGTAATTTCTGTTCCGAATGGATGTTGAGGCAGTGTCGCGTCAGTCATGATTTTCTCTCTTTTTACAGCAAACTACAGGCTTTATGGAGCGCAGCAATAAAGCGCTCGACGTCTTGTTCTGTGTTGTATAGGGCCAATGATACGCGCAACGTTCCCGTTAATCCTAATGCATCAAGCATCGGATGAGCACAATGATGCCCAGCTCGTAATGCTATGCCTTGTTGGTCGAGTAGGGTAGCAATATCTTGGTGGTGTACGCCATCAACTACAAATGAAAATAAACTCGCATGCTCTTGCAGGCCGATGATACGTAAATCATCAATTTCGCGAATACCCTCAATGGCTTTTTGACGAAGCTGTGCAATGTGCTTTTCGGCACCATGACGATCTAAGCTTTCTAACCATTCAATGGCTGTCGCTAATGCAAGGCTACCGGCGACATTAGGGGTGCCAGCTTCAAATTTACCAGGCAAGGCTGAAAATGTAGTACCAGAGAATGATACTTTCTCAACCATCTTGCCACCACCGTGCCAAGGAGGCATCGCCTCGAGCAGTGCTTTCTTGCCATAAAGTACACCTATACCCGCAGGTGCATAGAGTTTATGCCCAGAAAAAACATAAAAGTCGGCATCCAGCGTTTGAACATCTACCGCCTCATGAACAATACCTTGAGCACCATCAACAACAACAACCGCATTGTAATAATGGGCAGCAGTCGTTATTGCTTCGATAGGGTTACGCGTGCCTGTCACATTGGTGATATGGGCAATTGCGACAATTTTGGTTTTATTGGTTAATAGCTGGTGGAATGCATCCATGTCTAGCGTGCAATCGGGAAGCATGGGTATTTTAACCACGTTTGCGCCCGTTTGCTCGGCGACGATTTGCCAAGGCACTATGTTCGCGTGGTGTTCTAGTTCACTGACTAAAATTTCATCACCCGGTTGTAACGTTTGGCGAGCATATGTCTGGGCGATAAGATTTAACGCTTCTGTCGCGCCACGGGTCCAAATGATCTCACAACTATGTTGAGCATGAATAAATTGTTGAACGGTTTGGCGAGCTTGTTCAAATTTTGCAGTCGCGGATGCTGTTAGGCTATGACTGCCACGGTGAACGTTAGCATTGTGACCACTGTAATACTGCTGGATCGTTTCAATAACCACGAGTGGTTTTTGTGCCGTTGCTGCACTATCGAGATAGACAAGCGGCTGGCCATTACAGTTTTGTTGTAAGGCTGGAAACTGTTGATAAACTTGATTGATATCGAATTGAGCAGTCATGGTGAGTCACATTGCGTAAATTTAAGGGAGCGATCATGCTAATTATTTACGGCAAGGGCAAGTAGATATCCCTATTCCTTAAATAATTTCTCTATTCTTTGAGTAATTATACTTACAGGGCGTGTGTTTTGCCGATAAGAAAGGTACAGATAAAAAAAAGCACTGCGTTGGGGCGCAGTGCTAAGAATCAAACTTTGACAGACAGGTCAAACAAAAAAGAAGTAAATGGTAGATTCACTACCTGTCCGACACAACTCGGACAATATGCAAACACAACATCGCAACATTGACTTAACCGATAATGCCAGAGGGCAGAATATCAGACGCTTAAGCCTACGTTGCGACATGAATCATAGGGTTTATGTAGCTCTTGAACAATGGACAATTTATAATACTCACCATTAAAAAAACTAATGCATCAGCCAGCATCGGAAAACTATGTCTAGACGATTACCACCGCTTAACTCATTGAAGGTTTTTGAAGCAGCCGCACGGCACTTAAGTTTTACGCGAGCAGCGGAAGAATTATTTGTCACACAAGCTGCTGTAAGCCACCAAATTAAAGCGCTTGAAGAATTTCTTGGGCTTAAATTATTCCGTCGTCGCAACCGTTCATTGTTGCTGACAGAAGAGGGGCAAAGTTACTTTCTCGATATAAAAGATGTTTTTTCAGCGATATCTGAAGCTACAGATAAAGTGCTAGAAAGGGGGGCGAAAGGTGCGTTAACCATTAGTTTACCTCCTAGTTTTGCGATTCAATGGTTGGTGCCTCGTTTAGCTGATTTTAATGAGCAACATCCTGAGATTGATGTGCGTATTAAGGCGGTTGATTTAGATGAGGGATCGTTAACGGATGATGTCGATGTCGCGATTTATTATGGTCGTGGTAATTGGACAGGACTGCGTGCCGACAAGCTGTATCAAGAATATTTATTACCAGTTTGCTCACCGATGTTACTCGCTGGCATTAAACCGTTACGCACCTTAAGTGATTTAAAATTACATACTCTCTTACACGATACGTCGCGGAAAGAATGGAAAAACTATGTTCGTCACTATGAGCTGAGTGACATCAATGTAAATCAAGGCCCGATCTTTAGCCACTCCACCATGGTATTACAGGCGGCTGTACATGGGCAGGGAATTGCATTAGGCAATAATGTGCTTGCTCAGCCTGAATTAGATGCTGGTCGCTTAGTGTGTCCGTTTGATGAAATATTAATGAGTAAAAATGCGTTTTATTTAGTTTGTCAGGAGCGACAAGCTGAAACTGGCCGTATTCAAGCCTTCCGTGATTGGGTGTTGGCAAAAGCGGCAAGAGAACAGGAAGATATTACGGATGCTTAATTCTGATGTAGAAGCTAACGAGAAGCCTGCATTGCCTACCTACCTTGTGGATGGCCCTAAATGTGATGAAGAGGCAATAGCGACGTTTCTGTTTGCCCATGGCGCAGGGGCCGGCATGGATCATGAGTTTATGACGGCAATTGCTCAAGGTATTGCCGCGCATAGCATTCGGGTAATTCGTTTTAACTTTCCTTACATGATTAAACGTCAGGAAGACGGTAAAAAACGCCCACCTGATCGTCAACCTAAGCTGTTACTCGATCTGCAGCATCACATTGATCAATTCGCTGATGGTAAATTAGTGATTGGTGGTAAATCGATGGGCGGGCGTATGGCGAGCTTGATTGTGAGTGATGTTGCTAATGAATCGCCAGATGTCGAAAATTGTGCGGCGAAAGTACAGGGTGTTGCGTGTTTAGGTTTTCCTTTTCACCCGCCGGGAAAACCAGAAAATTTTCGAGGGGAGCATTTAAAGGTTGCCACTTTACCAACATTAATTCTGCAAGGTGAGCGTGATACGTTTGGTACGCGCCCAGAAGTTGAAGGTTGGCAGTATGCTGATTCGGTTTCGGTGAAATTTTTACCTGATGGCGATCATAGTTTAAAACCGAGAAAAAAATCAGGTTATACCGAGCAAGAAAACCGAGAAAAGACGGTGAAATATTTGGTTGGTTTTATTAAGGAGAGCGTGAGTGCACTCTAGAAACATCTTACTTTTCGCAGCCTTAAGTGGTGTGGTGATGGTAGCTCTTGGTGCATTTGCCGCGCACGGATTGAAATCGCAATTGCCGCCATATTTACTCGACGTGTTTAATACCGGCGTGCAATATCAAGCTTGGCATACACTTGCTTTGCTCGGATGTGGATTATGGGCACGCATTATGCCGACAAAAGCGGTATTATACGCAGCCCTGTTTTTTGCAGCAGGAATTTTACTCTTTAGTGGCAGCTTATATGCGCTGGCATTAACAGGGATAAAATGGTTTGGCCCCATCACTCCGCTGGGGGGCATTTGTTTTATTATTGGTTGGGTAGCGCTTGCAATGGCTGCCTGGCGCTCAGCTTGAGGATTCAAAGTGAATCACGTTATATTGTATTGTCGTCCAGGCTTTGAAAAAGAATGTGCCGGTGAAGTTCAAGATAAAGCGAACAAACTGGAGTTATTTGGTTTTCCTCGGACGAAAAACAATACCGGTTATGTGGTATTTGAATTTCATCAGCAGGGTGATGCCGATAAATTCATTAAATTACAGCCTTTTTCTTCATTAATTTTTGCACGTCAAATGTTCGCAGCAACGAAACTGCTAACAGACTTACCGCAAGAAGATCGTATTTCACCGATCCTTGAAGCTGTAAAAGGTTTCCCACGTTGTGGTGAACTACGTATTGAAACGCCAGACACAAATGAAGCGAAAGAGTTATTAAAATTCTGTCGTAAGTTTACCGTGCCTCTTCGCCAAGCAATGCGTAAGAAAGATGTGTTGTACGCACAAGATAGTACGTGGAAGCCAGTGCTTCACGTCTGTTTTATCGCACCGGGTTGTTGTTTCGTGGGTTATTCTTACACAAATAATAATTCGCAGTTCTTCATGGGTATCCCTCGTTTGAAATTCCCATCAGATGCGCCAAGCCGTTCAACCCTAAAACTGGAAGAAGCTTTCCATGTATTTATTCCTCGCGATGAGTGGGATGAACGTTTAGCACCTGGTATGTGGGGCGTTGATCTGGGTGCTTGCCCAGGCGGTTGGACGTATCAGTTAGTAAAACGTTCTATGTTTGTGCATGCGATTGATAATGGTCAAATGGCGCAAAGCCTAATGGATACAGGCCAAGTTAAATATCACGCTGTAGATGGTTTTAAGTTTGAACCTGCGCGTAAAAACGTAACATGGATCGTATGTGACATGATCGAAAAGCCTGCACGTGTTGCTCACTTAATGGGTGAGTGGCTGGTTAAAGCATGGGCAAAAGAAGCTATCTTCAACCTTAAACTGCCAATGAAAGGTCGTTATGATGAAGTACTTCAAGATATTGAAAACCTAAAGCAATACTTCATTAAAAATGGAATGAAGTTCGAGCTACAGGCTAAACATCTTTACCATGACCGTGAAGAAATAACTGTACATGTACGTTGCTTAGATAATCGTTCTCCGCACTAATCACAGGGCGTTATCCTCGATAATGCGCCGTAAAATGTAGCCGTGAACACATAAAAAACGCCATCGAATTGATGGCGTTTTTTTGTATGTGGATAACGATGCTTACCCGTATTATTTGCTAGGTGCTAGGTGCTAGGTGCTAGGTAGCGAATGTCTTGTAAGTTAAAGCCGAGCGCTAGGTCGGTTTTTAATGACGCGACTTTCTTACTCGCTTCTGCCGATTCTCGGTGCTCGGTTATTTTCTTTTGCCATTTAGTGGGTAAATCTTCAGCCTGTAAAATGGTATCAAGATCTGGATATAACGATAAAAGTTCCAGCGCAGCTTTAGGCCCAATGCCAGGTATGCCCGGTATTTTACTCGAGCTTATCCCTGCCAACCCCCAGTAATCTGGCAATTGTTCAGGTTTCACGCCGTATTCTTTTTCAACGAAGGGGCTGTCTAACCAACGCTGCTGGAAATAATCACGCACTCTTAGGGTTGGGCTAAGTAGCTGACAATACCCTTTGTCGGTTGAGATGATAGTAACCTGTTGGTGACGAGAGGCGACTTTAAGCGCAAGCGTTGCGACTAAATCGTCGGCTTCATCACCATCAGACAATAAAGAGTCGATGCCGAGATCCATAAAAGCATCTTGAATTATTTCCATGCCAGCCTGAAGTTCTGGCGGCATAGGTTTACGACCTTCTTTATAGTGCGGTAATAATTTTGCTCGCCATCCTCGGTCATCACCATGATGATCAAAAACAGCCACAATATGAGACGGTTCGCTGAACTTAATGATCTTGCTTAATGCCTGACAGCAAACACGAGCGGTATTTTTTACGTCTGGTTCACCAGGTTGAGCGGCATGAACACGACGAATAAGATTTAAGGCATCAATAACAACAAGATGGATAGTCATAGCAACAGTTCTATTGGAATAAAAAAAGGGCCTTTCAGCCCTTATTGTACGCATAGCCATGTGAAGGTGTCACCCTTACATATGATTATTTGACGTTTTCTTGTGCCGTCATGATTTCATAGCAGGGTTCGTACTGGGTGCCGGGCAATTTCATTCGCTGCTGTTCGACGAAATTTTGTAGGAGTTTATCCATACGCTTCATCAACGTTAGATCACCATTTATTTTAAAACGCCCGTTGCGTTCTATTTCACGAATGCCTTCTTCTTTTACATTACCTGCGACAATACCAGAGAATGCTCGGCGCAAGTTAGCAGCAAGGTTTTCTGGGCGTTGATTCAGGTGTAAATCTAAGCTGGTCATTGATTCATGCGTAGGTTCGAAAGGAAGTTGAAATTCTGGTGGGATCTTCAACGACCAATTAAAGCTGTATGAATCACCAGTGGCTAACCGATGCTCTTTAATTAAAGGCATTGCTGACTTCATTACTTGAGCGACTTTTTTGGGGTCATCAATGATAATTTGATAGTACTGAGTGGCTGGTTCGCCAAGGGTATCTTTTATAAAGGAATCAAGAGTACGGAAATACGGTTCACTTTCTTTAGGCCCCGTTAAGACTAACGGTAAAGGCTGTGCCGCATTATCCGGGTGCATCAAAATACCTAAAATGTACAGTAACTCTTCAGCAGTACCCGCTCCACCTGGGAAAATGATAATACCGTGACCCACGCGAATAAACCCTTCTAGACGTTTTTCGATATCAGGGAAAATAACTAATTCATTCACAATAGGGTTAGGTGGCTCAGCAGCAATAATGGATGGTTCTGTGAGACCAAGGAAGCGACTTTGGTTGTAACGTTGTTTGGCATGGCCGATAGCTGCGCCTTTCATTGGCCCTTCCATGGCACCCGGGCCGCACCCTGTACATATATTTAACTCTCGTAACCCCAGCTCATGACCTACTTCGCGCGTATATTGATACTCTATAGGGTTAATTGAGTGCCCTCCCCAACATACAACGATGTTTGGATCTTCACCTGAGCGGAGAGTTTGAGCATTACGCAGAATACTGAAAACAAAGTTAGTAATATGGGTGGCGCTGGTTAAGTTAAGGTCGTTACGTTGCTGTACATGCATGTTTACGTACACAATATCACGCAGTACTGAAAACATATGTTCTTGAATACCACGGATGATACGACCATCAACAAAGGCATGTTCTGGTGGATTGATCAGTTCTAATTTTATGCCCCGTTCACGGCGCATTACATGCACATCGAAACTTTTATTTTTTTCTAATAATTCTTTGGAATTATCAGTGTGGCTACCTGAATTTAAAACCGCTAAAGAACAGTTTCGATATAAACGGTATAAGTCGCTTGATGCGGTCGCTTTAAGGCGATCAACTTCCAATTGTGAAAGTAGCTCCATAGAACCGACTGGACTGATATGTGTAATCATAGTGACCTCCCTGGTTACGATGAAACGGTATAGTTCGCAAGCATTGTGGTATTTATTGATTGTATCCAAACATAAATACGTTGGCGGACATATCCGTAATTGAAAAACTTGAGGAGTTATTCGTATTGATTAGATTAACTATTTATCCGTATATTTAACAGTAGCAGACTCTTTAAAATCAGCTTGTTATTTCACCATACACAGTGAAATATCGTTTTACCAGATATGAATAAGGAAGTTGAGGCTGCCGTCTATAATGAATTGATAGTAATAATGATAGAGAAAGCTGAAGAGTCTTAATAAATCCAGATAAAACGGTTACGTCCACTATTCTTGGCATTATCGAGGGCTTTACCGGTGCGTTCGGTAATATCGGCAGGGGTATCGTTACCTTCGAATAATGTGGCGCCAATAGAAATCGTTATACTGACATTTTGTTCTTTAAATCTAAACGGTAATTGCGCGATGGTTTCTCGGATTTTATTTAAATTTTTAGTGCGATTATCTTCATTAATATCAGGCATGATAATCATGAATTCATCACTTTTATAACGAGCAATAAAATCGGTTTCTTCAAGGCATTGGTGAATGGTTCTGGCTATGATTTTTAATGCCTTATCACCCGCGACATGGCCATAACTATCATTAATTTCTTTAAAATTATCGATATCAATTAATGCGACACACAGTGGGTGTTGATAACGCAACCAGCGACGATATTCATGTTCAAGGCGATCATTCAATGCAGCACAGTTATATACCTTCGTTAAATGATCGAGGAACATCTTACGTTCTTGATCATTTAAGCGCTGACGGTAGTCTTGAGTTTGTTCAAAGAGTGTCGTGATTTTATTTTCGTTGTAACTTAGCTGTTCAATAAGGGCCTTTTCGCGCTTTTCGAGTGCGCGATTACGATCTGTTAGTACCTGCAGCTCTTTGGTTAACTCGGTGATTTGTGGGCGCCATGTTTCGAGATTTTTGTGCTCGTTTAGCCCTTTTTTTACCGTGGTAACGATAGTTGATAATTCATTATTTAGTCCACCACGGTGTTCATATAGTGCCGATGATTGGCCTACATATTGATTCGTCGTTTTTTGTAGTGTGGCTAAATCACCATTGACCCCATCAAGAAACTTTTGTGAAGACCGACGCTCCTGATGTGTAGAATCTAACACTAAACGAATCACTTCGAGTGCCAACTCCAGTAAAGCTTGCGGAGGAACACCAATCAAAAGACGGTTACGTATTGTCAGAAGCTTATCGCCTGATTCACCGTCAAAGTCGAGTTCAGAGATAAGGTGTTGCAGCTCATTGGTTAATTGATGCTGTATGTCATGATCTAACATATCTTTAAGCTCCACATTTTCAGTGGATACAGAAAGCAACTTTAGCGATCTTTCATAGAGTTCAACCAATGCAATAATACGTTGATGGCTGTGGGTTAGTGAGCTCGATGTGTTGTTCAGTAAATTACGCAGATCACGTTTAAGTTGTGCAGGTAAACCGCGAACACGTTTGAGTGTTTCGCCGCTTTGATGGATTTGATTTTCTATTCGTAGGTTTTCTTTTTCGGTGATGCCTGCTTGTCGAGTCACCAGCCTTTCTATGATTGCAAGGCGGGGAATAAGCTTGCTGATATCTTTGGGTTGCTCAAGCTCACAGCGTAGCTCTGTAAGCTTAGTATCTAGCTCTTCATCTAACCCTCGGCATGCAACAGATAGGCGAGTAATTAGACGTTTTAATATTACAATTTCTCGCCGAGACTTCAGTGAAGCATCGCGGTAAGAGAGTTGAGCTTGATCTAAACGTTGTTTCAATTTACTCACTTCAGAAACAACAGCGCTAATATCACTCACGCTGTATATTGCTTACCTAAGCTCATATGATTAACCCTTTTTTTATCATAGGTTTACTAAAGACACATTCCAGTCATATTAGCAAAAAAAATCTAGTCATTTAAGAATATCGGCACATAAATTGATAACTGGAATCGATTAAATAACATTTTTATCAAAATCGTGATCAGGATTCCAATTGAACTCTATTGATGAAGAGCTTTGTACTTTCACTAAACCGTTATCAATACCCTGAATACAAGCTTTTCGAATATTATCGCATGCGAAACTGGCCGCAGGGGCTGCATCAATAGCGCTTAAGTGTACCCATTGGCTGCCTGGCTCTTGTTTGCTATTTAGGCGAGCAGCATTGGTCGCCATCAGCAGAATATCAATCAGTTCTTGATCGTTAATCGCAGTGTATGCACGTGGTAGAAAAGGGTATTCCGCCATGCCAATACATACAGCGGCATCTAATTGATGCTCTTTTAAGAAGTTACTCATTAATTGTTGAATCGAGTCAGCCAGTTGCTTAGGTTCACCGTTAAGGCGAGAGTTCGGCTCAATGTATAAAAACATCGCATCGGAAAAATGATAAAGCCGTGCAGGTTTACAGACTTGTTCTTTTAAGTATTCACCGAATTGACGCTCAATTTCTAAGCCTTGCTGATAACCTTGCTGCAAATAAATATGTTTGAGGAAGGTCGCTTCAAACAAACCAAAACGTAGTCGATCACTTAATGGTTCATTGATGATTTCGCCTAAATGCCATTGCTCGAAGTTGGCACTACTTTGTTGTAAAGAATTGGGTAGGCGAGCATTAAGCATCCGTAAGTTACGTAAACCGCTACGTGGGTGAGTGTAGAGTTCGCTACGTAAGTGAGAAAGACGACTTTGCAGTTGTTTGGCAACAGTATGGCGACGCACTAAAAAAGTGATGAGAAGAACGATAACACTGATTAGAAACAGACTGATTTTTTGCTGTTTATAGATCGATTTTTCATTTTCAAACTGTTGGCGTTCCATTTCTTCTAGGCGAAGAGATCGTTCAAGCATGCGTTGTTGTTGTTTAAATACCTCAACGTTACTTTTTCTTTGTTTTTCTTGTTGGCTAGCAAATAGTTGTTCGTAGCGACGCTGACTTAATAGGGCATTGTAGTAATCATTCTGTTTTTCAAATGCTTGAGATAGAATCGATTCACCCATTAACTGCAGGTTTATTTTGCCGATACGACTTGAAGCGATGAGCCCCGCTTGCAGTGTCGTAATTGATTTATCTATACGGCCTTCAGCTAATTCAAGTTTACCTTCTAAGATCTGTGTTTCAGCCGAAATGACATCATTACCTGTTTGCTGTGCAAGAAGGCGTGCTTGTTGTAAATATTGTTCAGATTTTGGGTAGTTGTAAAGTTGTAAGTAGACTCTTGCAATATTAAGGCGTAGCTGAGCTGAACGAACAACGTGCTTTAATTCACTTTCTTGGTCGAGCGCATTAAAATAATGCACTAACGCCAAGTTATAGCGATTTTGCTGTTCATAAATAGAAGCTATTAGTGTCAATGCTTTAGCTAAAGGCCGGCTACGTTGATAGCGTTCGTAAAATTCACCCGCTTGAGTGGCATGCTCTAATGCTTTATCAAACACTTTTCGTTGTTCAAATAAATTCGCTAGCATGTAATTTGCTGAGGCTATTTGGGCGTTGTCTTCATTTTCAACCGCTAGCCAGTAACCACTTAGAAGACGATCTAAGGCTAAATCATAATGACTATGACGCAGGTAATGCCGCCCTAAAGTGAGTTGATAGATGATTTTTTCTGATAAGTCATCAATGCTGATGAGCAATTGTTTGGCTTTGATAAACAGTTTTTCTGCTTGATTATCATTATTCAATTTTGACTCAATGACAGCTCGCTGCATCAATGACCAATATTGTAAAAATGTCACTTGCTTAGTGCGCTTGAGTGATTGTGTCTGTTCTATTTCGGCATCAATGTTGTCTAACATTTTTAATGCGGTTGCGCTATTTTTGAGGTTTTCCCAATAAAATTTAGCATGCAATAAGCGCGTTTCTAAGATGGTATAGGTGAGCCCATTTTCAACGGCCAACTTTTCTGCTAATTTTATCGTGTTTAATGCCTGTTCAGAGTCACTCAATAGTGAATACGCTTGTGCTTTAATTTGTAGGGCATTAATTGTATTTAATGGAGTACGAACAGTGTGATCGGTTTCATCGTTAGCATGAACACGAGAGGCGCCTTTTTTTTCAGTGAGGCGGCGTTGTTTAATGTAACGATCAGAGATTTCTAATGATTTTTCTGGGCTAGTTTGTAATAGCTCGTTTGCATCTGCCAAAATAGGGGTAGTGTATACTTTTGCACTCGCGCTAAAGGAAGCAATCAGAATCACTATTACACTTATCAACCCGCAGCGAAAACTCATATCATCTCTTAAACCACAATAAACACAGTTGTCTAATATTACTGGCTTGGTGAATCAAGTCCAGCAAAGTAAACCTTTTTACTGGACTTATTATTCAATGTGTTGGAATTATTAAGATTACTGGCGCGCTAGGCGGAAGTTATCACTCGGTGTTTTGCCTTGGTTTGTACGATATGGGTTAATATCTAACCCGCCACGACGTGTATAGCGTGCATAAACCGTTAATAATTCTGGTTGGCAGAACTTCATGATATCAGTAAAGATACGTTCTACGCATTGTTCATGGAATTCATTGTGGTTACGGAAAGACACTAAGTAACGTAGTAATTTCTCGTGGTTGATTTGTTTACCTTTGTAAGAAATTTTCACGCTGCCCCAATCTGGCTGATTGGTGATTAAGCAGTTAGATTTCAGCAAATGGCTGTGAAGGTCTTCCGTCACAATCTCACCTTCTGCAGCATCTTTAAGGTATTGTGCATCAAAGTCGTAATTGTTGATTTCAATATCTTGATCATCAATACAATTGCCAGCAAAATTGATTACCGTTTGATCAGTGAAATCTTCTAATGGCTGAATCGTGACATCTACTTCTTGTCCCGCACAAGCTGTCAGGTCTTTCTGTAATGTATCGGCAATTTGCTGCCAGCTATCATAACGCGTTTGATTAAAGCTGTTGAGATACAACTTAAACGATTTTGACTCAATTAGGTTAGGGCTAGAAGCGGGTAAACGCACTTCACCAATTGCAACTTGAGGTAACCCTTTGCTGTTTAGCCATGATAGCTCATAGAGTGTCCAGATATCATAGCCAGTAAATGGTAAGCTTTCGCCAAGGTTTAAGTCACTGCGATTTAGACTTCGAGGTACTGGTTGCAGTAAAGAGGCATCGTACTGATCGATATAATCGGTTTTTTGCCCTAGTGTTAAACCCGCTAATTCTTTAGCATCTTTATATTTGCTCATACTGTATTTGACACTCTTGGATTAGAATATGTGTGCGATTCTGCTTATAGCCTCATAACGCTGTATTCACGTTAGTAGGGGATAAGTTGAAGCGTCACTGATTTATATTAAAAATACTATAGTGCAAAGTTTACTTAATCTTTAATGAGGTTGCGAATGAATCATCCTGTTGCTGTCGCTTTATCTGACTTTTCTTCTCTTTTTTTACAAGCTTGGCGTGATGCAGGTCACGGTTTTCCACGTAGCGAAGATTTAGTTGGGCTTGAGTCACCGTGTGTTGAACATGATTCTGGTGATGAAGTGACATGGAAACCCATTACTCGTCAACCTCAGGGGGATCTAGCTGGAGTTGAGAAGGGTATTGAGATTGAGCTACATAAAGATATTATTGATTTTTATAGCACCCAGTTTAGTGGTGATATGGCGGCAAAATTTGGTGAGATTGAATTAGACCTATTGCAAGTGTTTAGTGAACAAGATGGCGTACGTTTACAAGAAAATATTCTAGGGCACCTTGTGACGCAACGTCGTCTAAAATTAAAGCCAACAGTTTTCATTGGTGTTATTGATAGTGCCGATAAAGTGATCGCTATTTGTAATCTAACAGGCGAGGTCATACTTGAAACCTTGGGTAAAAATGAACGCGATGTGTTAGCAAAAGATGTGACTAGCTTTTTACAGCAGTTAGTGCCCGTAGTACGAGAGGCTTAAAGATGTACGTTGTAGAGCTGCAATTTGAGTGTTTTGATAACACCACAATATCCGCTGTTGATGCTGCAATCAACGGCTTGATGGATGCATTACGTTATAACGGTCAAGTGCTTGGTCGAGAATTTCCCATTGTAATGGACGACGGTATTTTCCGTGTTAGAGCTGTATGTCCAGAGCAAGATGGTTTGCACTCGCAATTTAACAGTGAAAATGTCAATGCGCATATCAAGCGCTTGAACAATGCCTGTTTACTAGCGCCTAAGATTAAACTGCTTGGGCGTGATATTAATTCAGAAGCAGCCGCTGAAAATTTAACGCCGTCTTGGCAAGTTATTTATACCACCTTTGTTCATACCTGTTCGCCATTACGTTGTGGCGAAACGTTAATGCCGATTCCACTTTACCGTATTGGTCCTACATCTAACGGTGATCATAAAGCTATCTTGAAGTGGCAAACAGAATGGCAAGCTTGTGATGAAATTCAAATGGCAGGTGGGTGCAAAGCCGAACATGCAACTCTGCATGAAATTCGTGATGTTGATAGTGATCTGTTTCGTCGTGGATGGGATCTGCGTGGGCGTATTGAATTTTTAACGAAGATACCCACATACTATTATCAATATCGTGTTGGTGGTGACAGTTTAGCGGCAGAACTCGAGCGTAAGTGCCCTAAATGTAATGGTGATTGGCGTCTGGATGAACCATTGCATAACTTGTTTCACTACAAGTGCGATGAATGCCGGATCGTTTCGAATTTATCTTACGACTTTCAGTAATCTGCTTACTGTATGATCCTCTATTGATAAAAGGGCACCGTATGGTGCCTTTGAACTATCAGCGGCTTTCAGTATCAAGTTCATTGTCGATCATGATAATGCCCACTTCATCTTGAACTAATTACTAACATTTTCTAACTGGGTAAGACGGGCCGTTAGATCCGCAACTTGTTGTTCAAGCTGTTTGATACGTTCTTCATTGGAGATGCTGGGTTCTGTTCTCTCAATTTTTGGTATTTTTGCATTTTTCTTCCAGGCCTGTAGTGCCTTTATAATAAGGGGCATCGGCAGCGGTTCAGTTAATCGTGCTTTAATTAATGCAACGGAAGGTTCTTTGCCTTCAGTAATAAGAGAGGTAATCGCCTGTTCTAGCGCGAGGGTAATCGTCGACATAGTACTTCCTGAAATCGTGTTTGATATGAAGATACACGCTATTTTCGTAGCAAAGTATCTAATTGATCAATGACTTCACTCCAATCAGCATCCTGTTCTTGGGATTCTTTTAAAAATCGTTTCTGAGCGGGCTGCCAAAAACTGGCTTCGGTTAACGTCTCATTTTGTTCAAGGTGATGTTCACAAAGGAATGATTCAATGAATGATTGAGAGTTATTTAGCCCTAACTGGCTGAAAAGGTTTGATAAATTATGGTTGAATGTTTCCATGGCTATATCCCTTTTAAGTCGATTATTATTGAATATGAAACTCGCGCACCTGTTATGAATGTAGGATAAGTTTGGCTATTAATACCAATTTTTGATGGTGATTTGCGTTAACGAGATAAAGTGTAGTGGGAGTCTGGCGAGATATCTCTACTTGGCTTGTAAGAGATCTCTTACAAATACGTGCGCCTTTTAAGTTAATGTTATCAGACTTAAGATTAACTATGATTATAAGTTGTTGTTTTTATTGCTCTTGTGTTTTTGTGGTAAATATTGTGGTGAGAACTGTGATTGAAGTCCGCTTTGCCTACCTTGCTCAAAAAATCTAAAAGCGTAATCTTATTGGTGTCGGAAGGAACTGACGGAACGGAACAGGAAAAAGCCAAGGATTTGGTAGTCTCAGGATGAGACCGGTGTATCAGGATGATATATCGAACATGGATAGTAAAAGGACCACCGAAGGATTCGGTAACAGTAAGCAGGATGTTTACTGGTCAGGATGACAAATGGACCACTTCAGGATGAAGTTAGGGACACCTCTAGGATAGAGGCATAAAGGAACACTTCAGGGTTGAAGTAAAGGACACCTCCAGGAAGGAGATGAGAGTTGATATAGGATGTATCGACGGGTTAAGGAAAGCCAAAGGATCTCTTCAGGACGAAGATAAAAGGACAATGCTGACGGATTACAGCAGTCAATGGAATGATGCAGGGAGCACCATAGTAGCCGGATTGCTGCAAGTAAGACCTAAGGGCGCGACGCAAGTCGCGCCCGCTCTTTTATGTCTGCTATAAAACTACTCTTATCTATCTCTCCCTTTTGTATTTTCAAATCAATGTATTCACTGGAATCTTTAGAGTGATGTGTTGAATTATTGTTGTA
Source organism: Photobacterium frigidiphilum (assembly GCF_003025615.1). Taxonomy (GTDB): domain Bacteria; phylum Pseudomonadota; class Gammaproteobacteria; order Enterobacterales; family Vibrionaceae; genus Photobacterium; species Photobacterium frigidiphilum. The sequence continues at coordinate 48,334 of NZ_PYMJ01000028.1, read as the reverse complement.
ATTCGTTCTGTTTACCTTAAATGAAATCGATTACTGGATATTGTTTATTTCAGGCGTGAGAGATCTCTTACAAGCGCGTGGGAAAACTATATTTCAACTTGCGGCTATTACGTAATCCGTAATATTAAGTTCTTTAAATTCAATCTATTATCTTGTTGTTGTGAGGTTGTTATATTTTTTATTCCCATCATGTTTTTTCTTGTTCATGTCTAAAGTATGTATATCGAGTAATATCTCTCTTGTCGGAAGGAACTGACGGAATGGAACAGGAACAAGCCAAGGATTTGGTCGTCTCAGGAAGAGACCGGTGTATCAGGATGATATATCGAACATGGATAGTGAAAGGATAAGCAAAGGATTTAGCAACAGTAAACAGGATGTTTGCTGGTCAGGATGACAAAGGACCACTTCAGGATGAAGTCAGGGACACCTCTAGGACAGAGGCTTAAAGGATTTGCTTCAGGACGAAGTCAGGGACACCTCTAGGACAGAGGCTTAAAGGATTTGCTTCAGGATGAAGTCAGGGACACCTCTAGGACAGAGGCTTAAAGGATTTGCTTCAGGATGAAGTCAGGGACACCTCTAGGACAGAGGCTCAAAGGATTCACTTCAGGATGAAGTTAGGGACACCTTCAGGATTGAAGAGAGAGTTGAAACTGGATTATTCAACGGGTCAGGGAATACCGTAGGACACTCTAGGATAGAGTGGGGAATTATGCTTTAGGAAGAAGCACATCATGGAATGATGCAGGGAGCATGGTAGTAGCAGGATTGCTGCAAGTGAGATCTAAAGGCGTGACGAAAGTCACGCCTTTTCTCGTTTCTGTAATTTTCGAATTGTTCGTGTTGTTGATGGTTAATCTCTTATATCTACCTGCCTTGTGCGAGATCTCTTACAAAGTTGTGGGAAATCATGTGATTTTAGGTAAGCTAAAACTACATGATATTATTTAAGTTATTGTTTATATTGTGGTTTTGTTTTAATTGGTTCGTTTTTTCTATTTTGCTATACGGTATTTTTTGCTAGGTGGTTCTTTTTTTAAGGATTCAGCGTAATCTTATTGGTGTCGGAAGGAACTGACGGAACGGAACAGGAAAAAGCCAAGGATTTGGTAGTCTCAGGATGAGACCGGTGTATCAGGATGATATATCGAACATGGATAGTAAAAGGACCACCGAAGGATTCGGTAACAGTAAGCAGGATGTTTACTGGTCAGGACGACAAAAGGACCACTTCAGGACGAAGTTAGGGACACCTCTAGGATAGAGGCATAAAGGAACACTTCAGGGTTGAAGTAAAGGACACCTCCAGGAAGGAGATGAGAGTTGATATAGGATGTATCGACGGGTTAAGGAAAGCCAAAGGATCTCTTCAGGACGAAGATAAAAGGACAATGCTGACGGATTACAGCAGTCAATGGAATGATGCAGGGAGCACCATAGTAGCCGGATTGCTGCAAGTAAGACCTAAGGGCGCGACGCAAGTCGCGCCCGCTCTTTTATGTCTGCTATCTAACATTCAGTGTTTTGCTATCGCGCTTTATCCTACCGTTAACGAGCATCTGCCTTCATTATCATTAATCCATTTCAACGTCTGGGATATGATGAGCAGGTACATAGAACGTCATGGGTCTAAACCCTTTCATTTCGACAAACCCTTCATAATAGTCATGACCATTGGCTGAGAATTCAAACAAGTACACCGTTCGCCATCCCCAATTGCCCTTATTGTCTTTTAGCTTATGGGAACCTCTTGCAGTGCTGAGTAATTGCAAACCAAGGTTTTTACAGCGTTGTATAATGAATTTTTCGGCGAATTCAGTTTGGCGCCGTTGCTGCCAAAATAAATATGCGCCAAATGCGACCAGCAAGATTGCGATTAAGTTATCCATAACAAATAAATTTATCCTTCATAAAGATCAACAGACCTAATACCGTTTAAATAACACTGACTATTTACTGCGAGCATGCTGCTGAAGTTGGGTTATCGCTTCAACTAATGCAGGGTTTGCTTGACTGTGAAGAACCTGAAGTATAATTCCGCGAAGTAAAGGTAACATGACAAGATCTGTAAATAGCTGATTAAATAGCGTTTGATCTTTTGTTTCAGCAAGGCGTAATAAGAATAGGCTTGCGGTGTCTGTGTTCGCTAAACCATACCAACAGCGCCCTGCAATCGCGACTAAGACTTCAGGATGACAAAGCTCTGTGTGTTGTAACAAGGCATTAAGCTGCTCTGTAAGCGTGACAGCGTTGCTACCTGCAAGCGAACGGATAATAGCGGCTAGTAAGAAGAGATCTGGCTCTGAAGATGCCATTTCTGTGTGTAATCTTTCTTCTAAACGCTTGCTCAGTGTTTCTGGAATATCACAATGCTCTAAACAACCCAGTAATGCATAAAGAGGGGTCATTGGCAGGTTGTTCACTGCTTTTCTTAGTAACGTGCTGTTATTTTCTTGCTTTATTCTTGCACAGATATCAGCCAAACCTTGCAGACCGATACCTTGCCATTGATCCCAGCCGAGATCACCACTTAGAAATAGCTGAGCATGCTCATAATACTGACTGGTCGATAATGAGAGAACTTGACGTAATTGGGCATGAAAAATCGCCATTTTGTCGTCATTAGGCTTAAATGTGTATGGGTTAGCGGCTAACTTCTCTTGTTCCTCTTCTGTCGGCTCAGCATTGAGCGTTGCGCCCATGGCTTCGATAACATACTTGATAAAATCGCCCACAGCAGCTTGCTTTAATAACCCACGCTCGTCTAATGGTAAACGTAAGAACCAAACCCAAGGTGCATTATTGTTCTGCCAAAAAGAGATAGAAAGGTGCGCATGCTGCTGCAATGGCCATGGATAAGGCTGACGATTTTCTTCTACAGCTTTGAATTGCTCGATATCAATCTCGCAAACACGGCGACCAAGGTCGAAAATCTTGTACTGACAACCGGCATTATCAAGTAATTGGGTAAGGGTATGAAATTTATCCATGGACATAGTTATTGCTCCTAAATCTGATTCGTGAGTATATCAAAGACAGTAATTAACTGACTATTCAATTGCGTAAATCATGTCATTAAGTACCTGAATCTTGATTGTAAGGTGTATCCGTTGTTGGGTGTCGGGGGATGAAATGGTATTCTAGCGCGCCAATTTCATGAGGATCTGTTGCATGGATAAATATCGTCATAGCATGTTGTTACTAGAAAAGCTTGAGGCTGCCTTACGCAATGCTGAACGGTGGGAAAGTGTACCACCAAGCAACACAGCACTTGCGAGCACGGAACCTTTTGCTGTGGATACGCTATCTTGTAGTCAATGGTTGCAATGGATTTTTATTCCGAGAATGACCCAGCTTATCGCGTTGAAACAACCGTTACCTCAACATTTTGAACTTTCCCCTTATGTTGAAGAAGCAATGAAGCACGATAGTGGGATAAATATTATTCTTGGCGTAACACGTGAGTTAGATAACTTATTTAAGGCTCAATAATTGTGGAATTAGACATTCTTTTTCAAGATGAATACTTAGTTGCGGTTAATAAGCCCTCTGGCATGTTGGTTCACCGCTCTTGGCTTGATCGCCATGAAACGGTATTTGTAATGCAAACATTACGTGACCAAATTGGTCAGCATGTATTTCCACTTCATCGGTTAGATCGCCCTACATCTGGGGTGTTATTATTTGGTTTATCGAGTGAAATTGCATCGCAAATGATGCCTGTATTTTCTGGGCGAGATATACATAAAACGTATCACGCTGTTGTTCGTGGTTGGATCAAAGACGCTGCAGTACTCGATTACCCGTTGAAAAAAGAGCTTGATAAAATAGCGGATAAAAACGCAGCAGAAGAACAAGAAGCCCAAGAAGCAGTGACAGCCTATAGTCCACTTGCCACCATAGAAACCAATATTCCAGTAGGTCGCTATGCAACTAGCCGTTATTGCTTAGTTGAAATGAAACCTGAAACGGGCCGTAAACACCAGCTGCGTCGCCATATGCATCATTTAAACCATCACATTATTGGTGACGTAAATCATGGTGATGGTCGCCACAATCGTATGTTCCGTGAAAATTATGATTGCCACCGTTTGATGCTGCATGCATCTCGCTTGCAATTTCTTCACCCAGTAACAAAGCAAGCGCTAGATATTCGTGCATCAATTGATGAAACATGGTTACGGGTGATGTCTGAATTTAATTGGTCGACTGAACTGTTAAACTCAGAATAGTCATAAATTATCATCACGCCTTTTTTTAATGAGGAAGCTCTCGTTGTCGAGTTATCTTATTTGCATCTTCGGATATAAAAAGCCAAATTTATTTTTGGACTCTCTGAAAATAAAGGCTAGGACGTTATGGCTAAAATTGGTGTGTTTGTTGGTTCTGTATTTGGCGGCGCTGAAGATGTTGCCCAAGATGTAATTACCCAGTTAAGCAGTAATGGGCATACGGCTCAGCTGTATTTAGATCCTCAACTTGATGATTTTTTAGCATATCAAAATGACACCATTGTCGTTATTACCTCGACAACGGGGCAGGGGGAAGTACCTGATAACCTTTTACCGCTATATGTTGCGCTAAATGATCAATTTCCATTGGTGCCTAAGTTAAGTTATGGCGTGATTTCAATGGGGGATTCAAGTTATGGCGAAGATCGTTATTGTGGTGCTGGGCGTCAGTTTGATGAGATGCTACAACAACTGCAGGCTAAGCCTGTTGCAGAGCGATTAGATATTGATGCATGCGTTAGCTTTGATGCATTAGAAGCGACGCTTCCTTGGTTAAGCCGTTTTTTGAAGCAAATCGTTTAGATGATGATTTCTGCTCTTCAAGAAGAGAGCAGAAATCAATGATGTTTATTTTAATTTTTCTAAATCTGCTTCAATTTCTGATATTTTGTGGCTTACAACGCGCTCTAAATGACGTAAGTCACCTAAAATTTTCTTCTTAATATCCACTTCTGTATGCTTTCTTTTAGTGATGATATCGAGCTCATCAATAATATGAGTCAGTGTTCGATTTATTTCAGTAATTTCTTTGTATTCACGGCTGCCGCTATTCACTAAGACGGATTTACGCTGACGAGGAAATTTAAATTTCACACTCTTCGCGAACAGCTCACCTTTATTTTTTGCAAAATAGACTTTTAGAATGTCATTGGCGGCTTCTTGACGCAGGCTGTAACGTTCAATTGCTTCTGGTTGTTCAATACCAATACTGGTGAGGTGTGGATACATAAGGGCCTCTGCTTAATGTTCTTATATTTTACGAGCAATAAAATAACTGTAGCAAGAACCTATCATAACGTCCTGATAGTCGAGCCAGAATGTGGTGAAGATCGCGCATCCTTTAAGTAAAAAATATTTAGCGTAAAGAATGCGTATTAATAAGGTATTCGAGTGAATCAGGTAGTCATACTCAAGCCTTAATCTTGAGGGGTCAGCTTGCTGATTAACGCCTCTTTCAATGCTTGCTGATGCTCTTCCGTTAACGGACTACCGTGCTCATTGACCAAAATAAAGAAATCTTCTGCACGCTCACCAATGGTGGTAATTTTGGCGGCTTGTAGGCTGACTTTTTGTTTGGCAAATACAGCACCAATTCGAGCGAGCAGACCCGGCGTGTCTAATGCGATGAGCTCCATTGTTGTTTTTTTACCCGTTTTAGTTGGCAAAAAATCCACTTGGGTTTTAACGTTAAAATGCATTAATTTACGTGGGGCGCGTTTATTTTTACGCTCTGATTTCATTTTTGTTAGTGCGTTGACGAGTGCGCGTCGAATCGTATTGTGGCGATTTTCTGGTATGGCTTTTCCGCTCGGGTCTAGCACCATAAATGTATCAAGTGTGTAACCGTCTTTACTGTTCATGACTTGGGCATCGTGAACACTGAGGTTTTTCTTATCCAGTTCTGATACGACAATCGCAAATAACTTGGCTTTGTCTTTGTTATAAACAAAAACCTCCGTCCCCCCTCTGGTTGCTTTTTTACTGAGTAGTATTAGTGGCTTGTCATGATCATGCGTGAGTAGTGCTTCGGCATGCCAGGCTAATTGCTTGTGTGTATGACGCAAGAAATAGTCAGCTTTAAAACGTTGCCACAGCACTTCTATTTCACGAGGTGCGAAGCCTTTTCCGCGCAAAATAGCAGAAGATAGCTGTTGGTTGTGGCGGATACGGTCACGAACATCAGGGGTGTTTTCTAATCCACGGCGCAACGCTTTTTGAGTCGAGTAATAGAGCTCTGCGAGCAGAGTGCGTTTCCAGCTGTTCCATAATTCTTGGTTTGTAGCGCAAATATCAGCCACGGTTAGGCAAATCAAATAATCGAGGCGTTCTTCATCACGCACTTCTTTGGCAAATTCAGCGACAACCTCTGGATCATAGATGTCTCGGCGCTGAGCAGTAACTGACATCAGGAGGTGCTTTTGAACCAACCAAGCGATGAGGTTAGTTTCTGGGCGTGACAAACCGTGTTGGATACAGAATTTACGAGCTTCAATAGCACCAAGTTCAGAGTGATCCCCGCCACGGCCTTTAGCTATATCATGGAAAATAGCCGCAATGGTGAGTAATTCCTTTTTGATTATTCTTGGATAGACTTCACAGCAAATAGGGTGACGTTCACGGTTCTCTGGGTCATTAAATTTATTGAGATTCTTGATGAGGCGAACACTGTGTTCATCGACCGTGTATACATGGAATAAATCAAATTGCATCTGACCTACAATCTGGCTCCATTGAGGTAAATATGCCGATAAAACGCCATGACGGTGCATTAAGCGAAATGCTTTTTGTAAAGTATTTGGCTGACGAACCAATTCCATGAATTTTTCACGGGCCTCGGGAATATCAACTAAAAACACGTTTAAACGTCGTCGAGCTGTACGTAGTTGGCGAAGTGTCGGAGCCGCTATACCTTCAATGTCACCGTTTTGTGCTATGTGCAAAAACATATCAAGGATCGTTTCAGGGCGGGCTTGGAATAATGCCGGTTTGGTTGCTTCAATTAAATGCCCGCGAATTTGAAAGTCATCACTAAGCTGTATAGTTTCAACCGTTTTTCCGTTATCGAGAATCGCTTGATCAAATAATTGAAGTAACATTTTATTGAGTTCAAGTACGCGACGTAATGTGCGATAAAACTCTTTCATCATCATTTCGACACCGCGATTGCCTTCTCCGGTGTAGCCTAAATTCTCAGCAACGGATGGTTGGTGTGAAAACGTGAGGCGGTTATCGTAGCGGCGTAACTCAATGTGTAGGGCAAAGCGAATGCGCCACAGTGAATCTTGGCATTCAACTAATTCACGGTATTCCGCATCAGTTAAAAAGCCAAATCGACTCATTTCTAACAAACTGGTCGCCCCAAAATGACGGCGTGCAACCCAGCTTAAGGTATGAATATCTCGTAATCCGCCAGGGCTTGATTTGATATCAGGTTCTAGATTATATGTGGTGTCGTGATAACGGGCATGGCGTGTTTTTTGTTCTTCTAATTTAGCCCGATAAAAGTCTTCACTCGGCCAAAAATTACCTGCATTAATGCGTTCTTGTAAGCACTGAAATGCATCGTTGCTTCCGCAGAGTATGCGTGCTTCTGTTAGATTAGTGGCAACCGTTAAATCATCGCTGCCAATTTCAATACAGTCATCGATAGTCCGTACACTATGACCGACCTCTAAACGCAGATCCCATAAAAAGGTTAAAAACTCACTGACGATTCTTCCTGTTTCATCACTTAGTGGTTGAGCGCTTAAGATTAGAATATCGACATCTGATAATGGATGTAACTCACCCCGACCATACCCACCTACAGCGATTAATGCGATATCAGGATACTGATTTACGCCATAATGTTCCCATAGACGAATTAATAATTTATCAATGAAAGTCGAGCGAGACAGTACCAAATCGGTTACTGGACGATGCTGGATAAATTGTTGTTTTTGCTGTTCAGCAAATTGTTCAAGCGTGTTACGCAAGTTTTCTTGAGTAATCGCTTCAACAGGAAGTGTTTGAGGGTTAGTTATCGTAGAGGTGTCAATCATCGCGGTCCATGCCCTGTGATGTAGTGCTTAGTCTTACTATAACTGGATCGTAATAAATGGGTAGTAGTTATCGATAGGTTGCTAACTGTTGGGGGAGAGTATTGAGGGGAGTTCGTACTAAGGAAAAGTCGGCACATGGCCGACTTTCTCAATATTATGCTTTGATGATACGAGGTAGTGTTTCATCTTTTCGTAATGTAAGCACTTCACAACCTGTTTCAGTTACAAGTAGTGTATGTTCCCACTGTGCTGATTTTTTGCCATCAACGGTATATACCGTCCAGCCATCATTATCGTCAGATACACAGCCAAATTTACCAGCATTGATCATTGGTTCGATAGTAAAACACATACCCGCTTTTAACACGGTACGGTCGTTGTTTTTGTAATGAACAACCTGAGGTTCTTCATGAAATTCGTTACCAATACCATGACCACAGTAATCTTTAACAATAGAAAAGCGGCTGTTACCAGTTTTGATGAATTTCTGAATCGCAGTACCAATTTCACCTAGCTTAGTGCCAGGTTTTACCTTCTTAATCGCAAGGTAAAGGCTTTCTTGTGCAACACGGCATAGGCGTTTGTCATCCAGTGATACTTCACCGATCTCAAACATCTTAGAGGTGTCACCGTGGTAGCCATCTTTAATAACAGTGATGTCGATATTAAGGATGTCGCCATCTTTTAATACTGCTGGTTTGTTGTAAGAACCATTAACGTCTTCATCTTTTTCAGCTGGAATGCCGTGGCAAACAACGTGATTGATAGATGTACAAACCGATTTAGGGAAACCGTGATAGTTGAGCGGCGCAGGAATTGCGTTCTGCTCTTTTGTGATGAAATCGTGACAGATTCGATCGATCTCTTCTGTCGTTACACCTGCCTTTACATGGGGTTCAATCATCTCTAGCACATCAGCAGCCAAACGGCCGGCTACGCGCATTTTTTCTATTTCATCAGCCGTTTTGATCTTAATGCTCATACAATATTCTCTATATTTTACTGTTTGCTATTAATCATATGTTAACAGTGAGGAGGTGCGATGGAAACCAAGTTTAGATACATCAACTAAACTTAGTCTGGATTATTGCTATGAAAATATGGTATAAAACGCGCCGTAATTAGCTAGTTTGGTTTCGACTCTATTAGTTAAATTACACATACTTTTATTAATCACTCACACATATCGACACATGCTCCGGGGTGCCCGCCATTTTTAATAAGCCCATTATGGACTTAGGTAAAATGGATAGAGGGTCGGTAGGATGGGATATGTGGACGCCTAACCCCATAGAGGAATTATTCAATGGCAACTGTATCAATGCGCGACATGCTTAAGGCTGGTGTACACTTTGGTCACCAAACTCGTTACTGGAACCCAAAAATGAAGCCATTCATTTTCGGTGCTCGTAACAAGGTACACATCATCAACCTTGAGAAAACTGTACCAATGTTCAACGACGCACTAGCTGAAATCAACAAGATTGCAGCTCGTAAAGGTAAGGTGCTTTTCGTTGGTACTAAGCGTGCAGCCAGCGAATCTGTTAAAGAATCAGCTATCAGCTGTGATCAGTACTACGTAAACAACCGTTGGTTGGGTGGTATGCTGACTAACTGGAAAACTGTTCGTCAGTCAATCAAACGTCTGAAAGAGCTAGAAGTTCAGTCTGCTGACGGTACGTTCGAAAAGCTAACAAAGAAAGAAGCGCTAATGCGTACTCGTGAAATGGAGAAACTTGAAAAGTCTCTAGGCGGTATCAAGAACATGGGCGGTCTTCCTGACGCAATGTTTGTAATTGATGCTGATCACGAACACATCGCTATTAAAGAAGCTAACAACCTGGGTATCCCAGTATTCTCTATTGTAGATACTAACTCTAACCCAGACGGCGTTGACTTCGTTATCCCTGGTAACGATGATGCAATCCGTTCAATTCAGCTTTACACTGGTGCTGTAGCACAAACTGTAACTGAAGCTCGTAACCAAGACATCGTTGTTCAAGCTGAACAAGATGGTTTCGTAGCAGAAGCTTAATAGCCGCTCTTTTGAGTTTCTTAGCTTACCTAGTGTAAACTAAGAATGGTTAACAGGGGCCTATTTCGGCCCCTGATTTTTATATCAAGAATTCAAACCGAGGATATGACAATGGCAACAGTTACAGCTGCCCTAGTTAAAGAACTGCGTGAGCGTACAGCTGCAGGCATGATGGATTGTAAAAAAGCGCTTGTTGAAGCAGATGGCGACATCGAGCTAGCAATTGATAACATGCGTAAGAGCGGTGCTGCTAAGGCTGCTAAAAAATCGGGCAACATTGCAGCTGAAGGCACAATCATCATCAAAGAAGTTGATGGCGTTGCTGCAATTCTAGAAGTTAACTGCCAAACAGATTTCGTTGCTAAAGATGCTAGCTTCCTTGCGTTTGCTAATGAAGTAGCAGATGCAGCTCTTGCAGGCCGTGTTGATGTTGCTGAACTTCAAGCTGCTTTCGAAGAGAAGCGCATTGCTCTAGTAACTAAAATCGGTGAAAACATCAGCATTCGTCGTGTTGAGTTCATCGAAGGCGCACAAATTGGTTCTTACCGTCACGGCGACCGTATTGGTGTTGTTGTTGCATCTGATGCAGACCAAGAAACAATTAAGCAAGTAGCTATGCACGTTGCTGCATCTAAGCCTGAGTTCGTAACTCCTGAAGATGTACCTGCTGACGTTGTTGCTAAAGAGAAGCAAATCCAGATCGATATCGCTATCCAATCTGGTAAGCCAGCTGAAATTGCAGAGAAAATGGTTGTTGGCCGCATGAAGAAATTCACCGGCGAAGTTTCTCTAACTGGTCAAGCATTCATCATGGATCCAGCACAAACTGTTGGTCAAATGTTGAAAGCTAAAGGTGCTACAGTAACAAACTTCATCCGTTTTGAAGTTGGTGAAGGCATCGAGAAAGCACAAGAAATGAGCTTCGCAGAAGAAGTTGCAGCTGTTCAGAAGGGTTAATCCTTCACAGCAAAAAGAACTCTAAAGACCGTAGCCAAGGCTGCGGTCTTTTTACAACTCCATATCTCTTTAGTTTAGTTAGCCTGGAAGGTAATACTTATGACCACAAACCCTAAACCAATTTATCAACGAATTTTACTTAAACTAAGTGGTGAAGCACTACAGGGATCAGAAGGTTTCGGTATTGATGCAAAAGTTCTTGACCGTATGGCACAAGAAGTTAAAGAACTCGTTGAACTGGGTGTGCAGGTTGGCCTTGTTATCGGTGGCGGTAACCTGTTCCGTGGTGCTGGTTTGGCTGAAGCGGGTATGAACCGAGTTGTGGGCGACCACATGGGTATGCTAGCAACTGTGATGAATGGTTTGGCAATGCGAGATGCATTACACCGTGCCTATGTGAACGCTCGAGTGATGTCCGCAATTCCACTCAATGGTGTGTGTGACAGCTACAACTGGGCTGAAGCTATTAGCCAACTTCGTCAAGGTCGCGTTGTGATCTTCGCTGCTGGTACTGGTAATCCGTTCTTTACGACTGATTCAGCTGCATGCCTTCGTGGTATTGAGATTGAAGCTGACATAGTATTGAAAGCAACGAAAGTTGACGGAGTTTACACTGATGATCCAGTTAAGAACCCAGATGCAATTCTTTGTGATAAGCTTGGTTTCCAAGACGTTCTTGAAAAAGAGCTAAAAGTGATGGACTTAGCTGCATTTACACTTGCTCGTGACCATAAAATGCCGATTCGTGTTTTTAACATGACTAAACCTGGCTCTCTTCGTCGCGTAGTAATGGGTGAGCAAGAAGGCACTTTGATCTCTTAATAGTTAATGTAAAAACATGAGTATTCACGTTGGTGAAGCTTTAAAACGTATTAACTATAAAAACGACTAATTCAGGATGGAGGCTTTTGAGGCCTCCGCCGTGACTAAATAACCTGACCATTACCAAGCAGGGGTACTAAATCGTGATTAATGAAATTCAAAATGATGCGCAAGAGCGTATGGGAAAAAGCGTTGATGCGCTAAAAAACCAACTTGTTAAGATCCGTACTGGTCGTGCGCATCCAAGTCTACTTGATACAATTTACGTAGAATACTACGGTGCGAATACACCACTTAAGCAGCTTGCAAATGTTGTTGCTGAAGATTCACGTACGTTGGCGATTACGGTTTTTGACCGAGAGCTAACGCCAAAAATCGAAAAAGCGATCATGATGTCAGATTTGGGGCTAAACCCAATGTCTGCAGGTACCGTAATTCGTGTACCATTGCCTCCTTTAACGGAAGAGCGTCGTCGTGATCTTGTTAAGATTGTACGTAAAGAAGCAGAGCAAGGCCGTGTGGCTATTCGTAACATCCGTCGTGATGCGAATGCAGACTTAAAAGCATTGCTAAAAGACAAAGACATTTCTGAAGATGATGATCGTCGTGCACAAGATGAAATTCAGAAACTGACAGATGTTGCAGTTAAGAACATTGATACTGTTCTTGAAGTGAAAGAAAAAGAGTTAATGGAAGTTTAAGACACTTGTCTTTCCAATATGATTTAGCTTTATGATATTTGAAGCGCTGTGCGTACAGCACAGCGTTTTTTTTTGAGGGAGAAACATGGCAGAGCGTACCATCGAAACTGAACTTTCTGCTGAATGTTTACCGAAGCATGTTGCCGTCATTATGGATGGGAATGGTCGGTGGGCGAAGGCAAAAGGAAAGGCTCGAGTGTTTGGCCATAAGGCTGGCGTTGAAGCCGTGCGTAAAAGTGTCTCGACGGCTAACCGTCTTGGCGTTAAGGTTTTGACATTATTTGCTTTTAGTAGCGAAAACTGGCGTCGCCCTGAAGACGAGGTTTCATTATTAATGGAACTGTTTATGACTGTACTGAGTCTTGAGGTAAAACGTCTTCATAAAAATAATATCCAGTTACGTATTATCGGTGACAAAAGTGGCTTTAGTGAGCGACTTCAACGAAAAATAGCAACCTCGGAAGCGTTAACGGCTAACAATACTGGTTTAGTCTTGAATATTGCTGCCAATTACGGTGGGCAATGGGATATCTTGCAAGCAACGAAAAAATTAGCCGTTCAGATTGCTGAACAAGGCTTAATGGCTTCAGATATTACTGAGGATATGTTGTCTGCTGGCTTGTCGACTGCTGATTTGCCTGATGTTGATTTAATGATCCGTACGAGTGGTGAATGCCGTATTAGTAATTTTATGTTGTGGCAGGCAGCTTATGCTGAATTATACTTCACAGAGCAGCATTGGCCTGATTTTGATGAAGAAAGCTTTGTTAACGCTATAGCATGGTATATTAACCGTGAACGCCGTTTTGGTTGTACGGGTGAACAGATTCAAGCTTTAATACAAGAATAAATATTATTCAAACAATGCGTTTTTATAGAACGCATTGACTTATATCACAAAAATTGAACCATGATAATTTACCTGAATAATGAAAATGAATAACAAACGAGAGGACGCCGCTTGTTAAAGCAACGAATTATTACTGCACTAATCCTCGCGCCTTTAGTGATTGCTGGGATATTTTTACTACCATTTTCTTTTTTCGTCATTGCTCTTGCTGCGATTACGTTGATTGGTTTCTGGGAATGGACACAGTTTGTTGATGCTAAATCGCGGATTGTGGCTATGGTCGTACCTGCGATGACCCTAGGCTTAAGCTTAGTAGTAATACCTTCCGATGTAACTGCATTATCAACACTGACCGAATCACACTATAGCATACTGTTTATGGGTGGAATTTGGTGGTTAATTGCATCTACCTTAGCAATAACATATCCATCCAGCGTAAAACTGTGGTCTACATCTTCTTGGCTAAAATACTTCTTTGGGTTACTTACGCTCATTCCATTTTTTTGGAGCATCTTAATGCTCCGCGCTGTTAACTATGCTGAAAACCCATACCACGGTGCAAAACTTGTGTTATTGGTTTGTTTTCTGGTGTGGGCGGCAGATACTGGCGCGTACTTCTCTGGTAAACGTTTCGGTAAAACTAAAATGGCCCCTGCGGTTAGCCCAAATAAAACTATCGAAGGTTTAGTCGGTGGGGCATTGTTAGCGATCCTTATTACATGGGGTGGCGCGACATTGATGGATATTCCATTTACTAGCTTAAGCAACCTTTTCATCATTGCTATTATTACAGTGATTGCATCTGTTTTAGGTGACTTGGTTGAAAGTATGTTCAAGCGTGTTTCTGGCATCAAAGATAGTGGTAATATTTTACCTGGTCACGGTGGCATCCTTGATCGTATTGACAGTTTAACGGCTGCCCTTCCTGTTTTTGCTTTATTGTATCTCTGGATACTGTAAGCAACATCATATAGTGGGCAGCGATTCTTAAGCTGCCCTTCATAGCTGAATTAAGTGATTTTATGCGTAAGTTAACGATTCTTGGTGCTACTGGCTCTATTGGAAGTAGTACATTGGCTGTTGCAGCACAGAACCCGCAATTGTTTGAGGTTGTTGCTTTAGCTGCCGGTACAAATAGTCAGAAAATGCTCGAGTTATGCCGTATCTGGAAACCAAAATACGCAGCAATGGCATCTCAGCTGGCTGCGAAGGAATTGTCAGCATTACTGAAACAGCATGAGATTAGTACCCAAGTTTTAGCGGGTGAAGCAGGGCTCTGCCAAGTCGCGGCACTTGATGAAGTTGACACTGTCATGGCCGCAATAGTTGGTGCTGCTGGCTTATTACCGACAATGGCTGGTGTGAAAGCGGGTAAACGCATTTTATTAGCGAACAAAGAAGCATTGGTAATGTCTGGTCAGATGTTTATTGATGCGTGTGAGCAATACGGCGCTGAGCTATTACCTGTAGATAGTGAGCATAATGCCATTTTCCAATGCCTACCTGCTGATATTCAACGTGCAATGGGGCGTTGTGATTTGGAAGAGTACGGTATTAGTAAAATTTTGCTAACGGGCTCTGGTGGACCATTTAGGTATACTGATCTATCTGAATTGGCATCGGTTACGCCGCAGATGGCAATCGCACATCCTAATTGGTCTATGGGACCAAAAATCTCAGTTGATTCCGCAACCATGATGAACAAAGGGCTTGAATATATTGAGGCTCGGTGGTTGTTCAATGCATCTAGAGAGCAGCTGCAAGTGATTATTCACCCACAGTCCGTTATTCACTCCATGGTGCAATACAAAGATGGCTCAGTATTGGCGCAGATGGGGTTACCCGATATGCAAACGCCCATTGCGTGTGCAATGTCCTACCCTAATAGAGTAGATGCGGGTGTTGCGCCATTAGACTTCAGTAATATTGGTGAATTCACTTTCTTACCGCCAGACTACTCGCGCTATCCTTGTCTGAAACTTGCTATTGATGCATGTTATGAAGGTCAAGCCGCTACAACGGCATTGAATGCGGCGAACGAAATAGCGGTTGCGGCGTTTTTAAATAATGAAATCGGTTTTACCGATATTGCTGTAATAAACGAGCAAATTCTTAATTCTGCCGATATGACGACACCAGTGGATTTGGAAAGTGTGATTGAGTTAGATATGCGAGCTCGTGTTTTGACTCACAACATAATTCGTAAGGTAGCATGAATATGATGAGTATTTTATGGAATCTAGGGTCATTTATACTGGCTTTAGGCATTTTAATCGCAGTACATGAGTTCGGTCATTTTTGGGTCGCTCGACGTTGTGGTGTCTATGTTGAACGCTTTTCCATCGGTTTTGGTAAGTCGTTATGGCGTAAAGTGGGTAAAGATGGCACAGAATATACGCTGGCTATGATTCCACTGGGTGGTTACGTTAAAATGCTCGATGAGCGTGTTGATGACGTACCAGCTGATAAAAAACATATGGCTTTCAATAATAAACCACTATGGCAACGTAGTGCGATTGTTGCTGCCGGACCCATGGCGAACTTTATTTTTGCTATCTTTGCTTATTGGGTCGTTTATCTGATTGGTATTCCTGCCGTTCGTCCTATTATTGGTGACGTCGCTCCGCAATCGATAGCGGCGGAAGCAGGAATTAGCTCTGGAATGGAACTAAAATCTATTTCAGGAATCAAAACCGCTGATTGGGAATCCGCTAATATGGCGATGATTTCTCATATCGGTGATAAAGAAATGGTTATTACAGTCACTGAACCTAATAATGACTATGAGGTTCAGCGTACTTTAAACCTAAGCACTTGGTCATTTGACCCTGAAAGCGAACGTGTTTTAACAACGCTAGGTATTGCACCCTATTCACCTGCAATAACCCTTTCCATCTCACAACTTGTTGACGGTGGAGCAGCAATTGATGCCGGATTCAGGTTAAATGATAAAATTGTGGCGATCGATAATACTCCGATCTCGCAATGGCAAGAGGTTGTCGATGCTGTTCGTTCACATCCTGAACAAGCGTTATTGTTTGATTTAGAGCGTGAAGGGCAACGTGTTTCGGTGACTTTGACACCAAAATCGAAAAAATTGGCGAATGATGAATTAATTGGATACGCAGGTTTTGCACCAGAAGTGGAAGCGTGGCCTGAGTCATACCGTATTAATCTTCAGTTTGGTCCTATAGACGCGGTAGGAAAAGCAACAGAAAAAACCTGGCAGTTGGTGACGTTGACCTTTGGTATGGTGACGAAGTTGGTGACTGGTGATGTGGCGCTTAAAAATCTAAGTGGTCCAATATCCATAGCGAAAGGGGCTGGAATGACCGCCGATTACGGTTTGGTGTATTTCCTTGGATTTTTAGCTCTGATTAGTGTGAACTTAGGGATAGTTAACTTGTTACCGCTTCCGGTACTTGATGGTGGACATTTAATGTATTTTGCCATTGAAGCTGTAACCCGTCGTCCCGTTTCTGAGCGTGTTCAGGATCTTGGCTATAGAGTGGGATCAGCCATTTTGGTTGCATTAATGGCCGTAGCGCTATTCAATGATTTTACCCGCCTTTAATAAATGCGTTTTTTAGCAAGGAATAATTAGAACAGTAATGGCGATAAAAAAACTGTTGATTGCATCACTCTTACTCGGTAGCAGTGTTGCGCAGAGCGCGGAACAATTTGTAGTTGACGATATTCGTTTTGAAGGACTTCAACGTGTCACTATGGGGGCTGCATTGTTAAAAATGCCAGTACGTGTAGGCGATAATGTTGATGATCGTGATGTAGCGGAAATTATTCAGGCTCTTTTTGCTTCCGGTAACTTCGAAGATATTAAAGTATTTCGTGATGGTGATGCACTGGTTGTCAAAGTGCTTGAGCGTCCGACAATTGCCAACATAACATTTTCGGGAAATAAGGCGATCAAGGAAGAGCAACTTACTGATAATCTAGATTCATCGAATCTTCGTATTGGTGAAGCACTTGATCGTACGACACTCAGTAAAATAGAAAAAGGACTAGAAGACTTTTACTACAGTGTAGGTAAATATAACGCCAGCGTACAAGCTGTTGTTACCCCATTGCCTCGAAATCGTGCGGATCTTAAGTTTGTCTTCACTGAAGGTGTATCGGCAAAAATTCAGCAGATCAACTTCATTGGTAATGACGTTTTTACTGATGCAGAACTGAGCAGTAAATTTAACTTGAAGGCTGATATTCCATGGTGGAACTTCCTTGCTGATGAAAAATATCAAAAGCAAGTACTCGCCGGTGATTTAGAAATATTACGCTCGCAATACTTGAATAATGGTTACTTGAAATACAAGTTAGACTCAACTCAAGTCTCAATCTCTCCAGATAAAAAAGGTGTGTATATCACGCTTAAAATTGATGAGGGCGAGCAGTATAAAGTGAAAGGTGTAACGTTCCGTGGCGATTTATCGAAAGATAATAGTGACCTAAACGAACTTGTTACAATCAAAGATGGTGATATCTATAACGGTGCACAAGTCACTGCGCTTGAAGAAGCCGTTAAGCGAACATTAGGTGAGTCTGGTTATGCGTACCCGCAGGTAACAACCATTCCTGATTTTGATGACGATAATAATGAAGTCTCACTGCTTGTAAACGTTGAATCTGGTAAGCGTATTTATGTACGTAATATCCAGTTCTCTGGTAACACATCGACGAAAGATGAAGTGTTACGTCGAGAGATGCGTCAAATGGAAGGCAGTTGGCTGAACTCGAAATCTGTTGAAAGCGGTAAGAGTCGTTTGAATCGAACTGGCTTCTTTGAAACCGTCGATGTACAAACCGTTCGTGTTCCGGGTTCTGATGATGAGGTCGACATCAAATATGTCGTGAAAGAGGCGAATGCCGGTAGCATTAACTTCGGTGTTGGTTATGGTACTGAATCAGGTATCAGTTTCCAAGCTGGTATTCAGCAAGATAACTTCTTAGGCACCGGTAACCGTTTTGGCATCAATGCGATGATGAATGATTACCAAAAAAATGTCAGCTTAGAATACCGTGACCCTTATTTCACGATCGATGGTATCAGCTTAGGTGGTAAAATTTACTACAACGAGTTTGAAGCATCGGATGCAAACATTTCGGACTATACCAACCAAAGTTATGGTACAAGTTTGACATGGGGTTTCCCGTTTGATGAATTAAACTTCTTCGAATTTGGCCTTGGTTACGATCATAACAAGATCTCGAATACCCAAGAATATTACCAGATTGAAAAATTCAAAAAGATTCATGGCTTCGACCGAGGTCAAAATGTGATCGAACTGGATGACTTTGACTGGTCGGTTTCATGGACACGTAACAACTTGAACCGTGGTTATTTCCCGACAGCGGGTAATCACCAACGTGCATCATTCCGTATGACAATTCCGGGCTCTGATGCTCAGTATTTCAAAACGCAGTACGATGTTCGACAATACTTCCCGTTAAACGACGGACATGATTTTAGCTTATTACTTCGTGGTCGCTTAGGTTACGGTAATGGTTATGGCACAACAGACAATGGTAGTGATCAATTACTGCCATTCTACGAAAACTTCTACGCGGGTGGTTTCACTACGCTACGTGGTTTCCGTTCTAACACTGTTGGCCCTAAAGCTGTTTATGTTGGTGGTTGTAGTACGGGTAGCTCAATTGGTGGTAACAACAATTGTGCAACTGGTACTGATGATGCGGCAGGTGGTAACGCCGTTGCATTAGCAAGTATGGAGCTTATTGTTCCAACTCCGTTTGCATCAGATGAAATTCGTAACCAGATCCGTACTAGTCTATTTATTGATGCTGGTACAGTGTGGGATACGGAATATGATTTGAAAGATACTGACGGTAAATATCTTGAAGATTATTCCGACATGGGATTAATTCGTGCGTCATACGGTGCTGCTTTACAGTGGATGTCACCTATGGGCCCATTGGTATTCTCGGTTGCTCGTCCGATCAAGAAATACGACGGTGATGATGAAGAATTCTTCACATTCACCATTGGACGAACATTCTAATTTTTTGAGGAGAAGTCTTTTGAAACAGTGGATTAAAGCAGCAAGTTTAAGTTTGGTTATTTTATCATCTTCAATGTATGCGCAGGCTGCTGAAGCGGCACAAAAAGTGGGCTATGTTGCAACGGGTCAAGCAATGGCTCAGTTAGCTAAGCGTTACAATGTGTCTGAAAAGCTACGTAAAGAGTTCAAAGATCGCATTGATGAGCTTCGTGGTATAGAAAACCGAATGAAAACGAAGGTCGAGAAAATGAAGCGTGATGGTGAGTTAATGAGCTCAACTGATCGTACTAAGATTCAGCGTGAATTAGCATCTCTTGATTCTACTTACAAGCTAAAGGCTAAAGCACTTCAAGAAGACCAGCGTCGTCGTGGTCAAGAAGAAGAGCAGAAATTAGTGATGAAAATTCGTACAGCAATCCAAACTGTAGCGAAGAAAGAAGGCTACGATATCGTGGTTGATGCACAAGCTGTATTGTTTGCAGATCCTAAAGATGACTTATCTAATAAAGTTATCACTGCAGTAAAATAAAGTGATTATTCTCTTAACGCTATTTTGCTCAACAGCAAGATAGCGTTGAGCTGAGCAGTTATAAAAGAATAAGGTTAACAATGGCACGTATTACTCTTGCTGAAATAGCAGATAAATTGGGTGCAGAACTTCGTGGAGATGGTTCTGTAGAAATTCAATCAATTGCTGGCATGGAAAAAGCGACTGAAGGGCAAATTACCTTCTTATCTGCAAGTAAGTACCGTAAACATTTAGCAGAATGTCAGGCGTCGGCAGTCATGCTGAAAGAGGCTGATTTATCGTTTTTTGATGGGAATGCACTGGTACTGAAAGACCCGTATTTAGGGTATGCACTTCTTGCTCAATTATTGGATACGACACCTAAATCTGCTTCAAATGTTGCGCCATCGGCATATATTGCTGATGATGCAATAATCGGTGAAGGTGCTGCTATTGGTCATAATGCGGTTATTGAATCAGGCGCACAAATAGGCGCTAACGTACAAATAGGTGCTGGCAGCTTTATTGGACAGCATGCAGTTATTGGTGCAGGCAGTAAAATTTGGGCGAATGTATCTATTTACCACAAGGTGACATTAGGGAATGATTGCTTAGTACAATCAGGTGCTGTAATTGGTTCTGATGGTTTTGGGTATGCTAATGATCGTGGTAAGTGGGTCAAAATCCCACAACTAGGCTCTGTCCATATTGGTAATAATGTAGAAATTGGTGCGTGTACTACGATTGATCGTGGTGCGCTTGATGATACCATTATTGCCGATGGTGTTATTATTGATAACCACTGCCAAATTGCCCATAACGTGTCTATCGGTGAAAACACGGCAATTGCTGGTGCAACAACAATGGCCGGTAGCTTAAAGATTGGTAAGCATTGCTTTATTGGTGGTGCAACTGTGATTAATGGTCATATAGAAATTACTGATGGTGTTACGATTACCGGAATGGGAATGGTCATGCGTGCTATCAGTGAGCCTGGTGTATACTCATCAGGAATACCATTGCAGACTAATCGCGAATGGCGCAAAACAGCGGCTCGAGTGATGAAAATTGAAGAGATGAATAAGCGCCTTAAATCAGTTGAAAAAAAGCTGAATGAGAGCAACTAATTAATCTTCAACAGAGTTCGTTGAACTGGCCTGCGCATGCGTAGGCCGTTTTGCGTTTAATATATATGGTTTTGAAAATTATTGTTATAGGTGTAAGTTGCCTATTTAGAACAGGAATGTAGTTTTGACGAGCGAAAAGAAAACATTAAATATCACAGAAATTCAGGCGCTTTTACCGCACCGTTACCCATTTTTAATGATTGATCGTGTAACGGATTACGAAGAAGGTCAAACGTTAACAGCATATAAAAACGTCTCAATAAATGAGCCTTTATTTACTGGCCATTTCCCTAAGATGCCTATTTTTCCTGGCGTGATGATTCTTGAAGCAATGGCTCAAGCTACTGGTTTATTGGCTTTTAAAAGCTTTGGTGCTCCCTCTGAAAATGAACTGTATTACTTTGCAAGCATTGATAAAGCGAAGTTCCGTAAACCTGTTGTTCCTGGCGACCAGCTTGTTTTAAACGTTGAGTTTATAAAAGAGCGCCGTGGTATTGCTCTATTTAATGGCACCGCAAAAGTTGACGGTGAAGTTGTTTGCTCTGCTGAGCTTAAATGCGCAAGACGAGAATTCTAATGATCCATGAAACTGCAAAAATCCACCCATCGGCTGTAGTCGAAGACGGCGTTAAAATTGGCGCGAATGTTACCGTTGGTCCATTTACTTATATCGGCGCAGATGTAGAAATTGGTGACGGCACAGAAGTGATGTCACACGTTGTGATCAAAGGCCCTACGGTTATTGGTCAAGATAATCGTATTTTCCCATTCGCAGTGATTGGTGAAGAGTGCCAAGATAAGAAATACAGCGGTGAAGCCACACGTCTTGTGGTCGGTGATCGCAATGTTATTCGTGAAAGCGTCCAACTTCACCGTGGTACCACGCAAGATAAAGGCGTCACAACTGTTGGTAATGACAACCTATTGTGTGTTAATGCACACGTTGCTCATGATGTTGTGATTGGCGACCATACACATATTGGTAATAATTCAATTCTTGGCGGGCATGTCACAGTTGGTGATCACGCTGGTGTAATGGCGCTATCTGCAATCCATCCATTTTGTACTGTTGGTGCTTATAGCTATGTTGGTGGTTGTTCGGCGGTTGTGCAAGATGTACCTCCATATGTCTTAGCGCAAGGTAACCATGCTACACCTTTCGGTTTGAACTTGGTTGGCCTTCAACGCAATGGCTTCGAAAAGCCAGAACTTCATGCTCTGCGTCGTGCATATAAAGAAATTTACCGTTCAGGAAAAACATTGGCAGAAGTGAAGCCAGTATTAGCTGAAATGGCTGAAGAGTGGCCATCTGTTGGTTTACTATGTGATGCTCTGAATAACACAGAACGCGGTATTATTCGCTAATGACGAAGCCACTTCGAATAGGAATTGTCGCTGGGGAAATCTCCGGCGATATTTTAGGTGCCGGCTTTATTCGTGCGATTAAAGCCCAATACCCTGACGCTGAGTTTGTTGGTGTCGCAGGTCCACGTATGGAAGCAGAAGGCTGTGAAGCGCTGTTTGATATGGAAGAGCTTGCGGTGATGGGAATTGTGGAAGTATTAGGGCGTTTGCCTCGCTTGCTTAAAGTTAAAGCTGAGTTAGTGAAATACTTTACTGAAAACCCACCGGATGTATTCGTCGGTATTGATGCGCCTGATTTTAATCTGCGTCTAGAGCTAGATTTAAAACAGCATGGTATTAAGACGGTTCATTACGTGAGCCCATCGGTATGGGCGTGGCGCCAAAAGCGGATTTTCAAAATCGAGGCAGCAACTAACTTGGTGTTGGCTTTCTTACCTTTTGAAAAAGCGTTTTATGATAAGTTTAATGTGCCTTGTGAGTTTGTTGGGCATACGATGGCTGACGCTATTCCCCTTAAAACCGATAAAGCAGCAGCACAAGCGTTACTGAACCTTGATGGCAGTAAGCGCTGGCTAGCCGTATTACCCGGTAGCCGTGGCAGTGAGATGGGGATGTTAGCTGCTCCTTTCATTGAAACCTGTAAATTGCTTAAGCAAAAACACCCAGACCTTGGTTTTGTTGTTGCCTTAGTCAATGAAAAGCGCCGTGAACAATTTGAACAATCATGGCAAGAAACGGCTCCAGAGCTCGATTTTGTATTGGTGAATGATACCGCGCGTAATGTGATGACAGCTTCAGATGCGGTGTTATTGGCATCAGGTACTGTTGCATTAGAGTGCATGCTTGTTGGTCGTCCGATGGTGGTGGGTTACAAAGTGAAGCCTTTGACCGCATGGATAATAAGACGTTTGGTTAAAACAAAATATGTGTCTCTGGCAAACATTTTGGCCGACAAACCGTTGGTGACCGAATTACTGCAAGAAGATTGCGTGCCTGAAAAATTAAGTGCCGAAGTTGATCGAATTTTGAGTTCTGATAATACTGAACTATTGAGTGAATTTTCTCGTATGCATCAATCAATAAAGTGCGATGCAGATAATCGAGCCGCTCACGCAGTTTTATCATTAATCAACAAAGCTTGAGCAAAGAATAATGACGAAAGATTTTGAACCATTTGTATACCCGAAAGCAAATTTGATTGCAGGTGTTGACGAAGTTGGACGTGGTCCACTGGTTGGTGCTGTTGTGACTGCCGCTGTTATTTTAGACCCTAATAATCCTATAGTGGGATTAACTGATTCTAAAAAGTTGAGCGAAAAGAAGCGCAATGTATTGTTTGATGAAATTAAAGAAAAAGCAGTAGCGTGGTCTCTGGGTCGTTGTGAGCCAGAGGAAATTGATGAGCTTAATATTTTACAAGCCACAATGGTTGCTATGCAGCGTGCTGTCGCGGACTTAAGCGTTCAGCCTGACTTTGTATTGATTGATGGCAATAAAATCCCTCAATTACCAATGGCTGCCCAAGCGGTGGTAAAAGGCGATTTACGTGTGGCTGAAATTAGTGCCGCATCGATCATTGCAAAAGTGACTCGAGATCGTGAAATGGAAGTGCTTGATGCACAGTTTCCACAGTACGGTTTTGCGAAACATAAAGGTTACCCAACCAAAGCGCATTTTGAAGCGTTAGAATTACATGGTGCGATTGAGCAGCATCGTAAAAGCTTTAAGCCGGTAAAACGTATTCTGGGTATAGAGTAACTGAATCATTTTTGGTCTTAATAGCGTTGTCGCTGTTAAGAGAGATACGGTGATAGCTAATGCTTTACGCTATAATTATCACTTCAAATTAGAACGCAATAAATCTGGTTGTCATGGCTGATCCTCGCTTTATTCATCTTCATACTCATAGTGACTTTTCAATGGTTGATGGCTTATCAAAAGTCTCACCGTTAGTTAAAAAAGTGGCTGAAATTGGTATGCCTGCAATGGCATTAACCGACTTTACTAACCTGTGTGGTTTAGTGAAATTCTACTTTGCAGCACATGGTGCTGGAATGAAGCCGATCATAGGCGCTGATTTTAAAGTGCATTCAGAAGAGCTTGAAAATGAGCTCGCTGATCTCACCATTTTGGCGACTGACAACGACGGTTATCAAAATTTAACCATGTTGATTTCGAAAGCGTATTTGCGTGGTCATGTTCAGCATCAACCCGTCATCGATAAAGAGTGGTTAGTTCAATATGGCAAAGGGCTAATCTTACTGTCGGGTCGATGTGGCGATGTCGGTAAAGCCTTACTAAAAGGTAACCAATCGCTGGTCAATCGCTGCGTTGAGTTCTATAAAACCCATTTTGAAGATAGCTTTTATTTGGAATTAGTCCGAACAGGGCGTCCAGATGAAGATGCATACATTCACTTTGCAGTTGAGCTTGCTGCGAATGAAGATCTACCGGTTGTTGCAACCAACGATGTGCGTTTTTTATCTGCAGAACAATTTGACGCGCACGAAATCCGAGTGTCCATTCATGATGGTTACACCATTGTTGATCCTAATCGACCAAAGCTATACAGCCCACAACAGTATTTACGTACTGAAGAGGAAATGTGTGAGTTATTCTCAGATATTCCTGAAGCGTTGGCGAACAGTGTTGAAATCGCAAAACGTTGTAATGTAACGGTTCGTCTTGGGGAATACTTCCTGCCTAATTTTCCTACAGGGGATCTAAGTACTGAAGACTTTTTAGTTGTTAAGTCTCGCGAAGGTTTAGAGCGACGTTTAGCGTTCCTTTTTCCGGATGAAGCGGTACGTGTCGAACAACGCGCTGGGTATGATGAGCGTCTTGAGATTGAACTTGAAGTTATTAATCAGATGGGGTTTCCCGGCTATTTCTTGATCGTAATGGAGTTTATTCAATGGTCGAAAGATAATGATGTGCCGGTTGGTCCTGGTCGTGGTTCAGGTGCAGGTTCATTGGTGGCTTACGCACTCGACATTACCGATCTTGATCCGCTGGAATTTGACTTACTGTTCGAACGTTTTTTGAACCCAGAACGTGTATCGATGCCCGATTTCGATATCGATTTCTGTATGGACAAACGTGATTTGGTTATTGATCATGTTGCCGAAATGTATGGTCGTGATGCGGTATCTCAGATCATTACGTTTGGTACAATGGCGGCGAAAGCGGTTATTCGAGATGTAGGGCGAGTACTTGGTCACCCGTATGGTTTTGTTGATCGTCTTTCTAAAATGATCCCGGCAGAGCCCGGTATGACATTGGCTAAAGCCTTTGAGGCAGAACCGCAACTTGGGGATGCCTACAATGCCGATGAAGAAGTAAAAGCCTTAATTGATATGTGTCGCATCCTTGAAGGTGTAACACGTAATGCGGGTAAGCATGCGGGTGGTGTTGTAATTTCACCAACGACGATCACTGATTTCTCACCACTGTATTGCGATGCAGAAGGTGCTAACCCTGTTACCCAGTTTGATAAAAATGATGTTGAAACCGCAGGCTTGGTTAAGTTTGACTTCTTGGGTCTACGAACATTAACCATCATTGACTGGGCGTTAGCTCTTATTAACCCTCGTCGAGAGGCTGAAGGCAAAGAGCCGATCAATATTGCTTCGATTCCTATGGACGATAAAAAGTCATTTGCGATGTTGCAGCGCTCTGAATCGACAGCAGTGTTCCAGTTAGAATCGCGAGGAATGAAGGATCTGATCAAGCGCCTTCAACCTGATAGCTTTGAAGATATGATCGCACTGGTAGCATTGTTCCGTCCCGGTCCTTTGCAATCCGGTATGGTAGATAACTTTATCGACCGTAAGCATGGTCGAGAAGAAGTGTCATACCCTGATGCCACTTGGCAGCATGAATCGTTGAAAGAGATTCTCGAACCTACTTACGGCATTATCTTGTATCAAGAACAAGTTATGCAAATTGCACAGGTACTGTCTGGCTACACCTTGGGTGGGGCCGATATGTTACGTCGTGCGATGGGTAAGAAAAAACCTGAAGAAATGGCCAAGCAGCGCACCACCTTTGAAGAAGGTGCGGTTAATAACGGGGTCGATGGCGAACTCGCCATGAAGATCTTCGACTTGGTAGAGAAATTTGCCGGTTATGGTTTTAACAAATCCCACTCTGCTGCGTATGCATTGGTATCGTACCAAACGCTGTATTTAAAAGCGCATTACCCTGCGGAATTCATGGCTGCGGTAATGACTGCAGATATGGATAACACCGATAAAATCATTGGTTTGGTTGATGAATGTTTACGCATGAAGATACCTTTGCTGCCGCCTGATGTAAACAAAGGGCTTTATCGATTTAATGTTGATGAGCAAGGCGCAATTGTTTACGGTATAGGTGCAGTAAAAGGTGTTGGTGAAGGGCCGATAGAAAATCTGATTGAAGCCCGTGAAAAAGGTGGTCACTTTAAAGATTTATTCGATTTCTGTGCGCGTATTGACACTAAAAAAGTCAATAAGCGTGTGCTTGAGAAATTGATTAAATCAGGTGCGATGGATCGCTTAGGCCCTAACCGTGCCACTCTGATGGCGACGTTGAACGATGCCATTAAAGCGGCTGGCCAGCATCATCAAGCAGAAGCCTTTGGTCAGGCTGATATGTTTGGTGTATTGACGGCAGCTCCTGAAGAGGTCGAGCAAGCTTATGCCAATATTCCAGAATGGCCAGATAAAATTTGGTTGGAAGGTGAACGTGAAACTCTAGGGTTGTACTTAACAGGTCACCCGATAAATGCCTACATTTCAGAGTTAAAGCATTACACCACTTGGCGCTTAAAAGATGCTAACCCAACAGGGCGTGATAAAGTAGCGTCTGTTGCAGGGTTAGTGATTGCTGCACGCGTTATGACAACAAAGCGTGGAACACGTATTGGTTTAATGACACTAGATGATCGTTCAGGTCGTATGGAAGTCATGTTATTCTCTGATGCGCTTGAACGTTACCTTGATTTGCTTGAAAAAGACAAAATAGTGGTTGTTTCTGGACAGGTCAGCTTTGATGATTTCAATGGTGGCCTTAAAATGTCAGCCAGAGAAGTACTGGATATCTCTGAGGCAAGAGAAAAACACCTTAGAGGACTTGCTATCTCGGTAACAGAACAGCAAGTCGATGAACAGTTTTTTGCACGCTTCAGTCAAGTACTGGAGCCCCACAGAGCAGGTACAGTACCTGTTAATGTGTATTATCAGCGCTCGAATGCACGTGCCAAACTTACCTTAGGAACAGAATGGCGTATTACGCCGTCGGATCAGTTAATTCTCGATCTCAAGTTGTTATTAGGTGAGAAGCAAGTCGAGCTTGAATTTAATTAATTTAGTTTATCCGTCGTCTACTGCATTTTATGGTGCTTTAGACAAGCCATTATAGAGTGTAAGACGGCGATAATAGACAAAAGGATTTAAAGTTGTATGAGCCTGAACTTCCTTGAGTTTGAACAACCAATTGCAGAGTTGGAAGCCAAAATTGAAGCACTTCGCGATGTTTCTCGTCGTGATGAATCGGCGTCGGTTGATTTGGACAAAGAAATCGAACAACTCGAAAAGAAAAGCCTTGAGCTGACTAAAAAAATCTTTAGTAACTTAGGGGCATGGCAAGTCGCGCAATTAGCGCGTCATCCCGAGCGTCCATATGTCTTTGACTATATTGAGCACATATTCACTGAGTTTGATGCATTAGCGGGCGATCGTGCGTTCGCTGATGATAAAGCGTTAGTGGGGGGAATTGCTCGTCTTGATGGCCGTCCCGTTATGGTTATTGGCCATCAAAAAGGACGAGGTACGAAAGAAAAAGTATTCCGTAATTTTGGTATGCCAAAACCTGAAGGCTACCGCAAAGCTTTACGTTTAATGAAAATGGCAGAGCGTTTTAAAATGCCAATCATTACCTTTATCGATACTGCAGGTGCATACCCTGGTGTTGGTGCTGAAGAACGTGGTCAATCAGAAGCTATTGCAACTAACTTGAAAGCAATGGCGGGCTTAACAGTGCCTGTTATTTGTAATGTTGTTGGCGAAGGCGGTTCTGGTGGCGCACTAGCGATTGGCGTAGGTGACTACGTTAATATGCTTCAGTACTCAACATACTCTGTTATTTCTCCTGAAGGTTGTGCATCAATCTTATGGCGAGATTCAAATAAAGCGCCTCAGGCAGCTGAAGCGATGGGACTGACGGCTGGCCGTCTTAAAGAACTTGAACTTATCGATAGCATTATTGAAGAACCTCTTGGTGGTGCACACCGTGATCTAGTGGCGATCTCTGCATCATTAAAAGCAACGTTAGTCGCTAACTTAGCTGAACTTGAAGCTTTAGATACTGATGAGTTGCTTGAGCGTCGTTACCAACGTTTGATGAGCTACGGCTACTGCTAAGCAGAGTTAGTCAAAATAAGAGCACATTGAAGCGAGTCAATTCTAAGTAAAGAGTTGGTTCGCTTTTTTTTGACGACTAAAAAGTATTATACTGCGACATTATTCTTCCCTGTGCAGGCTTCATATTTCCCATGCTTTATTCTTCGCTTCGTTCGTGCCTGCTGGCTAATACTCCTGGTTCCAATCGATTTGTTATTGCTTTAAGTGGTGGGCTAGATTCGCGAGTATTACTGCACTTAATGGGGCGTTTTATTCGAGAAAATCCACAGTATCAATGTAATGCAGTGCATGTACATCATGGTTTAAGCGGTAATGCGGATAAATGGGCTCAGCAATGCCAGTTGTGGGCTTTTGAGGAGAAGATAACCTGTCATATTGAACACGTTACTTTGGTTCTAGGTAATCGAGTTAGTGTTGAACAACAGGCGCGAGAGCAACGCTACCTTGCGTTAAGTAAGCATGTTCAGCAAGGTGACTGCTTATTAACCGCGCAGCACGCTGATGACCAGCTTGAGACATTTTTACTCGCGTTAAAACGAGGTAGTGGTCCAGCTGGGTTAGCCTCTATGCCAGAGAGCACTAAGTTTGGTATTGGTTATCATCTTCGACCTTTGTTGCAGGTTACACGCCAGAGTATTACTGATTACGGTATTGCCCATCAATTAGAGTGGGTTGAAGATGAAAGTAATCAAGATCAACGTTATGACCGTAATTTTCTTCGTCATCAAATAACGCCATTATTACATCAACGCTGGCCTGGAATACGTAAAGCGGTATCTCGTAGTGCAGCATTATGTGGTGAGCAAGAAGCATTATTAAATGAATTATTAGCCAGTCATTTATCGAAAGCATTACATGTGGATCAGAGTTTAAAAATTGTAGAACTAGGTTCTGAGAGGATTGGCAAGCAGCTGATCCGTCAGTGGCTAAGTCTATTTACGGTGTTAATGCCATCGCAAGCTCAGTTACAGCAAATATGGCAATCTGTCGTTTTGGCTCAAGATGACGCTAACCCACAAGTATGTTGGGATAACCATCAAATTCGACGCTATAAACAACGCTTGTATGTTGTTAAACAATGGGCGGATATTAGCCTCTTTCAGCAAAAATGTGAGTTAAACCAAGCTTGTTCATTGCCAGAAGGGCTTGGCACATTAGTATTAACAACGGTTAAAGCAAATGGAATATTACGTTTGCCTCAGCAACATGAAATTGTATCTGTGCGGTTTGAGCCAGAGGGGATAGAGGCGAAACCTCAAGGACGTATTGGGAAGCGTAAACTAAAAAAGCTATTTCAAGAATATGAAGTGCCCAGTTGGAATCGTCGTCGTATACCGTTAGTTTTTTATAATGATCGGCTTGCTGCTGTTGCGGGTTTATTTGTGACAGAAGATTTTTTCGGTGAGGATTGTGATCTAGATTGGCTGTGCAACTCACGAGAAGTGCAATAGCTTCATAAAGAGTGCACAATTTGCGAAAGGATAATAAAAATGTATAAGAGGACAAAATGAATAAAATTTTTGCACTTACTATTTTCGCAGTTGTATTTTCATCATCAGTAATGGCTGCAGGCGACCCCGTAGCAGGTAAAGCTAAAGCTGCTATTT
This sequence comes from Photobacterium frigidiphilum, assembly GCF_003025615.1. Lineage (GTDB taxonomy): Bacteria > Pseudomonadota > Gammaproteobacteria > Enterobacterales > Vibrionaceae > Photobacterium > Photobacterium frigidiphilum. Next base: position 17,870 of record NZ_PYMJ01000028.1, on the reverse strand, counting down.
GTGCGGCATGCCATGGTGTTGATGGAATTGCAATGATCCCAGGCTATCCAAACCTCAAAGGGCAGAATGAGCAATATTTGGCGAATGCATTGAAAGCATATAAAAATAAAGAACGCACGGGGGGAATGGCGATGGTAATGCAGCCACAAGCTTCTATGCTAAACGATACCGACATTGCAAATGTTGCTGCGTATTTTGCTCAATTAAAATAAGCTTATTATTTAATATACCTCAATAGGCATATTGATATTCAACATTAACCGCTATGAGTACTCAACACTGATAGCGGTTTTTCTTTGTCTATTATTGGTGTACCACGATATTTACAGTTGCTAGCTCATAATTTATTCAGTTGGATACTCTGCTATTGCTAAAGAAAGTAGTATGCATTATTGTACTAGCACACTGATACGTCGATTGGTAAATGAGTACGCATAATGGCTGGTAGTAGAGAACATTTTGGTTCAAAAGTAGGGTTTATTCTGGCTGCTGCCGGTGCTGCTGTTGGGCTTGGGAATATTTGGGGATTCCCAACACAAGCGGCAAGTAATGGAGGAGGGGCGTTTGTTCTGGTTTACCTCTTTATGATCTTGGTCGTTGCTTTCCCTATGCTGGTGGTCGAAATGGCTATTGGTCGTCATGGCCAAGCGAATCCAATCGATAGCATGCGTAGTTTATCGGATAACCCGTTAGCTAAAAAAGCAGGCTCAGTCGTTGGTTGTATTGGTTTAGCCGTACCTTGTTTAGTGTTGGCATTTTATAGCATTGTCGCAGGATGGTTAATTACCTTCATGTTTGCAGCTGTAACGGATATTTTCGGTTTTGAATCGGCGTCTGCATGGTTAAAAGATTTCTCTATTGGTCGTAACCTCTTTGGCGCAATTATATTTTATATATTAACCATTCTTATTGTACAAAGTGGTGTTAAGCAGGGTATCGAAAAGTGGTCTACGCGTTTAATGCCTGCGTTGTTTGCTTTATTTGGTTTAATGTTTGTTTATATCATGACTCAAGATGGCGCAATGGAAGGATTAAAGCACTTCCTTATTCCTGATTTCAGTAAAGTCTTTGATCGCCAGTTACTGTTAGCCGCAATGGGACAAGGGTTCTTCTCTTTGACTATTGGTGGCTGTTCTATGCTTATTTATGGCTCCTACTTAAGTAAGAAAGAAAACCTACCGAAAATGGCGCTGAGCGTGACATTGGTTGATACCGCTGTTGCCATTGTTGCGGGTATGGTTGTAATGCCTGCAATGTATGTTGCGATGCAAAAAGGTGTGGCAATTTACGCAGACGATGGCTCGCTACTGAGTTCTGATACGTTAGTGTTTACTGTTCTGCCTATGCTGTTTGATAGTCTCGGTTTTGTGGGTGAACTGCTTGCTCTCGTTTTCTTTGTGCTAATGACTATCGCTGCACTAACATCATCTATCTCAATGCTTGAATGCCCAGTGTCTTTAGTCTGTGAACGTTTTAATACGAAACGTAAGCCGACAAGCTGGGTGTTAGGGGCGTTAATTGCTTTATTCAGTGTTGTTATTATCTTTAATTTTGGTCAGATGTTTGGTTTAGTAGCGACTATTGCAACGCAGTATTTTCAGCCTGTAGCGGCATTACTGTTTACTTTATTTGGTGGTTGGATTTGGTCTCGTAACAGTAAACTCAAAGAGTTGAGCGAAGGTTGCCCTGAAATCGAAAACAGTTTGTTCTGGAAAGTTTGGCCACTATACCTAAAAGTTGTATGTCCTATTTTAGTGGCCACAGTACTTTGGGCTTCGTTTGGCTAAGGTTATTGATAACCAACAATGAAATATAAAAAACGGAAGCCATTGGCTTCCGTTTTGTCTTTCATATATGTTGATTTGATGTGTTAGCGGAATTGTTTTACTTCAGGCAAGTAATCAAAGCCTGCTTGTTTGAGGCGGTTGATCAAAATTTCTTTATCGATTTCGAAATAGTTAATCAAGCTGTCCAAGTCTTCAAATTCATCACGAATTTTCATATTAACGATGCTCATTAACATGACTGGATCCATCGTTTCATATTTGGATAAATTCATATTTAGTCTTCGAAATCACTCATTAATAAATTTGCAGCAGCAAAAGCCGCACGTTCGCGAACATCTTTCGGTAGCTCTTCATTTGCAGCAATAAAATCAAATGTTTTGACTGCACAATGAATCGCATTTGGAATATACCCGAGATCACCGCCGCCAATTTGTGCATAAGTCTTACGGATTAATTCGCAGCATTCGTAAACTTTCATGATATTTCCTCTAAAGTAAAATTTATTCGAATAGAGAATGTATTGGAATAAATTCTATGGTGATAAACACCAATATACACGTTGAAGATAGCAAAGAATATTGATCAAAAAAGGATAAATTGGGGAGATGGCTATTTATTACGCTTTTGTTTATATAACTGGCGATCAGCGCGATCAATAAGCGAAAGGGTGGTATCCCCTTTTTGATATTGGGCATAACCATGTGATGATGAAACCTGAAGAGTGCGTAATGCTTGGTCATCATTAATCAAGTGATGTACGCGTTCTGCTACTTTCTGTGCGGATTTGTCTGTTGCTGGTTGCAGCAGCATAATGAACTCATCTCCGCCTAGACGATAACAACGGTCAGAGGTGCGAACAGCATGTTTTAACGCAATAGCGAAACGACGGATAACTTTATCACCATCAAGGTGCCCATAGCGGTCGTTAACTTGTTTGAAATTATCTAAATCAAAGATTACGACAACTAAACCCACATCCCGGCGTTCGCTCATCGCAATCGAATGTTGTATATCTTGCTCGAAACTAGAACGATTACCTAAACCGGATAGATGATCTCGCATAGCCATATTTTTGACTCGGCGATATTCAATAGCATTACTAAGGGGGCCTGCGAAAAGGCGGTGATACGTATGAAGTAAGTTAATTTCATCGTTATCAAGTTTATAAGGGGTCGTGTACTTTAATTTACCGAGTTCATTTTCACCAAGGCGTAAAACAAAGGTTTGGTTGAATTCAGTGCCTTTTCCTCGACGAATTAAGGTACTAGTATCGTCAAGATCCCAGATAAGACGGCTTACATCGATTTGTTTTTCGATTTCACGAGTGAATATTTCGAATAATATTCCAAGTTCTAGTTTGCCTTGTAGTTTCTGCAAGATCAGTAGACGCTGATCAGCGCCGAGAGGTTTTGTCCTCGGTTTTCGTTCATCAGCAAAAAACTTGTCCCAGAGAATTGGATCCATAAAAACATCATAAAAATATTAGGGGTTTACTATAGGCAATTATTTGTTCAAATCAACATCTAGAGTAATTTATTATTAATAATTATATGATTTTATTTCAAAAATTTGCGGATCATCGTCTCTTTTTCAGTGGTATCTTCATAACCTAGGTTTATTAATGCTTGAATATATTCAGGCTCAAACAAGATGTAACTGGTTATAGCGGCGTCATCTTTAGGACTAATCCCAGTAAGTCGCATTAATGCGCGGGTCATTGGTGGTAGATGGCAGTAGTATTTTTGGGCTAATGGTTCAAAGGATTTGCTAGGGGATAAATGAATATGGTCAACATTTTTTAATTGTAAGCGCTGCCTTTCATGTTCAGGTAGTGCCTGAATGATGGTATTGGTACGTGTTAAGTTTTCTAGATCGGCTGTTAATGTATCGCTAAAAATAGTATCCATTAAGTGTCCGCCCAAAGAGGCTAATCCCGGTGCTTTGGTGTGATCCCTTTCTTCTGTTTTTTCATTGATTAAATCAATCATCAGTATTTTATCAGCCCCCATTTTTAATGATGGACGCAGTGGCGATAATTGGTGGATTGAACCATCCCCATAGTAGGTTTGACCAATCCTACTGGCTGGAAACACCAGAGGTATTGCTGCTGATGCTAATAAATGCTCTGTAGATATTAATGAGCGCCGTCCTTTCGATTTTGCTCTATCCCATTCACAAAGTTCTTGTTGGCCTTGAAAAAAACTGACAGAACGGCCACTTTTATAACTGGAAGCGGTGATGGAAATGCCATGTAAATTACCGGCTATGATTTGTTTTTCTAGTCGTTCATAATTATTAACTTGGTTAAGTAGCTCACGAAGGGGACGATTATTTAGTAAGCCAAAAGGTGGGCGTTCATGATAATCAGCCTGTAAGCGTGCAAGTCCTTGTTTAAGCAAGTAGTTAGTCATACCATACGGACTGGCAATAAAGACTCTGCGGCTATGTAAACGTGCCCAAATCCACTCTAATTTTTTCACACCCAGGCGAAAACATGACGCGTAACTGGCGATGGCGATTGCATTTATGCCGCCTGCTGATGTACCGCAATATATTGAAAAAGGGCTATGGTGAACGCGTGGGTACCACTCGGCAATGGCTTTTAACACGCCAACTTGATAAGCAGCCCGTGCTCCCCCCCCTGTTAAGAGTAAGCTGATTTTTGGCTTATCCTTTGCCATATTTCTACCTTACATCGTAAACGATGATGATAAATATTATTTTCTCTTCATTAACTATATCAACTATATCGTGAAAATAATGAGTTGGAAGGTTTGATCTTATTGATGAGTCCGTCTTTTATCGTTTTTTACGACTTTGTACCAGAGACTGAATATTGAGATATGGCATTGTATATTTCTCTCGGATATGAAAAGTGCGCTATAGAGCATGGGCGTTGTGGATGACTATATATAAAAAAGCCTCCAGAAAGGAGGCTTAATAAGATAGCTGAAACGAGAATTGAATTAAGCTAATTTTTGCTTAATCATTTCTACAACATCAGCAACAGGCACTGCGACTTTGTTGCCATCGCGACGGTCTTTATATTCCATCTCGCCATTTTCTAGGCTACGGTTACCGATCACAATCGTATGCGGAATACCAATTAGCTCGATATCTTTGAACATTACACCTGGGCGCTCTTTACGATCATCAAATAACACTTCGATGCCCGCAGCCGTTAATTCAGCATACAAGCTTTCTGCAGCTGCTTTAACTTCTTCAGATTTAGCCATGTTCATCGGTACGATAGCCACTTGGAATGGTGCAAGTGCTGTCGGCCAGATAATGCCGTTTTCATCGTAGTTTTGCTCAATAGCTGATGCCACAACACGTGATACACCAATGCCGTAACAACCCATTTCTAGAGTGACACTCTTACCATCAGGGCCAAGAACGTTACAGTTCATTTTCTCTGAGTAGTTAGTGCCTAGCTGGAAGATGTGACCAACCTCGATACCACGTTTCAGTTGGATAGTGCCTTGACCACATGGGCTTAGGTCGCCTTCTACCACGTTACGTAGGTCTTCCACTTGAGCAAGCTCAACATCACGCCCCCAGTTAATACCGAAGTAGTGTTTATCATCAACGTTAGCACCAGCACCAAAGTCGCTCATTACAGCAACAGTGCGGTCTACGATAAATGGTAGCTTAAGACCAACAGGACCAAGTGAACCTGGACCAGCACCGATTAGTGCACGGATCTCAGCTTCTTCTGCCATTTCTAATGGAGAGGCAACCTGCGGAAGGTTTTCAGCTTTTACTTCGTTAAGCTCGTGATCACCACGGATGATCAATGCAATGATGTCTGCATCAACTTCATCAGATGCTTTAACGAATAGCGTTTTAACTGTCTTTTCAATTGCAAGGCCGTGCTGCTCTACAAGTTCTGCAATTGTTTTAGCGTTTGGTGTATCAACCAGTTCCATCTCTTGAGTTGCAGCTGCAAGCTCAGTTGTTGGTGCTAATGCTTCTGCTTTCTCGATGTTTGCTGCGTAATCAGAGTCACTAGAGAATGCGATTAGGTCTTCACCGCTTTCAGCAAGCACGTGGAATTCTTGAGAGCCGCTGCCGCCGATTGCGCCAGAGTCTGCCAATACTGGACGGTACTCAAGGCCCATGCGATCAAATGCCTTACAGTATGCATCGTGCATAGCTTGGTAAGAGTTTTCTAGGCCTTCTTTATCGATATCAAAGCTGTACGCATCCATCATTGAGAATTCGCGTGCGCGCATTACGCCGAAACGAGGGCGACGTTCATCACGGAATTTAGTTTGGATTTGGTACAGATTTAGCGGCAGCTGTTTGTACGAACTTACTTCGTTACGCACAAGACTAGTGACAACTTCTTCTGCTGTTGGGCTAAGAACAAACGGACGAGAGTGACGGTCAGTAAAGCGAAGTAGTTCAGGGCCCATTTTCTCTGAACGGCCTGTCTCTTCCCATAGTTCAAATGGCTGAACAACGGGCATCAAGATTTCAACGGCACCTGCATTGTCGATCTCTTGACGAACAATGTTTTCGACTTTACGCAGTACACGTAGACCTGTAGGTAGCCAGGTATAAAGACCTGAAGCCAGCTTACGGATCATACCTGCACGTAGCATTAGTTGATGACTAATGACTTCTGCGTCGTTTGGAGTCTCCTTCAACGTGGAAAGAAGATAGTTACTGGTACGCATTGATGGTATCCGTTTGTTGAGAATTTTAAGTGAAGGGGATTATATTATCAGCCAAAAGGCTAATCACCAAAGAGAACAAGCGTGATCTCACTTATTCTACGGTTGTTTCAATGGTAGTAACGGTAACAAGACCATCTTGTACGGTAAATTTCACATTGAAATTAAATAAATGGACAGCATATTCCTTGGTGTCGATTTTATTTTTTTTATAAGCAGGTCGAGGATCTTGAGCTAATACTTCCCGAATAACGGTTTGCTGGTAAGCGTTGCCATCCATTTTTAATTGTTCTAATGCTGTATCTGTAAACACAACGGGTAACGTAGCTGGTTCATCCGTTGCAAACCCCCCCTGTGCTTGTGACAAACTATCTGAATAAGGTACGTAAGGTTTTATATCGATAATGGGTGTGCCGTCGACTAAGTCAACGCCACCTAATTCAATAATAATATCACTGCCTTTCTGACGTATCCCTTTTAGTTCAACAGCAGACATTCCAATGCCATTAGGGCGAAATGTTGCTCTACTCGCAAAGACACCAATACGTTCGTTACCACCTAATCGAGGGGGTCTTACTGTTGGTCGCCAGCCTGCTTCAAGGTTTTGGTCAAATAAAAATAACAACCAAAGATGACTGAATTGTTCAATGCCTCTCACTGCCTCTATGGTATTAGCACTACCTTGCAAGATGATTTCTGAACATGCGCTAGGGACTAATCCCGGTTGACGTGGAACGGCAAATTTTTCTTTATAAGGCGACCGAACAATACCAATAGGTTCAATGCTGTAAGACATAAAGCGAGGCCTGTTATAGATAGCAAAGAGTAAGTAGCGCAGAACATACCATAAAAAACGTCTTGACTCAGCGATGATAAAATACGATATTGTTATGTTATAACATATCAGCTTGTTTGAACGAAGAGAATAGAATGAAAGTTGTTAGCTCATTAAAAAGTGCAAAATTGCGTCATCGTGATTGTCAGGTCGTTAAACGTCGTGGGCGAGTATTCGTGATTTGTAAATCAAATCCACGCTTTAAAGCGGTACAGGGGAAGGCAAAGAAAAAGTAGTGATGGTACGAAATCAAAAAAAGAGGCACCTATATCAGGCGCCTCTTTCGTTTTGTCATATTGTTCTTTTAGTCTTGCAAGTTATTCTGCGATAAAGAATTACCAACCTTTAACTGCGCCACCTTGGAAGATTTCTTGCGCTGCGTTGTAAACAACATCAGATTGGTAAGCTTTTAAGAATGTCTGTACATTTTCAGCATTCACATTATCTTCACGTGCAACAATTAGGTTCACATACGGTGATTCTTTGTCTTCAACGAAGACACCATCACGCTCAGGTGTTAGGTTGATGCTGCTTGCGTATGTTGTGTTAATAATCGCAAGTTGAACATCTTCTAGAGAACGTGGAAGTTGTGCAGCTTCAAGCTCAACAATTTTTAGGTTCTTAGGGCTACTTACAATATCAAGCACTGTTGCTGTTAAACCTGCGCCTTCTTTCAGCGTGAGTAGACCTTGCTGTTGCAATAGTAGTAAAGAACGACCAAGGTTTGTTGGGTCATTCGGTACTGCAATTTGGTCGCCATCTTTTAGCTCGTCAAGTGATTTGATTTTGCTTGAGTAAGCTGCAATTGGGTATACAAAAGAGTTACCCACAATGGCAAACTTGTAACCACGGTCAGTCATTTGCTGATCAAGGTAAGGCTTATGTTGGAATGCATTTATATCAATAGAGCCTTCTTCTAAAGCTGCGTTTGGTGAAACGTAGTCAGTAAAAGTGATTAACTCAACATCTAATCCGTATGTTTTCTTCGCTTCTTTCGCTGCAACTTCGGCAACTTGTGCTTCAGCGCCTGCCATTACCCCAATTTTAATTTTGCTATTATCAACAACAGCTTCTTTTTCGCCACAACCTGTTAATACAAGTGCAGATGCTAGACCTGCGACAGCAAAAATATTCTTCAAATTAAACGCCATGGTACTTCTCCTTAACTGGGGTATTCCCTGATTTCTTAATCGCCATATCTTTCTTGTATTTACAAAATGGCTATGCAGTATTTATGAATGTTCTATTTATCGATGATCAAAACGTTTAACTAAGTGATCACCAAACGATTGAATAAGTTGTACTAAGATGACCAACATAACAACTGTAATCATCATAACGGTGCCATCGAAGCGTTGGTAACCATAACGGATACCCACATCACCAAGACCACCACCACCAACAGTACCTGCCATTGCAGAATAGCTAACAAGAGTAACTAGCGTAATGGTTATGGCATTAATAATGCCCGGCAATGCTTCTGGTAATAAGACTTTAGTGACGATTTGTTGAGATGTTGCCCCCATCGCTTGTGCCGCTTCCACTAAGCCTGATGGTACTTCCAGTAATGCGCCTTCGACCAATCGTGCAATAAATGGAATCGCGCCAACGGTTAATGGAACAATTGCTGCTGCCGTTCCGATTGAGCTACCCACGATAAAGCGAGTAAAAGGAATAATAGCGACAAGTAAAATGATAAAAGGGATAGAACGACCAATATTGACGACGGTACCCAGCACTTTATTTAAGGTGCGGTTTTCAAGCTGACCACCATCTTTACTTAAGTGTAAGGCGACACCTAGCGGAATACCGAGTGCAAAACCGATAAGCCCTGATGTAAATACCATCGTTAAGGTTTGACCTAGCGCTTCAACCAATAAATACGTTAATCGTTCATTGGTTTCCCACCAACTGGTTATTGAATCAAGCAACATAACCTAATACCTCTACATTCACTTTATGATCACGCAAGAAAGCGATAGCTTGCTCTGCTGCTTGTTCTGTACCAAATAATTCTGCCAACATTAAGCCAAATTTAACGCCACCGGCATAATCCATATCAGAACTTAAAATGCTGATATCGATATTAAACTCTCTTGCAACTTGGCTAATCAAAGGGGCATTTACGGAAGCGCCTGTAAACTCTAAACGAATAAGAGGGTAGCTACCTGCGACTCTTTCTGGTGTCATACGAGCTTGGTAATCCGCAGGGATTGATAAGTCTAATGTAGAGCGGATAAATTCGCGCGCGAGTTCTGTTTTAGGGTGAGCGAAGATATCACCGACAGGGCCTTTTTCGACTAACTCGCCATCACCAATAATGGCAACTTGTGAGCAGATACTTTTAACCACATCCATTTCATGCGTGATTAATAAGATCGTTAGGTTTAATTCGCGATTAATCTCGCGTAATAGCTCTAAAATTGATTGTGTTGTTGCAGGATCAAGCGCACTTGTTGCTTCATCACATAATAAGACTTTTGGATCTGACGCTAATGCACGAGCAATTGCAACGCGCTGTTTTTGACCACCACTTAAGTTACAAGGGTAGGTATCATTTTTATCCGAAAGACCAACAAGTTTTAACAACCCGTCCACTTTTTCTTTTATAGCATTATTAGATACGCCTGCTAATTCTAGCGGTAGCGCAACATTTTCGAAAACAGTGCGTGACGATAAAAGATTGAAGTGCTGAAAAATCATGCCAATTTTTCGGCGTGCTAATGATAACTCTTTATTGGAAAGTTGAGTTAGGTCAACACCGTCAACAATGATATGTCCGTTTGTTGGGCGCTCTAACAAGTTAACGCAACGAATTAACGTACTCTTACCAGCACCAGAAGAGCCAATAACGCCAAAAATAGTACCTTGCTCAATAGTCAGGTTAATATCGCTAAGCGCATTGATCGCTCGCTCACCTTGATAGAACACTTTATTAACTCTATTTATTTCTATCATCGAACTTCCTGAATCTAGATAAAAGTAATGCTGTTGTTTGTGTTTACATTGTAATTGTTTTGTTCTTTATGTGACATTCAATCGTAAACTGTTGTGATGATGCTAGGGTGTCTAGATGGCTAAGTCAATAGCTATTTTTACGTCTAGATGGCTAAACGTAAAAATCAGGCTCTTTCTAGCACCTTGAATGACAGGTGTGTAGCTCAGAATCTGATAAACAGGTGAATCACATTCTAAGCCGTGCCATAATCTGCTTATACGCAATATTGCCGCAAATACTATATAGAGGGCTAACTCTTGGCCAATCCAGCAGTCTTTATCGATCGTGATGGCGTGATTAACGTTGATCATGGCTATGTTCATACAGTAGATGACTTTGAATACATAGACGGTGTATTTGAAGCATGTAAAAAGCTTAAAGATATGGGCTACTTGCTTATTTTAGTAACGAACCAAGCAGGGATTGCGCGTGGTATGTACACCGAAGCGGAATTTACCCGTTTAACGGAGTGGATGGATTGGAACTTCGTTGATCATGATGTTGAGTTTGACGGCATTTATTATTGTCCGCATCACCCAACAGAGGGTAAAGGTGAATATTTACAAGATTGTGATTGCCGCAAACCTGAACCGGGTATGTTACTTTCTGCATGTGAAGAGTTTGACATCGATATGGATAACTCAATTATGATCGGTGATAAAACCGATGATATGACAGCAGCAACGACGGCGAATATCGGTACTAAAATACTGGTTCGTACAGGTAAGCCTATTACCGAGCAAGGTGAAGCATTAGCAAGTGTTGTACTTGATAGTGTTGCTGATGTTCCAGCTTGGTTAGCTGCACGCTAATAATTGTTTAGCTGAACATCTTGTATAAAAAAGGTCGCAGATTAGCGGCCTTTTTTGTACTTAAATTTTAGTCAGCTAGTTCAAATTTAAGAGATAGCTAACTTTTGAGTAAAAGATATCGTTATGCCTTGTTTTCTATTGTATATAAATCAATTTCCCGATATGAATGAAGGCTATTGAAAACGCAATTGTATTTAAGCGCATAAGAATAACGGTAACCATTCAGGAAGATCGGTTATACGTAATACCAAATCCATTAATTATCTGATCAGTTCAGCGAGAGTTAAATGCTTTTAGGCAAGGAGATAAATTGAGGATCTAGTGGCTCTAAATTGAAATTTATTAACGCAGTATAAAAGTATTTTAAACTCGCCCAAAGGGAACACCACTGGAAGCTAACTTCTGTGTCTAGCGATTTCAAAAGAGAACCACTCTTCTATCAAACACTATCCTTGAACTCGACTTCCAGTGGTATTCTGAATGGTCAGATAATTAATGGAATTGGTATAAGATCGTTGAAAGAAATTTCACCTGCTATCTTTCTATATAGGTACTTAATATAGGTGCTTTCTATATAGGTACTTAGTGATCGTCGTTTGACAGGGAGTTAGTCTATAGATGTTGTCATATTTTCTTCGGCGGATGATGTTAGTCATCCCAACCTTTCTCGGTATTACGCTTCTTATCTTTACAATCACTCGGTTTGTACCTGGTGGACCTGTTGAGCGCATGCTGGCAAGTATGCAGGCACAAGGCGATGTTGCAGCATCCATTTCTACCCCGGGGGGAAGCAGTGCGCTTTCTGAAACTCAAATCGCCGAGTTGAATGCTTTTTACGGTTTAGATAAACCTGTCGTTGAAGCATATACCCAATGGCTAGGCAAACTATTAACGTTAGACTTTGGTGAATCAACCCGATATTACGAACCTGTATGGGGAATGATAGCCGAACGTTTTCCGGTATCCGCATTCTATGGTGGAATGACTTTTTTTATTAGTTACTTTATTTCGATTCCATTGGGTTACTACAAAGCCATGCGGCATGGAACGATATTTGACTCAAGTTCATCCATTTTAATTTTTGTTGGCTATGCACTTCCTGGCTATGTGGTGGGCGTTTTACTGATTACGTTATTTAGTTATCACTTGGAATGGTTCCCGATGGGGGGATTTGTTGATGACGACTTCGATGATTACGAAACGGTTTATGAACAAGTTAAAGATGTTATGTGGCATGCCGTGCTTCCTTTGATTTGTTATTTGATAGGGGATTTTGCAACCTTAACAATGACAATGAAAAATAATCTAATGGAAAACCTATCGTCAGATTATGTGCGTACAGCAATAGCCAAAGGCTTACCTTTTAAAGACGCGGTACGTAAACATGCTTTACGTAATAGTTTAATACCTGTCGCGAGTCACTTTGGTAACTCTTTACTTTTCTTTATGACTGGCTCATTTTTGATCGAGGTTATCTTTAATATTGATGGCATTGGATTACTAGGATACGAATCAATAGTGGAGCGTGATTACCCTGTTGTAATGGGAATTGTAGCGATTAATGCCGTGCTTTTAATGATCGGAAATATTCTTTCTGATATTTGCGTTGCAATTGCCGATCCTCGTGTAAAGTTTGGAGTGTAAATGATGAAACTGAATCCTCTTACACTGAGAAAAATAAAACGCTTTAAAGAAATCAAGCGTGGGTACTTATCTTTCTTAATCTTATCTTGCTTGTTGCTTTTATCGCTGGTGGCTGAAGTTTTTATTAATAGTAAGGCATTGGTGGTGAAATATGAGGGTGATTTTTACTTCCCGGTTATTAGTGATGTAAGAGAAGGCACAACGTTTGGTCTTTCGTATTTAAAAGAAACGGATTACCGAGAGTTACAGCAAGTGTTTGAACAACAAGATAACGATAATTTTGTTGTGCTACCGCTAGTGCCTTGGAATCCTTATGAGCAAGATTTTAGCGGTGATTATCCTCCTACAGCACCAAGCTTTGAAGATAAGCATTACCTTGGAACAGACACCATCGGGCGCGATATTTTAGCGCGTTTAGTTTATGGCTTTAGAATTGCGATGGGCTTTGCTTTGATGACGATGGTGAGTTCATACGCGATTGGAGTTGCTGTTGGATGTGCGATGGGTTTCTGGGGAGGGAAGTTTGATTTGATTGCCCAACGCTTAATTGAAGTGTGGTCAATGGTGCCTTTTTTATATGTCATCATGATATTGGTTTCGATTACTCGCCCTACGTTCTCTTTATTTGTCGCCATTAACGTACTTTTTGGTTGGATGGGAATAACCTGGTACATGCGTACGATGACTTATAAAGAATCTGCCCGAGAATATGTGGTGGCAGCTCGCGCACTTGGCGCATCAACATTCCGAATTTTGTTTAAGCACATTTTGCCCAATACCATGGTCATGATTGTAACGTTAGCGCCATTTACCATTGCGGCAAATATTACCGCATTAACAGCGTTAGATTATTTAGGGCTGGGTTTAATGCCCCCCACACCAAGTTGGGGCGATTTACTGCAACAAGGAAAATCAAACTTAGATTCACCGTGGATAGCATCGTCAGTCGTTGCTGCTATTGTTATGGTACTCGTCATGGTGACATTTATAGGTGAAGGCATTCGTGAAGCTTTCGATCCTAAAAAATATACGCGCTATATTTAAGGTTCACGTATAAACAAGGATGTTAATAATGAAGAAAATAAAACTATCCATATTGGCGATGGTATCGATGTTGGGAGGGGAGGGGGCTAATGCAGCTCAACTACCTAATGATCTTGAATGGATATCAAATGCAGATGAACCTATTTTTGCTTCTGAAAACGCGCAATTTGGCGGTACGTTTCGAACGTATTTACAAAGCTTCCCTCAGACATTTCGTATTGTTGGCCCCGATTCTAACGGCAGTTTTAGGCAGTGGTTATTAGATTCTCGTCCTAATTTGGTAAGACGACATCCTATTACCTATAAATGGATTCCAGAATTAGCTGATGAGTGGGCCTATGGTAACGACAATAAAAGTATTTATTTTCGATTAAACCCGAAAGCGCAATGGTCTGATGGCAAGCCCATTACTGTGGATGACTTTAAATATGCCCTTCAACTCATGCGTTCAAAAGATATTATTGCCCCTTGGTATAATAATTACTACACAGAGCAAGTTGATTCGGTTACAGAGATAGATAAACACACCATTGTGATTAAATCGGTTCAGCCTAAAAACCGAGAAGATTTAATGACGACGCTCTACGATATTCAACCAAGACCCGCCCACTTTTATAAACCTAAAGTCGATAAAAATAATGATGGTGTTGATGACAATTTTGTTCGTCTTTATAATTTTAAAGCTGAGCCATCATCAGGGCCTTACTACGTCGAAAAAGTTAAAAAAGGTAAGTCGATTAGGTTTAAGCATGTAGGTAAGGATTGGTGGGGATATTCAAATAAATATTATAAAAATCGTTATAACGTTGAAAAAATTAATATAAAGATTATTCGTGACCAAGATATTGCCCGCAAGCATTTTGAAAAAGGGGATCTTGACGCATTTGGTTTAGTGATGCCTTCATTATGGCACGATAAATCAAATAGCAAACCGTATCAGAATGGCTATATCAATAAGTTTTGGGGATTTAACCAATTGCCTCAGGGCAGTGGTGGAGTCTGGATGAATACTGCAAAACCGCACCTTAATGATTTGAATGTACGTAAAGGGGTTGCCCATGCGATCGATTTTGATGGCATGATTGAAAAGGTTTTACGTGGTGATTATATGCGTAAGCCGAATGGTTTAGGTGTTGGTCATGGCGAATATACCAATAATGAGATAAAAGCCGATCAATTTGATCCTCCGTTAGCGGCGGAATATTTTTCTCAAGCCGGTTTTGAACAAATTGGTACCGATGGCATAAGAGTTAATAGTAAAGGGTCGCGATTATCCTTTGCGATAACCTACTCAGCGACAGCACATACCCCAAGGGTTGCTTACCTTAAAGAACAAGCGAAAGAAGCTGGTTTGGAATTAACCTTGAACTTAGTTGATGGGTCTTCTGCATTTAAGTATGTGTTAGAGAAAAAGCATGAGCTGTCTTTCCATAATATGGGCACATCTTATATTCCTCAGTATTGGGAGTATTTCCATTCTGATAATGCCAACAAAGCGCAGACCAATAATTTTACAAACTTTAGCTCACCCGCGCTTGATCAATTAATCATGTCGTACCGTATCGAATTTGATGTCGAAAAGAAAAGAGCTATATCTCGAGAAATACAGCAGGTTGTAGCCGATGCCAATGTCATCATTCCTGGTTATATGGTGCCTTATGTTCGTGAAGGTTACTGGCGTTGGTTGAAAGTGCCAAGCCAACCAATGACGAAATTAACGGAAGCAATGTTTGACCCTATTGGCATCTCAACATTTTGGATTGATGAAAACGTCAAAAAAGAAACCAAAGCAGCGATGAAGAAAGGAAAGGTATTTGATGCCATCACCATTATCGATGATACCTATAAGTTATAAACCATGGGAGAAGTAATATGCCCCATGAGGTATTACTTGAAGTTAAAAATCTTGGCACTGAATTTACAACTGATGACGGTATTGTCCGTGTACTTAATGGCGTTACCTTTAATGTAAAAAAAGGGCAAACCTTAGGAATTGTAGGGGAGTCTGGTTGCGGGAAAAGTGTGACCGCAATGTCAATTATGGGGCTCCTTCCTCATCCTTATGGTCGAGTATATGCTGGAGAGATCCTCTATCGAGGCAAGAATGTAGTGGATTTACCGCCAGAGAAACTTTATGAGATACGAGGAAATTGTATCTCAATGATATTCCAAGACCCAATGACAGCGTTAAACCCTGTTCATTCGGTTGGAAAACAATTGTGCGAAGTGCTTGAATTACACCGTAAGGATCTCGATAAAAAAGATCGCTTAAAATACGCCATCAAAATGTTAGATAAAGTGGGCATTCCCTCGCCAGAATTGCGTGTAATGGAATATCCACACAACCTTTCTGGCGGTATGCGTCAGCGGGTAATGATCGCGATAGCATTGGCATGTAAACCGGATATTTTAATTTGTGATGAGCCGACTACAGCATTAGACGTAACTGTTCAAGCTCAGATTCTCGACCTAATGCGAGAGCTGCAGCGTGAAAGTGGTATGGCTATTATTTTTATCACTCATGATCTTGGTGTTGTCGCTGAGATCTGTGATGACGTTGTTGTGATGTATGCTGGTCGAGTGGTAGAAGCGGCAGATATATTTACATTGTTTGAGAAACCTAAGCATCCTTATACTAAGGGTTTGTTGAATTCGATGCCGACATTGAGTGCGTTACACAAACAGATGTTAGTTACGATCCCTGGTAATGTCCCTCATTTAAATGAAATGCCTGCAGGTTGTCGGTTTTGTACTAGATGCGCTTATGCTACCGATGAGTGTCGCAATACTGTGCCTGTCTGGACGCAAGTCGATGGTGAACACAAAGTAAGTTGTCATCATTGGAAAGAGGTGAATTAATGCCAGAGCTATTACGCATTGAAAATATTAAACAGCACTTCTATTCTGGCGGCGGTATCTTTCGCAAGGGCTACACTATTCATGCTGTCGATGGCGTTAGTTTTTCTGTTAAGCAGGGGGAAACTCTTGGCCTTGTGGGGGAGTCGGGCTGTGGAAAAAGTACGTTGGGACGTTCTATTCTGAAATTGTTTGAACCAACTGCAGGTAAGATATTTTTTGAAGGGCGCGATATTACTCATTTATCAGTCAAAGAAATGCGTTCACTGCGTCAAGAAATGCAGATTATCTTTCAAGATCCCACTGAATCTTTAAATTCTCGCCATACCGTTGGAATGATAATAGAAGAACCTTTCATTATTCATGGTATTGGAAAGCCTGTAGAGCGCAAGTTATGGGTCAAAGAGCTTTTAATTAAAGTCGGTTTACCTGAAAGTGCTGCAGAGCGTTACCCACATGAGTTTTCAGGTGGACAGAGGCAGCGTATTGGGATTGCTCGTGCCGTTGCATTAAAACCCAAGCTCATTATTTGTGATGAGTCGGTCTCAGCATTAGATGTCTCTGTTCAAGCACAGATCTTAAATTTATTATTAGCGCTTCAACAAGAAATGAAATTAGCGTTGATCTTCATTGCGCATGACTTATCTGTCGTCAAACATATTTCTGATCGTGTGGCCGTAATGTACTTGGGCAAAATTGTAGAGCTGGGTAATGCACTTGAGGTATACAACTCTCCACGTCACCCTTATACACAAGCTTTATTATCCGCGATTCCAATAGCTGACCCTCGAAAGAGAAATACAAATCGAATAATGTTGAAAGGAGAGTTACCCTCACCAATTAATCCCCCAAAAGGTTGCCACTTCCATACACGTTGTCCTTATGCGACCGATAAATGTAAAAAGGATAAACCATTATTAGTAGCAAAAGCTGGTGACCATGCAGATGCGTGTCACTACCCTTTAACGAATCAATCAAAGCCTGAATTCCGTCAATTAGCATGAAATAA
The DNA here is from genome assembly GCF_003025615.1 of Photobacterium frigidiphilum. Lineage (GTDB taxonomy): Bacteria > Pseudomonadota > Gammaproteobacteria > Enterobacterales > Vibrionaceae > Photobacterium > Photobacterium frigidiphilum. The sequence goes on along the minus strand of NZ_PYMJ01000028.1, from coordinate 206 downwards.
AAGCTTATTCTTATTCGTTGGTTAAAAAAAAAGCAGTCGGATGTTTTTTTTAAATAAATGCTTGCGGATTGTTTTGGCTTCCCTATAATGCGACCTCACTGACACGGAGCACGGCGCTTAGCCAGCAACCTAGTCAGTATGTTCTTTAACAATTTGACCATGCAATCTGTGTGGGCACTCGTGAAATTTTAAGTCGAAAGATTTAT
>NZ_PYMJ01000027.1 GCF_003025615.1 Photobacterium frigidiphilum | reverse complement strand
GAGAGATAGTACCGAACCAATTGAAGGATGATGTCTGACGGAAAGTGGCGGCCTGAAAAATTGATAGTCATTGTGCGAGAAGTAGTGAGTGGTGACGGAGAACATAACTTACTACTCCTGCTTGCGACAGAACCTGAATTTAAAGGTTTTTTGGTTAAGTTGAGTGGTCGTTTAACTAAGCGTTCAAAGCCTGTCACTCTGCCATCACTGCTTGCGGGGCTATGGGTTTTCCTACAAATGTGTGAAGTACTAGATACCTATGGTTTGTAGAGGTCATGGGGTTGATAAGGAAGAAGAGTGCGGATTTACATCAGGGCACAAGTTTACCTTAGTTGCCGAATATATGACTGCAACTTAGATCTAGAGCTACATCATTAAAAATTAACGTGAAAATAGGGATGGTTCATATATTTTGCAAAAAGAAGGTATAGAAAAAGCAAAGAATGAAGGTAAATTCAGAGGACGACAAGCAGATTTAAATAAAAACGAACAAGTATGTGTGTGAGCCCCAAAAATAGTAAGGCGGCACGACATGTTTGTCGTGCCGTTTGTTTATCAAAACATCAGAGTCGTTATTTCAGTAACTGACCGTCATATTCACCATTCAGAGTGTGCAAATAGGCGGTAATTTTGTTGATATCACTTTTACTCAGTTGCACTCCTACCTGGTATAAGGCCATCTTATCAACGGCATCTTCTAAGGTAATAGCACTACCATCATGAAAATATGGTGCTGTAAGCGCTATATTTCGCAATGTGGGTACTTTGAATCGGTGTAAGTCGTTAGTGTCACCTGTTGCATTAAAGCGACCATTATCCACATCAGTATAATTACCCCTGTTGCTAAAGTAATCAGGCTTCTTTAATCCCATCACTTCAAATGATTGCCCTCCCATAGCTTCACCGACATGGCACGTCGTACACTTGTTAGTTTTGAACAATGCGTAGCCTTCTTGCTCTGTCGCTGTTAATGCTTTGGTATTTCCTTTTAGGTATTGATCAAAACGACTATTGGGTGTCACTAAGGTTTTCTCAAACTCGGCAATGGCATCGGTGATGTTATCGCCCGTTATTCCATCGGTATAAAGATGATTAAAACTCTGGCTTAAGGCGCCGTCTTGTGCCAATTTATCAATAATTTGTTGCCAAGAACCTGAAGCCATTTCAATTGGGTTCATTGGTGGCCCTCCTGCTTGTGCTTGTAGATCTGCCGCTCGACCATCCCAAAACTGGTGCGTGTTAAACACAGCATTAAACACGGTTGGGGCATTGATTGGACCTTGTGCATTATTCACCCCTGTCGATGTACGTAAACGATCAACTCCGCCCATAGTTAAATCATGGCAACTGGCGCACGATACTGTGTTGTCACCGGAAAGACGGGTATCATGATAAAGCGTTTTTCCGAGTGCGACTTTATCTACATTTGTAGTAAACGTGGTGGAAATAGGCTGTACAACTTCGTTTTGGAATGCCCTTTCTGCCACAGGCTCTGGATAATGTTTATGACGTTGTGCTTTTACCCACGCTAGTAGAGTTTGACGTTCATCGCTGGATAGTTTTGAGCCCCAGTGCATGGTTAAATACAGGTTAGGAGGCATGGCATTATCTTCCATAGCTGATTCTATTTTTGCTAAATCAACTTCTGAGATACTCTCGTTATTTTGCATCTGTGTTAGCAAGGGTTTCATATTGAAATGACGCAGTCCTGTTGCAACATCTTTTTCCATCAACTGTTTTGCGATGGGCAAGCTTGCATAGAAAGGCATCTCACTGTCACTTGTGTGGCAATATTGACAACCATTTTCATTCAGTACGGTGAAGGCTTTTTTAGATAGTAGGTCCATTTTTTCGTGGTGGTATAGCTGTAAATTACGTGTATTCAGTCGTGTATCTGACTGATTCACAATATAAACGGTGGATAGATATCCCACCGCAATAAGAATAAATAAAACAATAAATTTTTTCACAGGAACTCCTTTCTCTCATAAATACGGGTAACATACGGAGTGTGGAAAAAATGCGCAAAACGAAAAAAGTGGATGATGCGATAGAATAAAACGATGACACAACTCTGCAACATAACCCTTTACACTGTACTAAGAGATCTCTGAAAAGATGTAACAGTTCTGTAAAGATAAACATAATAATAACAATGACTTTTGTTGTTTTAGATCAATTTAAATTATCGAGAAATACACGCTGCCAACAAATAAAGGCGTTGGATTAGTACGGTCTTTTTCTGCGTTTCTTCACCGTAATAACAACAGATCTAGGTTCGTTTTTTATCGTCTGAATATGGATAAAGTTGATCGTTGCTGTTGAGGAGGAATGAGAGGACTTCCATGGCGAAAAGTATTGTCTTGGTTATTATTCTGTTGGCATAGGGAGGGAGAGTGGTCGTGAGTTGTAATCTTTCCAGCTAATGGTTGTTTAGACGTTGGTGTCACCGCTTATTCAGAAATAGCCAAAGAATAGCCTCAAAATGTGTTGTATGGGCCCCATATACGCAATTGAAATATACTAGCTCATACACCATATGTGCGAGGTGGCATATAATAATGAAGGCTTTTCGGGCTATGGTTTAAAGTAAAATGCATTCAGTACGGCCATAAGGATTTACAAGGATGTGGAAAGCCATCAATCAGTGCTGATATGCACAATATTTCATCTTTTTTTGCTTTAATAAAGGAGCGTGAATGCAGTTTATCCAGTGTTCAGTGTTATTTGATATTGATACAATAAAAACGTTCAGGACGATTGATGAAGCCATTTTTGGGGTTGAAAACTTTCAGATAAAGCAGATTTTAAATGCAAAAATAGATATTTCATTGGGGGATAAATGTGCCTCTCTTTGGTTTGGCTCAAGGGATACTTTACTTGAATTATTAATGAATTTCTAAGGGACAGTTGCAACTAATCCAATAATACTGATCTATCCAGTAATGAGGAATTATTACTGGTAAACGGCCTCAATATTGAAGAGACGATTCATGAAGGCGGATCTCTTCCCCACTAGGGTTTTAGATTTACCATTACGCAAGCATCAATTAAACGGTAGCATACTGATAGCCACGATTTTAGATCGTTGAGTGTAATGCTATCTATATTATAAATATAGGAGTAAGAATGAAAAGTTATTGGGTTGTTGGTGCTTCATGGGGAGGTGTGGAACATCAAGATGAAAAATTTATTGAGCAGGGAATTTGGATGCTTGGTTGGGGGGAGAGTGAACAACCTGCTCAATATAAAAAAGCGTCTCAAATGAAACCTGGCGATCGAATTGCTATTAAGCGAATGAAGGGGGGCGGACGAACGGGAATTAAAATTTTTCACCTTGGTGTTATCAAAGGTGTGATTCTTGAAACAGATAAAGTTATTTGCACTGTTGATTGGGTTGCAACGGATTTAGATCGAGACATTGAAGAAAGTAAAGGGTGTTTTAAATCGATTCATGGTCCATTTGAGCATAACCAATGGGTAGAAAAGGTATTTTGCCTTTAGTTGGTTAGTATCATTGGGACAGGGCTCGAATGTAGAAACACCTATCCCCAGATACAGTTAGGACGAAAGGGAGTAAATTGCTCCCAAATCGGTATATCTCCAGCATTTTTAATTTGACTTTTGCAAAGCATCTTACATTTCACCACTCGGTGGCTTTGCTCCACGATATTGTTAAGATATTTCACTTGGAGTACCTCAATAAATCCGCCGATTATAACGGCAAATCAAATCTGCCAATTTAAGGCATCTAAAGCGGCGGCGTTACTAATAATCACCTTATCAGCTAAACCATGCTGTCATATTGCCTTATTAAAGAATCTTCTGGCGGCGGCTTCATCCCATTTTTCAGTTAACATGAAAAAAGGGATGAAGCCGAATTTATCGACAGCACGCTTCTTGCCATTACGAAACGTGACTTCCAACTGTGGGGCATACTCCAACACCCAGTGATGGATAGTTGGGTCTAACTACAAAAGCGGTAACATTATAACTAGTTGATAACTAAATGGTTAGTTAACGATATTTTTCTAGATTTAATCGATTACGAGTTACTTTTTATGAATTGAGGTAATCGAGTTATGAGTAATTTTTCCACTGTGACCAGCTCAAAGGATTGGAAAAAGACAAAATAATTAAACCTTTTTTTATAGTTACCTAAATATCTTTGACTATTGTGCGCAAGTTAAACTCTACAGTAGAAACAATCTCTTCAAGCACCTTTTGCTTTTCATCCAATGTATCGGGATTATCTTTAGAAAGTTCGGCTTCCACGAGAGTTTTATCTTTACCAATATAGGTCAATATAATTCTTCCTAGATCACCTAGCCTTTTATGTTCAAAGGCTAGGCAATGACCTCGATGGTCGTAACCTTTCCTGACCAAAACATCTTTCGGCAGATCATCTGGATTTAATCTACTCAAGTCATATATTTCATTGGTATCCCAAGGGGATTGTTGTCGTTTTCGCCCCAACGCTTCGAGCCCCTTATTTGTAGATTGAGTACGTTGTATTTTAGGCGTTACATACTGAGGGCCAGGATAAGTTCCTTGTTCTAATTCCTTTGTTCTTCGGTCCATTACCTCCATAAGCAAATTAGCAATCTTATGAGCATCATTAAACAGATTTTGCTTCTCTCTTTCTGCAAAGTGTTTGCCAAGCCCTGCACTTAACATCACTTCAAAACAATTATCGACAAGTATATTTCCGTCCATAATAATTTCTTCGTGACACAGATGCCTATGCCGCATAAGCGTTTCACTACACGCCTGTGTAAGGGGTTGTATTTGCTCTTCAATTTCAGGGTACAAATCTTCTGCAATTGATTCGTTTAATACAAAACTAATAGCATTCTTTCGAAGAACGAATTGAAATAAAAATATAGAAATATTGTGGCCAGCCAAATTCTTCATTAATGATCCCTATCAGAGTTATTAGTTTTCATATTTCTAAACAAGAGCATAATATCATCACTAAATTATTGAACACACTTTGTCGTAAAAAAACCGGCATCATTGCATCACAGAAATCGGTTTTTTGTGGCCTAAGAATCGTTATATTCTATTCGTAAATTTGGTAGTATAATATAGCTTATAAACGTTTTTTAAGGGATAGGGTAGATGAATAAAAGAATTGAATGTTATGGCGTTTCTTCTGTTGAAAGACCTAAGATTAAAGCTACAAAAAAACTCGACCTTTCAGGTGATTGTGGTCAGCAGATTGTTAAGTCAGAATCTAAGTTAGCCTTGAGAACCCATCGTAAAACGTTCGAAAAATTAGCTGATATGTAATGAATATTATTTGCTTTCCATTTGAGCGAGTTATTGAAATTAATACATTTATACTGGAAAGTGAGCCTGGTATGAATGGTGCTGTTGATATTCCAAAATTGCAAGGTGCTTTAGGAAGAATAGATAATGCAATTGTTTACAACGGCTTAGATGATATTTTTGAAATCGCGGCTAAATACACTGCGAGCATCGCAATAGCTCACGCTCTCCCTGATGCCAACAAAAGAACCGGTTTAATGGTTGCTCTTGAGTACTTGTCTTTAAATGATTTCGAATTGACGAGTGACAATGACTTATTAGCCGAAGCAGTTAGAGATTTGGTTCTTGAAGAAATTTCGGAAACTGATTTTGCTGATATCCTGTATGCGCAGTACGCGCAAGAAAATGACCTAGCGGGCTAAACAAACAGGCTAGGTCGCACAACTCTGTTGAATTGTCCTTTTAGTTAATTCACCCTTTAAATCAATAATTCAAGATCCTTCTTATATGACGCTTGAATACGACAAACCTGAGAGCGACTGTACCCTGTTGCTGCCGCCGTTTCTGAAATACTCAGCATTTTGTCATTCCGGTAATACATGACTTTTTGGTGGCGTTCTTTATCTGCAACACGGCCGTTATATTTCCCTTCTTCTTTTGCTTTTTCTATTCCCTGGCTCTGACGTTCTCGACGTGTCAGATAATCCTTTCTGGCCATCGCCGCCAGAAGATCAATCAACATATTATTAATTGATTCAAGTACAGCCTTGATGATTGGATCATCGTTAATGAATCGTTTGTTATCAATCGCCAAATAGGACGTCGGTACATCCAGGCTAACAATCCGCAATCCTTTCAGCTCAATTTTCTGTTTGAGCGTTTTCCAATCTTTATCATTGAGTCGAGTAAGCCGGTCGATGTTCTCAATTAACAGTATGTCGTTCTCTTGAGTGTCATCAAGTAGCCGATTTAATTCTGGACGGTCTAATTGTGTACCGCTGATGTTTTCTTGATAGTAACTCGCTATTCGTTGTTTGTGCAGCTCTGTGAACGTACTGAGGGTTTTTCTTGCTCGACTTGCATCTTGGTCGTCAGTTGAGGCTCTGAGGTACGCCCGAATAAACATTTTACCTTCTCCTATCGCGTATAAGTTATCGCTTAATATAGTATCGCATTTAAGTTATAGCATTGATAGTTTTAGGTCAATTTCAGCTTGTCGCGGTGGGGTATACCCAAGTGCGACATAGTGGTGACTATTGTTTTGGTGTAATTAATAGTAAATAACAATTAATCTATTTTTTGATAACTGGCATATGTTTTTTGAATATTAATCAATAGAACGAGCGAACGGTGTTCGTTCGTTATTTGCGTTCGTTCATTGTTCGTGTAAAATATAACCATTGTGATTTTTGAGGGATGGTGCGATGGAGCAGTCAATGGTTGATAACTCACTTCAAGATAGAGTTATAGCAATTTGTAATGATCTATATTCGAAAGGGCAAAAAGTCAGCGTGCGAATTGTGCTTTCGATGCTGCCTGATGTAAGCAGTACTAGCACCGTCCATAAGTACTATAAGATCTGGAAAGATGAGCTTGAAGCGAATCAGAAATCGCTTTTGGAAAAGATGGGGTTTTCAGAAGAGTTTACTCGTGTGTTTATGTCTGAAATTACTCGACATGCCACAGAAGCAGAACGTCGTTATCGGGAGATTGCAGATGATGCTAAAGAGCAGTCTATTATAGCGATTGAGGATTTAGAGCGAGCAGAAGATCGCCTGTATAAGCAAACGGCTCTGTTAGAGCAGCGTGAGAAAGAAATCAAACGTCTTCAAAGTGAAAATTTACAAGCAAGCAAGGCCCAAGACGCTATCGTCAAAGAATTACGTCAACAAATTGATGATTTACAGCTTAATAACAATGAGCTGGCGGGTAGTAACGAGAACTTAAGAACTGAAATGGCAAAAATACAACTCATGATGGAAGGTGATAAAAACTTAGTTACCACATTGAAAGAACAAAATCATGATTTAACCGATGATGTTAAGCGTCTAAATGTGGAATTAATTGCTAAATCAACTGAAATTGCTCGATTTGAATCTTCGCAGGAAGCACATCTTCAATTAGTTGAAGAGTTAAAGTCGAATCAAACAAATATCCAAGAACAGACTCATAAACTTGAAGGTGATCGTTCTTCGCTTCTGGTTGAGAGAAATAATCTGAGAGAGCATTTAGATAGGTCAGTACAAGAGTTGTCAGATGTTAAAGATAAACTGGTTAGTTTGAATGAAAAGGCTGTTGAATTAAAGGTGACAGTGAGTCAGCAATATCGCGCAGTAGATCGTTATGAGGTCACTCAAGCAAGCCAAGACCAATTGATCGCTGAATTGAAAAAAGGTCAACAGCAGTCAGAGCATACAATTTCTAAACTTGAGGATGATAATGTTAGATGGCAGCAGCGTCATGAAGACATAACTCAATTATTAGATGTAGCAAATAAAAAATCAACTGATCTAGATAAGTGATAAATCCTAATAATCTTCAATGAACTATAAGGTATGAGCCAATGATTAACCAAGACTAGTGAAGCGAGTACGGTTAATCATAGGTTCGTACCAGACAAGTGAAACGCGTCAGGTAGTCTTTTTTAAATGCATTATTGTTATAACATAGTTGACACGTCGCCTGTTTTACATAAAATGGTTATAACAGTGTTACCACATGAGGTGAAGTTATGAGAACTCAAGTAAGAAAGATCGGTAACTCACTTGGTTCAATTATACCTGCTGTTTTTATTCGCCAGCTTGAACTGGCAGAGGGCGCAGAAATTGATGTTAAAACAGTTGATGGGAAAATTGTGATTGAACCAATTAGAAAGATAAAGAAGCGCTTCTTATTCACTGAGGAAGAATTGTTAAGTGGGCTGGATGCACATACTGCTCATGCTGATGGATTGGCTGTAATTTCAGCTAAGGACATGGGGGAATAATGGCGAAATTTATTCCAAGTCGCAATGATATTATTTGGCTTGATTTTGAACCCGTAAAAGGAAAAGAAATCGGTAAGTATCGGCCAGCGTTAGTACTGTCGAGCTACGAGTACAATAAAAAAACGGGATTACTCATTTGTTGTCCTGTTAGTACCAGTATTCGTGGCGGTGCAACCGAGGTACCTGTTAATAACCTCGAAAAGCCATCTGTTGTGGCTGCAAGCCTGATTCAGACACTGTCATGGCAAGATCGTAAAGCCACACTGATCACCACAGCCGAGCAGGGAGTTATGGATAATGTTTTGATGAGACTTATTCCATTAATTGGCGCAGATACACTATTTGAAGATTAAACAAGGAGGGTAACTTTGAGTAAGAAGGAATCTAACCCAATTCGTAATGGAGCTATAGCATCTGTAATCGGTGGAATAATTCTCTCATTTTGGACTCCATTTAGAGACCTTTTGGTTAAAGTGGCTTTTTGGTGTTTTGGGCTGCTGATATCAATATGGGAATGGCTTACCTCTTCACATGAAGTCTATGGATGGGTAATCGTATTATTAGTTTTTTTGTCAGTTCCAACGTTAATTGAAGTGGTTTCTTTAGTAGTTAGAAAGAAGAAACCAGGAGTGGAAGAGTTATATAAATCTGATCACTTATTTGGTGCTGACTGGCATTGGTATTATTCAAACGGTTTAATTAAAAATTTATGGTGTTTGTGCTCGTCTTGTAAAAGTGAACTTGTTTACTCTGAATTAGTACCAAACAGGTATAACTTTACACATGACGGTTTGGAGCCTAAAACAATCTTTTCATGTGAGCGTTGTAATACAATGAGGTGTTCGCTGAGAGGTGATAAACGACATGCTCTAGGTACTGTAGAGAGAGAAATTTGTAGAAAAATTAGAAATCATGAGTGGAAAAACATTCAAAACGGTTAACAAAGCAGCTTAATGAAACAAATTTTTTTTTGTTATTCACCGCGTTTCTTTCGTCGCCATTTAACTCAGCACTCCAGTTTGCGACATATATGAACTATCCCTATTTGCACGTTAATTTTTAATGATGTTGCTCTAGATCTAAGTTGCAGTCATATATTTGGCATCTAAGTTAAACTTGTGCCCTGACCCAATAGTTGGCACCTCCACACGATTCCATGACGATCGTACATAGTGGTGTGTTAGCGATATACTCAGCCAGTTTATCTCTTGAGAATCGATTTTTTAAAACAGCTTTACCATTAATATCAATACCAATACCCAGTAAGTTAATGATCATCACTCTATCTCCCACTTATCAATTAATTGCTTATTAATTGTCGCCATAATCATAGTCAGACGGGACGTTATGGAGTGGGATGGTTTATTACATTACAACCCACTTACCTCGCATGAATCATTCACATGGTCAATGTCGCACAAAAAAATAAGAGATTATCCTATTGTTACAACCTACCAAATAACATAAATTCTCATTGGGAACTTTCCCAATGTGCACTATGGAGAATATTATGAAAACAATTAAAGTAATTGGTCTGTTATCCTTGTTAGCTTCCTCTTTCGTTTCGGCTAACAATACAATCATTTTTTCAGGATCATACCACCATGAAAATGTTCCGATCACTTATCCAAAGACACAACATCCTATCTCACTAGTTGGTGGCTACAATATTACTAACGGTATTCTTAGCTCGAATACGTATAACTGCGGTATTGATGTCAGTGATTATAATATGACAACTACACTGCAATGGGAGGCGACTAAACCTTTACTTGTGGTTCTTGGTGATAATTTAATTATGTGTCGGAGTGGCTCAACAGGTCCGTTTGAACTGGATCTCACCCAATTTATTGAAAGTACACCACCTCATATTCTTGATCACCTTGAAGTAGCTAATAGCTACCCATTTAATTAAATTTGGTTATTGAAGGTAAGTTTATGAAAAACCAGTATTTAAAATACGATTTTATTCATAAATATGGAGATAATGATTATCTTCCATATTTTTAATCAACTCCCTGGTTTATGGGGTACTAAAGATAAAGATTCTGTCTTTGTTTTTGCTAATTCAGAATATGGTGAAATAATTGGTGTTGATCATCATTTAGATTGTGTTGGGCGCACAGATTTTGATATGCCAAGCCCAACCATTGAATGGGCACCATCATTCCAAGAACAAGATTTACAAGTAATGGATTCCGGAAAGTGTATGCGGGTACTTGATATTCACCCTTATTCAGACGGGTATTGGCGTGCACATTTATTCACAAAGATACCGTGGAAAAATGAGGAAAACAAAATAGTTGGGACTATTTTTTCTGGTACCGAGCTAACAGATGCCGTTACTCTAGAAGTTGGCCATTTGATTTGCCAAGCTGCTGGTTTTAGTAAAAAGACTCAGGTTTCATTTAGTTTAGATTTACATAATCAAAAAGTAGCCATTAATACTCGGGAATCTGAAGTGCTTTTTTTATTACTCTATGGAAAAAAACCTCAGTATATTGCAAGAGGGTTGAATATTTCAGTGAAAACAGTAGAGAACTATATACTTCGTTTACGTGAGAAATTCAATGCTCACTCAAAAGCTGAATTAATTGATCTAGCATTAGATTTAGGTTTTGGATCGTATATTCCAGAAAGCCTGTTAACACGACAATTATCTGTAATACTGAAATAATAAAGAGGTTAATATTTTAGATTATATCTCTTTTAATGGTAAGGAATATTGAAATTCCTTACTATAAATTTAGGTATGAGCAAATGATTAACCAAGGTTAATGAAGCGAGTACGGTTAATTATTTGCTCATACCAGACAAGTGAAACGCGTCAGTACGTATATGGTTTGTAGGGGCTAGAACGCTGAACTTTGCAATTTCATGACATCTCATGATGTTGACGGTACTTCATAATGAAGTATACTGATTGTGTTAATTCATAATAGGATGTTTATTATGTCATATTCACTTATCGCAGATGTTGGGTTAAGAAATGACATTTTCGAAGACCAATATAAGTTTCTTAATGCTATTTCCATCGGTGTTGCTGGATCTGTTGTTGAATCAACGGTGAAAATGCTACCTGACCAGCGTGGCGTAATTTGTCGCGCACTCGGTACAACGAGCGGTAACCTGCATCGCTTATATAAACGCAAGGCTCTGGATAAACAGCAATCTGAAGAAATACTCGATATCTTGAGTGTCTACAGTGCTGCTTATGAGCTATATGATGATATGAGTACAGCGACCGAGCTGCTGAATACCCCGATTCCTGCACTTAACAATCAAAAGCCAACGGATTTACTCGATACATTCATGGGGCGCTGCTTAGTCAAAGAAATGTTGAATAAAATGGCTTGGGGTGAGTTTTCATAAATGAAATTATATCGAATCACGCCGGAGCTTTATCTCGAAAATTACGAAGGTTTGGGGGCTAGCTATCAGGATGGGGCACGGTGGAATCACAAAGGGCACCCTGTGATGTACTTTGCTCTGTCACCGTCTGTTGCAATGTTGGAGATGGCGAATTATTTTCCGTTGCCTCGATTGATACCGAAGAACCGTCTTCTAGGAATTTATGAGCTATCTGATGAGCTAATCGAACAATTAGATACTACCGAATTACCTTCTGATTGGAACGTTTATCCACATCCGTCATCAACACGAGTAATAGGGACAAAGTGGTTAGTTAAAAAAAATAATACGGGGTTGATTGTTCCAAGTGCAGCTACTCCTGATGGCCTTGAATCAATCATTGCTATTAACCCCTTACACGAAGGTATTAAACAATTAACTCTAGTCGATACGAAAAGGAAGTTATTCAACGAAAGGGCTTTCACCGGTTCTAATGAGTAATTAACTCAGCTGTTTTTAAAAAGAGGGTATCTTTTGTTATCGAAACCAACAGCTAGTTGTAGTTTGATGAACAAGTATGCCTTGTAAAAACGTAGTATCCATACCTTCGATCATACCTGGTAAACAATTAGCTCTTGCTTGGTAAACTATTTTGCTATTTCCCTGTCTTTTATGCCCATATTTACCACTTATTACCTAATGTATTGAATTTTCATTTTTTCTAAATCGTGGCGCCGTGAGATTGAGTTGCTTCAGCCGTTTTGACAGCAATGTATGATCAGGGCATTGCAGGTTGGTCATGCTAAGCTTCGTCAATAAATTTTCAATCAGCTCTGGGCCTTATGTAAGGGAAGTTTATACGCCAATTTGATGTAATGGCAGGCTTCAATGGTGCTGTCAGGATACTTAACGGAAGAACCGGTACCGTCATAAACGCGTTCATCATGTTGCCTACGTTTAATGATCTCTTCAGATATCCAAATGTTATTCCCCGCGTTTCTTTCGGCGCTATTTAACTTCGCATTATTAAACAGATATTACCTTTTTTTCCTCATTTGAATACACCTATCCCGTACCGGTCATCATACTCGCATATACCAACGTCGAGGCGGCTGGATAGAAAGTAAGATACCTTATGATGAACAGAAAAACTTACAGGTCGTTAGTTGCTGCCGTAGGCAGCCTACCGTTAGATAAATTTATCAGTTATTAATTTTCCGTGAGCTTTTTTTAGTGCTTTTGATTTCTGCAAAAGCAGCACAGACATACAGTAAACAAGTATCCATGCTGCTGATTCTAAAACAATGTTATTTAGTGAATACAAATATCCGCCCAGAGCAAATCCTACAGACATACCCAGAGAGCCAGTGAAGAAGTTGTGTACTGATATGACACTTAACTTGTCTAGCTCTGAATCTGAAGCATAATCAAGCCTTAACTGTGGTGATACAAACTCACCGAATGAAAACATAATTACAACACATATGAGTGCATAAATAGATTCTACCCAAGTGACCATAAGGACTGCGGACAAAGAAAAAAAGCTAGCAGTAGAGATCCAAACAAAATGTTTCTTTATATCACCAATATATTTTATCCATAGAAGACCTAGTGCGACTAAAGCGATTGAGTTGGTTGTAAATATGGCAGGAATGGCACCTTCAATACCATTTTTGTTCGCTTTGAATATTAAATAGGTATATATCTGAGCTTCAAAAATGAAGTGGAAGCTACCGCTTAGACAAGACAGGGCGAACCACTTTTCTTTAATAATAGAGAAAGAGCGTTTTTTATTGCTGTCCCAAATGTCATTTTGTGGCAGTTTTTCCGTTTTTAGCAGAGGCAAATAAGCAAGTAAAAATAAGACAATGCTTGCTCCAAATAGCTCGCTGTATCCATATTGTGAGAGAATGTATTGCCCAATAACAGGGCCAAATCCTGCCGCAACACTATTCACTAGTTTTATTTTCGATAATAATGTTATTGAGTTTTCATGCGCTGGCAGATATCTCATTTGCAATGCACGAGATGAGTTAAAATAGATACCAATTGCAAAACGGTAGAGCGAGATTAGTCCAATCAATAACGCGGTTATCACAATTGCCTTGTTCAAGCTCATTGCAAACATGCCACCTATAGAGACGATGAAGAAGAATATAGATAAAGAAAATAGCCACTTTTCTTTATTAGGTTTGCAATTCAGAGAAAAGAGTAAGGCACTAACATTACCAACAAAAATACTGATCCCAACTAAGGTTCCAACGCTCGCTTCTTCTATACCTAATGAAAACGCAATGAAGCTCGTGATAAAAGGAAAAAATATAAACATCCCTATACAAGACAGGAACATAGAGATCAAGACGAGTGTATTATTCTTAGTCATATGCTACCTGTATAACATTTTGTGCTTCTTGCAGGATCGCATTGATTTTACCTCTAACAAACGAAAATCCTTGCACATAACCAATTCTTTCCGATGAACTTAATGGACGCTTAATATAGCTCCCTGTGGAAAAGTTTATCTGGAAAGTACAAATAGAAGGCATTGTCCTTAGTATCGATTCTCCGCTGACCATAGAAACGAGCCCTTCAGGTTTATCTAAATATAAAATACCAGCCTCCCCACGAAGTTCTGTTTGAGTTACTTCAACGCTTCGACCTGTCGCAATTTGCAATGCTACGGTATACAAATCTACTCCAGTGGCTTGTGCGACTAAATCTGGGATGCAATCTCCACCGACTCTTTTATGTATTTCTACCAAGTGGACGATATCGTCTCGCACGATTACCTCAGTATGGTAAACACCTGGGGCGGCTTCTATTTTTTGTAGCACTCCATCTACAAAATTTCTAATAATGTCTTTCTCTGCCATTTGATTGTGTAATTTAAGAATAAAATGTCCTCTTTCTACTACACATCCGCCATCTCGGTCGAATAACTGTTTTTTCGTAACGGCCAAGTGGACTCGTTGTTTATCTGTTACTACTGATTCAACGGAAAACTCATCACCCAGTATCAGTTCCTCAAGTATGTGTGGTGAGGAACTAGAAAGCTTGAGATAAGACTTATCATAGGCCATGATCACCCCTTTGCTACCTGAGCCAGATACGGGTTTTAAAACGATAGGGAAGGATACATACTCGGAGGCTATTGCTAGTTCTTTTTCAGTGCTCACTACTTGGTATTTCACGTTACCGAAAGGTGTTTCAGATAAGAATTCCCTCATAAAAAACTTGTCTTTAAACACTTTGGGGTAAGGTGGAGTATTATTGTTTAATTTAGTATTTAAACGCCAACATAGATCCAAACTGGCTTCAGATAACGTTAGGACTTCATGCACATTGTGAAAGCAAAGAAAATTAATAAATTCAGCTTCGTCTTCTTTCCCATCTTGATAGACTAATAGATGATCAGCCATTTCGACGCAAAAAGGTTCCATCCTAGACTTAGGCTGTATCAATACGATAGGTATACCTAAATTTTTTGCTCTGTCGAGTAAATGGATAGAACAATTCAGTAAAGCAACATTATGGCTCATGCAATATTCACCTCTACTGTTTGTTGTTCAAGAAATGATGAGGAAATGTGACGATTTGAAAAAGGCTTTCCTTCATTTATGAGCACTTGAGCTAGTGTTACTACAGAGCTCAATACTGGGGTTTCAATCTGAAGCATATTGGCGATTTGTTTCCATGGTGATAAAATATAAGGTATGTCTTCAAAGAAATATCGATGGCGGATGCTATCGGGCATATGGAAATCTGCATTATGATAGGGGGACTGTTTGACAAATGTTATTAAGGAGCAATCAGGTGTGCGGTAATACTTGTTTAGTTGAGCTTCGAAAGTTTGCTTATCAATTGATAAAGTAGAGAGTAAATTGATTCTTTCCTTGTCGAGTTGATGCATCATCTTACAGACTTCTTCAGACATCCCATCTTTGTAGAAATAGAATTGCTTCATTTCGTTATCAATATTGGCCAAGTTAAATAAGGCAGGTATTGGGTGAAAAACGCCATTTACCGAGTACAGGCCCGCAGCAAGTGGGTGTTTCAAAAACGTTAGAGGTTGATTAAATAGGTGACATAATAGGCTTTTCAGTTCGGTATGTGAATGAGCACTTCGGTTAACTATGGATACATGCATAAACGGCTTAGTATGGTTGCTAATGATAACTTCACCTGGATTATTAACACGGCATATATGTGGAATTGTGCTCGTTTCAATATAAGTAACTTCTGTTAAGCTATTGTTCTGCCTCATGAGTGTTTCAACCTGTGTGCCGATGAAGTTACCAGGAAGAAAGATGTTGATTACCTGAGAAGTAATAAAAGGTATAAATTTTGTAAAGCACGATTCCTGTGCATAAGCAGGAAGTACAAATAGCCTGATATCTGAATATTCAGCGGCTTCTTTGGGGCATGTTGTTGTCATATGTACTTTCTGTAACACTTTGTTATTGCTAAGCACCCCAACAAGCTTTCCACCATTCGTCTTAATGGCATCTATATTTGATGCATGATCATAAGTCGCGTAAAGACAAACCTCAAAACCTCTTGCCAACAAATCATTGGTTAAAGCAAGCCCACCGCTGCCAGCACCAATTACTAAAACCTTCATGAGTAGTGCACCTCGCAATGCTCTACAAATCTAAAAGCAGCATTTTCAGCGGTAATAAAAGTTTGTTCCAGTGAAATACAGTACCCTAATCGAAAGCTCGCGCTAAGGTCACCATCAAACTGGATAGGGAACTTGTTCCTAACATTCACCTTGCAAATAGAAGACTCTGCTTCTGGAGTTTTAATATTGATGATGCACCCTGCCTTCTTTGGTATGATGAATCGAATTGCACCGAAACTAGTAGAAGAAGGTAATTCAACCTTTTTCTGCTTACCCAAAGCAATATTGAGACTACATTCGACCAAATCGATATCGAAACATAGATGTACTAGCTCCGCGATATTGCCACCTGCTGCCCTAGCATTGATTTCAATCAAGTACAACTTGTCTTTATGGCTTTTGAACTCCACGTGTGCAACACAAGATGTTAGACCAATATCACGAAGCCATGATTTTATTTCATATTCAACGCTTTTTGCACAGATGATTTCTTTTGTGCAAGGGAAGGTATGACCAATTTCTACACATGAAGTCCCGCTGGTGACATATTTTTTGGTAATGCCTATTAACTGCCAGTCACAGGTGTCTGTGCACCAAATTAGCTCGGCGCTATACTCTTCACCACCAATATATTCTTCCACTAAAATTTTATTGGTTCGTTTGTAGGATCTGACATTGGTAGGAAGTTCGATTAACTTTTGAATTGCAAACTGCCAGTCGCTGTTGTTATAGCAAACTGTCACACCCACAGAGCCACTTTCATCAGTTGGCTTTACTACAACAGGATAATCTAAAGGAGCAGTATCAGGGGCGTTCGCTAAACTAAACGAGCATGCGGTAACTTTAGAGTGCTGATTATTGATAAGCTCACGAGCAACTTGTTTATCCCTTACCTTAGAAATAGCACCCGAGTTGGGTGTGATTAGATTATATCTTTCGCAGAGTCTCGCGCAGACTTCTAGATGAAAGTCATCAAATGTAAGTATGGCTGCTATATCGTCGATGTTTTCATCAAAAAACATAGCTAAGCTTTTGAAGCTGTAACAATCAATAACAGTAAATTCATCGGCAATATCTGTAGGCAAAGGATTTAACCGGCCCAAATAATCGTTTGGGTTAGAGGTTAAAAAATGTACTTTATAGCCTTGATATCGAGCGAATTGCATAGCTTGACAACCATTGCCGGCAAAGTTCGTTTCTAAAATATAAACAGTTTTCATAATAGTTACTTCCCTTCTACGATATCAATGACTGCTTCAGCTATCTTGTCTATTGCTTGTTCGAAAATATCCAGAGTTTCAATGTATATAGTGCTGAGTTCGTTATTGAGTTGCTGTTCATAATATGTAATATCAACCAACTGCTTTTTAAGCACTGAATCAATCACTTTTACTTCATATTTCTGGCTTATTTTGTATCCTTTGTTTACATCCACTCCTGAAAACGAAATTCTACATGTCGAATCTTTATAGCCACTTGATAGTAAAGGAGACAACATCACGCCAGATTTATTCGCTATCTTTTCACATAAATCTGCACTATCGACTAAGCCCAATTGACTGAAAGCTGTTTCAATAGCAGGAAAGTAGATAAACATGTTTTGGCCTGACACTGGTTTACTTTTGATAGCTAGCCAGTCCCTATTACCACCAAGGCGACAAATCAATCGTTGGTTCTTTGTCTGAATGAGGTTGGTTAAAAATTTTACTCTCAGAACATTTTGTTCTTTGCAAAATATTTTGTAGTCTTGATGTTCAAGTAGAGCTTCTGAGGCGATATTGGCAGTGAGAAAAGGAATTGATACAGTTGCTATATCCGAATAATAACTTAATTTATGAACAAGGGGTTCACAACCTATTACCCACCCTAATCGCAAGTTAGATAGCCCCAGAGACTTAGAGACGCTGTTAACGCTGATAGTGTTATCTAGGCTTCTAGATACATCTAAAACTCTCGCTGTAGTTTTACCATATTCAGTGCCTTGGAAAACCGCATCCTCAATAAGAAGAGAGTCATTGGACCGACACCAATCAATGATGCCTTGGAGTTCACTTTGAGTGTATAACTCTCCGGAATATGTTGGATTAATAATAATAACAGCAGCCGGGGCCCCGTATTTTCCTTTCCCTATGTTTAAACTCTTTAGCGAAGTTTTGGCTGTGTGTTGAGAGCTGTCTCCAGTTACGCATAAGCATACGTTTGCTGAATGAGTCCAAGCAATGAACGAGTGGTAAAAGCCAACTTCTATAAAAATTTTTGATTGTTTCGGTAAAATATGATTGAAAATATTGTTAAAAATCCGCGTGCTGCCCATATCTATTGCGACAGGCAGGTCTTTACGTATACTTGAGTATTTTTTGATGGCTTCTTCTAGGCGGTTATCTCTAATTAAGTAGGAGTATTTTTCAAATGAGGACTGACAATTTTCAACTGCACTTGTGATTAATGCTCGGTTAATTGCCAATGGCGGCCTTCGTATTCCTTCACCATTGCAAAGAGATATAACATCTATATCTCGACAGCTTTTGTTTGTTTTTAGACCTGCTTCGTTAATACCGGCAATTACGCGTTTGCATTTTTTAAGCCCTTCGTATACATCCATATTTAACCTTTAGAACTATTCAATGACATTGGATCAGAAGAGGTAACTAAACACTTCCATTGGCTTAAGTATGCATCTAGTTTATATGCTATACAGATGCGCGAACGTTATTCTTTTGTTGTGTTAATGTCAATGGGGGGTTTCCTTGAAGTGGAGATTGTTTCAAAAAATTAATCGAGGGAGTTTTATCGTAAACAGTAACTTGGCAGCATTACGGTGAGAATATTCAAATCCTCTTTCGAACCTGATACTATGAAATTGATCTAAAGTCTCTCACTGACTTGCAGTGTGAAGCACACGGCGTATGCCTTAAATGGCTCCATGAAACGTGTCGCGTTCAGCGTTAGCTGATTGGGGTGTCTTATACTTTGCTTCTCATATCTTATGATCGATAGAAGCACCAGGAACCATAGGCTTCGTCCTACCTGGCCTTACTATGCCCTCTGGCATGATGTTTTTAATAACATCACTGAGTCTGATTCAGACTTCTTAACTTGATCCTTTATTGGATGTTTACCTGCTCACCTGAAAGCACATGCTTTCGGGTGAGTTTTCTTATCTGTATTTTTTAATTTATGGAGGTTTTGAAACCTAAAAAACGAAGAAAATTGTAATATTTGCCTTATCTGATAAGGCTAGCAGAAGCAGGCTTACTGTTATTCGTCATTGAGACGCGCCATTAGTCTATAAACTTTTGGTGGTAACTTAAGAAAGTGTATTTTATGTATTTGATTGAATTTTAAGGGTGATTTATGTGTTGCAATGAAAAGGATAACGAAGGTGTAACATCTATTTTTGCTAACCGTATACTAAGTTATGAGGCCGCTAAAACGGCAGAGATCAAATCTAAACCCGGTTTTATTTTAAATATTCCACCTGAATCATTATTAACAGTGAGTTTAAGCGCAGGGAATACCAGTAAAAAACGTCAATTAGTACGTGAGTTGGCGAATGATTTTTTGCCATACCAAGAAGAGTATTTTATTGGCATGCCTATTTATGAATTATGGTTAAATCATGAGCTGATTGGATTGTGTCATTTAAATTGTGATATTTACGTGACTGATATTCAAAACACTTCAATCGATGAGCCGACGTTGTTTTTGAGTTTAGAAACGGTATTTATAAAAGCAGCATATCGTCATAAAGGACTTGGTTCATATTTTTGTGATGTAATAAGATCTGAACTAGGTGTATATCTTATTGCATCCGCTTATGAAATGAAGAGCCAAAAAGACGGTGGAGTGGTGTGCCCAGATAGTTGCCAGATCATATTGGAATCAACATTTGATTCTGAAGGTGGAGAGCGGTTTTATCGTCAACTTTTTAGTGACTTTAAAACATATGTAAGACCTGCCGCAGTATTAAAGTCATTTGGTTTTACATTGTCATCAGTTGTATATGATGCTAGCTATAATGAGTATAATGGGTTCTAGCGTTTGCTTCTATAGGGCTCAATATACCTATCGGTGATATGTTCTCTAAAATGTCCGAGTTCTTGGCTTAGAATAAGTTTAGCTTCATTATATTGAATGTTAACAAGTTGGTTATCAATTCTATTTTGAGCATAAGTGAATCTGAGGCCGTGAGCGCCATGTGACCAGTTCAAGGCTTTGTACGAAGCCTTGGAAAATGCTTCCGAGAAACGTTTTCCGCCTAAAAGATCATAATGAATAATAAATGGTTCACCGCGATCAATAATCGCTTGAGGATTGATGAGTCGTTTGGTCTCCATGCATTCAGCTAAATGCTTATCAAGCATAACTTCTCTTCGTAATCCATTTTTTCCCGTAACTATATAGCGTACACCGTCTTCTCGACCAGTGAAGCGCTTATTACTCCACATCCTGCTCGTCGATACAGTCGCTTCATCTTTTCGTCTTATGGTGAGTAATTCTTCAACTCTTAACCCTGCATTAAGCGCTATCAATACTGACAGTTTTCCACGGTCATTTAAGTTGTCTAAAATCAAACGAATTTGTGAGGGAGTATAAGCACGATTTCTATCGGTTAATGGTACTTCTTTTCTCGGTAGAGCGATAACAGGTGTTAACTTATTTTTAGAGTCGTTCAAGAAGATTAATCGTTCTAACGAACATTTAATTGTGGACAGATATTTATGTGATAGTCCTTTATCACGACTATTGTTTAAATATGTTTGCGCCATTTCTGGTGTAATTTGTTTTAGTCGTGATACTTTCATGTCGTAAGCTGCTTTCCCGACAATTCTAATTTGCTCTCTTAAGGTTCGGCGGCCGTGAATAAGAGGTGAATCTTTTATTTTCTGTGTCTTTAATCCGTAGTAATGCTTATGAAAAAAACGATTGGCTTGTTGAGAGAGTTTTTCTTTATATCTGTCTTTGTTTTTCATCTTTAATCATAGACTCGTTTAATTTGCGCCAATACTGAATGCGTTTGTAAATCATACCTTTAGTAATATAGATATTTTTCTTATGCGCTAACCATATTTGAATAGCGGTACCACTTTGACCAAACTCGTCATACAGTGTCATGATTTCTAACCGATACGGGTCGAGTATAGATGATCTCCTTTGTTTTCGATTGTGTATCGCTGTTGATGACAGTATGGGGTCTGGTATAAGAAGGTCAATTAATTGTTCTATATTAGCCATGATTACTTTTCCATTTGTGTACAATATAATGAATGGATGATGGAGACGCCGATAATGCTTTTTCTTTTTTGAGCCAATCTGCGATGTCTTGATATCCCATATCATTCTGTCTTAAAAATAGTATTTCATCTTTAAATGGATCGAATTTTGACGACTTGTGACGTCTTAAGTCGAGTGATGAAATATCAGAAAGTAGTTGATGCTTTAATTTATTCATGGCTGGCTCAATATTAATGATTATTCGAAATAACTGTGTAATGTCAATTTGATTATAATTACAGTATACAGCTATTTCGAATGAGATAAACACTGTTGCAATAGGCTTTTAGTGCTCTCCCTCTGGGTACGGTGGCAACCGACCCTGAGGGAGAGCATTGATACATTTTGAGCAGAAACCAGACTCGCTCTTAAACAGAATTATTATTAATGCAACAATCTCATAAATAAAGGAAAAAAGAAGTCATCTAGCATAGAGAGCGAAGCTCAATATGTGTAGAGGGGTCATGTTGTATGATGATAATGAAATTTTTTATTATCAATAAATATTCTGGCGCAATATTGAATAGATTTTTTTGGTTTGTCTTTATCTGTCTTTTCGTTATGGTTTTTCTTAACATCTCTCTGTGATTTTAAATGCTAGGCATAGATATTGTCTGATAGTCATTTTTGGTATGATTTTTTAATTGTTAATAGAAAGGCTGAACTTAATGGTAATAAGTGCACGGCTTTATATGATCTGAGGTTATAACTGAATGTGCGGCATGTTTGGTTAACTCGTAATGATATCATAAAATAACTGATAAATACTGATTAGAACTTTTTTTGGAAAAAAGTTCTAATCAGTATTTCCTTTTAAATATCAGATAGGCTGAAAAACCATTTGATATTAATTAAAGGAAAGCCCTCATGGCAAAAAGTACGTTTATTTTCGATGGCAACATTGGTCAGTTACCAAAATTAACGTTTCAACCTGCTAATGAACGCAGTAATGGCGAACCTCGTCCGCTTTTAGTCTTCAGTGTTAAATATGATCGTCTGGTTCGAAGTGACGATCCTAATAAACGATTTGAAGATAAAGGGGGATTTTGGATCCGCATTGATTACTGGAAACGTAACGCGGAACAATTAAATCGACTATTGGGAAAAGGAATGCGGGTGCGTATTGAAGGCGAGTTACGCCTTGATGAATGGCCTGATTCTGATAACCCTGGGCAGATGTTATCCGGGATGGCGTTAACGGCAGAATCGATTGCGATTTTACCTTCTCGTGTTCGTTCTATCACGATGGATGAGCGGCAACAGCAACCGGCTCCACAGCAGCAACAGCAAATCCCTCCTCAGTATGATTATGATATCCCTCAATAGACAAGGAGCCGAATATGGCCGCAAAGAATTTAACCAATGCGATTGCAGCACTGCGTACTCAGGTACGGGCCCGTCATCGTGCAGATAAAAATGCGCTTGCACAAGCAACGGTGGAGGTGAGATATCAAACGCCTTTTACGCTTCAAGTACAGCAAGCCTTGATTGGTAATACTGAAAATAAGACGTTGAATAATGTCACCCCAACTTGGGTAAAAAGTCGTATTAAGGCGTGTACACCGAGCGATAACGTCACTCTGAGTCGGAGTGAATAGTTATGAATAACGCAGGGCGTTTGACCGTTGTTTTTACGTATAAGGATGCGTCGACATTCAAGAGGAAACGGGACCGTTTATTTGAGTTACTGCAATCTTATGATGTGAATGAACCGCCTGAATGGGGGATCACTGCTATCTCAAATGATGATGAAATTCATAGAGTGTCGTTAATTGAGGGAGCGGTATCAGATGGTGATTTTTCAAGGGTTGATGAGTTGTTGTCTTGTGTCAATTTAAGAACTTTTTTACGCAATATAAAGCAGGGAGGGGGCCATGAAACTGGATGTTGATTTCTCTGCACTACATCGTGTTGTTGCGAAAATGACGGACGGTAAAGAAAGACAGATGAATACCGTCACCCGTCAAAATGAAGCGTCTTATCATTTGGTGCACGCAATGGAGCCCGTCGCATCGAGTATTGCAATTTGTGGTACATCACCGACCTGGCCGTCCCCGTTACGTCCCGCTCTGTTTTGTCTGTTTTTTGCCGAAAAACAAGAAGGGCGGTATCTCTCTACCGATACCATTATCAGTTTGCTTGTCCGATTTTACGGATTTAAACGGGTTCCGTTGGATGAAAAAGCCATTGAAATGAATGTATATACCGCGCGTGAAGAGCATTGCTGTGTTGTGGACGATATTTTACAACAACCACTTTTACAGCGAGACGGTTTGTTGCAAGCAATACGTGCATTCGGACCCGTCGGTTTCGATTGTTTTGAGCAGTTGATTGAACGAGAGGAGACAGGAGGGCCCTTTTCATGAATGTATCGAGAGGAATAATGATAGGTACTCAGTATGTTTGGCGCGGTGTATTTTTCTTGTGTCAGGTGTGGCAATCGCTCGACGCTGATCGCCTTGAAGCAAAACGAAACCGTACTGATGACCGATTGTCACACGGTGAGGGATAAAGAATGCAACTCTATTTATGTGAAAAGCCGTCTCAGGCAAAAGATATCGCGGCTGTGTTGGGGTGTCGCCAGCGGGAGAATGGGGCATTTAAAGGTGAGGGTAAAGTCGTGACATGGGGGTTTGGTCATTTACTCGAACAAGTTGAACCGGAAGGTTACGATGAAAGCTATAAGCAGTGGCGAATGGAAACATTACCCATTATCCCGTCTGTATGGAAAATGAAAGTGAAGAAGGAGGCTAAAGCGCAGTTTGCTATTGTCCGTAAGCTCGTTAGTCAGGCGAGTGAAGTGGTGATATCAACGGACGCCGATCGTGAAGGGGAAGTGATTGCGCGTGAAATCCTTGAGTACGTGAATTTTACCGGATCGGTAAAACGACTTTGGCTAAGTGCATTAGATGAATCCAGTATTCGCCAGGCATTGGCGACGATGAAGCCGGGTGAAGAAACAGAAAAACTCGGGGATGCCGGTGTGGGGCGCAGTCGAGCAGATTGGTTGCTTGGGATGAATATGACTCGGTTGTGTACGATCATTGGACGAGATCTCGGGTACACCAAACCGTTGTCGGTGGGACGGGTTCAGTCACCGACATTACGGTTAGTGGTTGATCGCGATAGGCAGATAGAAAACTTTGTGTCGCTCCCCTTCTTTGATGTTGTGGGGAAATTCAATGTTGGGTCCCAGGGTTTTAATGCGAAATGGTGTGTACCCGAGCATGATTCGGATGGATCTGGACGGTGTTTACGCCGCGAGGTGGCTCAAACTGTATCGTTACAGTGTCACGGGTTAGAGGGTCGTGTGACTCTTTTTGAAACCAAACGACGAAAGGTGAAACACCCGGCTTTGTTTTTTTGGGGGCATTACAAAAAACGATGTCCGCTAAATATGGTTATACCGCCCAAAAAGTCTTAGATACGGCTCAGTCGTTGTATGAAAAACATAAAATAACGTCCTACCCCCGGACTGATGGTCCTTATTTACCCATGAGTCAGTTTGAGGACGTGCCTTCCGTGCTTGCTGTTTTGCAATCAATACCGGAGTTGGAGTCTGGGTGTGCCGGTGCTGATAATGCGATAAAAAGTGCTTGCTGGAATGACAAAAAATTAGCTGACCATTCTCACCATGCCATTATCCCCCTTGCGGTTAAACCCAAACTCTCAACCTTGACTGAAATGGAGCGTCATGTCTATTTTGCTATCTGTGAGCGCTATATTGCTCAGTTCTACCCGTGTGCTGAAGATGATGCGACGACCATTGAAATGGATGTGGCGGGTCATAACTTTAGAACCAGCGGTAAGGTAGAACGTGTTAAAGGTTGGCGGATTGTAACGGGTAAAGAGAGTGAGGAAGGCGATACGGATAAAGACCAGTCTCTACCTGTTTTGGTTGTTGGGCAATCGCTGACTTGTCAGCAAGCCAATGTTCAAGAGAAGAAAACCAAGCCGCCGGCTAGCTTTACAGAAGGCACATTACTTGATGCGATGGCCAACATTGCGCGAATGGTGGATGATCCGAAATTTAAGGCGGTATTGAAAGAAACGGCAGGAATAGGCACAGAGGCTACCCGTGCCAGTATTATCGAGACGATTAAGAGCCGGGGATATGTTGAAGCAAAAGGCAAAAAACTGCTCAGTACCCAAGCAGGGCGGGGGTTGATTGATACACTTCCTAATGAGATCACCAATCCTGTTATGACGGCGATGTGGGAACAAGCCCTTGACCAGATTGCCTTGGGTCAATATTCCTTGGACGCGTTTATGACCAAACAAGAAGGGTTTGTGACCGCGTTAGTGAATATGTTTAAAAGTGGTCAGTGCTCGCTGAATTTACCTAAAGTCGTACAACCGACAGCGCCTTGCCCTTCATGCTTAAAAACGCTGGTACAGCGTTCTGGTAAAAAAGGAAATTTCTGGGTGTGTGAAGATAAAGAGGCTTGCGGCCTGGTGCTCGATGACAGTCGAGGGAAACCGGCTAAAACAGCCCCCTGCTCATGCGGTAAGGGGGTACTGGTTCGTAAGAAAGCAAAAACCAAAGGCTTTTGGTGGGGCTGCTCAGCGTTTAAATCTGGCTGTAGCCAACGGCATTTTGATGAAAAAGGTAAACCTGGTAAGGAGATGACAAATGGTGTCTAAGAAGGTGTTTCCATATTTATTGATTTCTGTATTTTATAAGGCGATACTGAATATGTTGAGTGTGTGGTACTGCTTAGGTTTCTTTCAGACTACTAATCTGAATGAATGACCTTATTATAACATTCGAGAAAACCCAGACTACTAATCTGGGTTTTTTTGTGCCTGAAAAATATCTATTGACCAACAGAAATCGTTTCCCCGCAAAGATTTGATTTTCACTTTGGTACTAACGGGTATTGTTCTTCAAAGCTAGGTTAGAAAACTAAAGAGAGCCTTGATAGGCTAATAATGTGATTTAAGTCACTTTTAACTACCGTTAAACGGTGTTAGCCTAAATATTCTTTACAGTTGCTCACTGACTTGCAGTGTGAAGCACACGGCGTTTATGCCTTAAATGGCTCCATGAAACGTGTCGCGTTCAGCCTTAGCTGATTGGAGTGTCTTATACCCTCATCCTTATGGATGCTTATACCTCTCTTACTTTTATTGAGTAAGCTCTTAACTGTTCACCCGTCTGGGAAATCTTATTCCCATACGTGGAGTAGTGATTTTTCTCGGATTTTTTTTGGAGAAATATCATGACTCAGAACACTCAAACGACCCATTTCGATCTGCATATTACAGGTTTTGGTTTTTTTAATCGTATCCGTAAAGTAGAGCCGAAAAAAGGGAAGCCTTATTGGTCAACATCCATTGCAGCAATGCGTGGCGATGATGGTCAAAAGACTTACTTCGATTGCTCTGTTGTAGGGGCTGAAGCGAAAGCGCTGTTTGATACGCACCTTTCATCTGTGGGTGAAAATGATGTAATCACGGCCAGCTTTAAGCTCGGCGATCTGTATACAGAGACATTTGTTTACAAACAAGGGGTCAAAAGTGGTCAAACAGGCGTGTCGTTAAAAGCCCGATTACTGCAAATACGTTATCTGAAAATTAATGATCAGGTTGTGTATCAAAAAACCTCTTCACAGCAACCTGAACCTATTCAGAATGCTGCGTAATTTAACCCTGCCCTAACATCAACGATGTTGGGGTTTTTTATACCCTTGGGGATCCGTCCTTGAGGGGCGTTTCTCTCGTGAGAATGGTGAGAAACGGATAATGAAAACAACCACTGAAATATTAATCGCTTTTGCTAATATTGAACTTTCACTTATGGCAGTAAAAGCCCAGTCTTTTTTAACCACATGTGACGATGGTACGGTGCAAAAAAATTGGAATAATGTGCATGCTATGGGCCATGATTTTGACGAGGTGCTTGATGATATTGCTTATCATCAATGTGAGAGTATGACGTTATATGATGTTGTTTTTGATATTAAAAAACGGGTGTCATGTTTACCAAGTTACTTAAACGCTGCGTTTAAAGCGGGTCAATGCGATTATGCAATCGGTGTGCTTGAGCTTGATTGTGAATAGCCGATAACTATTTTTACCCTGCATGATTGCAGGGTAAACCTAAACCCAATAGAATGAACGTAATGAATGAGGATCTTACTATGACCGATAACCCAACCAACCAAATCACACTTACTGCTGAGCAGTTAGTGAATATCGTCGGCCATGCAGCCACTCAAGAGCAACTTGATAATGTGCGTCGTGAGCTTGATTCAAAAATTGAGCGTGTTGAAGCTAAATTAAGTAGCGATATTAAACTTGTTGAAGAAAAAATTGAGCGTGTTGAAGTCAAATTAAGCGCTGATATTAAGCTTGTTGATGGCAAAATTGATTCCCTTAAAAATTGGATGTTAGGGGTAGGGTTTACCGTCTTAGTCGCAGCAGTCGGGGCGACGGCCTTTATCGTCTCTCGATTACCACCGCTACCCGTGACTGGTTAAGCCAATTTATTCTTCTTTGCTTATTTTTTTGTACGTCCTATAAATTACTTAGCCCAGACTGTTTTTACCGTCTGGGCTTTTTTATTTGATAGTGTTTTTTGATTTTAAGAAAACCCTTAATGATATCAAATTAAAAGTTAAAAATACTGATTAAAACTTTTTTTCAAAAAAAGTTTTAATCAGTATTATTTGTTTTTTTTTGTTTAGTGTTCTCCCTGACTTCATTTTGTCAGGAGACACTCATGAGAAAACCACTGCCCGTTATTCTGGGGGTGATATTAACAGGCTGTGCCAGTACGCCACCGCCTCCATTACCTATCGCGCCACCCAAACCGTTAAATGTTCGCATTACCCCCGATATTGTTGAAAACGACAAAGGGGTTAAGACATCCCGTTATGTGATCCATTCCGCTGTGCCAGCACAGCAAGTCAGAGATGTATTGTCAGATGAAATTGACGTCAATATTCCAGTATTGGCGAATATGACTGTGGGCGATGGCATGGTATTCATGCTGGCCAGAACCGGTATTCAACTACGTCAACCGCAAACCTATGCAGAATCTCAGTTGTATAAACAAACCTTGCCGCTTGTACAGACGGACATGGGCTATGTGGCTGTCCGTCAAGGGCTGCAGGTGATGGCAGGGAGTGCTTGGCAACTCGAAGAAGATATCGTCAAGCGAGAGGTGGGGTTTTCCCTAAAGTCGGGTTATGTGTGGAACCCTCCGACAACGATCAATAACCTGAGCGTGTCGTCCCACTCAAGAGCAACGCGAACCGCTTCATTATCCAGATCTGGTGCCTCCTCAAAAAACAATGATATATCGGTTAAAGGTGCAACCAAACCAACAAGTATCACTTCATTATCTGCAAAAGCGGCAGGGGTAAGTTCTGCTACTACAAAGGCTGCTATTAAGTCACAAAAGCTAACCAAACCTAAAACCGTGCCATTAAGTTCGTTTGCCGTTTATAAGCAGGAATCCTATCAGTCTGCCTTGTCGCGTTGGTTACGCAGTACCGGTGTAAAAGAGGTGGCCTGGGTGGATGATGAAAAATTGCAAGAGGCTTTGTCTTTAACCGCAATAGATAATTTCCATCATCGTGGGGACGTGAAATCAGCCATTGAGGCGTTGGTGAAGGCAACGCCTGCACTACAGTCCGCAAACGTGGCGGTCCATCTTGATAAATATAAAAAAATAGCGGCGGTTCATCCTTGGAAAAACCGCAGCGTCACGTTGGTGCGGGTATCGGGAAAAAATTTGAAAAATGCATTGAAAAAATTGGTGCAGGATTATGGATGGAATTGGAATGAAGGTAAAGGAGCCCAGCGTAGTTGGGGGCTGGATTACGATTTGCCTTTTACTGCTTCGTATCCACTGGTAACACCGGCAGGGAACATCAGTATGGCATTAGATCAGGTGCTTGAGGGGTATCCAGTGAAAGCTAAACGGCTTGATGGCACTCAAAGTATTTTTATCGTAGAGGATAAGTAAATGAAAGGATTGTGGCTCCGATGGGGTGCGTTGAGTCTAGGGCTGCTCTTGTTGTCTGGGTGTATATCAGGCAATGAGACTGATGTGACAAAAATGGCAGATGGGGTGTATGCCGATATTAAACAGCATAGTGCTCGCCCTGATTTTGAGAAAGTAGAGCGTGTTTTTCGCCCCCCTATTGATACAACACCGATTGTTTCTGACACGTTAGATTGGATGAAGCAATCGACGTCGCTCTCTGTGGATAAAAGGCCGTTATCTCAAGTTATGAATGAGTTCATGACGAATGTGCCTGGGGTGGAGATGTGGTATGGGACGGGGGTTGAACCTTCAAAAGAAATATCATTCAGTGCCAAAGGGACGCGCAAAGAAGTATTGAATCAGCTCACTCGCCTTACCGGTTATGGTTTTGTGGCCAAAGCCGACTCACTGGAAGTAGTGAAATATATCCAGAAAACATTCCCAGTCTTGTTACCCCCAGGTGTGTATTCCGGACAGCAAGGTTCACAAGGGAAGCAGTCCGGTACTGATAGCAATCCTCGCATTGAGGGGCAGTATTTGAACGTTGAATATTCAAAGGTCGATGTATTCCAAGAATTGGCTGATGGTGTCACTGATTTACTGCGTAAAGACGGTGAAAAATCCGATGATTTAGAAGGCTCTGTGAAGTCTATTCCGTCCATGGCCACCCTTTCAGTGGTGACCACGCCGACGCGGATGGTCATGGTTGATCAATACATGACGTACTTTGAAAAGACCCTCCAGAAACAAGTCAGGATTGAGGTGCAAATTCTGTCATATATATCCGATGCGGGTAAAGAGCGCGGGATTGACTGGAATATTGCAAAAGATCTTGGTGGCGATTTAGGGCTGAAATTTTATATCCCAGGCACGAACTTATTATCCCCAGAGTCTGGGTATGGTCTGGCCTTTACTGGCAGTGGAAAATGGAGTGGAACCCAGGCTCTTGTTCGTTGGCTCGATACTCAGGGGACCGTGTCTGCGAGTGTGCCAGTGACTCAGCTTGCCCTTAACACACAGCCGGTGGGGATATCTCAGATACAAAATGTACCGTTTGTCGATACGATAAGCAGTGATTCCAGTGAAGGGGTGGTTACCGCCGACGTGAAGCGGGATGAGAAGCAAGAAGGCGTTAATATCATGGTGACGCCCACTGTTCAGCGTGATTATGTCTGGCTCCGTGCCACCGGTAAATACGCCCAAATAGTGAAAACCGAGAACAAAGTGATCGCTGATACCGAATTGGGTTTTCTGACAACGCAGGAAGCGGAGATTAATTTCACCGGAAAATTGCGATATGGCCAAAGTATCATCATTGGCAGTACTAGCCAGCGTGTGACGCGAAAAAACAAGACGGCGAGCTATAGCATTGAGGCGCTAGGGGGTGATACCGAGCAGAGCAGAATCATTGAAACGTTGATTATTTTGACACCAAGGAGAGCAGGATGACTCTCTTTGCACCACGGTTAGAAGTCGTCAAGCTGACGGGGCGTAAGCGCATCTTATTGTCGAAACTGGCTGAAAAGAATCCTGGCAAGTTTGCACATGTCACGGTGCATAACGGATACCTTCACCGTTATAGCAGTAATGTGCCTGCGATAGCCTATGCAGAAGCGTGCTTGGCATCGATATCTTCTAAAGAATTGGATTGGTGTTTGTTGGCGGCAGTGCCTAATGGGCTGTTTGCGATGGCTGTTGTAAACGGGGTTGTCAGGCAGACGATGGCGTGCGCATTGGGTGATGATGACATGCTGTATCAGCGTTTTGATATCGATTTTGCCAGAGCTAAGTGTGTGTATCTCATCGGTGATGTTGATATGACGTCCCTCTGCAATGAAAACCTGTCTGTTATTGAAACATCCTTGTCTGATGCCGTGATTGAAAAATACACCCTGACGGTGGAGAAAAGCCGAAAGGTGCCCATGGTGATGACTGGTGTGCTGTTGTTGGCTTTGATCTGCGGTGTGTTTTTTAATCAGCCAAGTACCGACTTGGCGCGTGAGTCACAGGTTCCTGTCGATCCTTACTCACTCTATCGAAGCAATATGGACACCGCGATAACGGCGGAGTCGGTGATCGAAAATGCCATAGCGCTTGGCGCCTATGCGACTCTTTTGCCTGTTGGTTGGGATCACTCTGATATTACGTTTTCAGAGAACACTCTGAGCATGATTATCCAGCGTAAATCCAATGCACCTTTGGCTCTGATGCGAGCCTGGCAAGAACAACACCCTGCAATCGCGCCTTATCTGACGTTTGATGCAAACGGGGGGCAGATGGCTGTGCCTATTCCCGCCTCAATGACGGCATGGAAAGACAAGGTGATGCCAGACATGAATAGCGTCTTTAACAATGTGTTCGATACCGTGATAGCGATGGGGTGGGATATTGCCGAAGTTCAGATAAAAAATCAGGGACCGACAGTCTCTCACGCCTGGACCATGAATCAAGACGCAATGTTGTCTCGATTAACGTTGTTATTACCGGTTTTTCGAGTGCTGCCTGTGAATGTGGTCAGTCTCACCATGAAACCGATTTCAACGGGCAAGTATGTAACACAAATAACCCTAACCATTCAAGGAGAGCCTGATGAGTGAAGCGATCAGTAATAAAAAAAAGGGGATAACCCTTGTAGTGGTACTGGCGGCAATTGTAGGAGTCGGGGTGACACTATGGCCGTCATCGCCCCCTCCAGCAATGGATAAAGCGGAGAATTATGTTAATGCATTCGTAGAACATCGTCAGGTTGTCGCCCCTCTTATGCCACGAAAGGTAGCCCCTGTGTTTGTGTCCTTGGATGCTGATGCGGAAATTATTGTCAGTAAAACGCGGGATTTATCGGTTGCAACTTTAAAGGCCGAGGTGGCGAGTCAAGATGCAAAAACTCGCCAGTCCAATCAAACCATTTCAGGGACGGAGGATGTTAGTCAAGCATTAGGTTTAGGGCGGAGTCTGCCTCAAATTCAAGCTGTGACAACAACAATACAACCTCACCGTAGTGAAAAAAAAGAAGAAATACAGGGGTTATTGTCACAGGTTCAGCTTCGTTCGTTGATCAGCATTGATGGTAAAACCACGGCCTGGATATCTCTGGGAAACAATGACCCCATTAAAGTGCACCCGAAGATGAGATTGGCATCGTTAGTGATTGAAAGCGTGTCTTCTCAAGGTGTGTTCGTTCGAGAAGGGGATCAACGTCAGTTTTTTCCTCGTCGTTTTCACTCAATGAATAAAGCCGTTATCGCTCAACAGGAGGGTTGATATGCAAGTCTCAGATGATGTTCTTTTAAGTGATAAGGCCTTAGTGCGTCTATGTCTGGACGATGGTCGTACGTTTGTGACGAGCAAGGGGGAAATTCTGACATGCTCAGTGGATGCCCCTAAGTTGGATGCCATTCGTGATTATGTCCAGACGAATCAATCCTTGTGTAATGCGCGTTTTTGGGGAGAGGTACCGATACTGAGCCGTGTTGCTGAAGATCGCGTTGAAACCATGATGGAAATCATGGCTCAGGCGTTATCCCTAACCGATAACGAGACAGAAAAATCGAAGATGGAGCAGTTCCTGACATCCTTGTGTCAAGCCGGTGTGAATGCGCGTGCCTCCGATATTCATATTGAAATTCATCGCAGTGAAACCCGGTTTCTTCTGCGTGTTGATGGTGTGCGGGAAATATTGCTGACGTTTGCCAGTGGTGAAAGTGCGCTGCGCCAACAACGTGATGTGGGGATACGTTTGGCCGCGTACATTTTTAATAAACGCGGCCGAAGTGATTTTTCTGAACGTGATCCGAATGATGATTCGTTTGCGATTGAGCTGATGACGTCAGAATTATCAACGTCGGAAACGGATGGTGAACCTGACGACCAGAAGGTCCCTTCTGCCTCGACTATTCTCTCAAAAATAATTGAGTGGCGGGTGGCATTAATGCCGCTTGATAGGGGGATTAAGCTCACTTTGCGCTGCCTGACACCACTTGGTGCCCCCTTGACGTTGGCGGCGATGGATTTACCCGCGCCGTACATCGAGCAGTTGGTTTATGCGGTGAGTCGGCGAGGCGGGGGGATTTTTATTACCGGCCCGATGGGGAGCGGTAAGAGCAGCATGATTTATGCGTTGCTTGAAAATGTTGATCGCGTGGCACGTAGCGTACACGCATTGGAAGATCCGGTTGAATTTGAGCAAGAAGGGGTATGTAAAACGTCAGTGGAGCCCGCTAAGGAAACTAAGTCAGGCAGTGGGAAATACCGCGATTATGCGTTTTATGCCAAAGAACAGTTACGTCACGATATCGATGTCGCCCCATTTGGTGAAATTCGTGATTATGCGGCCGCCAAAGAATTTTGCCGAAAGGCCGAGACTGGTGGGCTAGCAATAACAACACTGCATACCAACAGTGCGTTGGGGGTTCCATCGACCATGATTGAGCAGCTGAATATTCCAGCAGCGGTCGTGTCGGCGCCAGGGTTGATGTTGCTCTTTACACATCAAAAATTGGTACGCCGCTTGTGTGAATGTGCGTTATCGCTCGACCAGGCAAAAGATATTTACGATGAGGCTGGTCTGGCGGATGTCTTTGAAGACAAACAAAATAAGTTGAGAACACTTGTGCCAGATCATCTGGACACCGTGCGTGTTAAGCATCCGAAGGGGTGTGTTCATTGCCAGGATAAGGGAGAGAAAGGGCGTGTGTTGGTCATGGAAATGATCGTTCTGGAAGATGGCGACCGTGAATTTATTCGTCGTCAGGATTACTTGGGTTGGAAAAATTATCTGAATCAAAACGGTTGGCCAGATATTCGTCAGCATACGCTTCATCGTATTCGACGGGGGCAGGTTGACATTCTTTCTGTGTCAGAACAGATCGATGGGTTAATGCCCCGTCATGCTGATGCTATTTACCGTCGGATGGCGGATGCATTGTCATGAATATTAACCAGAAACTGTTTAGTAAAAAACAGCAAGTTGCCCTAATTGAACAATGGTTGACGTGTGATGAATATGGCATGAGCACCCAGCAGTTTTGTACTCAGTTGGTTGAGCATGGAGACAGTCAAAGCAAAGAGATTGGTGAGGCTGGCCTTCTGGCTCTTAATGGGGGCTCTGTGACATCAGCACTGAAAGGCTGGTTACCGGAGTTAGTGGTAAATAGCATCGAAATTGCAGAAAAAGCCGGTCACCGTAAAACGGGTCTGGAAGGGGCGCTTCGTCAACTTGAAGGGGGGCAAAATGTCATTAAACGACTGGCGGGAATAATGGTTATACCTTTTATCGTCACACTGCTTATCAGTCTTTTAGGGGTATTTGTTTCAGGTGAAATTCTAAAGGCGGTTTCTGGGCTGTCCCAACAGAGTGTTGTAGGAGTAGGGCAAGATTTCCATGATTGGGTGGTGGTGTGGGGACCTTGGATTGTGTTGACTATTTTTGGTGTGCTCTTGGGGGTATCAGTCAGTTTTACCCGGTGGTATGGACCGAGTCGCCATATCACCCGTCATTGGCCCCTTTATCAGTCATACCGATTGGCGACGGTGGCGGCATTTCTGAGCTCTCTGGGCAACTTGTCTCAGTGCGGAATGAAGCTGGATGATGCTCTTGCTGCAATCAGTCAGGCCAGTTCGTCGCTGTATCTGAATGCGCATATTAAGACTATGCGTATTCGGATTGAGGAGGAAGGAGAAAAAAACCTCGGAAAAATTTTGGATACTGGACTGCTGCTTACGTTTGAGCGTGCCAACTTGGAAGTGCTGGGTGATACCGGTGATTACGCCAAGCTATTACTAAAGAGTGCCAATAACCATGAAAAAACCGTCCAAAAGCAACTCGATATTATGTCTGCTTTTTTACCCAAAATAATGTTGATCGTCGCTGTGTTACTGCTCGTAGTTTTGATCGGAACATCAATGATTCAGCTATTTGAAATGATAAATAATCTTCGCTAGGAGTTAATAATGAAAAAACAAAGTATGAAACGACCACCTTCTGCCAACGGCTTCCGTCAGCGCGGGGCCAGTATCTATGATTATTTGTTATGGATAAGTTTGGCGGCAATAACCTTAGTTGTGTTGTTGGGGATTTTCCAACGTGCGAATAACTGGCGAAAACAAGTCGCGATAACTCAGGCTGGCGGAGAAATTCGTGTTGCTGCTGGAACGTGGGCGGGTCAGCGAAATTTTACAGGGGTATCAATGCCGGAGCTGTGCAAGGTTACCCGCAATGATTTAAGTGAGAACATTTGCGGCCCAGGCCGCGATGGTAAGAATATGAATCCGTACGGCGGAGATTACACCATTACTGTGGGCAGTAATGTGTCACAGGTGGATGTGGGTTACACCGGTATCGATCCTAATTTTATTGATTCTGTCAGCGATAAGTTAGCAGGAAGTAGTGTCGATCGTTGCCAAGCGGCGACGGGGTGCTCAACGATTACCGCTGCAGGCTCCACGATTACGGTCACGATGTAATGAATCGTCAGCAGGGGGCGTCTCTTTGGGAGTTCTTGCTGGCATTTGGGGTGGCAAGCGTCATGTTTGCCACGTTGCTGCCGTCTTTTCTGGACTATTACCGAACCAGCACCCGAAACATGGCGGCTGAGTCGGTGATACAGGAAGTGCTCAAGGGGATGGAATATGCCATGACAGACCATTGGACTCGTTCTCAATGCCGTGTTGCCCCGAATGATAAGACGTTATCGGCCTTAATAAATAAAGGGTATGTCATTAAAGAGAAGGTGGAAAAGAGTCAGTGGCCAATTGATATTGAGTATGCCACATCGACAGGTGCGCCGAAGGTAATGCGCTATCTCGCAGTGACGCTCACCCTGCCTAATGCCACGCAAGCCTCTTCGTTATTGGCTGATATGAAAGGCGATGGCGAGGTCTTTGAATTAGATGTGACCGGAAAACAACTGACGATAAAGCGCCCTGTCAGGGTAATTCAAAAGACGTGGGAACACCTTTATTACAACCCTCAAACAGGGTGCATGGAGTAAGTAACGTGTTGGTTGAAAAAGATATTATTGGAGACATATTATGAGAGAACCCCAAAAAGGTTTCATGTTATACGGTTTGCTATTAACACTGGCTGTTCTAGCAGGTTTAGTCGCGTATGGCGTTGGGATATATACGGATTCAATTCGCCAAAAACAGGCAGAGCGATACGCTGATCATTTGGTGCAAGTCGCTGAGCAGTTACAGAACTATCAATACTATAAAGTCACAAAGGAAGGTGACGATCCGTGGCTAATGTCGAGTTGGCCTGCCTCATGGGAGGGGTTAATGACGGATTATCGAGGCAGTTTTTGGTTGGAATGTACTGATAGTGAACAAAGCTCAGGGCTGTGTTCTCGTCCTGATTATGCGCCGTGGTCAACGAATAAGTTGGAGTATCACAAAACAGTCCCTAGTGCCGACACCAGTTTTTTCGTGATTACCATCCCGCTCTCTGAGCTGGGTGTGGACACAAAGTCATACCGCTTATGGTTGTCACCGATTCAAAAAATACCCAACGTAAAATTACTGCTTAATGGTGACGCTGAATTGCGGGTAGGTCGTACGCAAATGGCGACGGTCTATAAAGAATTTTTACAAAGAGATGGGTCGACAGAATTAACGGGCGATTGGGATGTTGGAGGTAAAAACGGTTTCGTTAATGTAAAAGATATCACGATGGTCAATGCTGATGGTTCTCAAACCAGTGTTGCCGCGGGCCTTATTCGTAGCCAAGGAGTAGCTAAACATGGTGAATGGGTGAATATGCCAAGTTGCCCACTAAGCCTCCGCCCTACTCAGTCATTTTCTTTTGCCGGTAACATTCCAAATACGATTTCTAATGACTTTAATGATTTTGGTCCAGCTAAAACCTATGTACTTAATCAAGATACAACGCGTTGGCAAATTGGTCTTGATTACGTAGCTACAAAAAAAAGTGATAAGCGAAAATACACCATTCATAGCGGAGTAGTAAATTATTTCACATTTTGTCGATAGAAAAGGAATGTTATATGAAATTAAGAGTAATCGTTATTCCCCTTAGCTTATTTTTGA
Organism: Photobacterium frigidiphilum; assembly: GCF_003025615.1. Classification (GTDB taxonomy): domain Bacteria; phylum Pseudomonadota; class Gammaproteobacteria; order Enterobacterales; family Vibrionaceae; genus Photobacterium; species Photobacterium frigidiphilum. Next base: position 55,830 of record NZ_PYMJ01000027.1, on the reverse strand, counting down.
TGTCTAGCCAGTCTATAGCGGCAGTATCACACTGCCCTCAGGGACAGAAAATGACACTGAAATGCGCTTTAAAAGATGACAAAGCATACAGAGATAGCCAGCCTAACACTACCAATGCAGAAATTATTCAAATGTGGAATAACAATGTTAGAGTTGTTACTGAAAGCTCTCCAATATTAAAAGTAACAACCTCAACGTATAGTGCTCGAAATGGTACTACAAGGTTAAAACCTACAAATGGTTATATTTGTACTGTTGGAAAAGCAGGGGGATATTATCGTCGGGGGTTGAAAGGTATTGAGGTAAATGTTTATCAAAGTGGTGGTTATTGGTATCTAAAAGCTAAGCATGATTCAGGCGGGTCTGATAACTGGGGTTCGGCAACTTGCTGGAATACTAAATAAGTTATTTTTATAAAAGGCTTTATGCTGCTTATTTTTAGTAAAAGTTGCGTAAAGCTTTTTTTTATAAATTATGAATATTCATCAGCTAAGGCTTTCAACCATGCAGAGATATTGGGCTTTCCTCCTTTCGTATACCCATTCTTTAAAGCAGCATTAGCCCATTTTTCATGTTGTTTTGATTGAACTCGGATTTCCACTCGCTTATCTGCTGGAATATCTAATTTAGGTCTGCCTACAAGGCGTTTTTCATTTTTCATTGCTTAATAATAGTACGTACAATAATCGTTGACAATGATTATTACACATTGTATTGTTGTACGTACAATAATTGGCGGTATGTAATTGATGTCTAATTTTGATATGTCATATTAAAATTATTTGTTAAAAAACGATATAATCCACAAAAATAAGGAGTTAATGAATGAAAAGGATTATTGGTTTGATAGCTATGTGTTTATTAACCGCCAATGCATCAGCGGTTGAAAATGGGTTATCAGAATACGAAGAATCTTACCCTCAGCTTGTTCGTGCGGTAGCGGATAGAGGATCATGTACAAGTACGATTGTAGGAGGTAGTTGGGTAATAACTGCAGCGCATTGCTCAAGTACTGAATCAGTGCAAGGTTCAATAACCACATGGGATAACCAACAAATAATATCTAAAAGGATTAAAATTAATCCTGATAATATAATTAATGGGTTCGATATCGCATTATGGAAATTACAATCCCCTCCAAGTATCAATAAAATTTCATTTCTTTCACTCGATACGATTACTGCAAATGATTTAATAACCATTTATGGATACAGTACTGGTCTACTTAATTCTGGGTCCCAAAAAGCTCAAGCGATAGATCCATCAATTCCTCAAGTCATTAATATGGAAAATATAGGGCAGGGAACAAATGCAGGGGGAGATAGTGGTATGCCGTATATGAATAGTAATGAGACAATTGTTGCTATTCATAGTGGTTCCACTGGAGTTGATGACAATGGATTCGGACGTGGAGCAACAGGATCTCGCATCACGCATTCAAAAGATTTCATCCTTGATACTATCAACGCTTGGCACTACCCAACATCGGTTAAAACGATAAATGGTACGGCAACCATTTCGGTGCAATCTTTACATCGAGGAGATGTTATTGATACATCATATTCAGATGGTGATGTTAGTCTTGATCTTATTGCCAGTACATGTGATGACGCATCAATTCCTGAATTCGGTATATGTACATATGTTATCAATAGCAATGGTGGTGAAGGGAAGTTATATCTAACACCGACAGAATCAATCACCGTTAATCGTGCACCTGAACCTACGAAGCCCGATCCAAAACCTGACAATGGTGGAAGTGGTGGCGGCTCATTCGGCTTTCTTAGTTTAATGGGACTGCTTGGTTTAGCCTGGCGCCGTAAAGCTTAATAACCTCCACATTAGAGACAACCTACAAAAGCCTGATTGAATCTGCATTCAACAGGCTTTTTTGATGCCTGCCATAAAACAAAAGGACAACATAACAATGAGCTTCATTGCTTGGCTATTAACCATTACCGCTATTTATTGGCTACCAATCAAGGATGGGTCACTCATCATTAGTAGCTCTTCTTCTGAAAAATGCTCACTTTCGTCATAAAATATATTGTCACATTTTTCAGCAAATGAAGAGGCATAAACTTCAAGATCGTATTCTCCAATTTCGCCTAATGCCTCGACCTTTGATTCTTTAATTTCATTGCAGTTCTTTTTCAATGTTTCAAATTGTTGTGGGCTATTTTCTTTAAGAATGGAAAGCAGTTCACACAATACCATTTCAACCGCTTCAGCATCACCTCTTGCGCATATCGCATTATATTCAAGCTCATGAATTTGATCTTTTAATTCGTATTTCATTAGTCGGTATCTATCCTGTTTTAGTGAAAATTGTGAAGATCAAATGATATAACTATCTCGACAACAAGTTATCATTTGTTTTCAAAATGGCGCAACGTCGTTATCCACGAACGGTTTGTGGCCACTAAAGATATGAATGAATTAAATCTAAAGTTAACCCTTAACTATATCAGGTTTTAATTTGAAAATACTGATTAGAACTTTTTTCGAAAAAAAGTTTTAATCAGTATTTTTCTGTTTTTTTTGTTTAGGGTTTCTCCCAACGATATTGGGGGTAGATGTGGACATTAAAAAAACGATTAAACAGACACTAAAAGGCGTAATACTGACCTGCTGGATAGCGGGCGTTGCTCTGGCTGTGTGCGTAGCCGTCTTTCATTGGGAAAATCCTGTCAATCAAAGCCAATTGACTGTATTGACTCAATCTATCGAAGGGAATAATGAACGCTTAATAGCATTGAATGCTACGATGGATAGCTTACGTGCACAATTAAATGAGCAAGGCAGTACTGTTCATCGACACCAATCCGATATTCTGACGATTCAGTCAGTGCAATCACGACATAAAAAACAACTCTCTACACTTCAATCATTCAGTGATACCCATAATGAACGCTTGAATACGGTTCAATCCTTGTTTGAGGGCCAAGAGAAAGCGCTTAAACGTTTAATTCAGCGAGCCTATCGCGAGTCAAAGCCCGTCACGACCAAAACGACAGTATCTCCTCATAAGGCACCTGCTCTATCGACAGATACACAATCGAAGGCTCAACGGCCTATTCCCTCTCCTTTTCAACTTTTTGATGTACAAAAACGCGGCTCAACCTTATTGGCCGCCGTGGCGCCTCATCATGCAACCAGTCTCGCTCAGGTGGCGTTAAAACGTCGCGGTGAGCAGTTTTCAGGGTGGACAATCCTTGATGTCACTCGCGCTAATATTGTGGTTCAAAAAGGCAATCAACACGTATCAATTAAGGTGACACCATGAAAAAACAAGGGGTTGCGTGTTTATTCTTTCTAACATCAACAATGGCATTCGCGAGTGTTCCTTCAACGTCAACGGACATCACAGAAACAGGGCTTATCGATTCCGGCCGTAGTAAAGAGTCGGTCATTCAAGTATCAAAAGAAGCGCAAGCACAAGCTTGGGGCCTGACTGTTCAGGAGTGGGATCGTTTTGAATTCATCAAAGCCAGTCCTGCCGGTTGGGAAATGAAAAACAGCAACCCGTTATCAGTCCTTGGGCGCTCTGCAAGAACCTCACAGGAACGTCAGAAATATGCAGAAATGCTCGTCCATTATGAAAAAAAAGTCGCAGATGGGCTGCTCACGTTCACGCAAGCGCGTCGGGTTGCTTGGAAGCGCCTTTACCCTAACTTGCCCATCATTAAACCTTCCTTCCCACAGCGGGTCATGCTGTTTGTTTCAAAGACCTGTACGTCATGTGATCAAACTATCAGGGATTGGCGGAGCAAAGGAGCAACGGTGGATATTTATATGGTTGGCAGTCGTGGTGATGATAAGGCATTACGTCAATGGGCAATGAAAGCCGGTATTCGTAAAGCGGATGTGGATGACGGTGATATTACCTTGAACCATGACAAAGGCGATTGGGTGCTGTTAGCGAAAGGTCGGTCGATACCTGTATCAATGGCGAAAAATAAGGAAGGGCAATGGACATTCGTCACGCCATAGTGGTTTTTGTATGGCTATTGACCCTGTTTTCTAGCCCTGTCAGTGCTTTTATTCCTTCTCTGTATGTCACTGTCGCAGTCACAGAGGACTTACCTGCAAAGGAGCTTTACATTCTAGCCATTACTGAAAGCAAAGTGATGTTAACGAATGGGGTTGTTCGTCCATGGCCATGGACATTGAATGTAAAAGGGCAATCTTATTACTACCAAACTCGGCAGGAGGCTTGCCAATCATTAACGTCATTCTTAACACAAACCGCCTTAGTTGATATTGGATTGACCCAACTTAACTGGCGCTATCAAGGTGATCATTTTGATAAGCCATGTGATGTATTTGAGCCGCTGGCTAACCTGACTCATGCGGCGCGTTTACTTAAACAGGGTAAGCGACTTCGTGGTTCCTGGGTAAAGGCAGCAGGATGGTTCCATCGCCCTGCTGGCGGTGCCCCTGCAGAGCGGTATATGAATAACTACGTGACGAACTACAAAAGGTATTGAAATGAGACATATTACGTTTATTTTGAGTGTGTTACTGGCGATATCAAGCTCTCCCGTGGTTGCTAATAACGATCCTTATACACGCATGCTACCCGTTGTCACACCGGTATTAACGCCAGGCAAAGTGACACCCAAGACCATCGATAGAGCGAGCCTATCTCGTCCTATTTTCATTGTGGGTGACGATCCATTGTCTTATCGCTGGCTTAAAGCCAGACACAAAAAACTCAAAGCATTGAATGCAATGGGCATTGTGGTGAATGTGCATGATATTGCGGGCCTAAATCGACTTCGACAATATCAACTCCCCGTCTATCCCGTCAGAGGCAATGATTTTGCGAAAGCCTTTGATTTGAAACATTACCCCGTATTGATTAATAACAAAAAAGTGACGCAGTGAATGCCATTTTTAGTTTTTAAGGAGTGAATAATGAAACTGTATGTTGTTGATCCGGTGACATTAAGTGCTGTTGTACTTTTAATTAGCTTTTTATTGCCACGTTTCATTAATGATGAGAAATGCAGCGTGACATTCGTTAATGACAATGGTGTGAAATACCAACGCGACATTGCCTGTAAAGATGTTGATAAGCTGACCGTTTACGCTGCTGAGCAAGAAGGTTCTCAGGAGGTTATGCATCATGTCACAATTTGAGGGTTTTAATTTTTCGATACAACGGTTTCCTAAAGCCAAACCGACACAAAAACCGGTGTCTGACGATGATCGGCGCCAGAGCGATGCACGGCGACGTATTGAGTTATTGCATGATCTACGTGATGCAGGCTTGTCGTTAAGCGATGTACTTTGAAGATAAGGAGAAGGGAGTGTTACAAGCTCAAAACCCAAAACTCGATGATCTTTTTAAACTGTGTATCGACATAGGCATGGGGCGATTCGTTAAAACGGAGCAAACAGCCACGCATCATCATTTAATTTTGTGCGGCATGCTACGGGTGTCGAAGCATGTAAAAACAGGCAAGGTCACTCGCCAGCGGCTCAAGCTGTGCCCTGAAAAGGACGATAATCCGTTAACATGGGTTCGAACGACTCAACAATTTCCGATGCCATTATTTTATTGCAATGGGAAAGACTACCGCCATCTGTTTACAAGCATTGCAGACATCGCCGTCACATTCATTCTTAATGATCTCAAAAAATGTGGCATTAACGGATTTTCTGGTGTTACGGAGGTCCGCTACTATGAACCAATTGGTCCTGACGGTATGGATGGATATGAGTATTATAAAAAGCAACCTCATGACTATAATTTCAAACAATATAAGTGCCATGAGATAGCGAAGAAGATCACGAATAGATTATGCTTCATTCCTTTGCATGATTTTACTCATGCGGCGAAATCATTGACGAAACATACATGGTCATTTGTTGATAAAGCCATGGTATCCGTGTATTTGAGCGCCTTTCAGATTAAGCATGATGGACTGTCTTTTTTTGATCTCGAAGCCAAACATCTGGACAAATTAAAGCAACAACACATCGATACAGCCTTGTGGCTGGACAATAAACCCCTGTTGCCCTTAATGAATTTAATCCCTTCTCACCATTACGCAAATCATGATTTGTTCTGTTATAAAGTACTATTACCGTTACTGCATGAACAAGATGTCAATGTCACAAAAGGAGATCTTAGGTTATTACAACGCTTACCCGTATCATTGATAAAAGAAATTGTTAAAACATACTGTGGCGTGCAACCGTTGCATCGTGATAACCCTCGACATGATATGACAATCTTTATTCAACGTTTTCTTCGCATTAATGCGTTAATTGGCGCCCCTGTTTGGGTACGCGGTGAACTCGTTGAAATGGGTATTCAACACACCCCAAAAATAAGGGCAATATTTATTGGTGAATGGGCGACCTACCATCGAAGTATGGTCGGTCGAGTAAAAGCATTAAAACAAAAATCGCAGTGGCAACGCGCGTTGAACCAGCTCTCTCATGTGTTTGATTGGTATGACCGCAATCATGCACATGACAATCCAATTCAAATCCATAAAAACCAACGCTGGCCTTCTTTTATGCACCTTGCCGATGAGTGGGTACAACGATTACGAGAGCAAGAAACGCAAGATATTCAGGATTGTGTGTGGTCACCGGCCTGGATGGATACCCTCCCCCTTAACATAAAAAACGCAAACCTCATCGTTAACGAGTTATGCAGTGCAGAAGCGTTGCAGCGAGAAGGGAATGAACTCGAACATTGTGTCTTTAGTTATCGCTTCGATTGCCAAAATAAACGTTATCGTGTGTTTTCATTGCGTTTAGTACAACAAGGAAAAGAAATTGAACGGGCAACATTGGGGCTTGATATGGATGCTGTATCCCAACGTTGCTGTTACGACCAGTTAAGATCTGCCTGTAATGATGTAGCCAGTAAAGTCTTACATACCGCCTCTAACCATATTATTAAGACCATTAATAAGGAACTTGCGGCATGACTGCATTTGATGCCTTACTCATTATTGTTGGGCTGGCGCTGTGTAACTTTTACCTTCGTCCTGCATTTAATCGCCATGTCTTTAATGTGAAACGGGCTGAGAAAGTCTTGAAGAAGATGCAATCCATCGAGCATAACGGGGCAAAGTTTGCATATTTGAGGAAAGTTGATCCCTTTGTCTTTGAAGAGCTACTGCTCACGGCTTTTGAACACAAAGGCCACCGTATTGAACGTAATAAACGCTATACCGGTGATTTTGGTATTGATGGCAAAGTGATCATTGATGGCCAACTGACACTTATTCAAGCCAAGCGCTATCGACGTTATATCAACCCTCGTCATGTGGCTGAGTTTGCCGCCTTGTGTCGTCAAAAAAACACGAAAGGTCTATTTATTCATACGGGTAAAACCGGCAAGCAATCTTATCAACACACCACGGCAAATGTACGCATCATCAGTGGTGCCCGTTTGTTGACATTGTTAGAGGGTATTGATGAAAAACGTTGAAGGTTTATTACGCCCTGCCGAAGAGTTGACCAGCAGTATCATGTTCATCTTGTGTGCGCTATTGGTGACGCTGAGGCCTGATATCTTTTTGATCCCCGCAGATCTACGCCTTTATATGGTGTTGTCACTGCTCATTCCTGCCTTTATCCGTACCTGGCAAGGGCTGAATGTGCTGGCTTACCGACGAGGGCTATTGAAGTTACCTATTTGGGTACAATCGAGTAAAGAAATTCCCGTTTACAACGATAAACTCTTTTTGGGTAAAGGTTTCCTCGTTCAGCCTCGTCATGCACAACGATTATATGATTCTCGCCAGCCTTGGGCTGAAAAATACGTGACACCATCAGCACTGTATCAACTTGCCCGTCGAGTAGAAGCCTATCACGAAGGCAATGCTTTGGGACGGTGGTTAGCCGGTAAAGTGCCTTACCCTAAAGATAATCCGCTGGCTATTTTCAATACCGTGATGAGAGTGATGAATCCGGCCCCCCCACTTCCGCCTTTAGGGGGTGATACCCGAATGCACGGGGTGGGAATAGCAGAAGAAACCGATTGTTTACTGCCGATGTCAGCACGGGCCGGTCATACTTTGGTGTTGGGGACAACCGGTGTCGGCAAAACACGCCTGGCTGAAATATTGGTGACACAAGATATCCGGCGTGGCGATGTGGTCTTTATGTTCGACCCAAAAGGGGACGCTGATATGCTCAAGCGCATGTATGCCGAATGTGCTCGCAGTGGTCGTCTGGATCAATTTTATATTATTCATTTAGGCTGGCCTGATCAAAGTGGTCGCTATAGTCCGGTCGCTCGCTTTGGTCGCATTACTGAAGTGGCGACACGGGTGTCAGGGCAATTAGAAGGAGGCGGTAACAGTGCGGCTTTCAAACAGTTTGCCTGGCGTTTCGTGAATATCATTGCAAGAGCCCTCGATGCCTTAAATCGACGTCCTGATATGAAGTCCATCCAACATTATGTGACGGCGATTGATGAGCTTTATGTCGATTACTGCATGAAAAAGTTACCTGAATACGATCCTAAAGCGCTGGAAATCATTACCCTGTTAGAAAATAACGTGAATGAAAAGAATACCCCTCGCCATCTACAGGGACGCAAGCCGAGAGTCGTGGCCCTCGAAACCTATTTTAATGATCACACGCTGGCTGATGATGTATTACTAGGGCTGCGAAGTGCTATTCAGTATGACAAAACCTATTTTGATAAAATCGTCGCGTCACTATTACCCTTACTGGAAAAGCTCGGTACGGGTAAAACATCTGAAATCATCAGTCCCGATCACCAGCCAGCGGATGATCGCCCCGTCATTGATTGGCGTGAGGTTATCATGCAAGGCGGCGTGGTATATGTGGGGCTAGATGCTCTGTCTGATCCCACGGTGGCGGCAGCGTTCGGTAATAGTATGTTTGCAGACTTATGCTCGCTAGCCGGTGAAATTTACAAGTTTGGTAATGCTCCTGGGTTCGGTAAGGTTAAACCGCGAAATATTATGATCCATGCTGATGAATTTAATGAACTGATCGGCGATGAATTCATTCCTATTTTAAACAAAGCCCGTGGAGCAAAATTTGTGGTCTCGGCCTATACGCAGACCGAATCAGATATCGAAGCACGTCTGGGTTCGACCGCAAAAGCAGCACAGACTAAAGGAAACTTTAACACCTTAATTTGTATGCGGGTGAAAGAGCTTAAAACGGCAAAAATTCTGACGGACCGTATGGCGCATGTGAATGTGTATAGCATCACCCCGGATACCGGTGTCACCGATTCTCCGGGCACAGAAGCGGGGTATTCATCCACCAATAAAGACACTAAAACGAATAATGACGTGTTGCTGGTCAATGATAACGACTTGTTCAACCTACCTATTGGTCAAGCGTATGCTGAGCTTGAAGGCAGTAAAATATGGAAGTTACGTTTTCCGCAGCCAAGCAGCGTAGGTGATGAAATGATCCCCGACGATGTGCTTGAACTTATTCAGAATATGGAAGACATTACCCTTGCTCACCAGAAGGACGATACCTGGTTAACCGACGTTGATACCTTTAATCACACATTGGAAAAAGCCGCTTCCCTCTTCTTTACCGACGAGAATAATGATGAAAAAGAGACCGATGACATTCGCGGACAGTCTGAGTCCGCAACCTGGCAACTTCCCTTACCCCCTTCCTCCGCACCTGGTTCGTGGACCAGTGATCACGTTTGATGTGTCTAAGCGAGAAACTTTATGCCTGTTCAATCAAAGCAAAAAAATCAGGACGCTAATAAAGAGGTAAAAAAAACGCCCTGGTACTGGCTCCCCTTTAAAGGCATTGAATGGCTATTTATTATTTGGCTCGTGCTTATCATGGCTGAATGGTTCGGCCCCCTGTGGGGATGGACGGTAGGTAAGCATGCTGAAGACACCTTACTGATACAAGTGGCTTTATTGGATGGGGATTACCCGGGACTGGCACAGCAGGTGACGTATTACATACTGCGTATCTTTGAGCAATGCCAAGCACTGATTGACTTTGAGTTCACCGGATGGTTTTCGGGCTTGACCCCGTATTGGCAAGGGGCTGTTTATGTGTCATTGGCACTGGTTGCTAGAGTGGTGATCTTGATGGGCTTCTACCCTGTTTTTTTACTGGCACTCTTTGTTGGATTATTTGATGGATTGGTTGTTCGACAGCGCCGTATTGCGCATGTTGAGCGAGAAACCGTCACAGTGAATTATTACAGTCGTCGGATTTTACCGCATACGTTCGTTTGGGCCGGTAGCCTGTGGTTAATTATCCCCGGACTATTCCCCTTGCACCCTGTTTGGCTGTTATTACCGTCGGCGATAGTCAGTGGCATGATGATGCGTATCGCGGTATCTAGCTATAAGAAATTTTTGTAACCTTTTATGATATCAATAAAAAAATATTATTTCTACAATCAGAACTTTTTTTGAAAAAAAGTTCTAATCAGTATTTTTCTGTTTTTTTTGTTTAGTGTGTTTCTCAGTACCCCCTACTGAGGAATTTTTATTATGTATCCCGTTCGGTCTGGTTTATGGCTGCTGATCCTAATGTCTTGTGGGCTAGCACAAGCTGCCTCCATTGACGATGAAAAACGTGAGCTTGCCGCGATTAACGATCAATTCGGTAAGCTGGAATATCTCGTTCAACGCGCTGAGCGCAATGCGGATTATCGCCAATCCCGTCAATTTGATTATCACTCATTGCGCAGTGATATCCGCGATGTTCAATCGGGCATCGATGCCTATCTCAATCCAACACGCCCAGAGCCCGCGTCTGTTCAGCCTTTGGGTGGTGATTACATTATGAGAATACCTACCCCATGAACCCTGTCTATGACGCGTTTGAACAAGGCGCCGGATTCAGCGTGGTGGAATTTGCTCAAATGGTGGCCATTATCGGCATGATCCTCATTACCGCCTGGGTACTCTGGGTCGGTTGGAGTGTCTTTCGTGGGTTAAAAAATCTCAAGACCGACAAGGTCAAACTCAACACTGCCATGCTCCGCGCCATGATCATTTGGCTCATCATCAATTTCATCTTGTTTACTGGTGTATTCACGGTGAATACATAAGGATCCCGCAATGAAGGCTCGACTATTTATCTGGCTGTGTTTGTTCAGTGTGCACCCTGCCTGGGCGTATATCCCTGGCAACCAAGATCCGACAACGGGCGGCGACAAAGACAATATTCTCAAAACGTTTTTTGCCTATGCCTATGACGCCCTGCTTTACGGGGGGCCGATTGGTATTGCGGGTGCGGTCATCTATTACATTATTCATATGTGGGGGATTTTTCAGGAAATCCGCGCCGAGCGTAAGACAAAAAATGACTTCATTACCGATGGCATCATCGGGGCATCACTTATCTTACTCAGTATCTGGGGCGTGAACTATGGCCTAAACCTGATGGAAAAAGTGTAATGAAAAAAGCCACTGCACTCAATGAACGCCCCCCTTTCCTCAAAGGGCTCAGTATCGTGGAAATCGGGATACTGTCAGGCTTTACCCTCTTCATCGGTCTCGTTACCGGGGGGGGGGTCAGTGTCTTTGTGACACACAGCGCCATGCCAGCATTGCTCGGCGTGGCGTTAGGGGCCTCTGCCATTTTTCTGATGCCGAAATCATTGGCAACCCCATTGATTGCGCTGCGTAAAAACAAACCCACAGGCTGGCTCTACCAGAAAATAGATGTCTGGTTTCATCGAGAGCGCACCATACATCACACCGGATTGCATCAAAATAAAAAGGACAAACGATGACGACTTCAACCCTTTCTCGCATCTTACCGACCAATGCCGCCGGTGAACAAATGCCAACGATGCATGAAATCATTCCTGGCGATGGTCAACCCATTATTAAGTTGTTTGGTTGGCTGCGCAGTTTTGCAGACTACGATTTGGGGCCATCCCCCAAAGACAGCACCCACATCACCCAAGAGATATTTGAAAGCAATGACGGATGGTGGCTCGTATTTGAAGTGCGTCGAGAGCGGAATGTAGCACTCGATAACCGTGTTCAATGCCGACTATTGAAAACACAAAACAAAGACGAGATCCCCGCGTTTTTTAACTTATACCGCACCCATGCTCGGGCGCTATTAGCCCAAATCGATATGGCGTATGTGGTGCACATTGGCGGAGACGAATAATGGAACACCATCACATTAAGCAAGCCGATAGGCGAGGACGGGATGTCATTTTCACGGGCACCTTGTTGGCAGAAACAACGGTGAATGCCGTTGCGGGCAAACGTACCTTCCGTTTTTATCGGGCTGATAACGGCCAGTATGTATGTTATCGCCATTTTCATGCTTACCGGGCTGACATGGCCGATGTCATTCAAGCTGAAGGGCTAACGGACATTGACACCGATGAGATGGAGGCATTCTTCGGTGCCAACGTGGCGTTTTCTATCTTTAAACAAGCCAATTTTCCGCATTATGAATACATCGGGAGACCGGAATGAGTACTGGAGCACGTGGGCGTTTTCGTAATGCACTCACTGGGCGTGACGCGCATATTCGAAGCTTGAACTTTGCGGTCGGCGGGCTGACGGCGGTCTGCCTGTTTATGGCCTTTGGGTGGAACAATGCTGCTCAAGATATCACCGTGCATAACCCCCCTGATTTACGAGCGGGATCAACCCGCCCTTGGTGGGAAGTACCGGCCCCCAATGTGTATGACTTTGCGGTCAGGATGTTTGCGCAAATTAACCGATGGCCAACCAACGGAACGACGGACTACAAACAAAACCTACACACCTATAAATGGTACATCACCCCGCAATGCCGGGAAGTGTTAGCGCAAGATTATGATCAGAAACGCAGCAAGGGAGAGCTATCAGGTCGCGAACGGGCATTGTTTGAGATCCCTGGTCGTGGCTATAAAGACTGGCGGGTCACCACACTCAGCCAAGACAGCTGGACGGTCCTTGCTGATTTACAACTCAAGGAGTACGTCAAAGGCACGGAAGTAAAAACCTCCCTCGCACGGTGGCCGCTGCGCATTGTTCGCTACGACGTGGATGTGAATAACAACCCGTGGGGGCTGGCTATCGATTGTTTTGATGGGCCAGCACGAGAAATTAATGTGGTATCAGGGGGTGAACAGTGAAAAGTCTGATGGTGATTATCTTATTCCTCTTCTCTGGTTACGTTGCTGCCTCCGATCGTGTGTTGGCATGGGAAGGCGAGCCATTAACCGTCACGCTCCCCGTGGGGCAAGAAGTGATATTGACCCTGGACGGGGATGTACGGGTCGGTGTGCCGTCTTCTTTTTATCGGCATGCCACGTTGGATTCCCTGAAAGGTAAAATCTTTATAACGGCGAGCAAACCATTTGAATCACAACGCATTCAGATTGAACGTCTGCGGGATGGCGAACGCATTGTGTTAGACATTCGCGCACAACAAAACGCCGACACCCCTTCACGTATTGATATTGTCATGCCTGATGAGCAAAAACAGCAAGCACAGGTAAAGCAAGATAAAGACGCACTGGGTAAGCATATCAACCAATTACAGATGCCCGCACCGGCTTTACTGGTGCGCTTTGCCCAGCAATCACTTTACAGTCCCTCGCATGCCATTGAGCCATTACCGGGCATAACGCGTTCAACCATGCACCTGGATAAAGACATCGCGGCGCAAGCGTTTCCATTATGGCCCGTGATTGCCCAGCCGCTCGCCGCCTGGACACTGGCCGGTTATACGGTGACGGCCATTAAACTCACTCATCAATATAATGCGATTTTAAACCTCGACCCGCGTCAAGTCAGTGCCCGCGCATTTGGCGTGAGCTTTGCCTACCCGGATTTGGGACCGGTTAATACAGACAGCGCCATTAATACCGCTTTTATTGTCACGTCAGGGCCGCTGTTTCAGTCTTTGCCACCTATTGCCAAGGAGGCCAATGATGACCAATAAAAACAAACTGCTGTTGATATTACTGGGGGCGCTGTTCTTTGTGTTTGCTGTGTTTGGGCTCAGTCCCGATGATAACCAAGCACCAAAGGAGGAAGCCAAACCCTCAACGCCACTTGAATTATCCGTTTCACAGGCAAAAATCATTCAAGAAACGTTAGGCATCACCGCTGATACACCAGCAGATACCTTACGGACATTGGCGGTCACCATCAATAATCAAAAAGAGGAGAATACACAGCTAAAAAAAGCGATGGCACAACAAAATAACCAATACCAAACCTCGGTTGACACGTTGCAACAACAATTCACGACGGGGTTGGCGCAAGTGCAAACACGCTTTGATGATCAGATGGCACAACTCAAAAGCCGTACTGAGGACATTGGTATTGAACGGCCTGTCCCAGAGACATCTTCCTCGTTATCGCCAGATGATAACTATGACGGATTAGGCATTGGTCATGGGTCAGTGTCCAACCCTGCCAAACCTGAGATTGACAGTAGCGAACTGATTTGGGTCATGCCGTTAGATGCCAACACGGACGATAAAACCGGGGATGTCATCACCCCTCAGTTGATTGCATGGCGTAATAAAATTGCTCAGCTGAATGAAGAACAGGATGATTTCAGGGTGGATGACGATAAACCGACCCCTGTGTATACCTTGGGGCGAGGGTCTGTCCTGAGTGATTCCGTTGCCATGACCGCACTGATTGGGCGTATTCCAGTCAATGGGCAAGTAACGTCGCCGTATCCGTTTAGCCTCATCATTGGCAAAGAGAACTTAATGGCCAACGGTTTTATGTTACCCGACGTGGTGGGTGCCATTGCAACCGGGACGGTGACAGGAGACTGGAACTTATCGTGTGTCCGTGGTGTGGTGGAAACGTTCGATTTTATTCTTGCCGATGGCAGCATGATAGCCATTCCTGACGGAGATGATGTCACAGACAGCAGTTTTGACGGCAGTGATATTAAGACAAACGATTTAGGTTTTATTGCCGATCCCAATGGCAACCCCTGCCTTTCTGGTACAAAAATCACCAATGCGACGTCTTACCTGACCACGATGGGGTTACTTGATGCTGCAACGGCCGCCGCCAATGCCGCTGCGGCTGCACAAACCACCGCTTCTATCCCCGCCAATGGCGAGGGAGGATCCTGGGGCGTCTCAGGCGATCAAGGACAATACATATTAGCGAATGCAGCGGCTGGCAGTATCAGCAACGCCAATCAATGGATAAAAGAGCGAATGGGCTCAAGTTTTGATGTGGTCTATGCACAGCCTGGTACACCGGTTGCTGTGCACCTTCGAAAAACCCTCAAGGTCGATGAACCGGCGAATGCCCGGCAAGTCCGTTACGACACACTGTCACAAGGAGGCAATTATGCGCTGGATTAATGGTTTATGGCTCGTTGTATTTGTCAGTGGGTTAAGTGCTTGCTCATCGAGCCAAGACAACACACTGCCTCATCCTGATACGAATGTGAAAGAGGTTTGGCTCAGTAAAACTGGCGGGGCGAATGGTCAGTCGCTTATCGATACGCGATCTACGCTTCGACGTCAGCTCTCCCCGGAGGCTTTAGCCATGCGCGTTTCTGATTATACCCGAGACAGTTACCGTGAAATTAACAATCAATTTCCACGCCTTCCCAACCCTGACATTGTGTTTTTTGTGTTTCCGCACCGAGCGGGAAGTCTGCCTGTTCCGGGATATAGCACGGTATTCCCGCTGTATGAGCGCGTTCACTATGCCACACCGGGTGATATGAAAGCCCAATTACCGACAGGAGGAGCCTACTGATGCTGCAACGATTACGTGACGGTGTGACGTCTTTATTTACCCACGGGAAAGCCTTTGAAGTACCGCCATTGGACTACACGGTGCCGCCCTCTTTTGCATCACATTTACCGTGGGTTGATATTGATGATGATGGCATTGTTGAGCTTGAAGATGGTCGTTCTATTGGGGCCTTTTTCACAATCAAGCCCGTTTCGACGGAAGATAAAAAACAAAAAAACCTGAATAAAATTGTCAAGAACCTCACCAATACGTTTGGCAGTCTGAGTCAGGGAGAGGAAGACATTCCTTGGATCATTCAGCTCTTTGCCCGTGATGTGGATAATTTTGGGGATGTTGTTGATCAACTGAAGGCCAAGGCGCGAGTTAACGACGCGTTTACGGAAGCGGTATTGGCACAAGATGCGAAGCATTTTTCTTTTATAGGCCGTGAACAAGGCATTTTCAGTGTCGATAACCGCCCATGGCGAGGACGGGATCGACAAGTCATTGTTGCCGTTTATCGCTGGCTACCGAAAGACGCCAATGATGCACACGTTCAGAAAAACCTTGCTCAGTTAAAAGCCCTGCAAAAACGGGTGTTATTGCCATCGAGTTTTAAAGATTATGGCGTATCCATTGCTAAAGCGAAGGGTGACGCAGTGTTTCAGTGGCTCGCCCCGTTTCTCAACCCGTCACCAATACGTGGTGAGTCTCATTTTTATCGTCAGCAGTTTTCGCCTATCGATCGGGATTATGCAGAGCGCTTACTGCGCAGTCGTGTTACGGCAGATGTCGATAATGGATTGTGGTGGTTTAAAGGTGAAAAAAACATTGCCAATCGTGTGGTTGAACTTGATACCTGGGACAGTGATGCGTTTCTGGCCGGATGCATTTTTGGTGAGGTATCAGATGATGACGATACGGCGCCAGGCTGTGTTGTTTTTGATGAATTACCGCCAGGCACAATGATGGCCATGACGCTGGTTCCGCAAAGTAAAGAGAAAGGGCGTGAGCGTTTGAAGGTCATTCAAAAAGCCGCCGTGGGGGATGAGCCTGACATTCAAGAATGCAAAGCCCAGTGTGCCAGTATCGATGCGCTGATTAATCGCAACATATTGTGGCGTGGACAAATCGCGTTCTATATTCAGGGGGAAAGTGTCAATGAGATTGAGAGCAGTACCGATATGTTGCGCTCAGCCTTTAACCGACAGGGCTTGCACTTGCGGTTTGTCTCTAACAGTGATCAGGTTGCCCCGTTAGACAGTTTTCTGCGGTGGTTACCGATGAACTACAACCCGGCCAATGACCCTCATTATTGGTATTGCGGGTGGGTATGGCTGGAAGACATGATGCGATTGTCCCCCTTGTTTGGCCGGAGTACCGGTACAGGATCGAATACGTTCTCTTTTTTCAATCGAGGGGGCGAATTATTGGGATTCGATCCCTTGGAGGATTACTTATCCAATGCGCACCTTGTCCTATTTGGTCCATCGGGCAGTGGTAAATCGGCCACCTTAGTCGGTATGTGTCTGCGTTTGTTAGCGATACACCGACCTCGACTGTTCATTATTGAAGCGGGTAACAGTTTTGGCTTGTTAGGTGATTTCTGTGAACGTTACGGTTTAAGTGTCAACAGAATTGAAGTGAAAGCCTCCTCCCCAGGGGCGATGGCGCCTTTTGCTGATGCCCGCCATTTGGTGGGAAAAGATCTCCCCCAAATAAGCAATGATGAGGCCTTAAAACCAGAAAATCTCAATAACGATGATTCACCGGATGATGAAGAGCGTGACATCCTCGGGGAGCTGGAGATTATGGCTCGCCTGATGATAACCGGTGGAGAAAAACGAGAGCTTGATGATTACCGTCGTGCTGATTCATCCATGGTACGTCAGGCACTCAAGCAGGCCGCAGAGCAATGCCATCGCGAAGATGTCATGGTGCGTCCTACACACGTTAAAAATGCCCTACTGGCATTTTCCCAAGACAACAATTACCCCCAAGAGCGTCAACAACGCGCCCGAACCATGGCCGATAGCATGGCGTTCTTCTGTGAAGGACTGGAAGGAAAAATTTTTGACCGCGACGGTGCGCCCTGGCCAGAAGTGGATGTCACGATCATTGATTTAGGTCTGTATGCCAAAGAAGGGTATGACGCGCAATTAGCCACCGCGTATATCTCCTTGATCAATAAAATTAACTACATTGCAGAGCGCGACCAATACGACGGGATCCCCATTGTTGCCCTGACGGATGAAGGCCACCTGTTCTCAGCCAATGCACTACTGGCTCCCTATGGCAATAAAATCACCAAAATGTGGCGAAAATTGGAAGCATGGAATTGGGTGGCCACACAAGATTTAGCCGATTACCCCCTCTCCTCTCGAAAGATGCTGAATAACAGCGAGTGGTGGATCATGTTGAACATGAGTGAG
The DNA here is from genome assembly GCF_003025615.1 of Photobacterium frigidiphilum. Taxonomy (GTDB): domain Bacteria; phylum Pseudomonadota; class Gammaproteobacteria; order Enterobacterales; family Vibrionaceae; genus Photobacterium; species Photobacterium frigidiphilum. Next base: position 37,709 of record NZ_PYMJ01000027.1, on the reverse strand, counting down.
GATGAACTCAACACCCTTAAAACGTTTAAAAAACTCAATCCCGAAGAAGAAGATCTCATTCGGTCAATGACAGCAGAAGACGGCAAGTTCAAAGAAGGGGTCGTGATGGGGATGAACGATACCCTGCTCTCTCGTTTTTGTGTCGTTCCCCCTGCCCTCTATTTGGCACTGGGTGAAACAGACGGTAAAGCCAAGAAGAAACGGGCAGATTTCATGGCAGAGCACGGGTGCAGTGAGCTCGATGCCGCCTTACTGAAAGCCAATCAAATTGAACAAGCGCGTGAACGTTATCAGGGGGAGGTATGGTAGCCCGTCTCGCCCCAGCCTTATTGATCTTCTGCTCATTGTCAGTCAGTGCCAAGATCACCACGGGAGAGGTGATAAGCCGTAGCTTATGCCCGGAATGTATCGATTATAAAGTGATTGGCAGTTGTCTTTGGATGACGTGTACGCCTGCCGGTTGTGAGACGAACACCTCAATAAAAGTCAAACATCGATTGCCTGATTTAGTCGCAATGAGCTATCTGAAAACAGGGGAAGCCCCTTGGCAGGCAACGCAATGGATGTCACCGACAAACCGCTATTCCAAAGGCGGAGGGAGGAGTCATGACCGTAGTCCTCAGCTCCTTGATCATACTTCCGTGACATTTCAAAACGTCGATATCATAGGCCATCCCGCCGAAGGGACATTTTTCAAGCTGTTATCGGGCTTCGGTTATGTCTTGGAAGGACCGAGTGAGCCCATGATGCCCTATTACCTATCCAGTCTTGACCCTCTCGGGTGGCGTTACAACCTGCCCGATGTCGTCAATATCAACAGTTGGGATCCATTAGGCAATCGCCTGGGCACCTTTGGCGATATTTACCCCAGAGGCGGATTTTCAGTGCAGCCACACCCCTATAAGTCCGCCGCACTGAGTGCGTTCAAAGCCGTACACATTGTCACTCGTCAAGGTGAAAGTCGTGTTTATCAGCCATTAGTCGCGCAATCCAAACCGGGTTACTGGCCGCCCGCCTCACTCAGTCTGAACAATGATGATACAGCATGGCAAATGCTCTTTCCGATAGCCCAGACCACGGCAAGCGTTTGGCCGGATATCGATGATAGCGTTCTCCCTTATGATCCTTATGCCAAACGAATAAGCGATAACGGCGAGTATGTATGGGCGGTCTGGCGGACCTATAGAGGGTGCCAACGTGAAGGCGCCATGCTTATTGCGGATTTTGGAGAATAACGTGATGAAAATAAAAATGCGTAGCCTGCTGCTGATCAATATCTTGAGCCTGCCCGCTTGGGCGGCTAATGATGTGTTGTATTACACCATTGGCGGAGGGCCTGTTATTTCAGCACCAGCACGAACAGAGCATATTAACCGCAAAACATTGGGGGTGAATTGGGATCTTGATTTGCAATGCGGTCAACTTGACCCGCAACTGACCGTACAAAACCAACTTAACGGGGTAACGGACGGATTTCAGGACATGATGGGCAATGTATTAACCAGTGCCACCTCTGCCGTAATGTCGTTACCGGGTTATTACCTGCAAAAAGAAGATCCGGGGTTATATGATTTATTGACCAATGGTGTACTGCAGGGAAAGTTTGATTTTGATGATGCAAAAACATCGTGTGAGGCCATGACAAAAACATTGGGGGACATGTCACCGACCAATGCATGGACACAACTGAGCCAAGGACAAACTTGGACGCAAGCCGTTAAACGGGGTGATGCCGTCCAGGCACAAATCACCGCTGAAAAATCCATGGGCAACAACGGCATTGTGTGGACAAACGGTCATTATGCGGGTGGAAAAAATCAGCCCCCTATCCGTGTGACCCATGATACCGCGAAAGCAGGGTTTGGCATGTTAACGGAGGGCGTTTCTCAGGCTGATAACGAAGGATTGTATCGATACTGGAAAGATGAGGATGCCATGGCAGATTGGTTAACGGGAGTGATGGGTGACAAGATCAATCAGACCGGCACCGATAAATCTCAATCAGGTGCCCAGCCTGGTATCGGGCTCAATGCAGAGGTCTCTAAAACCGCCGCCCTGTTACAGCTCGACGTTGATAATGCCTTATCAGGCGACAATGTATCATCCACCTTTCCCCCTTCACTCATCAATGCCTTGAAAAGTGACCCTTTACGACGTGGATTAACCCAACGGTTAGTGTCCGAGGTGGCGCTTGCCCAAACTGTCGATAAAGCCTTGCAAGCACGACGCGTTTTATTAACAGGTAAAAATGAAACCTATATCTCTCAAAACGCATTGGCTCAGGAAGATATCAAGAAAAGTGTGAAGGAATTGGAAAATGAAATTTCGTTACTGCGCTTTGAGGCAGAAACACGTCAATCCATTGCCGGTAATGCATCCGAAGAAATCTTACTCAGACAGCAATACAGAAACGCGCAACCGAAGCCGGATACACCTCCGATCCCTTCATCCTATGAAGCCGGTAAATTTGAATAAGGAGCACCATGATGGTTGTTAAACCGTTATTAATCAAAGTAGGGAAAATCACCCTTACTGTTGGTCTTGGGATAATGCTTATCGCCTCTGTCGGCATGATCGCGTATTTCGTCCCCAATGAGGCCATGACCCCGCTTCCGTACACCTGGTATATGGTCGGGTTACGCCTAGTGGTTGTCGGTTATGTTTATTGTCAAACACAGCCTAAACACCGTCTTTGGGTACTGTGCATTGCATTACTCAGTGAGATTCATGTGTATTGGTTACACCGTCAGGCTGTGGAGGGATTATTATGGTAGTTAACGATTATTTTACGTTGTTTCTCACGCTACAAGCCTGGGTGATATCCAACAAAATTTATTACTTGTTATCGTCGGCCAATATTTTGGTCGTTCCCATGATACTCATCATTGTGCAATCGATGTTTGGGGCAATGGAAGAAGGTGAAGATGAAGGCAACAAAGGGTTATTGTCATTGAATCGCAGCGGGGTTGGCTTGTTACTCTCCTTTTCTGTTTATTTATTTGCCATGGCGCCGAACCAGTTTTTGAATTTAAAAACGTTGACGTATAACGATGTGCGAAGCCAGCAATGTGGAGTATTAGTCACCAAACCAGGGAATGATACAGACAGCAGTTGGGATAGCGCTTTTGAATCCCTTGGTGGTGAAAAGGCATTGGTGCCTGCTTGGTGGAAGCTGATACACAGCCTTTCAGTTGGCATTACAAATGCGTCCGTCAGTGCGATACCGTGTTCGTATGACATTACGCGCTCCAATTTAAAAATGAGTGAAGTCAGTATTCAATCCCCTGCTTTGCAGCAGGAAACCCAGCAGTTCTATCACCAGTGCTTTGCTCAGGCGCGAAGTGCCATGGTGTATAACACTTATCAAACATCTGCCGTCCGTGATGCCGATTTCAATCATGCTCAGTGGTTAGGTGATACCTACTTTTTATCCTCAAACCCGAATGCAACCAATACGGTCTATAGCGGTATTCAGGTGAGCGATCCGGTTCCTACCGTCCCTTACAAGGCCAGCCGGGATAAGGGGGTGAATGAAGCATTAGCCGACCGTTGGCGAGATAAACAGGTTGATACCAATGCTTATCCGATGTGTGATGAATGGTGGAGTCAATCCCGTTACGGCCTAAGAGGACGCTTAGCAACAGAAATCAAAAAAAACTCCCCGGGTATTTATCACGATGTCATGCAGCCGCAAGGGTGGTTTGATAATTTATGGGGTGGAAAGAAAACAGCCGAAGAGCGTGAAAATATGCTGATTCAGCGGGCACTCAGTATTGGCAATATACAAGCCAGCGGTCGTATTACTCGGGGCTATGGGGCAGTCCTTGATAAAACAGGGGATCGTTTTATGGCTGAAATCTGGGGCAGTGCCGTAGGCGGTGTGGGGCTTGAAATCGGTCGTGCATTCATGGAGCCTGCCTTTTTCATATTGCGAGAAGCATTGCCAATGTTTCAGGCATTGATGCTGAGCATGATGATCATGGCCAATCCGATTATCTTATTATTAGGGATGTACCAATGGCGCGTATTGGGCACGATGAGTGTCGCCTATTTCGGGCTTGTGTATTTTACCTTTTGGTGGGAATGGTGTCGTTCGCTTGAAAGTAAGCTGCTGACTGCGATGTATAGTGGTCATGACAATATCAACCCGATCACTGGAGCCATGAATCTGTTGGATTCTGAAATCATCCGCGTAGTGCTGGTCATTATGTATATTTTAGTGCCTGGTATTTGGTTAGCAATGCTCGGATTTGCGGGTTACCAGTTGACCAGCCTGTCGAGTAGCTTTAATGAAGGGTTAAATACACTTAAAACTTCGGTAGAAAAAAGCACTAATAATATAATGACTAAAATTAAGTAACTTAATCAAAATGACCATAACGATGACTGCTTTGATGTATATCTTCATGCATCTCAGCAGCTTTTTTTTGACCATTTAAGACACTAACTGCAAAATTTCTAATATGATCTGGTTCGCCTTTTTTCATGTTCTCTAGTTTGTTTTTTTGCATTTTATCTTCAGTAAAGGCCGTATGCCATTTTTTTAGAAATGTAATCATAATTTACTCCTTTAACCATTATAGTCATTCTATGATAAATTTAGAGAGTAAAATGAGATTACTCTCTCATTGAGACAAAGTGTGGAAACAATAGTAAATTCACATAAGGTGTTGAAAAACAACAAACTCACACTGTGAGCTGTTACGTATTTAAAAACGTTTTTAGCATATTATCAAGTTCTTTTTTCTGTTGTTCAGACAGTTTCTCTAAAATTATATTATAACCTTTGGGTGTTATTATTACTCTTGCACTTGATTGATTGATACCTTTAATTATTTTTGCTTTAGGTGACTTTTTTATCTCTTTATAACTATTAATCAGTTTAATCACATAGTCTAAATGTTTTTTATTTTTATCTCTTAAAGTGATGGCTACATTTTCATGCAGAACCTCATGATGTTCGTTAGCATGAATGATGATGTCATCTAGGTCGATATTTTGATTCTCGTTCAGTGCTTTTCTTAATTTATTAAATGCCGGTCGTCCTAACTCGGATGCCGCCGGAAAACTAAGTAGAAGTTCTTTCGAAATATCAAGTGCATTGATAGCATCATAAACAATTGAATCACTTTTTCTTAAATAGATTGCTAATTCTTTAGGATCTTTACAAACCCCCGCATCTAACATCTTTATCCATTGCATACCATGTTCATAAATTGAAATTTGCTTATGGGCATTACCAACAGTGCTTTGAAAATTAGCTTCTTCATCTGAAATATCATCATCTGTGACATAAATCAGAAAATCTTTCTTTGCAATTAAGCAGGATGCTCTTCGTCTTGAGCCATCAATAACAATAACGTTATTGTTAACGCGCTGACCAATGGCTGGAAACTGCTGACCATCAGTTTGCATTGTTTCCAATATATCAGATAAAGTTTCTTTATTTAAAAATGCCTGTTCGCGGGCATTACTTTCTAAGATAAGAGTTGATTTTTCTATATCATTATAAGGAATGGTAACAAGCTCGTATGAAACAGTTCTTGTTCCAAGTGGTAATTCAATAAATGGTGATTTACTTTCGAGTTTTTTTTGACGAATGTTATGTAAACGGTTAGCTTCGTCAATTTTTGATGTAGATACACCTTCAACAATTGTCTTTAATGAGCGATCTGGTCGTTTAGCCATTATTTTAACTCCTCTCTCCAAATCTGCTGAATTTGTGCTTCTAATGCAAAAATTAAAGTTCTGGTTGAATTCTGGATACTTTTAAGAGATGACCTGGTTGCATCATATTCTGATGCACTTTGATCAAAGATTGTATTTTGCTTTTCAGCACAATTTTTTATTGCTTCTGATTCAAGAAAATCAACGCTAAAACAATTGTTTGAGCTAGCAATACGTACCTTGCTGGCAATACTCGTCTGTGCGTTTGAATGGATATCGACAGCAGTAGGTAATACATTGACAGAGTCATATCCTTTATGACCCAATAACTGTATTACTTTGTATGCCTCTGTTAAAAAATCAAAATATTTACTTGTAGAGTCACGATCATTTTGAGATGGAAGAACTGGAACAATGAGACTATTAGCCACATAGTGTGCAGAAATTGTTAATGCGCCAAAATTAGGAGGTGTATCTAACATGATGACGTCAAAATCATCTGATACTGCATCAATAATCTTCTTTAAGTCTTCATAAACAATGAATTCTCTTCCTTTTTCTTCTTCATTATTCTGCTTTTTCTTTGAAACAACTTCGTAATTTCGATCACTTGGTCTGATTGGCATGACATGTAAGTCAGGAGTATTAGTTGGATAACATGTTGCTTTCGCAAGTTCCTCAAACGTTTCACCTTCATCTAACGCATAGTTCCCAATAAGAAGATCACCTACAGTAAAATCATCATCTGAAATATTGGGCTTAAGGTACATGGAAGCTGTCCCTTGAGGATCTAAATCAATAACCAACACTCGGTATCTTTTTTGTGTTTCAGTACATAATCCGGTACTAAATGTTGTAGTGACGGTTGTTTTACCTGTCCCCCCTTTTAAATTACTAATAGCAACAATAATTGCTTTATTAAAAGTGGTGCGAACCAATCTCTCATCAACAAACAAATGCTCTCTAATTTTTTCCACATCATTGATATCAATGCAAAATTTACGACCATCAGTAGAGTCGATAGAAAGATCATCAATTGTTTTAATCATTTGCCTATGATTAAGTTCTGTTGCATCACATGCTTCCCGCTGGTTGTATGTTCGAAAATACTTACCATTAGGTGCGTCGCCAACTGTAATTTTATTCCTATCTACTTTTAAAGATTTTTGAGAATCTTCAGCAAGTCTTTCAAATACCGCTAAGGTTTCTTCAGAATTCATGTGGCACCCCGTTGCAATGAAAATTACACTATGTTTTGTATTTATATTGCAAATAGTCTCAACCATTGCATAGTGGTTTGCAATGTTTTTTTGATGAAGTTCTAAAACTAAAAACACAAAACATCTAACCTATTGATTTTAAAGAAACTCACACTGTGAGCTAAAATAAAGAATACTTATTGATGTATTCTTTATTTAGCGTTAACCTAAAGGCTCTTTATAGTTACTCACTGACTTACAGTGTGAAGCACACGGCGTTTATGCCTTAAATGGCTCCATGAAACGTGTCGCGTTCAGTTTAGGCTGATTGGAGTGTCTTATACCCCCCGTTCTTCAAGAACGTCTATACCCCATCTGACTCATCAGAGTTAGGTATTAACTATCCACCCCGTAGGGAATTAATTTTCCTACATTGGGAGGATTGTTCCCTTTTCCTATTGGGAGCAATCCATGAAAAAAACCACCTCATCACTTTCTTTTAGTGCGTTGACACGTCCGTTGGATATCTCTGATAACCAGTTAATTGATGTGACTGAACAAGCTAGAAAAATTGGCTTTCTTTGTGGCTCAACCGCCATTACTCGCACTGTGTGGAAACAGGCCATTGATGTATCGAATGCCGTTGTTTCTCTTCGTCGAGACCAACTAACTGGACATATATTATCGTCTGCGGTTCGAGCGGCGCGTAAAGACCCACATAAAACCTGTGTTTCGTTTCAAATATGTAGATTGCCAACGGCAGATGACCCGTACCGTTATATCCATCGTACTATCACGCTATATGCAGTGATCAATGCAGGGGGTGATGGTAAAGGGGCACTGACCATCATGCTAGAAGAGGAGTTATAACCATGACTTTCTCAGGTTCTTGCCATGATGGTGACGTGTTCTGTTACGTCATTCAATGACAGACAACGATATGAGAGCCGAAATCATTAATGCGTTTAGTGCTGAAAAGTGAAAAACCATTAACCTACCCACAAGGGAGTTTCCCTTGTGGAGCTCCTTATACGTTGTATTAAGGAGTTGTTATGCCCCCTATCTACCAACCGCAATACCGTAAACTTCATGAGGTAGCAGAAGCCCCTGGTGAATACTATCAACTCATTGAACCTGTCACCCCCGATGAAATTTTGGAGATGGCAAGGCTCATTGCGGCGGATAAGTTGAAACCTGGTGTGACACTCGAATCACCTCAAGCGACAAGAGAAGCATTGGCAGCTTTACTTCAGGATATAGAACGCGAAGTCTTTGGTTGTGTATTTTTAGACAATCAACATCAGATCCGCAAGTTTGAAATCCTATTTACTGGCACTGTTAATAGCGCCAGTGTTTACCCACGCGAAGTCGTAAAGCGCGCTTTGTCGTATAACGCGACCGCTGTGATATTTACACATAACCACCCATCAGGGATTGCAGAGCCTAGCCAAGCAGACCGACAGATCACTCGCCGATTAACCGATGCGTTAGCATTGATTGATGTACGGGTGCTCGATCATTTTGTTATTGGCCATGGTGAAATCGTCTCTTTTGCTGAGCGTGGTTGGATTTAATATTCATTACCGGAAGGTGCTTCCGGTAGGAGGGCCTTCATTACATTTTCTAGAGGTCACTATGATTCAGGTTCCTGGACATTTAACCATTAAAACAGTGTCAGGTCGGTTTGGTGCATTCAATGTGGGCCATCTTAACCTAGAGATAGGTACATTTGCCGTTAAGGATGCGCTATTAGAAGAGTATTCCGAAGGGGTTTATCAAGGTATTTTTGCCATTAAGCGCATTTATGCGGGCAGTTATAATACCGGGAATCGTTTCATCATAGAAACGCGCGCCGAGCTGCAAAATCTCTGGCTCGACGGTGTTGATGAAAGGCCGGTTGAAGCAGAAGAACCCCTTGATATTGATCCGCTAGCCGAAGAACGAGAAGCACAGCAAAAGCTGGCCAATCAAGCACCGCTAAACAATACCATTGATACAACGGCTAACGGGCAGGAAGAAGAGCCCCCACTCAGCACGAATAATGATGATTCACTGGCTGCATTGTTTGGCGAGTTATGGCCATTAGGCAATATCGTCAAATTGAACCCTGAAATGGGTCGGGAAACCATGCGTGCTCAGGTTGAATACCTCAAACGCAAGGTAAACGGACATAAAGAATGGACATTCAAACCCCAGGATAAAATCTGGGTCAGGAATAACACATGACCGTTCTGCAATTGTCACTAAAAGCAGCGATACAACACGCCTAAAAAGTGCGTATATGCTGTATTCATTGACTTACCCATAGGGACCAACCTTATGGGCGGCCCCTTATTCATTTATAAAGGTGGCAAATATGGCCGTTATGCACCCCCGAGTCGCCCATAACTATCTCAAAGATGGTTATTACCCGACTGACAATGAGACCTTAATCGGGATCACTTACCTTATTCACGCCCGTAATGGGCACATGCGAGCACTTGACCCCTGCTGTGGAAGCGGAGATGCACTGCAATTACTTTGCAAGCATATCTCACCAGCAATCATACGCTACGGTATTGAACTTGATGTCGACCGTGCACAAGCGGCAAAACAGCAGCTTGATCAAGTATTGAATGTTAATACATTTGATTGCCGAGTAGGTTTAAACAGTCAGAGTTTACTTTTTCTTAATCCGCCTTACGGTGATGTTGTCACTGATGTATTAGGTAAAGCGGAAAAGGGGATGAACCGACTAGAAGTGCAATTTACTCGTCGCTGTCTGGGGATGCTCAGACGTGAAGGCATATTGGCTCTGGTCATACCGGCGCCCAGTTTAACCAAGGCGTTCAGTGGCTGGCTTGTTAGAAACGTAGGCTGTATTCAAGTCTATAAGGCAGCAACTGACCGTTTCAAGCAAGTGGTTATCATGGGTGTTCGTCGCGATATGAGCGGTGAATTAAATCGGTTGCACCGAGAAAAGAACCGGGCTCTGTTAACGGCAGTAGGAGCGGGTGATTATAAACCTTATCCATTACCCACGTTGGCGGTTGAAGATCCCTATACCTTACCGGTTGTCCCTCGTTCACCTTTTCGGTTTGAGGTTGTTCAACCCGATAAGGCGTTATTGTCTGAGGTGTTTGCTCAACATAACGGTTTATGGCATCGCTTTGATAGTCTGTTTACTCAGGCAAGTCACCGTGATTTTCCTAGACCGTTGAGAAAGCTCTCTCCCTGGCATTTGTCATTGGCCCTGGCGGCGGGACAAATATCAGGCTTGGTCACCAGTAACGACGGTCAGCGCCATTTGCTCGTGAAAGGCGGGACGAAAAAAGTACAACGTTCCACGACCACAGTGAATGAGACTGGCACGGTGACGACGAAGATTGACCAATTTGTACCGACTATTCGCGCAATAGACATTACCGCTGGACCACATTTTGGCGACATTATCGCGATCCAATAACATTACCCATTAGGGGCTCACAGTGCCCCGCGTCATGGGGCTTCTTTTACGCTTAAGAGGTTCTTATGAATTCAACCCCACTCATCACATTAAGTGATGGACTTTATATCGATGCATTTGTTGTTGATGACCATGACGAGGTGATTTTCTTGTCTTTATGGGGTAGGGATGGCGACATGCAGCATTTTTTTGCCGCATTAACCTTGCCTATCACCCAAGGCGGTTTTCGTGAAAAAGCCGTTACGTTACCGAATGGTACGACGCAGCTATTAAGCTTTAACCGCATCAAAGACTTAAAAAAATTGACGACACGCCTACCCAAGTACACGCAAGTCGGTGAATGGGTTCAGACCTGGTTGACCTTACCGGCACTGATGAAAACGCAGTATGGCAGTCAAGACGCTTGGTTACTGAGTCAGCAACCCCTTCATTGGGATGATTTGTGGCCCGTCGTTAAGCACCTTTGTCATTTACCGTTACTCGATACTTGGAAGTCACCCTTAGCATTCATGCTAGGAAAAGCACCCTTTATCACATCACTGAATGCGTGGGGCATTCATGCCTACAGGCTGAGTTATGAGCCTGAAGATATTGAATCCTTAATTTCTGATGCAGTAAAGCACCACACCTTATCACTTTCTGACTTGCTGTAATTTGCAAGCCTTTCACTACCCGCCCAGAGCATGCTGTTTACACAGCATGACGGGCTTTTTTTTACCTGGAGAAAAGCATGACTGATGCAGTAATGTTAAATACTGAAGCACTTCAAGATGATACTGATGCAGTGTCAGACAAGAATATGATTGCCTTGAGTGATTTCGTTAATGACTTTGGTGACAGTTTGCTGGCACGTGTCGAGCAAGCGCATCCAGCACGATACCAAACACCTGACTTTGAACGTGACATGGTAATGCACAGTTTGAAGCGCCCTCCGTTTGACGCGCAAGCCGAAGCGGTACAGGCTGTTTCAGCGTTGCTCATCGATGACAATGCCCCTGCTGCTATTATTAATGCAGAAATGGGGACTGGCAAAACGATGATGGCCATCGCCGCAACGGCGGTTATGTATGCAGAACGCAAGGCTAATCGCATATTGGTACTGTCGCCCCCGCACCTGGTCTATAAGTGGCGGCGTGAAATCATGGATACCGTTGATAATGCCCGCGTCTGGGTTTTGAATGGCCCTGATACATTAATGTCATTATTAAAAATCCGTGAAATGGCCGTACCGCATGAGGGGCCTGAATATTTCATTTTAGGACGAGTCAGAATGCGAATGGGTTATCACTGGAAACCCGCTTTTAAGGTGAAGCGAGTACGGTCAATTATCAATGGCGATGAGCAGGTCCCCATTTATGGTCTGACCCGTCAGGTAGTTTGCCCTGATTGTTATAGTGATATTAACGATGAGGAAGGCTACCCCTATACACCGGCTAACTTTCCTAAAGAGACACAAGTTAAGTGTGGTTCTTGCCACACACCACTATGGACACTGTACCGTAAACGTCACGATGGTTCGTTAAGCGGAACGGTAAAACGTGCTCTGATGAGTTTACCCACAATTGGTAAAGTGACGGCTGAACGCTTAGTGACCACCTTTGGTGAAGCTGACATGGTGCAAGCCCTCACCGATAACATTTATGAGTTGGTCAACTTACTCGATAAGGACGGTGAATTTGTCTTTAACGACCGACAATCTGAACGTATTGAACGCAAGCTGGCAAAAACACAGTTTGCTTTCGGGCAGGGGGATTATCAGGCCAGTGAGTTTATTAAACGTTACTTACCAAACGGTTTCTTTGACTTGATGGTCATTGATGAAGCCCATGAGTATAAAAACGGCGGCTCTGCCCAGGGACAAGCGATGCAAGTGCTGGCGTCCTGCTGCAAACAGACCTTATTACTCACTGGCACCTTGATGGGTGGCTATGCCGAAGATTTGTTTTATCTGCTTTGGCGCTGTATGCCCAACATTATGATGGCGGATGGTTACACCTATCACAATGGACGACTAGGCAGTGCGGCGATGGCCTTTTCACAAGAACACGGAATTATCAAAGAGATAATGAAAGTGTCTGATGAGGAGAATCACAAAACAGCGAAAGGTAAAAACATACGTGTTAGCCAAACCCGAGCCCCAGGCTTTGGTCCGTTAGGTGTCGCACGGTATGTTTTACCTTATACCGTCTTCCTCAAACTCAACGATATCGGGGACGGTATTTTACCCGCTTACGATGAATATTTTGAAGGCGTCGACATGACCGAAGCGATGAGTGAGCACTATGCATCAATGGAAGTCGCACTCGTTGAGCGTTTACGCAAAGCGTTAGTCTGTGGTGATACCACCTTATTGGGTGTTGTCATGAACGTACTGCTGGCATGGCCTGATTGCTGTTTTCGACCTGAAAATGTTGTACACCCACGATCGCGGGAAACCTTAGCTTTTGTGCCCTCATTATTTGATGAAGATACGCTGACACCCAAAGAGACCAAATTGGTAGCGATGGTGAAGGCAAACAAAGCGAAAGGGCGTAGAACACTGGTCTACACCGCTTACACGGGCAAGCGTGATACGGCCTCCAGGTTGAAAAACCTGATGCAGCAACATGGTATCAAGGTTGCCGTCATGCGTTCGTCAGTAAAAACGGAAGATCGTGAAGACTGGATACTGGAGCAAGTGGATAGGGGAGTGGACACCATTGTCTGTAACCCTGAACTGGTTAAGACAGGACTCGATTTACTCGAATTCCCGTCCATTATCTTCATGCAAACCGGTTACAACGTGTATACATTAATGCAGGCATCACGCCGTAGCTGGCGTATTGGTCAACAAGACGATGTAGACGTGACCTTTTTAGGTTACAACAATACCGCCCAAATGGCTTGTCTAGAGCTGATGGCCAAGAAGATAGCGGTCACACAGTCAACCAGTGGTGATATGCCGGATAACGGCTTAGACGCACTAAACTCAGATGGCGACAGTGTGGAAGTGGCATTAGCCAAAACCCTATTGGCCGCTTAAACATCATTAACCTCCACCCAAGGGAATAGCCTCCCTGGTGGGGCTATTCCTTTTTATGAGGAATAAATAATGAAAAATCAATGTGAGATACAATCAAAGCAAATGGTGGCCACTGAAATTGCTCAGTATCACTTTTATTTAACTCAAGCTGTATTAGAAAATATCCCTGATGATGAAGATGGCATTGGCGATGTATTCGGTTATGGTGAAGATACGCTTGTTTATGCGTTATTTCGTTTATCAACGGCCTGGTATTACTATGATGAAGTTCGTTATAAGGAGAATAGCCGCCCTGACGATATCACCGTGCTATATGCATTTCCTGAATATATTGCATTGCAATTCTGGGCTTATATTAAAGCGCAAATTAATGATAAAGCAGTAGAGATTCAGCTCCCTGACACCCCAAGTTTTATAGACTTGGTTAAACGAATCTATGATGGTGAGCATACGAGTCGATAACACTGATGATATAAAAGGGACAACGTGCTCATTGCACGTTGTCCTTTTTTATTCTGACTTTTAACAAGGCTGTAGTGAATACGTTTCAGTTGTAAGCGTCCGGTGAACCACACCTAACAAATAGAATTCATTACTCGTAATATTGCGCTCTTTCATTCAACGAGAACGTAATGATGCCAAAAGGTAAAAAAAGAACACCAGAGCAATGGCTGGCTTTATTTGAAGAACATCAGTCTAGCGGTCTTAGTGCCGCTGAGTTTTGTCGGCGCAATGATATTCACCCAAAAACATTCAGTGCGCATAAAGCACCCTGGAATAAAGAAAATAAGGCTTCTACTTTCGTGAAAGTAGAAGCACAAACACCGCGACAACGACCAAGCACTGAATCAGCGCTATCACCTATCCAACTTTCTATTGGGCAATTACAGTTAACACTGCCTGCTAATACTGAGCCCCATTGGCTTGGGTTGCTATTAAAGGGCTATCAGTCATGAATGCTTTTTCTGATATCAAATCAGTTTACCTCCATCGTGATTTTGTTGATTTTCGCAAGGCCATTAATGGTCTTGTTGTTATTGTCGAGCAGGAAATGCAATTATCACCATTTGATGATGCACTGTTCATTTTCTGTAATAAATCCCGCGACAAACTGAAAATATTATACTGGGATAGAACGGGGTTTGCTCTTTGGTATAAACGACTCGATGAAGACAGGTTTAAATGGCCACGGCATATTAATCGTGACACGTTACCATTATCAGAGCAGCAACTGACGTTGCTACTGCAAGGTTTTGATGTCATGGGGCATAAATCTGTACATTATCAAACAACGTTATAAAGACGAGTGATATTCTACGCAAAGCAGAATAAAAACAATCGCTTGTTCATATTCCGACCTTATAATCATGGCCATGAATGATGATACGATACGCCTCCCAAACACTATCGATGAGCTGAAAGCACTTGTGCTTCAGCTTGAAGCCCGTCATCAGGACGATAAAAACAGATACCATCAGTTACTTGAGCAGTTTCGGCTGGCCCAACATAATCGTTTTGGTAAAAGTAGTGAATCACAACCCGCTCAGCTTGACCTTTTTAATGAGATTGAAGAGGAAATGGTGACAGAAAGTGCGGAAGAAGATGAGCAAACCATCAGCTATACACGTAAAAAGCCAATCCGCCAGCGCTTACCCGATGATTTACCTCGCACTATCATTATTCACGATATTGAAGATAAAACCTGTGATTGCTGTGGTCATGAGTTACATGAAATGGGCAGAGATATCAGTGAGAAGCTAGAATTTATTCCTGCGAAAGTCGAAGTCACCCAACATGTCCGCCCTAAATATTCCTGTCGTCACTGCGACACTCAAGGAACCTCCGTTTCCATAAAGCAAGCCCCTGTGCCAGCGTCGCCAATCCCTAAAGGGATTGCGACCTCAAGCCTATTAGCACAAATCATTACTGCCAAATTTCAATACAGTCTTCCTCTTTATCGTCAGGAAACCTTATTTCAACAATGGGGTATAGCCATCGGCCGACGCACGATGGCAGATTGGTTAATAAAGTGTGCGGCTCTCTTTTCACCGCTGTATGACGAGTTACGCCGCATAATGTTGGAGCAACCCGCTTTACATTGCGATGAAACCACGGTGAAGGTGTTGGATGTTGAAAAATCGACGTGTTATATGTGGGTCTATTGTTCAGGTAGTGATACACCAGGCACAGATACCCTTCCGGGTATCGTGCTGTATGATTATCAGCCAAGTCGGCATGGCTATCACCCTGTCAACTTTTTACAAGGTTATTCAGGCTACTTACATACGGATGGGTATAAAGGGTATGAGCAAACCCATACTGTTCTCGTTGGGTGCTGGGCTCATGCCCGACGGCGGTTTATTGATGCACAGCGTATTCAGGTCAAAGGTAAAAAAGGAAGGGCAGACTTAGCGGTCAGTCACATTCAAAAGCTTTATCGCATTGAAGCGTTGCTCACTGGTGAGTCCGCTCAGAAAAAGTATGCTGTCAGGCAGGAAGATGCTCGACCTTTGCTTAAAGAATTTCGAGAATGGCTGGATAATGCAGCGACTCGCGTTTCGCCCAAAACAAAGTTGGGTGAAGCTATCAGCTACACGTTGAATCAGTGGGAAAAATTGATTCGTTATATCGACGATGGATTATTATCTATAGATAATAATCGAGCAGAGCGCGCGGTAAAACCCTTTGTTATAGGTCGAAAGAATTGGTTATTTTCGGCGTCAACGTCAGGTGCACGATCAAGTGCGATGCTTTATAGCATCATAGAAACCGCGAAGGCTAACGGCTTAGTTCCTTATGATTACATTGCGCATTGTTTAGATCATTTATGTAGAAATCCCGATGATATTGAGCCTATTTTACCCTGGAATGTGAAACTCAACGTGTAGTTCCCCGCACGCTTACTTTCAGTTGGCGTAGTATTCGTTATTATTCACTGTATGAAACAGGTTGAAAACGTCTAATGACAGAACAAGAATTGTATGATCAAGCAGTTGCATTATTAGCCAAACGTGATTACGCGTCCGGTGAAATTCGTCGTCTCTTAAAGCAGCATTGCTCTGATGCTGATATTGTCGAGGAAGCGATGGATCGCTTGCTATCGCACCATTACTTAGATGATAGCCGGTTGGTTGAGAAAGAAATCCGCAAGAACCTGGCCAAACATCATGGTATAAGTCGCATTAAGCAAGAACTTAGACACAAAAGCTTGGATCCACTTGCGATTGAGCAAGCATTAGAAGAGCTCGATGTCGATTGGTTTGAGTTAGCTTCAGAATTAAAAACTAAAAAATTCGGGGACGATATTCCCAAAGATCCAAAAGAGAAGGCGAAGCAAATACGTTATTTACAATACCGAGGACACACTATGTCGGTCATTATGGAAATCCTCACACCATGAAAGTACATTTTCAGGACCATTTCCACCTTCATAACATAATCAATGAATTAACAACAAAACTCACATTGAATGAAGGTTATCCGCCAGAAATTGTCACAGGTATAACCCAATGAGAAAAAAAATATTATCAACTCTCTCTGATTTGTCAATTTGCGCTTATTCGTTTAGTCGAGTGTACAGAACAGGAAAACGTCTAGAAATTTGGTCGAATGAAAAAGCACTTGAAGAATCAATGTTAGAAAAACGTTATCTTTCAGATATATATACGCCTGATTTGTATATTGGTGACTTTAATAAAAAATCGTTCTACATTCCTTCACATCTAAGTTCTCTTCCACAAAAATATCGGGTGAAATATGAACAACAATTACACCACCTTCAAGATAATTTTGGTTATAGCAGACCATTAAATATTGTTAATAAACAAAGCCACTACACCGATTATCACTTATTTTACGTAAGTAATAAAATGCCCTCAGCAGTAAACTTTTATTTATCGAATCAATGTGATTTAATCAACTTAAGCTCTATGGTTGAATGCGATATGCAAAGTGATATAGAAGAAGGAAATGTATATATTATCAATCCTAAACCACAACCTTCTAAATTTGACATCACTCACAAAGAGGCACTCACGCCTTGTGAGTTTGGCTTACTCGCTGATATTGCAAAGGGGTATTTATATAAAAATAATACTGTTGGTCTATCAGCAGACTCTGCAAAAGTTTATGTACACCGCATAAAAAATAAACTTGCATTAAAAACTAAAAGCGAACTTATCAGTTATTACACGAGGAATATAATTTCATGATTTTACCACGAAAGTATGCCATAACAGGCAACGAAGAAAACTTAGACGTAATAGCTAAGATGGTTTCAAGCAAAAGAGCAGGAGCATTGAGCCAAGTTCGCGCAAAAACGCATACCTTAACGACTTTAAAAGAGGTATTAGGTTCTAAGATAGGTGGGATCGTTTTACTTAATTCATCGTCTTATGACGGAACGGTTCTACATCCATTTCAAGGGATCCATCTCACCTCACAAGATGCTAAAGATATGGAATTAATTAAAGACTTGAGAAAGCGTGGCGCAAAGTATATTGCTGCGTCTTGTCACAATGAAGAAGAAATTTCTATTGCAAACAGAGTAGGGTGTGATTTTATTACAATATCTCCTGTTAATATAGCAAGTTGCCACCCAGAGGCTAAGCCTATTGGATGGCAAAGATTTTCTGAATTATCCGCCCTAGCAAACATGCCTACGTTCGCGCTCGGCGGTCAAAGTATTCATGATTTATCAGTTGCGCAACAATTCGGTGCGTACGGAATTTCTGGTGTAACCGAATTTTGGCAAGACAAGTAAAAGAGTTACAAGACTTAATAACGAGACAACAGATACATAAAGTCCAATTGAAGTAAAACTCACGGTAGATAGTTTATGAATAATATACGGAGCAGAACCACCAAAACTAACAATACCTAGATTATAACCAATCGATAGGTTTAAGGTTCGCCCCGTAAACTTCGTAAGCTCTAAAGCCAACAAAGGAACATTAGCCTGTATCATAGAGGTAATAACGATGAACGTGATTATTGCCAGTATCGAAGTAATAATTTCATTCTGACTGATCAAAAAGAATAACGGTACTGATAAGAATACTAATCCAATTAAACCAACTTTAAATACTGATATTCTACTGTTTTCAAGACGTTGAGATACGACCCCTGCGATCAAGATCATCATTAATAGAAAGAACGAACATATAAGTTGGATGGTATTGAGGTCAACATTATGAGCATCACTTATGAATGATATAGAGGTGTTTATAACATAAAAGGTACAAGCACCCGCTGCAATGGAAAAAGCAATCTTTACAATAGTCCCTAAAGAAAATGTTTTTTCTTTAACATCTGTATTTTCTTTTTTCTTTAAATACTCTTCAGATTCATGAGCTTTAATTCTAATAATTAGCGCTATTGCTATTGATAAAAATGAAAATAAAAAAGGCACTCGCCAATAGAATTCTAAAATTTCAGTATGCGTAAATGTATTACTCAACCAAATATTTGTAATGGTTGCTAACACTGCACCAGCCGTAGATGATGCTGTTATTTTGGCACTAGAAATAAACTTTCTAGTACTGTTTTCTAAGATATACGTGATCATGACAGGAATTTCACCACCAAACGCTAATCCTTGGAATATTCTTAGTAGGATAAATACAATTGGCGCCAGAATTCCTATTGTTTGATACGTAGGTAACACTGCAATCGCTATCGTAGAACTACCTATCAACAAGGCGCTTAGATATAACGATTTTTTTCTTCCATGACGATCACTAATATAACCAAATAACACTCCCCCTAAAACACGAGCAATATAAGAAATAAAAAATATTGATGTCGCTATTATGAGTGAATTATCTGTACTATATTCTGCAAAAAACAACTCACTTATGTATTTTGCTAAGGCAACATATATGACTAAGTCGTACATATCAGCAACATTACCTAGCAACAGTAAGTTTTCTCTTCTCTGTTTGTTCATTTCTGTTATAAGTCCTTTTTACATTTTTTTGTTAACGTTTGTTAACTTACATAGATGCATAATATAAGTTAATGTATATCAACAACCTAGCCAATTGTAAATTTTTACACCTGCGGCTCTGATATTTAAGAGCCGTAATCTTTTCTGATATTTTAGTTAATAAGTTCAACATCGCCGATGGTTATCACCGAGCGTGATAGTGCGATGTACTAAGTACTCATAGAAAATCATCTACATGACGTGTAGAAACAGGAAAAATAAAGCCGCATGGAAGCGGCACATAAAATAAATTTATTTTCTCGCAGAGTTTAGCTACACGGTGACTACTCATCAAATGCAATTAGGCTACCAGGGATAAGGAGCAGGGGGGGGGTAGTAATCATCGACCACTGTCCAACATAAACAAACGTAGTCTCGACACGTTCGTCAGATTTCCATCCTAAACATTGATTAATTCTACCGTTCAGCTTGTGACCCTCCCCCCTACGATTCATAAAAAAATTGATATGAGCATCATTTAATATTAAAATCGGCGCCATAGGGATTTTGTCGAAGGGTGAGACGTTGAGAATATTGAATATCATCGCAGGAATCTGTATTTGCCTTGTTGAGATACCCCTTCCAAAATGTCTAAACAGAGCCACTTATGGTAACCAAAATATACAAGGTAAAAAAGATAAATAACTCATTCAACCATCTGGTTTTAACAACCATTATTTCTTATTAATCATTGGATTATCATTATGTTAATGAACCACGATATCATTGCCATTAATGCAATGCTTAGCCACTGTATGGCAACGGAACTAGCAGCCAAAGAAATACACCACATAAATAATACCTTTAAGTTTGCACCTACAGAGCATGACGTATTAAGGCTAGCGCTTGATATCATTCTAATACGAAATAATCATATGACTCTCGACAAGCAATTATCCGTTTTAATTGAGCATTCAACGTTAATTAAACAGGCACTGGCTCAGATTGAGTAAACCTGTTTTCGAGTTAATTGAATGTGAGTGAGTGGTGAAAAAGAGTCAGTTTGCGCCAGCCGACGTTAATTGGTAAAAAATATTCAAATTTCTTACCATCAAGTGCGGTGCTTTACAGCCACATAGAAACCGCGAAGGCTAACGGCTTGGTTCCTTATGATTATATCGTCCACGGTTTAGAGCATTTGTGTGCAAATCCCGATGATATTGAGCCTCTTTTACCTTGGAACGTTAGCCTCAACGTGTAGAACACCGCTCACTCTCTAATAGATTGAATTATTGGACGAAAAAACTTAACGTACGAAATTGTACCGTTGGACTTCAAACCCCAATAACCTACGTATCAGTTTTAATAAATGTAACTTCAAATGCCTTACATGCTCGATGTTTCTGTAAACGATTGGTCAGGCTAAAAGCATCATTGACATCATACTGCTGAAAAATATCCAACCCACGGTCCAAGGATACTTTCCACCCTGTATCTATCACGACATATCTGGCATGTTGACTATCAGAAATCTCAAATGAGTAGGAAAACTTAATACCAACAGCAAACATAGAAGCCTGGATTTTTTCAAAGTATTCACGTTGCTGCTCGCCTTTGAAGTCATCTTCAACCGTTATCAAACTAACAACAACTTCTTCTTCCTCTGATTTTTGTTTGATAATGGTTTCTAATAGCTCCATCAAATTCTTTGCTTGATAGAACAACCGGATATATGGATCTATAATAGTTATGTGCTTTGCACCTTTGAAGTATGGACCAAATAAGCTGTCATAACTCACTCCTTGTTGGTTTTCTGCGACCGTAAGGTGCTGCTCTTTAAGCTCTTCATCTCTATACTCACCAACATTATCTGACTTTGACTTCTCGCTCTCTGAAGATGAATGCACCAAGTCAATATCAAGATCAGGCATTCCAATATCAGTTACTTCTCCAACTGTTTTGTTAAAATAGTTAGGATATTGTAATTCCTCGAGAGTTTGAACTGGAGCTTCTTTACCCGCGTTGTTGCTATAGGCAAAGTTAACATCCGCATAGGTACTATCAATTCTAAACAGCTGGTCTTTAACCCGTTTTCGACCTTCCATTGCAAACTTCAAGATCTCTTCTATTTCAGTTTCAGTTGCCCCACCTTGAGGAAACAAGATCTTCATTAATCCACTAAACGTCTTATGAACCGCATCCCTATCACGGGTAGATATTTGAGAAGATAATTGGAAATACTCTTGGTATTGATCCGAATAATCTTGATTCCTTAGGTGGCGTAGCACCTCAGCGAGATAGTCAACTACGAAACCGTAGCCATCAGAGAACATTTCGCCACGAATAATATCCACTTCCCAACCCGGAATATAAAAGTGGAGTCGATCTAAAAATGCTGAATCATAAAACTTCTCTGGTAACGCATCAAACAAATCCGAATGCTTTAACATGTAAGGTAAACTGTGTTCGGTATTACCAACAAAAGCCATCGATGCATCAGCCCCGAGCGTTTCAACACCCCGAGAAAATGATTTGTTAGCCATGTAGTTTTTCATAATATCTACAAGGGCTTTATCGACTCGCTTCTGCTTACCTGCAAATTCGTCAAACGCTACTGTATCCCAATAGCCAACTAACCCTAACTTGCCACTGGAATTATTCACAAATAATTTAGGTACCGTTACTTCGCCACCAGAAATCAAGATACCGTGAGGTGAAAACTCGGAGTAGATATGCGATTTACCAGTTCCCTTAGGGCCTAGCTCGATTAAATTATAATTTCGCTCACAGAACGGAATCAAACGCACTAGTTGCATCAGCTTGCTTCTACGACCAAAAAACTCCGGATTAAAGCCTATGCTTTGTACTAATACATCAATCCACTCATCAAGATTAAACTTACTGCGAGAATCAATGTAACCGTCATAATCGAAGTGCGACATCTGTATTGGCTTGATGGTACTCAACAACCAGGGACTGGTATCTTTATCATCAGTATGATCGTACTCAATGTCAGCGATTACCCAGACGCCACCCACCAATAGCTTAGGATGTTTCTTCACTGTCCCTGAATCGATCAAAACCTTTTTAATACCAAGGTTTGAAAACTCTGCCTCATACACATCTTTTTTGTCATTTAAAGAAACACTGACCTTATCAATGATCTTATAACGGCCTTTTTCTCGAATAGTAGAGCGAACTAATCCAGCTTCATTTCGGTGAACATAGTGTTTAGCTAAAATTTCTTTAACCGTTTGGATACCCGATTCTATACTCGCTTCATCGTTCGTGGCGCAGTATTGCCCCAGTAAGTATTCCAACACGTAAGACGGGACGATGGCATTGCCTTTTACGGTCTTGACTAGATCTTTTCTTACAACTAATCCCGCAAATTCGTCACAAATTTTCTGGTTAAGTTCACTCATATACTCGCCCTAGTGCTTTGTTTACCAACGTCCATGTCAGCTTGAATATGTGTATTAATCGACCTAAAAATCAAAGTCTGACGTAAAAGAACGACGAATTGTATATCGTAGCTCTTTATAGGATTTGAATTGATTTGTGCCAGCTACCGTCTCTTCTAGTTTTAAGATAACTTCTTGGTTATTAGCCGAATCAGCCTCTTGATTTAGCAAGAAACGCAGCTTCATTTCACGTTCTCTAGAATTGTCTGAAGTCAGATCCAAATCAACCGTGTGACTATCTGAAATAAGAGTGCCCGATTCAGTATAAATACCCAGCCGTAGTGCTCTATATTGTGTTTTTTCAGTTACAGCGTCTACCTGATACAAGGTAACTGAGATTTGCCCACTAGTGATAACAGTTGATCCACTTCTAAGCACATCAACATCAACCATTCGGATATCACTGGAACGTTTCTTATTGATACTAATAATTGGGACAATCACTTCTTGAAGAGAGGCTCCACCATGCACGAAGCGGCTACCGGAGCCACTTAAACGTAAACGCTGAATGCCTTTCGGCACAACAGCATGCACATCACCAACTACACCAAGCTCACCTCCACTGAAAGATTTTAGTGACTTACCACAAGTTAAACCTTTACCTAAAACAAAACGTCTATCGTTATAAAGAATCTCACCCTCAACATCTTTTATGAGGTAGTCACTTTCATCTAACACACTGTTTTGATATATAAATCCATGATCCGCTGTAATCAGAACATTGCTTGCATTGGCATTAGTGAGCTTCTTTACAAGCTTAATGAGATCATCAAAAGTCTTCTCTGTGGCTTCAAATGCCTCACCTTCTGACTGCATTTTGTCACCCGTATGATCAATACGGTTGTGATAAATGTACAGAACGTCATTAGCCTTAATTATCTCTCGATTATTAGCTTGAGTATTCTCAATTAGATCTTTAGCTTTAACCGCACTAGCTCGCCCACCAAGAATAGTTTTTAATATTTTATCTCGGTTACCTGTACCTTGTGTGGAAAGTTCCCCCATCAAAACAGTGCCAGTTTTGTTGTCAGCTAACTGTAATGGATACTCTTTGGATTGTGGCAGTAGAGAAGCCATCCCAAGTTGGGTATAGCTTGGCATAGAGGATAAGGCATGGTTAATCGTCGCTTCAAAGCGATCTTCTTGCCTGATACGGCTAACCATTTCCTCACCAGCTTCATAACGGAATGCATCTGAAATAATGACGCAAACCTTTTTCTTTTTAGCTAAATACTGGCCGTCTACATACTTTTTGAAAAAATGTTTCTGTGGTTCAATATCTGGAACCTGCCATGTATTCATAGCATCAACATGCTGCTGCCATGCGTTTGTAAGTGGCTGTACATAATTATTGACGTACAAATTTTCAATTTGCGTGGTTAACGAACCTAGCAAAGAATGTTGCGAAGATACTTTAAGCGCATAAATATACTGACGATAGAGTTGATCAAGTTTAAACCACTGGCTTGTATACCGCTGAACAGCTTGTGATGCGTCGGACATTTCGAATTGAGTCGCATCTAACAATGCAAAAAACTGGCTGGCTACATCTACGGCCTCGTAGAGAAGCTCATATTTCTTATACCAATGTCCTTGTCTTCTTTGACGGCACCAAAGCGCAACTTCTCCTTGAGAATATGTGCGTTGAGCAACACCATTAACAAGATCATGAATGACTTTTACATCTATCAGCTCGAAATAATCTAGATCCAAAATTTCATTTAACGTGCGTAGTTGTAAATCACTTTCGATATTCAAATCTGAAGTGCACTTTTTGGAAAGGACCTCAAAAGTGCCCTGATGCGTACGACTGTCCTTCCAGCGTTTAAAAAACACCAGGGAGCTGTTTGTCATATTTTGTTTCTGTGAAGCATCAGAGTCTAAACTAATTCCTTGCAAGCCTGTTGTAAGCTCTGCAAGATAGCTAAACTTAAACAATTCAAAAACGAAGTCCATAACTGATGGACTGTCACTTCGGTAGCCATATTGAATAGCCACCTGTTGCCACAAAAACTCATTAAGATTACAGCGCTCGATAAATGAGTATGTATTACCAGCGGCTTGTTCAGCCATCAATAGCTCTAAAAGCACATCTAAACGAGCATCGCCTTTTTGCTTTACCCCAGCGGCTATAGCCAACATTTTTAACCTAACTTGGCTAATCGTGTCATCAGAATCAAGCAAACTCTTTAGAGTTTGCTTTCTTAACTCTGCTAGAGAGCGGGCATCTTCTACGTTGCCTTGAGGCTCAAAGAACTTAGCGTGCTTCTCAACCAACTCGGAAAACTCACCAGGCAGCTCCAACTCACTAAGCCATATAGCAGCTTGATCTGTTTTGAATACAGTATTCGCAAGCTCTATATCGTATAACCAGTTCTTGAGCGGTTCTGGTTGCTTGTCTTCTTTGTACAGCAGAAACTGCGTTTTAGGCTGTTCACGCAAAAGCCTATGTTTGATAGAAAATTCGTTATTGCGAATTTCTATTTTGTCGACATTTTCTAGCTGTAAGCTTTCAAAGTCTTCACGTAGCTCTTGCTTGTCGTCATACCAAAAAACGATTCTGTTTTTTTCGAATAAACGTTTAAGCGCTACTGTAATTCTCGTTGTCATGAAATGCCTTACGATAAACCAGGTACTTTTTTAAGTGCTTTGCCAAATAGCGGGTAGTTATGCTTCACACCATCATCTAAGTCTATCTCGACTTTTTCACCCGCCAATGGGTAAAGCACATCATGCTCATAATCATTGATTTCATCTAGTACCTTATTTATCTTCGCGATAGCTTTTATCGCTTGCGTTTTATCTTTCTGGCTAGCTGATGCACTGATTTCAACTTGCTCATAACTTTCTTTTCGAGCCTGTAGTTTAGTACGGAACTCGCGCAAGTAGTTATTCAGTACCACACTCACCGTATCATTATGGTAGCGATGCATATAGATCAATGCATTGAATGACCCTTTAGGGCTAGAGAACATCCAATAGATAGGGCGTTTTTTGTATTGCTTAATATGATCGGTGTAGAAATCTTTAACAAAGTACTTCTTAAGATCCTTACCAATAGCCTTCTCAATGAATACCAAATTTTCAGCGAAGTGCTCTTCACCGAATGTTACTTTCAAGAAGGATTTAAATCGTTCAGTAATATCATCTTCAAACCAATCCCCATCAAAGTTGATAATTGGGATAACATTATCTTCATCTGGCTCGATAGTCGGTTTAGGAACGCTGGCTAAATAATCTGCTAACAAATCATTTTTGTTAACCATTATCAATCCTTTTTTGTCGATGGAGTAACGAGAAAAAATACAGCCAACAAAATAAGAAATAAACTCTAATATAGTATTTTTCAGTAATGCCTTATCTCTTTCAACTTTGTCACTTAGGTTATTAAAAAGATAGTGACTATTACACAATAATGTTATTTGTTTAACTTCTATGTCTGGAGACAACTGTTCTTTCAATCCATAAATATCAATCAAATAATCATTAATTTGATACTCAAATGACTGAACAAATTCAACTCTTTCGTTCCATATACGTTGAGTTTTATCAAAGGTATCTTTAAGAGTTTCTCCATAATTAAAGTTTTTGATTAATATACTTCCTTTAAAGTCCCAAGATTCTTCATGCTCATCCCAGTCATCTTTCGACACATCAACTAATTTGTCGATATCAAAAGGGAATACTCCCTCTGACAAAATAGGTAGCTTTCCCATTGGACCAGAATTGAAGTGAATAGTAGGGCATAGAAAATCAGTGAAAACCTTTAAAACCTTAGAATTCAGAAGGCTTAAAACAAACTTTCGTTCTTCATCAGATTTAATATTGTAAGCGCTTATTCCGACAGAATCAGAAATACTCCCTTGTGGTAGCGCCCTAGCTGATAACGTAGTGGTATTTATATCTCCCCACGTAATACCCGAACTAAAAAAATATTCAGTATTAAATATACGTCTAGACCAATGAGTTGTATTGGGATCTGATGGATTATTAACTACAGCATGTTTTATTTCAGCACCATCATTTTCCCAATTCACAATATACTCAAAATTACCATACCATTTACGGAAATCACCACCTTTATTGTATGGAAACCATTTAAAGCAACTATTATTTGCTGATTCAGAAGTTAAGCCTAGTCCTATATTATCTTTATCAACCTCATGCCAATACCTTAAAAACCTATTGTTGTTAGAGGTCGACATACCTCCCTTGACTTCAACAATAGACTTAAGCATTTTGCTTGAAAATGCTCTAATAGCATTTTCACTAACCCAATAAGCTATAGGAAAACCCGGAATTTTTCTAAAATCTTTTAATGCACGTGTAAAAACTAAACTACTGTCAGTACCATTAACCGCCTTAGAAAGCTCTGATTTCTTTTCAGCTTCAGAATTTCCATCTAACAAACGGATATACTTCGCTTTATAATCATCTACCTTATTGTTGACTAGAGTAAATGCTGTCGTTGAAACTACTTCCCCACCTATACTGTCAAATGCTCTACTACCTAGGTGAAGCATAGAGGTAATGTCAACTTTTTTGAGGATGCTGTCTCTTAACTTTTCATAAGATGATAAGAACATCCAGCTTTGCATATTAATCATGCTTGAAAAGCCTGAGCGTAATAGAAACTTTAAGTTTCTCTCCATAAACATAGCAAATAAATCTGATTTACTGTTCGGATAATGTTCTTTTGCCCATTTACTCATTCTTAAGTTCATTCCTTTACTCCCTAAATAAGGAGGATTGGCTATAACCGCATGATAAATAGGGTTTAAGTACTTTACTTGTTCTAACACTCTTAATATAGATTTGTGCGTATCAGCCAAGAAAATGTCTACTTGGGTATCCTTAGCTTCAATGGCCGCAAGTACTTCTTCTGCATTTTTTAGCGTTGGCTGAATTAATGAACCGAAGTTATCGGCTTCTTCAAATTCAGTTAATGTCTTTCTTAATTCCGGCGTGAATAGATCATGCCCAACAAAGTCTACGTATTCTTCTAGCGCATCATCATCAATTATTACTCTTTCCAAACGACATATATTAGGTTTTATTGGATTACGGAAAAAACGACGTCGATTATTACTATCATCCTGAGGATTACCCTTTATAGCTTTCATACTTAGGGCGAAAGCAGCCAATTCAGCAGCACGCTGATCAATTTCAATACCAAACAGGTTATTGATTAAGATTTTTTCAGGGATCTCTGTAGAGTCATAGCCTGCATCTAAATAGATGGTATAAAGCAAGTCATATGCATAGGTTAGCATATGTCCAGAGCCACATGCAGGATCACAGACTTTGATTTCCTCTGGGCTAGAGATTTTCAAAAAGTCTTTCTCTTCTTCGACAGGCTTAATGTAATAATCCATCTGCTCAATTACTTTAGAGCTTGGGTTATTAAGCATCCATAAGCGGCCGAGTGAGTTTTCGACAAGGTACTTAACTATCCAGTGTGGTGTAAACAACTGAGTCGCTGCTGGTATATTTTCAGGTGTGATCTTTTTGTTTTTCTTTAAACCTTCAAAAACCTGATCTTTTTTCTCAGAAATATAGAACTGATATAGCCAACCAATTGACTCAACCGATTCACAATTTTCAGGTGTCATCGCTTCACGGGTATAAGCCAATATAGAATTGTCTGAGAGTAAATCATCAGGCATCAACAGTTCTGTGTAATCTTCAATGCGCTCAAATAAGTAAGGCATTAAACGATGATAATCGTTACAAACCGCTACAATCATCATTCGATATGCTTCTGACTGACCATCTCGGCTAGGAGTAGAGCCACTCAATAAGCCTTGTATCGTCTCACGAGCCTTATCATTGAAAACTGTATCATCTAGGTGGCCCGCTTTAGCTTCTGCTAAAATTTCTGGTTGAAACTGCCCTGAGATTGGTGAAATTACCATAATACGATTGTACTGGTTGACATCCATAAATCTAAGGGCACAAAATCGATTAAACCAAGTATAAGCAACTCGCTCAATAAGCTGATCTTCACCAAGACCTTGCTTTTTCTGTTCTAACTCTTTGATCGCTTTAGGTGACTCACGACGAGCTAAGCTTTCTTCTGCTAGCACGAGTCTTAACTTGCTTTGGATTTGCTCAATCAAGCTTCTGCGCGCGAATTGGGCGAATTTTTTTAATCTGGATGTATCCATTTATTCAGTACCTTCACTGATTCGGCGAACAGAGTTTTCACCAATAATAATGTTAATACCCGATGAAAACTCCAAATCCAGCTTCTTAAATGCAGCAAAGTTCTCTAGTGATAATGCAGTAATCATAACTGAATATTCTTCCCATCATTAATGGTTTGTAGTAGCGCTTTTTTGTACTCTTCAACATACTCTTCAACATCACTTGCTGTTGAAAGCCAAGGCTTAGCGTATTCAACCTTGATCTGTCTAGCAGAAACACTCTTTACTTGCGATTTAACTGACTCTTGAACACCTGAAATGATTTTGGTTTTCCCACTAGTTGAACCCTTCTGAGGTTCTGCATCTGGCTTGCTGTTATCTTTAGGTTCTGGGCTTGGTTGTGACCAGTCCATCAATTTTTGAACTAACTGAGTATATGCTTGCTCCTCAAAGCGCCTTGCTTCATCACGTAACATCGCAATCAATGATTGTTGTTTTAGCTTCGTCATTACACGACTAAACTCAGATGTAAGCTGTTCTTGCCTCGCTAGGTCCAGTAACTTAAAATCTTCAAAATTAACTAGCTTATCTTGTAAAATTTCAATGCTTTCAATCGCGCTCTTCTGTTCAGTTTTAACTTGCGCATTAATTTTACGTACTAACATCTCAGTGTCAGTTTTGAGCTGTTGGATCACAGTGCCTTTATAGATGGTTGCATTCACTAATGCATCTTGAATACTTTTATATTCATCACCTTCTACATACTCAATGTTGGCTTTCTGCTCAGTAATGACCTGTTTGGCATCATCATAAATTGCTTTTTTCGCCCCTTTCATAAATTTAACAACAGGGTCTATAGTTTGGTCTTTATAATCAAACCAGGTGTCCTCTTGTTTAGCCAGCTCTGTCATAAACCACGTATAAGGTCTAGTTTTGAAATCATTGAGCTTTATAACAATATCTGACAATACCCTTAAAAATGGATACTGATCTGCTTGTGATTGCAGTTTATCAAGCTCCGTAGCCTGAGTCGAAAAAGACTCTTGCAACTCTTTCGCTATCGCTTTTGGTTCAGATGCATGTGCAACCATCTCAAAATAATCGTTATAAAAGTTTTTTACAGCACGAATTTGAGATGGTGTAAATTCTACCTGTGGGTCAAGAATTAGATTGCTGTGAACGCTAATATTACGTAGTGTTCGAGATAGGTTCGCATCGTCTAACAAGTTAGTCGCTTCACGTACCTCAACCTTACCGTTGGCACAAAGGTGCGCTAAGTTACACAATATTGCAGCAAATGACCAACCATAAGGTTTACTTTCAAACTTTTCTAATAAGGATTTAACAGTCGTTCTGATACCACCTCGACTGTTGCTCTGAATATGTGAGAACATTTCCTGCTGAGGTTCTGGCAATTGAGCATCTTCTCCCAACAGCCCTTGACCTGCTTTTTTGATAATGTCTGCGATATCATTTTCGCGATATGTAATATCACGCAACATCTTGAGGTTTGGATAGGTGTATTTTATTAGTTCACCAAACGCGCGTACCATCTTGCTTTGACCGTCTTCACCAGAGAGCTCAACCTCTTTGCCTGCAACAAAATAAGTCGCGGAACCAACCAGCTTAGATGTTAGAGCTTTAAGTTGATTATAACGCTCAACGTTCTGAAGCCCTTTCTCAGTTAGAATACGCTTGATGTTGTCTTGTTGAGTGGCCTTAGTTTCATGAGCAACATACTTTTCAGTTTGTTTATAAAGCACTAAATCACCCACAAGCCTTGCACTTTCCGGCAATACGAGCCTTAACTCGTGGTTAAACAGTGTATCTGATTTGTGTTTTTCATATGCATCACGATAATCATGAAAAGAGGTAATAACGTTAATTGCCAACTCATTTTCTCGTCCTGACAACTTATCATCAAGCTTTCGGCTAAAAGGATAGTCTTGACTATTTTCTTCCCAACGGATCTTGCGGTTTTTTAGTACACCGTCGTAGATAAGCTTATCAAGCTGTGCTGCTATAACATCAGAATCAATTTCTGTATCTTTAATTGCTTTTTCAACATCTTGTTCTTCATCAGTCAGGTACTCAAATAGGTCACCATTACGCTGGATGTAGGTTTCCTTTTCAAGAAGGTTTAGAGCCTCTTCAACTTCTAACTTAAGCGAAGGTAGATTGCGCGAGAAGCTATCATGCATTAACACACACAAGTTTCTGATCGTTGGCTTAAACTCTTTGACATACTTAACCAAGAACAATGCCTTCAATAACCGAACGGCAAACTTATTGTCTAAATTCAGTTCTGCTCTCAATATTGCTTGTTGATTCGCAGTCTTCAATGCCGTTCGAATACCTTCAAACATAAGATCAAATGTTGCCAGTTCACCTAGCTTATGATCTTTTATTGCGACTGCAACTTGTTGAAACACACCCAACATAGATCGCTCACCAACCGAACTATGCTTACCTTCAAAGGCGCCATATGTCGAAAGATTTTGAATCGCAGATTGGAACAAGCCAAATTGATACGGGATAAACGGGTAGCTTTGTAAGAAATGTTCTCTGTCTTTAAAGTTTTTGTAAGATTGAGAGCCGTCAGCAAAATTAAACAACGTCTTAAAGCTGTTTTCTTGCTCGTGGTACAAATCTGACAGGACTGGAATAAATTCGTCTTTCTTTTCAAGCAAGCGTCGTTGAATCACTTCAGCTACATCTTGACTGGTGAGTTTCATTCTATTTTTGAAGCGAGCCTGAATTTTTGTAAAGTCATTTTCACTCTGCTGGTTAACTTCACCAAGAACAGACGACATGTCTTCTTGTGCTGTCACAATGACCCAGGCTTGACCTTTACATTTTGTCGCAAGGCTTTCAGCAACTGTTTGCAAGTTTGTCATCAGCTTGATATTGCCAGCTACATACTGACCAACCTCATCAACAAAGAAGTTCAGTCTGAAACCTTCTTCTTGTTCTACAATATAGCTTTGCACTTGTTCAGCAAAATCTTCAATTGAAAGACGATAGTCTGCTCGGTATTTATCTAAGATACCTGAAACATTTTGCCCCGAGACTTCGTTGTACGCTTTATCTACGGCATCAGCCATGCGCTTAGCACGCGCTCGGCCTTTTTCCCATTCCATTCCACTGATATATTTGAATTTGCTTTTGAACTCATCTAACAAGTGGTCATCTTTTAGTTCTCGTTCGAACTGAGCAATGTAAGCCTGTTTACCATAAAAACCACAATGCTCATCGAATACTTTTACAAACACAGCTATCAAAGCATCTAGCTCAGTTTTACTAATAACGTCAGCTTTTTGGTCAATATTGAACAGAATACTATCTGATGGAATGGATACTGCACGTTTAAGATCATTGGCAAAAATGCCTCCCTCATTGAGGGGACGCTTCTCTAGAAAGATCTCTAAAGGAGTAATGTCCTCGATAGGGTTATTTTCTAATAGAAGGGCAAGCATCTTTAAAAGGTGAGATTTACCCGAACCAAAAAATCCAGAGACCCAAACACCGTTGGCACCTTGATAATTCAGATAGGCATCCAGGAAGATATCAAGGCGTTTAGCTACTTCATCGGTAATAACGTATTCATCTAGCTCAACGTACAAAGCGACATCATCGTCGGCCTTAATAACACCTTCAATAGGGCGGTCTACTTTTTTATTGAACAGTTGTTCTAACTTCATATTCATTTTTTAATACTTCCTTCAGCTTGCCCTATCTAGGATATTGAATGCACGATAGTATTTATCATCTTCTAAGGTACCAAACAGGATTAAAGACGACCCTTTTTCAACAGAATGCTTGTACTTGCCTGGGAAAAATAACAGTGTTGGCTTGTCTTTTGCCTTAATTTGTAAATTTTCCAATAAGCTACTGGATCTAATGTATGGGAAAACTTCACTAATACCTGTAATCATTAAGAGATCAAATTCAGCCTCAACCATTCTTTCAACAATCGCTGGGATAAGTATCGTTTTGGTGTCTATAATACCTTGAAGCTCTTCTTTTAACTCGTCTTTTGACATTGTGGCTTCATTCTTTAATAGCCAGTCCCAATCACCTTCTTCTTTTAAAACATCAATGACGAGATCGTATAAATTGATCTCAAGAACGCTTACTTGAGCATCCCGCAAGTAGTTTTTCACTTGTTTGATCAACACATTGATATTATTTTGAAGTGATGGGTCAAATGGGCATATATGAAAGGGAATATCGCCATTTAAACCCTCCATATTGAGAAAAGGCTCACTTGAAATCACATCGGTTAAATGTGTGTACGCATCTTCGAGGTTTGCCTTAGTTAAAACACTGTTAAACTTACCTGACATTTTAGCTATAGTCTCCAGGGTAGATTCGTAGATAGTCAACGTTAGCTTGCTGAATAAACCCAGCAAGGGTCGCTGAGAGCTGTTGATTTATCATCACCTTATTCTCATCTACTAACCCACACTCAACTAACATCTTAAACATGATTTGCTGAGCTTTATACCTGGACTGCTGAGTAATTTTATCTAGGTTACTGTGCCACTCTGCTTTAGCATTGAAAAATGCGTCATAGTCTTCTGGATATAGCTGAAATTGACTCTTACTGAAGTGTTCAGAGAGTACTTCAATAGCAAATTGATACGTGAACAAATATTGCCGACAAATTGCTAACCAAACTAGGTGTTTTACATCTGAATCGGATTTAGTCATGAGCGCCAGCTCTTCATCAGATAAATTTTTCAAACGCTTTGAGACTTCGCCATATACTGTTTTAGATGTACTTTCTGTACGCGCTTGTAATAAGTTGTTCGCCAAAACTTCTTCACGAACTAGACTCCAGTCCTTAAAACGGATGTACTGCTCAGCGACTACTCTACTTTCATGAATCAATGCAGGCCTTAGAGTCAGTGGCAGTTTTTCGTTAGTATTAGTCATGCGCATCCCCCTCCGCAGCACTTCCACTTCTTACCCAGTCATCAACTTCATCAGTTTTAAACTTCCAAAATCGTCCGACCCTATGTGCAGGTAAGCATTTTTTCTCGCGCCATGCATAGATAGTGTCTTTACTTACCCCTAGATAGGCAGCAATTTGTTCAACTGAGAGCCAGCGGTCAGTCATATCCGTTCCAACATCGAAGAATTTGATATCTATAATAACACACCAAATCTGCCTTTAAGCGGATTTGGTGTGGTTTGATAGGGTTTTGGTAGGATTAAGTTGTACTTTAATATCAAGATAGAGCGAGACCTCACAAGAGCATTGTAGTGGTCAAGGAAAACTGGCCTGTGCTTTAGAGCTTTCATTAAATAATCGCTCTGATTCATTTTGTGTGGCGCCCGAATGATCTTTACAGGTTTTATAGCAGGATTGAAGGTAAGTTAGTTGGTCTCAGCGATAGAAAATATTGTATTACAAAGGCTAATTTAAGTAAGTCGGTAGGGGAGATGTATCAAAAACCTGTTTTATCACTGGCAGGCTCAACCATTAGTGCAACTACCCAGAAATCATTTCCAATAATGGCAGGGTTTCCGAGCCCTAAAGCATCTGAAACCTCTAAGAACTGTTGTTTAAGTTTGTTCATATTCAACTTGGGAAGTTAAGTACTCTGTTGCCCAAAATCAGTTTGCGATTGAACTGTTTCGGATACCAAGGGTAGTGTACATAAAACGGAATTTGTGTATTTTTACCCGAAAGGCTTTGCAAAGATAAATTATCCATTTCACCCTCATCGTTACCTACTATATGAAAAGAGTAGGTTTACTAATAGCATTCGAATAACGTTTAATATAGCAACATAATGGTTAATGGTAATTTATCGCTTAAGCGTTTTACGCAAAAATAGTATTTCTTGCTTGCTTCAATAAATATTGATGAATATCTTCATTCGACCATATTTTACCTGTTGGTATTGCACCAATAGGTGTTGTTTCACAGGAATAACACCAATCAGAGTCCACTTTAAATGATGAGGATTTACAATATAACCGGCATCGATGACATTGCTTTGAATCAGAACTAACCTTAAGCAAGATTATGCATTTCTAACTTGGTCCGTAATGTCCCACGGTTTATACCCAATAGTCGTGCAGCCTTTGATTGATTACCACGGGTATGTTGTAGAACGAGATCCAGTAATTCATGTTCAATGTCATTCCATAGAAAAGCATGCATACCTTCAACATCAGGGCCATTAATACGACTTAAATAATTTTTGAGGGAAGCCTTAACCTGCTCTGCGATGGTTTTAGGGTTCATTTCTAGTTCAGTGTTAAATTCATTAGGTGATTTTTTTGATGAAAAAATAATAGATTGAGTCATTGTTTAATAATATCTGCAACAGGGTGGATAATAATATGTCCTTGAAAAGTACCAGTATTAAACTCTTTCATTTCAGCGTTAAATAACCCTGTATCAACAATGATATTGATAAGAGAGGGGGCTTTTTTTGAATCTAATAATAGAGACACTGGGGCAGTTTGATTTCCATGCTCATCAAAACAATGCTCAATGTGATCGTTAAGCACATAAATAATTTCAGGCTCTGATATGGATTTTTCATCGTATAGCTTGGAATCAAACCCATGTTCATCTTGCAATAATTTTAATAAATCAAACAGGCGTTGAGTATCATTCGTATCAGGACTAAATTTTTTCGCTAATTGATTTAAGTCTAATAACTTAACCTCTAAGTTTCCGTTTTTATTGCGACCTACAATTAGCATGCGTTTAAATTCAGTTTTCAATGCCTGGTATCGATGCTGCTTAGATCGTAGCTTAAGAAAACGCACTAGGATTTCATTACGTTTGATCACTGGTACAAAACGTTCAGTTTGTGCTATTTGCCCGTAGAGGTGAAGAAGGGCATTTTCAATCAAGGTTGATAATATTTTATAGTATTGGCGATTATTCACTGCTGAGTATTGCTCATGGTTGCGAAGAAAAATGTGGGTGCATTGAGGAATTAACTAAACAATCAGAATGATGGAGGCATAAAAGCCTCCATCATCAAGCTTCTTACTGTTTCGATTCGTAGGCGAGTGTGACAAAAAGTACCTGTTTACCATCTTGGTAGTTCACGCTACATAGCGTATCTCTAACCAGCGCTACAAGAACAACGATAGTAATACACACTACCAGTAGTCCTGTGACAGTTAATGATTTTTTCTGCATACACTTGCCTCCGCACCAGTACGACTTTGAATAGTACTGGCAATCTATTAAGTAAGAGGCTACTATCATGGTGTCTAATCAAGATGTTGGCCTCGTTGATTGAAAAATTAACGGGGCTTTCGTTTCTCTACCTTTTACGGTTTACATGCTCAAGGTAAAGACCCTCAAGCACCCGCAAACATTGTACCACAAGTCACGATATATTCTGCGTACCTCAATTATCATCAATCAATTGATTTTTAATCACGTTCCTGGCGATACCGATACAAATCATTTCTTCTGGCGCAACGCCTTGACGCTCACCACTCTTAACAAACCACTTTCTGTTATGCCAAAATAATTGTCCGAGAAAGACATCCCCCTCATACTCTAGTAGCGCTACACAGCCACTAAAAGCGCCTTTACCCATATCAATAGTAACAACGTCACCTTTGGTTATGTTTTTATCAGCTACATCATTACAGGCGATTATGACTCGAATTGAGTTGTTGGGCTGTAAGTACTCATCTAACGACGTTCCTATTGAATTTTCGATATGGCCATGTGTCGGTGGTGGGAACGGCATATCATCTTAACCTTATCATCTAGGATATTACTTCATTTTAAGATACAGATCGCGTGACACAAAAGGAAAGCTGCGCCAAAGGGTTAAAGCTTTTTCAAGGGAACGGTTTTCCCCAAGGGAAAAGCCCTATCCGGTAAACCAAGAGCTTAAAGGGGAAAGGGAGTTTCACGGCTCCTATTAATGATTTTGAAATTCCTTTTAAAGGTCCGTTAAAAATTATCAATTTCCGAGCTTTTCAACTTCAGCAGTAGCTTGAGTCAATAAGTACCTATACGCTAAAGCTCAAACAGTATCGAGAGTTGTTTGTAAGCCACTGATTCCTCAACTTAATTTCAGGCTTAAAAACCTTAAAAAGATCTTATAAAAAGAATGTGGATAAGTAGCTACGTACTTAACTCACTTACCCATAATATATGGCTTCGCCTAATTAATAATTATATCTTTCAACTAGATAACAGCTTTTCAATAGCTATAAGTAAATTATCTTGCTCTGAAGGAGTAGATCGAACTAAACGAATTACACGTAATTGAGTATCACGAAGTTGATTTTCTTTACCACTTCCCAACGGTAGAACCTGCAACATTACAACGCCTGGCAATTTCAGAATTGCTTAATGGACAATCATTTAATGCTTTAATTAGTCGTTCTTCAGTCGTTTTAATACATCACAAGTACTTAATAACTAGATAGCGATGATTCTAGTGTTACTCACACACAAATATAGTTGACGATAAGGGCTACATTATGTAACCCATGATAAATACTTGCTCTTTAAAAACTCATCTCATTCCAGAAATAACTCTTAGTAGTTGCATTTGGTTTTTTTATAGTGGTATATGTTTAAAAGATTAGATGTAAAGTGATTAGTTGCTACACTGACTTGTAGTGTGAAGCACACGGATTATGCCTTAAATGGCTCCATGAAACGTGTCGCATTCAGCTTTGGCTAATTGGAGTGTTTTATTCGGTTCTATCGCAAGCAGGAGTAGTAAGTTATGTTCTCCGTCACCACTCACTACTTCTCGCACAATGACTATCAATTTTTCAGGCCGCCACTTTCCGTCAGACATCATCCTTCAATTGGTTCGGTACTATCTCTC
>NZ_PYMJ01000026.1 GCF_003025615.1 Photobacterium frigidiphilum | reverse complement strand
CCGGGCCGGACTTGAACCGGCACAGCGCGAACGCCGAGGGATTTTAAATCCCTTGTGTCTACCAATTCCACCACCAGGGCACGCAATTCTTTATTGCGATGCTCCTAACCAATGTGCTTTATAAAAAAGCGGTTAGACACCATCTTTAATAACGGTCTGCCAATGTAACGTGACCGTTAGTACAAAATTTGGAGCGACACACGAGGCTCGAACTCGTGACCTCAACCTTGGCAAGGTTGCGCTCTACCAGCTGAGCTAGTGTCGCAATATTATTCTCAAGGAATAATGGAGGCGCGTCCCGGAGTCGAACCGAGGTACACGGATTTGCAATCCGCTGCATAGCCACTCTGCCAACGCGCCATATTCTTTAAAGCCAAAACATCTTAAAGAATTAAGTAATCTTTCAATCACTAACCGTAGTAGGTTGCCCTGCTGCGGTATGTCGGCCATTCTACAGATTCAAATGATGCTGTCACGGAAAAAATGCAACAAAAGCGTTTGTTCGCTTACCTTTTAGCCAAAGACACTATAACGACATCAAAGAGATGAATTAATCAACAAAGAAATAAAATTCACCTTTGCATCAGATAATAAAAAAGCGGCTAATTAGCCGCTTCCAAAATCTATTTTAGAATAAGGTAATACCTTGAGACTTAATGATGCTCAGCATTCAGCAAGTCACCTTTTGCGGCTTTAAGGTATTGGTACATAGACCAATAAGTCAATACCATTGCAACGTAAAGTGATACATAACCTAACCATGTTACCCATTCGTGTGGGTGCCAAAGTAATAACAATAATGCAAACATCTGAGATGCAGTTTTCACTTTACCGACCCAAGAAACGGCAACACTTGCACGCTTACCGAGTTCAGCCATCCACTCACGTAATGCAGAAATAATGATTTCGCGACCTATCATGGTAACGGCAGGAATAGTTACCCAAATAGAGTGGTAGTGTTCAACAACCAACACCATCGCCGTGATTACCATTAGCTTATCAGCAACTGGATCAATAAATGCGCCGAAACGAGTTGTTTGATTCAGTTTGCGGGCAAGGTAACCATCAAACCAATCAGTAGCACCTGCAATAAAAAATATTAACGCAGTTGCAAATGCAGACCACTCATAAGGCAAGTAAAAAGCAATAACAAAGAAAGGGATGAGTATAAGTCTAATGAAGCTTAATATGTTCGGAATTGATAAACGCATAATTCTTAATTCTTATAATTAACGACAGTACCACTACAGATACAAGAGTGCCGCAAAGCTACCCGTGTTGCAATGCGTCATATATCTTTTCTGCCAAAGCTTTACTTATTCCAGGCACTTTAGCGATCTCTTCTCTACTTGCTCGTTTTAATTCGTGTAAACCACCCATAAATTTAAGTAACGCTTGACGGCGTTTAGGGCCAATACCTTCCACATCTTCTAAAGCACTACGTTTTCTCACTTTGGCACGTTGTGCACGGTGACCACTAATCGCATGATTATGGCTTTCATCACGTATATGCTGAATCAAATGCAATGCGGGTGAATCGCTGGGCAGAGAAAATTCTTCACCCGTGATAAAAATTAATGTTTCAAGCCCTGCTTTACGTGTTACCCCTTTCGCAATACCAATGAGTAGTGGTTGCTTAGGCCATTCATCCATAAATGGTTTCACGACATTATACGCCCTTGATAGCTGACCTCGTCCACCATCAATGAAAATAATATCGGGGATTTTTTCGGGTTCCATCGGCTTACCATAGCGACGCTCTAATACTTGCCCCATAGCAGCGTAATCATCACCACCAGTGATACCCGTAATATTATAACGTCGATAATCTTGCTTAAACGGACCTTCTTGATTAAATACCACACAAGAAGCTACCGTTTTTTCACCCATCGTATGGCTAATGTCAAAACATTCCATTCGAGTAATAGTCTCGAGGTTCAGAGCCTTACGTAGCTCAGAGAACCGTTCATGAATGGTCATCTTATGACTAAGCTTGCTTGTGAGCGCTGTCATTGCGTTGGTTTGCGCCAGTTTCAGATAACGCGCACGGTTACCACGAGGGTTCACTTTTAGTTCAATTTTCCGACCCGCAATGTCAGACAACGTTTCCGTAATAACCGCAGCATCATCTCCTAAATTTTCACCTAAGATAATGACCGACGGAATAACCCTACCCTCCGCTTGATTCAGATAAAACTGCGTAATAAAACTCGATAGGACTTCAGTTAATTCAGCATCGCTTGGCATTTTGGGGAAATAGCTGCGGCTGCCTAATATTTTACCTTGGCGAATATAAAGCGCATGAATACATGCCATGCCGTTTTGATGGGCAATTCCAATCACATCAAGATCATCTTCACTGTCATGACTGACAAATTGTTGCTCTTGAACACGGCGTAGCGCCTGAATTTGATCGCGGAAAGTCGCAGCTTGTTCAAAATTCAAACTTTGGCTAGCTTGCTCCATTTTCTCTACCAGTGAAGCGATTACTTGACGATCTTTACCTTGTAAAAATAAACGCGCAAAACTGACTTGGTCTTCGTAATCTTTCTCGGTTATTAGCTCTTTAACACACGGAGCTAAACAACGACCAATTTGATACATCAAACAAGGGCGGCTTCGGTTTGCGTAAACAGAATCTTCACATTGGCGAATAGGAAATAGTTTCTGCATTAAATGCAGGCTTTCACGTACCGCCCCCGCGTCGGGGTATGGACCAAAATATTCACCTTTGCGCTTTTTAGTGCCTCGGTGAATAGAAAGACGGGGATGATGATGATTGCTCAAGAAGATATACGGGTAAGATTTGTCATCGCGCAGTAGTACATTGTACTTAGGCAAGTACAATTTAATATAGTTATGCTCAAGGATCAGCGCCTCTGTCTCGGTATGGGTTACCGTAACATCCACTTTACAGATATTTTTCACTAACGCTCTGGTTTTCTCTCCAGCTACGTTAGTTCGAAAATAACTCGATAGGCGCTTTTTAAGATCTTTGGCTTTCCCAACATAAATTACGTCACCAACGGCATCATACATACGATAGACGCCAGGTTGGTGAGTAACTGTTTTTAGAAAGCTTTTTGCATCAAAGCTCTTTTCATCTAATGCTTCTGACACTACAACGTCTCTGTGTCCAACATTCCGTGACGAATTGCTAGATGGGTAAGCTCAACATCACCGCCTATATCCAGTTTGCTGAATAAACGGTAACGGTAACTATTCACTGTTTTTGGACTTAAACTGAGTTGCTCTGAAATGTCAGTGACTTTTTGCCCCTTCGTGATCATCATCATAATTTGAAGTTCACGTTCTGAAAGGTCTTTAAACGGATTTTCAGAATCAGGTGCAAACTGGCTTAACGCCATCTGCTGCGCGATTTCAGGCGAAATATAACGTTGCCCACTATTAACCATACGAATAGCATTAACCATTTCATCAGGACCAGCACCTTTAGTAAGGTATCCAGCCGCACCAGCTTGCATCACTTTCGTTGGGAAAGGATTTTCAGTATGAATCGTTAATACAATAATTTTGATGTCGGGATTGAAACGAAGAATCTTCCGTGTAGCTTCTAGACCACCAATACCAGGCATATTCATATCCATAAGAACGATATCGGCATGTTGCGCACGACACCATTTTACGGCTTCCTCACCACTGTCGGCTTCTCCTAGCACTTTTATTCCACGGACATCTTCAAGAAGACGTCGGATCCCTGTGCGAACCAGTTCGTGATCATCTACAAGGAATACATTAATCAAGCTGTATCTCCAATATGATTTGGCTCTGCACCCTGCCGGAATTGGCGGGATTGCAATTACTAATTTTACCCTAATTTTACCCTAACTTAAAATCAGTACACATACTGATTTTGTGTGATAGCGCAAAATTTCGAATAAATACAAACAAAGACACTATATAACGAAAATGTTTTTATTGCATGCTTCAAAATAAAACAAGGCAACCAGCAGTATTTACCATACATCAAAAAAAATAAAGTAGAAAATTCAGTATATCCAATTATTTACATTACATACAGGTAAGTTATTTAACAAACAAGGTAACGATTAGAAATACATCCACACTAATTTCAACGTTATTACTACAGTGTTTACCTAAAGAAGGCGTCTTCACCACACTTTATGATAGCCCTATCAGTAACTACTTATCAAACAATAAGTTATAACGAAAACACAACAAATAGAGCACTCCTGCACGACAACTAAATTATGACTAACTCTTAATACAAGATTAGTTTACCCTGCCTAACTTTCACTGAATCTAGACGAAAATGATTATTACGTTCTGTAAAATGTTCATCACTTCCCTTTTGTAATCATATCTCCTGTTTATATATGAAGCGTGAAGGCTGTTTAAGCTAGAAATACCGTAGAATTTATGAGTTTCGCTCAATACTTAGACGTCTAGATGGAAAGCTTTTATTTCTGTTACAGCTTCATGTAGTATTGCCGCCGATTAAAAGGTTACAACGCTACACATATACCATCATCGCTCTTGCACAATAATGGATTATTCGCACTCAGAATCAGAGTCTTGACGATTTACGTTTTACCGGTGGTTAGTTAGTAACCGTAAAATTAAAGCAGTATTTGCGACATCCATTATAACGAAGATTGTTCACTTCAAAGAGGCTATCCAAACTTGCCTTCTCTATGACGAGCAATCACCAAGAGTTGACTGAAGGTTATATCATGAATCTTTCTGCTAAAACGGTGGTTTTAATCGCCATTGGTGCTGCACTTTACGGCATTGGCGGTTTACCTATGTTTGGTATCCCCGTATTTGCTAACACAACGCTTAAGCCTGCAATGGCGGTATTGGCGTTGTTTTCTGTTTTATTTGGGCCCCTTGTTGGTTTTCTGGTTGGCTTTATTGGCCATTGGGTTACCGATATGTTTGCGGGCTGGGGTGTATGGCTAACGTGGGTACTTGGCTCGGGGTTAGTCGGACTGATCATTGGTCTTTACCCCAAAATCACCCGAGGCCGTTTAGATATGGGGAAATTCACTAAATTTGATTTCTCCTTGTTTGTCTTCCTTGCTTTTCTTGGCAATGTTATTGGCTATGGCTGCTCTGCCTATTTAGATTCTGTGCTTTATGCCGAACCCTTTACCAAAGTGATGGCGCAGCTCACCATTATTGCCACAGGTAACACCCTATTAATTGCGATTGTTGGTCACTACATTTTGACGGCTGTGGCAAAAAGAAAACAACAAAGCTACAACCTTAAAGAAGCTGATTAACTGATGACTATTGAATTCACTAATTTCACGTTCAAGTATTGGGCGTTAGAAAAGCCAACCCTAAAAAATATCAACCTAACCATTGGGAAAGGCGAAAAAGTTGTCATTGTTGGTCCAAGCGGTAGTGGCAAATCAACACTAGGCCAATGCTTGAATGGCTTAATTCCCTTTGCCGTCAAAGGCGATTGTTCTGGTAGCCTTAAAATTAACGGTAAAGACACCAAATCATTAGATCTTCACCAATGCACCAATATCGTCGGCACTGTACTGCAAGATACTGATGGACAATTTGTCGGTCTAAGCGTGGGCGAAGATATTGCCTTTGCACTTGAAAACCAAATGGTTATTCAAGAAGACATGCATACTATTGTTAAAGACACCGCCAAAATGGTTGAGCTTGATGACATCTTAGATGTGTCTCCTTTTGACCTTAGTGGTGGTCAAAAACAGCGCGTATCTCTTGCGGGCGTTATGGTCGATGATGTCGATATCTTATTGTTTGATGAACCGCTGGCGAGCTTGGATCCCAAAACAGGCAAAGCCGCCATCGACATTATTGATCACCTTCATCGTGATACAGGCAAAACGGTTATCATTATTGAGCATCGCCTTGAAGATGTTCTTCATCGCCCCGTTGATCGCATCATTATGATGGAAAAAGGTGAAATTGTTGCCAACATGACGCCCGACCAACTCATTGCCAGTGATCTATTAGAGCAGCATGGAATACGTGAGCCTCTTTATATATCGGCGTTAAAAGCGGCTGGATGCCAAATAACCGAAGACGATAAACCAGCATATTTTTCGACATTAAATCTTGATAAATTTAAGCCACAGATCGAAAATTGGTATCGCCAATCATCAGCGGAATGTACTCCAGAAAACAGTGAGCGCTTGCTTACTGTCAATAACCTTTCGTACTCATACGATGGTATTAAAAACACCCTTGAAGATGTGAGCTTTCATATCAATAAAGGGGAATTTGTTTCCATTTTAGGGAAGAATGGTTCAGGAAAATCAACGATCACGCGTTTAATCATGGGTGTGTTAGAACCTGATACTGGGTCTATTTTCATGAACGGTCAAGATTTAGCACAAAGCTCTATTTTTGAACGCAGCCAAAAGATCGGTATCGTATTACAAAACCCCAATCATATGATTTCACACCATATGATTTTTGATGAAATTGCATCAGGTTTACGAAATCGAGGAATCGATGAAGCCACAGTAGAACGCAAAGTTTTCGATATTCTTGAGCTATGCGGTTTGAAAAAATACCGCCATTGGCCAATTGATGCTTTAAGTTATGGTCAGAAGAAGCGCGTAACGATTGCCACTATCTTAGTGCTTGAGCCTGAACTCTTAATTCTGGATGAACCGACAGCAGGTCAAGACTACCATCACTACACATTAATGATGGAGTTTGTGCGAGAGCTTAACCGCAAACTCGGCATTACCATTCTGATCATCTCGCATGATATGCACCTTGTTCTCGAATATACCCAGCGTGCCATCGTCATTGCTAATAGCCAATTATTAGCCGATGCACCTGTAAACACCATTTTTAGCC
The DNA here is from genome assembly GCF_003025615.1 of Photobacterium frigidiphilum. Classification (GTDB taxonomy): domain Bacteria; phylum Pseudomonadota; class Gammaproteobacteria; order Enterobacterales; family Vibrionaceae; genus Photobacterium; species Photobacterium frigidiphilum. The sequence goes on along the minus strand of NZ_PYMJ01000026.1, from coordinate 87,663 downwards.
AGCCAACTCTGCTAGAAAAAGCCAACTTAACCGTAACCAGCCTGTATTCATTAGCACATGCAATGGGGATTGAACGTATCGATAACTTCATTCATTACTTTATTGAACATGAGGCAAAGAATAAATAATGAAAACAAATAAAATTAAATTTGGCATTAGCTATGTCAATACCGGCTCTGCCTTGCATGCGTTAAATGGTATCACTAAGTTCATCTTATTCATGAGCTGGGTAACCATGGTGCTGATCACCTTTGATTTACGTGTTATTTGCGCAATGATCTTAGTCGGCTTAGCACTGTTAAAAATCAGTAAAGTGCCGTTCTCAGTCTATAAACCTCTTTTAATCGGTACGTCTGTTGTTCTTTTGATGAACGCATTATTTATGTTTCTAATTGCACCCTTACAAGGTGTCGAGTACATGGGTAGTGAAACGGTACTGTTAACACTCTTTGGTGACTATAAAGTCACTGTTGAAACATTATTCTACCTGCTTACTGTCACACTTAAGTATTTCAGTATGTTCCCTATTGCGTTGGTCTTTGTCTTTACCACTCACCCTACTGAATTTTCAGCTAGCTTGAACAAATTAGGGGTGCCTTACAAGATCGCTTACGCCGTCAGTTTGACCTTGCGCTATTTACCCGAAGTAATGAAAGACTTCATGAATATCATGCATGCGCAGCAAGCCCGTGGTGTTGACATTTCTAATAATGTTCCGGTAATGAAGCGCATTAAAAATGTTGCTAAAATTCTTGGTCCATTGATTTTCTCTAGCCTTGATCGCGCCGATGTTATTTCCAATGCCATGACATTACGCGGTTTTGGTCGTAATAAGCGGCGCTCTTGGTACAGCTTAAAGCCAATGACCAAAAATGATTACCTTACTCTATTGGTCATCGCGATTGTTCTGACATTAGGCTTTATCAAGCGTTATCAATCAGAACAGTTATTTTGGTATCCATTCTGAGTGTTATTTGCCTAGCGTAACCTAGGTTGAATATTGCCAAACATCATGAAAGCCAGTTCTTATATACTTTTAACTAGAAAGAGAGAATATAGCTGGCTTTTTTGTTTTCATCCCCGCCTTCAGTCAAGCTACTAAGCCAAACCATTCAGCAAAATCATGTGTAGCTAGACCAAAAGACAATATTGATGCTTAATTTTGATAACTAAGTCGATTGCTGTAACAAAAAAGACAATAAAGCTAAGAAATTGTACACAAAACGAGTAATATTAAAGGTAGCAAATTATAACAAAGTATACCTATACCCAAGCTACCTCAAGATGCAGGATTAGAAGGTTTATCATCCGAATGACAAGTCTCAGCAAATCAATACAAAAAAAATCAAAAACTAAATCCCCAAATCAGACTCAGGATGATGTTGTTTACTGTCATATTTTTGATGCTATTTTAGAACAACGATTACCGCCAGGCACCAAGCTGAATGAAGAGGCTTTAAGTGAAATATTCAGTGTTAGCCGTACCATTATTCGCCGAGCACTGCTGCGCCTTTCCCTTGAACAAGTTGTTGTGATTCGTCCTAACCGTGGGGCTATTGTTGCAGCACCAACGATTGAAGAAGCAAAGCAAATTTTTAAAGCACGAGAAGTAATGGAACTCGCTATTACTGAATTAGCGGTTGAAAATGCTACCCAAGAGCAAATAAAGCAAATCCGCAAGCTGGTAACAGCAGAATTAAATGCCTTTGAAAAAGGGGATTTTGGTAGTGGTATTCGCCTATCTGGTGAATTTCACCTCAAACTTGCAGAGATGGCAAACAACGCCCCTCTTCTCAATTTTCAGCGAAGCCTGGTTTCTCAAACCTCGTTATTAATTGCGCAATACGAAGTAGGCAACAATGCTAATTGTTCTTTAGATGAACACACCATTTTATTGGATGCCATTGAAGCTGGTGATAAAGAAAAAGCTCTATCGTTAATGACAGAACATTTAAATCATATTCGCTCCAAACTGAGCCTAGATGGTGAAACTGCGTCTAATGATTTGCATGTCGTTTTCTCTAATGTCATTAAGAGTAATGCCTTAAACAAAGCATAATTCACATAGGCTCTGTTGCCATAAACAGAGCCAACTTACCCCCCTAACCTGCACACATCTTCCTGTTTTTTAATATCCTCTACGCTTATCACCCCAAAACAACTATTTCACTTTCTTGTATCTACAGCCCTTTTTTATTTAAAAAAACTCACCTGACATAATCTTATCTACTTAAATAAACATCATGCCAAGTATCAATCAATTATTCTGACAATCCACACAATAGCCATCGATATCTCTGCCATAATTGTATTTAGTAGTGTATGCAATATGGAAAACAAAATGTTACAACAAAACATTTTCCGCATAAAAAGTATTAAAACAATAAACAAAAACCAAAAAAACATACCAAACAATTGATTATTAAGAAATTTATAACAAACACTGGCTCATCCAAAATTGTTGCAAAGTTGTAAAATAATAGTTGACTAAAAAGTCAGCTTGAACAATATTGACTCAAAGGTCAGAAAAATCGCAACCTAGCCAAGGAGGTCTCTTGATTAAATTCTTACTGAATCAGAAAGTACGAGAAGAAACTCAACTTTCACCTAATATGACCGTGCTCAATTATCTGCGCACTCAAGTAAATAAGACAGGAACTAAGGAAGGTTGTGGTTCAGGTGACTGTGGCGCATGTACGGTTGTACTCGGTGAGTTAGTGAATGGACAACTACAATATCGCTCGGTTAATTCGTGCCTAACCTTTGTTTCGGCCCTACACGGAAAACAATTAATCACGGTAGAGGATTTGCAGAATACCGATAAATCTCTTCATCCAGTTCAGCAAGCCTTGGTTGAGTTTCATGGCTCACAGTGTGGTTACTGCACACCCGGTTTTATCATGTCGATGTTTGCACTCAGTAAGAATCGCCCTCAAGCCAACAAAGAAGATATTTTAGAGTCTTTAGCTGGCAACCTTTGCCGATGCACAGGCTACCGCCCCATTATAGATGCGGCGATGTCACTGAGCACCGATAAACCCATTCTCGATCAGTTTGCCGAACTTGAACTACATACTATCGAAAATCTTAAAAGTATCAGTAATGAACCCGCTACACTTAACTATGAGAATCTATCAAGCTTTTCACCTACAACAACAGATGAACTGGCGGAACTATTACTGACCTACCCTGAAGCACGCCTACTGGCAGGCGGAACAGATTTAGCACTTGAAGTAACACAATTCCACCGCGAAATTGAACAGTTGATTAGCGTAAATCTAGTTGCCGATATGAAAGTATTAAAGGAAACCGATAGCGATATTATCATTGGTGCAAATTTACCGATCAGCGATTGCTACGAGGTAATCAGCAAACACTACCCTTATTTTGGTGATTTGCTTCACCGCTTTGCATCGCTGCAAGTTCGTAACCAAGGTACGCTGGGTGGCAATATTGCGAATGCTTCCCCTATTGGTGACACGCCCCCTCTACTGATTGCACTCAATGCCAACATTACGCTTCGTCGTGGTAAAGAGTCTCGTACTATTCCGATTGAAGATTACTTCATTAGCTACAAAGTGACCGCACAACAACCTTCAGAGTTTATCGAAAAAATCATTATCCCTATGCCTGAAGCCCACAAAGAGTTCCGTGCTTACAAGCTTTCCAAACGACTCGATGATGATATCTCTGCAGTATGCGGCGCATTTAATCTCGAATTAAATAACGGCGTAGTCTCCTCAATGCGTATTGCCTTCGGTGGCATGGCTGCAACACCCAAACGCGCAGCTACGTGTGAACAAGCGTTACTCGGGAAGAAATGGAATGTAGCCACAGTGAAAGCCGCAATGATTACATTAGAGAATGATTTCGAGCCTCTTTCTGATTTCCGAGCAAGTAAAGAATACCGCAGCCAAACAGCCGCCAACATGCTTTATCGCTTCTTTATCGAACAGCAAAACGTGAATAATCAAATTGAAACAAGGGTGACCTCTTATGTCTAATCATCATGGTAATGCATTGAGCCACGAAGAGATGGTGGCGCTTGTAAAACAAGATTTAACAACTGGCGTAGGTAAAAGCGTTAAGCACGACAGCGCTGGTAAGCAAGTAACTGGTGAAGCTGTCTATATCGATGACCGTTTAGAGTTTCCTAACCAACTTCATTTGTATGCGCGTTTAAGCACTCAAGCGCACGCCAATATCACCAAAATTGACGTTAGCCCGTGTTACGAATTCGAGGGTGTCGAGATTGTTATCACCAGTAAAGATGTACCCGGGCAACTGGATATTGGTGCGATTTTACCCGGCGATCCACTACTGGCTGATGGAAAAGTAGAATACTACGGACAACCTATCTTGGCCGTTGCTGCCAATGATTTAGAAACAGCACGTAAAGCCGCACAAGCAGCCATTATCGAGTATGACCCTCTTCCAGCGATTCTTGATGTTAAAGAGGCGCTAGAAAAGAAGCATTTCGTGACTGAAAGCCATCAACAAAAACGTGGTGATTCGGCTGCTGCATTGAAGAAAGCCAAGCATGTGCTTGAAGGTGATCTGCATATCGGTGGGCAAGAGCACTTCTATTTAGAAACACAAGTCAGCAGCGTAATGCCAACTGAAGATGGTGGCATGATCGTTTATACCTCTACACAGAACCCGACCGAAGTACAAAAATTGGTTGCTGAAGTACTGGGTGTGCCAATGCATAAAATCGTCATTGATATGCGTAGAATGGGTGGTGGTTTTGGCGGAAAAGAAACGCAAGCGGCAGGCCCTGCTTGTATGGCGGCAGTCGTTGCCCATCTAACAGGTCGCCCTACAAAAATGCGCTTGTTGCGTAATGATGATATGCAAATAACGGGAAAACGCCACCCGTTCTACAACCAATATAAAGTCGGCTTTGATGACAACGGCCGTATCCAAGGTATTGATATTACGGTTGCGGGTAACTGTGGTTATTCGCCAGACCTATCAAGTTCTATTGTCGATCGCGCCATGTTCCACTCTGATAACGCCTATTACTTGGGCGATGCAACAGTAACGGGGCATCGCTGTAAAACCAATACCGCCTCTAACACCGCATACCGCGGATTTGGTGGCCCGCAGGGCATGATGACCATTGAACATATCATGGATGAAATCGCCTGCTACCTAAAGAAAGATCCGCTAGAAGTGCGTAAACACAACTACTACGATGATAAAGACCGTAATATCACGCACTACTACCAAACCGTTGAAGATAACTTCATACACGACATAACAGAACAACTTGAAACCACCAGCCAGTACCACGAACGTCGTAAAGAAATTAACGCCTTTAACAAAACCAGCCCAATACTCAAAAAAGGCTTAGCCATTACACCCGTTAAATTTGGTATTTCGTTCACAGCAACGTTCTTGAACCAAGCGGGCGCCCTACTTCATATTTATACCGATGGCAGTATTCACCTAAACCACGGTGGTACTGAAATGGGACAAGGTTTAAACACCAAAGTGGCACAAATTGTTGCTCAAGAGTTCCAAGTCGATATCGACCGCATTCAAATCACGGCCACCAATACCGATAAAGTGCCAAACACCTCACCGACGGCAGCTTCATCGGGTACCGATTTGAACGGTAAAGCAGCACAAAATGCCGCGCAAACGATTAAACGCAGATTAGTTGAATTTGCGAGTTCACACTTCAAGGTTAGCGAAGAAGAAGTGGTATTCAAAAGTGGTATTGTAAAAATTCGCGATAAATACATGCCGTTTGAAGAACTGATTCAATTGGCTTATTTCAATCAAATCTCACTTTCAAGTACCGGTTTTTATCGCACACCGAAGATTTTCTACGATCACCAAAAAGCACGTGGTCGCCCGTTCTACTACTACGCCTATGGCGCATCTTGCTCTGAAGTGGTTATTGATACCTTAACTGGTGAATACAAAATACTGCGTGCCGATTTATTACATGATGTAGGGGCATCCTTAAACCCTGCCATTGATATCGGTCAGATTGAAGGTGGTTTCATTCAAGGCGTAGGTTGGTTAACAACTGAAGAATTAGTGTGGAATGAACAAGGCAAACTCACGACTAATGGTCCGGCAAGCTACAAGATCCCAGCGATTGCTGATATGCCTATCGATTTCCGCACTCATTTACTGGAAAACCGCAGCAACCCTGAAGATACCGTCTTTAATTCGAAAGCTGTCGGTGAACCCCCATTCATGCTTAGCATGTCTGTGTGGAGTGCATTAAAAGATGCCATCGCTTCTGTTGCTGTAAACAATGCTATTCCAAAACTGGATACGCCAGCAACACCAGAACGCGTGCTATGGGCAGTACAAAATGTACAACACGTTGATCAACCAGAGTTAGAAGTAACAGTAGAGCTCAATGAAGAAGAAAAATAATGTAACGGATTAGGAGCGTCAATATGTTCAATGATAACTGGATTCATGAGCTAGCGAGACTGGAAGAAAAAGGTGAAGCTTGCGTAATGGTCACCGTTTTAGAAGACAAAGGCTCTGTACCTCGCGATGCAGGTACAAAAATGCTAGTAACTCGTGACGGGCTCGTCGCCACTATTGGCGGCGGTCATCTTGAACATTTGGCGACAAAAATGGCACGCGAAATGCTGCTAATCGGCGATAACCACTTAAAAGTGGAGCGTTTTAACCTTGGTGCACGCTTGGGTCAATGCTGCGGTGGTATGGCAACACTAAGCTTTGAGCCCATAGGTCAACAGCAAAATCATTTGGTGCTATTTGGTGCCGGTCATGTGGCGAAAGCACTGCTACATATTGTGGCAACGCTACCCTTTAAAGTGACTTGGATTGACGAGCGCGAAAATGAATTTCCAGAACACCTTCCAACAGGCATTAATAAGCTAGTGAGTGACGATCCTGTTGCTGAAGTCAAACATATGCCACCCAACAGCTATTACCTTGTTATGACACACAACCACCAGCTTGATTTCGATTTGGCAAAAGCCATTTTAAAGCGTGAAGACGTCGCTTATTTCGGCATGATTGGTTCGCAAACCAAGCGCAAAAAATTTGATTACAGATTAACAGAACGCGGCTACGACCAAGCAACAGTAGAACGCATGGTTTGCCCTATTGGCATCGCAGCGGTGAAAGGAAAACACCCGGCTGAAATTGCCGTTTCTGTCGCTGGCGAACTGATTGCTCACTATCAAGGTGAAGAACTGGAGCAAAAACGCCCGGTTGATACAGCATCGGCCATTCGACAGAGCAAGCTGGCTTAATCTGAACGAACAATAGGATTGAACGAAATGGCATCACAAAAAATCGCATACCGCTCAGCCATTGTACACAGCGTGGCTGACCCTAAAGATGTCGGACTCGACGATTCTTACCAGTATTTTGAAGATGGCGTTTTGGTTGTCGAAAATGGTCATATTGTTGATATTGGACCAGCAGAAGATGTATTAGCAAGACAACCTAAACACATCACAGTAAAAGTCTTTAAAGATAAAATCATTACATCGGGCTTTATTGATACCCATATCCATTACCCACAAACAGGCATGATTGCCTCTTATGGTGAACAGCTTTTAGATTGGTTAGAAAACTATACTTTTCCCGAAGAGTTACGTTTTAAAAATCCAGTTTATGCCCATCAAGTCGCGACACTGTTTCTTGATGAACTCGCCAGTAACGGTACAACAACCGCACTGGTATTTGGCACGGTACATAAAGAATCGGTTAATGTCTTTTTCGAAGAAGCCGAAAAACGTAATTTACGCATGATCGCCGGTAAAGTGCTAATGGATCGTAATGCGCCAGATTACCTTACCGACACACCGCAATCAGGTTACGAAGAATCTAAAGAGCTAATCGAACGCTGGCACAATAAAGGGCGGCTGCATTATGCAGTAACACCGCGCTTTGCACCCACCAGTACCAATGAACAACTCGCCACTGTCGGTCAGTTGTTAAAGGAATACCCTGATGTTTTCATGCACACCCACCTTTCTGAAAATAAAAAAGAAATCGAATGGGTATTAGACCTTTTCCCAGATCGTGAAAGCTACCTTGATGTATACGACCACTACGGTCTATTGCACAAACGCTCGGTGTTCGCCCATGGTATTCACCTTTCAGATTGTGAATGCCAGCGACTCGCAGACACTGATTCATCCATTGCTTTTTGCCCCACATCTAACCTTTTCTTAGGTTCAGGTTTGTTCAACCTACCTAAAATGGAAAAGTTTAATATCAATGTAGGTATGGGAACAGATGTAGGTGCCGGCACAAGCTTTTCATTGCTACAAACCATGAGTGAAGCCTACAAAATCATGCAATTGCAGCAAGAGAAGCTTCACCCCATCAAGTCACTATTTTTAGCCACATTAGGCGGAGCAAAAGCCCTGCACCTTGACGATAAAATTGGCAACCTTGCGATAGGGAAAGAAGCCGATTTCGTTGTACTAGACCTTCATGCAACACAGCTTATGCGTTTTCGAATGAGGCAAACCATCAACCTTGAAGAAAAGCTGTTTGTATTAATGAGCCTTGGAGACGATAGAACCGTGTCTCAAACCTATATTTATGGCAAGAAAGCTTACGACATTCATGGTGAAACGCCTAAAGCGAAAATTGCAGTGTAAGCGCCGTCGAAAGCACTGATGCACATTAAGAACATATTACCCACAAATATAAGGTTGTTATGGTTACCTCAACGAAGCCATAACAACCTCAATACAGGAGCTTTAACTACTATGGCAGATAATAAAAACGCTCAGACACGCGTTGCCACTGTATTACATCGAATGAGTGAAATGGTCGCAGAAGATGCACGCTATGCAGAATTATTTGCTCACGACCTGTCGACCATGCTTGATACAATTCAAGCAAATAAAGGGTTTGGTGAAAAAGGCGAATATGATCCCCGCGGTAATGCGACGCAAGGCAGCTTTTCGTTAAACCATATAGAAGGTGTTGATGATGCATGCCCGCATGGTAATCCTACAACTCATGACTGCGAGCTTCGTATTCAACATGGTGTTTGTGCAGGTTGCGGTCGCCAGGCTGTCTATCCTAAGTAGACCGTACCCTTCATCTTCAAATTCATATCACCACATTTAACAGTAAACGCCCCATCGCCTGTTTTCACTAAAAAGTATAAACAGGCGATTTTCTAACAAGCCGCGCTTATTGTTGGCACATAGTCAGATCCTGCATGATTTGAACGTAAACGAAATATGGTTTTCATGAAACCTAACCACTCTCTGAGTTCGTTAAACTTAAGCTTGTTTATTAAAGAAATCAGATATAACCGTCAGGAAATCTGTGGTGATACCATTCCAATATCGCCAAGTATGACCTCCAGATGCAGTCTTATATGTGAAATCAACCCCTTCCTTTTTTAGCAATTTAACAAGGTCTTCATTACGAGCAAAACTAATATGATCATCAGTACCGCAATAGATATAAAGTTCTGGCTCCATAGTGAATTTTTTCGGATTGAATTCTGGGTAATAGCTTAGATCAAAATAACCACTGAGTGGCACAGACAACCCAAAAACATCCTGATGGCGATGCGCTAAATAGAGTGCGCCAAAACCTCCCATTGATCCCCCTGAAATAGCGGTGAACGTTTTACCCGACTTTATACGATACTGTTCCCTTACATAGGGGATTAATTCGTCCATAATATGGGTTTCTGTGTTGTTCACATACTGACTTTTATCACCATAGGGCATAACTATAATAAATGGTTCAATTAATCCGGCATGGATAAGATTGTCCATGAAATTTTGTATTTTCCCATCTCTGACCCATTGTTCTTGATCGCTACCATAACCATGCAGTAATAGTAAAAGGGGATAACTTTTTTGGCTATCAGCAGAGTAAGCTGGGGGCAGATACACAGTAAAAGGACTATTTTCACCAAGGGCTTTACTGTCAAAATCACTATTGATGACTGAGCCATGGGGAATATTCTGGTTAACGCTTAATTCTGCAATCTCTTTCCCTAAAACAATAACCGAATTTAAACCGTCAAAGCCATCATCTGTTGTTTTGGGATTGCTTTGATCATATTTCCACTGCCCATCTACAACAAATTTATACTGCCAGGCCCCTTGTGGTAAATACAGCGTTAAAGACCAATTATCGTTTTCTCCTTGCTGCATTTTAAAAACATTCTCTTTCCAATCGCTCATCTCTCCAGCAAGGTAAACGGCTTTAGCACTGGGCGTTTTTAATGAAAAAGTGTGGGCAATATTTCCCTCTTTTGGTGATAACATCGGATTTTTTTCTTTCACCTCCGATTGGGCACTTATCGCATCTTCCTTCGCCAAAATAGTGCCATTTACTTTGGTAGTGCCTGAACACTCAGTATTGCCATCACTCCATGTCCAGTAATAGCCCCCTTCTATTTTCTTATCCTGAATTTTGGCAGTAGCTTCAAGATAGGTGACTTCGCCACCATTAATAAACCAAGGAGGTACCTTCCATTGAACATCTGTGCCATCAATCGTACCAGTAACCCCATAATCATTTGATAATTGGCACCCCTGCTGAGTGACAGTAAAAATCATTTTTTCTTTTTTTCCTGAACCACCACATTGTGAATAATCGGTATCAGCTATTAAATCCCAGGTACCACCTACTAGAGAGCAAGTTGATGCTGTTGAACCCAGCTCGATATTACTTTTACAGCCAACCAAAACCAAAAGTAACGTTGCGCTAATACACCCAGTAAAACACCTTAACGTTCTCGTTTTATTAATCATATTCCACCAAAAATTTCTGTTATTTCTATTTTTCAAAATCACTGAGCTGAACCAATAAAAATGAACATTTCATTAAAAAACATTTCTTATAGACACCAGAACAAGCCAGACAATCACCTTGGAGTGCATTGGCGATATCCATTGTTTATCCTTCACTATGTAAAACCGTGTACTAAGCTGCAAAACCAATATACGACTGATGCTAGAAACACTCAGGGTACGGTAACAGAGAAAGCGCTATACAATTAATGAGTTAACTCACATTTCTTCTCTATCGCAAGCTGGCTTTGGAAGTGATGAATGTTGATTGAGTTCATAATTCACGACTCCAGCTTGCGACAGAATCGAGATAAAGCCATTGCTTTTCATGACACTGACTATATAATCACTGTTGTTATATACAGTATTCTTTGAGGTGTTGTATGAAAATTGAATTGATGGTGAATAAAAAAAATCTCCCTGATAACGGATTTCCAAAGCTCGAAAACGAATTTACTCGTCGTATCTTATTACGTTGGCCGGAAGCGGTTATTCGCGTTCGTAAAGGGAACAACAATGCGTTAACTGTACTCAGGGCTTTGAGCACAGATAAAAAATTAGTCAGTCAGCTACTTGAAGAAATGTTTGATGAAGCAGACGAATGGCTTTATGAACATTAACGTCACATTTGTGGGTTAACGGTCGCTGTTTTGGGGCAATCTGCGGGGTGAAATACCGAGACAAAGTGTTGATTACCTCGCTGGCTTTTACTCACAATGAGTGACATGACGGCATTTTCCGGTGACTTTGCTCAACTATGTTATTTAAAGAGTTAACTTGAAGCACTTCAATCAGGTTGAGTACCTTACCCGCAAACCAAAGTTGGACATTGATATTATGCAGCGCTAACTCATTAGCTCCACTTTTTCAGGTAAGCCATGCTGGCCTATCGCCTTGTTGGAAAAAGCTCGAGCTGCTTTTTCGTCTCGCTTATCACACAGATAAAATCAATCACATCACCGTATTTATCAACGGTTTCGTTCCCGTTACCCCTTTCCTGCCCTCTATGACTGCTAACGAGTGCTTCAAGCACGGTTATCTATTTCTAGGAATAGGCACTGGTTAGGTCAGATAGGTGAACCTACCCCTGCAGCTCTAAGTACCGACTCGTCAATACCACGCTTGGCACAGCAATCAGCAAGTTTGCCATCGATAACAACAGCAGGAAGTGACTTGATTCCAAGTACCTTTGCGCGGGCGGCAATGCTTTGTTCGTGCATATCAAGAACGGTAATATCACAAGATGGGCAAGCCATACTCTTTACCTGTTCAACAACCTCGTTACAAACAGCACAGCCCGCACTGAAAATCTCAATTTTACGTTTAGCTGTCATAACCTACTACTCCTTAAAGCGATGGTGATAGCAGATGACCATAGGCAATGTTAATTTTCCAATTGTCGGTGTTTTTGCCATCCGTCCCCCTAAATATATTTTAGACCTTGGAGTTGAGTCAAAGCCAAGCACATCATGACATATGTCTCTTAATATATTCCTCTGAGTAATTCTTATTCCAATATGGATAAGTAAATGGTCATAAATTTGCGCATAAAAAATCGATAAGAATGAACAGATACTTATTTAAGTTGGTATTAAGTATCCTGAATCACCTCGCGACTATATACCCAAGCACCTTGAGGTAACTTGGGTATAGTATGTAGTTGAACGGTGTGAAACGATTGAGAAGTGAGTTATGACGTTAACAATTGGAAAATTAGCGAATGCCGCAGGAGTTAATGTAGAAACCATTCGTTTTTACGAAAGAAAAGGTTTGCTCGCTCAACCACAGAAACCTACTGAGGGCTTTCGCCAGTACCCTTCGGAAGTATTACAAAGGTTATGTTTTATCAAGCGAGCACAGGAGTTAGGTTTTACTCTTGACGAAATTATAAACCTCCTGACGCTAGGAGATGGAGACTGCCTTGAAGTTCAATCACTTGCCAAACAAAAGCTTGTACTTGTAAGCAAAAAAATCGCCGATCTTCAACGCCTTGAATCTAACCTTAGTCACCTAATTGACCAATGCTCCAGCACCTCTGACTTATCCTGTCCGATTGTTGATTCTTTCAAAGAATAGTGACTTGACTCCGTACCTAAGTACGGCTGCTACATTTAATCAATAATATGCAGTTAAGGAGAAAAGCCCATCAATCCCTTTGATTGGCGGAATGATCGCAGCTATTGGAGCAGGCTTATGCTGTGCAGGCCCTTTTATATTGCTTCTGCTTGGAATTAGCGGCTCATGGATCAGTGGCTTAACATTGCTTGAGCCATATCGCCCTTTCTTCATCATCGCGGTTATTGTTACCTTTCTCTTAGCTGCAAGGCGTATCTATCGTCCTGTAAAAAAGTGCAAAGAAGGGGCGATATGCGCAATACCTAAAGCACGCCAACATCAAAAGGCGACACTATGGATTACATCTGTTATCGCTTTAGCTTTGGTAACAAGCCCTTACTGGATTCCAGTGATTGCTTAAAGGATCTGATATGAAAAGGTTAGCATTAGCATTGTTTAGTGTTGTGTTCTTAAATTCGGTCAGTGCAAAAGAACAAGTTGTTGAGTTAGATATCCCCACTATGACATGTCCAGTATGCCCTTTAACAATAAAGGCTGCGTTGAAGAAGGTTGAGGGAGTTTCCAATGTCGAAACATCTCTTGATGATAAGCTCGCACGAGTCACTTTCGATGATGAAATAACTGACATAGCAAGTATAGAGAAATCCACCGCTGAAGCAGGTTACCCATCAACAGCTAAGCAGAGAAATAATAATGAATGATATTGTCTTAGAGTCTGAATTAACTTGCCCATACTGCGGTAATAAAAAAGTTGAAGCAATGCCAACCAACGCCTGTCAGTGGTTTTATGAATGTGAAAAATGTCACCAGCTATTAAAACCTAAGCAAGGGGATTGTTGCGTTTATTGCTCCTATGGCACAGTACCTTGCCCACCGATACAGCAGAACCCATCTGAAAAAGATCAGGGATGCTGCAATAGTTAACGTGATATACCCAAGTCACCTCAAAGTGAAAATTCAACGACAATTTCGTGGTACGTTATTTTAATTTCATCAGCGGTATCTAAAATGACTCCTGCTGAAGCAGCTTCTGCCGTCCCACCCACTTGTTCTGCTACTGTTGTCGACGCTATTGATGCAACTGTCGATGACTGCGAACCATACGTACTAAGAAAGTGATTACTGATCAGAATGAACTACCTTAAAAAGAGACATTTCTATCTGGGAATAAAGCCGGACATTTTAAAGTAAGATAAACATAATAAGTTTCCATTCAGCTTTCATTTTGGATTATGAGTATAAAATTAAAGTAATCAAATTGAGGTATGTATGATGAAGCAGAAAAAATTAGTATCTATACGATTAGCCAAGGAAGCATCGAATCGTACGCGTGATAAATTTTTACGGATAATATTTGAACAATATAAAAGTAATTTAACGCCCGTAAACTGAATTCTAGAAGGTCACCTTTAATACATCATAACGCTCGCTCAAGAATTACCCCTCGTTGATAAATCCAACACCTGTCCCCTCCCCCAGTAAAACACTTAGTTTCGAGTGAATCTCATACGGAACTCTCTCGGCTATATACTCAAAATATTGTTGTGAACTTTCAAGTAAATCGCATGCCTTTTGTACTCTTATTCATTGCAATAATGGTTGAGGTTATAACCAGTAGCCTTAAGGAAGCGGCACAGCATGGTGCGGCGTAACTTCTTACGTAATTTTGGGGAAGACTCAATGAACCAACGATTAACAGAAATCTCTCGAGCTGCCAGCATGTCACTAAGTCTTGCGTAACTCATTGTGGGTAAAGTGTTTTCATTTGAATTCTGGGTTGTCATTGAATAGCTGGATTCGATGGGGAAAGAAGCGATTCTGAGCCCGAACTGAATTTTTTGCAGCAATCCCTAACTTTGCGAAAACCCGTTTTTTTTGCGCAACCCTGTCTCAATTGTAAGTTTAGAAAAGATAAATTACTGGTTGCTCGATGGATGTAATGGAAGGCCTCTCAGAGGTGACTATGCTGTTTAAGGAGAAAATAAAAACGAAGAATAAAGCACTATAATCCATGTGGGGAATGCTACCAATGAACAGAAATACACTGGGCCAGGCCGTTACAATTGCAACAGTATTCGTCTCTTCGACCGTTACTGCTGAGGTCGATTTTCACGGGTATGTGCGTGCTGGTATTGGCATCAGCGGTGAAAACGGCCAGCAGGTGCGTTACCAGTCGAATAAAGTAGGTCGCCTCGGTAACGAAGACGACCTCTATTCTGAAATCCTATTGGGCAAAGAGCTCTACAGCCAAGATGGAAAATCCTTTTATGTTGACTCTATGATGGCTTTACTTTCTGACGGAAGCAATGATTTCGAAGGCACGAATACATCATGTGAGTTGCTCAAAAATTCAGCGGGTGATGTTGATGATGTCTCCTGTGACAATGATGCGGAATTTGCCATTCGTCAGTTCAATGTTCAGGCTAAGGGGCTCATTCCAAGCAATCCTGATACTGTTTCTTGGGCAGGCAAACGTTACTATCAGCGACATGATATTCACATTTCTGATTTTTACTACTGGGATACATCCGGATCCGGTGCCGGTGTGGAAAACCTGTCTGTCGGTACGGGCAAACTTTCATTAGCGGTACTTCGTCAAGATAGCGGTGATATCAATGTAAATAACTTCGATATCCGATACGCCGAAATTGCACTTTGGCAAGATGCCAATTTAGAGCTTGGTTTTAACTATGGCCTCATCAACGAAACGGATGCGCAGAAAGCGGTGGTTGGCGAAGACCCACTGATGCTTACCGCTGAAATGACCATGGCCAACGTTATTGGTGGTTTGAACAAAACGATATTCCAATATGCGACCGAAAGCTACGGTGAACAAATGGCTGGATTGGGAGCCGGTAACTCACCTGATGCAACCTCTGACGATAGTATTGACGGCTACCGAATCATTAATTGGGGGGTAATTGCTCCAACAAATACATGGGAAATCGGACATCAGATCGTTTATGCCAATTCAAGTTTTGACAGCCAAGATGATCATTCTATCTTCAATGTAGTTGTTCGACCAATGTATAAGTGGGACGAAAACATGCGTACTGTGTTTGAGGGCGGTTGGTTTACAGAAGAGGACAATAAGGTCGATAGCTCCGGTAGCAAATTTACCGTGGCACAAGCTTGGTCGGCCGGCTCTAGCTTCTGGGCCCGCCCTGAGCTACGTGTATATGCCAGTTACCTGAAAGACTATGAAAATGATAATGCCTTTGGCATAGGGAACGACACAGAATACAACTTGGGTGTCCAAGTTGAAGCTTGGTGGTAAACCAGATAAGGCTCAGGGAAATGGTAAAGCTAAAAAACTTAACGTTGTACCTATGGGCCGTATTTGTTGTGGGTTGTACCTCGGTGCCTGAAGTCAGCACTCAGGCCCAAAATCCCGCAAACAATAAAACCGTTTCGCTGGCAGAGTTGAACTGGCAGGAGCTGAGCCTTCCGGCAGACATTAATTTTGAATTTAATGAGAAAAGCCAAGTACTGCTAGACAATAACAGTACTGGCCCAGTCGCAAGTTTTGTTATTCCGGCAGACAGAGGCCCCGTAGACATGGTGCTGACTAGCCATGTAGGTAAGGAATTGACCCTTTATGAACCAAATGTATTGGTTACCAATTCCAAAGGAGAGGTAATCCATCACATAAAATCAAATGAATTCAAATATATACCGGCAAAGCTTTTAGATGGTGATCGCATTCAGAAACAATTTACCATTGTTCCGCAAATCGGGGCAGATCAGGTCAATGTTTTAATCTACACCACTTCCGAAGATCTAAAAGGCAGTACAACCGTTATTAATCCAGCTAAAGCTTTCGCTATAGGAACAGGCACGCAACCACCGATGATCCCAGATCTTACTGCGTTGCACAGCGAGTATGGTCAACTAAATTTAACCGTAACGGCTATGAGTCAAACTAATCTAAACCCAATTCGACCTGCTATTGATTATGTGCCTGAGCTCGAAGCGAAAAGTGCTTACTACCTTAATTCTATTCAGAACAGCGTAGAGCAAGGCGATATTGATCATGCCATGACGTTAGTTAGTGAAGCTGAAAAATTGGGCATCCCAAGTGCCAGAGCGACGTTCATCAATGCAGTTCAAAGTCGAAATGAGCATAAGTAGCAGCGAAATCTTTCTAATGAAAAAGAGTCCTACTCTCTATAAGAATGCATTAGCATTGATGATGAATAGAGGATAAATACACTCTATCCTCCCAGAGAGTAATTGAAAGTTATTCGTTAAGGTTCGGTCTTCTTAACTGTGTACCTCCAAACAAGGATACCTGCTATGAAGAGCAAACTTACGCTACTTCCATTGTTAGGTAGCATTTTACTTATCAGTATTCCTACCTTTGCCGATTTAAAAGATATTGGTCGATACGATGCCAATGGGCTTTATGAACCGGGTTACGTAAATTACAAGCATGCAAGAGAACACAGTTCAACACTAAACCAAGGCTCCAACCTCTACGAGATTGGATTTAAGAATGCATCTGGTCATTACGAGCCTAACTACGTAAATTACCCTAGTCCAGAGAGCAAAAAGGTTGATAACAAAACAGAGTTAGAACGGCTTTCTGATATGGGATATTACAACAAAAATGGTATTTACGAACCGGGCTATGTAAATTACAACCACACAAGAAAATAAGGGGCTGTTACAAATAATTAGATAAAGCATTGCTGGAAATACATGACGCCGTTTGCTAAAGAGCTCTCTTTTGAAACGCCACCCAAATGTAGCTCAAACTCGCGGTTACTCTTGGGCGAGCTGGCATTATTCCTCCTTACTGCTAAGCGCAATAACCTCACAGCGCTTACCCGTGGAGGTAGAGGATGAATCGAAACTGATCTCTAACGAATCTAAAGTGCCCAGCATTGCTTTAGTCAGGCGAACGTTTTCTATCACAAAACAATTATTGTCTTCACAGCGCTTATCAAACGAAATATGTTCGTCACCATGCGCACCAATGCCATAGCTATCTATCACAATAAACATTGGTGAGCGTTTCAGAATAGAATCCAATACATCGCTATTTAGTACCGTAGATTTCGCACCGTAATTAGGATTTCCGTAGTCATTTTCTTCTACGTTTCCTGTAAATAAAATCAATGATTTTCCAGACAACTCAAGCGATTCAACTTGCTCTAACGTTGGCATTGCTTGCGTACAATCAATAATGTGAACAGGCGTAGTATATTCCGTCTCTGTCGGCATTTTAGTATAACAATCAATGTGCGTACCGATATGCCCCAGTGCATTCACAGAATCAGACTGCCGCTTCGCCCACTGATGGGCAGGATGATCATCTAAAATTTCAATACTGATATTCTTTCGGTTCATGTTTGTTTCTCCTCTAAATTGATAGGGAGAATTCTAGCGTCAATAAGCACACTCCATTACAAATATTAAGACAATAAACATCAAAATAAGGACATTATAAAAAAATCCCCAGTGATACTCACGACTTATATCGAGTAAGTATCACTGGGGAGCACATTATCGAATGCGAATGAGATTGTATTTACGGATAGTAAAGCTTACATCTAGCGCTTACATTTAGCATGGCACTGTTATTGAATAACAGCCCCCTGCTCGACCCAAGTACCAATGAGGTTGCGCTCATCATCGGTCATTTGAGTAAGGTTACCCAGAGGCATCACTTTCGTTTGAACCGCCTGAGCCATAATTCGTGGTACGTTTATTTTAATTTCATCAGCGGTATCTAAAATGACCCCTGCAGGTGCTGTTTTAAATGCAGCATGCGTTGGTGTTGCGGAATGACAGACGCTGCAACGCTCTTGAATCACGGTATTTACCGAGTCAAAACTGACTCCTGCAGACGCTGCTTCTGTCGTTGACGCCGACGTAACTGTCGATGACTGAGAACCATAAGGTGATGTCACAAACGCTAAAGCAATCATACCTAGCGCTGCAATCGGCACTGTCCATGCGTATTTCTGGCTACCATGACGCGTATTAAAGTAATGACGAACCAAGATACTAAAGACAGCAAGGCCCGCTAAAATCAACCAGTTGTACTGTGAACCATACGTACTAGGAAAGTGATTACTGATCATAATAAACAGCACTGGTAGTGTTAAGTAATTATTATGACGAGAACGCAAAAGCCCTTTTGCTGGTAACGCTGGATCTGGCGCTCGGTTTTCTTCAATCGCTTTTACAAGGTTACGCTGTGCAGGCATGATGACGCGAAATACGTTACCCACCATAATCGTACCGATGATCGCACCGATATGAATGTAAGCACCACGCCCACTGAATACTTGGGTTAAGCCATATGTTGCCCCGACTAAGAGGAAGAATAAGATTGCCGCAAGCAATACGGGCTTTTTACCTAACGCAGAATCACACAAGAAGTCATAAACAAACCAGCCAGTGATTAAAACACCCAGCCCTAGCGCAATTGCTGTCGTAGAATCTAAACCTGAGCCTGGTGCGATAAGGTACAGTTCAGCATTTAGGTAGTAGACGACAAACAACAAGCACATGCCGGTGATCCACGTGAAATACGCTTCCCATTTAAACCAATACAGATTTTCAGGCATGCTCGGTGGGGCAAGTTTGTATTTTTCTAGGTGATAAATACCGCCGCCATGAATCGCCCATAAGTCACCCGTTAAACCTGTTTTAGGGTTCACACGATTCAGGTTGTTTTCTAACCAGTTGAAATAAAATGATGCGCCAATCCATGCGACACCTACTACCATATGAGCCCAGCGGATTGCTAAGTTCAGCCATTCAGTAATATGTGGATCCATAATAAACTCCTCGAATACATTGCTATGTTCATCGCCTATGGCTTATCAACATATTTAATTAAATTGTTCTTCCTTGCCTTTTGGTATATCGCTTTCTTCAACTGAGGAGTAAGAAAGAAAGACGTATAAACTAAAAGGTAACGCTATTCTTGATGCTAAATCGACACCAAATCATTCAATGTTAATTCAACCTGTACCTTGTCTGAAAAATACACTTCATCACAGTTATTGCCGGGGCCTGACCTATCAACAATCAAGAATTGATCTTCTTCTGTCAACGCTAAAACTGGGTGATGCCAAACACCTTTATGATAATTTACACCTTGCCGGCCATTGCTGATAAAAGCACGTATTGCACTAGGATCTGGCGAGTCATCTTTAGGGGCAACAAGAATCAAATAAGGGTTACCCAAAAGAGGAACAAACGCCTGTGAACCCAGTGGATGGCGTTCCATCATCTTTATTGATAGCGGGTACTGCAATGGGGTTGCTTGAAATATACTGATAATCGGCTCACCACCATTATCTGCAACATCGACATCTGCCATACGGTGATAGCGTCGTGTTGATCCATTATTAATCATAAAGAACTCACTGGTTTCTTTATCAATTAAATCACCAAATGGCTTAAAGGCTTCTGGTGTTAATGTTTCAATCTTCAATGTTTTATTCAACGTTAACGTTTCAGTCACAGATGCTTCTTTTGATTGCTCTTCTATCGATTGTTCAGTGGTATTTTGCAGGTCCATTACCCTCTCCTTCTAGTTGGATTGCGTCAGTCATACCATTCTGGATAAGTAAATGGTCAGATACTTGTCTAGATTGGTATCATTCGCTTTTAAAGCCGAAAAGACGCAGACGGCTAATACCACCATCAGGGAAAATATTTAGGCGCACATGCGTGACTGCTCCAAGATTATTCACCTGCTCAACAAACTCATGGATATTATGAGCCGATAACTTTTGCGAAGGCATTAATTCACGCCAGAACAAGCTTTGCGTCTCTACCTGATCATCTGTTCCACCTTGAACATACGCGGCTTGAATTGAACAGCTATCAGGGAAGTTGCCTTTAAAGTGTGCGGTATCAACCACGACTTTGCCAATTTTTCCTGGGCGGCCTAAGGCAACAATCACCCAATCATTACCCGGAGTACGGCGACGTGCGGTTTCCCAACCATCGCCCATATTTTCACCACGGCCAGGGCCTAATATATTGGACTTCTTTCCAAAGTGTTCATCACTACAAGCCAATGCACGACCACCATTAATAACAGCCGCTAAATCAACTTCTTGGTCAGTACCGATTTGATCCCAGTTAACGCTCGGACGACCATACACACGTAAACGTGCTACACCACCGTCAGGGTAAATATTTAAACGGACATGGGTAAATACTTGCTCACTGCCTAATGCATGTAAGTGATGGCTGTCACCTTGAAGGCTTTGTGACGACAGAATTTCTTGCCATTCAGTGCCATCAGACGGTTCACCGTCAGGGCTATAACAGGCATCAACAGACGCTGATGGTGGAAAATTACCAGTGAAAAATGAGGTATCAATATCTAAACCCGCAATCGTTCCCGCAAGGCCAAGTCGAACGACACAAAAGTCATAGCCTTCACTACGTTTACGGCGCGATTCCCAACCATCCATCCACTTGCCGTTATCATCATAAAGATCCTCTTTCCATTCCGCAGCTTCGGTACGGATCAAACGGCTTTTATCTGCAAAAAAATCATCGGTTGCAAAGATTGCTTCAGCGCCTAATTTAGGGTCTGCAAGGTTTACGTATTGTTCAAAATTCAATGCCTTTTCCATAATCATCCTGTTTAATTAAGTTCATAAAGAATAAGAGTGTTATTCTTTATTTCGATTCATCGAGAACACAATAATGCGAAGTCGTTGTTTTCTTAACTTACATATCTCGCAAACGAAAAAGAGCAATTTTATTGATCTCTTCTATCGCCTTGGCAAATTCAGTTTCACTGTCGTTATCAAGCCGAGCTTCAAAAGACTCAAGAATTTGATAACGATTAGCACCTTTCACGGCCATAATGAAAGGGAAGTTAAAGCGGCTTTTATAGCGGTTATTAAAATGCGTGAACCGCTCAAACTCTTCCTCAGAGCATTTATCAATACCTGCACCAGCTTGTTCAGAAGTTGAAGCCTCGGTCAATTCACCATTAACTGCTGCTCGGCCAGCTAAATCAGGGTGAGCATTAATTAACGCGAGTTGTTTATCTTTGCTTGCTGCTAATAAAATAGCGGCCATACGTTGATGCAATGATTCAATGTCATCATCTTGTTCTGTTAATACTGCATCAAAAACAGATTCAGCGACCCAAGGGCTATGCTCATAAACATCGGAGAAGTGAGCAACAAAATCACTGCGATTCATTGTCGTAGGCTGACAATGTGAAAAACCTACCATGCTTAAAATTCCTTCATACTTGGATGGGGGTGATGTTCATGCCAATGCTTCGCAATATCGACACGACGACAAAGCCACACTTTGTCGTGTTGTTGTACATATTCGAGAAAACGCTTAAGAGCAGCAATTCGACCTGGGCGACCAATCAGACGGCAATGTAATCCCACCGACATCATCTTTGGGGCTGTTTCACCTTCTTCATATAAGGTATCGAACGTATCTTTTAGGTACTGGAAAAACTGTTCGCCAGAATTAAAACCTTGCACGGTGGCAAAACGCATATCGTTAACATCAAGAGTATAAGGAATAACCAATTGCGGTTTGCTGCCCTCTTCATGCCAATACGGTAGATCGTCATCGTAAGCATCAGAGTCATATAAGAAACCACCTTCTTCAGCCACAATCTTTCGAGTATTTACCCCAGTACGACCGGTATACCAACCCAGTGGGCGCTCACCCGTAATACGTTCAATGATCTCGATGGCTTTATACATATGATCACGCTCTTCCGAGTAATCCATATGTTTATAATCAATCCAACGATAGCCATGGCTGCAAATCTCATGTTTGGCTTCAACCATCGCTTTAGCTACATCAGGGTGACGTTCTAATGCCATGGCGACAGCAAATACGGTGAGTGGAATATCGTATTGCTTAAACAGTCGTAATACTCGCCATACACCAGCACGACTACCATATTCATAGATTGATTCCATGCTCATATGGCGTTCGCCAGCAAACGGTTGAGCGGCAGGGATTTCTGATAAGAATGCTTCAGACTCTGAATCACCATGCAAAATACAACGCTCACCACCTTCTTCATAGTTCAATACAAATGAAACAGCGATGCGTGCGTCATTTGGCCAATGTGGGTGCGGTGGTATGGAACCATAACCAACGAGATTACGGGGATAGTCATTACTCATCGAGAGACTCCTTAAAAAAAATACCAACGTGAACTCGCTGCTGTATGTAGCCAAACACTATTTCGAGTAAATAGTTTGAGCACGTTTCTGAATCTGTTTTTTCTTTTCACATCTTACGATTTAAATTTGTACCATGGATTGTATACAATCTACAAGTCAAATGTAAAATAAATGTTTCCAATGTTAATTATAGCGTGAATAAAGGCTAATAAGCCTTTATCCATCACGCATCAGACAGGCTATAGCTAGAAAGGCCACACAAATTCAATTAACATTTTTATCACAACGCACTTTACTATCAGTCAAATTGTGTACATAGTTAGTAAAACTTAGAAACAATCATTCAGGAGAGCGCATAGCGCTAAATATAAAATGGGCAGATTAACAACACACATTCTAGACACGGCAAACGGTGTTCCAGGTGCAGAGATAAAAGTAGAATTGTATCGTGTTAACGGTTCTTCACTGGAACTGTTAAAAACCGTATTTACCAATACTGATGGGCGTACAGATAGTCCAATTCTCGACACTGAAGAATTTGCCACAGGTAAATATCAATTAGTGTTTCATACTGCACCGTACTTTACATTACGCGGTGTTGAGCTGCCTGATGTGCCTTTTCTTGATGATGTTATTATACGTTTTGGTATTGCTGATTCCCAGGCTCATTACCATGTGCCTTTATTAGTCTCGCCTTATAGTTTCTCTACTTATAGAGGCAGTTAATAGCGCACCATAGAAACACTACGTCTATAGATACAACAGTAAATATATGACGAGAGACCTTGTATACAATCACCAATAACAGTGATTGCGCTTTCTCTCACTTTATTTTCAACATTGAAATAAAAGCCAAACTATATATGTAGCTAATTTAAATAAACTCAAGCTGGTATAGATCTTGATATATCAAAAAATAACGACCGTTATTTAGATAAATGATAAATCAATGAACTAAAACAAATGGAAATTGTATTCATTTAAATTCAAATATGAGCAAAGAAAGGAAGATTCATAATGAACAATACCAAAGCAGAAGAGCTACACAGTAAGGAAGGCATATCGTCCTCTTTTTTAGAACGATTTTTTAAATTAAAAGAACATGGAACCAATGTTAAAAATGAATTAATAGGCGGCATTACTACCTTTGCAACAATGGCTTATATAATTTTTGTCAACCCCAGTATTATGGCAGCGACTGGCATGGATCCCGGTGCGGTATTTGTTGCAACCTGTATAGGTGCTGCATTTGGAACACTATTGATGGGTTTATTTGCTAATTGGCCTGTCGGCCTCGCACCGGGAATGGGCTTAAATGCATTTTTCTCTTTTACCGTTGTTGGCGAAATGGGTTATAGCTGGGAAGTTGCACTGGGGGCGGTCTTTATTTCAGGCATACTCTTTGTTGGCATGAGCTTCTATAAAGTTCGTGAATGGATAATAGAGAGTATACCTGAGAGCCTACGCTATTCGATGACTGCTGGTGTTGGTTTATTTCTTGGATTAATCGGTTTGAAAACGGCTGGTATTGTTGTTGATAACCCTGCGACATTAGTATCACTGGGTGACTTCACCCAACCCGATGCGCTATTAGCTGCAATTTGTTTCCTTATTATTGCAGTACTGAGTGAGCGTAAAGTTTTTGGTGCTGTTCTTATCGGTATTATTGGCGTCACTCTGGTTGGCATGATGTTAGGTATCGTTCAGTACCAAGGCATTTTTGCAGCACCGCCAAGTATTGCACCTACCCTCTTTGCCATGGACATCCAAGGCGCACTCAATATCTCAATGGTCAGTGTGATTCTAGCCTTCCTATTCGTCAACATGTTCGATACGGCAGGTACACTAATGGGGGTGGCAGATCGTGCCAACTTAATCAATAAAGACACAGGCAAGATTGAAGGCTTAAGTAAAGCACTGAAAGCCGACAGTATTGCAAGTGTTGCAGGTGCATGTGTGGGTTGTCCACCTGTTACCAGTTATGTTGAAAGTGCTGCGGGTGTTGCCGCTGGCGGTCGAACAGGTTTATCTGCGATTGTTATTTCATTGCTGTTTGTTGCTGCTATTTTCTTATCACCTTTGGCTAGTATGATTCCAGCCTACGCAACATCAGGGGCATTGATTTACGTTGCTTTCGTTATGATGAGCAGCATGCAACATATTAACTGGAAAGAATTTACCGATTCAGCACCCGCCGCCATTACAGCACTGATGATGCCACTTACCTTTTCAATCGCAAATGGTATTGCGCTGGGCTTTATCACTTACACCGTACTAAAACTGGCAACAGGTAAAACCAAAGAAGTCTCAATTAGCATGTATGCGTTAACCGCCATTTTTATCGCCAAGTTAGTGTATATCGGCTAGTCATTAAACCCTATTTAAGGGGCTGTCGACGTTATTGCACCTTAAAACGCATCATTCAAAGTAGAAATACGAACCTTAATCAGGAACTCTATTGACGCTACGCAGTTTGTAGAAGGTCAAACTTTGTTCATAAACCAGTCAATTCCTAATAAATGGATTGAATTGACAGAGGGAATAACAATGAAACTTCTCTATACACTCAATGAACGCCCACCACATGGGTTAACATTTTTACTAGCACTCCAACACATGTTGGCTTCTATTGGTGGGATCGTTGCCGTCCCTTTAATCGTCGGTACTTCAATTGGATTACCCGTCGATGAAGTCGTCACACTGATCAACGCTGCATTGTTAGCATCAGGTATTGTGACCATTGCCCAATGTGTTGGCATAGGCCCTGTCGGTATTCGGTTACCCGTTGTTATGGGTTCCAGCTTTGCCTTTTTAGGTGTGGCTATATCCATAGGTAAAGAAGGCGGTGTCAGTAGCATTATGGGGGCGTCGTTAGTTGGCTCTTTCGTGGTAATTCTGGCCAGCTTCTATATGGATAAGATCAGAAAGCTATTTCCAACTGTTGTAAGTGGCGTTGTTGTTACCCTTATTGGTTTAACTATTCTACCCGTTGCGATGAATTGGGTGGGTGATGCGCCAGCAATAAGTTCAGAATTTGCCACACTGCCTAAGCTATTTCTAGCGATGATCTCGCTGGCTATCGTTATTGCGGTATCGGTTTATTGTAAAGGTGCTGTCGCAGCATCAGCCATTGTTATTGGTCTTGCAGGTGGTTACATCGTCGCATTATCAATGGGTATGGTTAACCTAGAACAAGTTGCTTCCGCTAAATGGATCAGTGGACCAGAGCCATTTAAATACGGCTTCACCTTTTCGTTTGGTGCCATCATTAGTATGAGCTTGGTGTACATCGTCGTTATTGCAGAAGCAACGGGCGACTTTATGGCACTGGGCAGTAACTGCCATGCAAAAGTCACGGGAAGAGATTTAAAACGAGGATTATTAGGTGATGGTCTCGGCAGTACATTGTCAGCAATCCTGACTGCTATGCCGCTTGCTTCATTCAGCCAAAACGTGGGTATCGTCGGTATTACGGGTGTAGCGAGCCGTTATGTTGTTGCTGGAACAGGCGCTTTGTTGATTCTTGGTGGTCTATTTCCAAAACTAGCGGCACTCGCCGTAACAATACCCAAACCCGTTCTTGGCGGCGTTGGTTTTGTTATGTTCGGTATGATTGCTTACGCTGGTATTCGCATGCTGATAAAAGCGGCTGATACAAAACGCAATGCGTTAGTTATTTGTGTCGGGCTAGCATCAGGGTTGGCGGTAACCTTTGAGCCTCGTCTTATTCAGCACCTGCCACATGAAATCGCAAACTTTTTCCACTCAGGCATTACGACGGGTACGATAAT
Organism: Photobacterium frigidiphilum; assembly: GCF_003025615.1. Classification (GTDB taxonomy): domain Bacteria; phylum Pseudomonadota; class Gammaproteobacteria; order Enterobacterales; family Vibrionaceae; genus Photobacterium; species Photobacterium frigidiphilum. The sequence goes on along the minus strand of NZ_PYMJ01000026.1, from coordinate 60,855 downwards.
TACAGTATTACTTCACCAGATCTTGCCTGAACCTTCAGCGAAAGAAGCGCTGGAAGATGATGAAGTCTACAAAGAAGTTAGCTTAAGCCCTGATTCAGATCTTGATGAAGAAGCAGAGCCACTAGCAACACAGAAAAACAGCTAATGTATAATAATGTGAACAAAGCACATGTAATTTAATCGCTTTTAAAACACTATTTCAGCAACATCAATCGGTAATTGTTATACCTGTAAGTGCTTTTTATAACGTTATAAAAAGCACGTTTACTCACTCAATAATGAAAAAAGACCCTCTTCCCTGAAAAGGCTGAGATGGCTAAGGACAACTATGAATGGAAACAATCTGGCTTAAAAATCCTTTAGCGGTGTACACCGGCACAAATGAGGATTCCCGAGGTGGCATAGTCATTTCTGGCACAACGATTATTGAACTTGTTGGTTTAGGCTGCGAGCCCAAAAACAACGTTAATGTCGTGGTCGATGCTAGCCAGCATGTGGTGACACCGGGATTGATTAATGCCCACCATCATTTCTATCAAACACTGACTCGCGCCTACCCTGACGCACTCAATAAAGAACTCTTTCATTGGCTTAAAACGCTCTACCCGGTGTGGTCTGGTTTAGATGAAGAGATGATGAGCTTTGCAACAGAAGTTGCGCTTGTCGAAATGATGATGTCAGGTTGTACAACCGCGTCAGACCATCATTACCTTATTCCTACCGGGTTAGAAAACGCGATTGATTTACAAGTCGAAGCCGCAAACAAACTCGGTATTCGCGCCATCTTTACCCGAGGGTCTATGAGCTTAGGCGAAGATGACGGTGGTTTACCGCCTCGTAATACCATTCAAACAGAGCAAACAATCGTCGATGACAGTCACCGTTTAATCCGTGAATATCATCAGCGCGAAGAAGGCGCGATGATTCAAATTGCCCTCGCCCCTTGCTCACCGTTCTCTGTCACCACTGAGTTAATGAAAGAAACAGCCCGTATCGCGAAGAATGAAGACGTAATGGTGCACACCCATCTATGTGAAACCATTGATGAAGAAGACTTCTGCTTACAACGTTTTGGCCTACGACCTGTCGATTACCTTGAAGATGTTGGTTGGCTTAACCACCGCACTTGGTTAGCCCATGGCATTCATTTTAATGACGAAGAAATCAAACGACTCGGTAAAGCCCAAATAGGTATTAGCCATTGCCCTACCTCAAACATGATGTTGGCATCGGGTATTTGTCGTAATAACGAACTTGAAGCAGCAGGCGTAAAAGTCGGGCTTGGCGTTGATGGTTCCGCATCGAATGACGGCTCAAACATGATTGGTGAAGTCCGTATGGCGCTGTACTTACAACGTTTACGTTATGGCTCGGCTAACGTAAGTCATTTCGATGCGCTGCGCTGGGCAACACAAGGTTCAGCTCAAGCCATGGGACGCCAAGACATTGGTACATTGGCCGTTGGCAAGCAAGCTGATATTGCAATGTTCAAGCTGGATGAAATTCGTTTTTCTGGTTCACACGACCCGCTAGCTGCGCTTATTTTATGTGGTGCACATCAGGCAGACAAAGTGATGATTGCAGGTAAGTGGCGAGTTAGCGACGGACAAGTCATTGGTTTGGATCTCGAACAGCTGTTGTATAAACACCGCAATGCAGCGAAACGCTTAGCTGAAAAAGCATTAGCCATGCGTTAATAGATCAGAAATCCATAGCAAGGGAAACCTTAATATTCGTAAGGCTAGCTGTTAGTTAAACCAACTATACAACTAGTCTTATCTTTATACCCAAGACACAAAGGGCTGACTCGCTCCCGAAAACGAATGATACTGGGGTGAATAGCACAATCCCTACTTTTTTACCTGACAGCCATTGATCACAAACTGGGTTAGAAACTCTGCCGCTTCAGCATAATCATTATTATCTAATGCTGGCTTGTTAAGTACATTACATATTTGCCAACTAAAATCGGCATATGTCTGCGTCGATGCCCAAATAGTAAACATAAGGTGCTGAGGGGAGACTTTTGCCATCGTGCCCTGCTCAATCCATGACTCAAATTTTTCAACAATCATTTTTGACTGTTGTAATAAGCCATCGGCAATGTCTTGAGGCAGATACTTCGCCCCCGACATGACTTCATTCGCAAACACTTTTGATGCATACGGGTGATCACGAGAGATCCGTAGTTTGGTTTTGATATATTCAGTCAAGGCTTCAGCAGGATCATCGAGCTGCTCTATAGGTTTAGAGGCATCTAATAACGGCTGAATAACACTTTCAAGTACAGCGCGGTACAAGTTATCTTTAGTACTGAAATAATAATAAACATTAGGCTTTGGAATATTCGCTTCTTTGGCAATATCTGCCATTTTTGTTGCTGCATATCCTTGCAAGGCAAATTGTCGACATGCAACCTCAATGATAAGAACTTGATTCTTTTCTCTTATTTTTGACATATATCGACCTTTACATCCTTATATTAGCCAATTCATATTAATGCACCACTTTGATTTGTAAAGGTGTTATACCCAAGTCACCTCAAGGTGCAGGATTCAGAGCGACCACAATGTGTTTAATTCAAGGAAAATATGTGTAGGAATGGCACTTCCTTTCAAACATATTTGACACAGAAATAGACACGTTGAGTCACTCCCGAAGGGCGAGTTTTATTGAACTCTATACGGCGTTGCTAATTTTCAACGTAGAACCACTAGGTCTATAAATTAGCGCCTTGCCTAGAGCCCAATAAATTCTCGCTGAAACGAGCACCTTGAGGTAACTTGGGTATATACCTCAGTTATCGCAAGATACATACCTTTTGTCACCTCGCGACATGTACCTCACGGATTAAGCAAAAACCAAAACAGCAAACGAATAAAGCTTGCTTAAGATTAGGCGTTAAATCATATTCGATGAAGGGTGATGTTTACTATGCCATAACAGACAGTATACGTTTACGTATTAAATCTAAAAAGTGTTCTTGTAGTGTGGAGTAAGTCGATTGAATCAGCATTTTTTAGATGGGAACAACTTTTCACTTATTGTTCAAGGCGGAGGTCAAAGAGGGATCTTTGCATCGGGTGTATTAGATAAATTTCTAGAGCGTAACTTCGACCCTTTTTCACTCTATATTGGTACATCAGCAGGGGCACTTAACGTCGCGACGTATGTTGCTCGTCAGCAAGGCCTAGGCTTTAATTTTGTACTGAATTACACCACGCACGACCGCTTCTTTAATCTCAATAAATTTATCAGAAAAAAACAACCGATGGATTTAGATTGGGCATTAAATATGGTACAGCAAGATGGCGCTATTCCTCTTGATTTCACGACTGCCACCAATGTATTACAAAATGGTAAACATGCGCTGGCTTGTCTTACCAATAAATCTGACTTACAAGATTACTACTACCCTATTTTTACCGACCAATGGCTCAACACACTTAAAGCAACGTGTGGTATTCCAATGCTGTATTACAACGACATCACCTTTGATAATAAGCAATGGATAGATGGCAGTGTTTCAGCAGCAATTCCGGTGCACGAATCACATCGCAGAGGGTTTAAAAACATCGTCGTAATACGTACTACACCGATAATTAACGGAGTAGAGACGAGCAATAGTGAAAACTTTGCCATTAATCAGGTTGAGAAAAAAAGGAAACAGTTCGAAGTTAATATGGATCATTACCTAAAACGTATTGGAATGTTTAAAGAGAAGCATCATCTCATTCATTTTCACCAAAAACTCTCAGATAAACTCAATGAGTTGAAGCAAAACCATGAACATACAAAGTATAAGCTTAATAACCAACGTTGGTTGATGGATGACGATCACTTATATCGTTTAGTCACTTTGCAAGCCAAAGTCTCTCAATTTGGTATGAGCTCTGAAATGCTTGATATTATGATCGCACATTATAAGAATCATAATGCTGTCGAAGACTTTTTAACCAATCCCCCCGATGACGTTAATTTAATTCAAATAGCACCAGATAGATCACTAAGCAGTCGTCCTTTGTTAAGTAAAAAAGATCATTTACTGGAAGATTATGAACACGGGCAAATGGTAGGCGAACGCTTTTTACAATCGGTAGGCTATATTTAAACCGAAAACGGTTTGATACTTACCTAAATAAAAAACTGACCTAAATAAAAAGGACCGGTCACTGCCAGTCCTAATACTGTATCTTAAGTAATAGTTCTTCTATTAGGAATAAAAAAACGGCTTTATAATCAAAGCGTCTTTGATGTCGATATCTCTAATACAATGCATTCTTGTTCACACAAAAACGGACCATGCACTTCGTTAGGTAAACGGTTCGCATAATGCCCTTGTTCAAGCCACGCCTTATTTGTTTGATCATATAACCGACCAGAAATAATAAAGACTTCTTCAGGGTACGGGTGGTGGTCACTACCAAATGAGCTCGTATCTGCCCCTGACTTAAATCGAGTTAAACGGGTATATTCCCCTGTTGCATCATCTTTACTGAGAGTCACTTGCTCGATCATACCATTGGTTTGTTCGAGAGCTTTCCACCGATTTCGACTCGATTCTGATAGTACATTCCAATATTTCACTGCATGCTTAGACACTGGGTAGCCTCCTTGCTGATCAATCGTCACCCTTTGGCGGGTTACGTTTCGTTTTAAACAATAGCTCAAATAACACACCAAATGATAACCCATCAGCTCATTCTTTAGCAGGTAAAATCAACAAAGCACGAAAGTCATTTACATTTGTGAGCGTTGGGCCCGTAATCACTAATGATTCCAATGCCGAGAAAAAATGATAGCCATCGTTATTATCAAGATAATGCTGCGCATTCAACCCTAATTGCTGACCTCGAGTAAAGCTATCAGGAGTGATAAACGCCCCTGCATTGTCTTCTACGCCATCGATACCATCGGTATCACCTGCTAGCGCATGTATTTGAGGGTGCCCTTGCAGCTCATTATATAAGCTAAGTAAAAACTCACTATTACGCCCACCCCGTCCCATTCCTTTTACTGTTACGGTTGTTTCACCACCAGATAACAACACGCAAGGCGCTTCAAACGGCTGACCTTTTTCAGCTATTTGTTTCGCTATGGCGGCATGCACTTTTGCGACATCTCGCGCTTCACCTTCAATACAATCACTCAATATATAAGCAGGAATACCCTGCAGTACCGCTTTATTCGCTGCCGCCTCTAATGCTGATTGCGGGGTAGCAATAATATGAATATCACTGTTCGCTAAACATGGATCATTTGGCTTTACTGTTTCGGACTTCGGGTTATTCAACCATTGAAAAACAGCTGCAGGTATTTCAATGTCGTAACGTTCCAATATGGCCAGTGCATCAAAACGGGTTGTTGAATCAGCCACCGTAGGACCCGACGCTATTACGCTAGTATCATCACCAGGCACATCTGAAATCGCCAATGAAATCAATTTTGCAGGGTGAACTGCTTGGGCTAATCGCCCGCCTTTAATGGCTGATAAATGCTTACGCACACAGTTCATTTCATCTATCGCAGCACCCGATTTCAGTAACGCTTTATTAATCGTTTGTTTATCGCTTAAGGTCAGCCCTTCTGCGGGTAAACTCATTAATGCAGAGCCACCACCCGACATTAAACATATCACGACGTCATCTTCACTAAGATCAGACACTAACGAGAGAATACGCTCGCCAACAGCTTGCCCTACGGCATCGGGAACGGGGTGTGCCGCTTCAATAATGTCTATTTTTGACGACGTAGAAGCTCTTTTCGATGAATCAGAAGCCGTGTGAGGGTTGTTCGCTGCAACTGTATGACCATACCGCGTTACCACAACACCTTCTAACTCACCCTGCCAAACGGCTTCTAATTCTGCTGCCATAGATGCAGCCGCTTTACCCGCGCCAATTACGATGGCTTTCCCTGTTTTATCATCAGGTAAATATTTCGCAATATGCCCGTAGGGTAAGGCTTTATCAATGGCACATTCAAACAGTGATAATAAAAAGGCATTGCTATTGATATTGTTGTTATTGATATAGCTCATACATTGGCTTCCTGCGCGGTCTATTAAACAAAAGTGATTAAAATTCAAATTATGTAAATAGTGATAATAAAAACAAAAAATAAGATACAAAAAAGAAAGAAGAAAGGATCCCGAAGCTATACACAGATTGCCTGTCAGAGTTTGAACCTTCAAACCATGTGATCTTAGTTACCTTGGTCTTGGTGTCTAAAAACATGGCTTGATAGCCCATAAATCCATGTTGCTTCGGGAACACGTACTAAGGAGACGTAACATACGCGTTTTATTAATGTGTCTGCTTGAAATAATTAGCCAACGAATGTCGAATGGCTAACAGTCATCATAAGTTGATAATAAATAGACGCTCTATTTACGTATTTCGTGATCAGCTAACTGCTCGATAGCACGGATCATGGCTGAGTGATCCCACCCTTCGCCCCCCATTGCAACACATTGGTCGAATAAGCCTTGTGCCATCACCGTATTGGGTAAACTCACCCCTAACGTTTTTGCGCCACTGATGGCTAAATCTAGATCTTTCTGGTGCAACGCAATTTTAAAGCCAGGGTCAAACGTACCTTTAATCATCCGCTCGCCGTGTACGTCTAGAATTTTCGAGTTAGCAAATCCTCCCATTAGTGCTTCGCGTACGCGAGCCGGATCTGCCCCTGCTTTAGATGCAAATACCAATGCCTCTGATACTGCTTCAATGTTTAAGGCCACAATAATTTGGTTAGCCACTTTACAAATTTGCCCTGCACCACTTTCACCAACTAACGTGATATTTTTGCCCATTACTTCAAACAAAGGTTTGGCTTTTTCGAAGCTTGACTCTTCACCACCCACCATAATGGTTAATGCCGCATTGATTGCTCCCACTTCACCACCAGAAACAGGCGCATCTAAATATTCCGCACCCGACTCTTTCACTCGAGCGGCAAATTGTTTCGTTTCAATTGGCGAAATCGAACTCATGTCGATAACAACTTTACCCGCCGTAAGCGCTTCTTCTACGCCATCTTTGCCAAATAACACCTCTTCCACTTGCGGTGTATTCGGTAGCATTAAAATAATGTAATCCGCTTGCTCTGTAGCCGCTTTCGGCGTTGGAAATGCAATGCCACCAGCCGCAATCAAATCAGTAGGCACTTGATTGAAATGTTCAGAAAAAACTAACTGGTGACCTGCTTTTTGCAAGTTCACTGCCATTGGTTTTCCCATAATGCCTGTACCAATAAATGCAATTGTACTCATTGTTTCTCTCCTTAGATTTGATTGAATGCTTTAAGCCAGCCGATACCCGCTAACGTAGTGGTTTTAGGTTTATATTCGCAACCAACCCAACCTTGATAACCGATACTATCGAGATGCTGTAAAATAAACGGGTAGTTAATTTCACCAGTACCCGGTTCGTGTCGCCCAGGATTATCAGCTAATTGAATATGCTGAATGTGCTCAATATGCTGGCTTAACGTTGGGGCGAGATCACCTTCCATAATTTGCATATGATAAATATCATATTGGAAACGGAGGTTCTTACTGCCAACCTGCTCAATAATATCGAGAGCTTGAGACGTATTGGTCAGGTAAAAACCCGGAATATCGCGGGTATTAATGGCTTCAATCACCAGACTGATTCCCGCTTTCTCTAATTCACTCGAGGCAAAACGAAGATTAGCCACAAACGTTTCTGTTGCTTGTTCTTGGCTAACACCTGCCGGCACAATACCGGCTAAACAGTTCACTTGATTACAACCTAACGCCTTTGCATACGCGATAGCTTGCGGAACACCTAAACGAAATTCATCGGTACGGGTAGGATCAACAGCAATTCCTCGATCCCCAGCTTCCCAATTGCCTGCAGGTAAATTAAACAGTACTTGTTTCAAATTAAACTTATCTAATCGCTGTTTAATTTCTTCAGGCGTATTCGCATATGGAAATAAGTACTCCACACCTTGAAATCCGGCATCAGCAGCCATTTCAAAACGATCGAGAAAATCAAATTCTGTAAATAACATGGATAAATTGGCAGCAAACTTTGGCATGGTTGATCCCTTCATCTTTATTGATTAAACGTAATCGCAGTCGGGGCATCGGCACTGCCTTCTGCTAACGGTTCAAATTCATTAACACCGTTTATCTCTACACCCATTGAAATATTGGTAACACGCTCGAGCATGATTTCAACGACAACAGGTACTTTGTGCTTAGCCATTAGCTCTTTGGCTTGAGCAAACGCATTACCTACTTGGTCAGGATCACGCACTCGAATGGCTTTACACCCTAAACCTTCAACAACCGCGACATGGTCGACACCATACCCTTCAAGTTCTGGCGCATTTTGGTTATCGAATGCCAGCTGAACACAGTAATCAATATCGAACTGACGCTGTGCTTGACGTATTAAACCAAGGTATGAGTTGTTCACAACTACATGAATGTAGGGCAAATTAAACTGCGCCCCAACAGCCAGTTCTTCAATCATGAATTGGAAATCGTAATCACCCGATATCGCTACAATCGGACGGTCTGGATCAGCAGCACGTACACCCAAAGCAGCAGAAATCGTCCAACCTAAAGGACCAGCCTGACCACAGTTGATCCAATGACGAGGCTTATAAACATGTAGGAACTGAGCAGCCGCAATCTGAGACAAACCTATGGTGCTTACGTAGCAAGTATCTTCATCGAATGCTTTGTTCATTTCTTCATAAACACGCATTGGTTTCATTGGTACTTCATCGAAATGCGTTTTACGTAACATGGTCGACTTACGATGCTGGCACTCACCCGCCCAATCGCTGCGATCTTTTAATTTACCGGCTTGCTTCCACTCACGAGCAACCTCAACCAGTAGCTCCAATGCTGCTTTGGCATCAGAAACAATGCCAAGATCAGGGCAGAAAACACGACCAATCTGAGTCGGTTCAATATCAATATGAACGAACTTGCGCCCCTCGGTATATATGTCGACTGAGCCGGTATGACGGTTTGCCCAGCGGTTACCAATGCCCAGTACAAAGTCAGAACCTAGCAAAGTAGCATTACCATAACGATGCGCGGTTTGTAGGCCTACCATACCCGCCATCAATTCATGATTATCAGGTATTGAGCCCCAGCCCATCAGCGTAGGAATAACCGGAATACCGGTAATTTCTGCAAATTGTTGCAACAGTGTTGATGCCCCTGCGTTAATCACACCACCACCCGATACAATCACCGGATTGCTAGCATCGTTCAGCATGGTGATTGCTTTTTCAACCTGAGCGCGACTTGCGGTTGGTTTGTAGGCATCAAGTGGCTCGTAGCTATCAATATCAAATTCAATTTCTGTTAACTGCACATCAATCGGTAGATCAATCAAGACAGGTCCAGGTCGTCCTGAACGCATTAAATGGAATGCCTTTTGAAATGCACGAGGTACTTGAGCTGGCTCTAATACTGTTGTTGCCCACTTAGTGACTGGCTTTGCAATTGTTTCAATATCTACCGCTTGAAAATCTTCTTTATGCAATCGAGCACGCGGTGCTTGCCCCGTAATACAAAGAATTGGAATCGAATCAGCCGATGCAGAATACAACCCTGTGATCATATCGGTTCCAGCAGGGCCAGATGTACCAATACAGACACCAATATTGCCTTGGCTGGTTCTCGTATAGCCTTCAGCCATATGAGAAGCACCTTCGACATGTCGAGCCAATACGTGATCAATTCCACCCAATTTTTTCATCGCCGCATACATAGGGTTAATTGCTGCGCCAGGTACACCAAAAGCAATGTCTCCCCCTTCACGCTTTAATACTTCTACTGCTGCTTCTATTGCTGTCATTCTCGCCATATTGAACTCCATATCATGATTGTATACAATTTAAGGAACAATTGCATTCTAAACACCAGTTCAAAGTTTAAGCAAGTCATGTGATACAAATAAATAACATCTCACATCAACAGGCAGCCCCAATCATAAATATAATATATATAAATCAATAAAATAAAAACAGGTCCGATGTGATCTTAATATTTAAACATCCAAGCAAATGAAAACGTAATGTTAAATTATCTTTGCTTGATTCTTAAAAACACGATATATCTAGACTTAAATAAGAAGATTTATGTATACAACAATATGTAGATATTGTTTCAAAGGAGACGGCAATAATGATTTCAGAAGATATGGTGATTGAACGACAATCAATGTGTATTGATGTACTCGGCACAACGGATAATGCAGAGTACAAACAAGTGTTATCAACAGAAGCACTTCTTTTCCTTGATGCAGTAGTAAAGAAATTTACTACTCGCCGTAATGAATTATTAGCTTTACGTGATCAACGCCAACTCGCATTTGATAACGGCGAATTACCTGATTTCCGTCAAGATACTAAAGATATTCGTGATGATAAAAGCTGGAAAGTGGCACCGATCCCTGCAGCACTTCAAGATCGTCGCGTGGAAATTACCGGTCCTATCGATCGTAAGATGGTGATCAACGCACTGAATTCTGGTGCAAAAGTCTTTATGTGCTGCTTTGAAGATGCATCAGCACCTTCGTGGGAAAATATGATCAATGGTCAGATCAATTTACGCGATGCCAATGCAGGCACAATCAGTTATACCGATGAAGCAAAGAACAAACATTATGCGCTAAACGATAATCCAGCATTACTTATTGCTCGCCCGCGTGGTTTGCACTTGCCTGAAGATCATATTCAATATAACGGTGAACCCATTCCCGGTAGTTTGATGGATTTCGCACTGTACTTTTTCCATAACTATCAAACACGCGCAGCACAAGGGCTTGGAGTGTATTACTACATTCCTAAGCTAGAAAACATGGAAGAGGCCCAGTGGTGGGATGATGTTTTCAACTTTACCGAACACTATTTCAAGGTTGAAACTGGCACAATTCGCGCCACTGTATTAATCGAAACCTTACCCGCAGTATTTCAAATGGATGAAATACTGTATGTAATGCGTAATCATATTGTGGCAATGAACTGTGGCCGTTGGGACTATATCTTTAGCTACATCAAAACCCTCAAAAACCATGAAGATCGTATTCTGCCTGATCGCCATGGTGTCGGTATGGATAAAGCCTTCTTAAACGCGTACAGCCAGTTGCTTGTACGTACATGCCATCAACGTGGTGCGTTAGCCATGGGCGGCATGTCGGCATTTATTCCCCATAAAGATCCTAAAGTTATGGATCAAGTGTTAGCAAAAGTCGTTGAAGATAAAAACCGTGAATCCAATAACGGTCACGACGGCACTTGGGTTGCTCACCCTCACCTTGTTTCAACCGCGATGGATATTTTTGATAAGCACCTTGCGGGTAAAACAAACCAACTCGATTTCGATTCAAGCCATGTCGGCGATATTACAGCCAAGACATTGCTTGAACCCTGTGAAGGTGTTCGTAATGAAGAAGGTGTCCGTAAAAATATTCGTATTGCCCTTTATTACATCGAGTCATGGATTCAGGGAGTTGGCTGTGTGCCTATTTATGGGCTAATGGAAGATGCGGCCACTGCCGAGATTTCACGTGCCAGTATCTGGCAATGGATTCACCACGGTGTATCACTCGATGACGGTCAAGTATTCACGGCTCCTCTTTTCCGCAAGTGGCTAAACGAAGAACTCGACACGATTAAAATTGAGGTTGGGCAAACCCGCTATAACAACGGTCGCTTCGAAGAAACTGCTGCACTATTTGACCAAATTTCGACCGCTGACGAATTTGCAGCATTCTTAACTTTACCGAGTTATTCCCTACTAACAGGACAAAGAATTCAAACATTAACCTAACGCCATCTCGCTAATTCGGCAGGTGGCACAGTCAGGAGATAAGATGATTAGTTTGACACTTCAGCAAGCACTGAAAATAACCGAAGGTACCTTTGGTGCCGGTATTTCTCAGCAAAGCGAGCCATTAACTGTCGCAATTTTAGACAGTGGCGGAAAACTTATTTCACTCCAGCGTCAAGATGGCTCAAGTATGATGAGACCAGACATCGCTATCGCCAAAGCCTGGGGAGCATTAGCCCTTGGCTGTTCATCCCGAAAATTAGCGCAAGATGCCGATAACAGACCCGCATTTATATCTGCTATAAATGTTCTCGCTAACGGTAATATGGTGCCTGTTCCTGGTGGGCTTCTTATTAAAGATGATACCAACTACGTAATGGGCGCCGTAGGCGTCAGTGGTGATCATTCAGACCTTGACGAAAACTGTGCCATCAAAGGGATTCAGTTTGCAGATCTATATTCTGATGAATACTAACCCCGTTAACCCTTCAATGGCTCTAGCATAGCTCCCCACCATAATCCCCTTGGATAAGTAACCTATTCAAGGGGATTTTTTATCCTTGATAAATCATCGTTAATCACGCTCACTGATTACGGTAAAAAAACCGATAATTAACATGCCTTTGAATATTCTGACTTCAAGGTGTTTTTTTATAGTAATAATTCACGCCAAAACAGGTCTATATTATGTATTGAGGGGTAAACATCACAAACAACAGTACATTCCCCTTATTTAATCAGAGGATCTATAATGAAAACTCTACTCGCATTGTTCTTATTAACAGCATCTGGATTTGTTTTAGCATTTGGTAGCGGTGGCAGTCTTGGTGGTAACCCTGCAATTCTAACGGGTGGAAGTCAGATAGGTACACCTGTCTGCCTAAACAAAAGAGGAGATGCTATTCGTCATACAGAAAGTACAAAACTGAACCGTCAATGCTCCATTACTTGGGTAACAATTATTGATCGTATTAATTACGATGATTTCTACGATAACAAACCAAAAGACGAAACATTGGCAGATGTTCGTAACAAATATTAAATTCATCCAATATTTATAAAATAAAACTACCTACTCAGTTTTTAATGCTTTCAACATCACTTTCTTACCGTAATTTTCGCAAATAAAACGGTAGAGACAGAATTTAGAAATAAAGAAATTCCAGTAGCTATTTAGCTACTGGAATGCATTTATAAATTCATATAAGTTGCTTCTATTTAATGGTTATAACTTAAAGCCCATATCCAAGTACAAGTTGCGGTAAAAACAGCGTGATTTGTGGGAAGACGATAATTAAACCAAGTACAACAAATAAAGGTACGAGTAGTGGTAAAACACCACGCGTTAGTACATGAAATGGAATATTACCGACCTTTGATACAACGTATAGAGCCATTCCCATTGGTGGCGTTAATATACCGATCATTAAGTTAAGAATAGCCATAACACCAAAATGTACAGGGTCAATACCAACGGATGTAGCAACGGGTACTAGAAACGGTACAAGTAATAGTAACAATGCTAACGATTCAATAAAGGTACCCAAAAATAGTAACAACAGATTAATGAGTAGCAATAGAATCAAAGGATTATCACTGATCGATAAAAAGAGCTCTGCTAACTGCTGTGGTAATTGTTCGCGAGCAACTATCCAGCCGAATACAGTAACCCCCATCACCATTAAAGCGACAACAGATGTCGTTGTTACCGTTTCTTGAACAAGTTTAATAAACTTGTCCATTGTTAAAGATTTATATACAACAGTGCCTAGAAAAAGTGCATATAACGACGAGATAATAGCCGCTTCAGTGGGGGTGAATTTACCAGAAAAAATACCACCTATAATAATGAACGGCGTTAATAAAGATAAAAATGCATCTCTAAATGCGATTAATCTTTCTTTTCTCGATGCACGAGGTAACGTCATGTAACCGCGTTTCTTCGCGATGAAATACGTCATGATACACAAGGCAATACAGCATAATAATCCCGGTATTGCACCAGCAAGAAATAACGCACCAATTGAGGTATTAGACACAACACCATAAATAACAAGAGGAATCGATGGTGGTACTAAGGGGCCAATAATACAGGATGCAGCGGTTAAGCCACCGGCAAAGTCATCATCATATTTCGCATCTCTCATCGATTTGATTTCAAGCTGACCAAGGCCGCCAGCATCAGCCAATGCCGATCCCGACATACCAGAAAACAACAAACTCGCCAGAATATTTACGTGACCTAAGCTACCCGTTATATGCCCCACCATTGCTTTGGCAAAATTAAAAATACGCTCTGTAATACCGGCACTGTTCATTAGGTGCCCAGTTAAGACAAAAAATGGTACAGCAAGCAACGTAAAATTATCCAAGCCTCCGATCATTTGCTGAGCGGCAAAATTTATTCCCGTACTCTCTGTTAAGACTAAAAAGGCAAGACCAACAAATATTAAAGAAAACCCTACTGGCATACCTGCGAAAAGAAGCCCTAGCCAGCCCAATATGGATGTAAACATGAAAAATCCTTATTCATTAATGTCACAGGCAGTAAGATGGGATGTATTTTTATTTTCTTCGATACGCCAATCAATTAATACAAAATACAGTTTTTGGCATTGCCTCACTAACATAAAACATCCACCAATAGGCAGTGCATAAGTCATCCAAGAGCTAGAGATACCCAGCGTAATTAATTCGAAAAAAGCGGTACGTTGAACATGTGCATATCCATAATAGATCATCGCAACAATCGTAATCAGCACCAAGAGCTCTAAAGCAAACAGTAGGCTATAACGAAAATTCCGCGGTAGTTTGTCAGAAAAAAAAGTTATTTTTACATGGTCATCTTTCTTAATGGCTATTGCTCCCCCAATGATTGCCATATGCAAAAAAAGCACTCGTGCAAGCTCCTCACTCCACAATGACGGAGAGTCAAACAACCAACGCGAGGATATTTGCCAAGTTAGAATACACAGTAGAGCAATCATAAGAGGAACAGTGATTATTTCTTCAATATTATCAATGATCTTACGAAACATTACAGACTCCTAGTCTTAGTCGGCTTAGCACCGACCAGACGGTAGTTATACCAACCTGAATAAATAAGCGTTCAGATATCAGGTTATGTTGGTATTAAATATCGCTTAGCTCTTCAACTAGCTGCTTGCCTATTTTCTTATCAAAGTCTTTATAAATTGGCAGCATTGCTTCTCGGAAAGGTGCTAGATCAGGGTATGTAATATTTACCCCTTCCGCTTTAAAGAATGTAATCAGTTCTTTCTCTTGATTGTTTACAAAGTTCGTATGTCGTTTACCTGCAACACTAACCGCTTCAGTGATAGTTGCTTGTTGATCTTTACTTAGACTCTGCCAACGATCTTCACTGATTAACACCATTTGATCATTTACAATATGATTGGTCATTGCCAAGTTTGGCTGTACCTCATAAAACTTCATGGTATTAAATGTAGGTAGCGGATTTTCCTGACCATCAACGGCATTAGTTTGCAACGCTAAGTAAACTTCTGAGAATGCCATTGGTGTTGGTGATGCACCTGCATATTTCGCAAATGCCAAGTTTGCTTTAGCATTTGGTACTCGTAGCTTTAATCCCTCAAAATCAGAAATAGTGTTTAAAGGGCGATTTGAAGAGGTTTGGCGCGTACCGTTATACCAAGTATCTAATGCTCGCCAATTAAAATTGGTTAACATTTCTTCACGCACACCTTGACCAAATTTAGAATTAAAAATACGTTGAATATGCGCATAATTTTTCACGACGTAAGGTAACATCACGGCTTCAGCACGAGGAATCCATAGCCCCATTCTGCCGAACTCAGCAAATGTTATATCAAGATCACCCATACTTAATTGTTGTAGCATTGCTCGATCATCGCCAAGTTGTGCGCCTGGATATAATAAGAGCTTCATCTCTCCGTCACTTAGCTCTGAAATTTTGTCTGATAATAATTTTGCTGAATCATATTCAACCGAGCCAACATTGGCCTGCAAGCCCATTTTAAGTATTGTTTCTGCTTGTACAGCAGTAGTAGTAAATGCCATAGCTAGTAAGGAAAGAGTGATTTTATTTATGTTATTCATCTTTATACCTTTTATATTTAATTAGATTTATTAATTATAATATTGGATTTAAAATCTTACCCATCACGTCGAAGAATGTTTACACCACAATTATTATCTTTATGAAGATTTTCTTCAAACCTAATAACTAAGAAGTGTGACAACAAGCAACATAAATTTCACAAACTATCTAGCCGTTATAATCTTCATTAAAAATTGCGCTAGATATTTTATATTTATCATAAAAAACCAAAAATTAATTTATTCCCATGAACACATCAACATAAAACAAGACATTAAAAATAAACACATATAACAAAAAGAAATAAGATTATAGATATTATTGAAAATCGT
The DNA here is from genome assembly GCF_003025615.1 of Photobacterium frigidiphilum. Taxonomy (GTDB): domain Bacteria; phylum Pseudomonadota; class Gammaproteobacteria; order Enterobacterales; family Vibrionaceae; genus Photobacterium; species Photobacterium frigidiphilum. The sequence continues at coordinate 44,594 of NZ_PYMJ01000026.1, read as the reverse complement.
GCGTGACGACTTCCGTTACACTCAAACTTTATGTCACCGGAAAAATAAATCGTCACTACCATTATTTAATTACAACCATCGAGAAAAGATGATTGTAATAGCAACAATTAAATCAATGAACGATGAACTTTAACTACCACTTTTTTTAGCATGTAATTATCGCAAGTCATTGAAGCGTGTTCATCGACATAGCGGCATCCTGGTTTATGGGGTTCTTCAGGGAAGAATATTGCAAACATACCTGGTTCAAGAAGCACCTCACATTCATGCTTCATACTCTCGACAAGGTAATAATCATTTTCACTATCGTATTCTGTTGATATTGGGTTGCTTTTATTTGCTAAACCATAACCAATACGTTCAAAGCCTGATATTAAAAACTGTACATCAATATACTCTTTATGAACTTCAGCTAACTTTTGTTCGGCAACCCCAGTTTCAAACTCCATCACATTGGCAAACATCAGCTCACCATCAATGTTATGTCGCCCTAATGGTAGTTTGTTCAATCCTGAAGATTGAACATACTCAAGTGCTTTTTTTAACGCACTAGGAAGAAAATCAAAGTCTTGTGAAGATAGAATATTTCCAAAAATCATTATGTTACTCTCAAAAAAGAAGGCTTAAGCATGTAGCACTTAAGCCTTCAGGGGGAATATAAAGAAGAGGCGTTACCTACTCACTGATTATGAATTTTGTGCAATAAGTGATTTATTCACATCTTCAACTGCATTTTGTTTAAATAATGGTGCTGTTATATAACCAACAAACACGACCATTAATGTTCCAATTACACCGTAGAAAAAGAAGTTAAGATCCGTTGCCGCTCGTACCCACAAGATTGCAATAACACTTGCAACCACACCAGCTAAAGCACTATTAGCATTGGCTCGTTTAACAAACACGCCTAGCATGAACAAGCCAGTCATTGGACCACCCATCAAACCAATTAAGCTATTAAATGCATCCCATAGTTCACTTTCATTCGACATAATTAAGTATGTCGACGCAATAACACCAAATACACCCGCTACAACAATAACTGAACGTGCAACAAACATTGTTTTCTTAGGCGATGTTTCACCGCCAAGTCGATGGTAAATATCAGATGTAAAACATGCTGAGATACTATTTAAACTACTCGAAATACTAGATTGTGACGCTGCGAATATTGCTGCAATGATTAACCCTGCAACCCCAGCCGGCATTTCGGATATAACAAAGAAAGGCAATATTCCACCCGTATTAAAATCACCTGGTAATAAGCCAGGGTTTTGAGTGTAATAAGCATATAATGCCGAACCAACAGCAAAGAAGAAGATTGGAATAACTGCAACTAATTTTGCATTAGTAATTAATGCCTTCTTCGTCTCTTCAATTGAGTCAGTCACAATATAACGTTGAACAACATCTTGACTCGCAGTGAATTGTTGCAAGCTAGCGAATAAAAAGCCAATAACAAGAACAGGAATAGTACCTTCAGTCCAGCTCCAAGCAAATTGTTCTTTAGGGAAATATTTATCTGCTTCTGCAGACATACTGAATATTTCAGTCACCCCACCATCGACATTAAAGCAAATAACAATGAAAATTAAAATTGCAGCCAAAGACAACATAATACCTTGAATTACATCGGTCCAAATGACACCTTCAATCCCGCCCATGAATGTATATACAATACACAGAACACCAATTAAGAATACAATCGTAAGTGGATTAATATCAACAAATGGGATCAATGCTAGTGCAGTTAAGTACGTTATAATTGCAATTCGGCCGATATGAAACAACATGAATGAAATACTGGCGAATAAACGCATTTTAACATCAAAGCGTTTTTCTAAATATTCGTAAGCAGAAGTAAGGTTTAGCTTTCTAAAAAACGGAATATAGTATAGGAAAACAAATGGAAGAATTAATATAGCAACATATTGTCCGATTAAAAATGTCCAATCACCCGTGTAGGCTTTTGCAGGAATAGACATAAATGTAATAGAACTTAGTGTTGTGGCGAATACGCTAATACCTGCAGCCCAACCGGGTATACGGCCACCCGCTTTAAAGTAATCATCTGCCGACTTTTGACGTTTAGCAAAATATACTCCAACAAGCATAACGGCAGTCAAATAAGCCAGCAGAACGATGTAATTCAAGGTCCCAAATGCGTGCATTTCCATGCGGAGACTCCTTTCTGTTTAGTGTAGGTAAGGGTAATTTGTTATATCTTTTATTTAATGTTTTGCTCTGCCCATAACGCGACACCAAGCAAACCAGCATCAGCGCCAGAGCTTGCAGCAATTACATCGGGAACATATACATTGGGTAACCGTTTGAGGTAAGTTTTAACCCTTGCTAAATATCCAGACGCCAGCCCAACACTCCCCCCTAATACAACAACATCGAGGTCAAGTGAGATAGTAAGATCGGCAATCAGGTTTGCAATCGTACTGGCAGAGCGATCAACAATGGCAATCGCGTTTTTATCGCCAGCAAGTAAGTGCTGATAAACGGTTTCACCATCGCAATCAGTGCCAAAAAAAGGCTGTCCGGCAACACCAATTGCGGTACCAGATGCTATGCTTTCTACACAACCTTTACGACCGCAGCCACATACAGGTCCGTTCGGATCTGCCAACATGTGACCAGCATGGCCCGCAATACCTCTAGCACCGGTATTGAGTATTTCTTTCTGAACAAAACCTGCCCCAACGCCAGTCGATACGGTAATAAATGCCATATCAGACACGGCTTGATTAAGTGCTTTATATTCAAACCAAGCAGCAGCTTGTGCATCATTAATAACAACAACAGGTAACTGGGTTATTTCACTAATTACTTGGTGTAGAGGGAAATGATTTAAGCCACCAAGGTTATCTGGGTTTAATGCAGTTAATACTCCGTGATTAATAATACCTGTTGATGCAACAGCAACATGATCTGCTTCTAGGGCAAGGGGAGTTAATAAATCGGTTAACGCTACGGTTAATGCACTCGCCTCTTTTGAAGTGGGTGTCGAAATTTGAACACGTGTAACGATAGCATTGTCTTTAACCAAAGCCGCGGCAATCTTAGTACCGCCAATATCGACCGCTAAACACGTTTTCATGCGACAGCCTCAGATTGTGCCTGATGAGCAAGTTCAACTTCCGCTTGGAACCAACTGCATATATGTTCTACACGTGTAATCGCCGAACCAACTGTAACGCAGAATGCTCCAGCTTCAATGGCCTTGCCTGCTAACTCTGGGGTATTAAAGCGCCCTTCAGCCATAACCCTGCAGCCTGCTTGTTTAAGCCGAGTAATTAAATCGAAATCAGGTTCTGCTGGAACAGGCCCACCAGTATAGCCAGATAAGGTCGAACCAATAATTTGAACGCCTCGCGCTTGGCAGTACATACCTTCATCGTACGTTGAACAATCAGCCATTGCTAAACATCCAACAGAGTGTATAGCATCAATCAAATCTTCAACCGAAGTTGGACGAATGCGATGGGTGGCATCAATTGCAATAACATCTGCCCCTGCTTCTTTCAGCGCATAGACATCTTCGATAAAAGGGGTAATACGAACGTCTGAATGTTCCAAATCACGTTTAATAATGCCGATAATAGGTACATTTACGTGAGGGCGAACCGCCTTAACATTCTCTATACCTTCAATGCGAATACCCGCGGCACCACCCGCTACAGCAGCTTGCGCCATAGCGGCGACAATCATTGGTGAATCCATAGGTCCATCATCAACAGGCTGACATGATGCAACAAATCCTTGTTGCAAAGCCTTTAAAGCATTTTCTTGTGTCTTATTCACTTTAAGACAAGCCTTAGATTGGGTAATCATAAGTCGTACCGCTCCGAAACTAATAACCTAATGAAGTTTGACTCCAATTTAATCACGATGAAGTTTTACTTCAACAGACAATTATTCAAACAGCGATCCTTACCTCATTTTTCATTGTCATAGGGGTGATAAATAAGATCCAGCTCACTATTCAGCCTATAATTACGTATAAACGTATACGGAGTCAGACTCCAACAACGCAAAGTAGGTGCATATAAAGGTCAGTAACATAGGTAATCAGTTAAGCGTTACGCCATGTATAAAAACATATTACTGACAAAATAGCAGTCACCTCATGAAAGGGAATGAAATATAACTCCATAATGACAACGTAAATGAAAGAACATATTTTGAAGTGAATTCAGCATAAATAGGCGCTGTTATCCAATGGGACATAACAGAAAGTCGAATAACAAGAAGTATATGGACAATGATCAGTGCGTTAATCCAATTAATCAGCGCATATACATCTTCGATAATAGAGGAGTTAAGAGAAGTTGGTACTCACCCAGAAAAGCATTATTGGCAGCTAATCTGGGGGGATAGGAGGTGAGGTTATGCGTTAGCTTTCAAGCGCATTTGTTGTCTTAATTTTATTTTCTTTAGCACTTTCCGCATCTTCATTAACAAGTAATGCATACACTAGATCAAGAACAAACAATTGTGATATTTTCGTCCCTATCGAATCCCCTTGCAATTTCCCTTGTCGATTACCATTCACCAATACAAAATCTGAAAACTCAGTGATGGCCGAACGAGGGTTATGGGTAATTGCAACGGTATCGGCACCCGCCTCTTTTGCGAGTTGAAGGGCTTTTGTCGTTTCCTTCGAACTACCTGAATGACTGATACCGACGGCTAAATCACCCTTCTGTAATAGTGAGGCCTTCATATACATAAAATGATTATTGGTTAATGCATCAACATTAAAACCAATACGCATAAATTTATTCTTTGCATCTTCAGCAGTAATGCCCGAAGACCCTACCCCAAAAAAGTAGACTGCTTTAGCTGACTTTATCTGTTTTGCTACTTTTTCTAACGTATCAAAATTCAATAAATTCAATGTCTCTGCCAATACATTATTAATGGTTTTATGTAATTTCTGCCCAATTAACTCTGCATCATCTTGAGGGGTAACATCAGTATCTAAAATTGATTTTTCTTGTTGATTCAAACTAGAAAGCTCTATCGCTAGCTCCATTTTAAATTCTTGAAAGCCTTTAAAGCCAAGAGTTCGGCAAAATCGAATTATCGTCGCTTCACCGACATTCGCAACTTGAGATAGCTCCGCAATAGATAACTTAGTGACTTCAGATGAATGAGCAAGTACGTAATCAGATATACGCTTCGCTGAAGGCGTTAAGCTATCGTATAGACTGCCTAAGGTGTCGATTACCTTTCCTGCTTTAAGAAGTGTTTGTTGATCTGTCATCCTTATTACCTCTATTTTTGCTTATCTCAATTCTAAAAAGTAATTTTACACGCTTACACCTTCATGTGAAGCTAAACTCCATAGAATTCAATAAACAATATCAATATTGAAGCTATCTCGCTCTTAATCAAAAGTGATTGATTATTGGAAACATAAAATTTACCGTGATCATTAGCTGAAAAAAACAATAAAATATTCAAAAAAGACCACTAAAAATAAGGTTTGTAGACAAAGTCACAATTTTAAATTCTGGTTGTCTAAATCGGTAATCGTCAATTGCCTCTCGGAATATTACTCCATACAATAACCCCAACTCCACTTAAGACAAACAATTTGAAGTTTAACTTCACTGGTTATTATAAGGGCTACTATGGAAAAGCTTACTGGCTTGATTGCTGCACCTCACACCCCATTTGATGCGAAAGGTAATGTTAACCTACCGATCATTGATAAAATTGCAGAGCACTTGATCAAAGATGGCGTCAATGGTGTTTATATTTGCGGTACAACCGGTGAAGGTATTCACTGTTCTGTAGAAGAACGCAAAGCAATCGCAGAGCGTTGGGCTGAAGTATCTCAAGGGCGTTTAAAAATTACCGTTCATACTGGCGCATTGAGTATTGTTGATACGCTTGAATTAACTCGCCATGCCGACACCCTTGATATTTTTGCCACTTCAGCAATTGGTCCATGCTTCTTCAAACCAGGTAGTGTTGACGATCTTGTCGATTACTGTGCTGCCGTTGCTGCTGCTGCACCATCAAAAGGTTTCTACTACTACCATTCAGGTATGTCTGGTGTAAATCTGGATATGGAGCAGTTCTTAATCAAAGCGGAAAACCGTATTCCAAACCTATACGGCTTAAAGTTTAACAGCGGTGATTTATACGAATACCAACGTTGCCTTCGTGCATGCGATGGAAAATTTGATATTCCATTTGGCGTTGATGAATTCTTACCTGGCGCACTAGCTGTAGGTGCTATTGGCGCGGTAGGCAGTACGTACAACTATGCCGCTCCGCACTTTAATCAAATCATTGAAGATTTTCATAACGGCAAACATGCTGACGTTATTACAGGCATGGACAATGTTATTTCACTCATTCGAGTGCTAGTTGAATATGGTGGCGTAGCGGCGGGTAAAGCAGCAATGGCATTACATGATATTGATGCAGGTGATCCTCGCCTTCCATTAAAAGCCTTAACGCTTGAACAAAAACAAGATGTAATCAATAAAATGCGCGACGCAGACTTTATTAAGCGCTAACAACACAAGACTCTTAATAACTATAAATGCCTGTTAGTTAAACGCTAACAGGCTTTTTTTGTTCTATTCATAAAATAGAAAAGTCTAAATGCACGATAAGATAGCTGAGTAAGTCAATGTTCTTGTTTGGGTTTCGTTTTTAAGATCGCCGATAACATCGACTTTAATGACTAATAATCTGTGCTATATCTTTATATAGCCAGCCCCTAGAGTACTGCTATTTAATGAGCAAACCACACCGTGACAAAAGATCTAATCGGTAGCCTTTCATTCGTAAAGAGCACAGTTCGCTATCAGCCGAAATAATCAATGCGCTAAAAAACACCCTGAACGGAGGTATAAGATGAGTATCAAAACCATTCAGCAAGCACTTCAAGATCAAGGGATTGATCCTGGGCCAATTGATGGAATTCTTGGCCGAAAAACAGTACGTGCGATAAAACAATTCCAAACCAGTAATAACTTAGTGGCTGACGGGCTCGTCGGCCCTCAAACTTCAGCCCTCTTATTTAAAGGCCATAAGCGGCCAGAAAATAGTAAGTTTGATATACCAGTTACACTCCCTTGGATGGATGCTGCTTTTCGACTCATTGGCACCCAAGAAAATCCTGGCCGTGGTTCAAATGAAGCTATTTTAGGCTGGGCGGAAGATCTTGAAATCACATCATACAACGATGATGACATTCCGTGGTGTGGTTTATTCGTGGCACACTGTGTGGGATCACAACTGGCAGAAGAACCCTTACCCACCAACCCGCTAGGAGCAAGAAAGTGGAGCCAGTTTGGTGACGAAGTCAGTCCTCGTTTTGGCTCTGTTTTGGTATTTTGGCGCGGAAGCCGAAATGGCTGGAAAGGTCATGTCGGTTTTTATTGGGCAGAAGATGACGATGCATACCATGTATTAGGTGGCAATCAATCTGACTCAGTGAGTGTTACCAGAATATCCAAGAGTCGATTAATCACCGCTAGGTGGCCACATACAGGTTTACCGGGTGACGTACAGATAAGAATCGCGGCATCAAACGGTAAGCTTTTATCTGTTAATGAAGCTTAATATAAATATCAGTTACCGCTTATTACGGATCTGGCTTGGATTAAGTCATTAATACATGCCGCGTTAAACCACTTGGAGAATCAAATGAATAACCAAGATATGCCTGTACTTAGGCCATTACCGATTAAAACAAACGGTAAGAGCACATTTAACCGGATTTGGGCATGGGTAACAGAAGTACGTTCATGGGAGGTAATGGAGAATTGGCAATATACAATTAATGAAGAAACTATTGTTATCCCTAAAGGCTTTGTTTTTGATGGCGCATCTATACCTCGCCCACTGTGGGGAATATTATCACCAACAGGTTTATTACTTGTACCAGGATTAATTCATGATTTTGGCTACCGCTACGATTACCTATGGGCGATTGATCATGATGCGACTGATCACAATGCGGGTGCAGGTAAAAGCTATAAAAAAATACATGACAAAGCAGGACAAGCCCATTGGGATCAGATTTTTTATTCGGTCGGAACTGAAGTGAACGGGATGACAACACTCAACTTTCTAGCTTGGCTGGCCTTAGCAACAATGGGACGCTTTTCTTGGGATAAACACCGTAATAAAAATTACGGTGATGTTGTTCCAGAGTGAGATAAGAGAGTATTTTCAATTCATTTCCACAGACCCAAAATGACGAAAGCCCGGCATTTCTGCTGGGCTTCTCTAAATCTGGCAGAGTGTTCTGGGTAAGGCGGATTTGGAACAAATCCCTCTAGACACAAATGCTAGATGCAAAAAGGTGGCGGAGAGATAGGGATTTATTACTCGCAAGCTCGTACCCTTCGGGCTATTGCCTTTTCGCACCTTCGGTACAGGCAATGTGCTTTCGCTACGCTCAGGTGAACCCAGTCTAGGATTCTGCATCCCTATCTTATTTGGCAAACTACAGACGTAAAAAAGCCGCTAACAATGTAGCGGCTTCTTTGAATGTGGCGGAGAGATAGGGATTTGAACCCTAGAAGGGCTATAAACCCTTGCCGGTTTTCAAGACCGGTGCTTTCGACCACTCAGCCATCTCTCCAACGCGGCGAATAATACCTATCCCCTAATGGGTTGTAAATACCTTACAATGCTAACTGGATGGTTATTGAGCAGTATCGTAATAAAAACTTATATCAGAATAAATAACATACAAAAACAATCAAAAAATGCCGTTGAATCAAGCATTGCACTCTTAAAACAACATGCGATACTAAATCTATGTAGCTACAACGAGAAACATGCCGTGAAAATACACGCACTTCCTTCACTTTTCTTCTTCACCCTTATTATGGGTGTCTTTTCGGCATTCTCGGTGCATGCCTCCTCTTCTGAGGCGTGGGAAGAATTTGAGCAATCAGTTAAAACACAATGCAGTATTCAGTTTGATCGTTCTTTTTCTCGTTATCATATCTATATCGACCCATACGGCACAGAGTCTTATGGTATGGCGATAGCCAGAGGCAAACTGAAAAGCAGCACAGGGTTACGCGCCCCCGATTCATCAATGGTTTGTATTTACAATAAACAATCTAAACAAGCAGAGGTCGGTCAAAGCTTTAACAGCAGTCGCCTTGATTAAGCAGTTGACCTACTACTTGTTTGGATTGGTATTATAATGCTGAGCTTTTTACCGTTGAGCCAGCCACTGTATTTAGCTTTGGCTTTCGTGTTACAAGGAAAACAGCACAAGCAGCAAGCATAAAACCAATCACGCCGTAACCATCAAACTTTTCGCCAAACACCAACCATGCTTGGAATGCTGTCATCGGTGGTACAAGATAAAACGTTGACGCGACTTTAGATGATTCACCGTGTTTCACCATATACAGCAGCAACATAATCGCCACTACAGATAATACAAATACCAGCCATAATAAGGTTAACGTAAATTCGGTGGTCCACTGTACAACCATTGTTTCAGTTGTAAGCGCAATGGGTACAAACAACAGCGCAGCCGCAGTATATTGCCACACAGCCCCACCAACCATATCGACACCCTGACAAAACTTCTTCTGATACAAGGTGCCCAACGTAATACCTAACAGTGCCAAAACTGCAAAACTATAAGCCGCTTCACGTTGACCTTCTTGTTGCCATTCCATATTCCCTTGCAATACAAAAGTGATACCGATAAAGCCAATGACCAAGCCAATCCACTGTGATAAACGCAGCTTCTCTGAACTGAAACTCACTAATAATACGGCGGTTAAAATCGGCTGAAGCCCCACTAATAAAGCACATAACCCTGCAGGCATACCCATCGAAATGCCTTCATAAGTACCCCCTAAATAGAAACCATGAATCAACAGACCCGCAACCATAGAGTGCCCCAAGTCTTTACCTCTGGGTAAACGGGCACGCAGCAGCACCAATAGCACCAAAAAAACAGCCACGTTGGCTAACATACGCATTAATAAAAATGTGGCGGGTTCAGCATAATCCAACCCTAAGCGAGCACCAACAAAGCCTGAGCTCCACAGTACGACAAATATAAAAGGTGCAAAGCGAGCTAACATGAAAACCTCTGTTCTTTTTGTTTATTTGCCATTACTTTAATGGGTACAGTATTTTTAAAAAGGGACAGTTTGTTTTCTTTTTATGGGTACAGATTGATTTGAGTGGTCAGCGTTAGCCACACTTATTATGTTTTAAGAAAGGACGAACTTAAATGACAGCCTCTACAAGTAAAAAATACCATTATGTAGAACAGTACATCACCAAACGTATCGACCAAGGCAGTTATCAAGTCGGTGATAAGTTGCCATCGATTCGAGAGTTAAGTGAACAATTGGCTGTCAGCAAAAATACGGTTATTCGTGCTTACCAAGAATTAGAAGCTATTAGTATCATTTCATCGCTGCCGCGTTCGGGCTATGTTGTATGCCAACCGACCCAACCTGCATCGCAACCAGCTAACGAACCTAGCTATGTCGACTTAATGACCATTAGCAAAACCATTCTCAAGCATCCTTTAGAGCAGTATTCAATGCCTGCGGGCTCTGCACATCCGAATACCGACTTTCCTGCAATTCGGTCGTTGTATGCTGAAATTGGTCGTCATAGTCGCTACCAAACAGCCATTCCTTGCCATTACCAAATGCCACCAGGCAATGAAATTCTGGTCAAGCAACTGGTACATATCAATGAAGAATTAGGGGTTGCCACCTCCCCTAACGAAATATTAATCACCCATGGCGCACAACAAGCCATTAGCCTGAGTTTACAAGCCTTAACTCAAGCAGGTGATATTGTATTGGTGGATTCACCCTGTTATTTCGGTACCTTATTATTGTTAGAATCACTTGGCTTAAAAGCATTGGAAATTCCCACCAATACCACCACAGGTATCGATTTAGTGGAATTATCGAAAGCCCTTAAACAATGGACAGTCAAAGCCATTCTATTAAACCCAAGTTACAACAACCCAACAGGTGCAGTAATGCCCGATTCTGCACGGCATGCCCTACTCAACCTCACTACCGGTATTCCCATTATCGAAGATGATGTATTCGGTGGTTTGGCTTACCAGAACCGTCCGCAAACCTTGAAAACCTTGGATACTGAGGGACGTGTTATTTACTGCAATTCACTTTCAAAAACCCTTGATTCACGTTTACGTCTTGGATGGGTTTTAGCGGGGAAATACCAGCACCAAATAGAAAAGCGCCTAATAAGCGATAATATGGGCAGCTTGAATTTGATGCAATCAGCTGTAGGTGAGTTTTTAACAACCGGAAAATATCGTCAACACTTGAATAAGATTCGTCGTAGTTATCGTGTGAACCAACGTGACTTTACTGCGTGCTTAACACACGCTTTCGACCGCTGTCCGTCACTCAAAGGGCAATACCATTTGTCTAAACCTGAAGGTAGCTTTTTGTGTTGGCTTACCCTGCCCCAACATGCTGACGGCTTTGTGATTTATCAAGCAGCACTGGCTGCTGGTATCAGTTTATTACCGGGAAAAATGTTCTCTACCCAAGGGCAATATAATCACTGTATACGATTTAGCTTTGCTAGTTTTCAGAATAATAGACAGTGGCAACAAGGGCTCACGTTACTAGCAAGAATTATCGCGGCTCACTTAGAAGATACAGCGAAATAAAGACAGGAAATAGCGCAAGATAAGGACCGATGTTGGTGTATAAATAACACCAACATCAACTTTAAATATCGATAAATTAGCAACAAATAAAAAGCATGTTTATGATTAAAATATTAATTATCGCCACTTTCAATAAGAAGATCAAAACGCTCATTACCAAATAACGTTTCAAAATCAGCTTCTTCCGCTGCTAGCTCACGTAATGATTCACTGCCAACAATGGCACGCTCAAGATCAGAAATGGCCTGCTCTTCTACCCCAAGTCGTGCATACGCACAGGCACGCTGATACAGTGCATGCGCATTGGTATCATCCACTTCTAACACCCGATTACACAAGCTGAGTGCCCAATGAAATTCTTGAATTTCCATAGCAGCATCCGCTTTATAGGTTAAAGCTTCTAGGTCGCCTGGACGTATTTTTAAGATTTCATCGTATACTTCAATTTTCTGTTCTGATGTCTGAGCGCTTTGCGCACGTAACCATAAGTTATGAACTTCGTTAATGCGTTCAATTTCTTTGTTGTTCTCACTGATGTTGCGTGTTTTACGTTTTAACTCACGCTCTAACGCTTGGAATTTCATCTCGTATGACTCTGCAATCTCTTGCAGTTTTTCGTCTGCATTTTTTAGCTGCTGATCTGCCATTTTCTTGGTATTAGTGCGTAATTCACGTAATGATTGCCAACCAATCATTGCAATTAACGACGCAACACCTGCGATAATGTAGAAGAAATACGTCACTGTCACATTGGCATAGTTCAACGATTTATCGGCTACCGCTAATTCACGATCAGTAATTTGTATTATTAATCGACGTTCGAGATCTTGCTGATCAGTTCGAAGCGTTTTCAACTCGTCGAGTACGTATCGCTCCATTAGCGGTTTATCATAAATGCTTTGTTCTGCATACGCCTGCTCTTGCGCCAATCCGGGCAAAGCTGTGCACAGCAAGGTCAAAGCAAATAAAATTCTAGGGAGCATAATACGAAAATCCTTCGGTCTGATGTGGAGTATATTTTTCGCGCTGTACGCAATATTGCATAAAATACGTAGCCGCACATATCTCGTACGATAAATCGATGTACACCCTAACAGATCTATACCCAAGTTACCTCAAGATGCTCGTTTCAGCGAGAATTTGTTGGGCTCTAGGCAAGGCACTGATTTATAGACCTAGTCGTTCTACGTTGAAAATAAGTAACACCGCATAGAGCCCAACAAAACTCGCCCTTCGGGAGTGATTCATTAAGATAAGTCCATCGCTGGCGTGGTTTATAAAAGAAATTACATCAAGTTCAAAAGATTTATAGCGTTTTGCACAGCTGTAAGATTCCGCATTTACTTCAAACAAAATCACCATATAACCAACTGATAAATAAAGAAACATATAAAACATGTAAACTCAAGTCACACTATTAACAATTAAGTTACAAGTTTTTATTGATTTAATAATTATTAGCGTAATAATGAACACTGTTTTTAGTCATCAAGCTAGGTTCTATAAGGCTTGTTTACTGAAACATTGAATCAACATTCACCTCTCATTAACGGATCTAAGGAGAGAATATGAAAGCAGATGATAAACATCTATGGCTTATTCCAACTGGTATTAGCATTCTCATGGCAGTATTGGGTGCCTTTATCTTGCAGCCATTTCTATAAAAAGCATCACATGTACAGTACATTACGCCTTTCAAAGGCCATGAAAAAGGGACAGCCGTTATCGCCTGTCCCTTTATTTTTAACCCAAGATATGTGGTTTAATCCAAACTTTTCTTAAAGCGCATTGAGGCGATAATAATACCGACAACAGTAAAACCAAATAACCACAGAGCATCACGCCATAAGTCCATCAAATCAGCACCACGCAATACAATGCCGCGAATCATTCGCATGAAATGTGTCGCGGGCAATATCTCTGAAATCCACTGTGCGGCGATTGGCATCGCTTCATATGGGAACATAAAGCCAGACAATAAAATGGATGGCAACAAAATAAAAATGGTCATTTGCATTGCTTGCAATTGCGTCTGTGCTATTGTCGAAATCAATAATCCTAAGGTTAAGCTTGCGGAAATAAATAATAACGTACCAAACAATATTTGAGACAATTCGCCATTAATAGGCACAGCAAAAATATAATGCCCGAGCCCCAGAATAATGCACACTTGCAGTAGCCCAACGAAAATATAGGGGATAATCTTCGCAACCATTAATTCAAGTGAATGTACTGGTGTCGTGATTAATAGCTCTAAATTCCCCCGCTCTCTTTCGCGCACAATAGCAGCAGACGTAAACAGAATCATTGTCATGGTTAGAATGATACCCAGTAAGCCCGGTACGATATTTACCGCCGACCTGCGCTCTGGGTTAAAAAACAAAGCAACTTCAAACGTGGAAGGACCTGTAGGTTCATAATTCACCAGCTCTTGCAGGGGCATATCTCTCAACTGCAATAACGCAGCACTCACCATGGTATCGGAACCATCGACCAGCCACTGACCCACGGTACGGTGTTGAGCAATACGCTGGGCTAGATCCGATGGCAGCACTAAAGCGCCACGTACTTCCCCCGCAGTGATTGCCTGCTCTGCTTCACCAACTGTCGCATACGCCGCTTTAACGGTGATCACTTGCGTCGCTTTAACCGATTCGGTGATCATTCGCCCAACAGCAGATTCACTTTGATCAACCACTGCGATGGGAATATCACGCACATCGGTATTGATCGCGTATCCGAATAACAACAGCTGAATTAATGGGATCATCACCACCATGCCAAACGTGATACGATCACGCGATAGCTGACGGATCTCTTTGATCATGATGGCTTTGATACGAGAAAAGCTTCCAACAATGCGTTGATGTAAAGTAAGCCCCGACATTATTGACGCCCCTTACCCGTACTGGTTACAAATACATCTTCTAAACTCGGTCGAGCAATGCTCAGCTCCGGTGGGGTATTTTGAGGAAAATTCACGGCTAGCCATGCCGTTAACCAACCTATCGGGTCAGCAACCGAGGCTTGAATCAATACCCGTAATCGAATACCTAACTGCGCAGCAGAACGCACTTCTGGTAACCGTAATAATGCTTCTTTAATATGACGTAACTGTTCCGCTTGCAGCTCTACCACCGTCACGCCCATGTTCTCCATCAACTGTTCTGGCGCGCCATCGGCACGTACAACCCCTGACTCCATAATCGCTAATCCATGACAGCGTTCAGCTTCATCCATGTAGTGAGTGGTCACCAATATAGTGGTGCCTTGATCGCTGAGATCGAATAATTGCTCCCAAAAATCACGCCTATTTTCAGGATCAACCGCTGATGTCGGTTCATCTAGCAATAATAGATCAGGTTTATGCATGGTTGCAGCAGCCAAGCCCAAACGCTGTTTTTGCCCCCCACTCATGCTGCCAGCCCGCTGCTTGGCACGTTGATCTAACCCATAGGTTGCCATTTGTTCATGAATACGCAGGGTTAACTGTTTATTTGGCATGCCATAAATTTGCCCAATAAACTGCAAATTTTCATATACCGTTAAATCTTCATACAAGGAAAACTTTTGCGTCATATACCCAATACGTAAACGCAGTTTTTCTGCTTCTTTTGGAATAGATAAACCCAACACATTCACCTCACCAGATGTAGGACTAAGCAGCCCAGTTAGCATCCGTAAGGTAGTGGATTTTCCGCAGCCATTTGGCCCTAAAAAGCCATAGATACTGCCTTTAGGAACAACTAAATTTAAACCATCAACCGCAGTAAAATCGCCGAATTTACGCGTTAATTGCTTAGCAACAATTGCCACACTAGCATCACAAGCTTCAACCACTGTATTTGTATTACTCAGCATTGATTGGCATCTCCACTTGTGCTGGCACACCAGCAGGAAGATCTTTCCCTTCAATGGGTAAATCAATTTCAGCTAAATACACCAAACGAGCACGATCTTCTTCGTTTAGCGCATAGTAAGGTGTAAATGAAGGCTCTGTTGCAATCCAGCGTAATGTGCCTGTGAAGGTGTTATTTAAGCCATCAACATGCACAACTAATTTGTCACCCGCTTTTAGTTTCACACGATAAGGTTCAGGTACATATACACGTGCATAAGGAACAGTATCCGCTTGAATAGCTGCCACAATACCATTCATCGGAACACGTTCACCTACGTTGTAAGGCAGGCTATCGAGTACCCCGTTGCGTGTCGCAGTAACGGTTAAATCATTCAAAATTTGTTGTTGAAGTGTCACTTCCGCATTGGCTGCCGCTAATGACGCTTGTGCCTGCTTAATATCTTCTGGGCGTTCGCCATTTGTCATCTTGGCATAATTTTCATTTGCTGAATCATAATCGGCTTGTGCCCCGTCTTTTTCAGCACGTGCTTTATCTTTTGCAGCTAGACTTGCTAATTTTTGTAGCACCAGTTTACTGGTACGTTGGTAACTGAGTTTAGCCTCAATTAGCATGGCATTAGCACGCGACAATTTAGCCTGCGCCGCAGCAATATCTTCTATTCGCTCACCATTGGTTAACCTTAATAAATACGCATCCGCTTTTGCTTCTTCTGCCTTTGCTCGGGCAAGAATGGCATGTTGCTGTGTGGTATCAAGCTTAACTAACACATCACCTTTTTTGATGTATTGCCCTTCTTTAATTGGCAACTCTCTAACGATTTCATTTGCCGTTGCTGTCAATGTCACACGGTCACGCTCTAGTGTACCTAGCGCTTGCGAAGGGGTATTTTGATCACAACCTAAAATAGACAAAACAATCAACAAAATGAAAACGACACGCATGCTATTCACAATAAGGAATCCAATTATTAATTTTGATGAAACAATTAGTTAAAAGTTTACGCTTCTTTTCTTTGTATACAATTAAATCAATTCAGCCAAAGATCAGAATTTGAATAACTTCACGTTTGTATAATCAAAAAAAACAGCCCGCTAAAAATTAGCGAGCTGTTTATTTGTATATAAAAATCTGTATATAAAAAGCTTATACCAAGCTAGTTAAATATTAATCAGTTTTCAGCATATCGAGTGCAACGGCTTCGGCAATTTTAATACCGTCGATACCAGCAGATAAAATACCACCAGCATAACCAGCACCTTCGCCAGCGGGGTATAAACCCTTCGTGCTTAAGCTCTGGTAATCAGCACCACGTTTGATTTGCACTGGTGAAGAAGTACGTGTTTCAACACCTGTTAGCATTGCATCTTCTTGTGCAAAGCCACGGATTTTCTTATTAAATGCAGGCAGTGCTTCACGTATTGCTTCAATGGCAAAATCAGGCAAGCTTGTGCTTAGATCTGTCATTGTCACTTCTGGCTTATATGATGGTTCAATCTCACCGTATGGCTTCGCTTCTGCACCTTTTAAGAAATCACCAACACGTTGTGCAGGTGCTTGGTAAGTGCTACCACCTAAAATATAAGCATTACGCTCTAGCTTACGTTGTAATGCGATACCTTGAAGCGGATCATTATCAAAATCGCTTGGTGCAATACCAACAACAATCGCACTGTTTGCATTACGCTCGCTACGTGAATATTGGCTCATGCCATTTGTTACAACAGCTTCTTTTTCTGACGTTGCTGCAACCACAACACCACCCGGACACATACAGAAACTGTATACAGAACGTCCATTCTCACAGTGGTGAACAAGTTTGTAATCAGCAGCACCTAAAATTGGGTGACCTGCATTAGTACCAAAGCGTGCTTGGTCAATCAATTCTTGTTTGTGTTCAATACGGAAACCCACAGAGAAAGACTGCGCTTCAAGGTAAACACCTTTGTCATGCAACATTTGTACGGTATCACGTGCACTGTGCCCAATCGCTAACGTTACATGCTTTGAGTTAATAACTTCGCCGCCATTTAGCGTAACACCCGTTACTTGGTCATCTTCGATATTGATTTCGTCAACACGTGTTTCAAAACGAATTTCACCGCCAAGCTCTATGATTTTGCGGCGCATGCGCTCAACCATTGTTACCAATTTGAACGTACCAATGTGTGGTTTACTCACATAGATAATTTCTGCAGGTGCGCCTGCGGCAACGAACTCTTCTTTTACTTTTAAGCCTAGGAAGTTTGGATCTTTCACTTGGCTGTATAACTTACCGTCAGAGAATGTACCAGCACCACCTTCACCAAACTGTACGTTTGATTCGGTATTTAATTCACCTTTACGCCAAAAACGGAACGTATCTTTTGAACGTTCATGTACAGATTTACCACGCTCTAAAATAATTGGGTTGAAACCCATTTGAGCAAGAATTAAACCGGTAAATAAACCACATGGCCCCATACCAATAACGATTGGACGCTCTGTTAAATCAGCAGGTGCTTGTGCAACATACTTATACTCTGTATCAGGAGATTGTCTAACTTGCTGATCACGTTCAAAACGGCTTAATAGCTCGTCTTCATCAACATTGGTCAATGTTAAATCAAGCGTATAAATTAAAGTGATCACATTACGTTTACGAGCATCATAACCACGTTTAAAGATATGGATGTCGACAAGTTGCTCTGCCGTAATCGACAGTTTATTGAAAACAAAATTGCGCAATGCATCTTCATCATGATCTAACGGTAATTTGACTTCGTTTAGACGTATCATCGTGTGTTCACCTAACAGGACATATGGTTCATAATCTATGGCGCGCAGTTTACGTGATCTAGATCCAAATTGAAATTAGCAAGATAAGCTCAACATACTAAATAACCGTGTATTTTCATCATTACTTCATTTGAGTAAAAACAGGACAACATGAACCCAATTTTAAAGCAGAAAATCATTGATGTGTGTAACCGTAAAATTGCACAAAAAGGCGAAAATGTTGGATTATCTTTTTATGCTTTTTTCGCCAATAAAAACGATAACCCTGAATTATTAATGGAAGCCGCCCAATGGTGGATAATGACGCATCAATTAGATCATTTTGAGAAGGCGATAAAAATAAAACAAATGGTTGAAAATATGCACCCAGTCTAATAACAGTACAGGCTGAGTTGATGACTAACGCATAATTGAGTTGCGTCTACGTGCTACCATTGTTATAAGCTATCCATTAATGTCGACACTGTAGTAGTTTATGACGATAGAAATTAAAGTAATACCGGAACCTCAAATAACCTGTGCGAATTGTCAGGCTTGTTGTTGCCGTTTAGAGGTAATGCTAATTACCGATACTGGCGTACCTAAAAAGTACATCGCAACAGATGATTGGGGTGGTCAGGTAATGAACCGTCTTGATGATGGTTGGTGTGCCGCGTTAGATCGCGACACATTAATGTGTTCAATTTACGAAGTTCGCCCATTTATCTGCCGTGAGTTTGAGATGGGGGAATACGAATGTATCGATGAGCGTAACGCTAATTTATAGCGCTACTCCTTCTACAGTACATGTTTAGTCAACATATCAATTCACTTCAGACAAAAAAGGGATTGTGAAAGCTGAGACTTTATACGCTTAAATAAACATTGAGCCAATCAGCCACCCTGCGATCCCAAATGAAACGACTATTAATAAAAAGCCTATATTTTCTGATAAATCAGAACGTGTGAAATTAATAAACCAATCTTTCATTTTTATGCCCCAGTTATTGTAGGAAGCTGCACTTTCAAGCGGTCGTTCAATACTTAACGAGACCATATTTCGCTTAATCCACTCAATGTGAATATACGCATCGTTGTACCACTGAATAACGCGGTTACTTAACGAATAAGAATCACGTTTATCATCAGCAATAACTTGTTCAAACAAAATCTGTTGTTCGGCCAATGGTGAACAGTTAATCACGCCCCTTTCGCCACTACTTAATTCAATATACAAGGTAAAATCTTTTATATATGTGGCTGTGGTTATATGATCATTCCTCTTAATTCTTTTTATAAATTTCATTTGTATTAGCCTTTCATTTTCTCCATCTAACCCACCACTCAGCGTAATAACTCACTCCAAATTCAAATTGGCGCACTTTATCTATTAAATCATTGAATTACTATCTGAGGTAGATTTATAGCAATTCAAGCAATAAGTGCATCACCCTCAAAGAGAAAGGCTAATACCTCTCTCTTTGAGGCTGTTTCTATTCAGAAAACTCAAAAAGTTACGCTGTAACCAATGGTATATTCTTCATTGATTCTTTTTGCTTGTTAGGTATTCGGAAAATAACAACATAGCTAACGGGTAACACAATCAATGTAAGTAACGTGGCAAAACCTAAACCAAATATAATGGTAACCGCCATCGATTTGAAAAATGGGTCAAACAATAACGGTATCATGCCAAGCATTGTCGTAATGGCCGCCATGCACACAGGACGAACACGACTTACTGAAGATTCAAATACGGCATCATACGGATCTTTACCCTCAGCCAATTCAACCTGAATTTGATCAACCAATACAATCCCATTTTTGATGACCATACCGCTTAAACTTAATGTACCCAGTATCGCCATGAAGCTAAATGGTGCATCAAAGATCAATAAGCCAGCAGCAATACCTATAAGCGCTAAAGGCACATTGAACCAAATGATCAGCGGGAGTCTTACGGAATTAAACAGGACAACAGTGATCAAGAACATCGCTAAATAACCCAATGGTAAAGAGCTAGCAATACCTGCTTGTGCTTCACCTGCTGTTTCATATTCGCCTCCCCACTCGAGTTCATACCCTGCAGGCAGAGGGATCGCTTCTATTTTAGGGCGTAATATCTTTAGCACTGAATCTGCTGTTTCATTACTACCTAATAGTGGATCAGCTAATACAGTTAATACCCGTTTGCGATCGCGACGCATAATAATAGGGTTTTCCCACTCAGTATCGAATGACGATACTATTTGGGTAACAGGTACAAACGCACTATTTTCAGCACTCCACACTTGTAGCTTTAACAAACTATCGGCATCAAGGCGCTCTTGCTCTGGTGCACGCGCAACAATGGGCAATAAATGCGATTGTTCACGATACGTACCAACCGACATGCCACTAAAGTTAATCAGCATGGCTGTATCAAGATCTTGCTTACTGATACCCACTTTTTTGGCTTGAGCATTATTCACTTGTGGACGAACAACATTGACCTGATTACGCCAATTATGACGAATATTTTCAGCTGTCGGCTCATCAATCATGATCTGCTCTGCCTGAGTAGCAAGCTGACGCAGTACAACGGGATCTTCACCATAGAACCGCGCTTCAATTGCAGCGGCTGGTGATGGGCCATTACTCAGCAATTTCACGCGAAACTCAGCTTCAGGATAATTATCACGCAATACTTTCGTGAGTTCAGGTACGCCTGCATTCAACGATTCTAAATCTGTCATTTCGATAATTAACTGCGCATACGAGTCGTAGCCTTTTTCTGGCACATACGGCAAGACGAATCGTTGTGCACCTTTACCTATCACCGAAGTGACATTTTTAAGCCCGACGCCAACCTCTTTGTCGGTTGCTATGATTTTCTCTTCAAGTTCGCGTACAAAACCTTCTGTTGCACGAATATCTGAGCCTTCTGGCAACCATACATCAACAAAGAAAATAGGCGTACTTGATGGTGGGAAGAATACATTTTTTACATGCCCCATACCCACTATCGCTACAAACAACATCGCAATAACTAAGCCTAAACTGAGCACACGAAATCGCATGGCTAACGAAAGTATTGAACGATAAGCCGTAAAGAACCAGCCTTTATATAAGTCTTCCGGCGTATCGCTAACGTCGCCATCTTTAAATAATAAATTACAGAAAAATGGCGTAATGGTAATCGCTGTAACCCAACTGATAAACAGTGAAACTAGCAGTACTTGAAATAACGATTTACAAAATTCACCGGTGGCATTTTGTGATAATCCAATGGGTGCAAATGCTAAAATTGCAATAATTGTCGCGCCCAATAATGGCCATTGAGTTTGCTTAACTACCTGACCTGCCGCTTCATAACGGGTTTGACCCCGTTTTATACCGATTAAAATACCTTCAGTAACCACAATGGCGTTATCAACCAGCATACCTAATGCAATAATGAGTGCGCCCAATGAGATAATTTGCAGCTGAATATTCAATACACTCATCACAATGAACGTACCAAAAATAGTCAGTAACAGCACTGCACCCATTAATAACCCAGAGCGCACGCCCATGAATACCAATAGCACCACGATCACTATTGCCACAGACTCAGCAAGGTTGATCAAAAAACCCGTAACAGACACATCAACCATTGCACCTTGGTCATACACGGTATTCAAGCTCATTCCTACCGGTAAACCTGATTCAAACTGTGTGATCTTTGCTGATATTTCATTCGAGATATCAACAACATTCACACCTTGGCTAAAGGATATCCCTAAAGACAGCGCATTCTCGCCCATGTTGTGGTAAATCAGCTTTGGGGTTTCACTTTCCGTTTTATAGACATTAGCAATATCACCCAGATACACCATATCTTTACTGCCTGGCGGGCTCACCAATAAGCGTTTCATATCAGTAACATCGATAAACTCGCCCGTAGGATGAATACGAATTCGCCCTTCACCTACTCGAATTTTTCCGGCGTTAGATACACCATTTTGATTCTTTATTTGGCTGTATATCGTATTTTGATCAAGCCCTAATGTTGCCAGTTTCTGTTGGCTAATTTCGACAACGACTTGCTCTTGCGGATCGCCGACGACAGAAACCTTTTTAACACCCTCAATTAATACCAATTCTCGACGTAGGTAATTGGCATAATTTTTAAGTTCTCGGTAGCTATATCCTTCGCCTGTAATGTTCATTAAAACACCGTAGACATCGGAAAAATCATCAATCACTTGCGGCATTACAGCGCCTGGCGGTAAATCGGCAACCGCATCATTCACCTTACGACGTAGCTCATCCCAAATTTGTGGTAAGGCTTTCGCGTCGTACTGCTCTTTCATCTCAATTTCTATTTGAGATAAACCCGCACTATTGATTGATGTAATGTGCTTTATCTGTGGCATCTGCTGAATAGCATCTTCCAACCGAAGCGTTACTTCTTCTTCAACTTGTTCAGGCGAAGCCCCTGGGTAAGCGGTAATAACAAGGGCGTTTTTTAACGTAAATTCAGGAAATTCTAATTGGCCTAATCCCGTAAATGAAATTCCACCACCAATTAACATCAGTAAAATAAACATCCAACTGATGACTTTGTTTTTGATACTGTAATGCGCGATATTCATCAATTACACGCCTCTTTCCCAGCGAAGGGGTTTTACTTCCATGCCTGATTTAATCGCATTCGCCCCCACACTGACAATTTGATCGCCTTTGTTTAATCCAGATAACACTTCAATACCATTCGTTCGCACTTGCCCTAACGTCACATTTACAGATTCAACTCGGTGACTGTCTTGATTGTATCGCCACACTTTAATTTGGTTATCTTCATCCGCTTTCACGATGGCTGATTGCGGTAAAATAGTGAGGAAATCGCTTATCCCATTGTCTTGAGAGCGACGGTGATCGATTGACATATCGAGTAATAATTCAGCACTCATGCCCGGAATAACGTTCAAGCCATCTTCGGGTTTAAAACTAAAGGTAACGGCATAAGTTTGTGTACCAGGGCTAACTTTACTTGAGCTCTCTTTAAAACGAACAGGATAAGTCGTCACACTTTCACCTTGAGAAACAAAGCGCACACGTGGCATGTAATGTTCATCTAAGTTCTTTTTATTTAAACGCATAATGAGTGACTCAGGCACTTGAATAGTGACATCCATTAGCTGATCACCTCGCAACGATAATACGACCTGCGATGCTTGAATCATTTGATAGTTATCAGATTCAACTTTGGCAACAATGCCAGAAAAAGGGGCCGTTAAATTGGTATATTGCAGTTGATCTCTGGCTGAATTCAATGATGATTTGGCAGACTTTAATGTGGCTTTTGCAGAATCAAACTCTGCTTTCGAAATAAGTTTTCGGGCTAATAACTGTTCTTTACGGTTGTAATCGGCATTGGCTAACTCGTAATTTGCTTCTGCATTTAATAGCGCATTCTTGGCATCTCGATCATCAAGCTTCGCTAGTAGTTGTCCTTTTGTAACTTTCTGCCCTTCAATTAAATCTAATGTAACCAGTTCACCACTCACACGAAAAGCTAAATCTGCTTGTTGATTCGCCACCAATTCAGCAGGAAAAATGCGACTTTGTTCAAACGCTACATCACCAATTGTGATTAATTTTACCGGACGTACGGTGGCAGTTGCTACCACAGCACTCTCTGCAGAGTCACACCCTGTCAGAACTGAGCTCATTAAAACAGTTCCTAGCACCAGTGCTAACAAACTCGGTTTAGCTGACATCATTGAATTATTCCTTATAGTTATCTTTCACCGCGAACTATAACCTGATAACGTGTTCTGAATAACCGAACGATATAGAACTGAGAGTTTCACTTTATGGAACACTTAATCTATTGATCTATCATTAAGACTGTGAGCAACGTCATGAAAACAGAAGATCTCAAGCTCTTTCACCAAATTGTGGATACGGGTAGCTTAAATCGCGCATCTGAAATTTTCGACTTACCAAAGTCGAACATCAGTCGACGTATCAAATCACTGGAAGAAGAGCTGAACATTCTGCTGTTTCATCGCCAAAACCGCGCTTTACAGCTGACAGAAGCAGGTACCAAGTTCTACACAAAAACCAAAGCGATGCTGATTGATTTGGAAGCGAGTATTCAAGAAATCACGGCACCGACTTATGAAGTGTCTGGACACCTGCGTATTCAATTACTGCCCTTTCCTGAGATTCTTGATATCGGCCGAATGATTTTCACGTTCATGGATATGTACCCAAAGATCAGTGTCGAGATCATTACCAGCGCAGAAGATAAAAATATGGTCGAGAACCACATAGATATTGCGCTGCGTATTGGCGAAGGCAATACCCTTGAAGATTCCAGCTTGGTGGCGCGTCCATTCAAACATGCTTCTTTCGGGTTTTTCTGTACACAGGAATACGTAGAACAACACGGTAGGCCACAAACTGCTGACGATTTACGCCAACTGAATGTTATTCGTTTTCGCTTTCCCAACGGACAAATATACGGCACGCTGCCTTTTGGTAAAAATGAAACGGTAGAAGTGTCGGGTAACTTAGTAACGAACAGCGTGTCACTGTGTATGGAAGCTTGTTTGCAGAACCGAGGCATTGTCTTTATTCCAGAAGATATTGGTAATTATTATCAAGAACGTGACATGTTAATACGTTTATTCGACCACATTGAGCCATCGATTAAGTATGGTTGGTTAGTCTACCCATCACGTAAAAACCTGACCTTAGCTGCTCGTACTTTTGTGGAATTCATACTGGCTGAAGTAGAAAAAGAGCCAATTTGCGGGAAAATTAAAACCGATGTACGTGGAATCGTAATGTGATTTTTATTCATCGGTTATCGTAAAATCTATCATCATCAATATATTGTGTTACGCCTACCAACGGCGTAATGCAAATTTCGGAACAAACTGCCCTCAATTATCCTGAATATGCTCACCTCCCTATCAAAGTGCATATTATGCATGACTGTCCTGATTTTTATTCATTTGTGTAATGTCACTGAGTTCTCTACTATCCGCGCTCGCTAATTTTGGCGATCGGAGGCACTGATGTTTTCACAATCATTATTTGCGCAGCTATTACGTATGCTAGTACTGCTCATAATTACACTTTTTGGCGTGCATCACTGTCAACCTTTACTCGATGCGTTGGCGCAACACGCCACCAGCGGTGGTTGCCACCAACAATCATCTATCGAACACGACAATAAAGAGCACCATTAATGAGTATTTTTCGTTTTCCACTATTAGTATGGTTGGGAATAGGGACGCTAATTATTAGTCTTGGGATAAGACAATCTTTCGGCATTTTCATGATGCCAATATCTGATTCATTCAATACCGGTCGAGAGTTCTTTAGCTTTACAATTGCACTGCAAAACCTGCTTTTTGGTCTGTTCCAACCATTCGTAGGTATGGCGGCCGATCGCTGGGGCTCACGCCGTATTATTACCGTTGGGGCTATATCGTATGCGGCTGGTTTGTATCTGACCTCTTTAGCAACTGAACCTAGCATTCTTTATGTCACCTTTGGTGCTTTGATCGGTTTTGGTTTAAGTGCCACCAGCTATGTGATTATTTTAGGATCTATTGCTCGCGTAGTACCCGCAGAACATACGGCAAAAGCCTTTGGTTTAACCACCGCCGCTGGCTCATTTGGCATGTTTGCCGTAATACCTGGCGCACAATCACTCATGAATACATACGATTGGCAAACAACGTTACAAATTTTTGCCCTAGCATGTTGTGTGATCATCGCTTTTGCCAGTTTCATGAAAACGGCCAACAAAGAGGCTAAGTCTTCATTAAAAGCGGTGTCTACTGCACCGAAAATAGATGATACACAAACCTTGCGCGAAGCATTAAAGGAAGCCTTTAACCATAAAAGTTATTGGTTAATTCATGCGGGATTTTTTGTTTGTGGCTTTCATGTCATGTTTATTGCCACTCACCTTCCTAGTTATTTAGCCGACAAAGGGCTGCCGGGATCAACGGCTGCGATGGCGCTCGCCTACGTGGGTATTTTTAATATCTTCGGATCGTATTTTTGGGGCGTGATGGGTGATAAATTCGATAAACGCTATGTAATGACATCGCTATATTTAATACGAACTGTTGTGATTGCAGCTTTTGTGACATTACCTGTAACGGTTGATACCGCGGCTATTTTTGGTGGTGCGATCGGTTTTTGCTGGTTAGGCACAGTGCCACTAACCTCGGGTTTAGTACGTCAGATGTTTGGGGCTCGATACATGTCGACACTATATGGACTCGTATTTTTCACTCACCAAGTTGGCAGTTTTTTAGGGGCTTGGGTTGGTGGCCGTATTTACGACTATTACGGCAGCTACGATCCAATTTGGTGGTCTACCGTCTTTCTCGCCTTCTGCGCAGCATTAATTCACTTGCCGATTAATGACAAGCCCGTTCCTCGTTTAGCTGCCTTGAGTGCAGCGGCATAACAAGGGTAATACCACATCCAATAAAAAACCCTTTTGCCCTGTTACTCGTCGTAACAAAAGGTCAAAAGGGTTTTCTTATCTTTATCTATAATCAAATAAGATCATCTATAATCAAATAACGTAACGTTTATAAACGCTTAACTATTCTTGATTAAAGGTGCTCACCACTGCGTAAAGCATCAATACGCTTGTCTAGTGGTGGGTGAGTCATAAACAATTCAGACAATGACTTCTTCTTACCATTGATACCAAATGCCATCATAGAGCCTTCTAACTGTGGCTCTTGGCTCATTTTCAAACGCTCTAACGCAGCAATCATCTTTTCTTTACCGACTAAGTTCGCAGAACCCGCGTCCGCTTTAAATTCACGGTGTCGGCTATACCACATAGTTAGAATGCTTGCTAAGAAGCCAAACAGTACTTCCATAATTGAAGAGACGATGAAGTACGTTATGTAACTGCCGCCTCCGCCTTCTTCATCACTGTTGTTAACACCACTGATTGCACCCGCTACTAAACGAGAAACAAAAATAACAAAGGTATTCACAACGCCTTGCATCAAGGTCATCGTTACCATATCACCATTAGAGATGTGGCTAATTTCGTGAGCAAGTACCGCTTCAGCTTCATCACGTGTCATGCTATGAAGCAAACCCGTTGAAACCGCAACCAGTGAATCATCGCGCTTAGCGCCTGTTGCAAATGCGTTGATATCAGCAGAGTCATAAACCGCAACGGTTGGCATACCAATGCCTGCTTGTTGCGCTTGACGCGAAACCGTTTCCATCAACCAGTGCTCTGTTTCATTGCGAGGATGCTCAATAACTGAACCACCAACAGAACGAAGAGCCATCTTCTTTGACATGAAGAGTGAGAATAGCGAGCCACCAAAACCGAACAGCGCAGCCATTACCAATAAGCCAGATAGGCTACCAGGCTGCATACCTGTTACAGCATAAACAACATTCAAGACAACGCTGAATACCAGCATTACGGCAAGGTTGGTTGCCAAGAACAGAGCAATTCGCTTCATATTTCCAATTATCTCCAATAAATAAAAGAAGCTTCAAATACATAATAGATGGTATGTGCCATCTACAGTCTACTTTATATATGGTCGTTCAAAGCAATTACAAGTGAAAGAACATAATTGTTACCATTCGTATCAAGCTAAAGAATGATTGTTAATGCTACATAGGTAAATTTAAGGTTTACAGGTCTTGTTATTAAACCGTTACAATTCCAGTGAGGCATAATGACAAAATTTAGTCATTATTATCATTCTACTGTTATAACTAACATGACTGTCTAAAAACTGAACAGTGTTCACTATTGTAAATCGAAGAGTAAAGCACTCACTTGTTTCTTCATTGCTTTATCTCTACAATGTGCGCCTACACATTTCGTGGATATAAACTTTTGACGATCACTCCGCCTTAGACAATCACTTCGGAACACTCTCGTTCCAACAAATCACTATCTAG
Source organism: Photobacterium frigidiphilum (assembly GCF_003025615.1). Lineage (GTDB taxonomy): Bacteria > Pseudomonadota > Gammaproteobacteria > Enterobacterales > Vibrionaceae > Photobacterium > Photobacterium frigidiphilum. Next base: position 16,340 of record NZ_PYMJ01000026.1, on the reverse strand, counting down.
GTAGCACTTTTGCTGCCCATCTTGCTGTGCGTTTTAATCACCAGCAGCACCCCTATAAAATTTGTCGCTACATTTTTATCAGGTTATTACCTGATGGTTTCCGTTCGCGCAAATTTTAATAATTTGAGTATATTGAATGTTAGATACTGTAAAAAAAGATTGGTTCTTCAATGTGAAGGGCGATCTTCTTGCTGGTCTTGTTGTTGCTTTGGCACTTATTCCTGAAGCTATTGCCTTCTCAATTATTGCTGGTCTCGATCCAAAAGTCGGTCTTTATGCGTCATTTTCTATGGCTGTTATTATTGCATTTACAGGCGGCAGGCCTGGAATGATTTCAGCTGCAACCGGTGCAATGGCGTTACTGATGGTCACGTTAGTAAAAGATCATGGGCTGGAATACCTATTAGCGGCAACCGTACTCACAGGTGTGATACAAATAGCCGCTGGGTATCTTAAACTGGGTAGCTTAATGCGCTTTATTTCTCGATCGGTTGTCACCGGTTTTGTAAATGCGCTCGCCATTTTAATTTTTATGGCACAGTTACCAGAGCTGACTAATGTAACTTGGCACGTTTACGCCATGACAGCTGCTGGTTTGGGTATTATTTACCTGTTCCCCTACCTACCCGCTATCGGAAAATTATTACCTTCTCCTTTAGTGTGTATTGTTTCCCTCACCATTGTTTCTATCTTGGTCGGCTTAGATATTAAAACCGTGGGTGATATGGGGCAGCTTCCCGACACACTTCCTATCTTCCTTTGGCCTGATGTTCCTTTAAACCTAGAAACATTGCTGATTATTCTTCCTTACTCATTCGGGTTAGCGGCTGTTGGCTTACTTGAATCCCTAATGACAGCAACCATTGTTGATGATCTTACCGATACAGAAAGTGATAAAAACCGAGAATGTAAAGGTCAAGGCTTAGCGAATATTGGCGCGGGTTTGATGGGTGGTATGGCGGGCTGTGCGATGATCGGTCAATCAATAATCAACATTAAATCGGGCGGCCGTGGTCGGTTGTCATGTTTATCGGCAGGTGTGTTCTTGTTAGTGATGGTGGTTTTCCTTGGGGATTGGCTCAAGCAGATCCCAATGGCTGCGTTAGTTGCCGTCATGATTATGGTATCAATTGGTACATTCTCATGGGATTCGCTACGAAACCTAAAAAAGCATCCGCTTTCGAGCAATATTGTGATGGTGGTTACCGTTGCTGTGGTGGTTGCCAGTCATAATCTCGCTATCGGCGTTTTTGTCGGTGTATTACTCGCGGCTTTATTCTTTGCCAACAAAATCAGTCGTTTTATGGTAGTGAAAAGTGATAACAATACCGCTAGTGCATCACGTCACTATAAAGTGATAGGACAAATATTCTTTGCCTCTTCAGAGCAATTTTTAAAGTCATTTGATTTTAAAGAAGTGTTAGATCACGTCACTATCGATCTTTCTTCCGCCCACTTTTGGGATATCACCTCAGTATCAGCACTTGATAAAGTCGTTATCAAATTCCGTCGTGAAGGTGCAACCGTTGAGTTAATTGGAATGAATGAAGCAACAAATACCCTTGTCGATAAATTTGGTATTCACGACAAACCTGAAGAAGTTGAAAAACTAATGGCTGGTCACTAAGGAATTTATAATGAAAAATATTATCGCGTGTATTGATGGTTCATCCATGTCGACAACTGTGTGTGATGCTAGCATTTGGGCAGCCAAACACTTAGACGTCCCTTTAAAAATACTGCATGTATTAGATAAGTCGGAATACCCTGTAACAAGTGAGTTATCAGGTAGTATTGGATTAGGCAGCCGAGAGCAACTTCTTGAAGATTTAACGGCACTAGATGAACAACGCAGTAAATTGGCCCTTAAACATGGGAAGTATTTACTTGCCGATATGATGGAAAGAGCGAATCAGCAAGGTTTGCCTAACGTCATTAAACAACAAAGACACGGTGACTTTGTTGAATCTCTGCTTGATATTGAAGCTGAAACTCGCTTGCTGGTGATTGGTAAATCAGGTGAAGCACATCAAAATCAAACCACCGCGATTGGTTCTCAGCTTGAAAGTGTTATTCGCTCTATAAAGGCACATACCTTAGTCGCAATAAAGCCGTTTAACGAACCAAAGTCGTTCATGATTGCATTTGATGGCAGTGATATCAGCCAAAAACTCATCGATAAAGCGATAAAAACCCCGTTATTAAATGGATTAACCTGCCACTTAGTGATGGTGAAAGACGAGAATGATCGCACAGAATCTTTCCATGTTGCCGCTAAGAAATTACATGCTGAAAATATCGATGTCTTGGAAAAAATCATTGAGGGCGATATCCACTCTGCACTGGTGCACTATCAAACACACAATGATATTGGTCTTATTGTGATGGGCGCTTATGGGCATTCACGCGTTAGGCAGTTTTTCTTAGGCAGTAATACCACTGAAATGCTAACCAAAAGCCAAGTACCGCTCTTACTCATTCGCTAGAAATGGAAATAAGACTAAATCTTAGACTTTAGTCTTATTGCATCTAGTGCGCATATTGATTATTGTTGATGTCAGGTGTTTTAAACACCAGTCTATTTATCAAGGAGGAATGATGGCCGACAAAGAGAACTACCAAGTTGCGATTGATATTCTTTGCTGTCATCTTGGTATGTCAGTTGATGAAGCTCATAAGGAATTAGGGCTTGATGCATCAGGTAAACCTAAACTGACAAATACCCAAGAAGCACTTATCGGATTAACAGGCGATAACAGCTAAGATGATTACGCTATAAAAAAGCATTTCAATGCTTTGTGTGACAACGCAAAATTATGTTTTATATGGCATTTAAAACATAGATGATCACGCAGCGTCCACACCAAGTAATTATAAGTAAAGCCACTGCCAGCCAGTGGCTTTATTTTTTTGCTCTAAGCGAGTGAGTCGAGCATCCATTTTTATCATCATTTCACGCATCCACTTAATGCCTGTTTTCATGGCTACGCCTGTACCAAACGCAGAGCAAAAACCAGTTGCTGCAGCGACTAAAACCGTTTGATATAACTCCATCCAACTCCCTCTTTTTTCTCTTTTCTAAACGTACCCCATAAAGAGAAAGATCAAAAAAAGGCACTTTTCAGTGCCTTTTTTCATGTCTAGTATCTAGTAATTGCTTACTTACACACTAAACAGCGCTATAAACCTAACGCACTTAAATCAATAAACTTTGATAAGTCACGTTTTTTAATTGCCGGCATATATGGGATTTCGCCCATCTTTTTACCTGGCAGATTGTGCTCTAGCATTTTAATAATATCAGCGTAGTTTTCTGTGCCTGGATTAATACGATTAGCAACCCAACCAACCAACTCTAAACCATCATTTTTAATCGCTTCTGCAGTAAGCATTGCATGGCTTAAACAACCCAGTTTTACACCCACAACCAAGATAACAGGCAGCTTTTCACGCTTCACCCAACTTGATAGAAAATCGGTATGAGAAATCGGCACACGCCAGCCACCAGCACCTTCGATAAGTACGGCTTCTGATTTACTTTTAAGATGCTCTAAGCCTGCGCTTAATACATCAAAATCTATCACTTGCCCTTCTTGCTCTGCCGCAAGGTGGGGAGAAATGGCGGCTTCGAATGCGTATGGATTAACTTCTTGATAGTCCAGTTCAACCACTGAAGCATCTTGAATATACAATGCGTCTGAATTACGCATCCCTTCATCTGTTGGTGTGCTATCTGATGCCACAGGCTTATAACCCGCCATCTTAATATTCGCGCTACCAGCTGCGTGTAAAATTGCGCGAGAGGCTACAGTTTTACCGACTTCGGTATCTGTACCTGTAAGAAAGAAAGCGTTAGTCATTTATTATTACTCCAAAACAGACTTGATATGTAGCAGGCAGTTGACCATTCTCATCTCGAAACTCATTGTAGGCGCTCTCTAATGCCATGATCGTTTTACGACCGGCCAAGCCTGCTTTGCGCCCTTGTGGTAAATGAGTCGCCCCTATCCCTTTTAGGTCCTTCATGAGTCCAACTGCCGCTGGATAATTCACTCTAATTGGTTTGAAGTCTAGGGTATCGATTGCCCCTCCCGCTTGCGCCAGCGCAAGTTTTATCGCCTTTTGCGAAAGAAAATGATTCACATGTTGATATCGATCAACCTCTTGCCATGCCTGTGAAAGCTCAAATAACGAACCCTCTACTAAAGTGGTAAACATAATTCGTCCACCTGGCTTCACCACACGACGCAACTCTTTCAATGGTACAGACAGGTCATCACACCACTGTAAGGCAAGGCTACTGAAAGCAACATCAAACTGATTATCTGCAATTGGTAAGTTTTCAGCATCAGCTTCTAAATAGGTAACACTATCGCCACAACGAGACTTTGCCTGTGCTAGCATTTCTATCGATAAATCAGCGGCAGAAACATCATAACCACGTTGCATTAATTGTTCTGAAAAGTACCCCGTGCCGCACCCTAAATCTAATACGCGAGTACCTGTGGGAATAACGGCAGGTAAACGCTCAAGCAACTGATGACCAACAATGCGCTGAAAAGCAGCCGCTTTATCGTAATGCTTAGCTGCACGGCCAAATGCTTCTGCCACGGCTTGTTTATCAATTCGAGGAATGTTGTTTGTTTTTAATTCTGCTTTGTCATGGGTGACAGCATTAACTTTATTCATCATTAATCACCTCATTTAACGTTGTTGCTAATCGTTTAATATCTTGTTCTGTGTGTGCGGCTGTTAACGTTATTCTTAAACGCGCACTATTTACGGGTACGGTTGGTGGTCTAATTGCACTTACCCATAAACCTTTCGCTTTTAATGCATTGGAAACCGATAACGCTTTATGACTATCGCCAATAATTAAGGGTTTGATAGGCGTGTGTGTATCAACCAGTTGTATTGAATTCTCGACATTTTCAAAGAGTAAGTGCCCTAAATCGTGCAATTTTTCACGACGCCAATCATCTGATTGAATAAGACGACAAGCCGCACTTAACGCGTGAGCTTGTGATGGAGGCATTGACGTCGAATAAATGAAATGACGCGCAAATTGAATTAAGTATTCAGCAGTATCGTTATTGCACATGACAGCAGCACCTGATAAGCCAAAGGCTTTACCAAATGTCACAATAAGTATGTCGGCTTTCACCCCTGCAAAGTCACAACTGCCTCGCCCTTTATCACCCAATACCCCACAGCCATGTGCATCATCAACCATTAACCACGCATCATGCTGGCTACATTGCTCAGAAATTGTAGCCAACGGTGATAGATCACCATCCATGCTAAAGACCCCTTCAGTAATCACTAATGGGTTAATAGACGGAGATTTATCATTGGTTTGATGAAGTAAGCGAGCCAATGCAGAGAGATCATTATGAGCGAATCGGCGCATGGTTGCAGGTGATAACATGCCAGCTTCCATCAATGATGCATGGTTCAATTTATCTTGAATTAATACATCATGCTTATCTGGAATCGTAAACAATACCGCTTGGTTCGCACTGAAACCGCTATTGAATAATAACGCGCGATCGTAACCCAGCCAGTCGGCAAGTTGATCTTCTAGTGTTTTGTGAGCAGAATGAAAACCCGTCACTAATGGTGATGCACCACTACCAGCACCGAATAGCGTTAACCCTTCTTGCCATGCCGATAGTATGGTGGGATCTTGTGCCAAGCCAAGGTAGTCATTACTCGAAAAGTTAAGTAATGATGCACCTTGATGGTAAACACTTTGCTCAGCACGAGACAAACAAGCACGCTGGCGATATAACCCTTGGGTTTCTCGTGCTTCCAGCGCGTGTTTTATTTTGTGGTTAAAACGACGATTAGACAGTGGCATCGTAGAATAAATCATCTTTACCTGGGCGCGCAGCAACACGTTGTGCAACCTGACCTAATAATTCATGCTCTTGCACTTCATCAGGTTTCGCTGCTTGCTCTTGGCGATTAATACCTAGCTTTGCAAACAACTGCATGTCTTTATCTTCACCTGGGTTAGGTGTTGTTAATAGCTTACAACCATAGAATACTGAGTTAGCACCCGCCATGAAACATAGCGTTTGCATCTGTTCATTCATGTCTTCACGCCCCGCAGACAAACGCACTGAAGACATTGGCATGATGATACGTGCCACCGCAATGATACGAATGAAATCAAACGGGTCGACATCCTCCACATTTTCCATTGGTGTGCCTTTTACTTTTACCAACATATTAATTGGCACACTTTCAGGGTGGGTTGGCAATGTTGCAAGCTCTACCAATAAACCAGCACGGTCGCGTGAACTTTCACCCATGCCGATAATACCGCCAGAACAAATTTTCATGCCTGCATCACGCACATGGCTTAATGTGTCTAAGCGATCTTGGTAAGTACGTGTTGTAATAACCTGACCGTAATATTCTGGCGACGTATCAAGGTTATGGTTGTAGTAATCTAAACCGGCACCCGCTAATTCATCGGCTTGACCACCCGTGATCATACCCAGTGTCATACACGTCTCAAGGCCTATATCTTTAACACCGCGGATCATATCCATTAAGTACGGCATATCGCGTTCTTTAGGGTTCTTCCAAGCAGCACCCATACAAAAACGCGTCGCACCCGATACTTTCGCTTTCTGCGCAGCATCCAGTACTTTTTCAACTTCTAATAAACGCTCACGCTCGACATCTGTACGATAGTGCGCACTTTGTGGGCAGTATTTACAATCTTCAGGGCATGCACCCGTTTTGATTGAAAGTAATGTACTCACCTGTACCTTGTTCGGTTCATGATATTGGCGATGTACTTGCTGGGCTTCAAATACAAGATCCATAAACGGCTTTTCGAATAAGGCTTGAACTTCCGTAACTGTCCAATCGTGACGTACTTCCACAGTATGTAACCTCTTTATAGTAATAATATTGTTGCTCTCACTAGAATCCTCTTTAAAAGAAAATATATGGAATCTAGCGGCTTTCTATACTTGGCTAGTCTACTGAGAGTTAGTAGACTGTCAACATACAATAGACATCAAGGTTTACATCTGTGCAAAAAACAACCAGCAAGATTGATTTGGAATTTGACCAACAGCATGTTTGGCACCCCTACACATCGACGATAAATCCATTACCTTGTTACCCGGTTGAAAGTGCCAATGGGGTATATCTCACGTTGGAAGATGGTCGTAAGCTTATCGATGGTATGTCTTCATGGTGGTCAACAATCCATGGCTATAATCACCCTGCTCTTAATCAGGCAGCAAAAAATCAAATCGATAAAATGTCACATGTCATGTTTGGTGGTATTACGCACGAACCTGCTGTCGAACTTTGCCGTAAACTGATCGCTATAACGCCTGAACCTTTACAGCATGTTTTCTTGGCTGACTCTGGTTCTGTTGCGGTTGAAGTCTCGTTAAAAATGGCATTGCAGTATTGGCATGCAAAAGGACAACCTCGCCCTAAATTCTTAACCGTTCGTCACGGTTACCATGGCGATACATTTGCTGCGATGTCGGTTACCGACCCTGATAATTCGATGCATAGCCTATACAAAGGCTTCTTACCTGAGCACATTTTTGCGGAATCATCAGAACGTGGTTTTTACGAAGAATGGTGTGAAAGTGACATTACCGACTTCAAAGAGAAGCTAAACAATAATAAAGAACAATTAGCCGCTGTGATTATTGAACCCATTGTTCAAGGTGCAGGAGGCATGCGTATTTACCACCCGATGTACCTCAAACGCATTCGTGAATTATGCGATGAACATGATGTTTTGTTAATTGCAGACGAAATTGCAACGGGCTTCGGTAGAACAGGAAAAATGTTTGCCTGTGAACATGCAGGAATTAGCCCTGATATTATGTGTGTCGGCAAAGCACTTACCGGTGGATATATGACATTGTCGGCTACGCTAGCAACCAAACATGTGGCTGACACGGTATGCAGTGGTGAAGCCGCTTGTTTTATGCACGGTCCCACATTCATGGGTAATCCGTTAGCCTGTGCCGTTGGCAATGCCAGCCTCGAAATTTTAATGCAAGGTAATTGGCAGCAACAAGTCTTAAGCATTGAACAACAATTATCAGAGCTATTGCCTGAAATTGGTCAACTTGATTGCGTTAAAGCCGTTAGATGGTTAGGCGCTATTGGCGTAGTTGAGCTATACGAACCTGTCAACATGGCTGAAATTCAAAAAAGTTTTGTCGACGCTGGGGTATGGATTCGCCCATTTGGCAAACTGATTTACATCATGCCCCCTTTTATTATTACGCCACAAGAGCTTAGCTGTCTCACTGTAGCAATAATGCGATCGTTAAAACCACAATAAATTCAGAGGCCGATTACTCTTTCGTATTATCGAAAAGCAGACAAATTCCTATATTTGTCTGCTTATACTGAATACTGATCGTTAAAGAAACATCATACGTAATATAGATATAACGACAGTAAGGGTGATCAATGATGCAACTGCCCCTTTTTCCTATGCAAATGTATTTGTTACCTGGTGGTATCAGTAAGCTTAGGATTTTCGAACCACGCTACATACGTTTGGTAAAGCTTGCGATGGCTTGCAATGACGGCTTTGGCTTGTGCATGAAAAATGATAAAACACTTTGTCACTTTGGTACTCGTGTCATCATTACAGATTTTGAAGCTCTTCCTGATGGGTTACTTGGTATCACTATCAAAGGTGTTGAAAAATTTATAATTAACGACCACTGGGAAGAAGAGGATGGTTTAATTGTCGGCGAGGTAACCATGTTAGAAAATTGGTCAAAATCCGACATTAAATTTGTTGACCGCGATATTGCTAATAGCTTAAAAACCCTTTTTAAGGAGTACCCTGAACATGGTGAGTACTATCAAGAACCTGATTTCAATGACATGACCTGGGTATGCCAGCGATGGTTAGAAATATTACCTCTCGAGACGAATCAAAAACAATGGTTCATGAGCAGAGTTGATAATCGTGCCGCTATGTCTTTTCTTCATACTGTGATTGAAGAAGAATTGAAAAAAAGATAAAACCTACTTTGTATTTGTATATTCAAATTAAAAACGCAGTGATTCACTGCGTTTTCTATTTTGAGTACAAACGCCTAACCATCAACTAACTTCATTAATAAGTGGCCGTCATACATTGCTTGTTTAACCAGAGCGGCACCAGGCATCGTCGCTTGTGTATAAAAACAACTTTCTTCAACAATTAAGTCACGATTATAAACAGGTAAAGATTGATTACGAATACACTCTAATATCGCGGGGTATAACACTTTTTTAGCACGATTAAATTCCCCTCCGATTAAGATTTTATCTGGATTAAACAAGTTCACCATAATCGCAATGGCTTGCCCAAGGTGATGACCAAGTTCAATAATAATCTGACGCGCTAACGTGTCTCCAGCAACTGCGGCATCACAAATACTTTCAATTGTGAGTGTTGTACCATGCAAACAAGAAGGGTGACCTTCTTTTAATCGCTGTTCAACTTGTTCCAAAATCGCTTTTAAGCTAGCGACGGTCTCTAAACAACCGTGATTGCCACAGAAGCAGCGTTTACCATAAGGCTTGATTTGAATGTGCCCTAACTCACCGACATTGCCCGTACTGCCTTGTAGTACTTTGTCATCCAAAATAATACCAGCACCAACACCATTATGAATTGAGACTAAAATGGAGTTAGCAACACCTCGGGAGTTACCAAATAGCTTCTCAGCCAGCGCCCAAGATCGGGTATCGTTACCAATAAATACAGGTAACCCCGTCGCTTCATGAATAGTCGGACCCAACGCCAGATTTTTCACATCGTAATGTGGCATCTGTAAAACAATGCCTTCTTGTGAATTCACCAAGCCAGGTAATGTTAAGGCTATCGCGGTTATTCGATCTAATTCGCTGACATGGTTAGCAAAAAAAATGTTAATTTCGCTAAGTAACTTATCAATAACCGCTTCTTGTTGTAATTCTTCAATGTCTTGGCGTTCTTCAACCAAGATATCGCCACCTAATTCATGTAAAGCAATGGTTAAATAACCACGCCCAAGCCGCATTGATAGAAACTGCCAACCTTCATTAGCAGGCAATAAACCTATCGCTGGACGACCACGGCTTAGGGGTTCTTGACACTGTGCTTCTTTAATTAAATGCGCATCTATCAACTCACGTGTAATCTTTGTAATACTTGCAGGTGCTAACAGACTTCGTTTAGATAATTCAATTCGCGAAATAGGCCCAAATAAATCAATAAGTTTGTACACGCTGCCTGCATTATTTCGTTTAATGTGGTCAATATGTCCAGGCTGAGCGACATACATGCCATTACTCCCATCTAAAAAGTAAAAAAATAGATACTATAAAAAATAAAAAATAACATTCTTTTTCGTTGCGAACTAATTTTTTTACTTTGCGAAGTAATTATGAAGCCTATTATTCTCAGTACGTGATACACGTCACGAGGAATGAGTAAGGACAAGCACTTTTTGTTCTGACATAATGCCCCGCTTGTGTTTTTTGCACATTTAATTTTGGAAATGAATTTTATATTTTTTGAATCAGAATTCCTCATCACAATTCTGATTCGCCATGAGGTTATGCGGTGTACAAGATAAATGAAGTCTTCGAGACAATTCAGGGTGAAGGTACTTTCACTGGTGTTCCTGCGATATTTGTTCGTTTACAGGTTTGCCCTGTTGGTTGCTCATGGTGTGATACCAAGCAAACATGGGATGCAGAGCCAACTGATTACGCATCGCTAAATGACATCATGGCAAAAAAAGGGGACTCCCCCCTTTGGACCAATATTGACGCCCAAGGTATTGTCGCTCTACTGCAAGATCAAGGCTACACAGCAAGGCACGTGGTTATTACTGGTGGCGAACCGTGTATTTATGATCTTGTGCCATTAACTGCAGCATTAGAAACTGCTGGGTTTAACTGCCAGATAGAAACCAGTGGTACATCTGAGATTTTAGCAACTGATAACACATGGGTGACGGTTTCCCCTAAAATCAATATGAAAGCGAAGCTGCCCGTTTTAGCTTCAGCACTTTCACGTGCAGATGAAATCAAGCACCCTGTTGGCACAAGTAAAGACATTGAACAGCTTGATGCACTTATTGACGGCGTAACATTAAAACAAAACGTGACCATCGCCCTGCAGCCGATCAGTCAGAAACCGAGAGCAACGGATTTATGTATCGAAACCTGCATTAAACGTAACTGGCGCTTGTCTATTCAGACACACAAATATTTAGCTATTGCTTAAATTCTGACGTTCATATTTTTACCTATAACGATTGTTAAATATGACAACTGTTGTGTATTAAGCAGTTATATATGAAGAAAAGCGGTGGCTCATCATGAGGCACCGTTTTTCTTTAAAAAACATCATAAGCCTAGATCGTAAACCCGCTTCTCATTACCTGTCTCACAATAATCTCAAATATTAGAATTCGTTCCATAGCCAAGATCGACTCTCTCCTTTTACACAAAATAATTCCCCTATATCTATACTCAGCAAAAATAAAGACACATAAAAATTTACCAATTAGGGAAGTCAGCATGCGCAATTATCTGAGTCTATTACTCTGTGCTGTGGCATTGGGTTTATTACAAGCCTGTGGCGGCGGAGGACCTGAAGATCCTGTTGCAGCAGCACCAGCGGCACAAGTGCCAATTTCAACCCGCTTCAATGTCAGTGTCGATGTACCGATTGGGGTTAACACAGCTTATCAATCAACGACTAGTATCATAAATAGTACCTATGCCGATGCACTCATCAATCTTAGTGAACGTAATTTTGCTATTGTTCTGATTGATGCTGAAGGTAAAATCTATCGACAAGCTGATATAACCCATTGGGAAGAAGACCCAGTAGGAACGTATATTATCGATGCCGATACGCTTACACGTTTTAATGCCGTTGTACTTGTTAGCCGTTTCAACACACCTGACTTTACCCTTGGTGAAGCACTGCCTGATAATGTCTTTGTTGCGCCACTTCTCTCTACCGATGTTGCTGTCACGCTTAGCTCAACACTTGCCTACTTCTCTGTTGCACAAAAAGTAGTTAATGATGAAGATTGGGGAATGTTTAGTGAGGTCGTTTCTAAACCTGGCTTTATCGAATTACGCACTGCCACAGAGATGTTTGATGAAATAGGTGCCGAACTCAATAATATTTTAGTTTCTCAAATTGGCTTAAGGGGAATAACCATTGAAGAGATGATGTCATTAACCCTTGTTAAAGCAATGACATCAGGCTTAATTGAACGTAAATATACTGAGCAAACTAGCGAAATCTCAGACGTAGAAGCGATTTTAACGGAAGGATTCTGGCAACTAAAGAGTCAAGCATCTAACGATGGTAATAACATCAATGCCGACCATACGTCTTACGACGGACAAGAGAGCATAACTGCTCAATATAAGTGGGATAGAAATGATGATGCAGACATCGCATTGAATGAATATTTCACCTACTTCAGCGGCACAACCGCATTCAGTGACAATGATATTACGGAACAAATTCTTACCACTGAAGGTTGGGTTGGGCTGTACGATTATTTACAAGTGCTGTTTATTACACCAAGAACCGCTATTTTGACCAATGCAGCACTCAATAACGATGATGATAAAGGGCTAACACTTGAAGTTAATGCTTACGCGTTAACTGATAAAAAAATGTATGATTATTTAGCGACAGAAGAGAATCACCGCCTGACTAAATACATAAAAGAAGATGGCGTGTTTGAAGAGGGTGCATACGGCTTTTATTTCACATGGAAACCTCAAACAGACCAACACCTATTATGTAATAACCGAAATGATGTGGCTGATTGCCGTATTGCACCCATCATCGCCCCACTTCTTTATTACACTGACCTTGACGATATCTTTACCAACGAGCCTAGCGAAACATTCTTAAACGTTAATGGCTTTAAGATCTCAGATAATATCGTGGCCGAATTTATTAGTAATAACTTCAATACCGTCTTTTACTGGTACAAGGTTGCAGGTGATAATTGGCAAGTTCAAGCCGAAGGTACATGGGGCTCAGTCAATACGTTTGGTAAAGAACTCATTCGCTTCGAGGTACCCAATCTTATTACCCAACTTGATACAAGTTATGACTTCAATACACGCCAACTGTTCTTAGTAAATGATAAAAATTACATCAATATCGGTGAAACACTGCTCGATGGTGAAAAATCTCATTTTTCAGGATTTAACGTTGCCGCTAAGGAACAAATTTTTGCTCTCACCTCACGCAGTAATCTTCCCGCTTTTGGTTTTTGTAATTATGGCAACACATCCAATGCGAATGAAGATAAATACCTTAATGCTGTGACTGAATGTGGTGGCGATGATCGTTTTAATACTCAAACCATTAGCGAGTTAATCGATCAACATATTGTTCAAATCACTCCTGACGGTAAAATAAATACCATCATCTTAAAAGAAAGTAATAATTGGGAGTATTACAAAAATAGCGTTAAGGAAGATATAACTAGAACATGGTCTTTAACAGACGATGGCTATTTACGTTTAGATTGGGTATCACCCGCCAATGATGAGAACTTCGATTACTGGGCAAGGACAAGCCGCGATCTAAACGACAAATTACATATGATAAAAACCTATTCAATTGACGATGACGGTGTCGGCTCACCCTCTGAAACGATTTATTCTAAAATCATAAAAGAGTACGCGCCCGATCAGCTTTTAGCTTGTGATACCAATGATTCTGGTTGGAGCTTTGACACCATTGCCCCTATCACCAAGCAATCACTGACTCAATACATCACGCAAACAGCAGCCTGCCTTGTTAGCTGGGATCAAAGAACCACTCGTTTTACAGAAAACATGTTGCTTAATGATGCTGGTGTTACCAGCGATGACCTTGCTTTAACGTTTGCTGGCGATACTTCACGATATTTAAAACTCACGGATAATTTTGATGGTGACTACTTCAAGGGTTCATACGGCGATACTGATGGCTGTGGTTTTAACTTCGAAATCAGGTGGCGGATTGAAGAAGATGGCACCCTTTATTATCAAGCACTTGATGGTTCAATGAATGAGCGTATTAAAATCACAGAATCTGATGGCCTGCGCTTTGCGATTAAAGCCTTTAATCACCAAACACGTTGGCAGAGTGATGAAGCCTTAATGTACACCACGCAAGAAGGTGAAATGTGGAGTGACATTATGACCTTAGTCCGCGCTGATGACATACCTGAAGCAGTCATCATTCCACCGCCTCCTCCACCTGAACCTGAAGTGCCAGTAGAAGGAGAAACACCGGTTGATCCACAAGCAGAACCAGAAGTCCCACCAGTACCTGCAAAAGGGACGATTTTGAATGACGGTCAAACCTGTGAATACCTTAACCAAGCCTAGGCCACTTAAATGATAATGATCAGGCAAGGATACTTGCCTGTTTTTTTTACCTATATTTATTTCGCGAGTCGTTGCACCTACCTAATTGGATGACGCCATCTTCAGCATCACCATTTCTGGTCAAATTACGCACAATAACCTCAACATTAAGAGATTCGTGCAATTATTAGGCAGCAATCATAGCGTCTAGAGCGATTACTTTCGCTATTTACGCTTTCAAGTGATAACAAAGCTTGATGCCTGACGTAAGAAAGGTAATATTGATTATTCGGAATGTATTTTAAAGCACGACTTATCTTTAATGATGAAGTATGAGTGCCTTAACGGAGAATATTTTAAACATGACTTACGCGCCTGTAACAGACGTACTAAGCGGAAAGCTAGCAGTAGACAGTGAAGTTACTGTTCGAGGCTGGATCCGTTCACGTCGTGATTCCAAAGCTGGGATCTCTTTTCTTGCCATTTATGACGGCTCTTGTTTCGACCCGATTCAGGCCGTGGTCCCGAATGAGTTAAATAATTATCAAGAAGAAGTCCTAAAACTAACTACTGGTTGCTCTGTTGAGGTAACGGGTAAAATTGTTGAGTCTCCAGCTAAAGGTCAAGATTTTGAGCTTGCTGCAACTGAAGTTAAAGTTGTAGGTTTAGTTGAAGACCCTGATACATACCCAATGGCGAAAACTCGCCACTCAATTGAATACCTTCGTGAAGTTGCGCACCTACGTCCGCGTACTAACATGATTGGTGCTGTAGCGCGTGTACGTAACTGTCTGTCTCAGGCAATTCACCGCTTCTACCACGAGCAAGGTTTCTTCTGGATGTCTGCTCCACTTATCACAGCGTCTGACTGTGAAGGTGCGGGCGAGATGTTCCGTGTATCAACACTTGATATGGCTAACGTTCCGATGACGGACGCTGGCGAAGTTGATTACGATAAAGACTTCTTCGGTAAAGAAACATTCCTGACAGTATCTGGTCAGTTGAACGCTGAAACTTATGCTTGTGCATTAAGCAAAGTATACACATTCGGCCCTACTTTCCGTGCTGAAAACTCAAACACCAGCCGCCACCTTGCGGAATTCTGGATGGTTGAACCTGAAGTTGCTTTCGCCGATCTTGATGACGCAGCGAAACTGGCTGAAGACATGCTTAAGTACGTATTCAAAGCCGTACTTGAAGAACGTCGTGATGACCTTGAGTTCTTTGCACAGCGTATCAACAAAGAAGCAATCACTCGTCTAGAGCAGTTTGTAACATCTGACTTTGCACAAGTTGATTACACTGATGCAATCCAGATCCTACAAGATTCTGGTCGTAAGTTTGAGTTTGATGTTGAATGGGGCATTGATATGTCTTCTGAACACGAACGCTACCTTGCAGAAGAGCACTTCAAAGCACCTGTAGTTGTTAAAAACTACCCGAAAGATATCAAAGCATTCTACATGCGTATGAATGACGACGGTAAAACGGTTGCTGCTATGGACGTTCTAGCACCAGGCATCGGTGAGATTATCGGTGGTTCTCAGCGTGAAGAGCGTTTAGAGCATCTCGATAAGCGTATTGCTGAAATGGGTATCGATGCAAGCCACATCGAATGGTACCGCGACCTACGTCGTTACGGTACAGTTCCTCACTCAGGCTTCGGTCTAGGTTTTGAGCGTTTGGTTACTTACGTTACTGGTATGCAAAACATCCGTGACGTAATTCCGTTCCCACGCGCACCACGTTCTGCAAACTTCTAATTTGAAATTGCAACTAACGTGAATTAAAAGGCTGCCTTCTGGTGGCCTTTTTTGTAGCTGTTGTCCCGTCCTGAAATGTGTTTACACATTTAGGACTTATTATGACTACATCAATCACCCCCTCCGTTAAACGTACTCAACGCGATTATACTTTGGGCTTTAAATTGCAGGTTGTAGCCGCCGTTG
>NZ_PYMJ01000025.1 GCF_003025615.1 Photobacterium frigidiphilum | reverse complement strand
CTATGCCAGCAACAGACACATACGATAAGCAAGATGCTGCTTACCGTGAATCAGTATTACCGTCTGATGTGACTGCACGTATTGCAGTTGAAGCGGGTATTGCTGACTTCTGGTACAAGTTCGTTGGCTTAGATGGTCGCATCATCGGTATGACAACATTTGGTGAGTCAGCACCTGCAGGCGAGCTATTCAAGATGTTTGGCTTTACGGTTGAAAACGTTGTTGATACAGCAAAAGAGCTTCTTGCTTAATTGTTGATGATCCCTTGAGTGGTATTTCTCCATTTTAAGGTGATTTATTTCGCAGTGTAAAAAAAAGGCTTCCGATGGGAGCCTTTTTTATTGATAAATGTGAACTAAAACGACTGTTTTTCAGTATTTTCGTCTTTATTATTAGCCTTTATTGTACTTACCTAGTTGATTTTATTGTTTTATCTTCGTGTTGAGTGAGAGCTGTCACAATTATCGTGATTCCAAGCGGAGCTTGTTATACACTAGCGCTGTTGATTACTTTTGTAGCACGGATATGACACTAAAAGTCGCAATTAACGGATTTGGTCGCATCGGACGCAGTGTGCTTCGCGCATTGTATGAGAGCGGCAAACATCACCACATCAAAGTCGTGGCAGTCAATGAATTGGCTGAGCCTGAAGCTATGGCTCACTTATTACAATATGACTCTAGCCATGGACGTTTCTTTAAGCCTGTCTCACATGATCAGGAGCATTTGTTTGTTGCTCATGAAAATGGAGAACGGGATGATATTCGTATCTTGCATCAAAGCGATATAAACCTCCTTCCTTGGCATGATTTAGATGTCGATATAGTGCTTGATTGTACTGGAGTATATGGTTCTCGCGAAGATGGTCTTGCCCATATCAAAGCAGGTGCCAAGAAGGTTTTATTCTCTCACCCTGCCGCGAATGATATCGACAATACCATTATCTATGGTGTTAACCACAAAACACTCACATCAGAACACCGCATTGTTTCTAATGGTTCATGTACGACGAATTGTATAGTACCTGTCATTAAGATTATTGATGACGCTTTTGGCATTGAATCTGGCACCATCACAACCATTCACTCAGCGATGAATGATCAACAAGTAATTGATGGTTATCATTCAGATCTACGCCGAACGCGTGCCGCGAGTCAGTCTATTATTCCTGTTGATACAAAACTGCATCTTGGAATTGGACGTATATTTCCGAAATTTGCTGACAAATTTGAAGCGATTTCGGTCAGAGTTCCTACAATTAACGTCACCGCAATGGATTTAAGTGTCACAGTTAAGACAAATGTGAAAGTTAATGACGTAAATCAAGCATTGTCTGACGTGTCTCGTTGTACATTAGAAAGCATAGTGGATTACACCGAAGCACCTTTGGTCTCTATTGACTTTAATCACGATCCCCATAGCGCGATAGTCGATGGCACACAAACCCGTGTCAGTAATAAGCATTTAATCAAGTTGCTTGTGTGGTGTGATAACGAATGGGGATTCGCGAATCGTATGTTAGATACGGCGTTGGCAATGCATGCTTCTGATGCTGCACAACATAGCGAAGCAAAACCGCAATAAAGAATTATTAGGGCTTAGCACCAAGCGTGCTGGGTTCGTACAAACTTTAATTTTTATTTTTAACACTGTTGAGAGGACGAACAATGTCTGTAATCAAGATGACTGACCTGGAACTTGCTGGTAAGCGCGTATTTATTCGTGCAGATCTAAACGTACCAGTTAAAGAAGGTAAAGTAACTTCTGATGCACGTATCCTTGCATCTCTACCAACGATTAAGCTTTGCTTAGAAGCTGGCGCGAAAGTAATGGTTACTTCTCACCTTGGTCGTCCAACGGAAGGCGAATACAACGAAGAGTTCTCTCTAGCGCCTGTAGTTAACTACTTAAATGACGCACTAGATTGTGACGTTAAACTAGCGAAAGATTACCTAGATGGTCTTGAATTAAACGCTGGTGAGCTAGTTGTTCTTGAAAACGTTCGCTTTAACAAAGGCGAAAAGAAGAACGAAGAAGAGCTTTCTAAGAAATACGCTGCATTATGTGACATCTTCGTGATGGACGCATTCGGTACAGCTCACCGTGCACAAGCATCGACTCACGGTGTTGGCATGAACGCACCTATCGCGTGTGCTGGTCCTCTACTAGCTGCTGAACTTGAAGCACTTGGTAAAGCAATGGACAATCCTGCTCGTCCACTTGTTGCAATCGTTGGTGGTTCTAAAGTATCAACTAAGCTAACGGTTCTAGAGTCGCTATCTAAAATTGCTGACCAACTTGTTGTTGGTGGTGGTATCGCGAACACATTCATCGCAGCTGAAGGCCATAATGTAGGTAAGTCTCTATACGAAGCAGATTTAGTAGAAACGGCTAAAAAATTGATGGTTGAGTGTGCAATTCCTGTTGCGACTGATGTTGCGTGTGCAAAAGCATTTGACGAGAACGCAGAAGCGGTAATTAAGCACGTTTCTGAAGTTCAAGATGACGACATGATCTTCGATCTTGGTCCTGATTCAACAGCCGTTCTTGCTGAAATCATCAAGAATGCAAAAACAATTCTTTGGAATGGCCCTGTTGGCGTATTTGAATTCAAAAACTTTGAAGCGGGTACTGCTGGTATTTCTAAAGCAATCGCCGATTCTGAAGGTTTCTCTGTTGCTGGCGGCGGTGACACATTAGCGGCTATCGACAAGTTCGGTATCAAGGCTGACGTTTCTTACATCTCTACTGGCGGCGGCGCGTTCCTTGAGTTCGTTGAAGGTAAAGT
Organism: Photobacterium frigidiphilum; assembly: GCF_003025615.1. Taxonomy (GTDB): domain Bacteria; phylum Pseudomonadota; class Gammaproteobacteria; order Enterobacterales; family Vibrionaceae; genus Photobacterium; species Photobacterium frigidiphilum. Next base: position 92,127 of record NZ_PYMJ01000025.1, on the reverse strand, counting down.
ATTACCTGCAGTAGCTATGCTAGAAGAACGTGCAAAAGCATAATTAAATAGGAAGGGAGTGAATGCTCCCTTCTTTTAATGTTTGTGAATCTGATCAACTTTTTATAGAATGCTGACCAGAAGCAAACGTTTGCAAAATTTCGTTTAATATTTAACACCGACTACGTAAGTTAATAGGACTAATTGTTATGTCTAAGATCTTCGATTTTGTAAAACCTGGCGTAATTTCTGGCGATGACGTTCAGAAAGTATTTGCAGTAGCAAAAGAAAACAAATTTGCTCTTCCAGCTGTTAACGTTGTTAACACTGACACTATCAATGGTGTTCTAGAAGCAGCTTCTAAAGTTAAAGCGCCTGTTGTTGTTCAGTTCTCTAACGGCGGTGCTGGTTTCTTCGCTGGTAAAGGCGTTAAACTTGAAGGTCAAGGTGCACAAATCCTTGGTGCTGTAGCGGGTGCAAAATACGTTCACGCTGTAGCGGCATCTTACGGTGTTCCAGTTATTCTTCATACTGACCACGCAGCTAAGAAACTTCTTCCATGGATCGACGGTCTACTAGACGCTGGTGAAGAGTTCTTCGCACAAACTGGTAAGCCTTTATTCTCTTCTCACATGATCGATCTTTCTGAAGAAACACTAGAAGAAAATATCGAAATCTGTGGTCAGTACCTAGAGCGTATGGCTAAGATGGGTATGACTCTAGAAATCGAACTAGGTTGTACTGGTGGCGAAGAAGACGGCGTTGATAACTCTGATATGGACGCTTCTGAGCTTTACACTTCACCTGAAGATGTAGCTTACGCATACGAGAAACTAAACGCTATTAGCCCACGTTTCACTATCGCTGCTTCTTTCGGTAACGTACACGGTGTATACCAAGCGGGTAACGTTGTTCTTACTCCAACTATCCTACGTGATTCTCAAGCATACTGTGCAGAGAAGTTCGGTATTGCGTCTGACGCACTAAACTTCGTATTCCACGGTGGTTCTGGTTCTTCTGAAGCAGAAATCCAAGAGTCTATCGGTTACGGTGTTATCAAAATGAACATCGATACTGATACACAGTGGGCATCATGGGATGGCGTTCGTGCATACGAAGCTGAAAACCGTGATTTCCTACAAGGTCAAATCGGTAACCCAACTGGCGAATCTGCGCCAAACAAGAAATACTATGATCCACGCGTTTGGTTACGCGCTGGTCAAGCGTCAATGGTTACGCGTCTAGAGAAAGCATTCTCTGACCTTAACGCAATCGACGTACTGTAATTTATTACAGAATAATCCACGCTTAGGCGTTGGACATTGAGATTATTAAAGCCCGCATTTAGCGGGCTTTTTTTGTTCTGTAACAAGGTATTAGATCTTTAGATATTCTTTATTCGGTTTTATTTATGATTATTTATTTTTGTTAGGTATTTTTTTATTACCCTAATAGCAATAAATTGCTTAATAATTCTGACTTTAGTTAATCTTTGGCAGTAAATTATAAAAACGCTGTTATATTAATAGGTAAGTTTAACCCTAGATTATGCCTCTTCTACGCATCTTGTATGATAATACATTGCGTAAAAATAATAGTTGGTGGTTACGGGACTAATAATTAGAGATACTTATAATGACAGAGAGCGTTACTGATAAAGTTGTTGATACAATTACAGATAATGAATTAACAGCGACAGTGTTAAGTGCTGGTAATTGGGTGGCAGATAACCAAGAATTATTACTGCAATATGCCGTGAATCTTGTTTCGGCAGTATTGATTTTATTTATTGGTAATATCATTGTAAAAACCATTGCCAATGGCGTTGCGAAAGTGCTGCGTAAAAAAGACATGGATGAAGCCGTTGTTGAGTTCTTACACTCGTTGGTTCGTTACTTGTTATTCGTCATTGTTCTTATTGCCGCTTTAGGTCGTTTAGGTATTCAAACGGCTTCTGTGGTTGCGGTAATTGGTGCCGCCGGTTTAGCGATTGGTTTAGCGCTGCAAGGCTCGTTATCTAACTTTGCTGCTGGCGTATTGATCGTTGCCTTCCGTCCATTTAAGTCTGGTGACTATGTAGAAATTGGTGGTGTGGCAGGTTCGGTTGAATCAATCCAGATTTTCCAAACTATCTTAACAACACCTGACAATAAAATGGTTGTTGTACCAAACGGTGCCGTTATTAGTAGTGCAATTACTAACTACTCTCGTCATGATACTCGTCGTATTGATTACGTGATTGGTGTTTCTTATAACGCTGATTTGAAGAAAACGAAAGAAGTGTTAACGCGTGTTGTTGAAGCAGATCCCCGTGTATTAAAAGATCCAGCTCCGACTATTGGTGTTGTCGCATTAGCTGATTCATCAGTGAACTTTGTGGTTCGCCCATGGGTTGAAACAGGTGATTACTGGGCGGTATATTTTGATCTTCTTCAAGCAATTAAAGAAGAGCTTGATAAAGAAGACATCGGTATTCCATTCCCACAAATGGATGTACATTTAAATAAGCTGGAGAGCTAATCTAGTTTAGAATAAAGAAAAATGGAGCCGAATGGCTCCATTTTTTATGTCTGTCTTCTCTTCATTGATAATTATTGCTGCACCGGTAAATGAATGATTTGATTGGTTAGCCGTGCTAATAAACTGTCCAGTTGATTGCTGGCAAAGGCAAAGGTCACTTCCGGTTTACCGGGTGTAAACATTAGCTCTGGGTAACTATAAATAACGGGATCAATTAATAAAGTTACATGGTTAGGTAATCCAAATGGACATACCGCACCGGGTTCACAGCCAATCGCGGCAATCATTTCTTCATTGCTACATATTGATACGCGCTTGCCCACTAATGATTTCACCAGTTTACTGTCAAGACGGTTGTCGCGATGGGTCAACAACAAACAATGACCACCGCCTTTTAGTTTCATGAATAAACTTTTTGTGGGGGCGGCGGTGATACCTAGTTCATCACTGATACGCTGATCGGTATCGAAGTCCAGAATCGGTTCGTGTTGCCATGCTTGATAGTGCACACCAGCTTGCGTGAACAAATCGATATTTATTTGATAAATTTGATCTATTTTATTTGGTGAACTAGCTTCTACTAGCTCATTACTTAATGACATAGTTACTCCATAATTCTGTAATCAAGTGCCCTGCGATGAAAAACATCATGGCTGCAACTGCAACATCAATACCTGCTTTTACCTTTGGTTTTGACAGTGTCGGGGCTAATTTTGCAGCACCCACGGATAAGCTATAAAACCATACGAAAGACGCTAATATAGTACCAACTGCAAACGCGATACGATCACTGCCTTCGAACTGCCCGCCAATAGAACCCAGAATAACAACAGTATCTAAATATAAATGTGGGTTTAATACCGTAACGGCTAATGCGCCAAGAATAACGGCACGGCGACCATGGGGAATTGTTTGCGTGTGTTGTTGTTCTGGTTGTGTATTTTGTCGTGCACTTTTTAAAGACATGCAGCCATAAAAGAGTAAAAACAAAATACCGCCAATGGTTACAGTAAAAAGTAATATTTCATTACTTGCTAACAGTGCACCACCGCCAAATATCCCTAAGCTAATAAATAGCACATCACACACACTGCAAATTGTCGCTGTTGTTAAATGATGATTACGCTTAATACCTTGATTTAGTACATAGGCATTCTGTGCGCCGATTGGAATGATCATGCTTGCGCCTAACCCAAAGCCTTGTAATAAAACCCAAATACTCATATTAGGTTGCCTTTAAATTGTATTGTTGAGCAATATTTGATGGTGAAAGTTTACTCTCTCGCTTTATGTTAAGTACAGCTAATAAAACTTATGGATTATTAGAATTTCTAATATAATAGTTTTGATGTGAGTTATGATATTAAAAAAGGAGCGATGGCTATGCGAGGAATCGATTATCGTTGGGTAGCTGCATTGGATGCCGTGATCGCCCAGCGTGGCTTTGAACGAGCAGCAGAGAAGTTATGTATTACCCAATCGGCAGTGTCTCAGCGGATTAAGCAACTTGAGAAGCTGATGGCACAACCTTTGTTAGTCAGAGAGCAACCACCAAGACCGACGGCGGCAGGGCAGAAGCTATTGGGATTATATCGTCGGGTTAGGTTATTAGAACAAGAAGTTTTGCCAGAAATCACGCCAGATGACATTAGCCAACCACTATCGGTCGCATTGGCGACAAATGCCGATAGTTTGGCAACATGGTTATTGCCGGCATTAAGCCCACTATTAAAATCGCGGTTTATCGAGCTGAACTTATTGGTCGAAGATGAAGCTCGCACCTTAGATAAATTGCGTAGTGGGGAGGTTGTAGGGGCGATCAGTATGGAGGCAGGGGTAATACCTGGATGTGTGGCTGATTATCTTGGACGAATGAATTACTTATGTGTCGCAAGCCCAGATTTTCAGCAAAAATATTTTTCGAATGGTGTTACCCAGACTAACTTAATATCAGCCCCAGGGGTTGTGTTTGATCATCATGATGATATGCATGAAGTGTTTGTGCAGCAATATTTTCATTTACCTATCGGTAGCGTGATGAAACACACGGTAAGATCCTCTGAAGCATTTGTGCGGATCGCCACTGAAGGGATCGCATATTGCTTGATCCCTGAAGTGCAGATCCAGAGAGAGCTTGATCGCGGAGATCTCGTTAATGTTACCCCTGAGCTTTCTTTGGTTCGTGACTTGTATTGGCATCATTGGGCATTAGAAAGCGGTGTGTTAACCGAGTTATCGGAACGTTTAATTCAGTATGCTCGACAAGTTTTACCGCAATAGTGGCTTATTAATCGAGAGGTATGGTGGGCTACTTAGCGATTAAAAGTCAGTCTATTAGTTATCTCTATTTTTAAGCGATTGTATTGACACTAATTTACAAATAAAACAATGTACATAAAATAGGATCTGTCGGGATTTTTTTAGCTATCTTGTTGTCGAATACACAAGAACAAATAATTGAAACGTAAATTAATCAATAGGAAATTAGAATGAAGAAGCATTTACTGGCAGTTGTTTTAGGCACGAGTTCATTGATTTCTGCAGGCGCGATGGCTGCTGATGTCAGTTTTCCACACCTTGAAACAACAGGCGTGGGCGAAGTGATTGCTCAACCTGATATGGCTGTGTTTTCTGTTGAAGTAACAGAAACTCGTCCAACCGCCAAAGAAGCTAAACAAGCGGTAGATAAAGCGGTAACAGCATTTAATGATCGCTTAAAGAAAGCGGGTGTAGAGCGTAGTGATATTGAAAGTGCTAACATTCGTCTTAACCCACAATATCATTACCCGAAAGATCAAAAGCCTGAATTAACGGGCTACCGTGCTAGCCGCCATGTAACTGTGACAGTGAAAAAGTTAGAAAGTCTTAATACTTATCTAGACGGTGCATTAGGTGATGGTATTAATGGGATCAATAATATTCAGCTTAAAGTGAGTAATGAAGCTGAATTTGCTGAACAAGCACGCCTTGCGGCAATTAAAGATGCGCAAGCAAAAGCAAAATCCTTAGCTGCGGGCTTTGGTGAAAAAATTGATGGGGTATGGAAAATTAGCTATCAGCCATCAATGGTACGCCCTGTGATGATGCGTGCAATGGCGATGGATTCTGGGGCGAATACTGAAGCATCTTATCAAGATTCTCAGATAACTATTCGAGATCGTGTTGAAGTGGTCTTTAGGCTAGAAGAGTAATATATAATACCAACCAAAATAAGTACCTGTTCATTCTTGCTAGTTAAAATCGATAATAACAGCGTAAGAAATTTTATAATTAGAACCACTAGTTACTGCAATTTCTGCCTTGTTCTTACCGATTTTTCTTGCGCAAATTTATGACCATTTACTTATCCAGATTGGTATAAATAAAAAGGAGAACTCGACGTTCTCCTTTTTAGTGTCTGATTATTCTGAAATTAGAATATCAGCAGATATCGATTTACTCAGAACCTAGTGCAAAATACGTGCACGAATAGTCCCTTCGATCGCTTTTAACTTTTCTAGTGCTTCTTCTGCTCGTTCAATTTCAACATCAATAACCACATAACCAACCTCAGCACCTGTTTGTAGGTATTGAGCTGCAATGTTGATTCCTTCAGATGCAAAAATAGTCGTTATTTGGTTCAAAATACCCGGACGGTTTTCGTGAATGTGTAATAAACGAGAACAATTACGGTGCTCAGGTAATGATACTTCAGGGAAGCCAACAGCAGACAAGGTAGAACCATTATCTGAGTACTTCACAATCTTACCTGCAACTTCAACACCAATATTTTCTTGTGCTTCTTGTGTTGAACCACCAATGTGCGGTGTAAGCAGAACATTATCGAATTGGGCTAGTGGCGAATAAAATGGATCGCTATTGGTTTTTGGCTCGGTCGGGAATACATCAATAGCCGCGCCTGCGAGGTGTTTACTTTCTAGTGCACCACATAAAGCATCAATATCAACAACCGTACCACGGGCAGCGTTAATGAAAATTGAACCTGGCTTCATACGTGCAAATTCTTCTGCGCCCATCATATCTTGTGTATCAGGTGTTTCAGGTACATGTAAGCTTATTACATCACACTTATTCAGTAGCTCAGACATGGTACCAATTTGGGTAGCATTTCCCAGTGATAGCTTGTTTTCAATATCGTAGTAGTACACCCGCATACCGAGGTTTTCAGCCAAAATACCCAACTGAGTACCAATATGACCATAACCCACGATACCTAGACGCTTGCCGCGTGCTTCGAAAGAGTTATCTGCTGATTTCTGCCATTCACCACGGTGTGCTTTGGCATTTTTCTCTGGAATACCACGCACAAGTAGAAGTATTTCACCAAGTACTAACTCAGCAACACTTCGTGTATTGGAGAAGGGGGCATTAAAGACAGGAATACCACGCTTACTGGCAGCAGTAAGGTCAACTTGGTTTGTACCAATACAGAAACAACCAACAGCAGTGAGTTTTTTGGCAGCGTTAAAGACTTCTTCAGTAAGCTGAGTACGGGAACGAATACCAACGAAATGTGCATCTTTGATTGCTTCAAGCAGTTCTTCACCTGCAAGTGAGCCTTTATGGTACTCAATATTGGTATAACCGGCTTGCTGTAAAATCTCTAAACTAGAAGGGTGTAGGCCTTCTAATAAAAGAACTTTAATCTTTTCTTTATCCAGTGAAACTTTAGCCATTGGTTCTCTTCCTTAAAAACATGAGTAAGGGATCAAAGCGTACTGATTAAGTGAAAGGGAGTTGTGGCTTATAGCGGTTGCGGATATCCCTTTCCTGCACACCAGTAGCTTGAGCTTACACTCAAAAAAGTGCTACATACTGTTTATTAAAGTATCAAAAAATAAGCAATAAGGGTAAGAATATTACGAAATAGATAATAAAAAACGGCATATATTATGCCGTTTTGTAAGGAAATAACGTTAGCGCTGAGTTATGCGCAATTATTTCTCGAATTTTCTTACACCTTCAGGTGCACCAACCAATAGAACGTCAGCGCCACGGGCAGCAAATAGCCCCACAGTTACAACGCCAGGTAGGGCATTGATTTTCTTTTCCATGTCTTTTGCATCAGTGATAGCCATGTTGTGCACATCAATGATGATATTGCCGTTATCAGTAACCACACCTTCACGGTATTCAGGATCACCGCCAAGCTTAACAAGTTCACGGCCGATGAAAGAACGTGCCATTGGGATGACTTCAATCGGTAATGGGAACTGACCTAAAACATCAACTTGTTTGGTGTCATCAACAATACAAATGAACTTGTCAGAAATAGCTGCTACGATTTTTTCACGCGTTAAAGCGGCACCGCCACCTTTGATCATGTCGTATTCAGCGTTGATTTCATCAGCGCCATCGACATAGATATCTAACCCAGCGACTTCGTTTGCTTCAAATACAGGAATGCCCAGTTTTTCTAGACGTTCAGTAGAAGCAACAGAACTTGAAACAGCACCTTTAATTTCTTCTTTACGTGTTTCTAGTGCATCGATGAAGTGATTAACAGTTGAGCCTGTACCCACACCCACAATGCTACCTTTAGTCACGTATTCCAGTGCAGCCCAGCCAGCAGCTTTCTTCATTTCATCTTGTGTCATGCCTTTCTCCTAGTAATGGCTAATACCAAACTGAACAGTTATCTGATCCAATCAGAGCGCTGATTATAGCGAAGAGTATATGGCTCGTCAGGAGATTTTTTTGACTGAGATCTTTGTTTTTAAAAACAAAAAGTATAAATCCATGAATAACAAATATTTAGAGCATCAGTTGTGGCACATAAAAAGCCAAACGTTTGCGTTGTGTTGGCTTTTTCCTCTGAGAGGAAAGGGGGGGAATTCTTGTTTGTGGTGATTTTTCCTACAGATTTGGAGGGAACGGTTACCAATTAAAATGACCCGATGGCGTAATGATGTCAGATAAGGGGACATCCCATGCTTCATGAGGCAGACTATTTACCTGTTGGCAATCGTGTGCCAAGCCTATAGGGCGAGGTCCCGTTTTGTGGCTATGCCAAGCAGAAAGTGTACGATCATAATATCCTCCGCCCATGCCAAGTCGTTGGCCTGTTTTATCGAATGCGACCAAAGGGGTAAAAATAATATCAAGTACAGGAACTGGCTTTACAAGGCGGACATCGAGCACGGGCTCTTTAATCTTGTATTTATTCGTCGTCATGCGGGTTTGAGCTGTGTAATGCAAAAACAATAAATGCCCTTGGCTGAAAGGGTGGAGTACCGGTAAGTAGACGGATTTTTGTTGTTGCCATAACCACTGTATTAACGGGAGCGTATCTATTTCGCCGTCGTTAGCTAGATATAAAGCGATGTGTTGTGCTGACGATACGTAAGGCAATTGTTTGAATTGCGACAAAAGCTGTTGGCTTGCAGTGTGCTGCTCATCTTTTGATAATGCACGGCGAGCTTGTCGAATTTGTTGGCGTATCTGCTGCCGGGGTGATGTTGGTTGCTGAACAAGTGAACTCATGGGTCATCCAATGACTGAGGTTGTTCGATGCTAGAGGGTAAATTCAGATAAGAGTGAAGACACTCAGATCGTAGCTCGTAGTAAAAGGCGGTATGCCCCAAGGTGCCGTTGCGCATCTAGGCCCTTGAACCAGATGTTCAAGGTGGTTCAGCAACATTAGCCGCAGGCTTCTCAGTCGAGCTGAGCTTGCACAATAGCTAATAAAAGCTGATCCGGGTTATTTGCTTATCGGCTCGGGGACGTTGACACACTGACGTACACCCTAGGGTCAATTTATTATCAACGCTTTGGTTGATTTTGCAAAGCTTTATCTAAAGTTTCTGTTAATAGGTTGATTCTATTTGAAAAATTAGAAGCATTGCCTTTATGTTCTTTTCGTTCTAAATGCATTTCATTGCACACATTTAACCCAGCAAACATTAAGAGTTGCTCGGGATTTGTCACTTTAGTGCGCTCAGACATATCTTTTAGACGTTGATCAAAATCCGTAGCTGCTTCACGCAATGCATCTTCCTGACCAGCTGGACAGTTAACCTTTAAGGTTCTGCCCAAAACTTCAATTTCAACTGCCTGAGTACTCATAAAATTCTAATCTGCTCCGTGCCAAAATGCTGTAACGTCAACATTTTGCTTGCGATAGGTGGTCAATATAAAAAAAGCCCTTTCAACATGCAAGCTTGTTAATCACGCTTTATGATGAATACTGGCCAACTATTCAGATATTAACCAGTTTGTTGCAAACTAATGCAATAACAAACATGTCGACGGTTTACAGAAAGGGTATTAGCCTGTTTTAAGGCTAAGTGGTAGCATACCATATTATAGATGACGCCAATGAACATAAGGTAAAAAGCCGCATGAACGAAGTGAAGTTACCCAGCTTTGAAGCGATTGAAAGTGAATTAAAAACGCACGGTTTTTCTGTGTCACCATCAGAACTTCATGGTTTGCTGACGGGAATGATTTCTGGCGGTCTAAACGTAGAAGACGATAACTGGTTAGGCCCTGTTGCGGATTATGCCAATGAAGGTAAGCCTTTACTTGATGGCGCTAAAGGCGTTGTACGCACTGTATTTAATGCTGCGACAGTTGAACTGAGCGGTATGGCACACACGGTATTTACCTCTACAGCATCTGAATTAACGAACAGCATTTTCAACTTCACTTTATTGATCCCTGATGAGAATTCTGATCTGGTTGATCGCGCTGAAGCCCTAACAGAATGGGTTAGCAGTTTTATTTCTGGTTTAGGTTTAATGGGGTTAGATAAAACGCAGTTCTCAGCTGAAGTGAATGAAGTACTGGCAGAGTTACAAGAAATTGCTTTGTTAGGCATTGATGAAGATGAAGAGTTAGCTGAGCAAGCCGAATTTTTCGAGCAAGTACTTGAACATGTACCTATGTGTGTTTTGACCTGTTTAGTTGAGTTAGGTGAACGCCCAAGCTCTGTTGAACTGCCAACGGTTGCTGGTACACCTGAAGATATCGCTCAAAAAGAACAAGATGACAAACCGACAGTACATTAATAGCTAGCTTCATAAATAATTAGGTTCATAAATAGTGAAGATTCATCAATAGCGAAGAGCCATAGCGTGAATTAAGGGAGTGAATGTGAAGCAGTATGATGTAGTGATTGCTGGTGGGGCAATGGCGGGGGCGACACTTGCTATTGCACTGAACAAGCTTAGTAGCGAACGAGACATTAAACGTCAATTACGTGTTGCTGTAGTCGAAGCTGTTACACCGAATATAGACCAACACCCAGGTTATGATGCGCGTAGTATTGCGGTGTCATTCGGCTCGAGCCGTTTACTGAGTAAAATTGGTGTATGGTCTACGCTATCGTCGGTTGCTACGTCTATCGCTCACATTCATGTTTCTGATCGTGGTCATGCTGGTATTGTACGATTAGATGCAGAAGAGCAAGCGATTGATGCGCTTGGCTATGTTATTGAATTAGCGGATGCTGGGGAGTTATTTCACCAGCAGTTAAATGATTTAGATAACATAGCGTTATATTGCCCTGATTCGATTGTTGATATTTCACGTACTCAGCAAAATGTTACGCTTTGTCTGGATTCCGGCGAGCAGATCCAAACGCAATTGTTAGTGACTGCTGACGGTGCACTCTCGAGTTGCTGTGATCTTTTAGGGATTGGGCGGCATGAGCATGACTTTGAACAAGTCGCAATTATTGCCAACATTACCACAGCACAAGCACACCAAGGTCGAGCTTTTGAGCGTTTTACGCCCTATGGCCCAGTGGCGTTATTGCCAATGTCGGAAGGGCGGAGCTCATTGGTGTGGTGCATTAAACCTGAATACCAATCAATGGTGATGAGCTGGGATGACGCTCGCTTTTTAGCAGAATTACAAAGTACGTTTGGTTGGCGTTTGGGTGAACTCGTTAAAACAGGTAAGCGTGCTGCATACCCGTTATTACTTCGCCAGTCTGAAGTGTTAACGTCTCACCGTGTGGCTGTGGTGGGTAATGCCGCACAGACATTACATCCGATTGCAGGGCAAGGCTTTAATTTAGGCTTGCGTGATGTTATGACATTAGCCGAAGAAGTGGTTAATAGTTTTGAGCAAGACGAAGATGTTGGTGATGCGGCGGTGTTGAGCCGTTATCGACAACGTCGACTACCTGATCGTCAAGCAACCGTGTTGATGACGGCAGGATTAGTGAGTGTATTTGCGAATGATAGTTTTCCTCTTGTTGCTGGTCGAAACACGGGGCTTATGGCTATGAATCTTTTTGATACGTTAAAAGCACCGCTGTTAAGGCGTGCAATGGGACAGGTAGAACGATAATCATGATGCAGAGTGTTGATGTTGCCATTATTGGTGGCGGTATGGTGGGTTTAACTCTGGCAGCTGCATTAGCTGAAACGGAATTGCGTGTTGCTGTTATTGAAGGACAATTACCTGATCCTGAATTGGCTTTATTGCCGGATGTACGTGTGTCAGCCTTAAGCCGCGCGAGTGAACGTATTTTACGTAGAGTAGGCGCTTGGCAAGGTATAGAGTCTCGCCGATTCAGCCCGTACAACCGAATGGAAGTATGGGAGCAAGATAGCTTTGCCAAGATTCAATTCGATGCAGAAAGGTTATCACAACCTGATTTAGGCCATATCGTTGAAAACCGCGTTATTCAGCTAGCATTACTCGATCGTATCAAACAGCTTAGTAACGTCACCTTAATGGCCCCAGAGCGATGCCAAAACATTGCTTTTGGTGAAAGCGAAGCATGGTTAACGATGGAGTCGGGTAAGAGCTTAACGGCAAAATTAGTGGTGGGTGCTGATGGCGCTAACTCATGGGTACGTCGTCAATTAGATATCCCATTAACGCATTGGGATTATGGGCACAGTGCCATTGTTGCCAATATTCGCTGTGCTGAAGCTCATGATAAAACAGCTCGCCAGGTTTTTCGTCCACAAGGACCGTTAGCTTTCTTGCCGCTGGCTGAAAGCGATTTGTGTTCTATCGTATGGTCGGTAGCACCAGAAGAAGCAGAACAGCTGTGTGGGTTGTCTGATAGCGAATTTAATAAATCACTGACAGCGGCATTTGATAACCGTTTAGGCTTATGTAAAGTTGAAGGGCAGCGTCAAGCATTTCCATTAAAGATGCGATATGCCCGTGATTTTGTGCGTGAACGTGTTGCATTAGTCGGCGATGCTGCTCATACGATCCATCCCTTAGCGGGTCAGGGCGTTAACCTCGGTTTGTTAGATGCCGCGAGCCTAGCGCAAGAGCTAAAAGCGTTATGGCAGAAAGAACAAGATATTGGTCAGAAGAGCAATCTGCGTCATTATGAGCGTTGGCGTAAAGCAGAAGCTGCGAAGATGATCACTACCATGCAGGGCTTCCGTGATTTATTCGATGGCAGTAATCCGGCTAAAAAACTGGTTCGTGACTTAGGCATGTTATTTGCCGATAAAGCACCGGGTGTGAAAGATGAATTTATGCGCCGTGCTTTAGGGTTATCGGGTGAATTACCGGATCTAGCTAAACGCTAAGTATTACTGTTTTTCGTCATACAGACCTGATGTGATTATAAAAAGGCTACCTTAATAGAGGTGGTCTTTTTTTGTTTTTGATAATTTAAAACATAAAGTGATCACAAAATTGTTTTTTTCTCCTACAGTAAATACAAGAAATCAATGTCGTGTGCGCTAGCGCTAAAACGGTAACCTGTATTTCATGCAAGCTATCTGATTTGGCATTGTTTTATGTGTTTTCATCATCTGCTTCAATCGAACCTAACACGAGTAAAGCAGCCATTTCATAAGGAAGTTACACCATGAGTTATGTTCCCTCTGAATTGAGATTCTCTAACACCCACGAATGGGTACGTTCTGAAGGTGACGGTATCTATACTGTCGGTATTACTGACCATGCACAGGCACTGTTAGGTGATATGGTTTTTATTGATGTTCCAGACGTTGATTCTGATACCGAAGTGGGTGAAGACTGTGCTGTTGCCGAATCGGTGAAAGCAGCATCTGATATTTATGCTCCGCTTACAGGGGTCGTGGTTGCTGTGAATGAAGAACTGAGTGATTCCCCAGAACTGGTAAACAGTGATCCATATGGTGATGGCTGGTTATTTCAAATTAAAGCGGAAGATGACGGCGAATTTGATGATTTGCTTGATCCTGAAGGTTATCAAAGCCTCATCGATGAGACTGAATAATTGAGTCGATAAGAGTCATAATGATTCTGCGCTAAAAAGTAAAAAAGCCCACCAAAGTACCTTATTACTCATAAGTACTCGGTGGGCTTTTTAGAATAAGATAATGAACAGTGTCATTAATAGACTTCTTTTAAGCGTTTAATCTCGAAATTAACCTCGTTCACGGTTTTATAATGTCGCTCTTGGGCTTTTACTGGCACAAGTAACATTCCTTTGTCGAACTGATAGCCTCCTCGGCCATCAATATATATTCTTCCACTAAATAAACGGCTTACATGCTTAGCGATAAGCTTAGGCAGGTAGCGTTTGAACATGCGCATATAAAATTCAACCTTGAATTCGTTTTTCAACGGTGCGTATTATAAAACTATTTGCATTACAAAGATGTGACTCTATCAGCATAATAATAATGTTAAATTAAAGTGAGCAGTCTAATTTTAGTGACTGATATTTACTCTTAGCATAATATGCTGTTTGTTGTTGTCAGATATGCCTTGTTGGATTGAATTTAAATACTCTTTAATCGAGTGTTGAAGTACTGTTTAGTGGTTGTATTGTATGGTTTTATGCGCTTTTCACTGCATATTATTACGTTAGCTTGATTTGTTCTATTTCCTCTGTATGTTTCTTTATTAGTCGATTCAACAGCCCATCCACCATGATTAATAGCATTTTCTTCTGAAACCCAATTTTTAAATAATCGTTGATTATTTTTAGTATTTAGCTGTGTTGGATCAATATATGGTTTCTGGCATACGCCAATAATGGGTGTCGGTATATTTCAAATTAAAGTGAGGGGCTTATGGGTAGACCAAAGATCCAGCGAAAAATTAATTGCCGCCCAGCATATTCATGTTTTAAGCCTAACGGCATTCCAATGACTGAACTGACCTCAATAGTTTTGGCAGATGATGAATTGGAAGCGCTGCGTTTGGTGGATATGAATGGGATGCAGCAATTGGCGGCAGCTCACGAGTTAGGGGTATCTCGCCAGACGTTGGGGAGTATTGTGTCTCGTGCTCGTCAAAAAGTGGCACAGGCTTTAGTGACGGGGCAGGCGCTCGATTTGCAAAGTACGCACTTACCTCACACGCAACGTCAGGCAAAAAAGGTTTTGTCATCATCTATTACTCAGCCTAAAAACGTAGAAATCGTTGAGACTGAAACAGAGGAACACTGATATGTGTATCGCAATAGCAATCACTCTTCGCTCTCAAGTTGCAGGGCACTTTGGTAAAGCAGCTGCCTTTATGGTTTATGACTCGAAAGGACAATTTATAGAGCGCATTGAAAATACAGGCAGTAAAGAGTTAGGTTGTAAGCATAAGAAAGTTATTCAACGTCAACTGAGTGAATTAGGCGTTAAAGAAATTGTGCTAGGCAATGTTGGTCAACGCTCTTTAGGACGCTTACTGAATGCGGGTTTTAGTGTCACAAAAGTGCCTCAGCGTAGCTCTATTGATGCAGTAATGACGGGGAATGTAGAAAAAGAAGCCCTGATAACCGCTGAACAAGGTCGCCCATGCAAGCGAGATAAAGGCGATTGTGGGTGTGGATGTGCTGGCAAGAAGAAACCCGTACCGATAAAAATTGGCACCACTATGAATAGAAAATCAACAATCCAAGGTCTAACTAAGATAGGAGGGTTTACGTTATGACATTTGTATTAACTATGGCTATTTTCTTGTTAGTGATTGCCGCGATGGCTATTGGCTGGGTTGTGAAAAAGAAAACGATCAGTGGAAGCTGTGGTGGTTTAGCAAACGTGGGTGTAGATAAAGAATGTGATTGTGATGAGCCTTGCGACACACATAAGCTTTATCAAATCCAAGAACCGAGTGTTAAATAGTAATTAGCATGTCTGCTTAAGTACATGTTGTTTCTTAAGCACATACAAGCAGAAGAGAGGCACTGTTGATATCGCCTCTCTGGCTGTTAAATTTATTCAATACTGAGTTTGTGCCAAGTTGCCCAATCTATATTGTATTTACCTCACCGCGTCATCTTGCTTCACTTTTTCCTCGCAGGGACGCGACGCGTTCAGTCACGGTTTCACTCACAATCTGGCGTAACCATTCCATTCTTTGATGGGTGCTATTTCGACGTAACCACAGCATGTTGATATGAAAATCAGGAATATCAACAGGGGGTTTGCATTGGGTTAGGTTGTCATTAAAAATATCAATTTTGGCCATTAATCGTGATACCACACACAGTAGGTTACGATCTTTTAAAAGGTGTCTAATCGTCAGAAAATTACTCGATCCTAATGCGATATGACGTTTAAAGCCTTGTTCTTGTAATTGGTTATCAATAGGGCTTGCGAGCTTTCCATCTGGTGATACCAATGCTTGGGGGGTAATGATGTAGCGTGCCAAGCTGACAGGCACTGTTAAGCCAGTAGCCGATTGATCGAATAAGCACACATGATCTTCGGTGTATAAGTATTGGCTTTCAAGTTCTTTGGGCAAATCAGTCATGGAGCCAATCACCACATCGAGGTTGTTATCGTTGAAGCTATTGATGTAGTTATGTCTATCGACATTGCAAAAGCTGAGTTGGCATTTAGGTGCCAGTCGTGAAATGGCGTCAAATAGTGCAGGAGCAAACAGTAATTCAGCGTAGTCGGTTAAGCCGATACGAAACGTGCCTTGATAATGCTGCGAATTAAAGTCATCCGGTCGTAAAACCTGTGTCATTACAAGATTGAGGATATTTTCAATGGTTGATGACAGCTCAATCGCGCGTTGAGTCGCGATCATTTGATGCCCTTGGCGTTCAAACAATGGGTCGTTCAACAATAAACGAAGCCGAGATAAGTTGTGACTCATTGCTGATTGACCTATCGATAATTTGGTCGCTGCTTTTGTCACGCTACGTGTTTCCATTAGCGCTGAAAAAGCAACAAGTAGATTGAGATCGACGCCTCGCCAGTTAATATCTTTGCTTTTATTTTCCATTGTTTATCTCGTATAGCCAGCTTCGTTAGTTGTTATACACTGCTGTTGGAGTAGGGGAAAGGGAAGTGATAAAGGAAAGGGAATTGGGTAACCAAAATGCCGAATTTTGGCTACGCCTTAGTATGTATTTATTCGTTTAATGATTTAATTTAATTCACCTTGTTGGCACTTTGGACATTGTTCACCACCGATCATTTGCACAATACTTTGAGACCAGCAGTGTGGGCAAGCATGGTTGTCTTTTTGAGGATTGAGCGAAAATTGGTTTGCACACTGTTGGCAGTTATGGCGATAGAGCTTTCCACTGAGCGTCAGTACCATTTGATGTAACGCTTTGGCATTATCATCTTCATTTTCCCCTGTCATTACGGCTTCAACAACCTGCTGATTAATACCATATAAAGCAGTCATACTTTGGCTAATAGAGTCAGTGCTAATTCGCTTACCATTTGGGTCAATAACATAAGTTTGAGGTTGTATATTCGTGACATGATAGTCACAGTGATTGCATGAGATCGCGTGGTGGGAATGTAATGACGCTATCTGTGTTTGGGCGTGTGGCATTGTAAAACTCTCTCTCAATAAACAATATTTATTGAAAAGCTATTCTACATTGATGAAAAACTATGCAAAAGCAGTTAACTAAAAATTTTTTAAACACGCCACATCTTTCATGTAACGAGATGTATATTTAAGGCTTATTAAGTCCATAAAATAAAAGCGACTTAATAAGCCGCTTTTATTGGTGATCTTTTATGATGAATATTAATTCTTGATAGTGGTTATATTTTTATTCCAGCATTAGCGACAAATGTCGGCAAACATAGGATCGCAAAGCAGTAAAAGATCATCGGTTTCTAATTCGATACCGGCCATTCGATCACCACTGCTAATATTGACTCTTTCATGCGCTTTGATGGAATGATCAAAGATCAGGGGCAATGGTTGCTTTAATCCAATAGGAGCAACTGTGCCAATGACTAATCCGGTGATCTTTTCGACATCGGCAGCGTTTGCACAGGTCATACGACGGCACCCAAACATAGCGCGTACCTTGGTGGGATCGACTTGTGCAGGCCCAGGAACACATGCTAAAACATGAAAGCCACTCATATCGCGTAGCAAGACCGATTTCACCATTTGTTCTGGTGCAACGCCTCGCTCTTTGGCGGCTTCTTCTATTGTTTTTGCTGGTTTTGAGTGAGGGAGCAGACGGTAATCGACCCCTTCATTATCCAGAAAATGTATAACAGAGGTTTGCATGTTATTCATCGTCTAACGAGTAAGGTAAATCAAGTTGTGTCCAGATCGCTTCCGGTTGTTCAGCTAGGCGGAACTCTGTGCCTTCATCAAGATTGTTAGGCAATACAACCAATGCAATAGCTTGATCATCGGCATACAGGTAGCTCGCTAATAAGGTGCCACCTTTACGCCAGTTATCACCCACGCTACGTTCTAATGCATCACCAGTAAGGGGGCATTGTGTCGCTTCACCAGTAACGATGTACATAGCACGCTTGTTGATACCACGGTACTTAGCACGTGCTACTGTTTCTTGTCCTGTATAACAGCCTTTTTTAAAGCTGATTCCGTCTACTGCTTGTAGATTGACAGCTTGAGGAATGAACTCTAGTGCGGTTACTGCATCTATGCGGGGAATGGCATGCAGTGCATCGTAGAGATCCCACAATGTGCTATCAGATAGCTGCACATTATTGTGTGTTTCTACAAGGGTATTAATGAGTTGTTCAGCTTGCTCTGGTGCAATGGCAAACAACCAACGATCATCGTCAACTTTAATGGCGGTGCCTGCAGTAATGGCACGTACATCACCGTCGCCCGGAAAGTATTGATCAACAACAGCTTGTGCTTGTTTACCAGAAAGGCCCAGTAAAACATCACTGCTTGCTTCGATATCGACTTTTGAAAATACTGCGTACTTTTTCAATTCAGGTAATTGTGTTTCCATCACACTTTTACGCTGTAAAAATCCATAGCCTTCATTGTGATTAAATAAGCGAAAAATGGTGCGCATTTTACCTTTGGCATCACAATGAGCACCTAAGGTCGATGAGTTGATTGGCAGCGATACCACATCACAGGTTACTTGACCTTGTAGGTAAGATTTCTTGTCGTCACCAATTAGAGTGATTAATCCCCAATCATCGAGGTTGATGAGTGCCAATTCAGGCAGTTTATCTTGTGCTGTTAATGCGACTTTTTTGAAATTCAGTGCGTTAAACTCGATGCTCATTGGATATTCCATAGTTAACATTGTAACCACGACTCAAAATACGATACTGCGATTGTTTAATGAACCGCGTTATGTGAGTCATTACAAATAAATGGTAAGTTTAGCCACTATGTTAAATTGCTTATTACCATTTGTCAGCTTTACGAGTTGATTATCGTGTTGCACTTATTGTTAGAATCCAGCCTTGAGTAAAACAGCAGGCTATTATTGATCATATGTCTCATCTTCAGTGTTTGCTTGTTTTTGCGCATGGTAGAGGTAATAAGTGGCTGTTAATATTGGTGGCAAATTTTAGGGTAGTACAATATTGCTTTGCTACCGCTAAGAATATTCAGATTAGATAACGAGGTTGTATATGTTGAGTTCAGATGAAAGAGCACGCCTAAAATGGGCATGTCGACGTGGTATGCTTGAACTGGATGTACTCATCATGCCTTTTTTTGAAGAGTGCTTAGACGACTTACCCGATCAAGAACAACGTGATTTCGTGTCGTTATTGACCAGCGATGATCCAGATTTGTTTACTTGGATGATGGGCCACGGTCGCAGTGAAAACCCTGCTCATGCTGCAATGGTAGACAAAATTGTTGCCCACAATAACAGCAAGCTTCGTTAATCTTCGTCTACACCCTTCGCAAAAAATCCTAGCTGCACTAAGTGCTTTATATCTTGGTGTAGCAATTGCTCTCTTCGTTTCACTTTTGACGTCATGGCTACCGCTTATCATTGTTACATTTCTTTTGGAATGTTTATGGATTGAGTGGCTTGAACGCTACCAACATTATTATCGTCAGCAAGGGAACCTTAGTATTACGGTTTCTGGTGCGGCTAATTGGCAACAGCAGAAGTGGCAAATTAATAAAATAAAAGTCGTTACCCGTTGGTTTATCTTATTTCGAATGCAACATGCACAAGAGGTAAGTTGGGTATGCGTTAGTCATGATGCCTGCAAGGATGAAGAGTACCGAGCATTGGCAATGCTGTGTCACATAGCGAGATTGTAGAGTGATGCAGGATAGCGATTAAAAAAATCCCAACCGACGTTGGGATTTTAAGAAAGACACTTAGATTAAAATAACATTGCTAACAACGTTGGAAGCTTAACAAGGCTGATCCGGCGTTTGAATGGTTGGTCCTGAGTTTTCTTTCAGCTCTGGATAGTCTAAGGTGAAGTGTAAACCTCGGCTTTCTTTTCGCTCTAGCGCACATCGAACAATTAGCTCTGCGACTTGGACTAAATTACGTAGTTCAAGCAGGTTGTTAGACACGCGGAAGTTACCGTAGTATTCATCAATTTCTTGTTTAAGCAGCTGAATTCGACGCATTGCGCGTTCTAAACGTTTGGTTGAACGTACAATTCCGACGTAATCCCACATAAACAGACGTAGTTCATGCCAGTTGTGTTGGATAACTACTTCTTCATCTGAACAGTTAACTTGGCTTTCATCCCAATGGGGAAGAGAGGCAGGCATGCTGACATTATCTAGCTTAGAACTGATGCTTTCAGCGGCTGAAGTAGCATATACGACACACTCTAATAATGAGTTAGAAGCCATACGGTTTGCACCGTGTAAGCCTGTGTAACTGACTTCGCCAATCGCATATAAACCGTCTAAATCTGTTCGACCTTCGGTATCGACCATTACACCACCACAGGTATAGTGTGCGGCCGGCACGATTGGGATTGGCTCTTGGGTGATATCAATGTTGAACGTTAATAGTTTTTCATAAATCGTTGGGAAATGTTTCGTAATAAAATCATCAGATTTATGGCTGATATCCAGAAACATACAATCAGCACCCAAGCGCTTCATCTCGAAGTCGATTGCGCGGGCGACGACATCGCGTGGTGCAAGCTCACCACGTTCATCGAAATCGCTCATGAAACGGCTACCGTCAGGGCGACGTAAATATGCCCCTTCACCACGTAGTGCTTCGGTTAATAAGTAGTTTCTTGCGTCAGGATGAAATAAGCAGGTTGGGTGAAACTGGTTAAATTCAAGATTCGCTACTCGACACCCTGCACGCCATGCCATGGCAATACCATCGCCAGAAGATACATCTGGGTTTGATGTGTACTGGTATACCTTTGAAGCGCCACCTGTTGCGAGTACAACAAATTTGGCATGTACTGTTTCAACCACTTCTTTATTACGGTTCCAGACATAAGCACCTAATACGCGGTTTGGCGTATCGTCGTTCCCTAGCTTCTGGTGAGTAATAAGATCAAGCGCATTATGACGCTCTAATACTTCGATATTGGGGTGGTTATGAACGTTATCTTGTAGTGAGTTTTGCATTGCCATGCCTGTGGCATCGGCGGCATGCAATATACGTCGGTGACTATGACCACCTTCACGCGTTAAATGATAACGAGGGGTTTCATCATCATTATCTTGTTCTTCACGATCAAAGGGTACACCGCCATCAATCAGCCATTGAACCGATTCTTTGGCATTTTCCGCAATGAAGCGCACCACATTATCATCACATAAATGCGCACCTGCAATTTGTGTGTCTTCTATATGTGATTCAATACTGTCTGATTCATCAAAAACAGCGGCAATACCACCTTGTGCGTAGTATGTTGCCCCTTCATTGCGTGTACCTTTACTGACGACAACGACTTTACTTAAAGGCGCTAAACGAAGTGCAAGTGTTAAACCGGCAGCACCGCTACCAATGACTAAAACATCGCAATGATGTTCACGATTCTTGTTCATATCAATATCATATCCCTGTGGCAATCCGCCATATATTACCAAAATCCATCCTGAATGGTCATTGTGACCATCAAATCCTTATTGCTCGTCATCGAGTATGTACATCAGCAAAAGTTAAATAATTACTTTAGCAAAGTGAAGTATCCACATTATTGTTTTATATCGTGTTCGTGTGGTTTACTTATTAAAGTTAAAAGCGAAGACCCCATCAAATAAATGCATTTTTTTGACATTGATTTGTCTCGCTAGCAAGCATAGTTGGTGTAACATATGAAGCACCTATCGTCGTATAATGCGCCATAGTGATAAAAAGATCGCGCACTATTACTAAGAAATTATTTCTTTCGGCTAGGAACTTTGCCGTTTTTCTCGAGTCATACATAGTGCTCACGCTCATAAATGTTTTCATACTACTGTGTTTTAGCTGAGTGTTTACAGACGTTTATTTAGCAATCTTAGTCTGCATAAAACACTTGAACAGGTAAGTGGTTAATACGACATAAATTAGTTATTAACGTAACATTGACCTGTAATAGTACGAATCCGAGTGCAAGACAGATATAGGAGTACACGCTCGAATGAGCGAGCAGCAAACTGATCAGGTATTAATAGAGCGAGTCCAACGAGGAGATAAGCAAGCGTTTAATCTTTTGGTAATAAAATATCAAAATAAAGTTTGTAATCTCGTTGCGCGGTATGTCAGTAACTCAGGCGATGTCCCTGATGTTGCACAAGAAGCCTTTATTAAGGCGTATAGAGCTTTGCCTACATTTCGTGGTGAAAGTGCTTTCTATACATGGCTATACCGTATTGCTGTTAATACTGCGAAGAATTATTTAGTGGCTCAGGGACGTCGTCCACCCGCCTCCGATGTTGATGCAGAAGATGCAGAATATTACGAAACTGGTGGTGCATTGAAAGAAATTTCGAACCCTGAGAACCAAATGTTGTCTGAAGAATTAAAGCGGGTTGTCTTTGGTACCATAGAATCATTGCCGGAAGATCTTAAAACTGCGATCTCATTGCGCGAACTAGATGGTTTAAGCTATGAAGATATTGCAGTAATAATGGATTGCCCTGTAGGTACTGTAAGATCACGCATATTCCGTGCTCGAGAGGCAGTTGAAAAACGTATACGTCCTCTTATGCAGCGATAATGTTAAGCCAAACGGTGAAGAGAAATGGCTGATAAAGAAAAGATTTCGGCGCTAGTTGATGGCGAAGAGCTCGATCAGAGTATTATTAATGCGCTGACCGTAGACAAAGAAAGCGAACAATCTTGGCATGACTTCAACCTTATTGGTGATGTTATCCGAGGTGACGCCCCGCAATGCAAAGAATGGAATATTGCTGGAAGCGTAGCGTTAGCATTGGATAATGAACCTGCTCATGTAGGGCTAACCGATTTTAGTGCAGAACCTGATGTAATTGTTCCTGTTGTTGATACCCCTGTTATTGACATCAGAACTGCACAAAAAACTGAATCTCAACCTACACCGCGTCAGGCTAAGCGTACTTTACCTGCTTGGTTGACTCAGTTTGGTCAAGTGGCGATTGCTGCGTCAGTATCATTAGCTGTTATTGTTGGTGTTCAACAATACAATGGCGGTGATGATGCATTAGTTGCAGATGCAACGAATTCACAATTACCAGTACTTCAAACTATTCCGTTTGGAGGAAAAGCTGAACCTGTCAGCTTAACGCGTGATTCTGTCCGTACTGGTGCGCACAATAGTGCACCAAGTGAAGCGCAATTAATGGAGCAGCGTCGCCGTATTAACGCGATGCTGCAAGATTATGAATTGCAACTTCGCTTTAATGCTGAAGATGGCAGTATCGATAGAACATTATTAGAAGCAAATTCATCTGTGGCGGATTAATGATTAAAATTCTGGTCGGTGCCGTGACACTGGTCAGCCTATTGATGCCAATACAAGCCTCTGCTGAAGAAGAACCTAAAGCTTCAGCTGAGGCTTTGTTGCATCAAATGGATGAGGCTAGTAGAGACCTCAGTTATGAGCTCTCTTACATACTAATTAAGAAAAATAGTATTGAACCGCTGCGTTATCGCCATGCTGTTGAAGATGGAAAAACGTACGCACATCTTATTTACCTTAGTGGCCCACCACGTGAGGTGATTCAGCGTGGCCGTGAAGTCAGTTATTTTGAACCGGGGTTAGATCCGTTCACAATCGACAGCAATAAAATGGTGGCACCGTTGCCTCCTGTCATGAAAACAAATATTCATGAATTGTCGGATTTCTATGATTTCATTTCGATGGGGCGTGCGCGTGAAGCCGGTGTGGCTTGTGATGTTATACGTGTTGCTCCCAAAGATGGGACGCGTTACTCCTACTTATTGTGGGTAGATACACGTAGCCATTTAGTGATGCGTGCTGATTTGCTGGATCGTGACGGTGAACCCTTAGAGCAGTATCGTGCTGTTTCTTATGTGGTTAATCCTAAAGTCGGTGAAGTACTTAAAAATTTAAGTACGGTTGATTTGCCGGCTGTTGTACAACTACCACCACAGCCTCAAGCAGATCTTGGTTGGTCGGTGAATTGGTTGCCTCAAGGTTTTGAGTCTGTTTCGCGTAATCGCCATCGCTTGGTGCTAACAGAGCGTCCTGTTGAAAGTAAAATGTACAGTGATGGGCTATTTAGCCTTTCTATCTACGTTTCTGATGCTGACAACTATACTGTACGTGAGCAGCTTGTAAGGCAAGGTCGTCGTACTTTGCATAGCAATGTAGTCGGAGATAAAGAAGTGACTGTCGTTGGTGATATTCCGCCAGCCACTGCACGACGTATTGCTGAGTCGATTACGTTCGCTAAAGCCCCAGTTGTAAGTCCGACTGCTGAGGGTACAAAACCATGATGCGTACGCTGGCAACGGTTATTGCCGTTGAACAAGGCAGTGTAACTGTCAGTTGTCAGCAACAAACCAGTTGTGGCCATTGTGCTTCACGTGATAGTTGTGGAACAGGTATTGTGACTAAAGCAATACCAGGGCGAGCACACCAAGTCACGTTAGCGACAGACAAGTCGCTAACGATTGGTGAAATTGTTGAAATTGGATTATCAGAAAAAAGTATGCTGAGTTCTGCATTGCTAGTGTACATTGTGCCGTTACTGTTCCTAGTGTTGGGTGCAGTTGTAGGGCAGTGGTGGTTTGTTGACTTAGCAGGCACCAGTGAACTCGGTGTTATCATTACATCTATGGTCAGTGCAGCTATTGGGCTGCTACTTGCGCGGCAATATGCTAAGCGTTTAGACGGCAATTCGGACTATGAGCCGAGCCTGATTCGGGTATTGGGGCAACCACTATCATCAGATAAGATGATAAATGCTGCATCGAAAGATAGCGAGTAGCCCTGAAATTCGGTAGAATCCGTCAACTTGATCAAAAGATCCCATTCATTTAAATCACGAGCTAGTCACGCCATTCATGAAGCACATTCGTAACTTTTCGATTATTGCACATATCGACCATGGTAAGTCGACCTTATCCGACCGTCTAATTCAAGTCTGTGGTGGCCTTTCCAATCGTGAAATGTCTGCGCAGGTTTTAGATTCCATGGATCTTGAACGCGAACGCGGTATCACTATCAAAGCCCAGAGTGTAACACTCGACTATACGGCTAAAGATGGTGAAACTTATCAGCTTAATTTCATCGATACACCAGGACACGTTGACTTCTCATACGAAGTATCGCGTTCATTAGCAGCCTGTGAAGGGGCTTTGCTGGTGGTTGATGCCGGTCAGGGCGTTGAAGCTCAGACATTAGCTAACTGTTATACAGCAATGGAAATGGACCTAGAAGTGGTGCCGATTTTGAATAAAATCGACTTACCAGCTGCTGATCCAGAGCGTGTAGCAGAAGAAATAGAAGACATCGTAGGTATCGATGCGATAGATGCAACGCGCTGTTCTGCGAAAACAGGCTTAGGCGTTGAAGATGTTCTTGAAAACATCGTTGCAGCTATTCCACCACCAGAAGGTGATCCTGAAGGTCCGTTACAAGCCTTGATCATTGACTCATGGTTCGATAATTATTTAGGCATTGTATCTTTGGTTCGAGTTAAAAACGGCTCACTAAAGAAAAATGCAAAAATTAAGATGATGAGTACTGGTCAGGTTTGGAATATTGACCGTCTGGGTATCTTTACACCAAAGCAAATCGACACGACAGAACTGAACACCGGTGAAGTTGGTTGGGTTGTTTGTGGTATTAAAGACATCTTAGGTGCACCAGTTGGTGATACGATCACTACAGCTAAAGATGGCTGTGAAAAACCATTACCTGGTTTTAAGAAAGTGAAACCTCAGGTTTATGCGGGTCTATTCCCTATATCTTCTGATGATTATGAGAATTTCCGTGATGCACTGGGTAAATTAAGCCTAAACGATGCATCTTTGTTCTATGAACCAGAAAGTTCTACTGCACTTGGTTTTGGTTTCCGTTGTGGTTTCCTTGGCATGTTGCACATGGAAATCATTCAAGAACGCCTAGAACGTGAATACGATCTTGATCTTATTACAACGGCACCAACGGTTGTTTATGAAGTAGAAACGACACGCAACGGCACCGTTTATGTTGATAGCCCATCAAAGCTACCAGCAGTCAATGATATTGAAGTCATTGGTGAGCCAATTGCACGTTGTAATATATTGGTACCATCAGAATACCTAGGTAATGTGATTACCTTGTGTATTGAAAAACGTGGTATGCAAGTCGATATGATTTATCATGGAAACCAAGTTGCGCTGACATACGATATTCCGATGTCAGAAGTAGTATTGGATTTCTTCGACCGTTTGAAATCGACATCACGTGGTTATGCATCGCTAGATTACAACTTCCAGCGTTACGAACCATCAAACATGGTACGTGTTGATGTAATGATCAACGGCGAACGTGTAGATGCACTTGCTATTATTACGCACAAAGACAATGCGAATGGTCGCGGTCGTGATTTAGTCGATAAAATGAAGGAATTCATTCCTCGTCAGATGTTTGATATCGCAATTCAAGCGGCGATTGGCGGTATGATTATTGCCCGTGCAACCGTTAAGCAGTTACGTAAAAACGTTATTGCTAAGTGTTACGGTGGCGATATCAGTCGTAAGAAGAAACTGCTACAGAAGCAGAAAGCTGGTAAGAAACGTATGAAGCAGATCGGTAATGTCGAGCTACCTCAAGAAGCGTTCTTAGCTATTTTACATGTAGGTAAAAAATAAGTAGATAGCTTATCTCATTACCTGTGTGTTTATATTAATACTTTAAATGCTGATTTATAATAATTAAATCAGCATTTTCATTTAATGCGTAAACACATTTTTGAGTAGATCAGCGATATAAAACTGAACTGTTACATTGATTAGGGAATACAATGGCTAATACTTTTTCGTTAATTTTGGTACTTGCGACATTATTTACCGGGCTCATTTGGGCTCTTGATAGGTTTGTCTGGGCGCCAAAGCGTCAATTGAAAATTGATGCGGCAGCTGAAAATGCTGGCGATCAAGTAGATGTTAAAACCCTAGAAACCGTAGCACCGCAACCGAGCTGGATAGAATCAACTAGCTCTATGTTTCCGGTGATTGCGCTTATAATGGTATTTCGCTCATTTGTTTATGAGCCGTTCCAGATCCCATCCGGCTCGATGATGCCAACGCTACTTATTGGCGATTTCATCTTGGTTGAGAAATTCGCATACGGTTTGCGCGATCCTGTTTTCCGTCATAAGTTGATTGAAACAAGTGAACCTGAACGTGGCGATGTTGTGGTCTTTAAATACCCACCTCAACCGAATATTGATTACATTAAACGTGTAGTCGGTATGCCTGGTGATACTGTTCGTTACAGCGCAGATAAGCAAATTTGTATTGCGCCGAAAGGCACTGCAGATTGTACCTTTGTGCCGTTAACCAATATGGCTGACAGTGAGTTCACTCAAAATATGACGCGTTTAGTGCAATTTAATGAAAAGTTGGGTGATGCAGATCATCAAATTTTAGTGAATCCATTAAAACGTGATCGTACGTTGGCTTACCAGCCTCGTCCGGGAATCACTGAGTGGGTTGTGCCTGAAGGACACTACTTTATGATGGGTGATAATCGCGATAATAGTGCAGACAGTCGTTACTGGGGCTTTGTGCCAGAAGCGAACTTAGTCGGAAAGGCGGTCGCGATCTGGATCAGCTTTGAGTTTGAACGAGGTGCTGATAGTGCACTACCATCTTGGATTCCTACTGATGTGCGTTTTAACCGCATCGGTAGCATAAACTGATTGAGATAAAATGACATCTCCTGCGAATAGGCTCCAGCGTAAGCTGGGGTATCAATTTAATAGTAGCGAATTGATGACATTATCACTGACACACCGCAGTGCTAATGGAAAGCATAATGAACGCTTAGAATTTTTAGGCGATTCGATCTTAAGCTTTGTTATTGCCGATGACTTATATCACCGTTTTCCTCATGTGGATGAAGGTGATATGAGCCGTATGCGAGCAACGCTGGTTCGTGGTAAAACGCTCGCTGAGTTGGGCCGTGAATTTGAACTTGGTGATTATTTATTACTGGGTCCAGGTGAGCTGAAAAGTGGCGGATTCCGTCGTGATTCAATTCTAGCAGATTGCGTAGAAGCGATTATCGGTGCAATTTATCTGGACAGTGATACGGAACAGGTACGTAAGGTTATTCTAGCTTGGTATCAGTCTCGTCTTGAAACGATTCAACCTGGTATTAACCAGAAAGATCCTAAAACACGTCTGCAAGAGTGTTTACAAGGACGTCGTTTAGCACTTCCAGCGTATACTGTAACTAAGGTGCATGGTGAAGCTCATAATCAAGAGTTCACGGTGCAATGTGAAGTGACGGGCTTGGATAAGCCTGTTATTGGTAAAGGCAGCAGTCGGCGCAAGGCAGAGCAGGCAGCAGCAGAACTTGCGCTTAAGCAGTTGGAATCATGACAGAGAAACAACATTGCGGCTTTATAGCCATCGTAGGCCGACCTAACGTTGGTAAATCGACTCTACTTAACCGTTTGGTTGGGCAGAAGCTTTCGATCACTTCACGTAAACCACAAACTACACGTCACCGTATTATGGGTGTAGATACCCGTGATGGTTACCAAGCGGTGTTTATTGATACTCCTGGTCTTCACATTGAAGAAAAGCGTACGATTAACCGTTTGATGAACCGTGCAGCAAGCAGCTCATTGACCGATGTTGAGTTAGTATTGTTCTTAGTTGACGGTACTATGTGGACTAATGATGACGAAATGGTGCTGAATAAGCTTAAGAAAAGTGAGCTTCCTACAGTACTGTTGATCAACAAAGTTGATAACGTTAAAGAAAAAGGCGATTTATTCCCGCATTTAGATGCGCTATCTAAGAAGATGGACTTTGTGGATATGGTGCCAATTTCTGCGAAAAGCGGTACTAACGTTGATACAGTAGAAAAAATTGTGCGTGCACACATTCCTGAAGGTGAATATTACTTCCCTGAAGATTATGTGACTGACCGTTCACAGCGCTTTATGGCATCTGAAATCATTCGTGAAAAACTAATGCGTTTCTTGGGTGAAGAACTTCCTTATTCTGTTACGGTTGAAATCGAGCGTTTTGATTACAATCCTAAGATGGATGGTTTTGATATCAACGGATTGATTTTTGTTGAGCGTAAAGGCCAAAAGAAAATGGTTATCGGTAAAAACGGCGAGAAGATGAAAGTCATCGGTCGTGAAGCCCGTATTGATATGGAAGATTTATTCGGACGTAAAGTGTACCTAGAACTATGGGTTAAAGTGAAATCCGGATGGGCAGATGACGAACGTGCATTGCGCAGCCTAGGTTACACCGACGATCTATAAGGAACACAATGGAGGGGCTACAGCGTTGTTTTGTCCTTCACTCTCGTCCATATAGTGAGACGAGTCTGATCCTTGATGTTTTTAGCGAGGATTATGGCCGTCTTACTATTTTGTCGAAAGGTGCACGACGAAAGCGTTCCAGTTTAAAAGGCACCCTTCAGCCTTTTACCCCTCTGTTTATGAAATGGACCGGTCGTGGCTCAATGAAAACATTGACCCACGCCGAGCCTATCAGTATTAGTCTGCCTATGCGCGGCTACATTCTCTATTCGGCATTTTACCTTAACGAGGTATTGGCCCGAGTGCTTGAAAACGACACCCCTTATCCTGTGCTGTTTATGGATTATTTGAATGCCTTACGTGAGTTAGCGCAAGCGGATAACCCAGAGCCTGCATTGCGACGTTTCGAATTAGCCTTATTGCATCACCTTGGTTACGGCATTGATTTTCTTCATTGTGCTGGTAGTGGTTTACCGGTTGATGATCTTATGACGTATCACTATCGAGAGCAAAAAGGTTTCATTGCTTCAATGATGACCGGGCACTTCACTTTTACTGGTAATCAATTACTGGCAATTGCTGCTCGACGCTTTGAAACCCCAGATCAGCTCAAGGCCGCAAAACGCTTTACACGGATAGCCTTAAAGCCGTATCTTGGCGGGAAACCATTAAAAAGTAGGGAGTTGTTTATCCCTCGAACAAGGAATATCGGAAAATGAACAACATACTTCTTGGTGTCAATATCGATCATATTGCAACGTTACGTAATGCTCGTGGTACGCGTTACCCAGATCCTGTACATGCCGCTGAAGTTGCAGAGCGTGCAGGCGCAGATGGTATTACGGTTCACCTACGTGAAGACCGTCGTCATATTAATGATCGTGATGTTCGTATCCTGAAAGAAACCATTCAAACACGTATGAATTTAGAAATGGCAGTGACTGATGAGATGGTAAGCATCGCACTAGACACTAAACCTGAATTCGTATGTTTAGTACCAGAGAAACGTGAAGAGTTGACCACTGAAGGCGGTTTAGACGTTGCAGGCCAGCTAGAAAAAATTAAAGCCGCGACGCAAAAGCTAACAGACGCGGGTATTAAAGTATCGTT
The DNA here is from genome assembly GCF_003025615.1 of Photobacterium frigidiphilum. Lineage (GTDB taxonomy): Bacteria > Pseudomonadota > Gammaproteobacteria > Enterobacterales > Vibrionaceae > Photobacterium > Photobacterium frigidiphilum. The sequence goes on along the minus strand of NZ_PYMJ01000025.1, from coordinate 61,515 downwards.
GTTCATCGATGCAGATCGCGCGCAAATTGACGCGACCTTGGCGTGTGGCGCCCCATTTGTTGAGCTGCACACGGGTCACTATGCCGATGCTGAAACAGAAGAAGCTCAGCAAGCTGAGCTAGAGAAAATTGCTTCAGCAGCGACTTACGCACATGGTTTAGGTATCAAAGTGAACGCGGGCCATGGCCTGACGTACCACAACGTGAAGCCAATAGCGGCACTGCCTGAACTGTATGAATTGAACATTGGTCACTCTATCATTGGCCGTGCAGCCTTCGATGGCTTGAACAAAGCTGTCGCTGACATGAAAGTAGAAATGCTGGACGCGCGTCGTTAATGGCGATTATCGGATTGGGCACAGACATTGCTGATATTGAACGGGTAGAGAAAGTTTTTGCCCGTTCTGGTGATGCTTTTGCTGAACGTATTCTTGCGCCCTCCGAGTTGGTGATTTACCACAGCCTCAAGTTGAAAGCCCGTTACTTAGCCAAGCGATTTGCGGTCAAAGAAGCGGCGTCGAAAGCCTTGGGCACTGGCATTGCGTGCGGGGTATCGTTTCAAAATTTTACCGTCAGTAACGATGAACGCGGTAAGCCTTTACTCTCCTTATCGGGCAAGGCTGCAGAGCTGGCAGAGAGCATGGGTGTGAAACATGTGCACCTGACTTTAGCCGATGAAAAGCGGTATGCCGTTGCAACGGTTATTCTTGAAAGTTAGTTATGTTGCATACCAGCTTTCTGATTTACGTGAGTAAAAAATTAGAATAAAAAAGCGCCGAAGGTTTACACTACCTTCGGCGCTTTTTACTATCAGTTAAGTAGCAACCAATGAACCTCGTTTAGGTAAGCCTCTTACCTGTTTCTAAATGCTTTAGAGGCTTTTACAACGTGGTTCATTTCATCCATTAACTCAAAGAGCTCTGGTTCGATATCTGCGACCGTTGCATTGGCTTTAAGCTGGGTTTCAATGGTGTAGCATAAATTCTTCAAGCGAGGTACACCACTGTATGCACAGCTACCATGCAGTTTGTGAATCGGTGGCCATAACTCAATCTCTTTCCCATCAAGTGCTTCATTGACCAGCATTTCAACCTCAGGCATGAAATCAAGCAGCATTTGCAGCATGTCTTTGGCAAGATCTTCTTTTCCTGCTGCTTGCTTCAGTGCTAAATCCCAATCCCAGCTGATATCTTTGCTGTCTTGAGCCAGCTGTTGCTGCGTTGAAATTACGTCAGGTTCTATATTAATAATCGTATTTTGGTTGTGTTCATTTTCTGGATGTTGATTCCACTTCGCCAGAATTTGCTGAAGAATATGCTCTTCGATAGGTTTGGTTAAGTAATCATCCATACCGGCATTAATTAAGCGCTCACGCTCGCCAGGCATAGCATGTGCTGTTACCGCTATGACGGGCGTTGAATGGTTTAACTCCGTTTTGTGAATCGCTTCACATGCCGTTACACCGTCCATCTCGGGCATTTGAATATCCATAAAGATCAGATCAAATGCTTTTTGATGCGCGTATTCAACCGCTTTTCTACCACCTGTTGCGGTAATAACCGTTTCGACACGTTCACTTAATAATGCCGAGATTAGCTTCAAGTTCGCAGGGTTATCATCAACGGCCATTACAGTGAGAGGCTCAATTTTTTGGGCTGGTTCTGGTAATGATAATAACTCCGGTTCTAAGATGTCATCAGGCTCATTATTCAGCACTTCAAACAGTTTACGATGTGAAAGAGGCTTGCCTAAACAAGCTGATACCCCTGCATTTATCAGGCGTTCAGATAAGGCCAATTCAGTGGTTGGTAGGCTAATGATAACCTTGTCAGTAACTTGTTCTGCTTTGAATACGCGATCCAAGAGTATCGCGATAGGTGGCTGTTGACCGGGAGGTAAACAAATTAAGGCAAAGTGATGATGCTCTACCTCTTCAGGCATGGTGGAACGATAAGTGACAAACATGCCCGCTTTAATAAGGCGTTGTTGTACTACCGATGCCGCTTGCATGTTTGGTTCGATCAATAAAATTTTCTTACCTTCTAACAAGGTAGTATCGATTGGTTGAGAGACCGGAAGATCGGTTTTGAGCATTTTTAACGAGAACCAGAATGTTGAGCCTTGATGTAAGCGACTGGTTAGGCTGATTTCTCCGCCCATCTGCGTGACTAACTTCTGGGTAATAACAAGTCCTAAACCTGTACCGCCATAGCGACGGGATATACTGGCATCTGCTTGGCTAAAGGCTTGGAATAATTGGGCTTGTTGACGCTCAGAAATACCAATACCGGTATCGCGAACAGTAAATTGTAGATCGATGTTTTCATCTTTACTGCTCTTTAATTCAACCGAAACATCAATGTTGCCTCGTTCGGTAAATTTCACGGCATTACCGATCAAATTGGTAATAACTTGCTGAATACGCAGTGGATCACCAATTAAGCCTGCAGGGATACGATGGTCAACTTTTAGTGTTAACTCTAGCCCTTTTTCATGCGCGCTTGGTGCCAGTAAACGCATTACCTCATCAAGTGATTCCGTAAAATCGAATGGAATGTTTTCCAGTAATAATTTCCCCGCTTCCAGTTTAGAAAAGTCGAGAATGTCATTAATGATGGTTAAGAGGTTATTGGCCGATTTTTCAATGGTGAGCAAATAGTCGTGCTGGCTTGAACTCAATCGTGTTTTTAGCATTTGACGGGTAAAGCCAATAACACCGTTGAGTGGTGTTCGCAATTCGTGCGACATATTGGCTAAAAATTCCGATTTTACACGTGCTGCTTCTTGAGCGCGTTTTTTTGCAATATCCAGTTCAACGTTTTGAATTTCCAGCTGTTCAAGCGTTTCTCGTAAATCAGAAGTGGCCTGATCGATGCTTTGTTGCATTTCGATATGGTATTCAGACAGCGAGATAGCCATCGCATTGATACCATTTTTAAGCGTATCCAGCTCACCAAGCAGTTGCCCTTCAATTCGAATGTCGAGGTGCCCTCGTCGAATTCTATCGACTACACTCACCATATGTGAAATAGGGCGGGTCACATCTTGCATCAAGCGGTACGCAAATAATGAAGAGAGCGTAAGTCCAAACAGTAATACCATTAAAGCCGTAAAGACTTCTTGATACTGTTGCAGGCGTAAGGCGCTAAGGTCTAATTCTAGGGCGATATAGCCCAATGCTTTACCTTGATAGCTGATCGAGTTGTTACTGCCAAACTGCCCTTCGGCTAATATCGGGGCTCTTAATATCAGTGAGTTATCACTTAATCGTGTTTCAAGTAATAATGGAATAGGTTGACCCGTGGGGTACATCAAGGTTTCAAAATTACGATGAAAATTAGAGGTCACAAATAACTGATTATCTGCATCAAAAACCGCAATGCTTCGAATGATTTGAGAGTTCTTTCTATGGGTGTAGCTGATCAGACGGCGCACTGCTTCACGGTTCTTGTCTGTCATCCCATATTCAGATGAAATAGCTAAAGGTTCGATGATACTAGAACCTGTAGAAATCAGCTGGTGCTCAAGATCTCGATAGCGGCTCATCGTGAAGAAGGCACTCAATAATAGGCCTATAATTAGTGTTGGTGCTAATGTCAGGGTGAAGACCCTGGCACGAAGTCCGTATCTGCTCATTGTTCTCTTAATTACAAGAATGCGATTCTGTGGGAGAATTGTGGTCCATTTGTGGCCCTAGCTTAAAGAAACTAGGGCTATTCGACAATAAACCAATGTCTTTTCGTGAGTCAAAACACTATGGCACGCTTTTTTAAGCCTCAAAAACGTAAAATCACTGATACTAAGCACAAAGAAATCGTTATTAATCGATTAGATCATCTGGGTGCTGGTATTGGTCATCTAAACAATAAATCTATTTTCGTTGACGGTTTGTTGCCGGGTGAAAAAGCATTGGTTCAAATCACTGATGATAAAAAGCAGTATGCGCGTGCTAAAGTCATCAAGCGTCTTATTGACAGTCCAGCACGTATTAAACCGCATTGTCCGATCTATGACCAGTGTGGTGGTTGTAACTTGCAACATTTATCGCATCAAGGTCAGGTTTTTGCTAAACAGCAGGCGTTAAGCGATTTGATGGTAAAATTTGCTGGTGACCAACAAGTTGCTGTTGATAAACAAAGAGCTGGTGATCAACAAAGAGCAGCAATCGAACAAGTTACTCCTATTATAGCGGCTGAACATCATTATCGTCGCTGCGCTCGATTTAGTGTTCTGCTAGGTAAAGATGGACAGTTACAGTTTGGCTTTCGTAAAAAACAGAGCAAAGACATTGTTAATGTGAAGCAGTGCCCAGTGCTTGCCGAGTCATTGAATGAACTTTTACCCCCTTTACGTAGTCTGTTATCTACATTGAAAGGACAAAGGCATCTTGGTCATATTGAGCTTATTGAAGCCGATAATGGTCGTGTTGTATTGATTCGACATCTAAAGCCTTTTTCTGACAAAGACATGACGCTGATTCTTAATTTTGCCCAAGAGCAAAATGTTATCCTATTCTTAGCGCCAACCTCAGATGACATCGAGTTGATTCACGGCGAAACCCCGTACTATCGCTTAGATGATTTAACATTACATTTTTCACCGAAAGACTTTATTCAAGTCAATCGTGATGTGAATAAGAAAATGGTAGAACAAGCGACAGATTGGTTAGATCTTCAGCCTAACGACCGTGTGTTGGATTTATTTTGTGGGCTAGGTAATTTCAGTTTGCCGCTCGCAAAACATGCAAAAGCAGTGGTTGGAGTTGAAGGTATCGATGAAATGGTTCATCGTGCAACAGAGAACGCAATGTGCAACAAGCAGAATAACGCTACGTTTTATCAAGCTAATTTAGATGACGACGTGACAAAGCTTGCATGGGCACGAGAACCTTTCAATAAAATATTATTGGATCCCGCACGTGCAGGTGCTGCAGGTGTGATGGAGCACGTAGTGAAGCTTAAGCCTGAAAGGGTAGTATATGTATCATGTAATCCGGCTACACTCGCACGAGATAGTCAGGTATTACTGAAAAAAGGTTATCAGTTGGAACGTCTTGGCATGTTAGATATGTTTCCACAGACGGGGCATTTAGAGTCGATGGCATTGTTTGTTAAAGCCAAGGCTGTTAAAAAAAAGAGAGTGGTTACCAAACTTTGATTTGGTAGTTATCACCAATACAGAGAATACAGGACAGAAAAATGGTCGCAGTTCGCGGTGCGCATTTAAAGGAAAATGATACATTTGAGCTTTCATCATGGGTTGATAGCCTGCAGCAAGATGCCAAGGTGTCTAAACGCTTAAAAAAGACCTATCAACGATGTATCGAAATAACGACTAAGGAAGAGTCTACGTCATTATTATTATGGCGTGGCCGCGAAATGGTAGAAATTCTAGTTACCCTGAGTATGGATGCAGATACTCTGGTCGCTGCGTTAGTAGTCCCGCTGGTTGAAGCAGGGATTTATCAACATGAACAAGTTAAAGAAGATTACAACACCACTATCATGCAGTTGGTAAAAGGTGTTGAGCAAATGGCCGCGATTGGCCAGTTGAATGCGACCACCGAAGGTGCCGAGCAATCGGCACAGGTCGATAATATTCGCCGCATGTTGTTATCTATGGTTGATGACTTCCGTTGTGTTGTCATTAAGCTTGCAGAGCGTATTTGTAATCTGCGTGAAGTGAAAGATGAGCCGGATGAGATACGCCGAACAGCAGCACGTGAATGTGCCAATATTTATGCGCCATTAGCAAACCGCTTAGGCATTGGTCAGCTTAAGTGGGAAATCGAAGATTATGCTTTCCGCTATCAGCACCCTGATGTGTACAAGCAAATTGCTAAGCAACTATCAGAACGTCGTATCGACCGTGAATATTATATTGATCATTTTGTCTCTGATTTAGATGAATCAATGAAAGCGTCACACATCAAAGCCGAAGTGCATGGTCGTCCTAAGCATATCTATAGTATCTGGCGAAAGATGCAAAAGAAAAGCTTAGAATTTGATGAGCTATTTGATGTACGTGCGGTACGTATTATTGCCGACCAGCTACAAGATTGTTATGCCGCATTAGGCGTAGTACATACTAAATACCGTCATCTTCCGAAAGAATTTGATGATTATGTTGCGAATCCAAAACCGAATGGTTACCAATCGATTCACACCGTCGTATTAGGACCTGAAGGGCGCACGATTGAAATTCAGATTCGTACTAAGCAAATGCATGAAGAGTCTGAATTAGGTGTGGCAGCACACTGGAAATACAAAGAAGGATCATCATCTGGCGCTGCGAAGTCATCTTATGATGAGAAAATTAATTGGCTTCGTAAGCTACTTATGTGGCAAGAAGAAATGTCAGATTCTGGCGAAATGCTGGATGAGTTACGTAGCCAAGTCTTTGATGATCGTGTTTATGCTTTTACCCCCAAAGGTGATGTGGTTGATTTGCCGTTAAATGCAACCCCACTTGATTTTGCTTACCATATTCACTCTGAAGTTGGGCACCGCTGTATTGGTGCCAAAGTAGAAGGGCGTATTGTGCCATTCACTTATCACTTACAGATGGGTGAGCAGGTTGAAATTATTACCCAGAAAGAAGCGAATCCGTCACGGGATTGGTTAAACCCTAATTTAGGCTTTGTGACCTCAGGTCGAGCAAGAGCCAAAGTGCATGCGTGGTTCCGTAGGCAAGCCCATGATAAAAACATGGTAGCGGGGCGTGAAATCTTAGAGCTTGAACTGAATAAAATCGGCGCCAAGCTTAAAGATGCAGAAGTGTATGCATTAAAGCGTTTCAATGCTAAAAACGTAGATGAATTGTTTGTTGGTATTGGTAGTGGTGATTTGCGTATTAACCAAGTGGTTAATCACATCAGCATGATTATTAATAAGCCAACGGCAGAAGAGGAAGACCAACAGTTAGTGGATAAGCTGACTGAAGCGAGTACCAAAATCAGTACCAGTGCGAAAAAGCCTCAGCGTGATGCTGTTGTTGTTGAAGGCGTCGATAATTTAATGACCCATTTAGCACGCTGTTGTCAGCCGATTCCTGGTGATGAAATTGTCGGTTTTGTCACCCAAGGTCGTGGTATTTCTGTGCACCGTAATGACTGTGAGCAACTTGCAGAACTTCGTCATCATGTACCAGAACGTATCATTCATACGGTGTGGGGTGGTGGTTTCGTGGGTAATTATAATATTACAGTGCGAGTAACTGCCTCAGAGCGAAATGGCTTGATTAAAGAGCTGACCAATACTTTAGCTAATGAAAAAGCAAAAGTGGCGGGAATGAAAAGTCGCATTGACTACAAAAAGCAGATGTCGATTATGGACTTTGATTTAGAACTCACCGATTTAGAAGTACTGAGTAAAGTGCTGAAGCGTATCGAACAAGTTAAAGACGTTGCTGAAGCTAAGCGTTTGTATTAACAAGGCTTGATTGAGGCATCAATACGGCAGATTTAGCCAATAGTTTGTACCATAACGTAAAAACGGGAAGCATTGTGCTTCCCGTTTTTGTTTCTGGTAATCTGAAATCAAACGGCATGCGTGACATAGCCATATTTATCACTGCAAAAGACCAATAGCGATCCATTATGAGCGAACATAAATCAGCACCAATCCAACAGCTACTCGACATTATGACGACACTGCGTGATCCTCAAAAAGGATGCCCGTGGGATCTTAAACAAGACTTTTCTTCGATTATTCCGCACACGATTGAAGAAGCTTACGAGGTTGCTGATGCTATCGAGAAAAAAAATTGGAGCAATGTACGTGAAGAATTAGGCGATTTATTATTTCAAATAATTTTTTATAGCCAGCTTGGCAAAGAGCAAGGCTTGTTTGATTTTAATGATGTGGTTGCTGGGTTAAATGAAAAATTAACGCGCCGTCACCCTCATGTTTTTAGTGATGCTCAATTTTCTGACGACGAAGCAATTAACGCCAATTGGGAAGCTGAAAAAGCGAAAGAGCGAGATGAAAAAGGGCTCGATGAAAGTGTATTAGCCGATATTCCCCTCGCATTACCCGCCTTGATCCGTGCCGACAAAATTCAAAAACGTTGTTCAAAACATGGTTTTGATTGGGATACGATTGCCCCTGTGGTTGATAAAGTAAAAGAAGAGCTGGATGAAGTCATGGATGAAGTTATTCAAGTGTCACCTAATCAAGCTAATATCGAAGAAGAAATGGGTGATTTGCTATTTTCTGTAGTGAATTTAAGCCGCCATTTAAAGGTAAAGCCAGAGCTTGCTTTACAACGTGCAAACAAAAAATTTGAAAAGCGATTTCGCCAAGTTGAAAAAAGTGTGCTAGAAAAAGGGATGCGCTTAGAAAGTTGTTCATTGGATATGTTGGATAACGAATGGGACAAAGTGAAACGTACTGAGCGCCAAGAATCGTCGTCATAAATTTAATTCATTGATTATTCGATTTATATTTACTGGTCTTTTTTGCTAAAAAGAGTAACATTTATCGGTTGATTTTTGACCAGTTGACCTATGCAGTCGGTATAATTGATTTGAGACAAAAAAAAACGATGAATGCTGTGATAGTTTTCACGTTGTGGCAATAAAGTGGGTCTGGTATACTAATTTCCCGTCCAGATACACTTTTTCCTCTACACCAATCTTCCAGGTTAATCATGACAACGAATTATATTTTTGTTACGGGCGGGGTCGTATCCTCACTAGGTAAAGGCATTGCAGCAGCATCATTAGCGGCAATTTTAGAAGCACGTGGTCTTAAAGTGACCATGATGAAACTAGACCCTTACATCAACGTTGACCCAGGCACAATGAGCCCAACTCAACACGGCGAAGTATTCGTTACGGAAGACGGTGCAGAGACCGACCTTGATTTAGGTCACTATGAGCGTTTTATCCGTACTAAAATGACTAAGCGTAATAACTTTACAGCTGGTCGTGTTTACGAAGAAGTACTTCGTAAAGAGCGTCGCGGAGACTACCTTGGTGCAACTATTCAGGTAATTCCTCACATCACGAACGAAATTAAAGAACGTGTGATTGCAGGTGCTGAAGGCCACGATATTGCTATCGTTGAAGTTGGTGGCACTGTTGGTGATATCGAATCGTTACCGTTTATGGAAGCAATTCGTCAGTTAGCAGTACAAAAAGGTCGTGAACGTACTATGTTTATGCACCTAACGTTAGTTCCTTACCTGGCTGCGGCTGGTGAAGTGAAAACGAAGCCAACGCAACACTCGGTAAAAGAATTACGTTCTATCGGTATTCAGCCTGACATTTTGATCTGTCGTTCTGACCGTGTTATTCCTGCGAACGAACGTGCAAAAATTGCACTGTTCTGTAATGTGCAGGAAAAAGCAGTAATCTCAATGAAAGATGTAGATTCAATCTACAAAATCCCTCAGTTAATCAAAGCGCAAGGTCTTGATGATTTTGTTTGTAAGCGCTTTGGTATTACAGCACCAGAAGCTAACTTGGCTGAGTGGGAACAAGTTATCTACGAAGAAGCAAACCCAACCGATGAAGTAACCATCGGTATGGTAGGCAAGTATATTGAGCTGCCTGATGCTTACAAGTCAGTTAACGAAGCATTAAAACACGCTGGCCTGAAAAATCGTCTCTCAGTGAAGATCAAATACATTGACTCACAAGATGTTGAGGCTAAAGGTTTTGAAATGCTTGAAGGTCTAGATGCAATTCTAGTTCCTGGTGGCTTCGGCGGTCGTGGTATTGAAGGTAAAATCCGTACCGCACAATATGCTCGTGAAAACAAAATTCCGTACTTAGGCATTTGTCTGGGTATGCAAGTTGCGTTGATTGAATTTGCCCGTAATGTTGCAGGTTTGGCTGATGCACACTCAACTGAATTTAATGCTGAAACTAAAAACCCAGTGGTGGGTCTAATCACTGAATGGATTGACAGTAAAGGCAAGGTGGAAGAGCGTACAGAGGATTCAAACCTTGGTGGTACAATGCGCCTTGGTGCTCAGTTATGCCACCTGAAAAACGGTTCTAAAGCGCGTGAGCTTTATGGTAACGCAAGCATTCATGAGCGTCACCGTCACCGTTATGAAGTGAATAACAATTTGCTTCCGCAACTAGAAAAAGCTGGATTGAAAGTTTCAGGTCTGTCAGCAGACAAGAAATTAGTGGAAATTATTGAACTACCTAACCACCCATGGTTTGTGGCTGCTCAATTCCACCCTGAGTTCACATCAACTCCTCGCGATGGTCACCCTCTATTTGAAGGTTTCGTGAAGGCAGCAGGTCAACAACTGCGTGGTGAACTTAAATAAGTAAGGATTACGGATAGCTGTAGAGATAACTCGCTATGGCTATTTTTTAGCTTTTAAATTGAAGATAAGCAAGAGGAAACACAATGTCTAAGATCGTTAAAGTTCTAGGTCGTGAAATCATCGATTCACGTGGTAACCCAACAGTAGAAGCTGAAGTTCACCTAGAAGGCGGTTTCGTCGGTATGGCTGCTGCTCCATCTGGCGCATCGACTGGTTCTCGTGAAGCTCTTGAACTACGTGACGGCGACAAATCTCGCTTCCTAGGTAAAGGCGTACTTAAAGCTCTTGAAGCTGTAAACGGCCCTATCGCTGAAGCACTACTTGGTAAAGATGCAACAGACCAAGCTGCAATCGATCAGGTAATGATCGACCTAGACGGTACTGAAAATAAGTCTAAGTTTGGTGCTAACGCAATCCTTGCTGTTTCTCTAGCAAACGCTAAAGCAGGCGCTGCAGCTAAAGGCATGCCTTTATACGAGCACATTGCAGAACTAAACGGTACTGCTGGCGTATTCTCTATGCCTCTACCAATGATGAACATCATCAATGGTGGCGAGCACGCTGATAACAACGTTGATATCCAAGAGTTCATGATTCAGCCTGTTGGCGCAAAGACTCTTAAAGAAGCACTACGTATTGGCGCTGAAGTATTCCACAACCTTGCTAAAGTACTTAAGTCTAAAGGCCTAAGCACTGCAGTTGGTGATGAAGGTGGTTTCGCTCCTAACCTAGAATCTAACGCTGCTGCACTAGCTGCAATCAAAGAAGCTGTTGAAGCTGCTGGTTACGAGCTAGGTAAAGACGTTACGCTAGCAATGGACTGTGCTGCATCTGAGTTTTACGACAAAGAAGCTGGCAACTACAACATGAAAGGCGAAGGCAAAATCTTCACTTCTGAAGAGTTTAACTTCTACCTACAAGACCTTGCTAACCAATACCCAATCGTATCTATCGAAGACGGTCTTGACGAATCAGATTGGGCTGGCTTCAAGCACCAAACTGAACTTCTAGGCGACAAGATTCAAATCGTTGGTGACGATCTATTCGTTACAAACACGAAGATTCTTGCTGAAGGTATCGAGAAAGGCGTTGCTAACTCTATCCTTATCAAGTTCAACCAAATCGGTTCTCTAACAGAGACTCTAGCTGCAATCAAGATGGCTAAAGATGCTGGTTACACAGCAGTTATCTCTCACCGTTCTGGCGAAACTGAAGATGCAACTATCGCTGATCTAGCGGTAGGTACAGCTGCAGGCCAAATCAAGACTGGTTCTATGAGCCGTTCTGACCGTGTTGCTAAATACAACCAGCTAATTCGTATCGAAGAAGCTCTAGGCGCGAAAGCACCTTTCAACGGTCTTAAAGAAGTTAAAGGTCAAGCTTAATTATTAAGCAATGACTTTGGGTTCTTAACCCTGATTCTTCTGAAACCGCCTCTTTTGAGGCGGTTTTTTTATATCTCGTGTCTTTTTATCTCAGAACAAGCCAGAGTAAAAGCCTAGTGCTAGTCACAAAGTGCGCTTTATGGGATTATTACAGCGAATATTCATTTCACTGCTTAGCTTATCGTTAACCAATGTAATGGCTATTTATCCTCATATGATGAGTATTAAATAATTAACAAGAAAAGTGGGGAAGTGCATGCGTCTGTTATCTGTGCTGCTACTGGCTACTTTGTGTTGGCTACAATATGATTTTTGGTTGGGTAAAAATGGCTTGATGGATTATTTAGCCGTTGAAGCTAATGTTGGTATTCAGCAAAAAGCCAATGCGGAACTCGTTCAACGTAATCAACAAATGTACGCTGAAATTGATGATTTGCATCGTGGTCAAGAGTCGGTAGAAGAACGGGCAAGAAGTGAGCTTGGTATGATTAAGCCAAATGAAACTTTCTTCCGGATCATCGGCGAGAACTAATCACCTTAATTTTAACTCAGAATGAATTTTGCTATGACTCAACAGCTTACCGCAGTTGTTCCTGCTGCTGGTATTGGTAGCCGTATGGCTGCTGATCGCCCTAAGCAATATTTACATATCGCGGGTAAAACAATTTTAGAACACACGATTGATCGTTTGTTTAGTCACCCCGCCATTACACGGGTGATTATTGCGATTAGCCAAACAGATCCCTATTTTGCTTCACTGCCACTGGCTAACGACCCACGTATAACCGTGGTTGATGGTGGTGCCGAGCGTGCAGATTCTGTGTTTGCTGGTTTAGCCGCGATTGATGATGAAAATACTTGGGTGTTGGTTCATGATGCTGCTCGTCCTTGTGTGCGGCTTAATGATTTAGAACGGCTTGTTGAGGCGGCGATACGCAGTGACAGTGGAGCGATCCTTGCGGCTCCGGTTCGCGATACAATGAAGCGAGGTTGCCAGCAAATTAATGGGCTGCAGGGCATTGTATCAACGGTTGATCGCAATAATCTTTGGCATGCCCTTACACCGCAAATGTTTAAAGTGAAGCAACTAAAAGATTCATTACAGCACGCACTCAAAGAAGGTGCGGTTATTACCGACGAGGCGTCGGCTCTGGAGTATTGTGGGTATATCCCACAGCTAGTAAAAGGGCGTTCAGATAACCTTAAGGTGACCCAACCTGAAGATTTAGCCTTGGCTGGTTTCTACTTAGAACAATTAATGAAGGAATAAATCGGATGCGAATTGGACACGGGTTTGATGTACATAAGTTTGGTGGTGAAGGTCCCGTCATTATTGGTGGTGTTGCTATCCCTTATGAGCAAGGTCTTATTGCCCACTCAGATGGCGACGTTGCACTTCATGCCGTTTGTGATGCCTTGTTAGGCGCTATTGGCGCGGGTGATATTGGACGTCACTTTCCAGATACAGACGCAGAGTGGAAAGGTGCTGATAGCCGTTTTTTATTGCGAGATGTCTACAGTAAAGTAAAAGATAAAGGGTATCGACTTGGTAATCTTGATGTAACGATCATTGCCCAAGCCCCTAAAATGGCCCCGTATATTGATGCGATGTGCCAAGCGATTGCCGAAGATTTAGAAACAGATATCGGCAATGTTAATGTTAAAGCGACAACTTCAGAACGTCTCGGTTTTACTGGGCGCAAAGAAGGCATAGCTTGCGAAGCGGTAGTACTAATTAATGCTCAATAATGACGGTGTTGTAATGTCTGATAATATGCTGAATGTAATGGATAAATTTTGTTGGCTATATGAAAAACCAACATGTCAGGGGCAAATTAAAGCACTGCCAGAGCATTTCATCGTAAAAGAAAATTTAGGCTTTGAGTTCGCAGGCAAAGGCGAGCACTTCATGGTAAAGATCCGCAAAGTGGGTGAAAATACCAAATATGTAGTGAATGAACTTGCGAAGGCTTGCGGTGTTAAATCTCGAGATGTGAGCTGGGCCGGCCTTAAAGATCGCCATGCTGTGACTGAGCAATGGATCAGTGTTCACTTGCCGGGTAAGGCAGATCCTGATTTAACGGATTTTGTTGCTGAGCATCCAGGTATTGAAGTACTAGAAACAACACGTCATGACAAAAAATTACGACCGGGTGATCTTGTTGGTAACTGGTTTCAGATTCGTTTACTCGATCTAACAAACCCTGAAGAATTAGCCCTAAAACTAGAACAAGTAAAAATGCACGGTGTGCCAAATTACTTTGGTCAGCAACGTTTTGGTCACGGTGGTAATAATGTGATTAAAGCACGCAGCTGGGGCAATGACGAGTTCCGCTTACGTGATAAAAGCAAGCGCAGTTTTTACTTGTCAGCCGCTCGTTCATGGCTATTTAATATGGTGTTATCAACCCGTATTGAACAAGGCAGCGTGAATTCGCTAATGGTTGGTGATTGCCTTCAAAATGCCGGCGAAGACAATTGCTTCCTTGCAGAATCTATTACCGAAGAATTGCAAGCTAGTATTGATAAGGGGCTTGTTAACATTACTGCACCGTTAGTGGGCGATAATGCATTACCGACAGCTGCAGATGCAGAGGCTTTTGAGTTAGCCATTATTGCTAATGAACCTTCATTACTGAAGTTGATCTGTGATAATCGAATGCGCCATGAACGTCGTACTTTATTACTGAAACCGCAAGAGATGGAATGGCAGTTTGATGGCAATGATGTTGTATTATCATTTGCGTTACCTGCTGGCTGTTTTGCGACGTCAGTAGTCAGAGAATTACTTGTCGAACAAGAAGGTAGTACGCATGCGAATATTGATCAGTAATGATGATGGCATTTTTGCCGAGGGCATTAACACGCTAGCGACAGTGTTAAGTGAACTGGGAGAAGTGACTATTGTTGCTCCTGATCGAAACCGCTCTGGCGCATCGAATTCGTTGACTCTCGATTACCCTCTTCGTATTCGCGAAGAGGGAGATAGGCGTATTTCTGTCGATGGCACTCCGACAGATTGCGTGCATTTTGCCTTGAATGAATGGCTAGATTATCGACCCGATATCGTGGTGGCAGGCATTAACCACGGTGCTAATTTGGGCGATGATGTGCTGTATTCCGGTACGGTTGCAGCTGCTACAGAAGGGCACTTCTTAGGAGTACCTGCTATTGCGATTTCATTGGTAGGTTCAACGCATTTTGATACCGCAGCACAAGTGGTAAAAAGTATTGTTGTGAACTTGCTAGAGAAGCCATTACCTAAAAATAAAATATTGAATATCAATGTACCTGACATTCCTTTTTCTGAGTTAAAGGGGTGGAAAGTGACGCGTTTAGGTGCCCGCCATCGTGCAGAACAGATGGTTAAAGATGTGGATCCTAGAGGGAAAGTATTATATTGGTTAGGTCCTCCAGGGGCATGCCAAGATGCTGGGCCGGGCACTGATTTTCATGCTGTAGAGCAAAACTTGGTGTCGATTACTCCGTTGCAGGTTGATTTAACGGCGCATGATGCTCTTGAGGGTGTTGAGTTATGGATGAATGAAGTGGGGAAAAAATAGGGATGCGCTACGCGAAAGAACGACATAACTTGATGGTTATTTTACAACGTCATGGTATTCGAAATGAGAAAGTACTCAATGCAATAACCAGCGTTCCAAGAGAACTGTTTATTGATGAGGCTTTTTCTCACCAAGCGTATGAGAATAATGCATTACCCATCGGCAGCGGACAGACCATTTCTCAACCTTATATCGTCGGTAAGATGACAGAGTTACTCGAATTAACGGCACAATCACACGTGTTGGAAGTTGGCACTGGATCGGGTTACCAAACCGCGGTACTCGCCCAATTAGTTGATCATGTATATTCAGTTGAGCGTATTAAAGCACTACAATGGCAAGCTAAACGCCGTCTAAAACAATTAAATCTCCATAATATATCGACTAAACATGGGGATGGATGGAAAGGTTGGCATAATAAAGGCCCATTTGATGCCATTATTGTTACCGCAGCCGCAGAAGAAATGCCTATGGAATTATTGGCGCAGCTTACTGACGGTGGGCGGTTAGTTATTCCTGTTGGCGATGACTTACAAGTATTAAAAAAGATCACTCGTAATGGCGAACAGTTTGTTTCTCAAGATATTGAAGCCGTTAGGTTTGTTCCTTTGGTTGCCGGAGATTTAGCATAAAGTGATGGGGCTGCGTGTGAAGGGAAACATATGGTGTATAGCCTCAGTTGCAGCTTGTCTGCTGCTGTTGTCTGCCTGTAGCAGTCACACGCCTGCACCTGTTTCTAGCCTTAATAAAGATTACTCACAAGTTGATCGTGGTAGTTTTCGCGGCAGTTACTATCGAGTTCAAAAAGGCGATACGCTTTATTTTATTTCTTATGTAACAGGTAAAGAAGTTAAAGAAATAATTGCTCAGAATAAATTGTCATACCCTTATACGATTTATCCGGGACAAAAACTTGAGCTTTGGAATTCGAAATACGTTGCACCTAAATACGGCACTGCTGCTGTCGTTGTTGTTAAACCCCCAGTAAAAACAACAGCTAATGCTGCTAAGCCAAAATCACCTGCGCAGCAAAAAAAAACGAAGCCCAAACCTCCAGTGCAACAAAAGAAAGTTGAGCAAAAAACAGTCAATAAAAAAGTTGATCAAGATCGCACAAAGGAGTACTCTCGAAAAGTAACAAAAAGCAACAATTTGGCAACAAAAAAACCAACGACCAGTAACAAGGTCGCTAGTTGGAACTGGCCAAATAATGGGCGCGTTATAGCAAAGTTTTCCAATTCAGAAAATGGAAATAAAGGCATAGACATTGCCGGTCAGCGTGGTGCAACGATTGCTGCATCAGCAAATGGTCGAGTGGTTTATGCTGGTAACGCACTTCGTGGCTACGGTAATCTCATTATTATTAAGCATAGCGATGATTACCTTAGTGCTTACGCCCATAACGATAAAATGCTTGTGAAAGAGCAGCAAACAGTAAAAGCCGGGCAGAAGATTGCTTCAATGGGAAGCTCGGGTACAAGCAGCGTTCGTTTACATTTTGAAATTCGTTATAAAGGTAAATCCGTTGATCCAATGCGGTATTTGCCCAAAAAATAGAATGACATAGAGAAGTTGTAATGTCTTGCTAACTCGCCATCTGGGAGGCGCTATGAGTAGAAGCAGCACAGCAAAAAAAACTGACACATTAAACCTTGATGAAGATATTGATATCGAGGCAATAGCTGATGCGGCAGCAGCGAGTACTAAAGCTGAGTCGGAAGAAAGCTCGAATGATGTTGATGTTTCTAAATATGGAACCACGCAAAAAGCGCTTGATGCAACACAACTTTACCTTGGTGAAATTGGTTTTTCACCACTGCTAACGGCAGAAGAAGAAGTATTGTATGCGCGCCGGGCATTACGTGGTGATGAAATTGCACGTAAGCGTATGATTGAGAGCAACTTACGTTTAGTGGTTAAAATTTCCCGTCGATACAGCAATCGTGGTCTTGCTTTGCTTGATCTGGTGGAAGAGGGGAACCTCGGGCTTATTCGAGCAGTTGAAAAGTTTGATCCAGAACGAGGCTTTCGATTTTCGACTTATGCAACGTGGTGGATCCGCCAAACAATAGAACGCGCGATCATGAACCAAACCCGCACCATCCGCTTACCAATCCATGTCGTAAAAGAACTGAATGTTTACCTAAGAACTGCACGTGAACTTGCTCAAAAGCTTGATCACGAACCTACTGCAGAAGATATCGCACTGAAATTAGAGAAACCCGTTGATGATGTTAATCGCATGCTACGTTTGAATGAACGTGTTAGCTCGGTCGACAATCCGATTGGTGGTGATTCTGAAAAAGCGTTACTTGATATTATTCCTGATGAAAAAGGGGGAAGTCCTGAATCATCAACGCAAGATGACGACATCAAAAACTCCATCGTTCATTGGCTACAAGAGCTGAACCCTAAGCAACGCGAAGTACTTGCTCGTCGTTTCGGTTTACTTGGCTATGAAGCATCAACCTTGGAAGATGTTGGTCGTGAAATCGGTTTGACCCGTGAACGTGTTCGTCAAATTCAAGTTGAAGGCTTACGTCGTTTACGTGATATGTTGACCCATCAAGGACTGAACATTGAGTCGTTGTTTAATCAAGGTGCGCAATAATTTGATTATATTTTGTTGAAATAAATGAGCCCATTTTGCTACACATTTTTTCATTTATTCTAGAAATATAAGAAACAAAAAGGACGCTAATGCGTCCTTTTTGTTATCTGAATTTTAACGGTTTAACGGTTAAACGGATTACATCAATGCCTTTAATCGGTATAGCTCGTTTAATGCTTGGCGTGGTGTCATCTCGTCAGGATTGACTTTGGCTAATGCCTCTTCAACGTCACTCGGTTCAGGAAGCAACGTCAGCTGCTGCTCTTCTCTCGGTGCTTTCGAAGGGTTTTTTATCGCTTGTTGGTGACCCGTTGTTTCTAGTTGGGTTAGCTTAGCCTTCGCGCGTTTGATAACTGCTTTAGGTACACCCGCTAAGCTGGCAACGGCTAATCCATAAGATTTACTTGCCGCACCTTCTTGCACGGCGTGCATGAAAGCAATTTCATCACCGTGTTCAACCGCATCTAAATGGACATTAGCTAAACCATCCATCATGGAGGGTAACTCTGTTAATTCGAAGTAATGGGTCGCAAATAAAGTCATCGCTGAGATTTTTTCAGCTAACCATTCAGCACTTGCCCATGCCAATGACAGGCCATCATAGGTACTGGTACCACGGCCTATCTCATCCATCAGGACTAAACTTTTACTTGTTGCATTATGAAGAATATTGGCTGTTTCAGTCATCTCGACCATGAAGGTGGAACGACCTGAAGCTAAATCATCAGAGGCACCAATTCGAGTAAAAATACGATCCAGAGAGCCTATTTTAACGGCTTCTGCTGGCACAAACGAACCAACGTGGGCCATAAGAGCAATAAGGGCTGTTTGACGCATGTAGGTCGACTTACCACCCATGTTTGGGCCGGTAATAATTAACATACGACGATCATGGTGAAGAGAAATTGGGTTAGCAATAAACGGTTCACTCAGTACTTGTTCGACAACCGGATGACGACCAGCGGTTATCTCAATTCCCGTTTGGTCGGTTAACTCTGGTCGGCAATAGTTCAGGGTGTCAGCACGTTCTGCAAGATTGGCTAATACGTCTAATTCACTTAAGGCACTCGCTGCATTTTGTAGTAGCTCTAAGTGAGGCAATAACTGATCAAACAGTTCTTCCCACAATTTCTTTTCTAAACCTAGGGCTTTAGATTTAGAGTTAAGTACCTTGTCTTCGTGTTCTTTTAGCTCAGGAATAATATAACGTTCAGCATTCTTTAGGGTTTGGCGGCGAACATAGTGCTCAGGTGCTAAATGGCTTTGTCCTCGGCTAATTTGGATAAAGAAACCGTGAACCTGGTTAAAGCCTACTTTTAAACTATCAATACCATGCTGCTCTCGTTCTCGAGTTTCGAGATCATCAAGGAATTTTTTCGCCCCATCGGCAAGATCACGCCATTCATCCAGTTCAGCGTTATAGCCTGGTGCTAATACACCACCATCACGAATAATAACGGGTGGGTTCTCTATAATCGCTCGTTCAAGCAGTTCACAGAGATCGTCCATTGGCGCAGAAGACTGTGCAAGCTCGCCGATACGGGGTTGCTCAATATCAGCCAATAAATCGGCTAGCTGAGGCAGAGATTGTAATGCGCTACGCATACGGGCTAAATCACGAGGGCGCGCAGAACGCAGTGCTAATCGCGCTAAAATACGTTCTAGATCGCCCATATGATGTAATACTTCAGCAACCTCAATAAACATGCCCGTATCTTTAAATGCGGCGATAGCATCTAAGCGATGATTGAGTTGCTTGGTATCTCGAATGGGTTGATGCAACCAGCGTTTTAATAAGCGGCTGCCCATCGGGGTAGCTGTATGGTCAAGTACCGATGCTAAGGTATTATCAAAGCCACCAGATAAGTTTTGGGTCAGTTCTAAATTACGGCGTGTCGCAGCATCTAAAATAACCGAATGATCTTTGCTATCTAAGGTAATGGCCCGAATATGGGGTAAGGCCGTTCGTTGAGTATCTTTCACATATTGCAGTAAACACCCAGCAGCCGATAACCCACGTTCCGCTTTTTCGACACCAAAGCCAATTAAATCACGGGTACCAAATTGCATGGTTAATTGCTGACGTGCAGTATCTAGATCAAACTCCCAAATAGGGCGACGACGTGTCCCTTTAATCGCTTCAATTATGTGCATCTGTGTGAAGTCTTCAGGGTACAGCAGCTCTGCTGGACTGGTGCGTTGCAATTCTGCTTGCATTGCTTCTTCAGTTTCAGGTTCTGAGAGCATGAAACGACCAGAGGTAATATCCAGTGTGGCGTAGCCAAAGCCTTTGCTATTTTGATAAATAGCAGCCACTAAGTTATCTCGACGTTCGCTTAATAATGCCTCATCACTGACCGTTCCCGGTGTCACAATACGTACAACTTGACGATCTACGGGACCTTTACTTGTTGCTGGATCGCCAATTTGCTCACAAATAGCGACAGACACACCTTGTTGAACTAGCTTTGCTAAATACCCTTCCACAGCATGATAGGGTAAGCCCGCCATAGGAATGGGTTGACCATTTGATGAACCACGCTTAGTCAGCGTAATATCCAGTAGTTGAGATGCTCTTTTAGCATCATCAAAAAAGAGTTCGTAGAAATCACCCATGCGATAGAACAGTAGAGTGTCAGGGTTTTCAGCTTTAATGCGTAAAAATTGCTGCATCATGGGAGTGTGTGTTTCTAAACCTTTTACTGTCACGATATTGCCTACTGTTACTGCTGGATTAAATTCTGGTACTAAGGATACGTGAATCAGACTAGTCGGCAAAGTCTCAATACAGGGAATTTACTTTCAAGTGAGTAAGTTGATAACCGTAGCGGTTATTTAGATATCCTGATAGAGGTGCTTGCGGTAAATAGGTTTAAGGTGATTTCCAATAATACAGTGTTGCTGACCGAATAAGGATTGAGAGATGAATAGGGTAGTGGAACTGGCTGAACAGTTGGGCGCGGCGTTATCACAGCAGAGTTGGATCGCAACAACGGCTGAATCATGCACTGGTGGTGGTGTATCTATGGCGATTACTGAAATAGCAGGCAGTTCTGCGTGGTTTGACCGCGCGTTTGTGACTTACAGTAACGAAGCCAAGCAACAAATGATTAATGTACAAGCTGAGACACTAGTTAAACATGGTGCTGTCAGTGAACCTGTTGTTATAGAAATGGCAAAAGGTGCGTTAGATAATTCTAATGCCAATATCAGTGTTGCTATCAGTGGGATCGCTGGCCCCGGTGGTGGTACAGCATTAAAACCTGTTGGTACGGTATGCCTTGCTTGGGCAGATAAAACGGGGTGGCTGTATACTGAAACCTGTTTGTTTGATGGTGATCGCAACGCTGTAAGAGAGCAAGCGATTGAAAAGTCGTTATCTGGCATGCTGCAGCGCTTACAGACTTTAGTTTGATTAAATTGTCTGAACAAATTACCCAATAAAATTTGCACACAGTGCTAGACACTGTATGAATAGACAGTATACTAATCAGCATAAAGTTCACCAGTATTTAATTTAAGCATCCGTTGGAGAGTCGAATGGACGATAATAAGCAGAAGGCTCTTGCCGCAGCGTTAGGCCAGATTGAAAAGCAGTTTGGTAAAGGCTCAATTATGAGATTGGGCGATAATAAGACAATGGATATCGAAACGGTATCGACAGGTTCTTTAGCTCTGGATATTGCTCTAGGTGCTGGCGGTTTGCCAATGGGGCGTATTGTCGAGATTTACGGTCCTGAATCATCAGGTAAAACAACCTTAACGCTTGAGACAATTGCAGCGGCACAACGCGCAAATAAAACATGTGCTTTTATTGATGCTGAACACGCTCTTGATCCTGTCTATGCACAGAAGCTGGGTGTCGATATTGACCAACTACTGTGTTCTCAGCCTGATACTGGTGAGCAAGCGCTAGAAATTGTGGATGCACTCGCACGGTCTGGAGCCGTTGATCTGATTGTTGTCGATTCTGTAGCTGCATTGACCCCGAAAGCCGAAATTGAAGGTGAAATGGGCGACAGCCATATGGGATTGCAAGCTAGGATGTTGTCGCAGGCCATGCGAAAACTGACTGGTAATTTAAAAAATTCAAATTGCATGTGTATCTTCATTAACCAAATTCGAATGAAGATTGGTGTAATGTTTGGCAATCCAGAAACGACTACGGGTGGTAATGCCCTTAAATTCTACGCCTCTGTTCGTCTTGATATTCGCCGTACTGGTGCAATTAAAGATGGTGATGAAGTTGTTGGTAACGAAACACGCATCAAGGTTGTTAAAAATAAAATTGCCGCGCCGTTTAAGCAGGCTGAAACGCAAATTCTTTATGGTCAAGGTTTTAACCGTAACGGTGAGCTCATTGATCTAGGTGTTAAGAATAAGCTGGTAGAAAAAGCGGGTGCTTGGTACAGCTATAAAGGTAATAAGATTGGTCAAGGTAAGGCTAATTCTTGTAAACACCTAGTCGAAAATCCAGCAATAGCTGAAGAGATTGAAAAACTACTGCGTGACATGCTGTTATCACCAGCAGTGGAAGAAGCAGAAGAAACTGATGAAAAAAAATCAGGTTCAAAAAAAGATACAGCTGAAGCTCTAAAATAAGAGTGCTGAAGCAGCTGTAACATGAAGATATATCTCTTCTGGAACAGTTTTCATAAATGAATAAGAAAGCGGGCTTTGTAGCGTATACAAAGCCCGCTTTTTGTTTAATGGAATTTAATATGACAAAGAATAGCCCCCATAAAACATCAGCGAAATAAGCAGCGATGAAGAGTGGGATGTTGATTGGTATGCATATTCGTGATGATGGGTAACCTGAAATCAATTATAACTATTGGGTCTAACAACAGTCACACAACCTCCTTCCCGTAATTAACCGCATATTTAACGGTTAAGATGTCATTATTTACGCCAATTTTTAACATAATATTTCCCGTATCCACAGTGGTTGTTTTACAATGACCGCCAAAAATTTTATCTTAGTCCGATACTATCGCTTAAAGGCGATAATTCTGGTTTCTATAAAGCATCTATTCAGGATTTCCCAATGTACATGAGCACTGATGAGATTCGCCGTGCGTTTCTAGCGTTTTTTGAGAGCAAAGGCCACCAAATAGTGGAGAGCTCTTCTCTTGTACCTGCCAACGACCCAACGTTGTTGTTTACCAATGCAGGTATGAACCAATTTAAAGATACTTTTCTAGGTATTGAAAAGCGCAGCTACACTCGAGCGACAACTGCTCAACGCTGTGTACGTGCCGGTGGTAAGCACAATGATCTAGAAAATGTTGGCTTTACTGCCCGTCACCATACTTTCTTTGAAATGCTGGGTAACTTCAGCTTCGGTGATTATTTCAAGCAAGATGCGATTAAGTATGCTTGGGAATTTTTAACGGATGTATTGGGATTACCACAAGATCGCCTATTGGTAACGATTTATGAAACAGATGACGAAGCATTCGACATCTGGAATAAAGAAATGGGTATCCCTGCCGATCGCATCGTACGCATCGGCGACAACAAGGGTGCACCTTACGCGTCAGACAACTTCTGGCAGATGGGTGACACAGGTCCTTGTGGCCCTTGTACTGAAATTTTCTATGATCACGGTGAGCACATTTGGGGCGGTCGTCCTGGTACACCAGAAGAAGATGGTGACCGTTTCATCGAGATCTGGAACAACGTATTCATGCAATTTAACCGTCAAGCTGACGGTACAATGGAGCCGTTACCTAAGCCTTCTGTTGATACAGGCATGGGTATTGAACGTATTGCTGCAATTATGCAAGGCGTTCACTCTAACTATGAAATTGATATCTTCCAGACATTAATTAAAAAGTCTGCAGAAGTGATTGGTTACGAAGATTTGTCTAATCAATCATTACGCGTTGTGGCTGACCATATCCGTTCATGTGCATTCTTGATCGTTGATGGTGTAATGCCTTCAAACGAAGGTCGTGGTTATGTGCTTCGCCGTATTATTCGTCGTGCAGTGCGCCACGGTAATAAATTAGGCGCAAGCGGTGCGTTCTTCTACAAGCTAGCGGGTCCTTTAGCTGAAATCATGGGCACTGCTGGTGATGAGCTGAAGAAACAACAAGCGCTTGTTGAAAAAGTATTGAAGATTGAAGAAGACAATTTTGGTCGTACACTTGACCGTGGTTTGACAATCTTGAATGACGCTTTAGATAACTTAAGCGGCAAAGAGCTTGATGGCGAAACGGTATTTAAACTGTATGACACATACGGTTTCCCAGCAGATTTAACCAACGATGTTGCACGTGAGCGTGATTTCACCATTGATGAAGAAGGCTTCAACAATGCAATGGAAGCACAACGTCAACGTGCGCGCGAAGCGGGTAAATTTGGTGTTGATTACAATGAATCAATCAAAGTAGACGCGAGTACTGAATTTTGTGGCTACACAGGCACAGCAGCACAAAGCAGCATTATTGCGCTTTACCGTGATGGTGAAGCGGTTGATAGCATTCTTGCAGGTGAAGATGCATTAATCATCCTTGATAACACGCCGTTCTATGCAGAGTCTGGCGGTCAGTGTGGTGATGCTGGTGTTCTAACAGCAGAA
Organism: Photobacterium frigidiphilum; assembly: GCF_003025615.1. GTDB lineage: Bacteria > Pseudomonadota > Gammaproteobacteria > Enterobacterales > Vibrionaceae > Photobacterium > Photobacterium frigidiphilum. The sequence goes on along the minus strand of NZ_PYMJ01000025.1, from coordinate 37,084 downwards.
AATACAGTGTTTAATGTGTCTGATACGCAAAAGTTCGGCGCTGCAATCGGTCATCAAGGGTCACTAGTACAAGGTGCTCTTAACGTTGGCGATAAACTTGAAGCTCAAGTTGATGTAGCCCGTCGCACGGCGATTACATTGAACCACTCAGCAACACACTTATTGCACTCTGCATTGCGTAACTTGCTTGGTGAGCACGTTGCTCAGAAAGGCTCATTAGTGAAGCCTGACGCACTGCGTTTTGACTTCTCTAACCTTGAAGCCGTTAAGCCTGAGCAATTGCGTGAAATCGAACGTGTTGTTAATGAACAAATTCGTTTAAACCACAATATCGATACCAATATTATGGATATTGAATCTGCTAAGCAAAAAGGTGCAATGGCACTGTTTGGCGAAAAATACGATGATGAAGTACGCGTACTTAGCATGGGTGAGTTTTCAACTGAGCTATGTGGTGGTATTCACGCGAAAAATACTGGTGATATTGGTTTGTTTAAAATCACCTCTGAAGGTGGTATTGCAGCAGGTATTCGTCGTATTGAAGCGGTAACGGGTGCTGCGGCTATTGATGCATTACATGCACAAGAAGCATTGCTATCTGAAACGGCAAGTATTGTTAAATCTGATGCTGCTTCTGTTGCGACAAAAGTGAGTGCGTTACTGGCACACAGCAAGCAATTAGAAAAAGATATTCAGCAGCTTCAAGATAAGCTTGCCGCACAAGAAAGTGCTGGTTTGCTTGATCAAGCGAAAGAAATCAATGGTGTGAAAGTATTGATAACTCAGCTTGATGGCGCTGACAATAAAGCACTGCGTGGCATGCTCGATGAAATAAAGAATAAGTTAGGCAGCGGTATCGTCGTGCTTGGTAACGTGAGTGGCGATAAAGTTGGCTTGATCGTTGGTGTAACGAAAGATCTCACTGGCAAAGTAAAAGCGGGTGAGCTTGTTAACATGGTTGCTCAGCAAGTTGGTGGTAAAGGTGGCGGTCGTCCTGACATGGCTCAAGCTGGCGGCACCGATGCCGCTGCATTACCAGCGGCTCTTGAATCAGTTACTCCTTGGTTAACTGAAAAACTGTAAATATTGGAGAGGTGAAGTGACATTATTAGTGCAGAAGTTTGGTGGTACGTCGGTAGGTAGTATTGACCGAATTGAAGCTGTAGCTGATCGTGTAATGAAAACATATCAGCAAGGTCATCAGATAGTTGTTGTATTGTCAGCCATGGCCGGTGAGACAAATCGCTTGTTAGGGTTGGCAAAACAAATTGATGAGATTCCAACGGCGAGAGAGTTGGATGTCTTATTATCAGCGGGTGAGCAAGTGTCTATTGCTTTACTTGCGATGGCTTTGAATAGGCGAGGCATTAAGGCGCAATCCTTAACTGCTGATCAAGTGACTATTCGAACGGATAATGTATTTAATAATGCCAGTATCACAGACGTTGAGACAAAGCGTTTAACAACGTTACTTGAACAAGGTAACGTTGTTGTTGTGGCAGGCTTTCAAGGGCGTGATAGTGATAACAATATCACGACCTTAGGGCGAGGCGGTTCAGATATGACCGCCGTTGCGATTGCGAGCGCTTTGAATGCAACTGAATGCCAAATATTTACAGATGTAGACGGGGTCTATTCGACAGACCCTCGTTTAGTGCCTGATGCCAAACGTTTAGATGTGGTTCATTTTGAACATATGAGAACAATGGCGGGTAAAGGTGCTAAAGTGCTACAGTTACAGTCAGTTGAGTATGCTCTTCAGCACAATGTTCCTTTACGGGTACTTTCGTCGTTTGATGAAGGGGCGGGCACACTTGTAACTTTTGATATAGCGTCAACATCTTCTATTGTTGGTATTGCCATTTTAGGTAACCAGGTATTGTTAGATGTTGAGCTCTCGAAAGAAGAACTGCAAAGACAATTAAGTTTATTTGGGGTAGACGTTTGGAGTGTGACTGCAAAAGCAGATTCCACACAAATTGTTGCTTCAAATGACGATTTAGCACGGCTTAGGCTAGTGTTAGATGAAAAAATGCGCCATATTGGTGATGTTTCGACTCTATCTATGATAGGGAATGATATATTGGAGTATGCGGATGAAATTCGTGTATTCTTATCAGAAGCTGGCATTATTGTGCACAATAAACAGCAACAAACCGATTGTCTTTCTTTTTTGATAGATAAAGATAATCATAAGTTGGCTGTTGATATCATCCACAAAAGGTTTGTGGTAGACCAGCAAAGGCTGGATAATCCACCACTTCTCGCTATTTATTGAGCTGAGACCATTTACGCTATCGTAAATTTTGTTGGATAATAACTATTAATTCTTATAAAACTGAGATAACTCAAGGAGCACACGAATGCTAATTTTGACTCGTCGCGTTGGTGAAACGCTAATGATTGGTGATGAAGTAACAGTTACTGTACTTGGTGTTAAGGGTAACCAAGTTCGCATTGGTGTTAACGCACCTAAAGAAGTATCTGTTCACCGTGAAGAAATCTACATGCGAATTCAAGCAGAAAAAGAAAACGGAACTCAAGGTACTGGTAACTTCTAATTCAAATAGGTCGGCTATATTATGCTGGCCTTTTTTGTCTCAAGCTTGATCTAGATACAAATTATATTTTTGTTAGCTTTGACGGAAATATGCCAAACATTTCGATAGTTACGTTGGTTTAGTTGCCTTGTTGGCTATTAAATGTGCATGCGTGCTGCGATTGCTGTTTTTTGGCAATAAAGTGTTTGACTTATTTTTGGCTGGCAGTAATATGAGCCCCCGAAACACGGTGAGGTGGCCGAGAGGCTGAAGGCGCTCCCCTGCTAAGGGAGTATATGGTTTATCCCGTATCGAGGGTTCGAATCCCTCCTTCACCGCCATTATCTTTTTAATGGCATTGTGGAAAAGCAACATCAGTGCACGCGTAGCTCAGCTGGATAGAGTACTTGGCTACGAACCAGGCGGTCGGAGGTTCGAATCCTCCCGCGTGCACCATTATTTATAAGCAATGACATTCTTCAGTTGTCGTTGTAGTAAAACAGAATTAGTGCACGCGTAGCTCAGCTGGATAGAGTACTTGGCTACGAACCAGGCGGTCGGAGGTTCGAATCCTCCCGCGTGCACCATCTAATTCGTGTGGTGAGGTGGCCGAGAGGCTGAAGGCGCTCCCCTGCTAAGGGAGTATATGGTTTATCCCGTATCGAGGGTTCGAATCCCTCCTTCACCGCCATTCTTTCGTTAACGCTAGTGTACTACTTAGTAGTCGACTCGTTTTAATAAGTATCTTTCTTAGCCGGAAGATAAGTAAAGCAACATCAGTGCACGCGTAGCTCAGCTGGATAGAGTACTTGGCTACGAACCAGGCGGTCGGAGGTTCGAATCCTCCCGCGTGCACCATCATTTAAACGCAATGACAATGTTTCGTGATTGTCTTTGTAGTAAAGCAGAATTAGTGCACGCGTAGCTCAGCTGGATAGAGTACTTGGCTACGAACCAGGCGGTCGGAGGTTCGAATCCTCCCGCGTGCACCATCATTTAAACGCAGTGACAATGTTTCATGATTGTCTTTGTAGTAAAACAAAATTAGTGCACGCGTAGCTCAGCTGGATAGAGTACTTGGCTACGAACCAGGCGGTCGGAGGTTCGAATCCTCCCGCGTGCACCATCTAATTCGTGTGGTGAGGTGGCCGAGAGGCTGAAGGCGCTCCCCTGCTAAGGGAGTATATGGTTTATCCCGTATCGAGGGTTCGAATCCCTCCTTCACCGCCATTCTTTCGTTAACGCTAGTGTGCTACTTAGTAGCGACTCGTTTTAATAAGTATCTTTCTTAGCAGGAAGATAAGTAAAGCAACATCAGTGCACGCGTAGCTCAGCTGGATAGAGTACTTGGCTACGAACCAGGCGGTCGGAGGTTCGAATCCTCCCGCGTGCACCATCATTTAAACGCAATGACAGTATTTCGTGATTGTCATTGTAGTAAAACAGAATTAGTGCACGCGTAGCTCAGCTGGATAGAGTACTTGGCTACGAACCAGGCGGTCGGAGGTTCGAATCCTCCCGCGTGCACCATCATTTAAACGCAGTGACAATGTTTCGTGATTGTCTTTGTAGTAAAACAGAATTAGTGCACGCGTAGCTCAGCTGGATAGAGTACTTGGCTACGAACCAGGCGGTCGGAGGTTCGAATCCTCCCGCGTGCACCATCATTTAAAAGCAATGACAGTATTTCGTAATTGTCGTTGTGGTAAAACAGAATTAGTGCACGCGTAGCTCAGCTGGATAGAGTACTTGGCTACGAACCAGGCGGTCGGAGGTTCGAATCCTCCCGCGTGCACCATCATTTAAAAGCAGTGACAGTATTTCGTGATTGTCGTTGTAAAACAGAATTAGTGCACGCGTAGCTCAGCTGGATAGAGTACTTGGCTACGAACCAGGCGGTCGGAGGTTCGAATCCTCCCGCGTGCACCATCATTTAAAAGCAATGACAGTATTTCGTGATTGTCGTTGTGCTAAAACAGAATTAGTGCACGCGTAGCTCAGCTGGATAGAGTACTTGGCTACGAACCAGGCGGTCGGAGGTTCGAATCCTCCCGCGTGCACCATCATTTAAAGCTCAGCTTCGGCTGGGCTTTTTTGTATCTAAATTTTGATATTCTATCTCCAATACCACCTACCTTTATAACACTGCATTTTTAATACGTATCTTTAAGCGTTACTTTTAGCCTTGTTTTACCATGATATTTTACTGGGTACTTTATTTAATTATCCGTTGGAGTCGAGCCAATAAAAGGTCGTCAAATTGATTTTGTTATATTAAATAACAATAAGTTTTGTGAATGCAATAGCACTCTTTATCTGTTATTTGTAATTGTTTGATTTAACATTATTTCCAATGTAAAAAATCCAATTTATTCCATTATCATTACGTTAACGTAAGCGTAAGTTGTGGCGTTTTATATGTTGTTTTATATAGCTTGTTGTTGATTTATTTAATGATAGTGGGCACTGTTAGTGACTTATTTTTCTACGATTTATGAGAAATAGGCTGTTTTATCACTATTTTCTTATTGGATAGGTAAAAGTGAGTACAATCTTCAACTATATGAAGTGATATTGTTAATAAATTTGACTTATTTTTCCATGTCGTGATAATCCTTAACGCACCAGTCACAAAATAATGAAAGGAATCTATGATGGCTGATTTAGGAAGTTTGCTACAGGAAGCAGCAACAATAATGTTAACTGGCATGTTTGTGGTTTTTGGATTTCTGAGCGCCTTAATCTATTTAGTTCAACTTTTGTCAAAACTGGCACCTGCAGATGCAGTATCAATTCCAAAGCCTATGACAAATGTTGAGTCAAATCACGCAGGGGTTCAACCTGACGTTGTGGCAGCAATATCTGCCGCGGTACATCTGTATCGTCAACGTAATGCCTAAAAATGATTTATAGGCTAATTACACTTACAAGGAGTTTTTGATCATGTCTAAGCCTTTAGCTATCACTGACGTTGTATTACGTGATGCACACCAGTCACTGTTTGCCACCCGCATGCGTATTGAAGATATGCTGCCAATCGCAGAGCAGTTAGACAACGTGGGGTATTGGTCCCTTGAAACATGGGGGGGAGCAACATTTGATTCATGCATTCGATTTTTGGGTGAAGACCCATGGGAACGCTTACGGGCTTTAAAACAAGCGATGCCTAAAACACCAATGCAAATGTTGCTACGTGGGCAAAATCTATTGGGGTATCGTCACTATGGCGATGACGTGGTCGAGAAGTTTGTTGAACGTGCCCATGCAAATGGTATGGATGTATTCCGTATTTTTGATGCAATGAATGATGTACGTAACTTTGAAAAAGCAGTGAAATCAACAATCGATGTTGGTGCTCATGCTCAAGGTACTATTTCATACACAACAAGCCCTGTGCACAATTTAGATACATGGACTGATTTAGCTAAGCGCTTAGAAGATCTTGGTTGTCATTCTATTTGTATTAAAGACATGTCTGGTCTGCTTAAGCCTTATGAAGCAGAAGAGTTAGTTAAACGCATTAAAGCATCATGTGATGTACCGCTTGCCCTTCATTGCCATGCAACAACGGGATTGTCTGCAGCAACTGCAGTAAAAGCGGTAGAAGCTGGTTTAGATATTCTTGATACGGCTATTTCTTCAATGAGCCAAACGTATGGCCATACACCTACCGAAACTGTCATTGCGATGCTGGAAGGCACAGAGCGTGATACCAACTTAGATCTGCAGCAGATTGAACCTATTGCGACTTACTTCCGTGAAGTTCGTAAAAAATATGCGAAATTTGAAGGTAGCTTGAAAGGGGTTGATGCTCGAATTCTTCTTGCGCAAGTGCCTGGTGGCATGTTGACTAACATGGAAGGCCAGTTAAAAGAGCAAGGTGCTGCTGATCGTTTTGATGAAGTATTAGCAGAGATCCCTCGAGTTCGTAAAGATCTTGGCTTTATTCCTTTGGTAACACCGACATCGCAGATTGTTGGTACTCAAGCGGTATTGAATGTGCTTACGGGTGAGCGCTACAAGAACATTGCGAAAGAAACGGCTGGCATACTGAAAGGTGAATATGGTAAAGCTCCTGCACCAGTGAATGCAGAGCTTCAGGCTCGAGTGCTTGAAGGCGCTGAACCTATCACATGTCGCCCTGCTGATCTTATTGCTGATGAACTCTCAATCCTAACGGACGACCTACTGGCTAAAGCAGAAGCTGACAATATCAAGTTAGCTGAAGACTCTGTGGATGATGTATTAACGTATGCGTTATTCCCACAAGTTGGTTTGAAGTTCCTTAAAAACCGTAATAACCCAGAAGCATTTGAACCAGCACCTGAAGCAGAATCTGCTGTTACTGCACCAGTTGCCAAACCCGCCGCCTCTACCGGCGGCATTGAAGCGTACAGTGTGAAAGTTAACGGGCAGGTTTATAACGTAGAAGTCGGTCCAAGTGGTGAGCTATCAAGTGTTGTATCTGCAACATCAGCCTCCGCACCCGTCGCTGCAGCGAGTAATGCGGAAGATATTTCAGCGCCTTTAGCGGGAAGTATCTTTAGAATCAATGTTAAGCCGGGTAATCAAGTGTCTGAAGGTGATGTCTTGATTGTGCTTGAAGCGATGAAGATGGAAACAGAAATCCGTGCAGCACGTAATGGTGTCATTCAAGAATTGCATGTTAAAGAGGGTGATTCTGTTTCGGTTGGTTCGCCAATATTAAGTTTGGCGTAAGAGGGTACCATGGACGGTTTATTAAAACTTTGGGCAGAGACTGGGATAGCTAATTTTGAGTTCGGTCAAATCATCATGATTTTGGTTGGCAGTGGATTACTGTTTCTTGCTATTCGTAAAGGCTTTGAACCATTACTGTTATTGCCAATGGGCTTTGGCGCTATTCTTGCGAATATTCCTAACTCGGGATTTACCGAGCCGGGCGGATTATTGTATTACATCTACCATGTGGGTATTGAAACGGGTGTTTTCCCGTTATTGATCTTCATGGGCGTGGGGGCAATGACAGATTTCGGGGCATTGATCGCTAACCCTAAAACATTGTTATTAGGTGCAGCCGCTCAATTTGGTATTTTCTTTACTTTATTTGGTGCAATTTTACTGAATCTTGTTCCTGGAATGGAATTTACACTTGCAGATGCATCATCCATTGCGATTATTGGTGGTGCAGATGGGCCAACGGCAATATTTCTTGCCAGTCGTTTGGCGCCTGATCTCTTAGGGGCGATTGCCGTAGCAGCTTATAGCTATATGGCTCTTGTGCCGATTATTCAGCCTCCGATCATGAAAGCGTTAACCTCGCCGGAAGAACGACAGATTAAGATGCAGCAATTGCGTCATGTCAGTAAGGCTGAGAAAGTACTCTTCCCGTTGGCTGTATTGTTGATGACTATTCTGTTTTTACCATCAGCAACACCATTAATCGGTATGTTCTGTTTAGGTAACTTGATGCGTGAATCTGGCGTGGTCGATCGTTTATCTAATACGGTTCAAAATGAACTGATTAATATCGTAACGATCATGTTGGGTTTAGGCGTGGGTTCAAAGCTTGAAGCGAATACGTTCTTACAATTTGAAACCTTGGGTATTTTGCTATTAGGCGCAGTGGCATTCAGTGTGGGTACTGGTGGTGGTGTGTTGATGGCTAAATTACTTAATCGTTTCAGTAAGGAAGACATCAACCCATTGATTGGTGCTGCGGGCGTTTCTGCTGTACCTATGGCTGCACGTGTAGTGAATAAGGTCGGCTTAGAAGCTAACCCACAAAATTTCCTACTAATGCATGCAATGGGGCCGAATGTTGCAGGGGTATTAGGTTCAGCGGTTGCTGCTGGTATTTTATTAGCCCTTGTCGGCTAATGAAACACAGCCATAACGACTATTTAACGTCAGGCGTTAATTCGTTGGGTTAATTGATAGGGCTCGTCCTGTTAGTGATATCTATAAGTACACATTTTGAAACGGGTAGTTTGACGCTATCCGTTTTTTTTATGTCTGTAGCTTGGTATAAGGGGAACTCATTATTAAGGCTAATGACGTAACTTTCAGTTAGCCGGTAAAATTAACCCACTAAAAAGGAAGCAATATTACGACTTGTAAACAGCGAGCGATAACTAAATTAAACCATTAAGAGTACATATTGACGCTTAATATGCCTAACCTGAAGGTGTTTGTGCGTATAAGCAGATCGAAACAGGTCGTACTCGTGGCAAAATTGTTTTAGCGACAAGCATTTAATATGCAGTGTTTTTTTTCGATTAGCTTGATGTAAGTAAATAAGATGTTAGATTTATTAAATGGCGATTCAGCATTATGGGTATTGTTCACCACTGGTTTTCTAAGTGCCACGTTGTTACCGGGCGGCTCTGAAGCCAACCTTATAGCAACGATTAAGCTGGGTGATAATGCCCTATGGCTTGTGGTATTAGTGGCGACGATAGGTAATACACTTGGTGGAATGACGAATTACTGGTTAGGGCGTTTACTACCGGATAAAACTTCTAAAGAAAAACATGGTCATAAAGCATTACAGTGGTTGAAAAAATATGGCTACTGGAGCTTATTCTTTAGTTGGTTACCCGTTATTGGTGACCCTTTATGTTTAGCTGCGGGCTGGTTGCGAATGCACCATTGGCTGAGCTTTATCATTATTATGATCGGTAAAGCTATGCGCTACATTGTGTTGGCTCTGGTAGTGCAAGGTTTTTTATAAGGAATGCTATAGTGCAAAAGTGGGTTTTAAGTGTCACGTTGCTATCAATTGCAGGGTGTAGTAATCAAATAGGGCAAGAGACATCAACATTGCCTGAAGGTGTTACATTCGTCGAGCAAGTTGCAGGTGTGAAAGGGCAACCTGTTATCCCTTACAGTAAATATACGCTTGAGAACGGTTTAACAGTTGTTCTTCATGAAGATAAATCAGACCCATTAGTGCATGTCGATATGACCTACCATGTTGGTTCAGCCCGTGAACAAGAAGGTAAATCAGGTTTTGCACACTTCTTTGAACATATGATGTTTCAGGGATCAGAGCACGTCGGCGATCAAGAACATTTTCGTTTGATCACCGAGGCTGGTGGTACGTTAAATGGGACTACCAATCGAGATCGTACCAACTATTTCGAAACGGTACCTGCGAATCAATTAGAAAAAATGTTATGGCTAGAGTCAGACCGCATGGGCTTTTTACTCGGTGCTGTCTCTCAACGTAAATTCGAAATTCAACGCTCAACGGTTAAAAATGAACGCGCCCAGCGTTATGAAAACCGCCCTTATGGTTTAGTGTATGAGCGCCTTGGCGAAGCCCTTTATCCGCGTACTCACCCTTACTCATGGCAAACTATTGGTTATGTTGAAGATCTTGAACGTGTTGATGTTAATGATCTAAAAGCATTCTTCCTGCGTTGGTATGGTCCGAATAATGCCACGCTAACGATCGGTGGTGACTTAGACAAAGGACAAACATTAGCATGGGTTAATAAATACTTTGGCTCTGTTCCTCGTGGCCCTGAAGTAAAAGACATGCCTAAGCAGCCCGTTACGCTGGATGCTGACCGCTATATAACCTTAGAAGATAAAGTACAGCAACCTATGCTGATGATGGCATGGCCGACGTCGTTTAACGGTTCAGAAGATGAAGCATCGCTTGATATGCTGGCCAAAGTGATTGGCGGTGGTAAAAACAGTCTGCTTTATCAAAACTTAGTGAAAACTGGTGATGTTGTTGATGCGGGTGCCTACCATGATTGTGCAGAACTTGCGTGTACCATGTATGTGTATGCGATTGGACAAAGTGGTGAGAAAGGCAATTTAAAAGAGCTGCGTAGTAAAGTGGTATCGACCCTTGATGATTTAGAAGAACGAGGGGTCAGTGAAAAAGAGCTGAACGAACTAAAAGGCATGGTCGAAGCGAACGCTATTTTTGGCTTACAAAGTGTGAGTGGAAAAGTGTCTCAATTGGCTGCCTATCAGACGTTTTACGGCAACCCTAATCATTTAAGTGTAGAGCTACAACAATTACGTGATGTTTCGACAGATAGCATTGAGTCTGCATATATGCAGTACGTAAACGGAAACCCCAATGTGACTTTAAGTGTAGTGCCTAAAGGTAAAACTAACTTGGTTGCCGCTAAGTCAAATTACACGCCAATGCCTCGTATTATTCCTGAGCATAAAAAGCTGACAGAGGAACAATTAGCTTTACGTGAACCGGTTGATAACTTTGATCGTAATGTAATGCCACAGCCTTCACAGCCTGTAGAAGCTGTAATGCCAACCTTGTACCAATTTGAGCTAGCCAACGGTATTAAAGTACTTGGTACCAAATACCAAGAAACCCCAACGGTAGAATTACAAATGGTTATTCCTGCAGGGCGTCGTTTTGAGCCAATGGGGAAAACCGGGTTATCTAAGCTTGTTGCAGCCATGATGAATGAAGCAAGTACTCAATCAACTGCTGAAGAATTGTCATCACGATTAGATTCGTTGGGCAGTACTGTTAGTTTTAATGCTGGCTTGTACGGTACAACCGTCTCGGTAACATCGTTGGATAAGAACATAGTACAAACGCTGGCTATCTTGGAAGAGCGTTTATTCAAACCTGCTTTCAATGAAGTTGATTTTGACCGTTTAAAAGCACAAGCGATTGAAGGTGCGGTATACGAACATCAACGTCCTGATTGGCTAGCAAGCCAAGCTACGCGTGAAATTTTGTATAAAGGCACCCCGTTTAGCTTACCGCCAGAAGGCACGAAGGTATCTTTAAAGAGTATTACCTTGAAAGATGTAACAGACTTTTATGATACTTATTACACACCGAATGGCGCCGACATTGTTGTTGTGGGTGATGTTACCGAGCAGCAATTAATCCGGAAAATTGATTTTCTATCAAAGTGGCAAGGGGCGACCAAGCCAGTACCTAGCTCTCTTGTATTACCTACCATAGAAAAACAAGCGATTTGGATGGTGGATAAGCCGGGTGCGCCACAGACGATCATTCGTCTTGTTCGTCAAGGTCTACCTTATGATGCAACGGGGGAGTTATACGAAACGCAATTGGCTAACTTCAATTTAGCGGGTAACTTCAATAGCCGTTTAAACTTAAATCTGCGTGAAGATAAAGGCTATACCTATGGCGCGGGTGGTTATCAAACCGGCGGGAAAGAGGTGGGTTTATCTGTGTATTACGCTCAAGTGCGTGCTGATGCTAGCTTAGCCTCGGCGAAAGAGTTCTTGGCTGAGCTTGAAAAAATGAGCCGTGAAGGCGTAACAGATAAAGAAGTCGACTTTATGCGTTTAGCGGTTGGGCAGAAAGATGCGCTAAGTTATGAAACACCAAGTAAAAAAGCACAACTGCTAGGTCAGATCCTAACGTATTCGCTACCTGACAACTTTGTTGAAGAGCGTAATGAAATTGTTGCGAAGATCAGTAAAGAGCGACTAAATGAATTAGCGGCTAAGTGGTTTAATCCAGATGATTACCAAATCATTGTAGTGGGGGATGCTAAGGCATTGACGCCACAATTTGAAACACTGGGTATTCCGATGAAAACAATTCAGCCTAATCTTTAAGGGTTAGCCTGAATTATTTAATAAAAAACCGGCGTGTTAGAGCGTCGGTTTTTTCTATATAGTAAAAGTGTTTCTCTATAAAACTAATGGTAATCAGTAACAATAATGATTACTCTACTTTTTCAATTATGATAATAAACGAGAATGGCCTTCATGGATTTTTCACAAAGGTTGCAGCAGATTTCCGCTAATTCTGATGCCTTAACACAACTCGGTCGTGGTCTTGAGCGTGAAGCGCTGCGAATTACATCGGAAGGTAACTTATCAGATCAACCACATCCAGTTGGGTTAGGATCAGCATTAACCAATAAGTGGGTCACCACCGATTTTGCAGAATCACTGTTAGAGTTTATTACTCCAGTATCGCAAGATGTTGACCATTTATTGACGCAATTAAGTGATATTCACCAGTTTACGTATCGCCAAATGGGTGACGAACGTTTATGGCCAATGTCGATGCCGTGTTTTGTCGGTAAAGAGAATGACATCACGTTAGCGCAATACGGTAGTTCAAATACCGGGCGCATGAAAACCTTGTACCGTGAAGGGTTGAAGCATCGTTATGGCAGCGTTATGCAGGTTATTTCTGGTGTGCATTTTAACTTTTCTTTCCCTGAATCATTTTGGCAAGAATTGTTTGGTGATCAAAGTGAGCAAGATCGCCAAGACTCTATTTCAGATGCGTATTTCGGCTTGATCCGAAACTACTATCGTTTTGGTTGGCTAATCCCATATTTATTTGGTGCATCACCAGCGTTATGTGGCTCATTCCTTAACAAACATAATTCATCAGTCGATTTTAAGCAGTTAGGTTGTGGTACTTATTACCTACCGAATGCGACAGCTTTACGCCTAAGTGATTTGGGTTATACCAATAATGCACAAAGCTCGTTGAAAATTGGCTTTAATAGCCTAGACCAGTACCTTGATGGTTTGAATGAAGCTATCCGTACTCCGTCGGATGATTTTGCAGATATTGGTGTAAAAGTGGATGGTGAATACCGTCAGTTAAATAGCAATGTACTGCAAATTGAAAATGAATTGTATGCACCTATTCGCCCTAAGCGTGTCGCCAAAGATGGCGAGAAGCCTTCAGAAGCACTGGGTCGGGCTGGTGTTGAATATATTGAAGTACGCTCATTAGATGTGAACCCTTTCAGTCCTATTGGTATAACGGAAGATCAGGTTCGATTCCTTGACCTATTCCTTACATGGGCCGTGCTTACACCGTCAGATGATATGGATGACTCTGAATTAGCATGTTGGCGTGATAACTGGAATCGCGTTGTGCTCGATGGTCGTAATCCTGATTTAATGCTGAAAATTGGCTGTAATGGTGAGCGCTTATCACTGCAAGATTGGGGTGTGCGAGTATTCAAAGAGCTGCAAGATGTTGCGGTTGTGATGGATAAAGCCGCGGGTAACAATAAATACCAGGAAACCTGTGAACGATTGAAAGGTTGGATTCTTAATCCCGATCTAACGCTATCTGCACAGTTGCTTGAAAAAGTGAAACAAAACGAAGGTATCGGTTCCGTTGGGCATCAGCTCGCAGCAGAACACAGCCAAACGTTGGCTGAGCGGTCTTATGGCTTTTATTCTCAATCAGAATTTGACGTTGAAGCCCAAACATCAGTAGAGAAACAACATAAAATTGAGCAAGGTGATACGGTATCATTTGAACAATTTTTAAAAGATTATTTTGCTGATTTGAAGTGATTTTCAATCTTAGAACAATAAGATGAAAAATTGGGCGGCTATATATATAGCCGCCCATAAATAATTTCGCAGGGATGACGACAGCTTTACTGCCTGTCATTAATTCAGACCATGATAAATGCACTTGGTTCAAACCGATTTTTGCATTGCATTAACTTAAGTTAGGTTTGTTCACACACTGTTTGGTGAATAAAAATATGCTGTCTGCTGTACGCTTACTGATGCTGTCTGGTGTTTTACTGGCAGTCACGGGTTGTGCGACTCCTCCACCGAAAAACCAATCAAATATCTGCAGTATCTTCAGAGAAAATCCGAGTTGGTACGATGATGCTGTTGATATGCAAAAAGAATGGGGTACTCCCATTAATGTTGCGATGGCGTTTATTAAACAAGAAAGTAGCTTTCGCCATGATGCCCGTCCTCCGAAAGATTACATTTTAGGCTTTATTCCTTGGGGCAGAGTGAGTAGTGCGTATGGTTACGCACAAGCGCAAGATCCAGCCTGGGAAGATTATCAAAAAGCGACAAGCAATGGTGGGTCACGAACAAATTTTGATGATGCACTGCACTTTATTGGTTGGTACACCCATGAAACTCAGCGTCAGTTAGGTATCTCTAAATGGGATGCTTATAGTCAATACTTGGCGTACCATGAGGGGCGAGGTGGCTTCAAGCGTGGTTCATATAAAAGTAAACCTACCTTGATTAAGATTGCACGTAAAGTTGAGAAACAATCAAAAGATTATGGCTGGCAGTTGAAGCAATGCCGCAAAGAATTAGACGATAACCGCAGCTGGTGGCCGTTCTAATTGAACGACAGCGCGGTTATGTTTTCCTCAATATAGAGAACTAAACGCTAGGCAAAGGAGAAGGATGTTATGCCGTTATTAGATAGTTTTACTGTTGATCATACGCGAATGAATGCCCCTGCGGTACGTGTGGCAAAAACCATGCAAACGCCAAAAGGTGACACAATCACGGTATTTGATCTTCGTTTCTGTCGTCCTAATATGGATATTTTAAGTGAGCGTGGAATTCATACACTTGAGCACCTATACGCAGGCTTTATGCGTAACCACTTGAATTCAGATCGTGTAGAAATTATTGATATCTCACCAATGGGGTGTCGTACGGGTTTTTACATGAGTTTAATTGGCACACCTAGCGAGCAAGATGTTGCAGCTGGTTGGACTGCAGCCATGGAAGATGTACTAAACGTCGAATCGCAAGATAAAATCCCAGAGTTGAATGAATACCAGTGTGGTACATACAGTATGCATTCATTAGAAGAAGCAAAAGATATTGCTAAAACAATTCTTGCTGAAGGGATTAATGTTAATAAGAACGACGAATTAGCCTTGCCTGAAAGCATGTTGAAAGAGCTCGATGTAAAGTAGATATACACTGCTTATTAGAATCAAAAAAGCCAGCAAAATACATTGCTGGCTTTTTTCTTAGTTAAGGTGCGCTACAGGAGATTAGCCTGTTTGCTTTAACGTCGTTGGTAAGATCTTAACCAACTTAATCATGTTGTCAGATACGTCCATAATGACCATTTGATGCCCTGCGACTTCGATACTTAATTGGCTATCTGGAATATCTTCTAACTGCTCTAAAATCAAACCGTTCAGCGTGCGCGGACCATCGGTCGGTAAACTCCAATTCAGACTTTTATTAAGGTCTCGAATATTGGCACTGCCTTCGATCAGCAAGCTACCATCGGCTTGAGATGTGACCTCTTCCGCTAATGTCGGTGCAATCGATGTCGTAAATTCACCCACAATTTCTTCAAGAATATCTTCCAGTGTAATCAAGCCCTGAATATCACCGTATTCATCCACAATTAAACCAATACGTTCTTTATTACGTTGGAATTTTAAGAGTTGAGTATTGAGTGGGGTAGCTTCTGGAATGAAATACACTTCATCGGCGGCACGCAACAGGTTTGCTTTACTGAAGTCATTTTTTTCCATCATCAAACGGTATGCTTCACGCACACGTAACATGCCAACGACTTCATCAATCGTATCCCGATATAGCACGATACGACCGTGTGCCGAGTGGATGAGTTGACGCGTGATGGATTTCCAATCGTCATTAATGTTGATAGCGGCAATGTCACTGCGTGGGACCATTAAGTCTTCGACGGTCACATTTTCTAAATCTAGAATAGATAAAAGCATATCTTGGTGACGGCGAGGAATTAAGCCGCCAGCTTCATCAACAATCGTACGTAATTCAGCTGAATTGAGCTTTGAGCTATTCATGTTATCGACTTTTAGCCCGAGAAGAAGCAAAAAGCCATTGGTAATACCGTTTACAAACCAGACCAGCGGATACAGCACTTTCATGAGCACATTAAGCACAATACTACTGAGGTAAGAAACGCGTTCAGGGTAAATCGTTGCCAGTGTTTTTGGAGTGACTTCAGAGAAAACTAATACCACTAAGGTGAGGGCACCCGTTGCAATAGCAACACCGAGATCACCGTATAAGCGCATTCCGATTATGGTCGCAATGGCTGAAGCTAGAATATTGACGAGATTGTTGCCAATTAGAATCAGACCGATAAGGCGATCTGGGCGGGCAAGCAGTTTTTCAACACGTTTTGCCCCACGGTGCCCTTGATTCGCTAAATGCCGCAACTTGTAACGGTTGAGTGACATCATGCCGGTTTCAGAGCCGGAGAAATATCCGGAAATAATGAGTAGCAATATCAGTAGGGAGAATAATGCTCCCGTGGATATGTCGTCCAAAAATCTAGTTCCTTAACGTTTTGTTCACAAGTACAGTTGTACTTATTTGATTACAAGTGTCAATAGTACTTCATTATTAGACGGTTTTAGCCCCCAATTATGATTTCTTTCACAAAACGGCTACCAAAGTAAGCAAGTGTTAGAAGAAATGCACCGACTAAACTAAACCAGATCACCCTACGACCGCGCCATCCTTTTTGGTAATGTCCCCAAAGTAATACGCTATAAACCCCCCACGCAAGTAGAGAAAGCACCGCTTTATGGGTTTTGCCTTGTGCCAACATATCTTGAATAAAAAAGATGCCAGAAATCAGGGTAACGGTTAAAAGTGAATTACCGACCAAAATGATCTTGAAAAGCTGACGTTCCACCATCATTAAAGGAGGAATGTTAGGGTTAATCTTCAAGCTCTTCTTATTTTTTAATTTGTGATCCAACCATGCCAATTGAATAGCATACAAGGTCGCAATCATAAGTGTTGAATAAGAAAACAATGCAAGAGAGATATGAAATAAGACTTGAGGATGACTTTCTAAATGGGTAATAAAGGCACCGGGTAATAATGTTGCGGCTGATAAATTAATGGCAGCAAAGCTATATATTACAGGAAGCAAAAACCACACTCGCATGCGTAACATGGCGAATGTTGTTAATGTTGCAATGATCAAACTGATCAAAGAAGCAACATTCAATATACTGAGGTTTTGCCCTGAGCCACCCAAAATTAAGTCTTTCAACAGCAATACATGTAACGTTATTGCTACTAAAGCCGCAATAAATACCGGCTTAGTTTTAATACCATTACTATTGGTTAAGCCTGGAACAACAAGCCCCAGAGCGAGAAAATAAAAGCAAGCGGCCACTAAGGCTATTAACGTATCCATAGTAAACTGTTAACTAGTTAAGATGGTTAGAGATCGCAATTATACCCTGCTCAAACAATAGTCGCTATCTATAACATGAAAGCGAATGCAGGATTGCGGTATACTAACTGTAATTATATAGATTTTATTGCGTAACGAGCGAGTAGCACATGTTCGAAAATTTAACGGAGCGTTTATCGCGAACGCTTAAAAATGTCAGTGGCCGTGGTCGCCTGACGGACGACAACATCAAAGATACGCTACGTGAAGTACGTATGGCGTTACTCGAAGCTGATGTTGCGCTGCCAGTTGTTCGCGAATTCGTCAAGCGCGTAAAAGAGCGTGCTGTAGGTAGTGAAGTATCTAAAAGCCTTACACCGGGTCAAGAATTCATCAAAATTGTTCAAGCTGAGCTTGAGTCGGTTATGGGTGAGTCAAATGAAGCACTGGATTTAGCTTGTCAGCCTCCTGCGGTCATTTTGATGGCGGGTCTGCAAGGTGCGGGTAAAACCACCAGTGTTGCTAAATTAGGTAAAGTTCTTAAAGAACGCGAGAAGAAAAATGTTCTTGTTGTTTCTGCTGATGTTTACCGCCCAGCGGCGATCAAACAGCTAGAAACGCTAGCGAGCGATGTTGGGATTGATTTCTTCCCGTCATCAGCGGAACAAAAGCCGGTTGATATCGTAAGCAGTGCAGTTGCTCATGGTAAATTGAAGTTTTATGACGTCGTTATTGTCGATACAGCAGGTCGTCTGCATGTTGATGACGTGATGATGGATGAAATTAAAGACATTCATAAAGCGGCTAATCCGGTTGAAACCTTGTTCGTGGTCGACGCCATGACAGGTCAGGATGCGGCAAATACGGCGAAAGCCTTCAATGATGCACTGCCGTTAACTGGTGTCATTCTGACGAAAGTCGATGGTGATGCTCGTGGTGGTGCTGCTTTATCTGTGCGTCATATTACCGGTAAACCGATTAAATTCTTGGGTGTGGGTGAAAAGACCGACGCACTAGAACCGTTCCACCCCAATCGTGTGGCTTCACGTATTCTTGGTATGGGTGATGTACTGTCACTGATCGAAGACCTAGAGCGTAATGTAGATAAAAGCCAAGCAGAAGAATTAGCGAAGAAGTTTAAAGAAAAGAAAGGTTTTGACCTTGAAGACTTCCGTAGCCAGCTTCAACAAATGAAGAACATGGGCGGCATGGGCGGCATGATGGATAAACTGCCAGGCATGTCTCAGCTACCCGATAATGTAAAAGATCAAGTTGACGACCGTATGTTTTTACAAATGGAAGCTATTATTAATTCCATGACTAAAGGTGAACGTTCACGTCCAGAGATTATTAAAGGGTCGCGTAAAAAGCGTATCGCAAAGGGTTCTGGTACACAGGTACAAGATGTTAACCGCCTACTTAAGCAATTCATTCAGATGCAAAAGATGATGAAAAAAATGCAAAAAGGTGGAATGAAGAACATGATGCGCAATATGAAGGGCATGATGCCTGGCGGCGGCATGTTCCCTGGGCGTTAATTCGTTCATATTTATCGGTTTTTTATTTTTTGTTTTATCTGATTGGTGAAAAAGTAGCTAAATAAGTTGCATTCATCGGCTCAAAGAGTAAAATTCCGAGGCTTCAAAATATGGCACTGGCCCCGTTTTATTAGACGGGGCCAATTTATTTACAGTAATGCAAAACTAAAGAGGACGATATGGTTACCATTCGTTTGGCACGTCACGGCGCTAAGAAGCGTCCATTTTACCAAATCGTTGTTGCTGATTCTCGTTGCGCACGCGACGGTCGTAACATCGAAAAAATCGGTTTCTTCAACCCGCTAGCTAAGGGTCAGGAAGAGCGTTTACGTCTAGATCTTGACCGTGTTAATCACTGGGTTGGTCTTGGCGCAACTGTGTCTGACCGCACAGCTAAGCTAATCAAAGACGCTGCTAAAGCAGCTGCTTAATTTAGCAAATCAGGTAGAGATATAGAACTATGAGCTCACAAAACCAAGACTTAGTTGTTGTCGGTAAACTGGGTGCCACCTACGGTATCAAGGGTTGGCTCAAGGTTTTTTCCTACACTGAACAGTCTGAAAGTATTTTCGCCTATCAACCTTGGCTTATTAAAGTTAAGGGTGAATGGAAGCCAATCCAGATTGAATCCTGGAAGAAGCATGGTCAGGGCATAGTGGCTAAGTTAGAGGGCCTGGACATCCGTGAGGATGCACAGATTTTCACTAACGCTGAGGTCGCTGTACATGCCGATCAACTACCCGCACTGTCAGGAGAAGAATTCTACTGGCGTGAATTGTATGGCATGTCTGTTGTTACTACCGAAGGTTACGACCTAGGTAAAGTAACAGATATCCTGGAAACAGGGTCAAACGATGTATTAGTTGTGAAAGCTAACCTGAAAGATGCTTTTGGACAGAAGGAACGCTTAATACCGTTCCTCGATGAGCAGGTCATCAAGTCAATTGATCGCACTGCTCAGCGGATCGAAGTTGACTGGGATCCTGGATTTTAACCTCTGGTAACTAAGCGAGCGAACACATGTGGGTTGGTGTTATAAGCCTTTTTCCTGAAATGTTCACTTCTATTACCAATTTTGGGGTAACAGGCCAGGCGGTAAAAAAAGGCCTTTTGTCTATCGATACGTGGAATCCTCGTGATTTTACGGAAGATAAACACCGTACGGTTGATGATCGACCATACGGCGGTGGACCAGGTATGTTAATGATGGTGCAGCCTTTGCGCGATGCCATTCATACCGCTAAAAAGTCTGCTAAAGGCAAGGCTAAAGTGATTTACCTCTCCCCTCAGGGCCGTAAGCTTGATCAAGCTGGTGTTGAGGAGTTAGCACAGAATGAGAGCCTGATTCTTATCTGTGGTCGATATGAAGGGGTAGATGAGCGCATTATCCAACAGGAAGTAGACGAAGAATGGTCTATTGGGGATTTTGTACTGACTGGGGGTGAACTTCCAGCCATGACCTTAGTTGACGCAGTGGTTCGGTTTGTACCGGGTGTGCTGGGTGACTTTGCGTCAGCAGAAGAAGATTCTTTTGCAAATGGTCTGTTAGATTGTCCACATTACACGCGTCCTGATGTGTTAGATGGGCATGCAGTACCAAAAGTACTGATGTCAGGAAACCATAAGGATATTAGTCGCTGGCGATTAAAACAATCGTTGGGCCGCACTTGGCTAAGAAGACCAGAGCTCCTGGAAAATCTAGCTCTGACTGACGATCAGGAATTCTTGCTCGCGGAATTTATTCGCGAATATAAAGCAAGCATTATTTAATTTAGTATCAGTTTATTCTAGGATATAGCAATGAGTAACATCATCAAGCAGATCGAAGACGCGCAACTAAAACAAGATCTACCTACTTTTGCACCGGGCGACACAGTTGTTGTTCAGGTTAAAGTAAAAGAAGGCGACCGTGAGCGTCTACAGGCGTTCGAAGGCGTGGTTATCGCTAAGCGTAACCGTGGTCTACATTCTGCATTTACTGTTCGTAAAATCTCGAACGGTGAAGGCGTTGAGCGTGCGTTCCAAACTCACTCTCCAGTAGTTGATAGCATTACTGTTAAGCGTCGTGGTTTAGTACGTCGTGCCAAACTGTACTACCTACGTGAGCGTTCTGGTAAAGCAGCACGTATCAAAGAGAAGCTTGTTCGCAAGTCATCTTAAACGTATGACGTTTATTGAAAAAGCCCACCTTACGGTGGGCTTTTTTTTTGTCTTATTATGTCCCGTCCTGAGATAAACAAATACTCAACGATAATTAAGCAGAATAATAATACCAATCTAGACAAGTATCTGATCATCTTTGCTGGTTTAAATTGCTTATAACTACGTTAGAAATTTTATTATTAGAATAACTAGTTACTTCAATTTCTGCCTTGTTATTATCAATTTTTCCGGCGCAATTATCTGACCATTTACTTATCCAGAATGGTATAAGTCGATGGAAAAAGAGTGACGGGTAAACGATAACTCAATATGACCTACCCAAGAGTAAACAATGTATTTCTCATTACCATAAAAAAACCAGCCTAGTGGCTGGTTTTTGTGTTTTAGGGGGGAACTAAAACTTATACAGTTTCTAACTTACCGTCTTCTTCATTGGCAAGGTCAGTTTCGCCTTTACCTTTCGATTTCTTAATGACGTAGCCTGTAATAGCTAGCATTGCGACAAGACCCGTAATCGTTGATGTCATCATCGATAAACCAAAGCCGAGTTGGCTGTTGTTTAAGATGAAGGTAATACAAACCGTTGTCATGAACATTGCTGGTACAGTCGCTACCCAGTGCAGTTTATTGTGACGCAGTAGGTAAGCAGAGGCTGTCCACAGCATCATTACGGCTGTTGTTTGGTTTGCAAAGCCGAAGTAGCGCCAGATAATACCGAAGTCGACTTGCGTTAGAATGCCACCAAGAACAAACAATGGTAATGCCATTAGTAGGCGGTTACGCAGGGCTTTCTGATCCATATTGAAATATTCAGCAAGAATTAGACGGCTTGAACGGAATGCAGTGTCACCTGAGGTAATAGGTAAAATAACCACACCTAAGAAAGCAATAATACCGCCAAACACACCCAGTAGACCGATAGATGAGTTGTATACCACACTACCAGGGCCGCCAGTAGATATTGCTTCTGATAGCGCTTCAACAGAGCCGAAGAAAGACAATGCGAGAGCACACCAAATTAATGCGATAATACCTTCACCAATCATTGCGCCGTAAAATACGAAGCGACCGTTCTTTTCATTTTGAAGACAGCGAGCCATCAGTGGCGACTGGGTTGCGTGGAAACCAGAGATAGCACCACAGGCGATAGTGATAAACAGTGCAGGCCAAAGAGGTAAGTCATTCGGGTTCATGTTGGTGAACATCTGGCTCATCTCGTAATCACCCAGTAGCGTGTGCTCACTAGAGAATGCGATAGCGGTAATAAGCCCCACAGACATAAAGATAAGTAACGCGCCAAATAATGGGTAGAAACGACCGATGATTTTATCAACAGGAACAATGGTCGCGATGATGTAATAAGCAAAAATAATCACAACCATTGTCGTCATTGACATATCAATGCCAGTTTGTTCGTTCACAAGGTTAGTGATCATGCCAGCAGGTGCTGATACGAATACCACACCCACTAATAGCAACAGTACGATAGCAAAGATATTCATAAAATGTTTTGCACCGTTGCCTAGGTAGCGTCCCGTAATCGTAGGTACTGATGCACCATTATTACGAATCGACAGCATACCCGAGAAGTAATCATGTACTGCGCCGGCGAAGATACACCCTAATACAATCCATAACATGGCTGCTGGACCATATAGCGCGCCCATAATCGGACCAAAAATCGGACCCACACCCGCGATATTTAATAATTGAACAAGGTAAACCTTCTTGTTCGACATTGGCACATAATCTACGCCATCTTGTTTACTATATGCCGGTGTTTGGCGATTTTCATTTACGCCAAATATTTTTTCAATAAAGGCACCGTAGATGAAGTAACCACCGACTAGTGCAGCAACGCAGAGTAAGAACCAAGTCATTTTGTTTTCTCGCTGTGATGTTGGGAATTTGATAACGCTTACAATAGTAAAGTGATGGACGATAGATGCACGCAGTAAAAGAGTGAGCGGTTGTATAGCGAGGTAAGTGGTCGGTATTCGTATTAAGTGGTTTTGTTATTCAGCTAACATTCAGGCTACTCAAAACTAAAGAAAGTGAAACCTTATGAGGCATGATTAATAAGCTATTTAAAAGCAATTACTTAGTCTATTTGTGAGCTATTTGGTCGAAGACCAGCTCTTTGGGGATATGTATTTTAAAAAGTGCGAACCAAGGCTCAGGGTTGTGCCTTGGTGGGGGATGCTAAGTATTAACTTAGGTTGTAGCGGTCTTTTAATTCTTTAAGATAGCGGCGGCTGACCGGTACTTGATATAAACTTTGAGTTGTTATTTCGGCAAGACCATTATCCAATAACTTAATTTCCCGGATAGCTTGTGGGTGAACTAAGTATTGACGATGGCAGCGAATAAGAGGGGTTTTTTCTTCCAGAATTTTAAGGGTTAGCTGAGTACTGGCTTTTGTTTCTGTACTTAAAATATGCACCCCCGATAAATCCGAGTAAGCCACTTCGATGTCTTCAGGGCGTAACAGTAAAATGCGGTTGTGACCCGAACAGGGAATCAATTCCAACATGTCTGACATGAGTGGTGAATAATCTTTTGCTTCATACTCACGCTTAAGGCGTTTGATTGTTTTATCGAGTCGATATGTTTCAACGGGCTTTAATAGGTAATCGAAAGCATTATCTTCAAATGCTTTAAGGGCATATTCATCATAGGCCGTAACAAACACAACTTTAGGCATGGTATCAGGGTCCAACATACTCAGCATTTCGATCCCGGTTATTCGCGGCATTTGAATATCTAAAAAAATCACATCAGGCTTTAGGGCATTTATTTTTTTTAGCCCTTCAATGGCATTATTGCAGCTATCGATAACATTTATTTCACCGCTATCAAGTAAAAGATCGATCAGTTCTTCACGGGCATATAGTTCATCATCAATCACGATGGCTTTAATCATGCTGCGTTTTCTCCATTACTGCGATCTTGCTTGTTTTCTGCGGTGTATATTTTGTTTATATCATTGTGCTGCAAGGTTTTATCTTCTGGTAGTGTAATTGTAGCCCGCGTCCATACATTAGGCTGACTACTCATTTTTAAACCGTATTGTTGCCCAAACATGTTTTTTAACCGCTTATCGACAATTTTCATGCCTAGCCCACTTTCTTCGCTGACTGGTTGGTAGGTGCCTGCATTATCTTCTACTTCCAAAACCAAATGATTGTCAAAAACGTACCCCCGAATAATGATTTGACCATTCTCGAGCAATGATGAAGTACCGTGCTTAATGGCATTTTCAACTAAGGGTTGTAAGGTAAACGTCGGTAAATTAACGTTCATTAGCTCATCGGGCACAATGATTTCAACATTCAGGCGATCAGAAAAACGAGCGAGCTCAATTTCCAAGTAAGAACGAACATGTTGTAGTTCTTCGCTTATGGTAACGGTTTCGATGTTTTGCTTTAAATTACGACGGAAGAATTGTGATAGATGTTGGATCAACTGGCGTGCTTTATCGGGGTCTCGACGAATTATTGCACTAATCGTATTGAGGGCATTGAATAGGAAGTGAGGATTAACTTGGGCTTGTAGTAAACGCAGCTCTGCTTGAGTCAGTAAGATTTGTTGTTGTTCATAGCGTCCGGTTAAAATTTGATTTGAAAGCAACTTAGCAATGCCTTCACCTAATGTTAGGTTTACTGTAGAGAATAGTTTACGCTTTGGTTCGTACAGTTTAATTGTTCCTAGCACATCGTTATTTCCTCCCACTAAAGGAATAACAAGTGCAGAGCCTAATTTACAGCGATTGCTTAGCGAACAACAGTAAGGCATATCATGGCCATCTGCGTAAACCAATTCGCAGTTATCTATCGATCGACGAGTATAGCCAGACGATATTGGTGTACCGGGTAAATGGTGATCATCACCGATACCAATAAACGCTAATATTTTATCTCTATCAGTAATCGCAACAGCGCCAACGCCCGTTTCTTCATAAACGATTTTGGCTATTTTTTTTGTGCTTTCTTCATTAAATCCTTGGCTTAAAATGCCGACAGAGCGTTGGGCTATTTTTAATGCTCGACTGGAAAATGCAGCTGAATATTTTTCATAAATCGTTTTTCTATCTTGAATGATACTCATGAATAAAGCTGCGCCTAACGAGTTAGCAATGACCATTGGTAAAGCTATGGCGCTGACAAGGTGTAAGGCTTTATCGTAGGGTTCAGCCACGATTAAAATGATAAACATTTGAATGATTTCAGCGACTAATGTAATAGTGAAAACGATGAAAGGCCTGTATAGCTGGTCGACTTGCCCGCGGCGTACGTAGTAGCTGTGTAAGAGCCCACCAAGCAACCCTTCAGTTGTGGTAGAGATAGCGCAAGCGACATCAGTAAAGCCTCCCATGCTGTAACGGTGCATGCCGCCAGTTAAGCCCACAGCAAACCCCACAATGGGCCCACCGAGTAACCCTCCCATTACAGCACCTATCGCGCGCGTATTCGCGATAGCATCTTCAATGTTGAGGCCAAAGTAGGTGCCTAAAATACAAAAAAGAGAGAATAAGACATAACATGAAAAACGTTGGGATAATCGGCCAGATACCGTAGTGAGTGGCATAAACAACGGGGTTTTACTTAGTAGATAAGCAATAACTAAATAAACACTGAGTTGTTGGAGTAATGAAAAAATCAGTTCCATGATAATAGTGTTGAACGAGTGGGCTCTTTAGATAGGTTACCTGTGTTTGTTCAGATAGCCAAAAACCATTTAATGTAAACTTAAGTTTACGAGTGGTAATTATTCTTTACAGGGTATTGCCAAGGAGGGAAATCACTTGTTATGGTGTTAACCAGAGAGCAGGAGATACCTGTTAAATATTGAATATAGTTAGTGAGAACGGCTTTGCCTTCTACTACCCAGAATAGATTGAGGAAAGCCACCATGCAAAAAGACCAACTGAATAATGTACATATTCAAGATGAATGCGTCTTGATCACTCCTCAGCAACTAAAAGCCAAGTTGCCACTCAGTGAAACAGCACTGAACTTCATTCGCGAATCTCGTCAAACCATTGCAGATATTACCCACAAGCGTGACCACCGTTTGCTAGTGGTATGCGGACCATGCTCAATTCACGATATTGACGCAGCGAAAGCGTACGCCCAAAAATTGAAGCAGCTTTCTGAAGAGCTAGGTGATCAACTGTACATTGTAATGCGCGTTTATTTTGAAAAGCCACGTACAACAGTTGGTTGGAAAGGTCTTATCAATGACCCGCATCTTGATGGTTCTTTTGAAGTGGAAGATGGTTTACATATTGGTCGTCAGCTACTCATTGACTTGGTTGAAATGGGGATTCCTTTAGCAACAGAAGCGCTTGATCCTATTAGTCCTCAATACTTAGGTGATTTATTCAGTTGGGCTGCTATTGGTGCTCGTACTACAGAATCACAAACACACCGTGAAATGGCAAGTGGCCTTTCAATGCCAGTTGGATTTAAAAATGGTACGGATGGAAGTTTGGCGACGGCTATCAATGCCATGCAAGCTGCAGCCTCTGGACACCGTTTCATGGGAATTAACCCGGAAGGGCAGGTAGCATTGTTGAACACCCAAGGGAACCCTGATGGCCATGTAATTTTACGTGGTGGTAAGCAAACGAATTATGATTCAGTCTCGGTCACTGAGTGTGAAAATGAGATGCATCAGTCAGGTCTTGTACCATCCTTGATGGTAGACTGTAGCCATGCAAATTCACGTAAAGATTATCGTCGTCAGCCGTTGGTTGCTGAAGATGTACTTCATCAAATCCGTGAAGGTAATAAATCAATTATTGGTTTGATGATTGAAAGCCATTTAAATGAAGGTAGCCAAAGCGCTGATTTACCGCGTGAAGAAATGGCTTACGGGGTATCGATTACCGATGCATGTATCAGCTGGGAAGATACAGAAACGCTATTGCGTCGTACGCGTAAAGAATTAACGCCTTTCTTAAAGGATCGTTGCGAAGGGTAATACGTCGTACCACCTAAATGCAATACTGGTTTAGCCCCAAAAAAAGCGCCCATTTATACTCATAAATCTGCGCTTTTTCTTTGCATTGAATAAACAGCACTACGTTAAACAGTAATATTAAATTCATCATATACTTAGCAGATAAATACGGACAGTGAGATCATGGTTGCTGAACTGAGTAAATTAAGAGATCAAATCGATGATGTTGATCAGCAAATGGTAGAGCTTTTAGCTCGCCGTTTATCATTAGTAGAAGAAGTGGGTCATGTGAAAAGCCTGCATGGTTTACCTATTTATGCGCCAGACCGTGAAGCCGCAATGTTAGCCTCACGCCGTCATGAAGCTGAGCAAAAAGGTGTGCCGCCTGATCTGATTGAAGACATTTTGCGCCGTACCATGCGTGAATCTTATTCGAGTGAAAATGATTCAGGGTTTAAATGCTTAAAGCCTGAACTTCGCCCTATTGTTGTTGTGGGTGGGCATGGTCAGCTAGGTGGATTGTTCTGCCGTTTATTTGAACTTTCAGGTTACCAAGTACGTCAACTAGGCAGCCAAGATTGGGATCGTGCGGATGAGATCCTTGCAGATGCGGGTATGGTTGTCGTCTCTGTACCGATTAATATCACTGAGCAAATCATTGGTAAACTGTCCAACTTACCAGATGACTGTATTCTTGCTGATTTAACCTCGATCAAGAGTGGCCCATTACAGGCAATGCTAGAAGTACATAGCGGCCCTGTGATTGGTTTACATCCAATGTTTGGTCCCGATATTTCTAGCTTGGCAAAGCAAGTTATTGTGTATTGTGATGGGCGAAACCCTGAAAATTACCAATGGTTACTTGAGCAATTTCAGATTTGGGGTGCAACCTTAAATCGTATTAGTGCGATTGAACACGATCAAGGCATGACGCTGATCCAAGCTTTACGCCATTTTACGTCATTTGTTTATGGTGTGCATTTGGCAGAGGAAGATCCGAAGATCGAGCAACTCATGTCGCTAAGCTCACCGATTTATCGCCTTGAACTTGCGATGGTCGGTCGCTTGTTTGCTCAAGATGCACAATTGTATGCCGACATTATTATGTCTGCGCCGCAAAACATTGCGATGATTAAACGCTTCCACCAACGTTTTGGGGAGGCTATCAAGATGCTCGAGACGCAAGATAAAGAGGCGTTCAAACAAGCATTTAATCAGGTCGAGCATTGGTTTGGTGATTATGCGGGACACTTCCTTGCTGAAAGCCAAGGTTTGTTAAGGCAAGCGAACGATTCAACCCACCGTTCGTAGCATCAATCAATAAAGAAAGAATTAAAAAAGCGAGTATCTAGATAAGATACTCGCGTTTATATGAGGACTATTCTTCGATCTCAACTTCTGTAGGTTTTACATTCTCACTTGGGTAACAACCTAGCACTTTAATGAAGCGCGTCAGACGTGTTAACTCTTCTAATGCTTGCTGCATCACATCAGATTTTAAATTCTCTTCAACATCTAAATAGAACATTTCTTCCCATGGATTACCAATCACTGGGCGAGACTCTAGTTTAGTCATATTGATATTTAAATTACGCAATACCACTAAACATTCAACCAATGAACCCGCTTTCTGGGCCGTAGACATAATCAAGGTGCTTTTTGCAGGGATCAGTGACGTGACATCAACAGGTTTACGGGCAACAACAATGAAGCGAGTGAAATTTTCTTGTTGATTGGCAATATTCCCTTTTACAGGGGTAAGACCGTAAAGCTTACCACTTGATGCATTACCAATTGCAGCCACATTCGGTAGGTTCAATTCTGCCACTTTTTGCATCGCTTCGGCGGTACTAGAGCAGTACTCTTGTGTGATGTCGCCCATTGAATGTAAGTATTCACTGCACTGTTGGTGAGGCTGAGGGTGGGAATATAAGGTGTTAATACCTTTGACATCGGCATCCCCAACAGTGAGCAGGCAATGTTCAATCGGTTGAGTTATTTCACCCACAATAGATAAGCTAGTGTGTTGCAGTAAGTCATACACTTCATTGATTGAACCAGAGCTGGTATTTTCAATTGGCAACACACCATAATCAGCATTACCTGTTTCAACAATGTTCAACACATCACGGAATGTAGAACAACTCATCTCGACGAGTTTGGTTTGCTTACGGCTAAAGTAGTTACGACTTGCAAGGTGAGAGTATGAACCTTTCGCTCCAAGGAAAGACACACGAGCCACAGGCTGTAAGCTATCAGGGTTCGCTAATTTTTGCAGATACGCTTGTTGAAATAATACCGAGTCTTCAATAATGGTATGAAAAATTTGCGTTACATATAAAGCATCGAGCTGCTGCGACTTGCCTGTTTCAATCAAACGAAGCAAGAGTTCTTGTTCTCGTGCTTGATCGCGTACTGGTTTCGCAGTACCAATTTTACTTTTAGCGACTTCTAAGCTCAGTAAGCGTCGTTCAGATAGTAGTTTAAGTATCTCGTTATCAATGCGGCTAACATTTTTACGAATATCATCAAGTGAGTAGTGTTGTTCGGTCATTGTATTCCCTGCTTGCGTATCGGCTTTTCTGATACAAAAAAGCCTCCTTGGTCAGAGGAGGCTGTCTATTCGTCTTTAGCTTGTTTCTTGCGTAACGAATCGCCTCCACTAGGGTGACATAAAAAATAAGCTAAAGAAAAACAGGCGTATTGGCATTATGAGTAAAAACTTTGTTGTGAATATGACTCAACATTATTAATCCTACGTGATCTTGTCAAGGTCAATATAAGGCTTTCTTCAGACTCTATTAGATATTTGAAGCGGGGGTCATTGAAAGTAAACAGCCCCGCTATAGTAGCAGGGCTGTTTGGAATCCTCTTTTATTTACTATGCATCTACTGCTTCGACTTCATCTTCTTCAATGACTGGTTTGTCACTGTGACTAGCACGGCGTGCTGCAGGTTTGTGTGCTTGTTTATTAATTTGACGTTCTAGTTTTTGATAAAGTTCGGTGATAGCACCGAATAGGTCATTGTGCTCCGCTGAGGCGACAATCTTTCCTCCAGGAATAGCGGCGGATGCTTCAATTTTAAATATCTTACTTGGCTCTTTACTAATCATCACATGCTTATTGACTAGTGGTAGCTGAAACTTCTCTAACTTCTTGAATTTAAACTCAAGACGTTCACGGATAGCAGGAGTAATATCAATGTTTTTACCAGTAATTTCTAATGTCATAATTATCTTTCCTCTTGTGCTACCCCTTGTTGGGTTAACTTCAGATTACTAAAATGCCGGGTTTATAATGTGACATGCATCACACTTTGATCTTTA
The DNA here is from genome assembly GCF_003025615.1 of Photobacterium frigidiphilum. Taxonomy (GTDB): domain Bacteria; phylum Pseudomonadota; class Gammaproteobacteria; order Enterobacterales; family Vibrionaceae; genus Photobacterium; species Photobacterium frigidiphilum. The sequence continues at coordinate 6,643 of NZ_PYMJ01000025.1, read as the reverse complement.
AAAGATAAATAGAAAAAATTCTGTGACCAAGTTTTATTTTTTAATAAAAACTATCAATAAAGTGCTTGTCGAGGACTAGATATTTAAGGCAGTATGAAGGAACTAGAGATGCTGGTGGCTTGTGCTAACTAGGGAAGTTTTTCGATTTAAAACATGGGTTTGAATGAATTTTAACCATGTGCCTATTTAGGCGTTAATCGCAATATCATGTATTTCTCTCACTTTTATGACTTGAACTGAATATTCATTTTTCACGAATACAAAAACGGCAGCCACTTGGCTGCCGTTTGCATATTTGCCTTATACCACAAGGGCATTTAGTTGACTGGGTTTAACGCAATCAGCTTTTTCGTGTTTTCTATCGGCTCTTGTAGACCTAATTTTTCGTAGGCTGTTAGCATCATTGGGAGCGATTTACGTGCTGCTTGTGTATCAGGGTATAAACGTTGAATTTGTTGGCTACGATTTATCGCTGCGATCCATGCTTCACGGCGAATATAAAAATCAACTGTTGCTAGATCGTAATCAGCAAGACGATTCTTAATAAAAATCATTCGAGCTTTAGCATCTGCAGCATATTGACTATTCGGATAGCGCTCTAGCAGGCGTTTAAAGTCTCGGAAGGCTTTTCGTGCTGGTTCAGGATCTCGGTCATGGCGATCGATACTAAAAATATCGTGCATGAAGCTGCGATCTTGTGCCATTTGCGTTAACCCACGCATATAAAGCACCCAGTCAGACTTCTCGTGAGCTGGGTTTAGACGGTTGAAACGTGCAATTGTCGCTTCACCTAAAGCCAAATCATCATTTTTGTAGTAAGCATAAATGAGGTCTAATTGGACTTGTTCAGAGTACGCTCCAAAAGGATAACGCGAGTCCAAAGTCTCTAAACGTTCGATAGCTGTTGTCCAGCTACCACTCTGTAATGCTTGTTGAGCAGTAACATAGAGCTCTGCTGGCGGAACATCGGGTACAACTTCTTCAGTACTTGAACAGCCTGAAAGAATGGCTACGGCAAGAAGAGTCGTGATTGTCAGGCGTTTCATTACGGCGTCAGCTTCCTTGAAAAAAATTTTATTTCTGCGGATCCATTACGGTAAGAGCCGTTAACAGATACAATGAGACTATTAGGTTATACCACGGTTAGTTTTTAGCTTGGTATATTTTACGCAGCGTATGGCAATTAGTCCCACGCTTTTTAAAAAAGTTCGCTATGGCCCAGCAAATAGAGTTAACAAATACAGTAAATGATAGCCAACTGGGCATGCGCCTAGATCAGGTTATCGCTGAATTATATCCAGACTACTCACGTTCACGTGTTAAAGAATGGATTTTGAAGAACATGGTTTCAGTGAATGGTGAAATCGTCAATAAACCTCGTCTAAAAATGATGGGTGGCGAAGAACTGTTTATAAAAGCTGAGATCGAAGATGAAGTCCGTTGGGTGGCACAAGACATCCCGCTTAATATTATTTACGAAGATGAGCACATCCTTGTAATCAATAAGCCGCGTGATTTCGTTGTTCACCCTGGTGCAGGTACGCCTGACCGCACAGTACTTAATGCCTTGTTATTTCATTGCCCTGCATTGGCTGAAGTACCACGTGCCGGTATTGTGCACCGCCTTGACAAAGATACAACGGGTTTGATGGTGGTTGCTAAAACCATTCAAGCACAAACACGTTTAGTGCGTGCGTTACAAAAACGTAAGATCACTCGTGAATACGAAGCTATCGCGATGGGTAAAATGACGGGAGGCGGCACAGTTGAAAAGCCGATCGGTCGTCATGCTACTAAGCGTATTTGTATGGCTGTACACGAATTAGGTAAGCCTGCGATTACACACTATCGTGTGGCTGAACACTTCCGTGAGCACACACGTTTAGTACTTCGTCTCGAAACAGGTCGTACACACCAGATCCGTGTTCATATGTCGTATATGAGTCATCCGCTAGTCGGTGATGCAATATATGGTGGTCGTCCTCGTCCACCACGTCATGCATCTGATGAGCTGATCTTAGCATTGCGTTCATTCGACCGTCAGGCGTTGCACGCACGTATGCTACGTTTATCTCACCCAATTACAGGTGAGCTAATGGAATGGCGCGCTCCGTTGCCAAACGATATTCTTGCGATGATCGATATTCTTCGTAAAGATAAAATCGAAAACGACGAAGACGACTTCTAAGATGTTGATAACCCCCGATTGGCCAGCACCTAAGCGTGTTAAAGCAGTCAGCACTACCCGTAAAGGGGGCGTTAGTCTTGCACCTTATGATGGCTTAAACCTTGGTTTACATGTCGGGGATGACACAGAACGTGTTCAACAGAATCGAAGCTTATTGCAACGTGAATTGGGTTTAGTTCAGGTTCCTGCTTGGCTTAATCAAATTCACAGTAGCAAAGTGATCGATCTGAAGAAGCCTCTTACAGCGTTAATTGATGCGGATGGCAGTTATAGCCGTGAACCTGGTTTAGCATGTGTCATTATGACTGCTGATTGCTTACCTGTGCTGTTGTGTGACAAAGACGGAACACAAGTGGCGGCTGTACATGCAGGGTGGCGAGGCCTAGCTGGTGGGATTATTGAAGCCGCATTGGATAAATTTTCAGTGCCGGCCAATGAGATAATGGCATGGCTTGGACCTGCTATTGGACCAACAGCATTTGAAGTCGGTGGTGAAGTTCGCCAGCAATTTATGGCTGTTGATCCACAAGCGAAATTAGCATTTACACCACAGACTAAAGTGGTTGATGGTCAAAGCGGTAACGATAAATGGTTGGCGAATATTTATTTGTTAGCCACGCAGCGTTTACAACAGTACGGCATCACGCAGGTATATGGTGGTGATCACTGTACAGTGAATGAACCTGAACTGTTTTATTCATACCGTCGTGAACCAATCACTGGCCGGCAAGCGTCGTTAATTTGGTTAGATTAATGCTGATAAAGTTGTTTTGAAAAAGGCTCTGTTGAGTAATAGAATAAGTGCAACAGAGCCTTTTTTATTCGCAGCAAATGAATCTGAGTTCGTCAATCAGGTTCTGCAAATAAGAATATTAGTGGATCAACGTTATATTGGTCGGGTTTGCCATTGATAGCTCAATCACTTTAGCGCCATAAGGAACGGTATAAATTTCATAACCGTTATTCTTTGCGCGGTAGAAACGTTGGTTGATTGTGTCATGCAATAATACGATGCCGTTATAGCTTACAGTGCGAACCATTGCCCCTTGAATCATAACAACGGTATTCACTGTAGCCACTGTCGTTGGGTTACGACGATTATCAATTCTATCTTCTGTTCGATTTTCAATGCGCGCCTCTTGGCGTACATCTTGTCTTTTTTCTTGAATATCTCGTTGTGCCATTGCGCCAGTAGATGAAGCCAATACTGTTAATGCCACCGCGACTGTTATTAGACTCTTCTTGAACATATGATTTCTCTCTGTACCGAATGACGTTTTATTTATGGTACGCCGTCCCATAAAGAGTTGTCAATATAGGGTTTGCCATTCTGTTTATTTTTTAAGGTTAAATAGTCTATCTTTCTCATAGAAGAGACACTGTAGGGATAACACTTGTTATCGATACAGAAACCATAACGATGGTGTTGGGTTATTTTATAGTTAGTTGCGAATCCTTGTGATGAATGCTTGAAAAAAATGTTCAGGGCATCCATATACTTTATAGGTAAGTAGTTAATCAAATATTGGGAGAACTCATGCGTCTTGACCGATTTACAAGCAAATTTCAAATGGCGATATCTGATGGACAGTCGTTGGCTTTAGGGCGAGATCATCAGTACATCGAACCAGCACACCTGATGGTGGCGTTACTTAATCAGGATGGAAGTACTATTCGTCCGTTGCTAACAATGCTGAATGTCGATATCTCTCAGTTACGTTCGCGCTTAGGCGAGTTACTCGATCATTTACCTAAAGTAACGGGTATTGGCGGTGAAGTGCAGTTATCAAACGATATGGGCTTATTGCTGAATATGTGTGATAAGTTGGCTCAGAAACGTAAAGACAAATTCATTTCATCAGAATTATTTATTTTGGCGGCTGTCGATGACAAAGGTTCGTTAGGTAAACTGCTTAAAGAACTCGGCTTGACAGCGGCTAAAATTGAACAAGCTATTAATCAGGTACGTGGTGGACAAAAAGTAGATGATCAAAATGCGGAAGAAAATCGTCAAGCATTAGAAAAATTCACCATTGATTTAACGGAACGGGCAGAGCAAGGCAAGCTCGATCCTGTTATTGGGCGTGATGATGAAATACGCCGCACCATCCAAGTGCTTCAGCGCAGAACTAAAAATAACCCCGTTATTATTGGTCAACCTGGTGTAGGTAAAACAGCCATTGTTGAAGGGCTAGCCCAGCGAATTGTGAATGGTGAAGTACCTGAGGGGCTACGTCATAAACGGGTACTTTCTCTAGATATGGGCTCTTTGATTGCTGGTGCTAAATATCGAGGAGAGTTTGAAGAGCGTTTAAAATCAGTCTTAAACGAACTTTCTCAAGAAGAAGGCAGTGTGATTTTATTCATTGATGAATTACACACCATGGTTGGAGCGGGTAAAGGCGAAGGCTCAATGGATGCTGGTAATATGCTAAAACCGGCATTAGCACGGGGTGAATTACATTGTGTAGGCGCCACAACCCTTGATGAATATCGACAATATATAGAGAAAGATGCAGCGCTAGAGCGTCGTTTCCAAAAAGTGCTGGTGGATGAACCGACAGTAGAAGACACGATAGCTATTCTACGAGGCCTGAAAGAGCGCTATGAATTGCATCACCATGTCGAAATTACCGATCCTGCCATCGTTGCGGCGGCGCGTTTATCACATCGCTATGTCTCAGATCGACAGTTACCCGATAAAGCGATCGATTTGATTGATGAAGCTGCGTCGAGTATTCGCATGCAAATTGATTCAAAGCCTGAATCGCTCGATCGTTTAGAGCGTCGAATTATTCAATTAAAAATTGAACAACAAGCACTCAGTAAAGAGAGTGATGCGGCAAGTCAAAAACGCCTTAATGATATTTGTGAAGAACTTGATGTTAAAGAACGTGAATATGCAGAACTAGAAGAAGTGTGGAATGCTGAAAAAGCCGCCCTTTCTGGTACTCAACATATTAAATCTGAACTTGAGCAAGCACGTATGAATATGGAGGTTGCGCGACGAGCTGGTGATCTGAACCGTATGTCAGAATTGCAGTATGGCAAAATACCGGAACTCGAAAAGCAACTGGATCTAGCAGCTCAAGCTGAAATGCAAGAAATGAGCTTATTGAAGAACAAGGTTACGGACGCTGAAATAGCAGAAGTACTCTCTAAGCAAACGGGTATTCCTGTCGCCAAAATGCTGGAAGGCGAACGTGATAAGTTATTGCGTATGGAAGATGAATTACATCAACGTGTAATCGGACAAAATGAAGCGGTCGAGGCTGTGGCTAATGCCATTAGACGAAGTCGTGCTGGTTTGTCAGATCCGAACCGTCCGATTGGATCGTTCTTATTCTTAGGTCCAACTGGTGTGGGTAAAACGGAACTGTGTAAAACACTGGCAAACTTCATGTTTGATAGTGAAGACAACATGGTGCGTATCGACATGTCAGAATTTATGGAAAAGCATTCTGTTGCACGGTTAGTCGGGGCACCTCCTGGTTATGTCGGTTATGAAGAAGGCGGCTATTTAACTGAAGCGGTTCGTCGTCGTCCTTATTCTGTCATTTTGTTGGATGAAGTCGAGAAAGCACATCCTGATGTTTTCAATATTTTACTGCAAGTACTGGATGATGGTCGATTGACTGATGGGCAGGGGCGTACGGTTGATTTTCGAAACACCGTTATTATCATGACCTCTAATCTTGGCTCAGATCGGATTCAGGAAAATTTTGGTAACTTAAACTACGAAGGTATCAAGAATATGGTACTTGAGGTTGTTAGCCAGTATTTCCGACCTGAATTTATTAACCGAGTCGATGAGACTGTTGTTTTCCATCCGTTAGGGCAAGAAAATATTAAACACATTGCTAGCATTCAAATTGAGCGTTTAGTTAATCGTTTAAAAGAAAAAGACTACGAACTGACGGTTCAAGAAAGTGCTTTAGACTTTATTGCGAAAGCTGGTTTTGACCCTGTATACGGTGCGCGACCATTAAAGCGTGCCATACAACAGTATATAGAGAACCCACTCGCTCAAGAGATCCTCTCTGGTAAGTTGGAGACAGGTAAGCCAATCGACTTACTGATTGAAGATGAGCATCTGGTAACTAAGCAATAAAACTATAAGGCTATAAGTTAAAAAGAGCAGAAAGAGCAAAAGATAAAAGAAATATGATTGAAGTAGCGTCTTGTTGCCTTTGCAGCAAGGCGTTTTTTAATTTAGAAGGAGGAATATTGTTAGTGATGCTCGTTTTATTTCCAATTTTAAAGCTGATTGTTTAACAATTGTTCAAACGGTTAATAAAGCGAATTTAAGTGTTGTCACTCTCATAAAACTCCCTATAATGCGACCTCACTGACACGGAGCACGGCGCTTAGCCAGCAACCTAGTCAGTATGTTCTTTAACAATTTGACCATGCAATCTGTGTGGGCACTCGTGAAATTTTAAGTCGAAAGATTTA
>NZ_PYMJ01000024.1 GCF_003025615.1 Photobacterium frigidiphilum | reverse complement strand
ACTGCGGAGTGGTAGTTCAGTTGGTTAGAATACCGGCCTGTCACGCCGGGGGTCGCGGGTTCGAGTCCCGTCCACTCCGCCATTATTGAAGAAGCCCTAATCGAAAGATTAGGGCTTTTTTTCGTCTATAGAAAATGGAAATTAGAACCGAATAGACATTACGAGTGGTAGTTTAGTTGATTAGGCTTTTTATTGGAGAGCTTAGCGGCCTGTTACGTCGTGGGTCGCGCTAGTCTTTAGGTGAATAGAAAGTCCCGTTAACGTAGCCATTATTTGAAGAAGCCCCCTCCTTAAGGTAGAGCAGGAAAGATTAGAGCTTTTTTACGTCTGTAGAATAATAAAGCTGACTTCTGACTTTATTCTTAACTAGATGGCTTTATATAGCCCCGTGTGTAGAAATTCTTGTTGTTGATTATCTTTTGTCTCTCGCTGTAAAGACCGATATGTTGAAGCTAAATATGTCATTAATACAGAGAACGAGACATAGGCAATGAGAAAGGTAATGGGAGAGTGGATAATATTATTTGAAAAGACTCCGATAATGCCCACCACTGTAATGATTAGCTTACTGACAACGGCGAATACGAGAAAGCTCATCGTGTATTGTGGCTTCAAAATAGCTTGATAAGCAATGAAGTAACCTATAGTCACCGCTATCATTGCTAAACTAAACCCGATGAAAAATGAATGTACGTGCTCTGTGAATAAAACAGCCATTATTATGGCGATGAGGGTAAAAGTAACCTTTTTCATATCAACTCCTTGTCATGATCAATGACTGCATGATTTACGGTTAAGCTCTCTAACTGCATTATGCGCACTGTTTCTATCTCATATTGTGATCAATGGATGTTATTTAATAATGGCATATCTATTGGCATGGTATTGCTAATATGTTGAAGGTAGAGGTTATGCGGGATTATTTAATAATTACTAGATAAGTGGTTGGTATGTTTTTTTGTTTTTATTGAACTATTTATAGTTCACTTGTTAGTGATTCAAACCCGAGGAATGGTCAGAGATGTGTATTGATAGGTATAAAGTAGAATGAAAATTAGATTGTTATCAAAAGAAAAGGGTAGTAACTAACTACCCTGTCGCGATTACCTAAAAAAACAGGTTTGCGAAATGTAACAGCTGTATAGCATGTTACGATAGGACCCAACAATGAATACGGTAAACAGTGTTTATAAAAGATGCTTATAAAAGAAAGGCTTATACTTTTAGAAACGCTTTCATTTGTAACAGTACGGCTTCTGCTTTTACTTTATCTTCCATTTCAACGAATAAACGTAGTAAAGGCTCAGTACCAGAAAAGCGTGCTAATGCCCAGCCTCCATTTTTAAAATACACTTTAGCGCCATCGGCATAGCTAACTTTTTCTATATCGTAATTGAATTCAGGTAGCTCTTTATCAATATATATTTTGTTATATAAGCGTTCGCGATCTGCTGCTTTAAATATACAGTCACCTTCAGCGGTGTAGGCATAACCATATTTACTGTAGATTTCATCAAGCATTTCAGAGAGTTTTTTGTTAGTTACACTGATCATTTCGACCAATAAACTAGATGCAAAAACACCATCTTTTCCTTTTATATGCCCGCGTATAGTCAAACCACCAGAACTCTCTCCGCCAATTAAAGAGTCATCGGCTTCCATTTGTGAGCTAATATGTTTAAAACCGACAGGCACTTCAAAACATTTTTCATCATGTGCAGCTGCTACTTTATCTAGTAGATGTGTGGTTGCTATATTACGTACAACAGAGCCTTTCCAGCCTTTGTATTCCAACATGTAGTAGTAAAGTAATAGCAGTACTTCGTTGGGATGAATGAAGTTACCTTTTTCATCAATGATTCCGAGGCGATCAGCATCACCATCAGTTCCAATTCCAATGTCATAACCCTCGTGAGCAACTAAGTGCTTTAGACGATATAATGTTGCTGCATTTGGTGATGGCATTAAGCCACCAAAAGACGGATTTTGATCATCATGGATAACATCAACGTCGCAGCGACCTGAAATTAACACTGTTTGTAATGCATTTTTAGCGACACCAAACATAGGGTCAATTAATACTCGCAAGTTAGCTTTCTTAATCGCTTCGATATCAATAAAGTTAATGATTGAGTCGACAAAGGCATTCATAGGATTAATGATTTTGATTGTTTGTGCGTTCAATGCTTCATCAAAATCTATACGTTTAACATCACTATTCGTTAGCCCTTGAACCTGTTGTTCAATTTTTTGCGTAATAATTTCATCCGCATCACGACCACCTTCAATGAAGATCTTAATGCCGTTGTAATCAGCAGGGTTGTGAGAAGCGGTGATACAAGCTGAATATGTTGCACCTATCTCTTTTGATTCGAACATTACGACAGGCGTAGGGACATATTTATCTATAAAACTAACAGTAATTCCATTACCAGCGAGCACTTCTGCAAACCATGCTGCTGCTTTATCGGATAAGAATCGACGGTCGTAACCAATAACAAAACCATTATCGACAACATTTTCGTTATGCATAATATTGGCAAGAGCCTGTGCAACTAATCGAACATTTTCACGAGTAAACTCTTCACCAATGAATGCGCGCCAGCCACCTGTTCCAAACTGAATCATGATGGAACTCCTATTTCTCTCAATCGAAAATTAAAGTGGGGATAAAAGTTATCCCCAAAAATATTTAACCCATTACCACTGTTACAGTATTAACCGTGCCTTCAGCTTGAGGGGCAATTGCCCCATCAACTGTTTCACCGTTTAGCGTAATAGAAGTAATGCCTTTGCTAACATGATTTGGATTTATAACACTGATGTTGTAAGTCGCCCCTCGCCATTGACGCGTAACGTCAAATCCTGGCCATTCAGTTGGGATACATGGGTCGATGATTAAGCCATCAAAGCTTAAACGGACGCCGAGAATAAAATTAGTTGCGGCAATATAAGCCCAACCAGAAGTACCGGTTAACCATGGGTGGTTTGCACGACCATGATCTTGATGATCGCGCCCCATTATGAATTGAACATAGGAGTAAGGTTCCGTTATACGCTTTTCAATCATGTCATTTTGGTTATACGGGTTCAGTGCATCGTAGAATTTCATCGCTTGATTACCGCGACCAAGTTTCGCTTCAGCGACCCAAGCCCATGGGTTCGGATGAGAGAAGATAGCGCCATTTTCTTTAACACCTTGATAAACGCGGGTGACAAAGCCAATGTCATCATTCGGTGTGGCAAAAGAAGGGGCATTTAAGTGAAGGCCATAGTCAGAGTAAAGGTACTCATCGACCGCGTTCATTGCTTTTTCGCCGCGTTCTTGAGTAACTGCACCCGATACAACAGCCCAAGTATTAGACTCTAAATGCACTTTTCCTTCGGTTTGTTCGTTAGTACCTACTTTGTCGCCATGTTTAGTGATACCACGAATATACCAACCACCGTCTTCGTCCCAAAGGTGCTTTTCACAGGCATTTTGTACACCGCCAGCCATATCAGCATAACGCGCAATATCTTCGTCTCTGCCTAAGAATTTAGCGAGGTCGATAAACTCTGTAATTGCCCAGTAATGCAGGAAGGCAACCATTGATGATTCACCGCCTCCAAGATTTAAGCAATCATTCCAATCTGCTCGTAATCCTTTAGCAATACCTGTTCGTCCTACATGTTCAGCTGTGAAATCAAGTGCCGCTTTCATGTGGTCATAAACGGTTGCTTCACCACCATCGGCAAAAGGAATGACTTCATCAAAGAAATCAGTTTCGCCAGTCTCCATAACGTAACGGCAGATAGTCGGTACTAACCATAAGTGATCGTCAGAACAGGTGTCTTCGATACCATGTATCTTATCTTCGTCACTTGGTGTTGGAACGACGGTTGGGGATTTGGATGGTTCAATATTGGCTTTTTCTGGATCAAACCAATCAGGATCAAATAGGTGAAGACCATAACCTGCTTTTACTTGTCCGCGAAGAAGATCGATAAGGCGTTTCTTGGTCATCTCAGGGTTGGAATGAGGAACTGCCATTGCATCTTGTGCTGTATCTCGATAACCAAGACCTGTACGTCCGCCTACTTCAATAAAGGAAGCAAAGCGGGACCACACCACACATGTTTCTGCCTGATATAAGGTCCAGGTATTTAACATGGTATCTAGACCTTCGTTTGGCGATTTTACTTGGAACTTTGCGCAGCGCTCATCCCAATGAGCTTTGATACCAGCAAATGCAGCATCAACATTTTCTAAGTTTTGGTATTTAGCGCGCAGTTTAGCGCCATTGCCTTTACCTAAACCTAAGATATAAACAAAACGTACTTCTTCACCGGGTTGAATGACAAATTGTTTATGTAAAGAACCACAATGGTTATAACAAGTTTGGGCGGTATTCGAACACTTACCTTGCTCAACAGCGATAGGGTTTGATTCGTCACGGTATAACCCAAGGAATGAGTCACGTTGACCATCGTAGCTATCAGGATCAAACGTTGAAGCTAGGTAGTAAAAGCCTTCAAATTCATTGGTGTTATAGTAAAGATCGCACTCGATGACACCATCTTCATAAGACGTGCCTGCAGAATATAGGCTCATCTGGTGGTTTTGGTTATCAGACTCTATGTGACTGAATGAAAACTCAACAAATGAAAATGCGCTGATTGTTCGCGGCTTGTCACTGTCATTTTTGATGACAACATCCCATACTTCAGCATCTTCGCCTTTTGGGACGAAAAGAGTTTTTGACGCTGTAATACCGTTGTATTCACATTTGAATTTTGAGTAAGACAAACCATGACGAACTTCGTAGCTTGCTTCATCAAGACTTTTTGCCACTGGCTGCCAAGAAATTGACCAGTAATCTCCCGTTTCATCATCACGGAGATATACATAGTGACCAGGGCGATCAAAAGATGCATTTGGACGAAATTTGGTTACGCGATTGTATTCAGGTGAATTGTAAAATGAGTAACCACCTGCATTATGTGAAATTACAGTACAGAATTTCTCAGTACCAAGATAGTTAGTCCATGGTGCTGGCACATCTGGACGAGTGATAACGTACTCTCTGTTGTCATTATCAAAATAACCGTATTTCATTATTTCTAATCCTTTTAAATATTTACTTTCCGTGAGTGGTTATTCACAGCGGCGGTAGTTTATGCCCGCTTTATCTAAGTAGCTGAGTTGACCTTTAAGGCGTGCTTTAAAGTCATCCCAATTGCGTTGTTTTGGCTGGCTCCAACATACTTCAGCGATTGCTAATAAGCGTGGAAAAAGCATGTATTCGAAACGGCTTTGATTATTGATAAGTTCGCACCACAACCCGGCTTGAATACCGATGATGCGTTGATGTGCTGGATCCTCAGTGCTTAATTTAGAAAATGGTTGGTAGCTATACACTGTTTCTAGAGGGACTTTTCCGGCCCAATCTACCCCGGGTTCATCGGCAGAGAATCCTTGCGCTAAATCGAGATATGTATATTGAGCTGGTTGCATGATGACGTCATAGCCTTGTTGGGCTGAAATCAACCCTGCGTCTTCGTTTTGCCAAGAGAAGATCATGGTCTCTTTACTGACTTTGTCGCCTTTGGTTACTTCTTCCCAGCCCATCATTCGCTTGCCTTTTGCTTGAATAATACCTTCAGCAAATTTAAGTAAATGACCCTGTAGCTCAATTGGGTTTTGGTATCCGTGTTGCTGCATTAATTGCTGACAACCTTCACTGTCGGTCCACACTCCCTTTGGTACTTCATCACCACCGACATGAATATATGGTGCCGGAAACAAGTCACAAATCTCATTTAATACCGTAGAGATGAAGGTGTAAGTGCCTTCAAGTGCTGGTGATAGCACGTTATCGGAATAACCCTGAATACTGCGATAAACGGAATGATCATTAGGATCGATAAGTAAATCGGGCAATGACTTTATGGCAGCACGGCAGTGGCCTGGAATATCGATTTCTGGAATGATCGTGATCCCACGATCATGTGCGTAAGCAATCAGATCTCGAACCTCTGCTTTACTATAAAAGCCACCGTAACGTTGATCTATTGTGGTGAATTGAGGCTGAACTTCTTCATTCGGACCACGCCATGCACCAATATTTGTCAGTTCAGGGTAGGCGTCTATTTCGATGCGCCACCCTTCATCGTCGGTGAGATGCCAATGGAAAGTATTGAACTTGTAGCGAGCTAATTGATCAAGTAAGTGCTTGATTCGTTTGGTTGAATGGAAGTGTCTAGAACAATCTAGCATCATACCGCGGTATGAATAATAAGGTTGATCGTCAATTTCAACCATGGGAATAACATAAGCTGCAGAGGCATCGTGACGAGGTGCTATTGGTATTAATTGCAACAAACTTGATGCCGCATTCACAAAACCAGATTCAGTGCTAGCTTGAAGCCAAATATCATCTTGTTCGATCAGAATACGGTAGGCACCGTTTATGAAATCGGCGTGATATTGAAAATGTATATTACCGTTATCGCTAATTGGCAGTGCATCGTGTAGCTGCTTTTCTAGCTCGCTTTGTAACCAGCGCACAGCACCTTGTGCCATCGTATCTGGTGTAGTAATCGCGGTGTGTTGAGTGAATGCAAATTCACCGCCTAATACTTTCAGTTGATTTGGCTCTGGAATTAAATTGATTGCTTTTGCCGCTGGTAAGGGGGTTGTTAGTCTTTCTATTGCGGGTTGGCCTAAGTCGATGCAAGTGACCTTAACAGCTCGCGGGATGATGGTATCGTCATCGGTATTAATCGCCAGGAAAGCGTCGAGAATACCATCATCATGTAACGTAAACGGACTCGTCCCCATTGAAAATTCAGTATAAAAATGGCTATTGGGTGCCAATTGCTCAGAAGAATTAGGCGATAAAGTACAGTAACTGCCTAGTTGAGTTATCGACCCATTAGAGATTGATTCTGATTTAATCCAACGGCCAACCGTAAAATGCAGAGACCAATTATCTACTGGTTGTTCAGTAAGGTTATGTAATGTAAGAGCAAAACGAGATTCATTCTCTGTTTTGCTGATTACGGTAAAGTCGACACGATAACTCATAATAACCTCTTAAAGTGGATACAGGTTGTGAGAGCTTTTAGCCATGGCGATAGCACCATCCATCGCATCACCTTGCGGTGTCGCAATACGGCGTTGAAGAGGCGGAGCTAGCCAAGCATGAATGCGTTCGGCAATACTGCCCATTAAGCAAATCTTATCGGCACCACGGTGAATTAAGACATTCATCAACATTGAAATATCTGATGCAGTTTGCTGTAACATGGAAATCGCAAGCTCATCGCCTTCAGATGCATAAGCAAAAATAGCAGGAGAAAATTGACCATAATCACAAGGTCTTGCTGTTTTAGACCAGCTAACAATCGCGTCAATATCATGGTTAAAATGCGTCAATACATGCTGAGATAGTGCTGTTTGAGGAATAATGCCATCAGCACTTAGTAATACTTGCTGAATAAGACGAAGCCCCATCACAGCTCCGCCTCCTTGATCTGAAATTGGGAATTCTCGACCTCCAACAATGTGCTGTTCGCCATTGTGTAAGAAAATACCGCATGATCCTGTGCCTGCAATTAGAATGGCGCCATCATGACCATTCCAAGCACCTAAGCAAGCCCCGTAAGCATCGGTATTTAAAGTGACCGTTGCGTAAGGATGCGATTGCGCCATAAAGGCATACCAAGCACTCTTTTGTTCAGCACCAGCCAGCGCAAGCCCAACAGACATCAATTTAAAATCAGAAGGTAATAGTTGCGCTTGGGCGGCAGCTGTTGCAATGGCATCTTGTATTGAAGCCATTGCGATATCACCCCCTAATAGAATATTGGCACTGCCTGTTTTTGCTTCACCTAAAGTATTACCGTTTAGATCGCAAATGCGTGCACGACAAGATGTACCACCGCCATCAACACCCACATAGTATTGAATATTACTAAACATGATTTCGCTCCTTGAATTGCATAGTGATCGCCAGTAAATACCAAGCGCCATGTGGGATCCATTGTTCTCCCCAACGCCAGTTTTGTAGCATGTCATCCCTTTGTTTTTCAGGTTTAAATGCTATGCCTTGTTCATTTTCAAAGCCGGAAGTAATGCCATTACATACGCCGCCTTTTGCATTACTGAAACCGAGTTCTGGTAGATAGTCGGGGTTATTACGACCATGACCATCAAGCATGCACATATCGAATGGATTTAAGCCTAAAATCCAATCAGTTAAGCGATGGGCATAGGTCATTAATTGGCTTTTTATTTCGTTATCATTAATGGTATTTTGTGCCATATAAGCCATGGTAATGAGTGATGCGATACGGGCGTTTTCTCCCTGCCACCAATAACCTGTTTCATTTTCGTGTGGCATAAAGAAAGCAGATTGTTTGTCCCCATTTACCGCTTTAGTGTATTGACGGGGATAACCAAATGGATTGTTCACTTCATGGGTAATTGATAACTCGAAACTCAACGCATTTAGCAATACAGATTGGCATTGCTCAGCTCGCTGGGCATGTGTTTCTATCTGTAAATATTGCATTAAGGCTATGGCTGGTAAACCAGCTTCTGCTGCATGAAAGTACGGTCGGCTGCCATCATCGTTAGCTGCCCAATAGTGAGCAAAATTATGGTCTGACATTTGGCGAGCCATTAATTTATCAGCCCAGATTCGAGCTTCAGCTAAGAAGTTATTTTCTTGAGTAGAACGATATAACTCAACAGATGCTAATAACGCACAATATTCATCAATAATATTTTCTTTTCCGTTATCGAGATATTGATGATTCATTTCTTTTAGGTGCCAATAGCCTTTTTTAGCAGCCTCTAAATACGTGTTTGTTTTAATATCACCACACTGTGGAATGCGAGAGGTTGATGCTAAGTTTGATAAGCGTGACGCTGCTGCTAGAGCGGCAATAGCGACGCCTGCTCCTTGGCGAAATCCCGCTTGGTAATCAGCAGACTTATGACCATCTTGGGTTGAGAAAGCACAGATTTCACGTTGCTCTGTCGATTTACTCCACTTGTCGAATACTGTCATATAGAAGTAGCCTTGCGGATGTTGCATTCGCAGTAAAAAGTCAGCGCCATAAAGCGCTTCTTCGACTAAACGAACGCGGGTAAAATCAGCAATGCTTTCTTCGTCTTCTAGTACCTCGTATGCTGTTAGCATGTTCCAAACAACCATGGGTGTTTGTTGAGGGTTTAAATAATCACCATAAGATAAGTGACTGAAATATTTACTCACGTCACCTGATGCATCATACCAACCACCATGTACATCAACGGTTTCGTTAGTGCCGAATAACGGCACTTTCTTATCAGCACATTCGTAAGTTCCAGAACAACGTTGAGATTTAAAATAATGTAAAACATCACTGAAGGTGTTTTGCATTAATAGCCCCTCGGCCACACGAAAAGAGGCTGACTCGGTGTCACCCACCCGAATACGATAGTCGCCACAAATATTTAATGCAGTGAAATCGATAGAGTAGGTGTCACCGATATGCCATTGTGCAACCGGACCACAGGCCTGAAGGGGCAGCTGCATAATGGATTGACCGCTTTGGCAACAGATGAGATCTGCATGATGCAATGCAAGCGCTGGCTGTGCCTGCAATATTGCTTGTTTTGCCCCAAGGCGTTCATAACCAAGATGATTCGTTAACAGCTGCATGTATCCTCCGATTTGTAACTTAGTTACTATTTTTAATACGATTAATTTTCAAATAAATAGCAACGTACAAAGTGGTTGTCTGATAATTGAGATATTTCAGGTAGCTTTTCTCGGCATTTATCCATTGCATGAGTACAACGACCAGCAAACGGACAACCTAGGCTCTCTGGTGTCCACAATGGGATTTCACCTTTATTACCTTTTAACTTGGTATGGATTGATTTACTTGGATCGGGCACAGCTGAAACAAGCAGTTGGGTATATGGATGTTGAGGATCGTGAATGATCTCTTCGGTATCTCCCCATTCAACCATGTGACCGACGTACATAACGGCAAGGTCTTCAGCTATGTAACGGGCTGTGGCAATATCGTGAGTGATATAAAGCAGCGCCATTTCACGCTCAAACTTCATTTCTTCCATTAAGTTAAGTACACCTGCACGGATAGAAACATCCAGCATGGAAGTGGGTTCATCAGCCAGTACGACTTCAGCACCCACTGCAATATTACGCGCTAAATTGACACGCTGACGTTGACCGCCTGATAGCTGGTGAGGGAATTTCTCCGCCGTTGCTTTAGGCGGGATTAGTCCAACCTGTTCAAGCAAGCTATATACTTTTTCTTCCAATTCTTTTTTATTACTTGGCGATACTTTTTTATGGATCAGTAATGGTCGAGCAATGTGATGGAAAATAGTATGGGTTGGGTTTAGTGAGCCAAATGGGTCTTGCCATACCATCTGTACACCCTGGCGGAACTGCATTAAATCACGGTGCTTGGTGATCTCTGCAATATCGCGACCATAATGCTCAATGTGCCCCCCTGTTGGTGGATACATTTTTGCAATCATTTTAGCGGTGGTTGATTTCCCTGAACCCGATTCGCCAACCACGGCCAAGCCGCGGCTTTTGTACATTTTGAATGACACGTCGTTGATTGCACGCATCTTGGATTTCTTTAATGAGTTACTATTGACCTCAAAATCTTTAATCAGATTTTTACCTTCAATAATTGGTTGTCCGACAGGTTTGTTCATAATGCCTCCCAATAACTTCCTATTTTTTATTAACTGCTTTTATTGAATAGGTGGCAGTTTGATAAACGACCTGGTTCAAGTTGGCGTAATTTAGTGGGCGTGCTGAAACAGGCGTCATAGGCTTTGCTACAGCGCGCTTGAAAACGGCAACCTTGAGGTATTTCCAACAAGTTCAATGGATTACCAGGGATGCCAGTGAGCCGAGTTTTAGGTCCGGTCAGTGGTGGAAATGAATTTCCCAACCCTTCGGTGTAAGGGTGGAAAGGTTGTTCAAGTATTTGTTTTGATGGCGCAACTTCGATCAGCTCACCAGAATACATAATGCCAATACGATTTGAGAACTCGACCATCAGCGATATATCATGGGTAATAAATAGTATCGAGAAGCCAAATTCTTCTTTTAGTGCATAGATTTTTTGTAGAATTTCACGTTGCACCACAACATCCAAGGCTGTTGTTGGCTCATCCATGATGATCATTTTCGGATTCAGTGCCAGTGCGATAGCTATTACCAGACGTTGGCGCATACCCCCCGAGAACTGGTGCGGGTAGTCGCGCAGACGATTAGGGTGAATATCAACAATTTCTAGCAGCCCTTCTGCACGACGAATCGCTTGCTTACGGCTCATGTTAGTGTGACGCATTAGCACGTCGCAAAATTGCTCTTCCAGTGTGAGTACTGGGTTCAGTGCGTTCATAGCACTTTGGAATACCATTGACATCTGACTCCAGCGAAAAGCTGTCATATCAGCTTCGCTGTGTTTTAAAATGTCACCGTGACCGTCAAAGATAACTTCGCCGCCAGTGATAAATGCGGGTGGCTTATGCAGACGCATTAATGCCATTGCCACGGTTGATTTACCGCAGCCAGACTCACCGGCCAAACCGAATATCTCGCCTTTACCGATGTCAAAGCTGACATCGTTCACTGCACGTACATCGCCAGCTTCTGTGATGTAGTCAACACAAAGGTTACGAATGGAGATTTGTGGATTAGTCATTACTGTTCTCCTCCCTGAAAGGCTGGCTGAGCTGCTTTAAGTGCCGCTTTATGAGCTTTTTTATTCTGTTTTTCCATTTTTTCCCAGCGGCGCATGCCTTTGTGAGAACGCAGTTGTGGGTTTGCTATTTCATCTACCGCAAAGTTAAGCAGAGCAAGACCGACTGCAATAAATATGAGTGCTATACAAGGTACTAATAGCTCCCACCATGCACCGACGAGCATCGAAGAGGATGTTTGAACGTTGTACAGCATCATGCCCCAACTGATAGTGCTCGGATCACCTAGACCTAGATACGATAATGTTGCTTCGGTCATAATTGCCAGCATGACAGAGCCGATGAAGCTGGCACCAACGATAGAAATAAGGTTCGGTAATATTTCAACAAAGATGATACGTACGCGTGACTCACCTAATACTTCAGCGGCTTTAATAAATTCTTTCTCTCTTATTGATAAGGTTTGCGCTCTAACGACACGTGCCCCCCATGCCCAGGCGGTTATCCCGATAACCAATGCGATGGTTTCAGGTCCTGCTTTACCAATGAAGGCGGCGAGAACAAACAATAAAGGTAGCTGTGGTATTACTAGCATGATGTTCATGGCGGCAGAGAGAATGTCATCAACTCGACCTCCGAAGTAACCGGCTGAAACACCTACCAGCGTTGCCAAAAAGCACACCATTAAGCCAGCGCCAAAGCCGACAGCAAGTGAGGTACGTGCGCCGTACACAACTTGCGACCAAACATCACGTCCCAGTCGAGTGGTGCCTAGTACGTGTTCGGCATCTTTTGACATCCGTAAAGTACGAGGGTTATCGGCAAGATTTTCGGCAACCCAACCATCAGGGTTATTCTGTGCGGCCTTAACGACAAACGCAGGGTATTCATGCGGACTACCCGTTCTCTTGTTAGGGGCATGCTCAGTAATGAATGGGGCAAAAATAGCGGCCAAGACAAATAGGATGATAATGCTTAAGCCTGCAAGGGCTTTCGGGTTACCAGAAAGTAGCTTAATTAAACCTTTCATAATTATTTACCTCCTTTACGTAGGCGAGGGTCAAGTGCCACGATGAGGATGTCGGCCATGAAGTTAAAGAACAGCATAAATAGGGTCATGATAAGTAGCTGGCCTTGCAAAACTTGATAATCACGCGCGTTAATTGCGTTAAGAAGAACAGTACCTAATCCTGGATAGTTAAAGATCATCTCGATAATTAGCTGACCGCCAATTGCCAGACCAAGTGCCATTGAAAGAGCTGTTACACTAGGCAGCAGGGCGTTTCGTGCTGCGTAGTTGAATACCACGCGGTTTTCACTTAGCCCTTTACCTTTGGCCATGGTGATATAGTCTTCATTTAGCAGGTTGATCATGTTGTTACGCATGTTGATCAAGAAGCCGCCAATTTGGATGATAGTGGCACAGAAGAGAGGTAACACGGCGTGGTAGAGCACATCTTTAATAAATGCAAAACTGGTCCAGTCAGGTGTTGTACCTGGGGTATACGCATAAGTAGAAGGGAACCATTTCGTACCGATTGCAAAGGTGTACAGCACCAACATGGCTACCACCACAGGAGGAACAGCTTGAATAACCATCATCCCTGGTGAAATGAAGGTATCGTATTTACTGCCTCGCTTCCAAGCAGCGAAGATACCGAGGGTCGAACCTAAGCAGAAGGCTAAAATAACCGCTGTACCTGCGAGGAATAACGACCACCCTACCGCTCCAGCCATGACATCATTTACGGTCTGCGGGAAGGTTTGAATTGAGATACCTAGATCCCAAGAAAGAATTCCTTGGAGGTAGATAAAATATTGTTGGTAAATAGGCCCATCGACAAAGCCCAATAGTTGCTTCATTGCTGCGATACGTTCAGGTGTTACCTGTACCGATGCGTTAGCAAACATCATTGTTACCGGATCACCAGGCATTGCTCGCGGTAAAATAAAGTTGAGCGTTATCGCAAATAAAAGTGCTATCAGATAAAACGATAGCCGGCGTATAAAAAATCCCATAACTCACACCTTAATCATCCAGCATTTGTTCCCTGTGCTAGATTCAGGACAGAAATCCCCCTGACGCAGAGCGCCATCACTTTTAAATTGTGGGGGGAAAGAGGCGGTGCGCAATGTGTGCACCGCAAGTTAATACCTAAATTATGCTTTAGGCTTTAGATCAAGTACTTGTAGCAGACGTTCTTGAGTGTTGGTGATAGGCATTGGACGGCCTTTCGGATTATTCTCGTTCCACCAGCCCGTAAAGCGCGAGGTGTTGTATTGAGAAGTGTACGCACCAGACATGACTGGTACTGTTACTTGGTTTTCAGCAATGATTTTTTGGATTTTGTGAGCGATCTTAACTTGCTCACCACGGTCTGCTGTTTTGTAGAAACCGTCAAGCAGATTATCTAGCTCAGCATTTTTCCAGTAATGAAGTGCAAAGCGAGGCATTCCTTCGTTAGCTTGGAAACGTGAGTGATAAGCACTGTCCCAGTAGGTGTAAGGATCTGCACCGTGGAAGTAGTTGGTGTAAGCAACATCGTATTTAGCATCAAGCATTGCTTGGTTATAAATTGAGAAGTCAGGGGTACTTGATTCTGCTTTGATCCCCACCTCTTCAAGCATTTCTACACCGAGCTGTACCGTGTTGTTGAAGTCAGTCCAACCACTTGGTGATTGAATTGCTAGCTCAAGTTTTTTGCCTGTTGGGGTCTCAACGAAACCGTCACCATCGATATCTTTAAAGCCCGCTTTTTTCAGCAATGCTTTTGCAGCATCAATATTGTAGGTATTGAATGGTTTGTACTTGTTATGAACAGCTTCATCTGACCATGCCTCGAAGGCCTGACCTAGACCTGAAGCGTAATCGTTTACTACACCACCGCCGTAGAATGCGATATCGATGATAGTTTCACGATCGATGGCCATAGAGAAAGCACGGCGGAAGTCAACGTTGTTGATCGCTTCATTGTTGCCCGCATTCGGTGATTTGTAGTTGAATATAAAGGCCTGGCTACCACCTGCAGGGTACCAGTATTTATTATCCGGGCTAGCTGCAGCGTAAGTGCTGTCAACATCAGGGATGAATGAGTATGTCCAGTCGTACTGACCGCTTAGTACCTGACCCAAGAACTGATCGTTACCAGCAACTTGTGGTAGACGCAGACAGTCAACATCTAGATTGCTGTTATCCCAGTACTGAGGGTTACGGCACTGAGTGTATAGCTGCGGGGTGAATGTTTCGATTTCAGTAAATGGACCGGTACCTACTGGGTTCTCATTAGTGAAGCGTGTAGGATCTTCTACTTTGCTCCAGATATGTTTAGGAACGACTGATACTTTATTGATCAGGTATGGCACGTTCGAGTTTGCTTCAGTCAGATCGAAAGTAACTTTATCACCAGAAGCAGTCACTGATTTCAGGCGCTGGTTAATACCGGTACGGTCAAGTTCAGGGTGTTTTTTCAGCATGTCATACGTAAATGCAACGTCTTCAGCTGTATACGCTTTACCGTCAGACCATTTCACCCCATCACGGATTACGAAAGTCACCTGCATAAGGTCGTCAGACATGTAGTAGTCTTTCGCCAAACGCATTACTGGCTCGTTACCTTTCAGCTCATTAAATACTACGAGTGGCTCATAGATGAAATCTTGAACGGTATCTAATTGACTTTGAAGGAACGGGTTAAAGTTACGAACAAATGTAGGATAAAATTTTGGTACCATTGTTAGTTCATTGCGTTCAGCTGCAGCGGCAATTGGTGCCGTTAATACTGAAGCGGCTGCGGCAACAACCGCTAACGCTAACTTCGTTTTCTTAATATTGGCAAGCATAGCTGTTCCTTACTTTTGCTTAAGTTTCACTTATGGAAATTGATTGCTCCAAGTGGAGCGCTCGAACCTACTTCGAAGAAACTAATAAAGTATCTTGCGAATGGCCTTGTAGGGTCGAAGTAACCCTAGGAAACTCCGAAATTGAAAAGGCGTCAATGTGGTCGCCCGTTAAAAACGTCAAAAACAGTTTCACTGCTGTTAAAAACGTTAATACCGAGTTGTTGGGTGAAGCTGCTAATGACATTGGTTGTGCTTAATATCACAATTAATTTAAGGCGTTACACGTCTAAAGTTAGTGCCTGCAAACCCCTCGCTTTAGTTTTTATAGGCTTATAGGGCTAGTGCTGAGCGAGTGTGATGTAATGCGAATGACATTAATGAGTTAATTCCCTGCGTGAAATTTTACCGTTTGATTTGTTGTGATTCGCTTCTCATAATTAAAAACAAATTTATCTTTAAGGATGGAACGCCTTACTTTGTTGTAATTTTAAGCATGATGCTGAAGTGTTTAATGATGTTTTTCAGTAACCGAAATGATAATTTTGCACTGGAAATAAGCTCAATGCAGTGATGGGAATGAAGAAATAAAGGGCATACAACTCGTACTTAAAAAGGGAATTATAACCGTATAGATAGACGGTATAAGTAGGACATGGGCATCTTTACATTGGCTTGAATAGCGAGAGAGAACTCAAGGGGTAGATAGCAAAAGACCTGCAAATGGCAGGTCTTAGTGATAGCGACTAAGGGGGGGATTATTGGCTAATAATGTGCTGTAGCTTGTCTCGCATTGTTTGCACTTCATGACGTTCGATGGACGAATCAGTGCAACGTTCTAAGACAAAGTCGATAGTGTTAATGACCGTTCGCCAGCGTGGGGTCTTAGGTAAAGTTTCAACATGCAGGTATTTATCTAGAGTCCGCGTTTGTAAGGTACTCCTATCTAAATATACGCGCCATAAGCCACTTTCTTCCGCTAATTCAAACTTTGTTTTTTGCGAAGCGGTTTCCCAATACTTTAGTGTCGCCTTCATGACTTCAACTAATAGCTCACGAACCATATCAGCCTTATTTTTACCGTTATCCCCCAATTTATCTGCTAGGCGAGTGAATTCTC
The DNA here is from genome assembly GCF_003025615.1 of Photobacterium frigidiphilum. Classification (GTDB taxonomy): domain Bacteria; phylum Pseudomonadota; class Gammaproteobacteria; order Enterobacterales; family Vibrionaceae; genus Photobacterium; species Photobacterium frigidiphilum. The sequence continues at coordinate 78,479 of NZ_PYMJ01000024.1, read as the reverse complement.
CACCAAGTTCGCGTAGCTGCTGTAAATTGTGTTTGTCGCCATCGAATGCAAAGCTTGATAAAACGTCGATCGCATCTTCTAGCATTGAAATTCGATGCTGAGCAGATGGACCTTCATTATCAAATACAAACATTCGTTTTAGCCCTGATTCTTCAGGTAAATTGATCACATCAGTCTCGAGTGGTTTTAGATCATCGCCAATCCGGAATGTTAAGCTGCCATTGAAATGATGACTTTGGCTAATATCATTAGGTAAGTGAGTCACTAGAATATCTTCAATATTATAGCGTTCTAGCTGTTCTGGTGAGCGTTTGAATAGCTTCCCTGCCGCACTATTGGCATAGCGAATACGCCCTTCATTTTGTACACAAAGGATGGCTTCATTGGTTGATTCTAGTAACCCAAGCAAACGACTTTGGGTGGTCAATAAGCCGACTTCAACTTGTTCTCTGCGATGAATTTCTTGTTGAAGCGCTGCATTTTTCTGACGTTGTACTTCTGTTTTTCCAGCCTGAAGGTGGGCACTAATACGGGCGATCAATTCTTCTTTATTGAATGGTTTCGTCAGATAATCATTAGCACCCGATTCAAAGCCTTTGATTCTGTCTTGAACTTGCCCTAGTGCTGAGAGCATTATGATCGGGAGCTCTATTAAGGAATATTCTTCGCGTAAAATATGGCATACCTCATAGCCACTCATTTCAGGCATCATAATATCGAGCAGGATTAAGGCAGGCTGTTGTTGTTCAATGATCTTGAGTGCTTGTGGGCCACTGTCTGCGGTTAAAACACGATAACCTTCTAAACGTAAGAAGTTATTCAAGACTTGCAAATTGACGGGTTCATCATCAACGACCAATAGTAATTCACCGTCAGGATTTTCAGGCAAATTTTCGGTTTCACATGTAGTGATTTCTGATGATGGTGCTTGAAAGTGGATTTGACCATTGGTGCTCTGTTGGCTAGCCACAATGTCTTCATTTGACGCTAAATTGAGGGTAAAGCTAAATGTTGTGCCGACCATTGGTTGGCTACTCACATAGAGGTGCCCTCCCATTAAGTCGATTAATTGACGACTAATCGATAACCCCAGCCCAGCGCCCTGACGGTAGTTGGCCAAACCAGTGTTTGCTTGTATTAACGGCTCAAAAATATGTTCCAATTGTTCAGCTGGAATGCCTTGCCCGGTATCGACAACTTGAATGCGTATTTGATTTTCTAATACGGTAGAAGAGAGGATGATCTTCCCTTCAGAGGTATATTTAATTGCGTTACCAACAAGATTATAAAGAATTTGTTCAAGGCGTTGTTCATCAGCCAATACTAACGGTAAGTCATTAGGTATTTGATTGATAATGCGAACAGGCTTACTCCCCAGCAGGTGACTGGATAATTCGAGTACCAAGCGTACTGCGGAGGGTAGGTTTACAGCGTACTTATTAATATCGAGATCACCGTAGCGCATTTTATGGTAATCAAGCAGATCGTCCACGAGGTTTGTTAAACGTTGACCGCTATTGATGATCATCTCTAATTGACGACGTTGTGATTTTTGAATCGGACCATTTGCACCCGCTAAAAGTGATTCAGCAATGCCGACCATACCGTGTAGTGGTGTACGTAATTCATGTGATGTTGTTGCTAGGAATTCATCTTTTAATTTATCAGCTGCTTGAAGGTTTTCATTTTGCTGGCTAATGACTTTTAAATTTTGTTCTAGCTCGTTATTTTGGTCTCGAATGAGTGTGATCTTCTCTCTGATTGAGCGTTGCATTCGAGCGAAACTGATTGCTAATCGCCCGATTTCATCGCTGCGCTCTGTGCCTTTTATTTCTTGTTCTAAATCGCCAGCAGAGGCGCGTTCTGCTGCCCATGTTAAGCGTAGAAGTGGGGCGGTAATAGAGTTTGATAACCAGTGAGAAGAGATAAATACCAACACAATGGCTGTTAACATGGCAAAGAAGAAAAGCTTTTCTAGTTGATGGATACGTGCAAAGGCTTCTTTTTCGGGTAATTCAACCAACAGGGCCCAGGTGGTTCCCATAACATTGATCTGCGAGAAGGCACTGAGAACAGAGACATTGTTGTAATTGTTAAAACTACCTACACCACTTTCTCCTGCTAGTGCAGCATCAATTTTTTGGCTTGTTAAAGTGGCTGGAGCGTTTTTCCCGTCTGTGATACGTGATTTATGATCGGGACCAATAAGTAACGTCTGAACGAAATTTGTGCTTAAGTTCGCATTCTTAATTAAGTCACTGATCGTTTTATTCTTTAGCTTAAAAAATACGTAGCTATGTAAATAACCTTGTTGAATGATAGGGGCTGCAAACCAAGCTGTATATTCTTTGCTAAAGGGATCGTGACTGAAATCAGTGAACACGACAGGGACGACATCGGGCTCCAATTGGTGCTTCTTCGTTTTGGCTTGGATCTTGGTAAAGGTTTCTTTTAATGCGAGAGAAGGGTTGTTATCGTCCAGTAAATTGGAACCAAATTTATTATGCTGAAAAACGGAATACACCACATTGCCGTTTATATCGACCAACATAATGTCACTAAAAGCTGAGCGTTTTAGGTATTCTTCATAAGCTCGGTTATAGCGTTTATACATTAGACGATAACGTTCGTGACCAACGAAACTTGCTGAATTGTCGCTAGAAAAGTTTTTATTTTTGGTTGTCAGCGTTTCTTTGAAGTAACGGCTGCTGGTTGTACCTTTTAATAAGGTGTCAATTTCTCCCAATTGATTGAAAGCGCCGACTAAGCCATAGAATCGCCCGCCACTGGCATTTGACAGTTCAGAACGTGCGAAGCTTTGTGCATCCAACTCTCTGGCGGTAAAAAAGTTATTGAGCTGCTTTTGCTTATTATCGAGTAAGGATGCGAGATGATTAGTGCTTTGTTCAGCAAGGTCTTTAGTGTGAGAATTAAGAAAAAAGAATGCCGAGAGTGTTAGTGGGGTAATACTAAGCACTAAAAAAGCCAACATTAAAGTATGCTGGAGACGTTTAAATCGTTTGGTATTCTGCATTCCTGTGCCTGAATGTATGGTATGTGAACCGATTAAAGTCGACTATCTACGTATAAAAAAGCCTAAGTAAAGTTGTCGTTGGTGAGTAGATTTTGACGTTTATATGTATGTTAAAATAAACATATATAGCATTAGCTAATCAGTAAGATCCTATGCAACTTAGTTATACGGCGCTTTTTTCGCGTAATCAAGTAAGTCTAAGTTGAAGCGTGTGCGGAAACACAAAATTGACGGTGTTAACGAGGGAAAGGAGTTATAAACGGGAAGAATTAAGCAGACTGAATGTTTTCAGCCTGCGTAATATTCTCTTTTTTACAGAATACGTTATTTCTTTGCAGAATAGATCGTGAATTTATTCGTATTGGCGAGAACGTTACATGTCTCTAAACTTTGTTCAATCAGTTCTGGATACTTGAGAAAGCTATTGGCAACAATGATTAACTGCCCGTCGCTAAATAAGTAGTTAGGTGCTTGAGCGATAAAGTTTTCTGTCGCCGCATAGAAGGTTTTTAAACCAGCATGGAAAGGAGGGTTACTGATTAAGTAATTGTAAGGGCCTTTGAGTTCAGAATACACATCAGTCGCCGTGAACTTCGCGTCTAACTGATTAACTTTAAAGGTTTCTTTTGCTGACTCTATTGCTAATGCGCTGATATCACACAATTCTAATTCAATGCGTGGATGCTTGGCTTTCATTATTGCACCCAGAACACCAGCACCACAACCAAAGTCGAGTACTTTACCGCGCAATGATGGCAAGGTATTAATCAGTAATTTTGACCCGTTATCAAATTCACCATGACTAAAGACACCTGGTAATGAGCGAACGGTAAGTTCGACACCTGATACATTGATCGGGTAGCTTTTAAACCAGTCATTAAGGTTAAAAGGTTTAACCTCATTGTCACAGCGTCCCCAGTAGAAACTGCAACGTCGTGCTGAATCATATTTGGTTAGGGGGCCATAAGGTTGGAACATTTTTTCAGCACTGCGCACACCACTACGGTTTTCACCAACAATGCAAATCTCTGTTTCAGGGCCAAATTTAGCCAGTAACATCGACATTAAGTAATCAGCTTCAGCTTTTGCTTTAGGCCAATAAATTAATAACATATCAATGTCGAGCTTCGCGTCTAATTGCACACCAAAATGGCAGTCAATGTTGTCGTGACGACTCATTGAATTGTGGTAACCAAAGTTAGTCGTAAAGACTGCGACAGATTGTGCAATGTTAGCTAATTCTACTGGATATGCATCGCTTAACTCGCCTGCAATAAGTACCTTTCGGCCTTCAAAAAACGCTAACTGACGTGCAACAACTTGGCTTGCGGCGGTGTAAGACATAGATAGCCTCAAAAATACATCACTGAATAAGGGCGCGAATTGTTCCACAAAATGGCGTGTATGAAAAGGTGAGCGGTGCCGCATATTAATGACAGCACCTATTTGTTCTGGTTTGAACTGGAATTAGCTCTGATTTTGCTGATCAAGAAAGTCTTTAAATTCCACTTCATAGAGTTTAAATAGTACTAATGTGACAGCAAAAATAATTGGGCCATAAATTAAACCAATTAAGCCAAATAAATGTAAGCCGCCTAAAATAGAGAAGAAAATGAGTAAGGTGTTCATGCCTGAATTACCTTGCATTAATAATGGCCGTAAAATGTTGTCGATAGATCCCACCACAATAATGCCCCAACCACTTAGGAATAAAGCCCATTCCCACTGATTAATGAGCAATAAATACAGAGTCGCTGGCAGCCAGATCAATGCCGTACCAAAAACAGGAATAAATGAAGCGAAAGCCATCATCGACCCCCAAAATAAGCCAGGGAAACCTGCTAGCCACATGGCAAATCCGCCAGCAAAACCTTGAGCTAATGCTGTGAGAAATGAGCCGAGAACGGCAGATTTAGCCACTTGTTCAACTTCGGTAAGTAATGCGTCTTCCTGACTACGAGATAGAGGCAGTACATGGCGAACCGCGTTAACCATTTTGGCGTGATCGCGTAGTAAGAAAAATAATACGAAGAGCATTAGCATAAAGCTGATAACGAAATTGGTTGCATCACCCAATATTTTTGCACTGATGTTAAGTAGTTGAGCACCAAACTTTGATGCAGCAGAGGCGATTTTTTGTAAAATAGCTTGTGTATCAATGCTTTCAATCGGTGACCACTTCTCAATCAGCAGTAGTGCTTTTTGTACGTAAGGATGAGCAAGTAGTTCTTTTGCCCCACCAGAAGAGAACCAAGTGTAACTGTCTTTAGAAAAAGTGGTCCCTTGGTGCACAATGGATGAGAATACGATCAATAATGGGATCACAATGATAAAAGTCAGCAGGATGCAAGAAAGTATTGCAGCACTGTTGGGCTTGTTTGAGATCTTTGACTCGATTCGTGCGTGCAACGGGTAATAAAGCAAAGAAATGATAAATGCCATGACGATCGGACCAATATAAGGTTCTATCAAGCGATAACTGGCATATACGGCGATACCGAGAGCTACGATTAGCATCCAGTGGCGAGATTCAACTTTAAATGGTTTTGGCACTTTTTAGTCCTTCGATCAGTTAACATCGTATTGGGTGTTGCTTATAATTGCATCACTTCAATAAAGATCACAATCTTAATTCATGATTAATAATATATTTAATCAAAAACTTACTTCGTAATAACACGATTGGATGAATACTATGGGCTGTTGTGATTGTGGTACAAAGAAAAAACGTAAACTCCCCTTGGCTGGCATCATTATTTTAGGGCTCGTGGTACTTGTTTTTTGCTTCTGGCAATAGTTTTATGTATAAGCTGTTGAAAAAAACGCCACTCAATGAGCGGCGTTGATTATGACTTAATTTTGCTTAACAAAATCTTTATGCGTTAGCTTCTTCTGCTAATGTTGCGAATGCACGTTCTGCGGCATTTAGCGTTGCTTCAATTTCTTTATCGCCATGCGCGAGAGAAGTAAAACATGCTTCGTATGCTGACGGTGCAAGATAAACACCGTTTTGAAGCATTAGGTTAAAGAAACGCTTAAAGCGTTCGATATCGCATTTAGTCACATCAGCATAGCTTGTTACAGTTTCTTTCTCGGTAAAGAAGAAGCCAAACATGCCGCCAACTTGATTGATAGCCAGTGGAATATCATATTTATCTGCTAATGATTTAAACCCGTTAGCCAGAATCTTGGTGGTATTCGCCAGGCGCTTCTCATTACCTTCTTCTGTTAGCACGCTTAGGCATGCATGCCCAGCAGCCATAGCGACAGGGTTACCTGACAGTGTACCTGCCTGATAAACAGGGCCAGTAGGCGCAACATATTGCATGATGTCTTTACGGCCACCAAATGCACCAACAGGCATCCCGCCACCAATGATTTTACCCAGTGTCGTTAAATCGGGCTGGATGTTGTAATAGCCTTGTGCGCCACCTTCTGAAACACGGAAGCCTGTCATGACTTCATCCAGAATCAGTAATGCACCGAATTCATCACAAATAGTACGTAGACCTTCAAGGAAGCCAGGAACCGGTGGAATGCAGTTCATGTTGCCGGCAACGGGCTCTACGATAATACAAGCGATCTGCTCTGGGTGTGCAGCAAAGGCTTCACGTACAGTCTCAAGGTCATTGTATGTACATGTTAGTGTATGTTTTGCAAAATCAGCTGGTACACCCGGAGAGCTCGGCTGACCCAGTGTTAATGCACCAGAGCCAGCTTTAACCAATAGGCAGTCAGCGTGGCCGTGGTAACAACCTTCAAATTTGATGATTTTGTCACGGTTAGTGAACCCACGCGCTAAACGAATCGCACTCATGGTCGCTTCTGTACCAGAGCTCACCATGCGAATTTGTTCCATTGACGGCACAAGCTTAGAGACTAGCTCTGCCATGGTGATTTCCATTTCAGTGGGCGCACCGAAGCTAAGACCTTGTTGAGCAGCTTTGATAACAGCATCACGAACAGCAACGTGGTTGTGACCAAGGATCATCGGCCCCCAAGAACCTACGTAGTCGATGTACGCTTTACCATCAGCATCAAAGATATATGCGCCATCAGCACGTTCGATGAACAGTGGGCTACCACCTACACCGGCAAATGCTCGAACGGGTGAATTAACACCGCCGGGAATGATTTCTTGTGCTTTAGCAAATAAATCAGCTGATTTGCTCATTGTGACGTCCTATTTTCAAAATTGATTCAGGCTTGAACTTGCCGCATTGTACCGAAAAAAAAGGGCGCTTGGCGAGTTTCTATTGCGCTACCTCAGTCACATAACACTATCTTTACCACTGATGGAAAACTAGTTTCCAACAATCACAGTGTAAAAAAATGCGCCTATCAACTACGATAGACACTTACCAAACTCATCACTCCTTTCTGCAACCCTCTCAAAGAATTATACGGCTGAATAATGACTGATAAAAAGCAAGGCACTCCTGCACCTGAACATCTACAACCTAGTGGCCTTGTTCGGCGTTTTTTATCCCGAGATAAAACCCCTGTATCGGTTCTTTTTCTGTCAGCATTGGTTGGTATGATTGCGGGTTTATTGGCGACGTTATTTGAAATCGGAGTGCATTGGGTTTCAGAACAGCGTACCGAATGGTTAGTGCATGAAATTACCAGTGAATTACCACTATGGTTAACGGCTTTTGTGGTGAGTGCTTCGCTAGCATTTATTGGCTACTTCTTAGTTAACCGTTTTGCCCCCGAAGCGGCAGGTTCTGGTATTCCTGAAATCGAAGGGGCGATGGATGAGATGCGTCCCGTGCGCTGGTGGCGAGTATTACCCGTTAAGTTTTTTGGTGGCTTAGGTGCATTAGGTTCAGGGATGGTTTTAGGCCGAGAAGGCCCTACCGTTCAAATGGGCGGAAATATTGGGCGAATGGTCTCTGATATTTTTCGTCTAAAAGATAAAGAAGGTCGCCATGCGCTTCTCGCATCGGGTGCTTCCGCAGGTCTTGCAGCAGCTTTTAATGCCCCACTCGCTGGTATTATGTTTGTTGTTGAGGAAATGCGCCCTCAGTTTCGTTACAGCTTAATTTCGATTAAATGTGTCACCATTTCAGCGGTTGTTGCCAATATTGTATTTCGAAGCATTAAGGGGCAGCACGCCGTTATTACCATGCCGCAATATGATGCGCCGACGCTAAAAGCATTATGGCTATTTTTGTTATTAGGCATGTTTTTTGGTGTCTTTGGGGTGCTTTTCAATCGCTTAATTACCCTGTCTCAAGATTTATTCATTCGTATTCACCGCAATGAACGTCGCCGCTATTTAATTACCGGAACTTTGCTTGGGGGAACCTTTGGTTTGCTACTGCTTTATCTTCCTGAATTAACGGGGGGAGGTATTTCCCTTATTCCTGATGCAACCAATGGTAAATACAGTATTAGCCTGTTATTCATTTTATTCTTAGCGCGTGTTGCCACGACCTTGTTGTGTTTTGGCTCTGGTGCCCCGGGTGGTATTTTTGCGCCTATGCTGGCATTAGGCACGTTATTTGGGACGTTTTTTGGATCTATTGTTCAGATGTATTTTCCTGAATTAGGATTAGAGCCAGGTATGTTTGCTATTGCTGGTATGGGGGCTTTATTTGCGGCAACGGTACGTGCACCCATAACCGGTATCTTACTGGTGATTGAAATGACCAATAATTATCACCTGATCTTACCCTTAATCATCACGACAATTGGTGCCACAGTGTTGGCGCAGGTCTTGGGTGGAAAGCCTATCTACTCCCAATTACTGCATAGAACCATGAAAAAAGAAAAATTACGTAATGAAGTGCCATCTGAAGTGAGCAATACTTGAACAAGTTAGTCAGGTATTAGATAATCATGTTAATTACCGCATGTGTTTGAGAGGTCTTTAATGAGCGACGCCAATGTACCGCTGTCTTTTTCTGATGTAGCTGCGAACAAAGTGAAAACGCTTATTGCTGAAGAAGAGAACCCAGAACTGAAACTACGCGTATATATCACTGGTGGTGGTTGTAGTGGTTTCCAGTATGGTTTTACTTTTGATGAAAAAGTAAATGATGGCGATATGACGATTGAAAACAGTGGTGTAACGCTGGTGGTTGACCCAATGAGCCTGCAATATTTAGTTGGTGGTGTTGTTGATTATACTGAAGGGCTGGAAGGTTCTCGTTTCTTTGTAAACAATCCAAACGCAACAACAACCTGTGGTTGTGGAGCGTCATTCAGCGTTTAAATCACCGTTAGCTATCTTCATATAGACAAACAGTGTAAAAAAAGCCGTCATATGAATGACGGCTTTTTTATATCGATAAAAAGAAGGGTAGAAAAGAACTTTCGATATTTAGCTGCGATAGTTAGCCTTTATGCGACCCTTGCTCTAAAGGGCCATTGTCTGCAATCAGCTGACTAAACTGTGCTAGCTGACTAAGCCTGTCGTTAGCATGTTTTTTGAAAGCGCTCTTCTCTTTGCCTTTCAATGAATTAGCTTGCGGCAGCTTTACAGTTCGTGGGTTTTTATGTGTGCCGTTTACCAAGAATTCGTAATGCAAATGTGCCCCAGTTACTCGCCCTGTACTCCCTAGTGTGCCCACCGTTTGTCCTTGTTTGACGCGTTGCCCTGTTTTCACGCTACGCTTGGTCATGTGAAGATATTTAGTGATATACGTAGAGCTGTGACGAATGAACACATAGTTGCCGTTGAACTTGTTATAGGCTGATTTCATCACGATGCCATCACCCGCAGCCCAAATTGGCGTGCCTACTGGTGCGACATAGTCAGTTCCGCGGTGTGCTCGTACACGTCCGGTTACAGGGTGTAGTCTTCTAGGGTTGAAGTTAGAGCTTACGTAACGAAAATTAATCGGGGAGCGTAAGAAAGCCTTACGCATGGCACTGCCATTTTGATCGTAATATTTTCCATCTTCACTACGAACAGCGGTAAAGGTTTGACCTAAATTCGAGAAGGTTGCAGCAAGAATATTCCCGCGGCCAATTTGCTCGCCTTCTACAAAACGTTCTTCAAATAGTACCGAGAAAGTATCGCCTTCTCGAATATCTAATGCAAAGTCGATATCCCAGCCAAAGATCCCTGCAATCTCCATGATTTGATTGGCAGTTAAACCGGCTCTATCTGCTGCATTCCAAAAACTTGAAGTAATGGTGGCTTGAGCAAAATTGAGTTGAGTGTCTACTTTTTTCTTTTCAATGTTAGATTTAAAGGTGTCGCCAGCACGGGTAATGATGAGCTTTTCTGTCGGACTTTTGGGTTGAATAAGCTGAATTAGCTCATTTTTGTCATCGATACCAAATTGAAATGTATCACCCGGACGTAATGCGGTGAGCTCTTTGGTACCTTCATCAGCATTGATTAAACGATGAAGTGTGCTTGAGCTTAACCCTATCTTGTTAAAGACCACAGCGAGACTTTCACCGGATGCAACTTGGTGTTTTTTCCATGTTAATGCAGGGATATTAGGGCGGTCATCTTCTTGAGCAGGACGAAGTTGATTGGGCTCAAGGTTGATTTCAAGTGGATATACTTTACCAATTTCAAATTTACGATCCATTTGATCTGCTTTCTTAGGCATAGGCAGCAGGATCAGCACTATCACAGCAGCACTGATGAGAGCTATGAGAATTTGATGCATCCTTGGCAATTTTGTAAGTTTTGATACTAGCATTGGTATTTTTTTAATATAAAGGAAAAAATAAGACAGCGCTTAGTCTAACTGGTTTCAAAAAACATCTCTATTCAAGTAAGATGGTTGATTATGACTTTTTTGCCAATTCTGTAGGAGCAAACAAGAATGGCCAGCATTGAACAAGCTTTAGCTGAGATTAAGCGCGGTATTGATGAGCTGATTCCAGAAGAAGAGCTGATTGCTAAATTAAAAGAAAACCGTCCATTACGAATCAAGCTAGGTGCCGATCCAACAGCGCCTGATATTCACTTGGGCCATACAGTCATTCTTAATAAGCTACGTACTTTCCAAGAGCTTGGTCATGACGTTACTTTCTTGATTGGTGACTTCACTGGTATGGTTGGTGACCCAACGGGTAAAAATACGACTCGTCCACCGCTAACACGTGAAGATGTTTTGGCTAATGCTGAAACGTATAAAGAGCAAGTGTTCAAAATTCTTGACCCTGCAAAGACCAAAATTGAGTTCAACTCAACGTGGTTATCAGAGCTAGGTGCCGAAGGCATGATTCGCCTTGCTTCTAACCAAACCGTTGCTCGTATGTTAGAACGCGATGATTTTAAAAAGCGTTATAACGGCGGTCGTCCTATTGCGATTCATGAATTCATGTACCCATTACTACAAGGGTATGATTCTGTAGCAATGGAAACAGATGTAGAGCTTGGCGGTACTGATCAGAAATTTAACCTATTAATGGGACGTGAGCTACAAAAGTCACACGGTCAAAAGCCTCAAGTTGTACTGACTATGCCTCTTCTTGTCGGTCTTGATGGCGTGAAGAAAATGTCGAAGTCGGCGCATAACTACATTGGTGTGAGTGAAGTACCAACAGAAATGTTTGGTAAAATCATGTCGATCTCTGATGATCTAATGTGGAACTACTTTGAGTGCTTGTCGTTCCGTCCACTTGAAGAGATTGAACAGTTTAAGCAAGACATGGCGAACGGGAAAAACCCTCGCGATGTTAAGATTTTGCTAGCAAAAGAAATTATTGCTCGTTTCCATTCTGAAGCAGCAGCAGATGCTGCTGAGCAAGAGTTTATTAATCGTTTCCAAAAAGGTGCGATGCCTGAAGAAATGCCAGAGCTTGAATTTGAAGCCGGTATTGCAATCAGCAACTTGCTAAAAGACGCTGGCCTTGTCAATTCAACATCTGATGCAATGCGTATGATCCGTCAGGGTGCTGCGAAGATTGATGGTAACAAGATTGAAGATACTAAGCTTATTCCTGCTGCTGGTACTGCTGTGTACCAAGTAGGCAAGCGTAAGTTTGCACGTATTACCCTAAAATAATAGGGTTAACTTGCAATGATATAAAAGGGCGCTTGATGCGCCTTTTTTATTGGCTGCATTTTTTTATTTCTCTCTGTCATCTAGAAGACTATGATCGAGATATCCCTTTATCGAATGGTTTGTTATGACATCGTTTGAACATATTATTGCTGAATTAACACCATTGCTTCAACAATATGGTTATTGGATCTTAGCGATTGCAATCGCGGTTGAAGGAATTGGCATTCCTGCGCCTGGGCAATCTTTATTAGTGGTGGCAAGCTTACTGGCAGCGTCCGGTAAAATGTCGTTATCTAGCATTTTACTTGTGGCGGGTCTTAGTGGCTTTATTGGTAATTGTTGTGGTTTCTGGATTGGTCGAAAGTTTGGTCATGTATTGGTAAACAAACAATGGATAAAGCCTCGAACGCTTGGAAAGTTGCATGCCTTTATTGAGCGTTATGGCACGTTTGGTTTATTGATAAGTCGATTTATTGAAGGGATCAAACAATTCATGGCATTAGGCTGTGGTATTGCACAAATGCCAGTTAAACATTTCTTATTTGGTAACTTATTGGCGATCAGTGTTTGGCTGATGGTATTCGGGGTAGCTCCGGCATATCTACATGATGAAATGGAACATATTCTGGCTTTTTATCATAATTATCAAGCATTGTGCTGGGCGGTTGTTAGCGCTGTAGTGGTTGTACTTTTAGCGTTAATTTTGCGCTCGCTGAAAAAGCGCCGTTTAGGTTTATGAGAACAGTCATACTGGTATTTAAAGGCGCGTAATGCGCCTTGTCCTTGTTTTCTAATCTTAAATTCAGGGATAGCGGTTTGGAGGAAGTGGATTGCATTCTCCAATTGCTTGATCGTGATATTGGCATGCTCTACATAGGCTGACATTGTGTGCTTCCTTTTATATTTATAAGGTTATTTGTTTATATAGCAGCCTGTTATTGTTCTATGTAAAGTTTTTAGCTTACTTAGTATTTTTAGATACAAAAAAACCGCCTTGAGTGGCGGTTTCATGCAAGGTATTGTAATCAAGAGACTTATGAGTAACGTTAACTTCTTAGGGTTAACGCTGGCAAAGAAAGGTGCCAACGAATAGCAGCAAGACGAATCGAAAGTGTTGCGACCACACCAGCAAGGGTTGCTATCGTAGGATCAATATCCACACTCAAGCCAATGGTGTGAATCATGCCACCTAGAATACATGCGGTTGCATACACTTCAGTTCGTAACACCATCGGAATTTCTCTGGCTAATACATCTCGAATTACGCCACCACCACAGCCTGTAATAACTCCCATGATCACCGCTACCATGGGTGATGCGCCGAAACGAAGGGCTTTTTCTACCCCTATAGCAACAAAGACCGCTAAACCAATGGCATCGGCAACTGGTAAAAAATACCATGGCATACGCTGCGGGCGTCGCACGACTATCATGCTAATAAGACAAGTAAAGAAGATGACCCATAAGTAGTTGGTATCAGTAATCCAAAACACTGGCGTGGCACCTAACGCCATATCACGAATCGTACCACCGCCAATAGCTGTCACACTGGCAAGTACAACGACCCCAAACGGGTCCATTCTTAATCGACCCGCCAGTAACACACCCGATGCGGCAAAAACGGCAGTGCCGAACATATCGAGAATATAGATAAGCATGCTTGTACCTGTTAAATAAAAAGACCATTAAGAGCGGACTGAGATTGTACGAGGAATTAAAATCGACTCAACTTGCTATCATGGCTTTGTGAGCTTATTCACATTGAATGTTGATACTCTGTTACAGAGTGCTATTCCTGACTTGATCGAACAGACCGCAGACTTGTTTGATCGCATTAATCGTACGTGGTGTGGGGCGATTTAGCCAATCAGCTTGTAACGTAAAAACATGATGATTATCAACGGCTGGCAACTTACCTTGCCAGTTATGCCAAATGCTGGTTTTAGTATCGGCATGAGGTGTGCCGAAGATAACTTCTGGTTGGCGAACAACAACTTGCTCTTCTGAAACTTGGGGGTAGGCGGCAGGGCTATCCCCAAAAATATTTATGCCACCACATAATGAGAATACTTGGCTTGGCCAACTACCATCGGCAACGGTAATGATAGGGGAGGCACTTAACTGGTAGAAGAAACTCACAGTACGTTGATTTTCATTGCGGGCTTTAAAGGTATTAATTTCTTGGCGAAATTGATTCGCAGTTTGTATCGCTTGTGTAGGCTCTGGTGAATATTGACCAAGTTGCTCGATCGTTGTTGCAATATCTTCCAGTTCGACAGGATTAGAATAAAAAACATTCAACCCTAATTGTTCTAATTTGGCCATTTCACGTGGAGGGTTACCGCCTTTCCATGCCAATATGAGGTCGGGTTGTAATGCAACAATACGTTCGAGCTTTACACCGCGATAGTTAGCAACACGCTCAAGTTTTTGTGCAGCCTCTGGATAATCACTGTAATCACTGGCAGCAATTAAAGCGTCACCAAGCCCCGCGGCGTAAGCAAGTTCGGTAGTATGAGGAGATAGGCTAATGACACGTAAGGCTGGTTGCTGGGCAATACTGAACGATGAAAATAGAACAATAAACAGATAAATAAAGCGCACTTAAAAACTTCCTTGAAAAATAAACAGTAACGCGCTTTCTATGATGACCCAAGCAAGTAGACGATGCGTCATCATTTGTTTTATTTGCGCTAAATGAAAGGCTGCAGGTGCGATTTTGCCACCAATCTGGGGCCGCACCATTTTCTTATTATCGTAAATAGCGGGTCCACCTAAAGACAGCGATAATTTATGTCCAGTCGCACTCAGTAGCCAGCCGGGACCGGGCAGAAACCAGTGCTCTCCCTGTTTGATTAACCCTTGGAGTGCGACTTTGCTGTTGTTACCGACAGTAATGAGTAATGCCAGTATACGCAGTGGAATAATATCTAGCATCGCGAGAATACGTACAGCAGGTAATCCGAATATATTGTATTGATGACGCGATGGTGACCATGCTCGGGCAAGACAAATCGCAACGCGGTACATGATGGCACCAATCCCCCCGGCAATGGCATACCAGAATAAAACGCCTGCCACTAAGCGTCCGTAACTCAGAAGCTGTGTTTCTGCTCCTGCTTTTCCTAAACCTAATAAAGAGAGATTTTGGGTGTTACGATTAAGGGGATATTCCAGTAATTGACGGCAGCGTACTTTGTCTTCTTTGGCATAAGCATTAATGAAATGCTGACTGAGTTTCGCGGTATTACGCCAATCTAGTGCAATCCATAACAAGGTGAGTTGAAACAGAACATCCACCCAAACAAGTTGATAAAGTGCAATCAATAAAATTAACAGCGTGGCCCAAATAAGTGCCCAAGTTAATGTTCCTGAGAATAAACGTTGTTTGTAGTTATCGTTAGGGTTGTTGACTTTATCGGCAAGTAGAATAGCGAAACGTTGGCAAATGTGGATTGGATGAATAGCTGTTGGTATTGGGAAAAACCAATGTATGACTAACGCTCCCCACAATGCGAGTAGGGAGGCGTTATCGAGTAAAATAGACCAGCTATTTGTCATTACTGATTAAGAATCTCGACCATTTTTGCAACCATTACCGACGAGCTTTGTGCAGCTAATGGTAAGAACTCTTCAAAGCTCATTGGTGATTCTTTATCTGCGACATCTGAAATTGCACGAACAACAACAAACGGTACATTGAATTGATGACAAGCTTGAGCGATTGCAGCCGCTTCCATTTCTACTGCAATAACTGTTGGGAAGTTATCACGAATGAACGCTTGTTTTTCAGGAGTACATACGAATGCATCCCCCGTACAAATTAGACCGCGAACGGCATGCATGTCGCCCATTGAGGCTAGTGCTTGCTCTGCAGTCAATATCAACTTTTCATCAGAAATGAAAGCTGCTGGTTGCTGTGCCATTTGACCAATTTCATAGCCAAACGCTGTTACATCAGCATCGTGGTAACGTACTTCTGTTGAAATAACCACATCACCAAGCGTTAGGCTTGAATCAAAACCACCCGCAGAACCGGTGTTTAAGACAGCATCTGGTTGGAATACTTCCAGTAAAACAGCTGTACCCACAGCTGCTGCTACTTTACCAATCCCTGATTGTAACAAGACAACATCTGCGCCATTTAGGTTACCCGTGTAGAAAGTACAACCTGCTTTGTGGTGAGTTTCGCAGTCAGTAAGTTGCTCTTTAAGGATGGTAACTTCTTGCTCCATCGCGCCAATAATGCCGATTTTCATGGATTTGTTCTCTTGTTAGTCAATACTTGCTGCGAGAGCCGCAACCAGAAATGTAATCATTGGCGCAATTGTACCACGCTGTGAGAAAGGTTGAAGTATGAAAAAACGAGAGCTTATGGGGCTAATTTGAGAAATTAACCCATTAACACTCTCGTTGTATTGTGCATTTGTCGGATGCTAAGCGTTACACCTCAAGGTAATCAAGGATACCTTGAGCGGCTAAACGCCCTTCATTAATTGCAGTGACGACGAGGTCTGAACCCCGTACGGCATCGCCGCCAGCAAAAATTTTCTCGTTAGAGGTTTGAAATGGGAAGGTAGCAGCTTCTGGTGCTTTAATACGTCCTCTTTGGTCAATGTCGACAGCGTATTTTTCTAACCATGGCATGGCGTGAGGCTGAAAACCAAAGGCCATAATAACGGCATCGGCTTCAAGTAAATGTTCACTGCCTTCAACCAATTCAGGGTGACGACGTCCTGCTTCGTCTGGTTCACCGAGCTTTGTTTTAACGACATTCACCCCAGTTGCTTGGCCTTGGTCATTAATTTTTATACTTAATGGTTGTAGGTTAAACATGAATTTCACGCCTTCTTCACGTGCATTTTTTACTTCACGTCTTGAACCCGGCATATTGGCTGCGTCACGACGGTAAGCACAAATTACATTTTTGGCGTTTTGACGAATAGAGGTGCGTACACAGTCCATTGCGGTATCGCCCCCCCCTAACACAACAACGCGTTTTCCTTTCATGTCAGTAAAATCAATGTCAGTGTTTAGGTTCATCACTTTGTAGGTATTCGATACGAGAAATGGCAGGGCATCGTAAACACCGGCTGCATTTTCGTTTTCTAGCCCTGCGCGCATGTTTTTATACGTTCCGACCCCAAGGAAAACAGCATCATAGTCTTTGAGTAAGTCATTCATCTGAATGTCTTTTCCGATCTCGGTATTGAGTTGGAACTCAACGCCCATTTCAGTGAATATTTTACGGCGGTTAACCATCACCTCTTTCTCTAGTTTGAAAGAGGGGATGCCAAATGTCAGTAGACCGCCAATTTCAGGGTAGCGATCAAATACCACGGGTTTTACGCCATTGCGCACTAAGATATCAGCGCAAGATAACCCTGCTGGACCGGCACCAATAATCGCCACTTTTTTATCTGTCCATTCAACATGCGACATGTCGGGCTTCCAGCCCATTTCAAACGCTTTATCGGTAATGTATTTTTCAACGTTACCAATAGCGACGGCACCAAAGTCCTCATTAAGTGTACAAGATCCTTCACATAAACGATCTTGTGGGCATACTCGACCACAGACTTCAGGTAGCGTATTGGTTTGGTGGGCTAGTTCTGCCGCTTCTAATATGCGCCCTTCATTGGCTAATTTTAACCACTGTGGAATGTAGTTATGTACTGGGCACTTCCATTCACAATATGGGTTACCACAGTCAAGGCAGCGATCAGCTTGAGCGCCAGCTTGCTGTTGTGTAAAGGGTTCGTAGATTTCAACGAACTCAATCTTACGGATGTTAAGCGGTTTTTTTGCAGGATCAACACGCGCGACATCAATGAATTGGTATACGTTCTGGCTCATTAGCTTTCTCCTCCCTTATTGTGCTTGAACACGCAGCTCGGCAGCTGAGCGGCTTTGGTGACCCAGAAGAGTATTCACATCGGCCGATTTAGGTTTCGCTAAATGGAACTTCGGAATCCATTGGTCGAAGTCGGCTAGAATTTCTTGCGCTCGGCTTGAACCTGTTTCTTCAAGATGGCGATCAATTAAACCGCGTAAATGCTCTTGGTGGATTTGAAGGTCATTTAACGGCAGTGTTTCAATGAGCTCTGGATTTACGCGTCCTGCGAAATCACCATCTTCATCAAGAATATAAGCAAAGCCACCGGTCATGCCGGCACCGAAGTTAACCCCTGTTTTACCTAAAATAGCAATAATCCCCCCCGTCATGTATTCGCAGGCGTTATCACCAGCGCCTTCAACTACAGCAATCGTTCCTGAGTTACGCACCCCGAAGCGTTCACCTGCGGTACCTGCAGCAAATAGCTTTCCGCCCGTCGCACCATATAAGCAGGTATTACCAATAATCGTGGCCTCATGCGATTTAAATGCAGAGCCGATTGGTGGTCTGATGGCAATCTTGCCGCCAGTCATTCCCTTTCCCACATAGTCGTTGGCATCGCCCGTTAAGTTAAGGTTTAGCCCACCTGCGTTCCATACTCCAAATGACTGACCAGCAGTACCTGTTAAGTAAAGATTGATGGGTTGCCCTGCCATGCCTTGGTTACCATAACGTAGTGCAATTTCACCGGATAAACGGGCACCAATCGAGCGATCAGTATTACGAATATCGTGATATAAATCGGCACCGCTTCGGCTTTCTATGGCTGGCAAGGCTTCTTTAATTAAGGTACTACTTAATTGAGCGGTATCAAACGGGGTATTGGGTTCGCTGCAATACACTGTTTTGCCTGCGATTGGTGTAGGCGCATGTAGTAGGCTGCTTAAATCAAGTTTGTTTTGTTTCGCGGTATGGCCGTTAATGACAGCTAGTAGATCAGTACGACCAATCAGATCAGTGAGCTGCTTTACCCCTAACTGAGCCAATAATTCACGAACCTCCTGACCTAAGCCGATGAAGTAGTTCATGACTTGTTCTGGTAAACCTTTAAAGAAGTCACGGCGCAGTTTTTCATCTTGGGTTGCCACCCCTGTTGCACAGTTATTTAGGTGGCAAATACGTAGATATTTACAGCCTAACGCCACCATTGGGGCAGTACCAAAACCAAAGCTTTCAGCACCTAGAATTGCCGCTTTCACCACATCGAGACCGGTTTTTAAGCCACCATCGACTTGTAGGCGGATTTTATGCCGTAATCCGTTTGCCACTAATGCTTGTTGAGTTTCCGCTAACCCCAATTCCCACGGGCTGCCCGCATATTTTACAGAGGAGAGTGGGCTAGCACCGGTTCCGCCGTCGTAGCCAGAAATGGTGATGAGATCTGCGTAGGCTTTAGCGACACCTGTCGCAATCGTGCCGACACCTGGCTCTGAAACCAGCTTGACCGAAACCATGGCTTTAGGATTCACTTCTTTTAAATCAAAGATCAATTGGGCTAAATCTTCAATCGAATAAATATCGTGATGAGGTGGCGGTGATATTAATGTTACCCCAGATACCGCAAAGCGCAGTTTAGCGATTTCAGTGGTGACTTTGTGACCCGGCAGCTGGCCCCCTTCTCCGGGTTTCGCACCTTGTGCCACTTTGATCTGAATAACATCGGCATTGACTAAGTAATGCGGCGTGACGCCAAATCGTCCTGAAGCCACTTGCTTAATACGTGAGTTTCGCTCGGTGCCAAAGCGACGTGGATCTTCGCCGCCTTCTCCTGAATTTGAGTAACCGCCCAAGCGGTTCATCGCAATCGCGAGTGCTTCATGGGCTTCAGGGCTGAGTGCTCCAATAGACATCGCTGCGGAATCGAAGCGCTGATAGAGTGCACTGGCTGCTTCAACTTGCTCTAGTGCTGTAGGGGTATCAGATTTCTTTAATGTTAATAAGTCGCGAATAGCGGCTACTGGACGTTCATTAACGATATTGGCAAATGATAAGTAATCGTTGTAATCACCTGATTTAACAGCATGTTGTAGGGTGCCAACTACATCGGGATTGTAGGCGTGGAATTCACCACCATGAACGTATTTTAGCAAGCCGCCATGTTCTATCGGCTTACGTTTTAGCCATGCTTTACGTGATAGATTAAATAAATCTTGTTGGAAGTCGTCAAAGTTAGCACCAGAAATTCGGCTTGAAACACCACTAAAGCACAGTTCAATGATGTCTTCATGCAGGCCAATCGCTTCAAAGAGTTGTGAACAACGGTATGAGGCAACAGTGGAGATCCCCATTTTAGACATGATCTTGTATAGACCTTTATTCATGCCATCGCGAAAATTCACCATCACATCACGGTATGGTTTAGATATTGCCCCATTATCAATCAGCTTACCCAGCGATTCATAAGCAAGGTATGGATAAACCGCGGTGGCACCAAAGCCAATTAATACCGCAAATTGGTGTGGGTCGCGTGCAGTTGCAGTTTCGATAACTACATTGGCATCGCAGCGCAAATTCGTTGTCACTAGGCGATTTTGCACGGCACCGACGGCCATTGCGGCAGGGATCGGTAACTTATTTTTATCAATCCCACGATCGGATAATACAAGTAACACGGTACCACTGCGAACAAGGCGTTCAGCTTGGTCACAGAGATCATTGATGGCTTGTTTGAGATCTTTTTCGCTTGGTTCGTAGTTAATATCGATAATGCTATTACGGTAATATTGGTTATCGAGTTCTAATAGTTGTACTAGATCTGAATACAGTAATATCGGTGAATTAAAGGCAACTCGGTAAGCGTGACCATCGGTTTCACAGAACACATTCATTTCACGACCAATACAGGTGGCGAGTGACATAACGTGCTTTTCACGCAGTGGATCTATCGGTGGGTTAGTCACCTGAGCAAACATTTGGCGGAAGTAGTCGGTAATGGCGCGCTCTTTTGATGACAATACCGCCATAGGGGCATCATCACCCATTGAGCCTGTCGCTTCTTGACCGTTTTCGCCGACAACACGTAATACCTGATCTAACTCTTCGTGACTGACGCCAAATAGTTTCTGATAAGTCTTGAGTTCGTTGTCATCCAATGAGCGGCTGCCGACTTGATCGTCACCCAGCTCAGTAAAAGGGATTAACCGTTTAACGTGGCTGTCCATCCACTCTTTATAAGGGTGTCGCCCCATAAGTTCGTTGTCTATGTCGCTAGAATGCCAGATTTTACCGAACTTGGTGTCGATAACGAGCAGTTCACCAGGGCCAACACGGCCTTTTTCAGATACTTCATCGGGAGCGTAATCCCAAATACCGACCTCTGATGCAAGGGTTATCAATTTGTCTTTTGTGATCACATAACGTGCCGGTCGTAGACCATTTCGATCAAGGTTACAGGCGGCATAGCGCCCATCAGACATCACGATACCTGCGGGCCCATCCCAGGGTTCCATGTGCATTGTGTTAAAATCATAGAAAGCGCGAAGTTCAGGATTCATATCAGGATGATTTTGCCACGCTGGTGGCACTAACATGCGCATTGCACGGAATAGATCGAGGCCGCCAGCCAAAAACAGTTCTAGCATGTTATCTAAGCTAGATGAATCTGAGCCTGTTTCATTGATAAAAGGGGCGGCAGTTTGAAGATCTGGTAATAATGGTGAAGCAAATTTATAAGCGCGCGCGCGCGCCCATTGGCGGTTACCCGCAATGGTATTAATTTCACCGTTGTGGGCCAAATACCGGAAGGGTTGTGCCAATGGCCAGCGTGGTTGGGTATTGGTCGAGAAACGTTGGTGGAATAAGCAAATAGAAGACTCTAAACGGAGATCACCAAGATCTGTGTAAAATCGTGGTAAATCTGCTGGCATACACAAGCCTTTGTAAACCGTGACTTGGCTAGAGAGGCTACAGATATAAAAATCAGGATCGTCAGTAATGCGTTTTTCAATGCGGCGGCGAGCAATATAAAGACGACGATCTATGTCGCGAGGTTTCCAACCGGCTGGCGCATTGATAAATACCTGCTCAATATTGGGTAATGATTCTTTCGCAATAGGGCCGAGAACCTGATCATTGATAGGAACAGTACGCCAACCAGCAATAGACAATGTTTCTTTTGATAGCTCATCATTGATAATTGCGCGGGCTTGCTCGGCTTTAACTGGATCTTGACTAAGAAATAGCATGCCAATGGCAAACTCTCGGGCGAGTTTCCAGTCTTTTTCGTTGGCGATAATACGATAAAAGCTCTCGGGCTTTTTCATTAATAGCCCACAACCATCACCGGTTTTTCCGTCGGCAGCGATTCCACCTCGATGGGTCATACGATCCAATGCCGATATGGCGGTACGCACTAGCTTGTGACTAGTATCACCTTCAATATGGGCGATTAAACCAAAACCACAGTTATCTTTTTCCAGCGCTGGGTCATACAGTGTCATTGCAACTCTCCCTTGCTTCTGCTCATTTAAACAGTGTGACTGCATAAGTATGACAATCTTCCTGATCGTCTTTTCTGCTTATAGCGACATTTCAAGTTAACGACAAATTACAAAAAGGTCAAATTATCGTTACAGATCACATTTGCGTGCTGCACAATATATATTTCTTATCAGTGATTTGTTTTTAATTTTTTCATTTGAAAATCAAAGAATGTATTTATACCAAGTCCATTAATTATCTGACTATTCAGAACACCACAGGGAGTCGAATTTAAGGATAGCGGTTGATAGGAAATACGGTCAGATCTTAGCAAGAAAAAGAGCGGGTATTTCCGATTTACTTCAAGAATTCTAATAAGTAATAAAAAGTAAACTGACTGTTTAGAGGGAGAGAGGAAAGGTTTAAGCGAAAAATTCATATTGATAATGGATGAATACAATCTTATTGGCATAAAAAAACCAGCTCACAACAGAGCTGGCTTTTTAGTGTATATCTTATGTTTTATAACTAGGCTTGAGAGAGCATCAGTGAATCAGCTTTTGCTTCTAGGTTGGAGTTACCCATTAAGAAGTCATCAATTTCACGTGCACATTCACGACCTTCGTTGATACAACGTACCACCAAAGATTGGCCTGTACGCATATCGCCTGCGGCAAAAACACCTTTCTGGCTAGTGGCAAAACCCGTGGTTGCAATATTACCGCGCTCATCTAACTTAATATCCAGTTGAGCAATAACACCGGTTGGTTCTGGATGTAAGAAGCCCATCGCTAAGAAAGCCATATCACATGGAATGATACGCTCAGAACCTGCGACTTCATCAAAACCAGGACGTTCACCAGGCTTGGCTTCTTGCCACTGAATATCGGCGATACGCAATGCTTTTACATTACCCGCCTCATCACCGATGAACTCTTTAGTCAAAATATTCCAATGACGATCACAACCTTCTTCATGTGAAGTCGATGTTTTCATGATCATTGGGTAAGACGGCCAAGGCTGATTCGTTGGGCGCTGCCCTGGTGGAATTGGCATGATTTCCACTTGAGTAATGCTTGCTGCACCATGACGGTTAGATGTACCCACACAGTCAGAACCGGTATCACCACCACCAACCACAACAATATGCTTGCCTTTGGCGTGAATTTCTTCGGTTTTTAAATCCATGTCGTTAGCACGGCGATTATTTTGCGCAAGGAACTCCATCGCAAAATGTACACCAGTTAGTTCACGACCTGGAATCGGTAAATTACGCGGCACGGTAGAACCGCCTGTTAGTAATACCACATCAAACTCTTGACGTAATTGCTGGGCATTTACCGTGACACCAATGTGAGCATTAACCTCAAATTTAACGCCTGCATCGCTCATTAAGTCGATTTTACGATCAATGATATCCATGCCTAATTTGAAGTCAGGGATCCCAAAACGTAATAGCCCCCCGACCTTTTCATCACGCTCAAAAACCGTCACACAATGACCCGCACTGTTTAACTGCTCGGCAGCGGATAGACCCGCAGGACCAGAACCGATGATAGCTATGGTTTTGCCTGTACGTGTGCGTGGCGTTTTCGGTTTAGCATACCCTTCACGGTAGGCTGTTTCGACAATGGTTTTCTCGATATTACAGATCGTGATTGGGTCTTGGTTGATACCTAATACACAGCCACTTTCACAAGGAGCTGGACATACACGACCAGTAAATTCAGGGAAGTTATTGGTTGAACTTAAAATGTTCCACGCTTCTTCCCAACTATCACGGAAAACGGCATCGTTGAACTCTGGGATGATGTTACCAATCGGGCACGCGTTGTGACAGAAAGGTACGCCGCAATCCATGCAACGTGATGCTTGAGTATTGATCTTATCGCCAAACTCGTCATTCAGAACAAATTCTTTGTTATCTTGAATACGAACGCTTGGATCTACCTTCTGTGGTAGTTCACGACCAAATTCTAAAAATCCTGTAGGCTTACCCATTTACGGCCTCCAACTCTTCCTTGTTTTCTGCTTCAGCTTTACGCTTTAGTAGTACAGTTTTGTAATCCCTTGGCATTACTTTCACCATCTTCTGAAGGTTTGCTTCAAAGTTAGATAGGAACGTTTCTGCGACTGTACTGCCTGTCAGTTCAGCATGCTTGGTTAGCATGTCTAATAGCAAATCTTTGTCTTCTTGCTCTAGAGGATCAAGGTCAACAAGTTCTGCATTTAGCTTGGTTTCGAAGTCCTCGAATTGGTCCCAAACATATGCGATACCACCGCTCATGCCTGCTGCGAAGTTACGACCCGTTTGACCAAGAATAACGGCAATACCACCAGTCATATATTCACAACCGTGGTCACCGATTCCTTCAACAACCACTCTTGCACCTGAGTTACGTACACAGAAACGCTCACCCGCTAGCCCGCGAATGTAAGATTCACCTGACGTTGCACCGTAGAAACAAACGTTACCCACAATGATGTTATCTTCAGGAACAATGTCAGATTTTCTGTCAGGATAAAGCACTATCGTACCGCCAGATAAGCCTTTGCCCCAGTAGTCATTGGCATCGCCTTCGACTTCAAAGTTCACACCTTTCGCAAGGAATGCACCAAAGCTTTGACCTGCAGAACCATTAAACTTGACGTTCATTGGCTGTGGTAAACCTTGGTCTTTATAGATTTTTGAAATCTCGTTTGACAGCATAGTACCCGTACTACGGTCGGTATTGATGATGTCAAATTTAGCGTCGACTTGCTTGCCTTGATATAATGCGGGGGCGGCAATATCGATTAATTTACGGTCAAGCACATGTTCAAGATTGTGTTCTTGTTGGCGCTGATTATAGATACCATCGTCTTTACGAGGTGGCTCAATAAATAGCACAGGGCTTAAATCAAGGTTCTTGTATTTCCAATGACCAATATTGCTACGGATTTTCAGCTTGTGAGATTGACCCACCATTTCTTCAATGGTGCGGAAACCAAGCTCTGCCATCACTTCACGTAAACCTTCAGCCATGTACTGGAAGAAAGTAACCACATCTTCAACACGACCATCAAAACGCTCACGCAGTGTTTTATTTTGCGTTGCGATACCCACAGGGCAGGTATTCTTATGACACTTACGCATCATGATACAACCTTCAACAACCAGTGCAGCTGTTGCGACACCCCATTCCTCAGCCCCCAGTAGTGTTGCGACTGCAAGGTCTCGAGGGGTTTTCATCTGGCCGTCAGACTGAACAACGATACGGTTACGTAAGCCGTTTTTCAGTAGCGTTTGGTGTGTTTCTGCTAGACCGAGTTCCCACGGTAAACCTGTGTGGCGAATCGATGACATTGGTGATGCACCAGTACCGCCATCAAAGCCTGCAATCAGCACGACATCGGCTTTTGCTTTCGCAACACCTGATGCGATTGTACCTACGCCTGCTTCCGATACGAGTTTGACGTTAACACGGCCTGCGCGGTTAGCATTTTTCAAATCGTAGATCAGCTGAGCTAAATCTTCGATAGAGTAGATATCGTGGTGTGGTGGGGGGGAAATTAGACCGACCCCTGGTGTTGAGTGACGTGTTGCACCAATCCAGTCGTCGACTTTGTCACCCGGCAGCTGACCGCCTTCACCAGGCTTCGCACCTTGTGCCATTTTGATTTGAAGTTCATCAGCATTACTCAAGTAGTATGAGGTGACGCCGAAACGCCCTGATGCAACTTGCTTGATCGCTGAACGCTCCCAATCACCGTTATCTTTTTTATCAAAACGAACAGGGTCTTCACCGCCTTCGCCTGAGTTAGATTTAGCACCGATGCGGTTCATTGCAACAGCAAGGGTAGAGTGGGCTTCGTGAGAGATAGAGCCAAAGCTCATCGCACCGGTAGCAAATCGCTTCAAGATGCTTTCAATTGGCTCAACGTCAGCTAATGGTATTGTACCTGTTGGGCTCTTAATGAATTCTAGTTGACTACGCAATGTTGCGGCATTGTCGCCTTGTGCATCAACAGCATGGCAATACTCTTGGAATTGTTTGTAATCTTTGCCGCGTGTTGATTGCTGAAGCAGCGAAATGGTTTCAGGGTTAAACAGGTGTTTTTCACCACGTTGTTTCCACTGATATACGCCACCCACATCCAACATTTGAATTGGGATTTCGCGAATGGGGTAACCAACACGGTGACGAATTAGCACTTCTTGTGCGATGTCATCGATGGTTAAACCTTGAATACGAGAAACAGTACCTGTGAAGTATTTATCGACAACAGATTTACTGATACCCAGCGCTTCAAATATTTGTGCGCCATGGTATGACTGTAAGGTAGAAATGCCCATCTTCGAGAAGATTTTAAGTAGACCGCCATTCACACCTTTACGGTAATTATTGAATAGTGCATCTGTTGATAATTCAGGGTCTAACTTACGTTTTTTCTGCAGATCAACCAGTGTCTCTGTCACTAGGTAAGGGTTAATGGCATTGGCACCATAACCGACTAGTGTTGCAAAGTGGTGGGTTTCACGTGCATCACCGGTTTCGATAATGATGTCACATTTCGCACGTAACCCTTTACGGATTAGGTGGTGGTGAACGGCACCCACTGCCAGCATGGCTGGAATCGCAGCATGGTTAGAGTTAACGGCACGGTCAGTCAGAATGATAATGGAATAACCATCGTTAACCGCATCTTCTGAATATTGGCAAATACGCGTAAGGGCGCGTTCTAGTTTGCCTTGCTCACCGTTAGCACGGAATACGATGTCGAGCGTTTTAGCTTGTAAGTGCTCTTTATCGATAGCCCGCAGCTTTTCAAGTTCAGCATTTGAAAGAACAGGAGATTCCAATTCTACTTTTTGGCAGTGTTCAGGTGTTTCAGTCAGTAGGTTCTGATCTTTACCAAGGTAAGTATTCAGCGACATAACCATACGCTCACGGATCGGATCGATCGGTGGGTTAGTTACCTGAGCAAAAAGCTGCTTAAAGTAGTTAGATAGATGCTGAGACTGATGCGATAGAATCGCGAGTGGCCAGTCAGCACCCATTGCGCTGAGTGGTTCATAACCGGTTTTCGCTAAAGGAACGATAATTTCGTTCACTTCTTCAGAGCTCATACCAAACGCTTGTTGATGATGCAGCAAACGTTCTGGTGTTGGCTGGTGGTGCATGTTGTCGGCTTCAGGCAGGGCCTTTAAGGTCAATAGGTTGTCTTTAATCCATTGCTCATAGGGTTGCGCTGTGGCGATGCTGTCTTTGACTTCTTCATCAGAGATGATGCGACCTTGCTCTAAATCTGCAACAAAGATACGACCCGGCTGTAGACGACCACGGAATTGAACATTTTCAGGGTCAATTTTTACAACGCCAGATTCCGATGCCATAACCAAGAAATCATCTTTGGTCACAGTATAACGAGAAGGACGAAGACCATTACGGTCAAGCGTTGCACCTACTTGAACACCATCAGTGAAACAAACAGAAGCCGGACCATCCCATGGTTCCATGACGTTAGCGTGGTATTGATAGAACGCACGTCGCTTGGGATCCATGTTCTTGTTTTCTTGCCATGCTTCAGGAATCAGCATCATAAGAGCATGTGGCAAGCTACGGCCAGAAAGCACTAATAGTTCTAACGCCATATCGAAGTTGGAGGAATCTGAACTGCCTTCCTGACAGATTGGCAGCAACATATCGATTTCTTGCTGGCTGAATAGCTCCGATTCAAGGATCGCTTCACGTGCCTTCATCCAGTTCAAATTACCACGTACAGTGTTAATTTCACCGTTGTGAGCAATATAACGGAAGGGTTGGGCAAGACGCCAGCGAGGGAAAGTATTGGTCGAGAAACGCGAGTGCACCAATGCGAGTGCCGTCACCATACTTGGGTTCTGGAGGTCTAAGAAGTATTGAGGTACTTGCTCTGTTGTTAGCTGACCTTTATAGACCAAGGTTTTATAAGACAATGAGTTAATATAGAAGTCATCGCCAATATTTGAAATGCTTTCAAGGCAAACACGCACTGTATAGTTACGAAGTACATACAGTTTACGCTCTAGAATCGCGGGGTCTAGGTTTGCACCACCAGTAATAAACACGTGTTCAAACTGTGGTTCAGTGCTAAGTGGATCTTCACCAATCATGGAGTTATCGACTGGCAATACACGGTAGCCAATGACTTCTAGATCAAGTCGCTTTGCATTTCGCTCTAAAATGTCACGACACTGCGAACGTTTGTGCTCATCTTTCGGGAACAGCACAACACCTACACCGTATTTATCAAATGACGGTAGTTTAATGCCTTGTTTTACTGTTTCTTCCAGTAAAAATTCATGCGGCTTTTGTAAAAGAATACCGGCACCATCACCACTACAAGGATCACAGCCTTGACCGCCACGGTGCTCCATACGAGCTAACATGTCGAGGGCTTGCGTTACGATCTCATGGGACTTACGGTTTTTAAGGTGGGCAACAAAGCCGATACCACAGGCATCGTGCTCTAATTCGGGTACATAAAGTCCCTGCGCGTTAAGCTCTTGATCTGACATTGATACATCCTTCCAGTTTCAACAAGCCCTTATCCAAAGGCTTGGTTATCCCTAATTTTATAATCACATTCTCAATGAGCTTTATATTGAACGTCTTGTCCAGCGTCGTTGAGTTGCGTGTTTGCTGTGGGATGAAGTTCTTACTTTCAATAGCAAACTAAATGTTGGAGTGTTTTCATTCTGGTATGTGAAAACACTGCAGTCTTTCCGATTTAGCAACATAAATCACTATTAGAATAGCTGATTACATCACATATGTTGTGCATAAATTGCACACAAGTGTAACTATCCTACAGTTTTGATACTTTAATTACCAACAATAAATAACACATAAAGAGCATAAATTATTTCATTTAGTGCATTTATAATTCGCCAATGTGCGTGTTTATTCGATAATGCTTATCATTGTGAATATCTTACTGAATGATATTGATCGCGGTGTTTAGAACATTAGACTTTAGTCGGAGAGGGGGGCGCACTTTTTGTCGTTTTTTATCAACAAAGGGGTAATGACGTGCTAGCTTCCTTGAGTTATACGTTTTTTCTTGTTTTGGCACAAATTCCATTTTGAGGCTTAATGTTAATCTGCGCCGCCGTAAACAGGTTTATCTTTCTTATTGGAACGATAATAAACGCTAGGTGAAATGATGCAGCTGCACGAATTAGTCAATACCTTTGGGCAAGATTTACAACGACGTTATGGAGAGAAAGTACATAAACTGTCTTTGCATGGTGGTTTTAGTTGTCCAAATCGTGATGGCACGATTGGGCGAGGAGGGTGTACCTTCTGTAATGTCGCTTCTTTTGCTGATGAGCAAGCACAGTATATACCTATTCGTCAGCAGTTGGCGCAACGTGCAGTCAAAACAGATCGTGCGAACCGTTATTTAGCGTATTTTCAGGCGTACACCAATACTTACGCTGAAGTGCAGTTGTTGAAAAACATGTATGAAGAAGCGCTACAAGCTGCCAATATCGTCGGCTTGTGCGTGGGTACGCGTCCAGATTGTGTGCCAGATGCAGTGCTGGAGTTACTAGCGAGTTATTGCGAGCAGGGCTATGAAATTTGGCTTGAACTTGGGTTACAAACCGCGAACGATAAGACATTAAAGCGTATTAATCGTGGCCATGATTTTGCGTGTTATGAGAAAATCACCAAACGTGCCCGTGCAATGGGTATTAAAGTGTGTACCCATCTTATTGTTGGTTTGCCGGGTGATACCAAAGAAGACAATTTAGAGACACTGAAACGTACTATTGCTGTGGGTACTGATGGGATCAAGTTGCACCCGCTCCATATTGTCGAAGGCAGTATTATGGCGAAAGCGTGGAAGGCAGATCGCCTCGAAGCGTTGAGTTTAGAAACATATACTGAAATTGCCGCTGAAATGATCCGCCTTACGCCACCAGAAGTGGTTTTTCATCGCGTATCAGCCAGTGCCCGTCGTCCTACGTTACTGGCTCCTACTTGGTGTGAAAATCGTTGGTTAGCCATGATTGATATTGGTAAGTACCTTGATCAACATGGTGCGCAAGGCTCTGCATTAGATAATTCATTTATTTATCAGCCTATATTGCCTAAAAAATCATAACTTATGATAGATTATTGATAGTTCAAGTAATTAATAATCATGCATATTCGATTTTACTGTTTGAACATTAACTTTCCCCTGAATGTGTTTGGCCGTATTTTTCTGATGTGGATGTTCGATGAATTACCGTCGTAAGTTTATTCTTCTTATTCTATTGTTTAGCCCATCTGCTTGTTGGGCTTTAATCTCTTCTGCTGACTTCGATAGTCCGATTCTGATGTTTACGACAGTGGTCTTAGCTATTTCTATTGGCGGTGCTTTTTTAGCGCTGATTTTTCATAATATTCGGTTATCTTCATTTAAAAAAATCCAAGCTAATCTTAATTATTTGCCAGTCGGGGCCGTTATTGTAAGTGGCTATGATGGCTCATTACTTTATGCCAATAAAGCGTGCCGTGAATTAATAGGGGTTAGAAAAGTCGGTAGTAATTATATCTATCCAGATAATATCGAGCCCCAAATGCTATATGACTTTTTACGTCCTCATAGTAATGAAACAGGTTTTAGAGATTGGGGTAAAGAGCTGATATTGTCAGACCGTTTAGGTATGAAGTTAAAAATATCAGGTCAACGTATTCGTTTTAAAAGAAAAATGGCATGGTTACTGTATCTATATGAACCGCAACAGCACAATGTTGTGCAAAGTAAAATTGAGCAAGAACAACGCGTATTCCAAAGTGTTTTAAACTCCCTGTCTGAATTAGTGTATTTTCAAGATAATGCCGACCGAATGATTGGAACCAATAAAGCCTTCGATCGTTTTTGGCGAGGTAGGCTCAATGACGGCTTGATTGATAGCGAAGAAGCCTCGCTTTCTAGTAACAATTCAACGCATACCTGGACGACATCACCAGACGGTTGCAGCCGATTATTAGAAACCAATAAAACGTTATTGATTGGTGATAATGGTGAGGTTATTGGCACGCTTGGGATCAGTCATGACGTAACTGATTGGCATGAAATGCAAGAAAGTCTTAAGACTGAAATTGAAAAGCGTGAAGTGACAGAGCAGACATTAGCGCAACGTAATAATTTATTGGATACGATTTTAAGCGCGAGCCAAGACCCTATTGGATTGTTTAACCAGCATTGGGTTTATGTTGGCTGTAATGAGTCGTTCGCCCACTCGTTGGGATACACCACTGAAACCTTACTGGGAAAAGGCGTTTCGGATGTGCTTGACTCTGATAAGTGGGAGCTTTGTCGTCCCATAGATGAAGAAGTTATGGCAAAGGGTATTACCATTAAAACAGAAGATTACGTCATTCTTGAAGATGGCACTCCTATTTGGTACGAAGTGGCAAAATCGCCTTATCGAGATCCAACTGATAACTCCGTTGGCGTATTGGTTATGGCGCGTGATGTAACAGAACGCAAAGCGACTGAACAGCAATTAGCTGATGCGATTATGGACTTACAAGAATTGAGCTTCATCGATAGTTTAACCAAAGTCGCTAATCGACGAAGTTTTGATGAACAATTACGTAAGCTGTGGCATGGTCATGTTCGAGAGCAACAGCCTCTCACCCTCATCTTATGTGATATCGATTATTTTAAAGCCTTTAACGATAACTACGGGCATCAACAAGGTGATATCGCATTGCAAGAAGTCGCGAAAGTGCTTCGTAACGTGGTACAGCGAGGTACCGATGAAGTGGCACGTTATGGTGGTGAAGAGTTTGCTTTTTTATTACCGAATACTGATTTAAAAGGGGGCGAGATCGTCGCAGCGAATATTCATCAAGAATTAGCCACCAAAGGCCTAACGCACGGCTATTCTAACGTCGCCAATACACTAACAGTAAGCTTAGGCATTGCGTCGGTTATCCCTTTACCATCTCAAGATTATGGCGATTTAGTCGGCATGGCGGATGTGGCACTGTATAAAGCCAAAGCCGCAGGACGAAATTGTTCAATGTCGATATCTGACAACGATGATTTTTAATCGTGCCAGTAAACCCTAATGAGCCTGCGAGAGCAGGTTTTTTTATGCGTTAAATATAACATTCGAGCATAACTGTGGTACTTATCCTTTGGTTCTGTCACCGCACAAGATATTATTAAATGAAGCACTTCTAGGTTGTGGGTTAAATCATGAAACAAATCAAAGTCCTGGCTCAGTTCTATGTCGACTTGTTAGTCAAGTTAGGCATAGTGCGATTCAGCTTATTATTAGCATTGGCGCTTGTGGCCTTGGCTGTTGTTGTTCAAATAGGGGTGACTCTCGCACTACAAGGTGAA
Organism: Photobacterium frigidiphilum; assembly: GCF_003025615.1. Classification (GTDB taxonomy): domain Bacteria; phylum Pseudomonadota; class Gammaproteobacteria; order Enterobacterales; family Vibrionaceae; genus Photobacterium; species Photobacterium frigidiphilum. The sequence continues at coordinate 45,775 of NZ_PYMJ01000024.1, read as the reverse complement.
GTGCATAACATCGATATTGTGCGTTCGGTATTCTTTGGTCTATTGATCACACCTTGGGCCGTTTACTTTTTATCGGTGGTCGTTGATCAGTTGGAAGATTCTCGCCAGCGTTTATCTAAATTGGTCAGTAAATTAGAAGAAATGCGCTCTCGTGACATGCAGTTAAATACGCAGCTTCAAGTGAATATCACGCAACTTAATCAAGAGATTGAAGAGCGAGAAAAAGCGGAAGAAGCCCGTGAAATAGCCATGCATGATTTAGAAAATGAAGTATATCAGCGTGAAAATGCGCAGTTAGAACTTGCAGAGCAAAGCGCATTACTCAAATCGTTCTTAGATGCATCTCCGGATCTTATTTACTACCGTAATGAGAAAGGTGAGTTTTCTGGTTGTAACCGAGCAATGGCAGAGCTCACGGGGAAAACTGAAAAAGGATTAGTCGGGTTAACCCCATGGGATGTATATAGCGAAGAAGCAGCGATAAAAATTGTTGAAACGGATGAGCAAGTTTTTCAGCAAAATGTATCGTTGACTTACGAACAATGGTTGGAATATCCCGATGGTCGAAAAGCGGTTTTTGAATTGCGAAAAGTCCCGTTTTATCGCCGTGATGGTCGACGTTTAGGCTTAATGGGATTCGGTCGAGATATTACAGAGCGTAAGCAATACCAAGACGCACAAGAAAAAGCGAGTCGTGATAAAACCGCATTCATTTCGACGATTAGCCATGAATTACGTACGCCGCTAAACGGTATTGTCGGTTTAAGTCGAATGTTGCTTGAAACGCCGCTAAATGATGAGCAGCGTGGTTATATGCGTACCGTTCATGTGAGTGCGATAACGCTAGGTAATATATTTAATGACATCATAGACATGGATAAGTCAGATCGCCGTCGTTTAGAATTGATGCCTAAGCCTCTAGACTTCAATGAATTTGTCACTGAAATGGATAATATTTCAAGTTTGATGGCTGAACAAAAAGGCTTACGTTTTGACTTGGAACGATTAACTAAACTACCCGCTTTCATCGAAGTTGATAGCACACGTTTACGTCAGGTATTGTGGAACTTGATTGGTAATGCGACCAAATTCACCAAAGAAGGGGGTGTAATCTTATCGGTGAGCAGTGAAATCTTTGAGCATGAGGCAGAAATCACCTTTGACGTTGAAGATAGTGGCATTGGGATTCCAGCGTCTGAAGTCGATAAAATATTTACCATGTATTACCAAGTTAAGCAAGGTAGCGACAATTTACACGCGGTAGGTACGGGCATCGGTCTTGCGGTTTCTCGTCAGTTGGTGCAGCTCATGGGCGGCGATATTTTGGTTACTTCTGATATCGGTGAAGGCAGTACTTTTACTGTCACCATTAGAGTGCCATTAGTTGAGGCTGTCGTTGAAGAAGAAATCATGCCAGTGGTACCTCAAGCCAGCTTAAGTATCCTTATGGTTGAAGATATTGAACTCAACATTACGGTTGCTAAAGCGTTACTGGAAAGCTTAGGGCATGAAGTAACGGTTGCGATGCGTGGTGATGAAGCATTGGCTATGTTCGATCCTGAATCTTTCGATCTTGTGTTACTTGATATTCAATTACCGGATATGACAGGGTTTGATATAGCGCAAGCACTGCGTAAAAAGTACGATTATTTACCCGCATTAGTCGCGCTAACCGCGAATGTGATCAGTGATAAAAACGAGTACATTGAAAAAGGTATGGATGAGGCGCTAAGTAAGCCTCTGAGTGTCAAAGCGATTACCGATGTTATTCAGCGATTAGTACTGACCTGTCCGCTTGATGATTTTGATGGCGACGAAGAGATAGAAACAATTGAGCCTGTTTCAGATGCTCAACCAGCAGTCGTGGTAGAACATTCAAATAATGAAATGTTTAATCAATTACTCGATTTAGAGATGCTTGAGTCTTATGTTGAAATTGTCGGCACCAAACCAGTACATGAAAGTATCGCGATGTTTGAAAAGATGATGCCAGACTATATAGCAATTCTTGACTCTAATATGACAGCGAAAGACAAAGATGGGATTAAGTTTGAAGCTCATAAAATTAAAGGTGCCGCGGGTTCTATCGGTTTAAAGCATATCCAGCAAGTCGCTCAAAAGGCACAATCACCAGAACTACCAGCATGGTGGGAAAACATTAATGATTGGGTTGATGAGATTAAAAATGGTTATGCGCATGATCTGAATGTATTACGCGAGTGGGTAGCTGAACAGGAGAAAGCTAAATGAAAAAATGGATGAAACTGAGTGGTATTATTGCATCTACCGTTGTACTTGCGGCTTGTGCTAATCAAAATAGCCAACAAGACAATGCGACTGCTGTGGTCGTACCGATAGAGCAAGCTGATGATGCATTAACGATAGAAGATGTGTCGATTGCTTTATACAGTGAGATTTGGCTAAACAGCATGCCAATGATTGAAGATGAAGGTAGCGTAGGGATTGGCGCTAGTTCTGCTGCTAAAGGTCGTTTACTTGCATCTATTCAATTACTCTCTCCTCAAAGTGATGCTTTATATCAAGGGATTAAAGTAAAGCAAATCGTCTTAAAAAATGCAGAGCAACAATGGCTATTAACGGCTAACGACGATAATGATTTTGACGTCAATATTATGGAACAAAGCTATTTGCAAAATAGTATGGGTCAAAATGGCGAGAGCTATCAGAGTGGCGTTGAGTTTATGCTGCGTGATGGGCCTAGTTGGGCACCAGCAAGTTTAGTTGATGTGACGGTTACACTGGTTAAGAGTGGTAAGGAATATACCATTACACAACGTGACGTGACGGTTAACCAAGTATTTTAATTTGCAGTATTCTAACGACAGTATTCTAAAAAAGAAAAAGGCTCCTATAGGAGCCTTTTTTCTCACTATTTGCTGAAGACTCGGTAAAAACGAAGCGCTTTTACCCTTGAGTCATTGGCACAATAGTCGAATTATTCTTCGTTTAGATCACCGCAGAAACGGTAACCTTCACCATGAATCGTTGCAACGATTTCAGGTGTATCAGCAACAGATTCAAAGTGCTTGCGGATACGACGAATAGTTACGTCAACCGTACGGTCGTGAGGCTTAAGTTCACGACCAGTCATCTTCTTCAGAAGATCGCCACGCGTTTGAATTTTGCCTGGGTTTTCACAGAAGTGAAGTAAAGCACGGAATTCAGAACGAGGAAGCTTAAATTGGTCACCACTTGGGCTAACCAAAGAACGGCTGTTGATTTCTAAAGACCAACCATTGAACTCATAACGCTCTACCAATTTCTTATCTTCAGTTGGTAGACCTTGGTTCATCGCACGTGTCAGTAAGTTACGCGCACGAATAGTTAACTCACGAGGGTTGAATGGTTTAGTGATGTAATCATCAGCACCAATTTCAAGACCTAAAATCTTATCCACTTCGTTGTCACGACCTGTCAGGAACATAAGAGCCATATCACCTTGCTCGCGAAGTTCACGTGCTAGTAATAAACCATTTTTACCTGGTAGGTTGATATCCATGATAACAAGGTGAACGGGGTGCTCAGAAAGCATCTGGTGCATTTCAGCGCCGTCATTGGCTTCAAAGACAGTGTAACCCTCAGCTTCAAAAATGCTCTTAAGGGTATTACGTGTTACGTGCTCGTCTTCTACAATTAGAATGTGAGGGGTTTGCATTGGCTGTACCTAATTTACTAAAACGGAATCTGGTCAAAAACAGAATAGTTAAATTCTATAAAAAAAATTCACATACAGGCAAAGTATTAGACAAAATACATAATTTTTCACTTTAAAAGCGGCCTGTTTGGTACGCCATCCATAAATTCAATACGTTTTTGTGTCGCAACTGTGTTGAAAAACCCGATTCTCTGTGGGTACTGGCTACAATCTCCCTTGGATGGCGATGATTGTAAGCACTTAACAGCTCGCTAACAATATAGGGTCTTTGTTTCGATGCCGATTTTTAGATGTTTATTGATTTATATCAAATTGAATGAGGATGCACTACGTTTGTTTAGAGTGTTTAACATTCGCTACAAATTACAATGTCATAAAATGAATGAATCAACATAAGTGTAAAAAAAAATCGCTTTGGCGAAAATATCAAAACATTACCTTCGAGGCAAGGCAACACCCTGTTTACCATTGCTTTGCAATTCTAACAGCTTTTAATCCGAGAAGCATTGTTCTTACTCATTCTGATAACGTTAAGAGAAATATCGCGCTGGAAAAGAATCTCATCATGTTAACAGATGCATGGATGCCTATATGTTGTCGCTCTCTGGATAGGTGTTGGACAGAGCCGAGCTTTGCTGTTGATTTATCCTGTAAACAAGCATTTGAGTTAGCGGCAATGTTTGAACAAAATGCAATCTATTGGGTTGAAAACAATAGACTTTATCTGGTTCCTGTTTTACTTGAGGGCATTGAAACACAAAATCTCGGTAAATGGTCTACCTTTTTCTACACTTAATTGAGAAATGAGATCTTAAAGTGTCATAAATAGAATAAGAAAATAGGGCTATTTAGTTATAAAAGGAGTTTGATATGAACGATCTATTACCCGATTTGTGTGATCACTACGAACAAGATGTCCGATGGTTACCTCTTGTGTTAAATGACTATGGCGGAAAAAAAATATTTTATGGTGAGGTGGTAACCTTACGTTGTTTTGAAGATAACAGTTTAGTTCGCGATATTGTGTCTCAAGATGGTACGGGGAAAGTACTGTTTATTGATGGGCATGCTTCTTATAACGGCGCATTACTGGGTGATCAGCTAGCATTGCTTGCAGTGAAAAATGGTTGGCAAGGAATTGTTATTAATGGCACTGCTCGTGATGTAGGCACTCTCGCGACCTTAGATCTCGGCGTAAAAGCTTTAGGTACATGCCCATACAAAACCGTGAAACGTCAAACGGGTGATATGAATGTCACCATGACTGTCGCGCATACTATGATCTATCCAGGCGATTATCTGTATGCAGATCTTAACGGGATATTACTGAGCAAACAGCCCCTAGATTTATCTGTGCTTTAATTGTTTTATTTATGATGGGTTTGCAGAAGAGGTATTTTATTGACTGGGGTCTATCGAAGAGCCATTGCTGAAAAGGGTTATTTGATATTGAGTTAGAAACGAAACCCAATACCCAGTTGATAAATCTGCTCAAGCGCTTCGTAATCAACGGTCGCTCTTAGATTTACTTTGTCAGTGACATCATATTGGCTCGTAATCTCTACGCCATAGACAGTATCACGCTCGACAACTTCAGAGGTAACCGCACTTTGTAAGCTGACCTTTGGGCTCAGGTTATAAGCCACTCCAGATAGCACTCCTCGGCTCGCAGATTTTGTATCATTACCTGATGATAAGCGAGTGCTTAAATAGAACTGTAAATTCCCATTTAACGAATATGAATATCCGCTATCAATTTGCCAAAGGTCAAATTGTTCGATGGAATTTGACTGAGATGTCATAAACCAGCCTGATGATGAATGTTCATCACCAATTAACCCCAGAAATGCGTTATTTTCTGCAGCAATTGTTGGTAATGCCACTACCAGCAGGGCTAATGTGATCAACAATTTTTTCATTGCGCCACCGCCACTGTTCTTAGTTTTGATTGTGTTTATTGATATTAGGACAGAATTATCGGTTTTGATATTTCATTTACATTTAAATGCGTTCGAGTGCATAAAACATGATCCCGCCCGAATTATCAATTGTCGCTTATGCCATTTTGCATGAATTTTTATGTCATACGTAGACGATGTACACTTCTATAGGGATAGACATCTTCATATTGACCGTGCGTTATATTTTGCTGCAAATACTGCCAATATTTAGCTTCAAATAAATCACTGTGTAATTCATTAAATAAGGCTTTTACTTTGGGGTTTATAAGTAAAAAAGTACGAAATTCTTCAGGGAATACGTCGTAAATACCCACGCTATACCAAGGCTCAGCAGACATCTCATCTTCAGGCGTTCGTGGCTCTGGAATTTTACGGAAATTCATTTCCGTCATATAGTTGATTTCGTCATAATCATAAAACACGACACGTTTATGACGCGTTACCCCAAAATTTTTGAATAGCATATCGCCAGGGAAAATATTAGCCGCGGCGAGTTGTTTAATTGCTTTACCATATTCATCAACGGCATCGCGAAGGTCATCATCATTCGCTTGTTCTACATAAATATTGAATGGGATCATTCGACGTTCCATGTATAGATGGCTAATAATGATTTGGTCTGACGTTACTTTGATTATCGAGGGAGCAGCAGCCAATAGTTCTGCTAATAACTCATCACTAAAGCGATGGCGTTCAAATGTAAAATGTCGGTATTCCTGAGTATCAGCCATACGACCAACACGATCATGCTCTTTTACAAGTTTATATTTTTCTTTAACCGTGGCATGACTAATATCTTTTTGTGGCGCAAATTTATCTTTAATTATTTTAAAAACAAAATCGTAAGATGGCAGAGTGAACACTGACATAACCATCCCTTTGATACCTGGGGCGGTAACAAATTGATCATCAGAATTATCTAGGTGGGTTAAAAACTCACGGTATAGCTCTGTCTTGCCGTGTTTTTGGCACCCTATTGCAGTATATAGCTCTGCATTCGTTTTATTGGGAATAAGGTTCGATAAAAAGCGAACAAGCGCACCAGGAGCAGGTGCGTACACCATGAAGTAAGAGCGCGCAAAACCAAAGATAATACTCACATCGTTCACATGGCAGATGCAGGCATCGACGTATAACTGTTTATTACTGTTATTGAGTACAGGTAATACCAAAGGAATGGTTTGGTATTGCCCATCATGGTTTAGTGTTATTTTGCCGATCAAGTAAGCCGCTTTATTTCTATAAAATGGCTCGCGAATAAGCTCTAACGAGGTGTCATCATTAAATGCTGCCCCGAACTCTTGCTTCAGGTGGTTGATGATGAGCTTGGTATCACGTTGTTTGTCTTCCCATACTTGGGTAAAGGGCGTGTCGTCTAAAACACGATCGAACAAAGACGTTAAACCTGAGTGAGCATGGTAGATGCGAGTCAACTGAGTGGGATAAGTTGGGATCCGGTTTTCTTGCGAGCTATGAACGAAGAGTTTATCTCGGTTGATATTACGATGTTCAAAAATACGACAATAAACGGAGTTGAAAAAACTTTCTGCAATTTCATATCGTGGATAATCTAACAGTAAATTTTCATACGATGATTTAACGGCCATTAAAAATGAGCGATTGGCGTAGCGTTCACCGAGCATTATCTGAATTTGACTCGTCACTAACCCGACATGATGGTCATAAAAACTGATTCGTTTTTTTAACGCTAAATGAACAGAAGACCAATCTTGTTGTTCAAATCGCTCTTGAGCACCTGCGGTTACGTCAAGAAATCGACCATACATAGCATCGAAGCCTTGCAAAATGGTATGGGCTACAAGCTGTTCCATTGCTGCTGTCATCCGGTTCCCTCCGAATCATTATTGTTTTTGTATTAGATTAACTATGCAACGAGGAGACACGAACTGCAATTAAATCTGTTTGTTTTTTATACTTTTTCGGTATAACGCATCAATATGTATTCAAGCCCGTATTTATAAAGAATTTTAAGTATAAAGTTAAAACATTGTTGACTCTCGATGTGGGGTAAGGTAAATCTAAAGTAATTGAGAGAATTGAGTAATTCAAAACACATTATGTTTAACGTTATCAGCACAACCACAACCATTATTATTACTGGCACGATTATTCGTGTTGGTGCGGGCTGATACGCATAAGATTCTTAAAAAAAGCCCGCACTTCTTATTAGATGCGGGCTTTTTTTTAACCTTTTTTAAATGAAATAGATTTGAACATTACTGCTGAAATTAAACAGTTAGTTAATGGATAATTAAGGAAGTCGGGAGTAGGGAATGCGGGTATTTAAGTTTGGTGGTTCATCTTTATCAGATGCAGAACGATTTTTACGAGCGGCAGATATTATTGCCAATAATGCTCAGCAAGGTGATGTGTCTGTCGTGCTTTCAGCACCAGGAAAAGTAACAAACAAGTTAGTTTCGGTAATAGATAGTACTGTGAAAACTGGCGAAGCTGATCTTCAGGTCGCTGATTTAGAAGCTGTATTTAATGAATTGTTTTCTGGTCTTAAAACGTTAGTGCCAACCTTTGATAAGGCCTTGGTTGATGCAAAGCTGGCGAGTTCGTTAGGTCAGCTTAAACAGTATGTGCATGGCATGAAGCTATTAGGCTTATGCCCAGACAATGTATACGCAAAAATCATCAGTAAAGGTGAGCGTTTATCGATTGTTACAATGAAAGCCCTGCTTGAAGCGAAAGGCCAGCCTGCGAGCTTAATTGATCCTGTCGCCTACTTGTTTGCCCATGGCGATTATCTCGAAGCACACGTTGATATTGAATTGTCGACGCAAAATTTCAAACGAAACCCGCTACCGGAAGGTCACGTTAATATTATGCCTGGCTTTACGGCGGGTAACTGTGACGGTGAATTAGTAACGCTAGGGCGTAATGGTTCTGACTATTCTGCAGCAGTATTAGCAGCTTGTCTTCGTGCTGAGTGCTGTGAAATCTGGACAGATGTTGATGGTGTATATAGTTGCGATCCTCGCATTGTACCTGATGCTCGCTTACTTAAATCCTTAAGTTACCAAGAAGCAATGGAACTATCTTATTTCGGTGCATCGGTTCTACACCCGAAAACAATCGCTCCTATTGCCCAGTTCCATATTCCTTGCTTAATCAAAAACAGTTTTAAGCCACAAGGTGCTGGTACATTAATCGGTCTTGATACCGGTGAAGATAACTTGGCGATAAAAGGCATTACCACGCTGAAAAACCTGACCATGGTCAACGTATCGGGTCCTGGAATGAAAGGCATGGTTGGCATGGCTGCGCGTGTCTTTGGCGCGATGTCAATTTCTGGTGTATCGATTGTACTGATTACACAATCATCATCTGAATACAGTATTAGTTTCTGTATCGATAGTGACGATAAAGTTTTAGCGCAACAAGCGCTACAAAACAACTTCGAATTAGAGTTAAAAGAAGGCCTCTTAGAGCCTATCGAGTTTGTCGATGATTCCGCTATTGTGACATTAGTGGGTGACGGCATGCGTACATCGCAAGGGGTTGCTTCACGTTTCTTTACCTCTTTAGCAGAAGTAAATGTGAATATTATTGCGATAGCTCAAGGCTCTTCTGAGCGTGCAATTTCTGCGGTAATCCCAGCGATTAAAGTGGCTGAAGCGGTGAAAGCGTGTCATGAAAACCTGTTTAACAGTAAACACTTTCTTGATGTATTTGTGATTGGTGTGGGTGGTGTTGGTGGTGAACTGGTTGAACAGATTCGTCGTCAACAAGCAAAACTTGCAGACAAAGGCATTGTTATTCGTGTCTGTGGTTTAGCGAACAGTAAAGGCTTGTTACTTAATAATAATGGTATTCCACTTGAAAACTGGCGTGATCAGGTCGGGATGGCGAATGAGCCATTAACTCTGGCACGTATGATCCAATTGGTTCAGCGTCACCATATTATTAACCCCGTCGTGATTGACTGTACGTCTGATCAAGGTATTGCAGAGCAGTATGTTGACTATCTAGCGGCAGGTTTCCACGTTATTACACCAAACAAGAAAGCCAATACCGCGAGCATGGCGTATTACCATCAGTTGCGTCAGGCGGCACGTTCTACTCGTCGTAAATTTATGTACGACACAACGGTTGGTGCCGGTTTACCGGTTATTGAAAACTTACAGAATTTGCTGTCTGCAGGTGATGAACTTTCGCGCTTCTCTGGCATTTTATCGGGTTCATTATCTTATATCTTCGGTAAGTTAGATGAAGGTATGAGTTTTAGTGATGCCACCACGATTGCTCGTGAAAACGGCTTTACAGAACCTGATCCTCGTGATGATTTATCGGGTATGGATGTCGCACGTAAACTGCTTATTTTGGCGCGTGAAACGGGCTTAGCACTAGAACTGGAAGATGTTGTCGTCGAGCAGGCATTGCCACCAGGTTTTAATGCAGAAGGCTCTATTGATGATTTCATGGCTCGTTTGCCAGAAGCGAATGCTTACTTTGAGCAGTTATCAGCAGATGCGGCAAAAGAAGATAAAGTCTTGCGTTACGTTGGTGAAATTGATCAAGGCAAATGCTTCGTTAAGATTGCAGCAGTAAACCCTGATGATCCAATGTTTAAAATTAAAGATGGCGAAAATGCCTTGGCATTCTACAGCCGTTATTATCAACCGATTCCATTAGTGTTACGTGGTTACGGTGCTGGTACAGAAGTGACAGCGGCAGGCGTGTTTGCTGATCTAATGCGTACATTAGGCTGGAAGTTGGGAGTATAAAGATGAGTGTTGTTGTTTATGCGCCAGCATCAATTGGCAATGTAAGTGTTGGGTTTGATGTACTGGGTGCGGCTGTATCACCGATTGATGGGTCTTTATTGGGTGATCGCGTTGAAGTTGCCGCTGGTGATCAACCTTTTACCTTAAAATGCGTCGGTGATTTTGTTGCAAAGTTGCCTGCAGAGAAAGAAGAGAACATTGTTTACCATTGTTGGTTAGTGTTTGCTCGTGAGTTAGATAAGAAAAGCATCGAATTAAAACCTGTAGCGATGACACTTGAAAAGAATATGCCAATTGGTTCGGGTTTGGGCTCGAGTGCATGTTCAGTTGTTGCAGCATTAGATGCATTAAACCGTTTTCATAACTTGCCGTTGAATGAAGTCGAATTATTGACTTTGATGGGGGAAATGGAAGCAAAAATTTCCGGAAGTTTACATTACGATAATGTGGCACCGTGTTATTTGGGCGGGCTGCAATTTATGGTTCAAGAGCTGGGTATTATTAGCCAGTCGGTGCCTTGCTTTGACGATTGGTATTGGGTGATGGCCTATCCTGGCATTAAAGTGCCTACAGCAGAAGCGCGTGCCATCTTGCCGTCTCAGTACCGTCGACAAGATGTCATTGCGCATGGTCGTTACCTTGGTGGCTTCATTCATGCCTGCCATTCTCAGCAACCAGAGCTTGCGGCAAAAATGGTTAAAGATGTGGTTGCTGAACCCTATCGCGAACGATTGTTGCCTGGTTTTTCAAATGCACGACAATATGCCCTGGAAGCAGGGGCATTGGCGAGTGGGATCTCTGGTTCAGGACCAACCATGTTTAGTGTCTGTAATGACCTAGAAGTGGCAAAACGTATTGCACGTTGGCTCGAAGACAATTATGTTCAGAATGATGAAGGATTTGTCCATGTCTGTCGTTTAGACAGCACGGGATCGAAAGTAACAGGAAGTGAGCTATAACTATGAAGCTGTATAATTTAAAAGAACATCAAGAACAGGTTTCCTTTGGTCAGGCAGTACGTCAAGGTTTAGGACGTAATCAAGGTCTGTTTTTCCCATCAGAGTTACCTGATTTGGGTGATGTCGATGCATTATTAGAAATGGATTTTGTTAGCCGTAGCAGCAAAATTCTTTCAGCCTTTATTGGTGAAGAGCTTACTTCAGAAACCGTTAACCAAATGGTGGATAACGCGTTCCAATTCCCAGCCCCTTTAGCCAAAGTAAAAGACGGCGTTTACGCACTAGAGTTATTTCACGGCCCTACATTAGCTTTTAAAGATTTTGGTGGCCGATTCATGGCGCAATCTTTAGCTGCTGTGTCCGAGAAAGATGGCAAAGTAACGATTTTGACTGCAACGTCGGGTGATACGGGAGCTGCTGTCGCCCATGCTTTTTACGGCATGGATAATATTAAGGTTGTGATCTTATATCCGAAAGGCAAAATCAGCCCGTTACAGGAAAAATTATTCTGTACGTTAGGTCGCAATATTACCACTGTTGCTGTAGAAGGCACATTTGATGATTGTCAGGCACTGGTTAAAGCCTCGTTTGATGATGAACAATTACGTCAAGATGTTGGTCTAAACTCAGCAAACTCGATTAACATCAGTCGTTTGATGGCGCAGATTTGCTACTACTTTGAAGCTGTTGCTCAACTACCTAAAGCGCAACGTGAAAATTTAGTGATTTCAGTACCAAGTGGTAATTTTGGTAACTTAACAGCAGGTTTGTTAGCTAAATCACTTGGTTTGCCAGTGAAGCGTTTTATTGTTGCAACGAATGCGAATGACACCGTACCACGTTACCTGCAAACGGGTGAGTGGGCACCAACATCAACAATTCCAACCATTTCTAATGCAATGGATGTGAGTGAGCCGAATAACTGGCCACGTATCGAAGAGTTATGCCAGTTGAAAGGCTGGGGGCTTAACGAGCTTGGCTACGGCGCAGTAACAGACGAGCAAACCGCTGAAACGTTGCGTGAAATGAATGCAGATGGTTACTTATGTGAACCCCATGGGGCGATTGCTTACCGTGTGCTTAATGAGCAGCTACAAGATGGCGAAACCGGCTTGTTCTTATGCACGGCGCATCCTGCGAAGTTTAAAGAAGTAGTTGATGAGATCCTAGAGCTGGATATCGATCTGCCAGCCCCGCTTGCGAAGCATGGCGCGATGGAGCTGTTATCACTAGAGCGCGATAACGATTTTGAGCAGTTAAAAGCGGTGTTACGAAGTGTTCAAGATTAAAATGATCTAACATGTATTTTTTAAATTGAAAACGGTAGCCGTAATGGCTACCGTTTTTTTATGCGTTAACTTTCTTGCTGAGCCTCAATCGCAGGCTGTTGTTTTTCTTCTTTAGAAAACTTATTAACCCACAATGCGATAGCACCATCTCCGGTAATATTGCAGGCTGTACCAAAGCTATCTTGCGCCATATACAGTGCGATCATGAGAGCGAGTTCAGCCTCGCCAAAACCAAGCATAGAAGCCATTAACCCTAGTGCTGCCATTACTGCACCACCTGGAGCACCGGGTGCGGCAATCATTGTAATACCAAGCATCATAATGAAAGGTAACATCTCAAGTAATGATGGGATGGCAATGTGCTGGCTTAATGCCATAACAGCAGTCGAGCAAGTGACGAGTGTGATGGTTGAACCTGAAAGGTGGATCGTGGCACATAAAGGAATAGTAAAGTTTGCAATCGAATCATCCACACCGTTCTTTTTGGTTTGGCGCAGGGTAACCGGAATGGTTGCAGCCGACGACATGGTACCAACGGCGGTGAAGTAGGCCGGTAGCATGTTTTTGATTAATTTTATTGGTGACTGACGAAGTACCAACCCCGTTATTGTGTACTGAATGGTAATCCATACCCAATGCATGATGATAGCTAGGGTTAAGACTACACCGAATGTTTTTAATGTGGTAAAAACCGTTCCTTCTGCTGACATTTCAGCAAACACGCCAGCAATATATAGCGGTAAAAATGGAATAATGACTTTTGCCAATAAAAGGTCAATAACATTGCGCCCTTCATCTGCAATTGTTCTTAAATTTTGGCTATCAGTAATACTGATGCCTAATCCAAATAAAAAGGCTGTCGCGAGTGCTGTCATTACACCAAATAATGGCGGTATTTCTAATGTTAGAAAGCTTGTTAATTTATCAGAACTGCTAGCGACGGTAACCGTTGATTCTGGTAATCCAGCGATGACAACGCTGGCAACAAGAAAGGCGAGACTGCCTGCAATAATCGTTGAACCATAAGAGAGTGCGACGGTTTTACCTAATAACGAACCTGAATTTTTAGGTAAGCTGGCAATACCGCTCGTAATGTAAAAAAGAATAATCAGAGGAATGGTAAACCCGATTAATTGCCCGCCGAGTTGTTTTATTGTGAGTAGTGTTCGAATTATGCTATCCGGCGCAAAAAAGCCGAGTAGGATGCCGACCAAAATACCAGAGATCAATTTTAGTATTAACTTCATAAAGCTGGCTCCTGAAAGGGAATGATTTAAGAAATTCATGCTGAACATTGTTATCTGTCTAATTATCCATACAAACAACAATGCTGGCAAGGTACGCTAAAATTAGTGATATTGTCTGTTATTTGGTCAATATTGAGAGGTGAATGTCAGCAATGTTCATATTTGTGACATGAATGCCATACTGATAAATAAGATGATCTTAAAGAAGAGGATAAGATTTAATAGGGATAGTTTGATGAATGACAGGCATAAAAAAACGGCACCTTAGGCACCGTTCTATTTATACTTTTATCTAATAGCTAAATTACAGGCTGCTAGTGAAAGTACGAGCGATTACGTCTTTTTGCTGCTCTGTTGTTAGAGAGTTAAAACGTACAGCGTAACCCGATACACGGATTGTTAGCTGTGGGTATTTTTCTGGGTGTGCCACTGCATCTTCCAGTGTTTCTTTCTTAAGAACGTTAACGTTAAGGTGCTGACCACCTTCAACCTTAGCTGGAACTTCAATAGTAACGTCACGAGATTCGTATTCACCTAGGTCTGCTGCTGCGATAACTTGATCTTCTTCAAAGCCAGCTTTTGCTACAACACAGCGAGCTTCATTTGTTTCACTGTCTAGTAACCAGATGCTATTTAGTAGATCATCGTTCGCTGATTTTGTAATTTGAATGCCTGTGATCATGACTTTATTCTCCGAAGAAATGTAGTTAGTTTTTAAGTTTTTTATTGAGCTGCGTATTATATACCTCGGTAATGGAAAATTGGTATTGATGCAGATCAAATTACAACAAAAAACCTTATTTTTAATACGGCTGTTTTTTTGAGCTAGGTCAAGTTAACCTTAGTTTACCTACAATTCGGTAGTGAGTTTAAAGTTTAAAAAATAGTTTAAATGATCGTTTGTAGTAAAATTACAACATAAATGAAAAGTTCATCCCTTGTTTTAACCGGAAAGTAGGCCATGACGAGGCGTATTTTGTTGTAATTCATGTGGAAAAATAACGTAACTAACAGGATATAAAATGAAGTTAATTGGTGCGCATGTTTCTGCAGCTGGTGGGGTGTTTAACGCACCGGAAAATGCAGCCAAAATTGGTGCTAACGCCTTTGCGCTATTCACGAAGAATCAAAGACAGTGGGTGGCTAAGCCATTAGAGCAAGATGTTATTACCGCTTTTAAAGCGCGTTGTCAGCAGTATGGATTTAAGAGCGAGGCGATTCTGCCGCATGATTCTTACTTGATCAATTTGGGCAACCCTGAGACTGAAAAGCTTGAGAAATCTCGTGCGGCATTTATTGATGAAATGCAGCGTTGTAATCAACTCGGGCTTACTTTACTGAATTTCCATCCTGGTAGTCATTTAAAAAAGATCAGTGAATCAGACTGTTTAAGATTGATTGCTGAATCGATAAACATGGCGCATCAAGAAGTACCTGAGGTTGTGGCGGTGATTGAGAATACCGCAGGGCAGGGATCGAATGTAGGTTGGCGATTTGAACACCTAGCTGAAATTATCGACCAGATTGAAGATAAAAGCCGAGTGGGTGTGTGTATTGATACCTGCCATACATTCGCGGCGGGTTATGATTTACGTTCTGAAGCCGCTACAGAGGCAACATTTACTGAATTTGATCAGGTGGTGGGAATGTCTTTTTTACGTGGCATGCACTTAAATGACTCAAAGGGTAAGTTAGGAAGCCATTTAGATCGACACCATAGCCTAGGGGAAGGTGAGATTGGCTGGGATTGCTTTCGTTATCTGATGCAAGCGAGTGGGTTCGACAATATTCCTTTGGTATTAGAAACGATCAACCCTGATATTTGGCAACAAGAAATCATGACGTTACGCTCATTTGTGAACAATAAATAAAAGCACTGTAGTAGGGCAAATGCGTTGAGGTAGTGCTTCTTATTTTTGAATGATCAAATTAAAGTTAATATAACTAACTGTATTTATTTTGTTTAGTTGTATTATTTAAAAGTTGGCATTCTTTTTTCATGTTCTTATTCGTAGCAGGTTTTATTCTTCTTGGAGTTAGGACTATGAACATGACAATGATTACTCAAACAGCAATTTATGCCGCTCGGTTACCTCAAGCCAACCGCCCAATTCAAGGCCGTGGGCATTGGCGTTCACCCGTTACTCCACACCATAAAGATCAACTTGGCAGGACTTAAGGTGGTTATTTTTGTGGTGGCTCTGAACAATCACTTCTGATTTTAATGCTGAAATCGTTAGAATAACGGTATTACATCGAATCAGGATCAATATGATGAGCCACACAAATACTTGGCAAGACATTATCAATCAAGAAAAAAAACAGCCTTACTTTCAGGATATTGAACAGTTTGTGTCTACTGCCCGTTCTAATGGCAAAGTTATTTTTCCTCTTGAACAAGATGTTTTTAATGCATTTAATTCAACCCCATTAGATCAAGTAAAGGTCGTAATATTAGGTCAAGATCCCTACCACGGCGCTAATCAAGCACATGGTTTGAGTTTTTCTGTTTTGCCTGGCATTAAAACACCCCCATCACTCGCTAATATGTACAAAGAATTAGCCACCGATATCCCAGGGTTTCAAATTCCCCAGCATGGTTACCTTCAAAGTTGGGCAGATCAAGGCGTTCTGCTATTAAATACAGTATTGACCGTCGAGCAAAGTAAAGCGCATTCACATGCCAAGATTGGTTGGGAAACATTTACGGATAAAATCATCGATGTGCTTGATCAACAGAGTGCTGGCATTGTGTTCGTATTGTGGGGGGCGCATGCGCAGAAGAAAGGTAAAACGATTAATACCGATAAGCATCATGTTTTAAAATCGGCTCACCCATCACCGCTGTCGGCATATCGTGGTTTCTTTGGTTGTAAGCATTTCTCTCAAGTGAACCAGCTATTGTGTGGCATGAATCAATCACCAATTGATTGGCAGCCTAAAAGGATTCAAGAGTAAGTGGCTGGTTTTAAATGATTGATAATAACAGGTGTTAATAAATACCTGTAAAAATGTGAATAATTAGTAATCAGGATCAATATGTATTTTCTTTGATGAATTACACTTAAACAAATGAATTTAAGATAAGCAATCAAGGAGAGGGTTATGATGTTAGATAGTATTCATACTGAGCATGGTTATATAAACCGCTTATTGAATATTCTGCAGCAGAAGCTAGATGCTATTGAAAATGGTCGTACGGTTAATTACAGCTTGATTAAAGATATTGTGGAATATCTTCAACAGTATGCTGAACACTGCCATCATCCCAAGGAAGATATTCTGTACCGTTATTATCAATCGCATTATGCAAAAAATGGCGATATGCAAAGCCTCGAGCAAGAGC
This sequence comes from Photobacterium frigidiphilum, assembly GCF_003025615.1. GTDB lineage: Bacteria > Pseudomonadota > Gammaproteobacteria > Enterobacterales > Vibrionaceae > Photobacterium > Photobacterium frigidiphilum. The sequence continues at coordinate 28,543 of NZ_PYMJ01000024.1, read as the reverse complement.
ATCATCAGTTGGCACAACTTACTGCTGAGTTTGCTGATACGGTTGAAATGGTACTAATGGATGCCGTTATTCCTCTCGATATCTTTGCTGAAAAGTTGAATGTGTTTGTCACACGTCAGAAAGCACATCTAGAGTTTGAAGAAAAAAATATATTCCCGCTAATACGTCGTGATTTTACTGCAGAAGATTGGGTGGCAGTATCGAAAGAACTGCACGTTTATCAGGATGATCCACTCTTTGGTGAGCATGTTGATGCACGTTATCAAAAGTTATCTGAACATATATCAACGTAATCATTATTGCTGGGCTATCGTGTTTAATTGTCGTTACAGGTAATTAAAAAGAAGGCGCCAATTTGATTGGCGCTGTTTATATTGTTTAGTCTGTAGATTGATTAGAAATCAATATGTTCATCTGAAAGGTCTTGGAGTATATCAAGATCTTGTAATTCTTTACGCAGTCTTTGCCTGTCCTTTATTGCCTCAATTTCACGCCATTTCCGTTTTACCGGTTTACTACGTGAACCGCGAGCCGGCTGTTGTGTTGCAAGAATGTCATCGAATGCAAAGCTATCCATAAAGCACCTCTAGTTCTTACATGACTATATAAGTTTAATAGCATATATAGTTTTAAAATAAAATTAATGTGTTTCGTAAATGTTGACTTTTTATGAATTTTTTACGTGAGTGTTCGTATGATCACAAGCTGGCTGAATGAAAAATGAGCATATTAAAGAGGTCATTGATGCAGAGATGAGAAAAAGTGATGTGAATTAATGGGCTATAACGGATGATTCTCTCTGACCATGATTCGATTAATTTAAGGGATATTTGTATTTAATTTGAATGATTTTGGCGCATTAATGCGATAAAGATTGTTTTCCGTCGTTAAGTCACACGACAATATGGAAGCAAAAATATGCTTCCAAGGTTAAACGTAAGGCGTGAAGTATTGCTTTTTGCTATATATCTTTGCATGATCATATATCTTCTATAATGCTTTAGTATCAATGCCTTTTAGGTTTATTGTCTATTGGATTCATAAATTCAGTTTGATAAACGTAAAAAGAGTGATAGCAATTGTTTGGCGCTCTATTTCTGCCGTAACTCAATAAGAACAACGAAGGTTGTTAGTAAACAACTATTATTATTTTATCGTGTTTCACTCATGTTTTTTTGAGTGGGTATTTATTCTTTTTTAATGTGTATGAGGTATCGGGCGTGACTAGTCAGATTAATTTTTTAAACGATCTGTTATGGGGCTCTGTGCTCATTTATCTATTGGTCGGTGTCGGTATCTTCTTTACTTACCGTTTAGGCTTTATTCAATTTAAACATTTTGGGCATATGTTCAGTGTGATGCGAAATAGCCGAAAATCGGATAAAGCAGGAATTTCGTCTTTTCAGGCACTTTGTACCAGCTTGGCTGCGCGTGTAGGTACGGGCAATATGGCTGGTGTAGCCGTTGCTCTGACCTTAGGTGGTCCTGGCGCTATTTTCTGGATGTGGTTAATCGCCATGTTAGGAATGGCAACCGCTTTTGCCGAAAGTGCACTTGCTCAGTTGTATAAAACCCGTGATGCAGACGGTAACTATCGTGGTGGCCCAGCGTATTATATGGAGAAAGGGTTAGGCATGCGCTGGATGGGCGTGGTGTTTTCTATTTTCCTTATTATTGCCTTTGGCTTGGTATTTAATGCCGTGCAAGCGAACTCTATTTCGCAAGCAATGAATGTCGCATTTGGTTTTAATCCAACTTACGTCGGCATGGTGTTGGTGGTAATGACGGGCATTATTATTTTTGGTGGATTACGGGCAATAGCACGTACAGCCGAAATTTTAGTACCGGCAATGGCGCTGTGTTACTTGTTGTTAGCGTTATTTATCATGTTTACCAATATGGAAAAATTACCGGGGATCATCTCACTGATCTTCCGCAGTGCATTTGGTTTAGAAGAGGCGGCGTCAGGCGCTTTAGGTTACACCATTGCACAAGGCATGATTAACGGTCTAAAACGTGGTTTATTTTCCAATGAAGCCGGTATGGGCTCTGCGCCGAATGCCGCGGCATCTGCGACACCTTATCCACCTCATCCTGCTTCTCAGGGCTATGTGCAAATGCTGGGTGTCTTTATGGATACGATTGTTATTTGTTCGGCCACTGTGGCGATTATTTTGATGTCAGGTGAATATGTCCCCCATGGTGAGGTGACGGGTATTGAGCTGACGCAACGTGCGCTAAGTGCTCAAGTTGGTAGCTGGGGTTCAATCTTCATTGCTGTGGCTATTTTCTTTTTTGCGTTTACTTCTCTCGTGGCAAATTACTCCTATGCAGAAACGAATTTGATTTTTTTAGAGCACAACAACAAAGCGGGCTTGAACGTATTCCGTCTTGTTGTACTCGGTATGGTGATGTTTGGTTCAATCGCAGATTTACCAACGGTGTGGGCGATGGCTGATGTGTCGATGGGGATGATGGCGATCATTAACTTGATTGCGATTGTTCTTCTATCTGGCACGGCGGTGAAACTGGCGAAGGATTACAATAAGCAGCTTTCGCAAGGTAAAGTGCCAACATTTGACAGTAAAGATTATCCAGAGCTTCATGCTCAGCTAGAAGAAGGGATTTGGGATCAGCCTAAATCGAAAGAGTGATAGCTATAACCTATTACCTATTAGATAAATCTATTAAGCCACGCGACAATCGCGTGGTTTTTTTTGTTAACAATGATAATCTTCCGTTATCAGCCTTAATGGATAAAGCCTTATGTTAATTGTGGTTTCACCAGCAAAAACACTTGATTATGACTCTCCCTTAGCAACGCAAACTTATACGTTACCAGAGCTAACGGATCACTCTTCTGAGTTGATGGAAGTGTGCCGCGAGTTAACACCAATGGATATTGCTAGCCTGATGAAGGTGAGTGATAAAATTGCGGGTTTAAATGCAGCCCGCTTTGCTGAGTGGCAGCCAAAATTTACGACAGAGAATGCACGTCAGGCAATTTTGGCATTCAAAGGCGATGTGTATACCGGGCTGGCAGCAGAAACCATGACGGAAGAGGATTTTGCCTATACTCAGCAGCACCTTCGTATGTTGTCTGGCTTATACGGTTTGCTACGTCCGCTTGATTTAATGCAACCTTATCGCTTAGAGATGGGTACAAAGCTTGCTAACCCACGTGGTGCTAACTTGTATCAGTTCTGGGGTAGCGTGATCACTGAAAAACTCAATGCTGCGATTGCTGAGCAGGGCGATAATATCTTGATCAACTTAGCGTCAAATGAATACTTCAAATCGGTGAAGCCAAAATCATTAGATGCACAGCTCATCACGCCGGTTTTTAAAGATTGTAAGAACGGAAATTATAAAGTGATCAGCTTTTATGCTAAAAAAGCACGAGGCATGATGGCACGTTACATTATTGATAATCGTATTAAGTCGGTTGATGAACTGAAGCAATTTGATGTAGCGGGTTACTATTTTGTGCCAGCAGAATCCACCAGCAAAGAGTTGGTCTTTAAACGTGAAGAGCAAATGAAGTAACATTGCTAGAGCGACGCGTGATCATTGCCGAGGTGATTGTTTTGGTGTTAGCGGTTGAATATGACAGATAAAAGAAAGGCAGAGATTTTATCTCTGCCTTTCTTGTTTCTCTGTTGTAGAGATAAACCGATAAGTGATTAAGCTTCAGGTTTGTTTTCTGATGCTTTCTTATGCTTTTTAGCGGCTTTCTTTTGCTTAGCAACTTTCAGTTTCTTATCGATTTTTACTTTTTTCTTTTTAATGGTTTTGGCTTTTTTACTTGCTGGGCGTAAACCATTGATGAAGCGTTCTGGCACTTCTTCTTCCATATAACGGCTTACACGTTCGATCATCGCTTGATCGTGTGCTTCAACCAGTGAAATCGCAATACCTTTCTTGCCTGCACGTGCAGTACGACCAATACGGTGTAAATACACGTCAGCGGTACGTGGCATATCAAAGTTGATTACGTGGCTGATGTCGGGTAAATCGATACCACGAGCCGCAACGTCGGTTGCAATCAGAATGTTGACATCACCATCACGGAAACGAGAAATCGCATTATTACGAGATAATTGCGCCATTTCGCCTTGAATCCAGCTACATTTCACGTTCATTGATGCAAGTTGATCACGTAACATAGCCAGACGATCACGGGTTTTCACAAAGACAATGCTGCGCTCTGCCTGATGTTTCAGGATTTGCTCAAGCAATGCTAATTTGTGATCCATATCGTCACAACGTAAGTAAAGCTGATGAATCTTCTTACGTTCGCGACGTGAAGGTGCAGAGTTTACTTCTACAGGTTCTTTCAGAATTGTTTCTGAAAACTCACGAACGCCTTTACCTTCTAAGGTTGCAGAGAATAGAAGGCTTTGACGACGCCAGCGACATTCGTGGTTAATACGGTCAACAATTTTAGTGAAGCCCATATCTAACATACGGTCAGCTTCATCTAAGATTAAGCATTCAATTGCTCGGCAATCGAAACGCTCACTCTCAACGTACTCCATTAAACGCCCAGGTGTTGCCACAACGATATCTTGTGTTTTACCTAGAAGTTCAGCGTGGTCATCGTATGAAATACCGCCAGTGATCGTGAAGATCTTTAGGTGAGTATTTTTAGCTAATGCACGCGCATGGTCAGCAATTTGAATCGCAAGTTCACGCGTTGGGGTTAAAATTAATACACGCGCTGGCCCTGGCTTCTTACGAGGGAAATCAAGTAAGTGCTGGATCATCGGTAAAAGAAATGCAGCTGTTTTTCCGGTACCTGTAGGAGCGGAAGCCAATACGTCTCTACCGTCCAGGGCGTGAGGGATAGCCTGTGCCTGAACTTCGGTCGGGCGGGTGTAGCCGATTTCTTCAATCGCGTTTAATAGTGCGCTATCTAACTCTAACTCGGAAAAGTCTTTCACCAGTTATTTCTCCTCGGACAAGACCAACTCCAATAACAATCGCCACCTTCTTTCCGGTGCAGGATAATGGATCGATCATTAGTGGTTTTAATATAAGGGGCGGCATTATAGAGGCTATTGCCGCAAGTATCACCGATTAAAGCATAAAAACTTTATTGATTACGCTTACAACGCTTTTTTGGCTTTGATATTCATCAAAGCTTAAGATAAAAATCACGAGTCAAAGTCACAAACTGTGCTGAATATTGCCCGCTATTATGGATACATAATGTTTCTTTTGGCGTGTCTAATTTCACCGTACAGGGGGTGAGTTCGATCAATAATCGACTAACGGGCTTTCTTTCGGTACTTTTAACTTCGCATAACCGCTGACACTGTAAACCATATTTTTCAGCAGCTTGGATGAGTTTTCGCCCTTCGTATTCTGGCAATATTAAACTTACGATCCCTTTTGGGGTAAGTAAGTACGCGATGGATTGCAATAACGCATCATGGGTTAATGTATCGGTGTGCCGCGCTGTCGCTCTTGTTTGGTTGTCTGCTTGTAATCCAAAATTAAAATAGGGCGGATTACATATAATGTTTTCAATATTATTTTTCGGCTGTGTGTGGGTCCACTGCTGGATATCTTGCTTTACGCAGTGTAAAGAGGATGCCCATGGTGAATTAGAAAAATTTTTCGCAGCAGCATCTGCGGCAGAATTATCTAATTCAACCGCGGTTATCGAACATGGCGCTGGTGCAATACGCTGTGCCATCATCAAAGCCAGCAGTCCGCTGCCTGTGCCAATATCAATGAGTTTTCCTTGTTTCGGTAGTGTTGCCCATGCTCCGAGTAATACCCCATCAGTACTAACTGCCATGCCGCATCCCCCATCGTTGACGTGGAACTGTTTGAATGTGAAACCTTTTGCCATTCTGCCTCCTCTATTTATCAACAGTATAATACCAATTTAGGCAAATATTTGATCCTCCTTGTTGGTCAAAATTGCCATGCGAAAGATTTAAACATCAACTTATCAAACAATGAGATAGAGACGGATAAATACTGTGATTAATATTTAAATTCTGTTTCGGTATTGTTGTGTGGTTGTAAGTATTGTTTTGCATTAATTGGATAGAAAGCTTTTGCTGGCTCGTAGTTCTTATTTTTAAGTTGAAACTGGTGTTATGTGCTAGTTATTAGTGCGCGAAGCCAAAGATTATGGTGTTTTTAGTTACCTCGTTGCTAATTGTTAACTTTTTCTTCATTATGCTGCGATAAGTGTCACATTTAGCAACATGTATTGCGTGACATAAATTATAAGAAACAAACACAACTAATAAACAAATATGAGTGGGAAGGTGTAGTTTGAAGAAAACACTGAAAGTAACAGATATCTTGGCGTTAGGTTTTATGACCTTCGCATTCTTTTTAGGGGCGGGTAATATTATTTTCCCACCTCAAGCGGGTCAACAAGCGGGTGAGAACCTTATACCTGCGATGCTTGGTTTCCTTTCTACCGGGGTTAGCTTACCGCTGATTGCCATTATTGCCGTTGCACTTGCTGGTGGTTGGAAAGGGCTTACTCGTGACTTACCGTCTAAAGTGGCTACTTTACTTGCGGTATTAATCTTTATTGTTATTGGGCCAGCATTTGCTGCACCTCGTGCTGGCCTTGTTGCTTACGAAATGGGCGTTAAACCCTTTATTGCCGATGCCGGACAGCTTAGCTTAACAATCTTCTCTATTGTCTTTTTTGCTATTGCTCTGTTCCTTTCTCGCTCTCGTGGCAACTTAGTCGATTTAGTGGGTAAGTTTTTAACGCCAATCCTATTCCTTGCACTAGTGGCATTAGCTGTGGCTGTTGTGGTTAACCCACAAGATGCGATTGAAGCGGCGAAAGGTGATTACGTTGACATGCCTTTCCTTAAAGGATTCGTTGAAGGCTACAACACACTGGACGCAGTAGCAGCATTGCTATTTGGTATGGTGATTGTTGATGCAGTACGTAGCAAAGGCATTACAGATGAAGTTGCGACACGTAAATACTTAATCAGCGCCGGTTTAATTGCTGCTGCGGGTCTGGCTTTCGTTTATATATCACTGTTTTACTTAGGCGCAACAAGTGGCGTAATTGCTGCCAGTGCTGCTAATGGTGGCGATATTCTTGCTATTTATGTTGCAGCATTGTTTGGCCCTGCTGGGCAAATTATTTTGTCGCTAATTGTTTTATTAGCCTGTTTAACGACGGTTGTTGGTCTATTAACAGCGTGTTCTGAGTACTTCTCTTCACTGACTAATTGGTCTTACGAGAAGTGGGTTACATTACTGGCTGTAATTTGTTGTGTAGTCGCAAATGTTGGTCTTAATCAGTTGATTACGATTTCTTTGCCTGCATTATTTGCACTGTATCCAATTGCAATGGCGCTGGTAATGCTGACTTTTATTCGTCGTTGGTTACCAAACCCAGTATTGTCTTACCGTGTAGTAATGATTGTGGCATTGTCGTTTAGCCTAATTGATGCTGCAAAAGTAGCGGGCTTTGATGTGTCGGCATTCAGAATTATTCCTTTGTTTGACTACGGTATGGCATGGTTACTACCAACAACGATTGCTCTCGTTATCACCTGTGTTATTGGTGGTAAAGTCGCTCAGCAAACGCGTCAAACTGCATAATTTTCTTTATATTAAAAAATTGCCTTAAAACAAAACGGGATGCCATTATGGCATCCCGTTTTTTGTTGGCTCTAAAGCATTTTGTTGATTGAAGCTAATTCAAGACAAGAGACTTAGAGTGAATCGCTATATTCAGTCAATATCTGTTCACACCATTGAGTAATACGCTCGTCACTCATTTCAAACTGGCTGTCTTCATCGAGGGCTAGGCCAACAAAGAATTCTTCATCTTCTGTTAGTGCTTTCGATGCTTCAAATTGGTAACTATCATTATTGGGCCAATAACCGACGACGTTAATGCCTGTTGGCAGTAGTTTGTCGTGCAGCATGCCCATCGCATCTAAAAACCACTCGGTGTAGCCTTCTTGATCGCCCATGCCGAAGAAAGCCACGGTTTTACCAGCAAGGGTTATTCCATCGAGTTGTTCCCATACTGCTTCCCAATCTTCTTGTAGTTCACCGAAATCCCATGTTGAGATCCCCATGATCAGCATGTCAAAGTTGTTCATTTCACTGATTGGTGTTTCTTTGATGTTGTGCAGTTCAACGAGTTCATCACCAATACACTCGCGGATTTTTTCTGCCGCCATTTCTGTGTAACAAGTTGTTGAACCGTAGAATAGGCCAATTTTCATGCTGATAATCCATTGGTGTATGTAATGGCTGAGAGTTTACCTAGCTTCTTTCTATTCCTCTATGTTTTATCTCGCGGCTTTACCGTGTTTCAGTGTTATCAACTGGGATATGACAAGTTACTTTTAGGTATAAATAGACTACCATGACAAAAGTACTGTGTTTATATCCATGCGTTTCATTTAGTGTATTTGCATATAGGGTTAGAGGTTGCTGTGGAAAACGACGAAAATATGATTGAACGCTTTCTTGATGCAATGTGGATGGAGAGAGGGTTATCAGAAAATACGCTGATGTCTTATCGTAATGATTTAACCAAATTACGAAAGTGGGCAGAAGAGAAAAGTTACCGCTTGGTAACGCTATCTGTCGATGATTTACAGCGATACCAGCAATGGCTATTTGATGCTGATTTTAAACAAACATCACGTGCACGCATGGTGTCGGCTATTCGCCGTTTATTCCAGTATCTATATCGTGAAAAAGTGCGTGAAGATGATCCGAGCAGCATGATGGTGAGCCCGCGTTTGCCTAAACGTTTACCGAAAGATTTAACCGAAGAGCAAGTTGGTGCTTTGCTTGACGCGCCAGATACCAATAACCCGATAGAATTACGTGATAAAGCGATGTTAGAGTTGCTTTATGCCACAGGGTTACGTGTTACCGAACTGGTGAGCTTAACCATGGAAAATACGAATTTACGTCAAGGTGTGGTGAGGGTGTTAGGTAAGGGGGGAAAAGAACGGTTAGTGCCTATGGGAGAAAATGCAATTGATTGGATTGAAGAGTTCATTGATAGCGGCCGCCCACAGCTATTAGGTGAGAAAAGTTCTGATGTATTGTTTCCCAGTAAGCGCGCAAGGCAAATGACAAGGCAGACGTTTTGGCATCGTATTAAGTATTATGCGGTGATTGCGGGTATCGATACCGATACATTGTCGCCCCACGTGATGAGGCATGCGTTTGCAACCCATTTATTGAATCATGGTGCTGATTTACGCGTGGTACAGATGCTGCTTGGGCATAGTGATTTATCCACCACTCAGATCTATACTCATGTAGCGACAGAGCGCTTAAAACAACTTCATGCGACGCATCACCCTCGTGTTTAATGATTTAAGTGCCAATACATAAGCGACTTAATAATAAAGATGATCGAGTTCATCTAGTAACTGCTGTGTGACTACCCGTATAATGAACTTTGAAAGTTTTTCGGACTCTCACTGGTCTACTCTTTATATTACTTTTTTAAAGGATCTAGTCGAATGCACTTTTTTGGCCGAACATTACTTGCGACTGTGGTTGCGTTAACTGCTTTTTCTGCAGCAGCAAAGCCCGACGAGGCTGCAATTAAAACGAAATTGGGTGCGCTAGGTTTAGCTCCAAGCTCGATTTCTCCTTCTCCTATTTCAGGCATGAACGAAGCGGTGACTAAGCGTGGCGTTGTTTACGTGTCTGATGATGGTAATTACTTTATTGCAGGGCATTTGTATCAGAATACGGGTGCCGAGCCAGTGAATCTAACCGAACAAAAAATGGCGAAGATTAACAAAGACAAACTGCAAGGTATGGAAGATGAAATGATCATCTATCCTGCGAAAGACGAAAAATATGTCGTGACTGTTTTTACCGATACGACATGTGGTTATTGCCGTAAGTTACATGGTGAAATGCAAGCATATAATAATGCGGGTATCACCATTCGTTACCTTGCTTTCCCACGTGGTGGCGAGCGTTCTGGTAACTTCGAGCAAATGAGTGCTATTTGGGGCGCGAAAGATAAAGCAAAAGCAATGAATGATGCGAAGGGCGGCACATTTGACGACAGTGGCATTAAGTTACGTGAAGACCTTGTTCGTAAGCATTATGAATTAGGTGTTGCTATGGGTGTGAGTGGTACGCCTGCATTAATCTTGGAAGATGGCACAATGCTGCCTGGTTATCAGCCAGCGCCTATGCTGCGTAAAATGTTAGATAGCCGTAGCTAATATATGGTTTGCTTATAGACTTTTACTGGTCACAAGTGCCAAATAATACATCATGAAAGCCCGTAATGTGATTCAGTCAGATTACGGGCTTTTTTCATGGTTTGTATCAAAAATTGAGATAGAATGTGATGCATTAAGCACACATTACACATGCCGGAAATTACCTATTATGATTGAAGTTAAACGTCGACCGACTGCCGATATTTCCGGCTTTTCATCTGTGACGCCACCATTATTACAGCGTATTTATGCGAGTCGTGGTATTGCATCAGAGCTGGAACTTGAGCGTGGTGCAAAAGGGCTATTAAGTTACGATCAACTGCATGGTATCAAGCCTGCCGTGCAGTTATTGGTTACGGCATTGGCTGAAAATCGACGTATTATCATCGTGGGTGATTTCGACGCCGATGGTGCCACTAGTTCAGCCTTATCGGTATTGGCATTGCGCATGCTTGGCTGTAGCAATGTCGATTATTTAATTCCTAACCGCGTTGAAGATGGCTACGGCTTAAGCCCAGAAGTAGTGGATCAAGCTGAAGCACGTGGTGCAGAAGTGATCATGACGGTTGATAATGGTGTATCGTCGATTGCCGGTGTGGCCGCTGCAAAAGCCAAAGGCATGCTAGTATTGGTGACCGATCATCACTTACAAGGTAAAGAGTTACCCATTGCTGATGCCATCGTAAACCCTAACCTCGATGTGTGTACGTTTCCTTCTAAAGCACTATGTGGTGTGGGGGTAGCTTTTTATATAATGCTAGCCTTGCGTGCTGAATTGCGAAATATCAATTGGTTCGAACAGCAAGGTATTCCAGTGCCGAACTTAGCAGAGCTGCTGGATTTAGTTGCATTGGGCACAGTGGCTGATGTGGTGGCACTTGATGGGAATAATCGGATACTCGTGCATCAAGGCCTTCAGCGAATTCGAGCAGGTAAATGCCGCCCTGGTATACAAGCATTAATTGAAGTGGCAAATCGCGATCCGGCCCGTTTAGTGACGAGCGATTTGGGTTTTGCGCTTGGTCCCCGTATTAATGCGGCAGGGCGATTAGATGACATGTCTTTTGGTGTTGAGTTATTGCTATGTAACCACATTCAAGCAGCACGCCGTATGGCATCAGAGCTTGATGGTCTAAACCAAACACGAAAAGAAATAGAACATGGCATGAAAGAAGAAGCGCTGGCTATTTGTGAGCGCATCTCATTTAATCAGCAAGATATGCCTTATGGTTTGGCGTTATTTCAACGCGATTGGCATCAAGGTGTGATTGGTATTTTGGCATCACGTATTAAAGATTTATATCACCGCCCTGTCATTGCATTTGCTGATGCGGGAAATGGTGAAATTAAAGGATCTTGCCGTTCTATTCCCGGTTTACATATGCGAGATGTGCTTGATCTTATCGATACGCGAAATCCAGGGATGATTTTAAAGTTTGGTGGTCACGCGATGGCGGCTGGTTTAACCATTCCTGAAGACCAACTTACCGGTTTTAGTAAAGCGTTTGATGACATTGTGCGTAGCCAGTTAAATGAAGATGCACTTAAAGGTGTCTTTTTGACCGACGGTGAACTCGTTACGAACGAGTTGAATATTGAGACCGCAGAAGTGTTACGCAATGGTGGCCCTTGGGGGCAGCAATTCCCTGAACCATCATTTGATGGCACGTTCCGTTTATTGCATCAGAAGCTGGTGGGCAGTAAGCATTTAAAAATGATGGTTGAGCCGATAAATGGGGGCAGCGTTATCGATGCCATTGCTTTTAACGTTGATCTTAAATCTTGGCCTGATGCTTCAGTACAACACGTTGATCTTGTTTATCGACTCGATGTGAATGAATTTCGTGGAAATCGAAGTGTGCAATTGATGATTGAACACTTGGTCGCAAAATGATCAATATACCGCAATAAAATTGATGCTTAACAAGATGATAAACGGCTTCAAGGTTTATCATCTTCGGCTTAATGCTGAAGTTGAGACATAGATGATCGCTATCTCTCAACAATTAGGGTAAGAAACCCCATTACAGCGCTGTATATTCTAGAGACAATTCGATAGAATCTTGCGGTTGTGTCCGTTTCGGTGATGAAGAGTGGCAATGTTCGAGATTAATCCAATAAAAAACCGACTTGAGGATGTATCAGCACGTACTGACATCCTTAGGGGGTACCTTTGACTATGATGCTAAGAAAGAGCAACTAGAAGAGGTCAATGCAGAACTAGAGCAACCAGCTGTATGGAATGAGCCAGAACGCGCTCAAGCTCTAGGTAAATCACGCGCAGCATTAGAAGCCGTGGTTGAAACTATCGATCAACTAGACCTGGGCGTAGAAGACGTTGCGGGTTTACTTGAATTAGCGGTAGAAGAAGACGATCAAGAAACATTTGATGAAATTGAGCCAGAACTGGCAGAGTTGGAAGCGAAGCTAGCCAAGCTTGAATTCCGCCGTATGTTCTCGGGTGAATACGATTCATCAGATTGTTACATCGACCTACAAGCTGGTTCGGGCGGTACAGAAGCTCAGGACTGGACATCAATGATGTTACGTATGTATTTACGTTGGGCTGATGCAAAAGGCTTTAAAACAGAGATTATCGAAGTCTCTGCGGGTGATGTTGCGGGTCTTAAATCAGCAACCATTCGCCTGGTAGGTGAGTATGCCTACGGCTGGCTACGTACTGAAACCGGTGTTCACCGTTTAGTGCGTAAATCACCGTTTGATTCAGGTGGTCGCCGCCATACTTCATTTGCTTCTGCGTTTGTTTACCCAGAAATTGATGACAACATTGTTATTGATATTAACCCTTCTGATTTGCGTATCGATGTATACCGCGCATCAGGAGCGGGTGGTCAGCACGTAAACACCACGGAATCTGCGGTACGTATTACGCACGTTCCAACCAATATTGTGGTGCAATGTCAGAATGACCGTTCTCAGCATAAGAACAAAGATCAAGCAATGAAGCAGTTGAAAGCCAAACTGTTCGAGTTTGAGATGCAAAAGCAAAATGCTGAAAAGCAAGCCAATGAAGACTCTAAGTCTGATATTGGTTGGGGCAGCCAAATTCGTTCATACGTATTGGATGACTCGCGCATTAAAGATTTACGTACAGGGGTGGAGAATCGTAACACCCAAGCTGTACTTGACGGCGATTTAGACCGTTTTATCGAAGCTAGCCTGAAATCAGGTCTCTAACCGAATTGGGTTAATAATTAAAGGTTCCCCCCATGACTGATCAAGTACAAGACGAAAACAAGCTGATTGCTGAGCGCCGTGCAAAGCTAGAAATGATCCGCGAAAACTGTAAAGCAAACGGTCACCCAAATGATTTCCGTCGCGACAGCTTAGCTGCCGATCTACAGGCTACTTTCGGTGAGAAAACGAAACCGGAGCTTGAAGAAGAAGGCCACATCGTTGCTATCGCTGGCCGTGTTATGGCTAAACGTGGTCCATTTTTAGCGATTCAAGATGTATCGGGTCGTATTCAGGCTTATGCTGATAAAACAGTACAAAAAGAATTAAAAGAGAAGTACTCAGGTCTTGATATCGGTGACATCATCGGTGTTAAAGGTCAGCTTCACTTATCAGGTAAAGGCGATCTTTACGTGACTATGGATAACTACGAGTTGCTAACAAAAGCACTTCGTCCGTTACCAGAGAAGTTCCACGGTCTTACAGATCAAGAAACGCGTTACCGTCAGCGTTACGTTGATTTGATTGTTAACGAAGATTCTCGTAACACGATGATCATGCGTTCTAAAGTTGTGAGTGCAATTCGTAACTTCATGATGAAGAAAGACTTCATGGAAGTTGAAACACCAATGATGCACGTTATCCCTGGTGGCGCAACGGCACGTCCATTTATTACTCACCACAATGCGTTAGATATCGATATGTATCTACGTGTTGCACCGGAGCTTTACTTGAAGCGTCTAGTGGTTGGTGGTTTTGAGCGTGTATTCGAAATTAACCGTAACTTCCGTAACGAAGGACTTTCTCCTCGTCATAATCCAGAATTCACCATGATGGAATTCTACATGGCGTACGCAGATTACAACGATCTGATGGATCTGACGGAAGAAATGCTAAGCAGCATTGCAACTGATCTACACGGTTCGCCTAAACTACCATATGGCGATGCAATTGTTGATTTTGGTGGCCCATACCCACGTATCAGCATGTTAAATGCAATCAAGCAATACAACCCAGACAACGCTGAAATTCAAGCGCTTACTTACGAGCAAGTTGCAGATCGCGAACTGATGGCTAACATCGCACGTGGTCTTGATATCTACGTTGAAAAATTCTGGACATGTGGTCAACTTCTTGAAGAAATCTTTGGTGAGACAGCTGAACCTCAGTTAATGCAACCAACGTTCATTACTGAATATCCAGCAGATATCTCTCCATTGGCGCGTCGTAACGATACGAATGATTTCATTACTGACCGTTTTGAATTCTTCATTGGTGGTCGTGAAGTTGCGAATGGCTTCTCTGAGCTTAACGATGCACAAGATCAAGATCAGCGTTTTAAAGCGCAGGTGAACGCGAAAGATGCTGGTGATGATGAAGCTATGTACTACGATGCAGACTACATTACTGCACTAGAGCACGGCTTACCGCCAACAGCTGGTCAGGGTATCGGTATCGACCGTTTAGTAATGTTGTTCACTAACACACATACTATCCGTGACGTAATCTTGTTCCCTGCACTACGTCCGCAAAACAAAGCATAATCATTGCTTTAGTTTTTGTTGCGCCGTTTTCAGCGTAATATGAAGAAATAGAAGCCACTCAATGAGTGGCTTTTTTATTATGTGCGTTATGTATTTTATTACTTCAATTTCTGTAAATTTCCTTGCTATGCATCTTTAAATCCCAGCCTATTTTTCGGTGAACCTAGCCAATATCGCAAAGCAACGGAAGTTTCCAATAATAGATTTTTGTGTAAATAACCCTCATAAGGAAACTCTCGATGTGATTCAATTCACATAACTCGTCATTTAATATTTAAGCCTTCCTTTGCTTTACCTCCATACATTCTGCTATTCACACTGCTTATAAGTTACCGTTTTATATATTATTTAGTTTTTTATACTGTGATTTGTCTGATCTATTAATGTTCTTTTTTGTCGCTCACTTGTAACTGTATTGTAAAATATTTCCTTTTATCCTTTTATCATCTATGTAAAATGTCGCTCAACCCACGAGGAACAGTGGGAACGCAATGTAAATCTAACATTACTAAGCACAACCAACTGGAGATGGACGATGAATAAATCGTTATCAGGAAAGATATTTGCGGGCCTATTTATAGGTCTGATTATAGGTACAGCAATACAGTACTTATTTAATGGCGTGACGTTGATGGATACCTACGTACTTGGCTTAGCGGAAGGCGCTGGCGGTATGTTCGTTTCACTGATTAAATTACTTGTAGTACCTCTTGTCTACGTATCGATTGTTTGCGGTATCGTTGAATTGAAAGACATCACTGCATTTGGTCGCTTAGGTGGTAAAACCTTTGCTCTATACATTATTAATACCATTATCGCGATTGCAGCAGCATTAACTGTTGGTATGATTTTCCAACCGGGTGCCGGTGCTAATTTAGCGGGTACTGTAGAAAAATCCGTTGAATTAACGACAACAGAAACCCCTGATATTTTCTCTCTAATTGTTAACATTGTACCAAGCAACCCAGTACAAGCTTTTGCAAATGGCGATATGCTACAAATCATCTTCATGGCTATTTTGACGGGCCTTGCGATTCAAGCGCTTGATAAGCGTGGCGGTCCTGCAATCAAAACATTCAAGATGGCAAACGAAATCATGATGAAGCTAGTGGGCTTGGTTATGAGCTTAGCGCCATTCGGTGTGTTTGCACTGATGATTCAACTAGGTGCGACATTAGATGGTAATACTTTAATGTCTGTGGCTGGTTATGTTGGCCTAGTTGTTGCGATGTTGGTTTTCTGGATTTTCTTCTTCTATCCAATGATGGTTGGCATTACAACTGGCATTAAACCGACTACTTTCCTTCGTCATACCCGTGAGCAGATTTTATTCTCACTATCAACAGCAAGCTCAAATGCAACCATTCCAGTAACCATGCGTACGCTGACAGATAAGATTGGCGTCTCTAAGTCAGTCGCTGGTTTTGGTGTGCCATTGGGTGCCACAATGAACATGTCTGGTGTCTCTATTTACATCGCACTGGCAACAATTTTCGTGGCGAATGCATTTGGTCAGCCAATTAATACAGCCGACTTATTTACGCTGGGCTTAACTATCTTGTTGCTATCAATTGGCGCTGGTGGTGTTCCGGGTGGCGGTATTGTGATGGTTGGTGTATTGCTTCACCAATTGGGTTTACCGCCAGAAGGTCTAGCAATTGTTGCTGCGGTTGACCGTATTAACGATATGTTCTGTACCAGCTCAAATGTTGTTGGTGATACGGCTGTAAACACGATTGTGGCAAAGAGTGAAAATGAAATTGGCGTACCAGCTGATGACGTTGAAGCGACACCTGTAACCGTTAGCTAAACAATATGCGGTAAAGAAACAAAGCTTAATAAGAAGCGCCTTTCGGCGCTTTTTTTCGTTTTATGATTTTTTACCTACTACAATTCTTTATATTATTAATTTTATTGATGGTAATGATCAGATTATATTCATCTTAATTAGAATCTTTCATTATTGAATTGTTTGCTATTTTTGCCATATTAACCGCATTATCCATGGTGTAGATACATCTATTGTTAGAAAAAACAGGAGCATACCCCACATTTATAGTAAACAAGTTGCAATGGGTTAATTGTGGCATATATCATTAATCGATATACCTGCATGGTACTGTCGGTTGTGCTCTATATTTAGGACGTTATATCACATGGTTATTGTTTATTATCTAAAGGCTTAATGATGAAAATAGGGGTTAATATGGGAGTAATGCCAGGAGCGCTAGTGGTCTTTGGTGGTAGTTCTCAATCATGGTTGCCCTCTTTAGAGCAAGCAGGCTGGGTATGCCATCGCTGTTATGACCTAAGAGCCGCTGAGTCTTTATTATTGGATATAGGTCCTTGTATTGGTGTTGTCGACCTGAGTAAAGATGACTTCAGCATCAATGGTATAGCGACGCTGGTTAACCGTAATAAACAAGTGCGTTGGTTAGCTGTTGTGCGAGAAGAGCAGCTTGCTTCAGACGCCATTTGCCAATTTATTGCTAGCTTCTGTATTGATTACTTCACTTCACCGACGCCTGCTGCTCAGTTACAAGAAACCATTGGTCATCAACTGGGAATGTTACAGTTAGAGCGCAAAGTATGGCCTGATTTAGGGCGATTTGGCCAACAAGGTTTGCAAGGAACCACTGAAGTCATGAAGAGGCTTCGCCATCAAGTACAACGTATTGCAGCAAATGATGTGTCTGTCTTTATTGAAGGTGAAATGGGCACAGGAAAAGAGTTGGTTGCTCGGGCAGTTCATCAAGCATCAACCCGTGCCAATAATGCATTTGTTCGGGTTAGCTGTGAAACGGTTACAGCAGACTGGTTCAGTGATAGTAACGATGAACAGCATTGTGATATGAATTCTTCCCCTTGTTGCTTTGCTTTAGCTGATAAAGGCATCTTATATCTCGATGAAATATCAGCGTTGTCAGATCAGAGACAACAAGAGCTCTTACAGTTTATTCAAGATGACACATTCACGACAGCTGCTGGTGAAAAGGTAACATCAGATATTAGGGTTATTGTTTCAACCAGCTACCCTGTAGAGCAGCTCGTCGCTGAGGGTAAATTAAGGCAAGACCTTCTATATCGTTTAAATGTTGTTACGCTTGTCGTGCCTGCATTGCGGGAGCGAGGCTGCGATATCAGCTTACTTGCAGAGTTTTTATTGCTGAAATTTGCCAGACAATATAACAGCGTTGCAAAGCACTTTTCTGATGAAGCCCAAAAAATGTTAATCACATACCCTTGGCCGGGGAATGTACGAGAATTAATTAGCCAAGTAAAACGTGCTGTACTGTTGGCTGAAGATAAAAGTATTGAAGCGGATCATCTTGATATACCGCGGCTAAATGACGATAAGCAAAGCTTAAAAACGATCAGAGAAGAATCGGAGCGTGGGGCACTGCTAACGGTATTAGAGAATAATAAAGGTCAAATTTCAGCTGCAGCCCGTGAACTAGGGGTTTCTCGTGCAACTATGTATAGATTGTTGAATAAACATGATTTAGTGCCTGCTCCACGGAATTTTCGTGATAACCCGTAATTGAATTTATCGATGCAAAAAAACGCTTATGTAGCGTTTTTTTATGAAGGCTAATTACGTGGTCATACTCGCGAGTATAAGTTGATAACATACTGGCGGTCATGAATTCAATGTGATTGAAAAATGGTCACTCATGCTGTTGGCTTATCGAAATTAAGATATTTTACAATATATTTATAATGTACAAAAAACAGTTATAGCATATAACATTGTTATGCATTCTAGCTGAAATATATGCTTGTTAAATAATTGTAAGTGGTTAAAATTAACACTCATTTCAACACTATAACGTCACTTCAGGAGGTACACATGAACACTATCACTATGATGAATTGTACGCGTCTTGCTGTTGATGCCACTAAGCAATTTTCAAAAAACTAACAGCATCCGCTGTGTCTATGGGCCGCGGGTATCTGTCGCGGTGAGCAGTTGTAAGCAAATTCTCGTCAGCATATCTGTATCCCTCCTTTAATCTCATTAAATGGAGAGCATTCTTATGCGCCAATCAGTTTATTTACACCTTGCGGTTCTACTTATTCGTCTAGATATTCATCGTGAGCACGAAGTATTTCGTCGTGAGCGCTGTCGTATTTTAGCTAATTTACCTCATCTATCTCAGCATGTATTAAAAGATATTGGTGTCGAGAGAGATGGTCGTATGAAGGTAGGCTTAAGTACTACTCCAGCAGAACGTAAAGTTTATAATCTTAGACGAAGGTTTAAATCTAGACTTATAACGTAATGTTAGCGCCTTATTCTACTTTCCTAAGAATAGGGCGCCGTAACTCAGCCTGCATGTATACATTGTTTGGCTTTATCGGAAGGGCAATGCGTGTTAATCGAATGACATGAGTTGTAACAGTTTACGTAGCTTTGCTACGAAAACTGTCTCGAGATCGAAAGGTTAATTCGATAAAGTTATCTGTATCAATATAGCCATGTATCTACGTATCACTATAGCTAGATACATGCTGGTTGAGCTAATGTTATTGGCCCCTGTTTTAAAAACCAGGGGCATTTTTTTGTCTAAGGGCAAGGGTTTGAATAAGTCACACCAACTAATTCAAGGTCTTTAAGTACATCATTACTCAGTGTTACATCTAGACTTGAAATATTGGATTCAAGCTGATCTAGGTTGGTGGCACCAATAATATTGGAAGCGACAAACGGACGCTGATTAATAAAAGCGAGTGCCATTTGTGCTGGGTCAAGACCATGTTTATTTGCGATATCAATATAAGCTTGTGTGGCTGCGATACCTTGTGGATTGAAGTAACGAGAGAATCGTTCGAACAGTGTACATCGCGCACCATCAGGGCGTGCTCCGTTCAAATATTTTCCGCTTAATGCACCAAAAGCTAAAGGTGAATAAGCCAGTAACTCAACCCCTTCATGATGGCTTATTTCTGATAGCCCAACTTCAAAACTACGATTTAATAAGTTGTACGGGTTTTGGATTGAAATAACACGAGGAAGGTTGTGCTTTTCTGCTAATTTCAGAAATGACATTACTCCCCATGGTGTTTCATTCGATAAGCCGATGTGACGAATTTTCCCTGCATTGACTAATTCCGCTAATGCTTCGAGTGTATCGGTGATCGTGACGCCTGTTGCATCTTCACTGTACGTGTAATTCAATTGACCAAAGCAGTTTGTTTCACGCTGTGGCCAGTGCAATTGGTACAAATCGATATAATCTGTTTGTAAGCGGTTTAAGCTGGTTTCTACCGCATCGTGGATATGACGACGATCAAGTGCCATATCATCACGAATATAAGGGAGCGAGCGAGGTCCTGCTACTTTCGTCGCTAAAATGACTTTATCGCGTTTCCCCGATTTCTTGAGCCAGTTACCAATGTAGGTTTCTGTGAGCCCCTGCGTTTCTTGCTTAGGGGGAACAGGGTACATTTCTGCGGTATCAATGAAATTCACACCACGCTCAAAAGCAAAATCGAGTTGGTCATGAGCTTCTGACTCTGTGTTTTGTTCACCAAAAGTCATTGTTCCTAAACAAATTTTACTGACTTCTAATGATGAATGGGGGATTTTATGGTATTCCATAAGCCTTCCTTGGACTGATGTGCTGTTACTTCAATATATCAAGGCAGTAAGATCTTGAGAAGTAAGTATTTGTTGTTTTGGGCAGATCCTAACTTGCCGACAGCCAAAACATGACACATAGTTATATTGACTGAAATATTACTCAGGCTTTAAAAACGAAGCTAAGGAATAGCGATGAAGCTATCTCAACTGAAACATTGGTTAAAGTCGAGCGAAGGTCAAATACCTAAATGTGTATTAACCAGTTACGCTGGGCAATCTGGTTATTTAATGGAAATAGAATACAAGCATCAATTGGTTCCACTAAAAGATGATCAAGATGAAATGCTTAATTTTCAATCAATTGAACACGTTAAAAGCTTATTACGCCCGCTAGGTATTACATCGATCGTATTGCGTGTTATTGATCCGTACGATGAGTTTTCACCCGACGGTCAGTTATCAACATGCCGTGAAGATATGATTATCTCGCTTTGATTATGTTGACGATATAGATCTGATAGCACAATGAATATTGGTTTGCTGCTGATGAATTAGAGAATGAAATGACGCGCTAAGATGGCAGCTGTGAAGTGGGTTTTTAAATAAAATCCACGAGGTAAGGTTTTGATTGGTTGACCATTTGCGCCATATGCTTCAGTTAATGCTCGGCTGTTAGCGGCTTTAGGGCGAAGTTGGAGTACCTCGCCATGCCGAGCAGTGATATGTTCCACTCGACCTAATACGATCATATCCATCAACTCTTCCCAATCTTGGCGAAGCTGTTGCTCTTCTTCGATCGATGGACTCCAAAGTAAGGGAGAGCCAACATGGCGATCGGCTAGCGGGATGTCGCGTTCACCTTCAACAGGAACCCATAATACTCGAGCCAATTTATGGCGAATATGACTATTTCCCCAACGTAAACCATGTAAGCCAATCAACGGAGCAACACATACAAATGTGGTTTCAAGTGGCTTTCCGCTGTATCCGATTGGGATGGTTTTTAGCTCAATCCCTAATTCAGGAAAATCAGGAATCGGCTTGCTGCCCGCCATTGCACCAAGATGCCACTCAAGTAATTGACCAATCCAACCTTTATCGCGCTTAAGATCGGGTGGTGTGATTATTCCAGCCTGTTCAGCAAGTTCTCCTAATGTCGATCCTGCTAGATCTTGGGCGCGTAATAACAGTTCTGATTCTGATTTAGGTGTTGGTTGCATAACATTTTAATAATGAGTTTTGATGAAAAATCGGATTAATAGCTAGGTTGTTGCCAAATACCAAAATATACGAATTGGTAAAGTGATGTAAGAATATACCCATGATACTTCAAGATGCAAAGTCAGCAAGGCAAATCGTGCCAAGATGCTAGGCATAAAATTGAAGTATAGTTATTCTACATAGAGATTTTATAACAACGCAGATTGGTGCGAGTTGCTTTGCGCCTGACAAAGCACCTTGAGGTAACATGGGTATACACTCATATAGTGAGTGAAAAGCATCTGCTGATTGAGAATAAGTGATTATTCTTAGGAAAATGTAGGATATTTACATGATCTTGTGAAATTAGTGACGAAACGGTAAAGCTATCAAATGATTACTTTCTATTAACCATTTGAATTTGTTTGTTTTTATTTTGCTTTTCATTATTGTCAGCGGTTTGTTTTAGTTACATTTTATCGAGTGAAAGATAAATGTAATGATCTTTCAGAAAGATATCCACAGGCAAATGGAGCAAATATTTTCATTTTATTGAGACTGTATAAGTAAACAGGTGTTTGTTGGTTATTTGGACGGTTTTTAATTATTTTTTTAGCTTGTATGCATTTATAGTGTGGATAAAGTTGGGATCGGTGGATCTTTAACCGATCTTGTTTTTTACGTTATAACGAACGCAGATTCAAAGTTTTTATTAATAATATAAACTATTTATCTTAATGATAAATAAGTGTTTATTTTTTGTTTTTTTGTCATTTCATTATATGTGCATTCGTTGGTTAAGTGATGAAACAAGCGTTTATTAACGCTTCTACACAAATCTATCCACAGAAAGAGTGAATAAATGTGGGGTAGGTCTCATTAGCCTGTTTATAAAGTGGTCACGGTCGAAAAGTTATCCATAAAGTGGGGGCTGAGTAGTAAAAAACGTTCATAAACGGGAATGTTTGTTTACCCTTCCCCTCGATCTGTGAAAAAATCACTGTTAATAGATATTTATACTTGAGGTCGTCCAGTGATAGATGGCGATGGATACCGCCCTAATGTAGGGATAGTTATCTGTAATAGCCATGGCCAAGTTTTCTGGGCTCGACGATATGGACAACATTCTTGGCAGTTTCCACAAGGTGGCATCGATGAGGGAGAAACGCCTGAACAAGCGATGTACCGGGAATTGTATGAGGAAGTGGGACTTACCAAGAAAGATGTCAGGATTTTAGCTTCTAGCCGTCATTGGCTACGGTATAAGTTACCGAAGCGTCTTGTAAGGTGGGATTCCAAACCTGTTTGTATCGGGCAAAAACAAAAGTGGTTTTTGCTCAGTCTGGAATGCGATGAGTCAAGGGTTAATATGCAGCGCGGTAGTACACCGGAATTTGATGGTTGGCGTTGGGTCAGTTATTGGTATCCGGTGAGACAAGTTGTTTCTTTTAAGCGCGATGTTTACCGTCGAGCGTTAAAAGAGTTTGCCGCAATAGCGATGCCGTTTAAAGAACGGAAAGAAAGAAAATTAAAACGTTACAAAAGCAAACGAGGGTAAATCGGAACCATCCTTAATGGTATAGCAGGTAAGGCTACTAACTATGCTGATACAGCTTAGAGAGATCGTTGAGAAAGTCGCAAGCGCTCAAAGCTTAATTGAAGCGCTTGATCAGCTTGTTATTAATACATGTAAAGCAATGAATACTGAGTGTTGCTCTGTGTATATTGCTGATGACGACAAGCAAGAATATACCTTGATGGCGACTCAGGGTTTAACGAAACCTCATCATCAAGTTGGCTTAGGCTTTAACGAGGGATTAGTGGGTTTAGTTGGCAGCAGAGCTGAGCCAATAAATGTCGCCGATGCAAGTACCCACCCACATTTCAAGCACCTTCCTGATATCGGAGAAGAGTCATTTGGCTCTTTCTTCGGTACACCGATTATTCATCAGCGTAAGGTTTTGGGCGTGTTGGTTATTCAGCAGCGTCAACGACGTGAATTTGATGAAAGCGAAGAATCTTTTATGGTCACATTGGCTGCACAGCTAGCGGTTGTTTTTGCACATGCAAAAGCCCAAGGTATGTGGCCAGATCAACATGATGGAATGCATTTAGTGGGGGCGCCAGCTTCGCCTGGTGTGGCTGTGGCGACAGCATGGTGGGATGACACCCAACCCTTGCTGGAGCATGTACTCCCTGCATCGTGTTTAGATCGTAATGAAGAACAAGAGCGATTAAGTATTGCCATTGACTTGGCGAGTACAGAGTTCCGCCGCTTAAGAAAACGGTTTGATAGTGAACTACAAAAAGAAACCTTAGCGATTTTTGATTTGTTTAATCACTTATTAAATGACCCTATGCTACGTAAAGATCTGTTTGCCAAGGTAGCAAGTGGCGATAAAGCCGAGTGGGCAATCCGGCAGGTAGTTGAAGCGTATTCATCGCGCTTTGCCAACATGAAAGATGAATACTTAAAAGAGCGAGCTCAAGATATTCGCGAGTTAGGTCAGCGATTATTATTTTTTCTCCACAATAAAGAATCAACCGAGTATCAATGGGATAATCCCGTCGTTCTATTAACGAGAGAATTAACGGCGGCAATGTTAGCAGCGATTCCGCCTGGTATGTTAGCTGGCGTCGTTGCACAGGAAGGCGCATCAAACTCACATGCCGCTATTTTATCTCGCGCCTTGGGCATTCCTGCAATTATGGGTGTCGACTTTATTCCAGAAAAGGTACATCAGTGTGAAGTGATCGTTGATGGCTATAGCGGCGACCTTCTTATTAACCCTAACGTACATGTATTGGCTGAATATCGACGTCTACTTGATGAAGAAAATGAGCTCACTAAGACCGTTGAGGGAGAGCTAGGCAAAGCGTCATACACGAAAGATAATGAGCGAATTTACATTCATTTGAATGCAGGCTTGAGTGCCGATACCAATATTGCCGTCAATCGAGGAGTGGATGGTGTTGGCTTATACCGAACGGAAGTCCCTTTTCTACTGCAACGAAGCTTCCCATCAGAAGAAGAACAAACATCGCAATATCATTCTATTTTAGCCACGTATCCTGATAAATCTGTCGTCATGCGTACACTGGATATTGGTGGTGATAAGCCGTTGCCTTATCTGACGATTGAAGAAGATAATCCTTTTTTGGGATGGCGAGGAATTCGCTTCACATTGGATCATCCTGAAATCTTTCTTATTCAAGTACGTGCCATGTTAAAAGCCAGTATTGGTTTGAATAACATGGATATATTGTTGCCGATGATTTCTGGGATTGCCGAGCTAGACGATGCGAAAGTGTTGATTGATCGTGCATTTGATGAAGTGTCTCTGCAAGCGAAAGAGCAAGGGTTTGAACTACAACGACCACGCATTGGTATCATGATTGAAGTGCCTTCTATTTTGTATCAATTACCGATATTGAAAGGGCGAGTCGACTTTATTTCAGTCGGCAGTAACGATCTAACACAATATTTATTAGCCGTTGATCGGAACAATGCACGGGTTGCGAATGTCTATGATGCATTACACCCTGCAGTTTTAAATGCGTTAAAGCATATTATTGATGCGGGAAAGCAAATGGATATTCCTGTTTGCTTATGTGGAGAACTGGCTGGTGACCCTGTGGGGGCATTGTTGCTGGTAGGAATGGGATACCGTTCATTGAGTATGAATACCCGCAATGTAGCGAAAATAAAGTACATATTACGTCATATAACAGTACCAGAAATGGAGTCGTTAGCGCAGTTTGCTTTAGGCTCAGTGTTATCTGTTGATGTACGAACGATGACAACAAAATTTGTTGAAGATCGTGGATTAGGTGGCTTTATCCGTGCGGGTAAATAATAAGCGTGCTAGGCATAAAAGAGGTTACTAGATGTTAGAAGGCACGTTATGGTTATTTGCCATGTGTTTGTTGTTGGGGTCTGTTGTTGGGCTGTTTGCGGGCTTATTAGGTATTGGTGGGGGATTGTTAGTTGTGCCTGCATTAGTTTGGTTATTGCCGCTTGCGGGTATAGACAACAGTTTAGTGATGCACATGGCACTGGCAACCTCATTAGCCAGTATTGTTTTGACGTCTGGCGCTTCAGCACGTAATCACCTTAAACTGGGTAATATTGATTTTTCAATCGTAAAATCAATGGCTCCGGGGATTGTGCTTGGTGGGTTAGGCGGAAGCGTTATTGCTGAAATGGTGCCGACCGAGTTATTACCCAAAATTTTTGCCACTATCGTTTTATTGTTAGCATTACAAATGTTGTTATCGATGCGAATGACAAGTCAACGCCCTATACCTAGCTCTATTGCTTGTGCTTGTAGTGGTGGGGTGATTGGGGTAATTTCAAGCCTTGCAGGTATTGGTGGTGGTTCGTTAACGGTACCGTACTTAAGCTGGCATGGTGTTGAGATGCGGCGAGCAATTGGCTGTGCATCATTATCTGGTGCAATTATTGCGGTTGCAGGTATGGTTGGTTTTATTTTTTCAGGCTTAAATGAAACAGCCTTACCACCGATGAGTATTGGTTATGTCTATCTACCAGCATTGATTGGTATTGTATCGACCTCTGTAATTACCACTCGTTACGGTGCAGCATTAGTCAGTCGTTTACCAACGATGACATTAAAGAAAATATTTGCCGTTTTTCTGTTATTTATTGGCAGTAAAATGTTTTTGGGATAAATGGAAAGAACGAGAAACACGCGTTTTAACCTGTCTTCCTATTTAGATTGTTACCCTTTTAAGAGATTATTTTAATGAGCCAAGGCTTTTTAACCTTTCCGACAATTGATCCAGTTTTAATTCAACTTGGTCCTCTGGCGATTCGCTGGTATGGCTTGATGTATTTAGTGGGTTTCCTTTTTGCTATGTGGTTAGCGAACCGCCGAGCAGACAAACCAAACAGTGGATGGACACGCGATCAAGTGAGTGACTTGTTATTCGCGGGCTTTCTAGGTGTCGTGCTAGGCGGTCGTATTGGTTACGTGTTGTTCTATAACTTTGGACTATTCCTCGATAATCCATTGTATTTATTCCAAGTATGGACTGGCGGCATGTCGTTCCATGGCGGTTTACTTGGTGTAATGACTGCGATGCTTTGGTATGGCCATCGTAATAAACGTACTTTCTTTTCTGTTGCCGACTTTATTGCACCGCTTGTACCATTTGGTTTAGGTATGGGGCGCATGGGTAACTTTATGAATGGCGAATTGTGGGGACGAGTAACCGACATGCCATGGGCAATGGTATTCCCTACTGGTGGTCCTTTTCCTCGTCACCCATCGCAACTCTATGAAGCGTTCCTTGAAGGGTTTGTGCTACTTATTATCTTGAATATCTTTATTCGTAAGCCACGCCCAGCCGGGGCAGTATCGGGCCTATTCCTGATTGGTTACGGTAGTTTCCGTTTTATTATTGAATACTTCCGTGAACCTGATGCTCAGTTAGGTTTGTTTGGTGATTGGATCAGTATGGGGCAAATATTGTCTTCTCCAATGATTATTTTTGGTGCATTACTGATGCTATGGGCTTACAAGGCACAGCCTAAAACGGCATAAACGACGCCCGTTTTAAAACATACAAACAGAGGCAGCATCTTACGGTGCTGTCTTTTTTTTGATTTCATTCCCTGTCGCGAGTTATGGGTAACTGGTAAACTTCTTACCATCGAACACAAGAGCACGTGTGAATGAAGCGGGCTAATAGCGAGTAAAACGATGAAACAGTATTTAGAACTCTGTCAGCGTATTGTTGACGACGGCGTTTGGATTGAAAATAAACGAACCAATAAGCGGTGCCTTACCGTTGTTAATGCCGATTTAACGTTTGATGTGGCTAATAATCAGTTTCCGCTTATAACCACTCGTAAAAGCTTCTGGAAATCTGCTATTGCTGAGTTACTTGGTTACATCCGTGGTTATGATAATGCCGCTGATTTTCGTGCCTTGGGAACAAAAACGTGGGACATGAATGCGAATGACAATTTGGCTTGGCTGAATAATCCGCACCGTAAAGGTGAAGATGATATGGGGCGGGTGTACGGCGTTCAAGGCCGTAGCTGGCAGAAATCAGATGGTAGTACCATCGATCAGTTGCGAAAAATTGTCGATAACCTGTCTGAAGGTATTGATGACCGTGGTGAAATCCTGACTTTTTATAATCCAGGTGAGTTTGATATGGGGTGTTTACGTCCTTGTATGCACACACACACGTTTTCATTGCTTGGTGATACATTGTATCTAACAAGCTACCAGCGTTCATGTGACGTGCCTCTAGGGCTCAATTTTAACCAAGTTCAGGTTTATACACTGCTGGCACTAATGGCTCAGATTACAGGTAAGAAGCCAGGACTGGCTTATCACAAGATTATCAATGCACATATCTATGAAGATCAGTTGTCTTTGCTACGTGATGTGCAATTAACGCGTACCCCTTTTGCTTCACCTAAACTCATCATTAACCCAAAAATTAAAAGTCTTGAAGACTTGGAAACTTGGGTAACAATGGATGATTTTGAAGTGCTTGGCTACGAGCATCATGAAGCGATAAAATACCCATTTTCGGTGTAAAAGTGTAGGCGTATTCTTCACGATAAATTGTGATGTAAAGATCATAAAAAAGCCCCGCATTGATAATCAATGCGGGGCTTTTTTATGTTGGTTGTCCCGTCCTGAAATGTGTTTACACATTTAGGACTTATTATGACTACATCAATCACCCCCTCCGTTAAACGTACTCAACGCGATTATACTTTGGGCTTTAAATTGCAGGTTGTAGCCGCCGTTGAA